>NZ_BMQQ01000003.1:28963-30497 GCF_014648195.1 Streptomyces purpureus
CGAGGCGCTGGGCGCGCTGGTGGGCGGCGGGGGCGGCTTCGGCGATGGGGATGACGACGTTGAGCTGGGCGAGGAGGCGTACGAGGACGGGGGCGCGGCCGTGTTCGCGGGTGCGGCGGGCGAGGACGAGGTCGTAGGCCTGGTTGAGGGCGGCGGTGACGGCTTGGCGTTTGTCGTCGTAGTCGGGGGTGCCGGCGGTTTCTAGGAGGTCGGCGAGGGCGCGGTAGGTGGCGGCGACGGCGGTGCGTTCGGGGACGCCGCGGCGGAAGGGCCAGCCGAGGAGGGTGAGGGCGAGGACGACGGCTCCGCCGAGGGTGAGGAGGAGGGGGGCTTTCCACCAGGGGCCGGGGAGGGGGAGTCCTGCGCCGACGACGGAGTTGAGGAGGAGGAGTAGTCCGGAGACGGAGGCGATGGCGCCGATCGAGGAGATCATGCCGGACAGGAGGGCGATGAGGGTGAGGGCGGCGACGGCGAGCCAGCCGTGGCCGTACACCTGGGTGCCGAGGAGGATGCCGGCGGCGCCGAAGAGCTGGGGGATGGCGATGTTGAGGAAGCGCATCCGGTAGGCGTCGGCGGTGTCGCCGATGACGCCGGAGAGGGCGCCCATGGAGACGAGGGCGCCGTAGGTGGTGTGGCCGGTGGCGAGGCCGACGGCGAGGGGTGCGGACAGGGCGACGGAGGCGCGGGCGACGGAGGCCCAGGGGATCGGGGCGGGCTGCGGGCGGAGGCCCTTGAGCAGCCATTCCGGGGGGCGGATGGTGCGCTCTGTCCGTGCCATGCGGGTCATTGTCGCTGGTGGAGGGCGAGATCGGCGAGGACTGCGCGGTGGTCGGTGTCGGGCAGGTCGAGGAAGCGGACGGTGTCTACGGAGAAGTGGTCGCTGAGGAGGATGTGGTCGATCTGGACGTATGGGGGGAGGGCGCCGGTCTGGGGCCAGGTGGGGGTGCGGGTGGCGCCGGCGAGGCGGGCGGCGTCGTGGAGGTCGCCGGCGTCGAGGAGGTCGCGGAAGGCGGCGTGGTCCTGGGAGGCGTTGAAGTCGCCGGCGATGAGGGTGGGGCGGCCGCGGCGGTCGTGGGCGAGGTCGCGGAGGTGGCCGAGTTCGGTTTTCCACAGGTCGATCTGGCCGGGTAGCGGGGGCATGGGGTGGGCGAGTTGGATATGTACGTCCCTCTCGCCGATGAGCGCGGTGGCGCCGGGCATCCCCATGACGCCGGGGAGGACGGTGGGGTGGGTGAGTGGGTAGGTGCTGAGGAGGAGGGAGCCGGAGGAGCCGTCGGCGGCGACCTCGGTGTGGTGGGGGTGGGTGGTGCGCAGGGCGGTGCGCAGGGTGTGGGCGCAGGGGCGGTCGCACTCGGAGACGAGGACGAGGTGGGGGTGTTCGCGTCGGACGGTGTCGAGGAGGTGGGGGGTGGCCCGGCCGAATTCGACGTTGGAGGCGAGGACGCGTAGCCGGGCGGTGGTGGGTCCGTGGGCGCCGCTGGTGTCGGGGCCGTAGGGCTGGATGTACCAGGCGGTGAGGGCGAGGACGGTGGCG
>NZ_BMQQ01000003.1:30531-30905 GCF_014648195.1 Streptomyces purpureus
GCGGCGGCCGCGGTGGGGCGGTGCCGGGCGGCGAGGGCGAGGACGGTGGCGAGTGCGGCGGGGAGGGTGAGCCACGGCAGGAACGCGAGCAGCTGCGGTACGGGGGTGACGGCGTCGGTACCGGTGAGGCGGCAGGCGACGACGACGGCGGGCGGCAGGAGCAGCAGCACGGCGGCGGCGTGCGCGGTGTGGTGCGCGGTGTGGTGCGGGGTGTTCTGGGGCCGGGTCACGTGCTGCAACGGTAGTGGCGGGGCGGCCGCTGTGAGGCGTTCGGCGGTGGGGGTGGGGGTGGGGGGCGGGGGGCTAGTGGCGCAGGGCTTGGGCGATGTCGGCGGTGGTGGCGCCGGAGAGGGTGCGGTTGCTGCGGGCGGTGC
>NZ_BMQQ01000003.1:30934-58895 GCF_014648195.1 Streptomyces purpureus
CGGTCTTGGACTGTCCGGCGGGGACGTCGTCGATGGTGACGACGACGGTGTCGAGGAGGCCGCCGCCGTCGTCGCGGAAGTTGACGGCGATGGTGTAGTCGGCGGTGGATGCGGCGGGGTTGGTGGCGGTGATCTCGGCGGTGGTGCGGTCGCCGTCGGCGCGGGCCGGGCCGGCCTTGACGTCGCCCTTGGCGTCGATGCCGTCGGTGACCTCGGCCATCTTGGACGCGGCGGCGGCGGTGGCGGAGGCGACGACGTCCACGGCCTGCTGCCGCTCCTCCTCGGTACAGGCGGCCAGGGCGGTGACGGCGAGGAGGACGGCTGAGGCGGCGGTGCGGCGGGGGGGCATACGGTCCACGGTGCGCGGCGGCGGGGGCGGCCGCCATCCGGGCGGGGCCGTCTCACGTACGCCACTCAAGAACGCCCATGTGAGCGGCGCCGTGAGCCTCAGCGGGGGCCGAGATCACCGCACCCGGACAATGGGCCGGGCAATGCAGACGCGTCGCCCCATGCCGGGGCGCTACCGCTCGGCCAGCATCAGCGCGAGAGGACCGGCCGGCAGGAGGAAGCGGCCTTCCTTCGCCGCTTCGATCGCTTCGTGCAAGGGCCACCACGAGAGCTTGAAGTCGACCTCCGTGGGGGTGAGCTCCTGCGGGCCGACCGTGAGACCCCTGGCCTCGAAGAGGTGTACGCGGGCAGTCGAGCCGAGAGTGATGGCGTAGGTGCCGAGCTCCGTGAGCTCGCCGCCGAAGACGTCGATGCCGTGCTGGGCATCTACGGCGACCCCAAGGCCACGGAGCACCTGAGTTTCGAGCCACGCAGCCGAGACCAAGTGCAGCAGATCGTAGATCGCTCCATGGCCTCCGCCGTGATCCAGCCTCGCAACGAGTTCGCGCTTGGCGTGATCGAGCGGGGGACGGGAGCGCTGGTCGGATTCGGTCGATTGGCGATGGACCCCCACCAGCCCCGAGCAGCCACTTTCGGGTTCGCGCTCCGTCCGAGCGCGTGGGGCTTGGGCTACGGTGCAGAGCTCGTCGCGCTGCTCCTCGGCCTCGCCTTCGATGATCTCGGACTGCACCGGGTGTGGGGGGCGCGCTCCCCTCTGAACGAAGCGTCAGCGCGGACCATGGCGAAGGTCGGCATGGTCGAGGAGGGGCGCATCCGAGAGCACATCGAAAAGGCCGGCGTGTGGCGTGACTCAGTGGTCCACTCCATCCTCGAACGGGAGTGGGACTCTCAGCGCCACATGTATGACCTGTCGATCGAAAACGACCGAACATAGGACGAACAGACGACCGGGTGAGGAGAGGTGACCTGTCCGCCGCACGCTCGTCGTCCGTTACGGCACGTACGCCGGGGCCGGCACACGTACCTCACGTGCCTCAGGGGCGGCAGGTGGCTCTCACGTACGGCAGGTCCGGGTCGCGTACGTGGGTGAGAGGGCCGGCGGCGCGCAGGAGGACGTCGAGGACGCGGTCGGGTTCGGCGGTGTAGCTGTGGGCGAACCACGCCATGTTGGCCTCGACGACGGCCCAGTGGCCGTCGGTGAGACGGCCGATGTCGACGCAGACGGCGCTGGGCAGTGTCTTGGCGGTGGCGCCGAGGAGTTCGCGGGCGAAGGCGTGGGCGCCGGTGTCCAGGGGGCCGGGGTCGAGCCGTCCGTGGGTGGCGTAGCGGCTGCCTGCGGCGACCTCGCCGTCGAGGGCGAAGAGGCGGTACTCGGCCGCGAACTCCACCGGGTCGCTGATCAGGACGGCGGTGTCGGCGTCGAGGTGGCGGGGGAGCCGGGAGCCGTCGGCGTGGAGGGCGGCCGGGAGGTCCTCGATCTTCGCGGACGGGGGCTTCACGAAGGCGGGCCCGGTGAGCGCGCGGGCCTCGTCGAGCGTGGTGAGCCGGATGCGGCGCCGGGTCAGGTCGTACGGGACGGTGGTGAGCCAGTCGTCGGCGGGTTCGAGCAGTCCGAGGCCGAGGCGGGCGGCGGCGCGGTCGGCGGCGAGGGGTCCTCCGTACCAGTACACCCTCGTGCCGGTGGCCTGCTCGACGGAGCCGACGACGGTGTGGCCGCGCCAGGCGGCGGCCTGGCCGAGGAGTTCGGCGGTGGTGGTGCGCGGCGGGTGGAGCAGGAGGGTGGGCCCGGTGCCGTGGTTCATGGCACCGAGCGTAGGGAGCGGCGGATGGGCCTCGCTCAGGTTTTCGGGCCGGGGTACGTGCCGGGGGTCGGGGGCCGGCCCCGCGGGGCGCGGGTGGCGGTGGCGTCCCTGGTGTGGTCGGTGAAGGTGGTGTCGGTGGCCAGGGCCCAGATGACGAAGACCGAGAGGGCCATGGCGAAGATGGCCCAGACGGGGTGGTAGGGCAGCCACAGGAACTGTTCGACGATGTGGAGTGCGGCGAGGGCGATGCCCAGGGCGCGCCCCCACTCCTTGCCGGTGAGGATGCCCCAGCCGGCGACGGCGATCACGATGCCCAGGACGAGGTGGATGACGCCCCAGGCGGTGAGGTTGAAGGCGAAGACGTAGTCGCCGATGCGGGTGTAGACGTCGTCCTTGGCGATGGCGGCGATGCCCTGGATGACGTCGAGGATGCCCACGACCGTCATGAGGACGCCGGCGAAGAGGGTGCCGCCGGCCGCCCAGCCGGTGGTGGCGGGTGAGGGGCCGGGGGCGCCGGGAGGCGGGGAGGGTGCGGTGTTCTGGGTCATGGATTCATCGTGGTGGCGATGGTCCAGGACCGAACGTTCAGCTGGACCGTGTGGGTGAGCCCGGGGAGTCGAGGGAACTCAGGAAGGCGGCGAGGGCGGTGTTGAACTCCTTGGGGCGTTCGAGGTTCGGCAGGTGGGCCGCGCCGTCGACGACGACGAGGGTGGAGTCGGGGAGGGCGGCGTGCATGGCCTCGGCCTCGGCGACGGGGGTGTAGGTGTCGTCGCGGCCGACGACGACGAGGGCGGGGACGGTGACGCGGGTCAGCAGGTCGCGATAGTCGGGGCGTTCGGCACGGCCGCGCAGGGCGGCGGCGGCGCCCTCGGGGGAAGTGGCCAGCATCATGCGGTGGACGTGCGGGGCGGCGTGCGTGTTGTACGGGGCGACCATGCGGTCGAGGACCTCGTCGGCGTAACCGCGCATGCCCTCGGCGAGGAGCCGGTCGGCCGTCGCCACGCGGGCGGCCTTGCCGTCGGGGGTCTCGGCGGCGGGTGAGGTGTCGGCGAGGATCAGGCCGCGGATGCGGTCGGGGAAGGCGCGGTAGCACTCCATGGCGATCTGGCCGCCCATGGACAGTCCGCCGAGGACGAAGCGGTCCACGCCGAGGTGGTCGAGGAGCGCCTCGATGTCGGCGGCGAACCGGGAGAGCGGGGTGATGCCGGGGACGACGGTGGTGGCGCCGTAGCCCCGCAGGTCGGGGGTGATGACGCGGTGGGTGGCGGTGAACGCGTCGCGCTGGGGCTGCCACATGGTGCGGTCGAAGGGGTGGCCGTGGATGAGGACGAGGGCGGGGCCGGTGCCGTCGTCGTCGTAGCCGGTGGTCACGTGGTCGTCGGTGAGCGCGGAGGGCATGGTCGGAGGCTAGGCAGCGCCAACTCCTCGGTGCAATACGATCATTTGCTCTCGGTGCAATGTGGACCGGTGCGCGATGGCGGCCGGGGAGGGGGGCGCGGGTGGATTACCGGGACATCGCCGACAGGGTGGCGGGGGCGATCGCGGGCGGGCGGCTGAAGCCCGGTGACCGGCTGCCGCCGCAGCGCGTGTTCGCGCGCCGCCACCGGATCGCGCCGTCCACCGCGATCCGGGTGTACGGCGAGCTGGCCCGGCGAGGGCTGGTGGTGGGGGAGGTCGGCCGGGGCACGTTCGTCCGGGCGGCGCCGCCGCTGCCGGGTCCGGCGCTGGCTGAGGCGTCCGGGCTCGCGCCGGTCGATCTGCAGCTCAACTATCCGGTGGTGGCGGGGCAGTCGGAGCTGATGGAGCGGGCGTTGGGGGCGCTGGCGCGGCCGGATGTGCTGGCCGAGGCGGGCCGGCCGGCGGCGGCCGTCGGTACGCCGGGGGCGCGGGAGGCGGCGGCGGGGGTGCTGGCCCGCTCCGGCTGGCGGCCCGACCCGGACCGGGTCCTGTTCGCGGGCAACGGCCGGGCCGCGATCGCGGCCGCGGTCTCCTGCCTCGTACCGCCCGGGGGGCGTCTGGGTGTCGAGGCGTTGACATATCCGCTGGTGAAGGCGGTGGCGGAGCGGCTGGGGGTACGGCTGGTGCCGATCGCGATGGACGGGGAGGGGATGCGGCCGGACGCGCTGGCGGCGGCGCACCGGGCGGCGCCGCTCGCGGCGGTGTATCTGCAGCCGAGTCTGCACAATCCGCTCTCGGTGACGGCGGGTGACGCGCGGCGGGCCGAGTGGGCTCACAAGCTACGGGAGTTGGGGCTCACCGCGATCGAGGACGCGACCTGGGGGTTTCTGCACCCGGGCTCCCCCACGCCGCTGGCCGCGTACGCCCCGGAGCGCACGGTCTTCCTCGACAGCCTCTCCAAGCGGCTGTCGCCGGGGCTCACGGTCGGCTATCTCGTGGCCCCGGAGGCCGGCCGGGAGCGGCTGGCCGAGGCGCTGCGTTCGGGGGCGTGGACGGCGGCGGGGTTTGCGCTGGCGGCGGCCACGCGGTGGGCCGGGGACGGCACGGTCGCGGAGGTGGTGGCGGCGAAGCGGGCGGATGCGGCGGCCCGCCAGGAGCTGGTGCTGCGGCATCTGGGCGGCTTCGACATCGCCACCGACCCGCGCGCCTACTACTGCTGGTGGCGGCTGCCGGCGCCGTGGCGGGCGGAGACGTTCGTCGCGGCGGCGGCGGAGCGGGGGATCGCGGTCACGCCCGGCGCGGCGTTCGCGGTGGGGTCGGGGCGGGCGGCGGACGCGGTCCGGATCGGTCTGGCGTCGCCGCCGCGTCCGGTGCTGGCGCAGGCGCTGGATCGGCTGGCGGTTCTCGCCTCCTCCGATTCCCTTGCCTCCGGCATTCTGGATGTCTAATATCCAGGACCATGAGGATGAACGAGGGCGTGGAGTGGGCGCTGCACAGCTGCCTCAACCTCGCCTGGATCGGCGGTGAGCGGGCGGTCACGGCCGCCCGGCTCGCGGCCTACCACGAGCTGCCCGCCGCGTACCTGAACAAGCAGCTCCAGGCCCTCTCCCGGGCCGGGATCGTCAGCTCGGTCTCCGGCCCCAAGGGCGGGTTCCGGCTGGCCAGGCCGCTGGACCGGATCACACTGATGGATGTGGTCACCGCCATCGAGGGGCCGGAGGAGGCGTTCCGCTGCACGGAGATCCGCCGACAGGGCCCGGGCGCGGCCCCGGCGGGCCCGGACGCCCCCAGGTGTGCGATCGCCGGAGCGATGGGTAAGGCCGAACTGGCCTGGCGCCGCGCGCTGGCGGACCAGACCCTCGACGACGTACGGGAACGGGCGGAGGCGCAGGCGCCGGGAGCGCCGGACCGTATCCGCCGGTGGTTCGCGGGCATGTGACGGCGGACAGCTGACGACTGACTGCGGACAGCGGATGACAGCTGACAACTGACCGCCATTGACCGACCGCTGACGACCGACAGCTGACAGCTGACGACTGACAACCAGGCACTGACCATCGACGGCCCCTGCCACCCAGGGGCCCTTTCCAGGGGGTAATTCTGGATGCCAAATGTCCAGATAAAGCGACGCGGCAGCGGTGACGTCCGGGCCTCGGCGGGCGGATGGCCGGCCGTCGGCGCCGTCACGCTCGGCATTTTCACCGTGATGACGGCCGAGCTGCTGCCTGTCGGCCTGCTCACCCCGGTCGGCGCCGCACTCGGCGTCTCGGCGGGGACGGCCGGCCTCATGGTCACCGTCCCCGGCCTGGTCGCCGCGGCCGCCGCGCCGCTGATCGCCGCCCGCGCCGGGGCGCTCGACCGGCGGACCCTGCTCGGAGCGCTGATGGCGCTGGTGGCCGTCGCCAACCTCGCTTCGGCCGTGGCCGGTTCCTTCGCTCTCGTGCTCGGGGCGCGGGTTCTGCTCGGTGTGGCCATCGGCGGCTTCTGGGCCCTCGCGGGCGGCCTCGCGACCCGCCTCGTCCCGCCCGCCCGGACGGCTCGCGCCACCGCCGTCATCTTCGGCGGCGTCTCGGCGGCCTCGGTCCTGGGCGTCCCCGCCGCCACGCTCGCGGCGGACGCCACGAGCTGGCGATGGGCGTTCGCGGGTGTCGGGGCGCTGGCGCTGATCGCACTCGGCTGTCTTCTGACGCTGCTGCCACGCCTGCCGGGGGCCACGAGCACGGGCACGGGGGCAGGCAGGCGCGCGGGAGGCCCCGGCCGGGGCCCTTGGGCGGCGGCCTGGGGGAATCGTCGGGTGCGGGTCGGGGCGGCGGTCACGTTCTTGCTGGTCACCGGGCACTTCACGGCGTACTCCTTCGTCCGGCCGCTGCTCGCCGACGTCTCCGGCGTGCCCGACCGGTGGGTCGGACCGCTCCTCCTCGGCTACGGGGCCGCGGGGCTCGTCGGGAACTTCCTCGCCGGGGGCCCGGCCGCCCGGCGCCCCCGGCGGGTCCTCGTCCTCATCGGCGCCGCCCTGACGGCGGTTCTCGGCGGGTTCGCCCTGGCCGGGGGCATCACCGTGGCCGGGGCCGGGCTGCTGCTCGGCTGGGGGCTGGCGTATGGCGGTGTGTCCGTAGGGCTCCAGTCCTGGTTCCTGCGCGCCGCCCCGGACGCGGCCGAGACAGCCACAGGGCTGTACGTGTGCGTCTTCTGTCTCTCCCTCGCGCTCGGCGCGCTCATCGGCGGGCCGCTCGTCGACACGTTCGAGGCGTCCGCCGTCCTGTGGGCGGGCGCCGCACTGACCCTGGCCGCCGCCGTGGTGGCCGCTCTCTTCGGAAGGAAGCACCACGCATGAACGACCGGCGCACCCTCACCAACCCGGCCGGCCTGCACGACCCGGCCCCCTTCGGCTACAGCCATGTCGCCGCCGCCCGCGGCGAGATGGTCTTCATCGCGGGGCAGTACGCCTCCGACTCGACCGGCGCCGTCGTCCCGGGGGACTTCGCCACCCAGGTGGAGCGGAGCTTCGAGAACCTGCGCACCGCCCTCGCCGCGGAGGGCCTCGGCTTCGAGCATGTCGTACGGCTCGGCACGTTCGTCGTCGACCACGATCTCGCGAAGCTGGAGATCCTCGGCAAGGCGCTGCACGCGGCCTGGGGCGAGCGGCTGCCGGCACAGACGCTGAGCGGGGTGGCCGCGCTGGCGCTGCCGGGGATGCTCTTCGAGATCGACGCGATCGCCGTACGCCCGCCACGGGGCTGAGGCCTCGGGGCCTCCGGTTGCGCGGGGGCCGTACGTGGGTGTGCCCTGGATGGAGGTGAGAGTGGCTGGGGGGCGAGAGTGAAGGAGCTCCTGCCATGGCCGCACACGCAGCGATACCCGCGAGGCAGCGAGGCCGGCGGAGCCGTCCGGTCCGGGACGTGCGGCGGCACGGGTCGCTGGGCTGGTCGATCCCGCTGACACTGGCCGTGATCTACGGCTTCTACACGTCCTTCCTCCAGCGCAGCGGCGGCCCCATCACTTGGGGCCAGGTCGGGTTCGGTTTCCTCTGCGCGGCCATCCTGGGCGGGCTGTGCTATCTCCTCGGCCGTACGCAGCACCTGCTCCCGCGCGGGTGGCGGGCGACGGCGTACGGGGTGCTGGCGGGCAGCGCGATCGGGTTCCTGGCCGGGCTGGCCGACCGCAGCATCCTCACGGCGTCTTCGTACGGGGCGATCATCGCGGCCGGGGTGTTCTGCGCGGCGTTCTACGTCTTCTACACGCGGGAGTGAGGGCACGCGGAGGGCCGAGAAGGGCCCTGCGGGGACGGGAGCTCCCGCAGGGCCCTTCCCATGTCAGTGCGGGGCTTGCGGGTCCCGTATCCCCGCCGCTTCCAGTGCCGCCTGCGCCGCCGCCGTGATGCGGGTGACGTCGGTGCGTTCGGCCGGGGGCAGGGGGGCCGAGGCGCTGCCGCGCAGGGCGGCGGCGGTGCGCAGGAGGAGCAGGGCGCGGGTGGGGCGGCCGGTGAGGACTTCGGCGCCGGCGAGTCCCTCCAGGGCCAGGGCGCGGGCGCGCGGGTCACCCACCGCACGGGCCACCGCGAGGGACCGCAGGTGCAGAGCGCGGGCGGCGGGGCCGTCGCCGCGGAGCTCGGCCACGAAGCCCAGCTCGGCCAGGATCAGATGGTTGCCCTGCTCCGAGGAGACCCGCGCGTACCAGTCGGCGATCCGGTGGAGCAGCCGCTCGGCCTCCTCCAGCTGTCCGGCGCGGCGCGCGCCGAGCGCGAGACCCATCTCGGCGTAGATCTCGCCCCATTTGTTGCCGTGTTCGGCGGCCGTGCGCAGTGCCCGGCCGTGCAGTTCGGCCGCCCGGTCCCAGTCCCCGGCGAGCAGCGCGAGCCGGCCGAGTCCGGAGAGCCGGGCCGAGACCTGAGCCGCGAGGCCGAGGTCTTGGGCGAGCCGCAGGCCGTCCTCGTGGCGGCGGGTCGCCTGCCCGTAGTCGCCGTTGATCTCGGCGAGCGCGGCCAGTGGCGCCACCGCCTGCAACTCGCCCCATTTGTCGCCGAGTTCCCGGAAGATCCGGACGGCTTCGTGACCGTGCCGGCCCTGCGCCGCCACGTCGCCCCGCAGGAGTGCCTGCGCGGACCGCAGCGCGTGCGCGGCGGCCTGGGTCCACCGGTCGGCGGCCGCCGCGGGCTCGGCCACCGCCGCCACGAGCCGCTCGCTCTCCGCGAGGTCGCCGGTGTAGTAGTGCCCGTACGCGACGAGCCAGCGGGCCCGCGCCCGGGCGGCCGGGTCCTCGATCGTGGCGTACACCTCGGGCGCGAGGGCCGTCTTCTCGCCGCACAGCAGCGCGAACGCCGCCTCCATGGCCCGTACTTCCCCGCTCGCGCCGGGTTCGCTCGCCGCGCGGGCGAACCATCGGCGGCCTTCGCGCAGCCGGCCGGACAGCAGCCAGTACCAGGCCAGCGCCACCGCGAACGGCCCCGGATCCGGCTCGGCGGCCGCCCGCAGGTTCGCCGCCTCGGCGTCCAGCCGCCGCAGCCATCCGTGCTGGCCGTCGTCGCATTGACCGCCGTCGCATTGACCGCCGTCGAGCCGGGCACCGTCGTGCCGGGCACCGTCGAGCCGGGCCTCACCGCGCAGGGCGCCGTCGAGTGGGCAACCGTCGAGCCGGCCGCCATCGAGCCGGGCCTCACCGCGCTGGCCGCCGTCGAGTGGGCAACCGTCGAGCCGGGCCTCACTGCGCTGGCCGCCGTCGTGCCGGGCCCCGCTGCCCAAGCCTTCCGCGCGCAGATCCCCACCCCGCAGGCCCCCTTCCCCCACGCCCCCGCCGCGCAGCCCCTCGCCGGCCGCTTCGGCGAGGGACAGGTAGAACGCGCGGTGCCGGGCCCGTACGGCGTCCTCGTCGGCGACATCCCTCAGCCGCTCCAGCGCGTACGCGGCGACCGACTCCAGCAGCCGGTAGCGCTCCCCCGAGCGGACCACCAGCGACCGGTCCACCAGCCTGGACAGAAGCTCCACGACATCCTCGCGGGGTACGCCGTCGCCCCCGCAGACGGCCTCCGCCGCGCCGAGGGTGCAGCCGTCGCGGTGTACGGCGAGTCTGCGCAGCACGATCCGTTCCGGTACGGACAGCAGCTCCCAGCTCCAGTCGATCATGGCCCGGAGCGTCTGCTGGCGCGGCGGCGCACCGCGCTGACCGTTGGTGAGCAGCCGGAACCGGTCGCCGAGGCGCGCCGCGAGCGCGCGGGTGCCCAGGGCCCGTACCCGTGTCGCGGCCAGTTCCAGGGCGAGTGGGATGCCGTCCAGGCGGCGGCAGATCTCCGCCACGTCGTCGGTGGTGCCGGGGCCGAGGGTGAAACCGGGGTCGGCGGCGGTTGCGCGGGCCGCGAAGAGCCGTACCGCGTCCTCGGGGGCCAGCGGCTCGACCGGCCACACCGTCTCGCCTGGCAGGCCGAGGGGTTCCTGGCTGGTGGCGAGGACCCGCAGGCCGGGGGCGGTGCGCAGCAGGTGGACGGTGAGCTCGGCGGCCTCGGCGACGACGTGCTCACAGTTGTCGAGGACGAGCAGCGCGTCGCGGCCGCGCAGCGCTGCGGCCAGCCGCTCGGCGGCTGCGACGGGCGTTCCGGGGGAGAGCGGGCCGGCGGCGTCGTCCCGGACTCCGAGCGCGGCGGCCACGGTCTCCGCGAGGTCCGCGCCCCTGCCGTGGCCGGCCAGCTCCACGAACCACACCCCGTCGTCGTACGCGGCCTCGTATGCGGTCTCCACCGCGAGGCGGGTCTTGCCCACCCCGCCGGCCCCGACGAGGGTCACCAGGCGTGCCTCCCGCAGCAGCCGGGCGGTCGCCTCGACGTCCCGCTCCCGCCCGACGAGCCGCGTCAGCGGCGTGGGCAGCGCGGCGGGACGGGGGGCGGGGACGGGGACAGCGGGCCCGGCGGCGGGACCGGCAGGATCGTCGGGCGGGAGGTCACCGCGGAGGATCGCGGTGTGCAGGGCGGCCAGTTCGGGGCCCGGGTCCACGCCCAGTTCCTCGGCGAGGCGGGTGCGCAGGTCCTCGTAGGAGTGCAGGGCGTCGGCCTGGCGGCCCGCGCCGGTCAGGGCGCGCAGCTGGGTGGCGCGCAGGCGTTCGCGCAGGGGGTGGCGGGCGACCAGGGCCGTCAGTTCGGGGGCGAGGGTGGCGTGTTCACCCAGGGCCAGGCGGGCCTCGGCCAGGTCTTCCAGAGCGGTGAGGCGTTCCTCTTCGAGGCGGCGTGCGCCTTCCCGTACGAACGGCTCGTCGGCGACGTCCTCGTACGCCGCCCCCCGCCACAGCGCCAGCGCCTCGCCGAGCAGGGCGGCCCGCGGCGCCGGGTCGGGGGTGTGGCGGGCCCGGGCGAGCAGGGCGCGGAAGCCGGTCGCGTCCAGCTCGTCCTCGGCCAGGAGGAGGCGGTAGCCGGTCGGGCCGTGCACGACGCGGTCGCGGCCGAGGGCGCGGCGGAGCTGGGAGACCTTGGCCTGGAGGGCGTTGGCGGGCCGGCCGGGCAGGTCCTCGCCCCACAGGTCGTCCAGGAGGCGGTCGGCGGAGACCGGGCGCCCCTCGTGCAGCAGCAGGGCGGCCAGGAGCGCGCGGACCTTCGGCTCGGCGACCCGGACGGGTTCCCCCGCCGCGTCCCACACCGCCAGCGTCCCCAGCACCCCGTACCGCATGGGGAAACCGTATCCGCCGCCCGTCCGTCAGCGGGTCATCAGCCCCCCGTCAGCGGCCCGGCGCAGAGTCGTTCCTGTCAGCGGACAACGAACGACGAACTCACCGCACAGGAGCCGGACATGAGCATGTACTCGGGCAAGAAGGCCGTCATCGTCGGCGGCACCATGGGCATGGGCCTCGCCATCGCCAAGCGTCTCGTCGAGGGCGGCGCGGAGGTCCTCGTCACCGGCCGCAACCCGCGGAACCTGAAGGACGCGCAGGCCGAGCTGGGTCCCGCCGCGCACGTCGTCCCCTCCGACCTGTCCGACATGGCCGCCGTACGGGCCCTGCCGGGGCTCGTCGAGGAGAAGCTGGGCCGGGTCGACCATCTCTTCGTCAACGCGGGCATCGCCGAACTGGCCCCGATCCCGCTGGTCACCGAGGAGCAGTACGACAAGATGCTCACGGTGAACCTGAAGGGCCCGTACTTCACCGTGCAGGGGCTGATGCCGCTGCTCGCCGACGGCGGCTCGGTGGTCTTCACGACCTCCGTCGCCGATGTCACGGGTACGGCGGGGATGAGCGTGTACGCGGCGACGAAGGCGGGGCTGTGGTCGTTCGCCCAGGCGCTCGCCGCGGAGCTGGCCGGCCGGGGGATCCGTGTCAACGCGGTGTCGCCCGGGTACATCGACACCCCCGGCGGTGGGATCCAGGGGCTCACCGCGGAGGAGCACGAGGCGTTCAAGAAGGCCGGTGACGAGGCGACGCCGCTGCACCGGCACGGTACGGCCGACGAGGTGGCGCGGGCCGCGCTCTTCCTCGCCGTGGACGCCACCTTCACCACCGGGGTGAAGCTCGCCGTGGACGGCGGGCTGGTGCAGCAGCTGGTGGTGGCGTAGAGGGCCACGGGGGCCGACGGTCCGGGGCCCGGGGCCCAGGGCCCGGGGCCCGGCGAATCCGCAGGCCGGGCGAGGCCCGGAGTGCCGGAGGACCCGAGACCGACGGTCCCGGGGGCCAGGCGAACCCGGAGGCCGGGCGAGGCCCGGAGTGTCGGCGAGCCCGCGGCCCGGCGATTCCGGAGGCCGACTGTCCGGAGGCCGGGCGGGCCCGGAGGCCGACGGTCCGGGGGAGGGCCCAAGGCCGCCGGACCCGAGGCCGGTGGGCCGGGGACCCGGGCCCGGCGGGGCCTCCGGCCTAGGGCAGAAGTCCGAGGTCGCCCGTCTGGCGTCCCGCGGGTGACGGTCGGAGACTGGGTGGGGAGTCCATCCCCGACCCGGGACCCCATCATGAGCACAGCTACCGACCTGGCGATCGAGACGTCCGGGCTGGTCAAGGTCTTCGGCACCAACCGCGCCGTCGACGGGATCGACCTCCGTGTGCCCACCGGCACCGTCTACGGAGTCCTCGGCCCGAACGGCGCCGGCAAGACCACCGCCGTGAAGATGCTGGCCACACTGTTGCGGCCGGACGGCGGCGAGGCCCGCGTCTTCGGCAAGGACGTGGTGAAGGACGCCGACACCGTACGCGGCAGGGTGAGCCTGACCGGGCAGTACGCCTCCGTCGACGAGGACCTGACCGGCACCGAGAACCTCGTCCTCCTCGGCCGTCTCCTGGGCCACACGCGGCCCGCCGCGCGCGAGCGGTCCGCGCAGCTGCTGGAGGCCTTCGGGCTCTCCGAGGCCGCCGACCGTCAGGTGAAGAACTACTCCGGCGGTATGCGCCGCCGTATCGACATCGCCGCGTCCATCCTCAACACCCCTGACCTGCTCTTCCTCGACGAGCCGACGACGGGGCTCGATCCGCGCAGCCGCAATCAGGTGTGGGACATCGTCCGCGCGGTCGTCTCCCAGGGCACGACGGTGCTGCTGACCACGCAGTACCTCGACGAGGCCGACCAGCTGGCGTCCCGTATCGCGGTGATCGACCACGGGAAGGTGATCGCCGAGGGCACCAAGGGCGCGCTGAAGGCGTCGGTGGGCTCGGGGTCCGTGCACGTACGGCTCCGGGAGCCGGAGCAGCGTCCGCATGCCGAGCGGGTGCTGGCCGCCGCGCTCAACGCGGACGTACAGCTCGATCCGGACCCGGTGGCGCTGACGGCCACCGTCAACGGCCACGGCACCGACCTCGGCGCCGCAGAGCAGGCGGCGCGGGCCCTCGCCGAGCTGGCCAGGGCCGGGATCACCGTCGACAACTTCGGCCTGGGGCAGCCGAGCCTGGACGAGGTCTTCCTCGCCCTGACCGACAGCCGCGCCACGCCGGCGAATGTGACGCACACGCAGGACACAGCGGAAGAGACGAAGGGAACGACGGCATGAGCACCGTCGCCACCACCAAGGAGAACCAGGCGGCCGACGCCCTCGCCTTCGAGGCGCCGAAGGCCGACGAACTGGCCGCCCTGCTCGTCGGCCAGGTGCGTCCGCCGCGCCCGAGCGCCCTGTCGGCGTCGCTGACGTTCGGCTGGCGGGCCATGCTCAAGATCAAGCATGTGCCGGAGCAGCTGTTCGACGTGACCGCGTTCCCGATCATGATGGTGCTGATGTACACGTACCTCTTCGGCGGGGCGCTCGCCGGGTCCGTCTCGGCGTACATCCAGTTCCTGCTGCCGGGCATCCTCGTGATGAGCGTCGTGATGATCACGATGTACACCGGGGTGTCGGTCAACACCGACATCGAGAAGGGTGTCTTCGACCGCTTCCGTACGCTGCCGATCTGGCGCCCGGCGCCGATGGTCGGGTATCTCCTCGGCGATGTGGTGCGCTATCTGATCGCCTCGGCGGTGATGCTCACGGTCGGCATCGCGATCGGCTACCGCCCCGACGGCGGGGTGGTGGGGGTGCTGGCCGGGGTCGCGCTGCTGCTGGTGTTCTCGTTCGCGTTCTCGTGGATCTGGACGATGTTCGGGCTGATGCTGCGCAGCGAGAAGTCGGTCATGGGCGTCTCGATGATGGTGATCTTCCCGCTGACCTTCCTCAGCAACGTCTTCGTCGACCCGAGGACTATGCCGGGCTGGCTGCAGGCGTTCGTCAACAACAGCCCGGTGACCCATCTGTCCACGGCGGTACGGGAGCTGATGGCGGGGAACTGGCCGGCGGCCGACATCGCCTGGTCGCTGGGCTGGTCGGCGGTGTTCGTGCTGGTCTTCGGGGCGGTCACGATGCGGCTGTACAACCGGAAGTGACGCCGGGCGCCCCTGCGGGGCGGCAGCGGACGGGCGGACCCCGGACGGGCCGGTAGGATTCCCGGTAGGATAGACAGCATGAGTGAGCCTACCGGCAAGTACTCGATCACCATGCCCCGCGACATCGCCGAAGCCGCCCGCGCGCGCAGTGGCCCGTCCGGCCTGTCGGCGTATGTGGCCGCGGCGGTCGCCCGGCAGATCGAGCGGGACAACCTCAACGAGCTGATCACCGTCGCCGAGGCCGAGCACGGGCCCATCGGAGAGGAAGAGATCCAGGCCAAGCGGGACCAGCTGCAACGCGCCCGCGAGGCACAGGGGCAGCGAGGGACGGACGCCGCGTGACGGCCTCGGCCGCCGTGCCGGGCGGTACGCTGGTCCTCGACAGCGAGGGCCTGGCCAAGGCCGTTCTGCGCGACCGTGAGGTGACGGGCTGGCTTGCTCTGGCGAGGGCCGACGACCTGCGCGTGATCACCAGCGCCGCCACACTCGTCGAAGTCGTCCACCCTCGGATCAATCGCCCGGCCCTCGAATGGACGCTGTCGCGCATCGTCGTCGAACCGGTCGGCGAGCCCGTCGCCCGCCGCGCGGCCGCCCTCCTGGCCGACACCGGGCTCGACGGGCACAAGTACGCCATCGACGCCATGCTCTGCGCGACCGCCCTCGCCGCCCCCGGTCCCGTGACGGTCCTCACCTCCGACCCGGAGGACATCGCGGCCTTGTGCGGTGATCGCGTCACCGTCGTCAAGCTGTGAGGCGCGCGGCTCAGTCGAGGCGGAGGTCGGCGAGCTGGCGCTCGAAGGGCACCACCTCGTCGGCGTCCGTGTCCACGTCCTCGTCCACGTCCTGGGCCGGGGCTTCGGGCTGCCGGCCGGCCATCAGGTCGGCCAGCTCCGTGCCGGCGCGGTCGATCCGGGACGGCAGGCCCGCCGTCCACTCGTCGCCGCCCGATCCCCAGTCCTCCGACGCCGCGTAGACGGCCGTCGGCACGATCAGTGCCCGCAGGTAGGCGAAGAGCGGCCGCAGGGCGTGGTCGAGGGCGAGGGAGTGGCGGGCGGTGCCGCCGGTCGCGGCGAGGAGGACCGGGCTGCCGCTCAGCGCGTCGGGGTCGATCAGGTCGAAGAAGGACTTGAACAGGCCGCTGTAGGAGGCGGTGAAGACCGGTGTCACGGCGATCACCCCGTCCGCGCGGGTCACGGCGTCGATCGCGGAGCCCAGGGCGGGTGAGGGGAAGCCGCTGACGAGGTGCTTGGCGATGTCGACGGCCAGGTCGCGCAGTTCGACGACCTGGACTTCGACCGGGCGGCCGCGCTCGGTCAGGCGCTCCTCGGTGGCCTTGGCGAGCCGGTCGGCGAGGAGCCGGGTGGACGAGGGCCGGCTCAGCCCGGCGGATACGGCGACCAGCTTGAGCGTCTGCATGGTTCAGGCCTCCTGAGCGCGTACGGCGGGGTGCAGCGGGGCGGTCGCCGGGACACCGGCGGGCCGCAGGTTGGCGAACTCCTTGCGCAGGACGGGCACGACCTCCTCGCCGAGGATGTCGAGCTGTTCCAGCACGGTCTTCAGCGGCAGACCCGCGTGGTCCACCAGGAACAGCTGACGCTGGTAGTCGCCGACGTATTCCCGGAAGGAGAGCGTGCGGTCGATGACCTGCTGCGGGGAGCCGACGGTCAGCGGGGTCTGCTCGGTGAACTCCTCCAGCGACGGACCGTGGCCGTAGACGGGCGCGTTGTCGAAGTAGGGCCGGAACTCCCTTACGGCGTCCTGGGAGTTCTTCCGCATGAACACCTGCCCGCCGAGGCCCACGATCGCCTGTTCGGCGGTGCCGTGGCCGTAGTGCGCGTACCGCTGCCGGTAGAGGCGGACCATCTTCTCGGTGTGCTGCTTGGGCCAGAAGATGTGGTTGGCGAAGAAGCCGTCGCCGTAGTACGCGGCCTGTTCGGCGATCTCGGGGGAGCGGATGGAGCCGTGCCAGACGAACGGCGGTACGCCGTCCAGCGGGCGGGGCGTTGAGGTGAAGCCCTGCAGGGCGGTGCGGAAGCGGCCTTCCCAGTCGACGACGTCCTCGCGCCAGAGCCGGTGCAGCAGGGCGTAGTTCTCGATGGCGAGCGGGATGCCCTGGCGGATGTCCTGTCCGAACCACGGGTATACGGGGCCGGTGTTGCCGCGGCCCGTCATCAGGTCGATCCGGCCGTCGGCGAGGTGCTGGAGGGTGGCGTAGTCCTCGGCGATCTTCACCGGGTCGTTGGTGGTGATCAGCGTCGTGGACGTGGAGAGGATCAGGTTCTCGGTCCTGGCGGCGATGTGGCCGAGGAGGGTGGTGGGGGAGGAGGGCACGAAGGGCGGGTTGTGGTGCTCGCCGGTGGCGAAGACGTCGAGGCCGACCTCTTCCGCCTTGAGCGCGATGGCGACGGTGTTCTTGATCCGCTCGTGCTCGGTCGGCGTACGGCCGGTGGTGGGGTCGGTCGTGACGTCACCGACGGTGAAGATCCCGAACTGCATCCTGCTCACCTCTCGCGGAGGCCCTTGGCCTCATATGGTTGAACTTTTAACCATCTCCTTCAACCGTGCGCCCTCACGTCGTATTCCGGCGCCCTCCCGTCGCCATCCGGCGCCGCTCCCCCAGGTCACCCGCCCGGGACGCTCCCGTAGAGTTCGCCGACGTGAGCTCCGTAATATCCGTCGTCGGGATCGGTGCGGACGGCTGGAACGGACTGTCCGCCGCCGCCCGCGACACCCTCAGCGCCGCCGAGGTCCTCATCGGCGGCCCCCGGCAGCTCGACCTGCTGCCGCCGGACGCCTGCCCGGGCGAGCGCCTCGCCTGGCCCTCGCCCCTGCGGCCCGCCGTCCCCGGCCTGCTGGCCGCCCACGAAGGCCGCCGCGTGGCGGTCCTGGCCAGCGGCGACCCCCTCTTCTACGGGATCGGGCGCACCCTCGCCGAGACCGTCGGCCCCGACCGCCTGCACGTGCTCCCCCACCCCTCCTCCGTCTCGTACGCCTGCGCCCGGCTCGGCTGGGCCGTGGAGGAGACCGAGACGGTCTCCCTCGTCGGGCGGCCGCTCGCCTCGCTGGTGGCGGCGGTCCACGACGGGCGGCGGGTGCTGGTCCTCAGCGCGGGCGCGGACACCCCGGGGGCGGTGGCGGAGCTCCTGCGGTCGCACGGCTTCGGGCCCAGCCGGCTGCGGATCCTGGAACAGCTGGGCGCGGACCGCGAGCGGATCCTCGACGCGACCGCCGACAACCCGCCGCCCGGGCCGGTCGACCCCCTCAACGTCATCGCCCTCGACTGCGTACGGGCCCCGGGCGCCCCGCGCCTCGGCGCCGCGCCCGGTCTGCCCGACGAGGCGTACGAGCACGACGGCCAGCTCACCAAGCGGCACGTACGCGCCGCCACCCTGGCGGCGCTCGCGCCCGCGCCGGGTGAGCTGCTGTGGGACATCGGCGGCGGTTCTGGTTCCATCGGCATCGAGTGGATGCGTACGCACCGCTCCTGCCGGGCGGTCGCGGTCGAGCGGGACGCGGCGCGGGCAGCCCGTATCGTCCGTAACGCCGACGCGCTCGGCGTCCCCGCCCTGCGGGTCGTCACCGCCGCCGCCCCGGCCGGGCTTGCCGGGCTCCCCCGCCCCGACGCGGTGTTCATCGGCGGCGGGCTGACCGCGCCCGGCCTGCTCGACGCCTGCTGGGAGGCGCTCGCGGAGGGCGGGCGGCTGGTCGCCAACACCGTGACGCTGGAGTCCGAGGCGCTGCTGGCGGAGCGCTACCGCCGCCACGGCGGCGAACTGATCCGGCTCGCCGTCGCCCACGCCGTGCCGGTGGGCGGCTTCACCGGCTGGCGGCAGGCGATGCCGGTCACCCAGTGGTCGGTCGTGAAGACCGCAGCCGAAGCCTCAGCCACCACAACGTCCGTCACCGGAACAGGAGATCGAGGATGACCGTCTACTTCATCGGCGCGGGCCCGGGGGCGGCCGACCTGATCACCGTGCGCGGCGCGCGTACGCTCGCGTCCTGCGGGGTCTGCCTGTACGCCGGCTCACTCGTCCCCACCGAGCTGCTCGCCGAGTGCCCGTCCGGCGCCAGGCTCGTCGACACCGCCCGCCTCGACCTGGACCAGATCGTCGAGGAGATCGTCCGCGCCCACGAGGCCGGCCAGGACGTGGCCCGGCTGCACTCCGGCGACCCGTCCGTCTTCAGCGCGGTCGCCGAGCAGATGCGGCGCCTGGACGCGGCCGGCATCCCGTACGAGATCGTGCCGGGCGTCCCGGCCTTCGCGGCCGCCGCGGCCGCGCTGAAGCGGGAGCTGACCGTGCCGACGGTCGGCCAGACGGTCATCCTGACCCGGATCGCGCAGCAGGCCACGCCGATGCCGCCCGGCGAGGACCTGGCGACCCTCGGCCGCAGCGGCGCGCTGCTCGTGCTGCACCTCGCCGCCCGGTACGTCGACCGGGTCGTCGACGAGCTGCTGCCGCACTACGGCGCCGACTGCCCGGCCGCCGTCGTCGCCCTGGCCAGCCGTCCGGACGAGGTGGTCCTGCGCGGCACCCTCGACGACATCGCCGCGCAGACGAAGGCGGCCGGCATCACGAAGACCGCCGTCATCATCGTCGGCCGGACGCTCGCCGCCTCGGAGTTCCGCGACAGCCACCTCTACGACCCGGCCCGCGACCGCCACACCTGCTGACGCGCGGCGCGCAAGGCTCAGGGCCTCAGGTCCCAGGCCTCACGCCTCACGCCTCACGCCTCACGCCTCACGCCTCAGGCCTCAGGCCTCAGGTCTCAGGCGAGCACCTTCGCCGCGAACGCGTGCACATTGCCGAGCATGCGGTCGATCTTCTCGTCCACCGTGAGAGTCTCCTCGTACCGGGGACGCAGCGCCGGCTGCCGCCTGCCCCGTACGTACAGGGAGCAGGCCAGGTCGGCGCAGGCGTAGATGCCGACGGTGTTGCCCTGGCGGCCCGGCTCGCCCGCGCGCGGGGCCGCGAAGAGGGCGACGCCTGAGGAGGCGTGGCCGGTCAGGCAGAACTGGCAGATGCTGGACTTGAGCGCGCTGGTGCGGGACTTGTCCGGGGTGCGCAGGGTGATCCCGACCGGGCTGCCGTCCGTGCCCGGAATCACCAGATGGCCGCGCAGCGGGGCGCCCGGGTCGCGCCAGCCCAGGAAGTCGAGCTCGGGCCAGGGCAGTTCGGCGAAGTCCAGGGGGAGCTTGAGACGGTTCGCCTCGCCCTTGGAGCAGTTGGCGAAGGAGCCGCGGATCTGTTTCTCGGTGAGTGGTTCCACTCCGCAAACGGTACGTATGAGACCGGAGGGGAGCATCCCAGTTTTTCGCGCGGGCTTTCGACGCGGGCCGGAGGGTCGACCCGCCGGTCGGCCCTCCGCCTTCACCGTTCGGCCGGCCCGTGCCTCACGGACCGTAGACGTCCGTGACCTCCAGGACCCTGACCGTGACCTCCACGCCCGCCGCGAGCTCCGCCCGCTCCGGGTCCGCCCGGAAGGCCGCCAGGGCCTTCCTGGACGGGAACCGCAGCAGATGGACCTCGCTGAGGCCGTCGCCCGTGCGCAGCCTGCGCTCCAGGCGTCCGCCGTGCCGGGGCAGCAGCGCCAGCACCCGGTCCTCGTAGGCGCGGGCGGCCTCGGCGGCGGCCGGCGGGACATCGAGAAGGACCGCGAGCTGGACGGCCGCCGGGGCGGCCGGGTCCGCCGGCTCAAGGCTCTTGTGGAAGTGGACGTCGACGTTGCCGCCGGGGATGCCCTCCGTACGGCCCGTCTCCACATAGCCCAGCCGCCGGTAGAACGGCGGGGCCTGGAAGGAGAAGGACGAGACGACCATCCGGGTGCAGCCCCGGCGGCGGGCCTCGTCCTCGGCCGCGCGCATCAGGCGGGAGCCCCAGCCGCCGGTGCGGTGGTCCTCCCGTACCCACAGCATGTCGACACCACCGAGACCGCCCCAGGTCCAGCCGGTGAGGCCGCCGATCAGCTCACCGGTCGACGGGTCGGTGGCGCGGACCGACAGTTCGGCCTCGTCGTCGAAGCCGGTGGCGGCATTGTTGAACGCGGTCAGCTCCTTGTCGAGGCGCGCCGACAGCTCCTTGTCGGCGCCCCCCACCGTCAGACCGCCGTCCCCGACCGCAGGACCGTCAGCCCCCACGGACGTCAGCCCGTCACCGGCCACCGACGTCACTCGTCGCCTTCCAGATCGCCCTCGGTCTCCAGGAACACCTGCCGCAGCGCCGCGAGCGTCTCGGCGTCCGGCTTCTCCCACATGCCCCGGGACTCCGCCTCCAGGAGCCGCTCCGCGATGCCGTGCAGGGCCCAGGGGTTGGCCTCCTTCAGGAAGGCCTGGTTCTCGGGGTCCAGTACGTACGTCTGCGTGAGCTTGTCGTACATCCAGTCGGCGACGACACCGGTCGTGGCGTCGTAGCCGAAGAGGTAGTCGACCGTCGCCGCCAGCTCGAAGGCGCCCTTGTAGCCGTGGCGGCGCATCGCCTCGATCCAGCGCGGGTTGACCACGCGGGCGCGGAAGACCCGCGAGGTCTCTTCGACGAGGGTGCGGGTACGGACCGTCTCGGGGCGGGTGGAGTCGCCGATGTACGCCTCCGGAGCCGTGCCCTTGAGCGCCCGGACGGTGGCGACCATGCCGCCGTGGTACTGGAAGTAGTCGTCGGAGTCGGCGATGTCGTGCTCGCGGGTGTCGGTGTTCTTCGCGGCCACCGCGATGCGCTTGTAGGCGCTCTCCATCTCGTCGCGGGCCGGACGGCCGTCCAGCTCGCGCCCGTACGCGTAGCCGCCCCACACCGTGTACACCTCGGCGAGGTCGGCGTCCGTACGCCAGTCCTTGGAGTCGATCAGCTGGAGGATGCCCGCCCCGTACGTGCCCGGCCGGGAGCCGAAGATACGGGTCGTGGCGCGCCGCTCGTCGCCGTGCTCGGCCAGGTCGGCCTGGGTGTGGGCGCGGACGAAGTTCTGCTCGGCCGGCTCGTCGAGCGAGGCAGCCAGGCGTACGGCGTCGTCCAGGAGGCCGATCGTGTGCGGGAACGCGTCCCGGAAGAAGCCCGAGATGCGCAAGGTGACATCGATCCGGGGGCGGCCCAGCTCGGCGAGCGGGATCGGCTCCAGGCCGTTGACCCGGCGCGAGGCGTCGTCCCAGCGGGGGCGGATGCCGAGCAGCGCCAGCGCCTCGGCGACGTCGTCACCGGCCGTGCGCATCGCGCTCGTGCCCCACAGGGACAGGCCCACCGACGTCGGCCACTCGCCGTTGTCGGTGCGGTAGCGCTCCAGCAGCGAATCGGCGAGCGCCTGCCCGGTCTCCCAGGCGAGCCGGGACGGCACCGCCTTCGGGTCGACCGAGTAGAAGTTACGGCCGGTGGGGAGCACGTTGACCAGGCCGCGCAGCGGGGAACCGGACGGGCCGGCCGGGACGAAACCGCCGTTCAACGCGTGGACGGCGTGGCTGAGTTCGTCGGTGGTGGCGGCGAGACGGGGCACGACCTGCTCGGCGGCGAACCGCAGCACGGCGGCCACGTCCGGGCCGTGGCCCTCGGCGACGGCGGGCACGGCCCCGACCGCCCAGCCGGCCGCCTCCATGGCCTCCACCAGCTGCCGCGCCTTGGCCTCCGCCTCGTCGGCGGTGGTGCGGGTCGCGGCCGACTCGTCCAGGCCGAGCGCCTCCCGCAGGCCGGGCAGGGCCTGCGTGCCGCCCCAGATCTGGCGGGCGCGCAGGATCGACAGGACCAGGTTGACCCGCTCGGGCCCGGTCGGGGCGCCGCCGAGGACATGCAGACCGTCGCGGATCTGCGCGTCCTTGACCTCGCACAGCCAGCCGTCGACGTGCAGCAGGAAGTCGTCGAAGCCGTCGTCGTCGGGGCGGTCCTCAAGACCCAGGTCGTGGTCGAGCTTGGCGGCCTGGATCAGGGTCCAGATCTGGGCCCGGATCGCGGGCAGCTTCGCCGGGTCCATGGAGGAGATCTGGGCGTACTCGTCCAGGAGCTGCTCCAGGCGTGCGATGTCACCGTAGGAGTCGGCGCGCGCCATCGGCGGGACGAGGTGGTCGACCAGGGTGGCGTGGACGCGGCGCTTGGCCTGGGTGCCCTCGCCCGGGTCGTTGACCAGGAACGGGTAGACCAGCGGCAGGTCGCCGAGGGCCGCGTCGGGGCCGCACGCGGCGGACAGGCCGGCGTTCTTGCCGGGCAGCCACTCCAGGTTGCCGTGCTTGCCGAGGTGGACCATCGCGTCCGCGCCGAAACCGCCGTCGGCGGCGGAGGCCGCGATCCAGCGGTAGGCGGCCAAGTAGTGGTGGGACGGCGGCAGATCGGGGTCGTGGTAGATCGCGATCGGGTTCTCGCCGAAGCCGCGCGGCGGCTGGATCAGGACGAGCAGGTTCCCGCGCCGCAGCGCCGCGAGAACAATGTCACCCTCCGGGTTGCGCGAGCGGTCCAGGAACATCTCGCCGGGCGGCGGGCCCCAGTGCTCCTCGACCTGCTCGCGGAGCTCCCCCGGCAGGCCGGCGTACCACCGCTTGTAGTCGGCGGCCGGGATCCGGACGGGGTTCTTCGCCAGCTGCTCCTCGGTGAGCCAGTCCTGGTCGTGGCCGCCGGCCTCGATCAGGGCGTAGATCAGCTCGTCGCCGTCGCCGGAGACAAGGCCCGGGATCTCGTCCTCGGGCCCGAAGTCGTAGCCCTCGGCGATCAGTCGCTTGAGGAGAGCCACCGCGGAGGCGGGGGTGTCGAGGCCGACGGCGTTGCCGATGCGGGAGTGCTTGGTGGGGTACGCGGACAGGACCAGCGCGAGACGCTTGTCGGCGTTGGGGATGTGGCGCAGCTTGGCGTGGCGCACGGCGATCCCGGCGACGCGGGCGGCGCGCTCGGGGTCGGCGACGTACGCGGGCAGGCCGTCCTCGTCGATCTCCTTGAAGGAGAACGGGACGGTGATCAGCCGGCCGTCGAACTCGGGTACGGCGACCTGGCTGGCGGCGTCCAGCGGGGACAGGCCCTCGTCGTTCTCCTCCCAGGCGCTGCGCGGGCCGGTGAGGCAGAGCGCCTGCAGGATCGGCACGTCCAGGGCGGCGAGCGCGCCGGCGTCCCAGGCCTCCTCGTCGCCGCCGGCCTGCGCCTCGGCGGGCTTGGTGCCGCCGGCGGCGAGGACGGTGGTGACGATCGCGTCGGCGCCGCGCAGCTGGTCGAGCAGCTCGGGCTCGGGGGCGCGCAGCGACGCCACGTACAGCGGCAGGGCGCGGGCGCCGGCGTCCTCGATCGCGTCGCAGAGCGAGCCGACGAAGGCGGTGTTGCCGCTCATGTGGTGGGCGCGGTAGTAGAGCACGGCGATCAGCGGGCCGCCGTCGTTCTTCGCCGTGCGCTCCAGGGGGCCCCAGGTGGGGGCGGGGGCCGGGGGCTCGAAGCCGTGACCGGTGAGCAGGACGGTGTCGGAGAGGAACCGGGCGAGCTGCTCCAGGTTGGCCGGGCCGCCGTGCGCGAGATAGGCGTGGGCCTCGGTGGCGACGCCGATCGGGACGGTGGAGGCGGCCATCAGCTGCGCGTCGGGGGCCTGTTCGCCGGTGAGGACGACGACGGGCCGCGGCTGCCCCTCGGCGAGGAGCACATCGAGCCCCTCCTGCCAGGCCCGCAGCCCGCCCAGGAGCCGTACGACGACGAGCTCGACGCCCTCCAGCAGCCCGGGCAGGTCGGCCAGCGGCAGCCGGGAGGGGTTCGCGAACCGGTAGGCGACGGGCCCGTCGGCCGCGCGGGCGCTCAGCAGGTCGGTGTCGGAGGTCGACAGCAGCAGGATCATGCGCGTGCGGGCCTTCCTCGGGGTGTCCGCGCCCCGGGTGGTCTGGTGGACGGCGGGAGTTCCTGACTCACCGGCTCGTCTCCTACCCCGGCTCACAGTGGCGGGACCGCGCCGGATTCTCACCGGGCTTCCTCCCTAGGGCCCTGGGACCCTGTGCCGTGTGCATAGTAGATCGTGCCTACCCGCAGCAGGGCGGTGGCCCGGGCCGCGATCGGCCTCCGACGACGACAACTAGGCGCATGAACAGGTCATCTTCGGTCATCCCACTCCTCATGAGGGCGAACCAGGCTTGTTTGACGGACGTCGCGTACGTGGCGGAGGCACCGTCGGCCCAGGCGGCGGGGCTCGTGTGGAGGGTTGGAGGGGCGGTGGGCGTACCAGGGGGAACGGACTGCGCGTGCTGGACCGTCCCTTCACCGTGGCAGCGCCGTCCGGTGCGCGTATCCGGGACCGGTTATTCCTCTCGTCGACGGACGAGGAAGTCCTTCGGCTGGTCGGCCGGCATCTGGGTCAGCTCGCGCGGGCCGACCTGGCCGCGCGGATCCGGCTCGGGAACGTCAAGGCGGCGGGCGCTCGGCGTACCGAGCGCAAGCGGGCACTGACCCGTCATTCCTCCTCGCGCTGGGCCGGGGCGATTACGCGTTCCTCCGAGGACCAGTACCAGCTCGCCCTGCGCTGCCTCTATGACCAGCAGGCCGGGCTGCGCCGCTCCGTGCGGAAGATCACCGCCCGCCTGGCAGCCCCGTGCGGGCAGCGCCTCAATGGCGTGCGCGGCTACGCCGACGAGGCGGAACGGCAGAGCAAGCAGCGGCGGCTGCAGATCCTCGGCGCGAGGCTCGTCGAGGTCGAGGCAAGGATCTCCAGCGGCCGGCCGACGGTCGTGGTGGGCGGGCGGCAGCTCCTGAAGCAGCGCCATCGGCTCGCCGACGTGGATTTGACCGTCGAAGAGTGGCAGGAGCGGTGGGACGCGGCCCGTTTGTTCCTCACCGCTGACGGAGAGTCCGGCGCGCCGCACGGCAACTACACCGTCACGGCCGACCCCGACTGCGGTGCCGTGGCGATTGCGCTTCCCGAACCGCTCAGGCATCTGGCGAACGCTCCCCGCGGGCGGTACCGGCTGAGCTGCACCGTCACGTTCCACCACCGTCGTGAGGAGTGGCTGGACCGCATCACCGCGAACAAGGCGGTCCGCTACGACATCGTCCACGACCCGCACCGAGATCGCTGGTATCTCGACGCCTCCTGGTCCGCCACCCCCGTGCGCCCACCCGCCCCGGAGGATCTGGCGCGGGCAGGGGCCAGGCTGTTGGGGGTCGACATCAACGCGGACCATCTCGCGGCGTGCGTCGTCGACGCGCACGGCAACCCGGTCGGACAGCCCTTCACCCTCTCCACCGACCTCAGCGGCCCCGCTTCCCGACGGGACGGGCAGCTGCGCGCCGCGATCACCGAACTCCTCACCGTCGCCGTCGAACACGGCTGCTCCGGTGTCGCGATCGAGAATCTGGATTTCGCCGAGGCTCGCGCCATCGGCCGGGAGACCATGGGCCGGGGCAGGCGGGGCAAGCGGTTCCGGCGCACGGTGGCCGGTATGCCTACCGCGAAGTTCCGGGAACGGCTGCGAGGCATAGCCCACCACCGGGGCCTGATCGTCGTTGCGGTCGACCCGGCGTACACCAGCCGCCGGGGCGGCCGGCACTGGCAGAACCCCCTGCAACAGCAGGCCAGGATTACGGTCACGCGGCACCACAGTGCCTCGTTGGCCATCGGCAGACGCGCTCTTGGCCACGGGCTGCGGCGTCGGCCAGGTGTGACCCGCAGGCGACCGGAGGATCGCCTCGGGAGAGCTACCGGCCAGGCCGTACCCCGCCCCGGGGCGCCCGGGACCGCAGACCCACCCAGGATGCCGGGCACGCCTCACACCGGCGGCAAGACCCGCGTACACCGACGTGACCAGCTCGCGCTGTCCCTGCCCTTCAAGACCGTTCGGAAGGCTGCCGGCTCGGGCCGGTTCGAGGCGATTTGACCAACTCTGGTCAGCGCCAAGAGGAACGGTATGCTCGCCGCCATGTCGCCCACCCCACCCAACGCGCCCAACCCGGGCGAACCTCTCATACGGGACCGTGGTGACGCCTGCCCCGGGGCGCTGCGGCTGCATGCGGCGGACGACGGGCGGCTGGCTCGACTGCGGCTGCCCGGCGGGCGTTTGACCGGGCGTCAGGTCATGGTGCTGGCCGATGCCGCGGAGTCTCTCGGGGACGGGCAGGTCAGTGTCACCTCACGCGGCAATGTGGAACTGCGCGGGCTCGGCGAGGACTGCGGGGCGCGGCTGGCCGGGCTGCTCGGGGGCGCCGGGCTGTTGCCGTCCGAGACCCATGAGCGGGTACGGAACATCGTGGCCTCACCGGCCGCCGGGCTGGACGGACTCGGCCACGCGGACGTGCAGTTGTGGTCGCGCGAGCTGGACGCGCTGCTGTGCGGGCGGGCGTGGACGGCGGCGCTTTCGGGTCGTTTTCTGTTCGTCCTGGACGACGGGCGCGGGGATGTGGCCGGGCTCGGCGGGGATGTGACCTTGCTCGCAGCGCCGTCACACGTGACATTGCGCGTCGGCGCCCGCTCTTTCCGGCTCCCGGACCCCGAGACCGCCCCGCGCGCCGCGCTCGCCGCCGCCGAGGCCTTCCTCGCGGCGGCCACGGCGGCCGGCACCGGCGCGTGGCGCGTAAAGGAACTGCCCGAGAGCCACGAGCCCGACGTGGCCGGGTCTCTGGAACGGGCCGGGATCGCCGCCGAGGCCGTACGGAGCGAGACGGCGGCCGCGATGGGCGGCTCTCACGGCGCGGCCACCCACGCCACAGCCGACCCTCTCGGCCCGGCCGCCCACGCCACAGCCGGCACCCTCGACGCGGCCACCCACGCCACAGCCGGCACCCTCGACGCGGCCACCCACGCCACAGCCGACCCTCTCGGCCCGGCCGCCGGCGCCACGACCAGCCCCTTCCCGCCGGAGGCGGGGGCACACGGCGGACCTCTCCGGCCCGGGCTGCTCGGGGACGGCTCCCTCTGCGTGCTCGCGCCCCTCGGGCGCTTCCGGGCCGGCCAGCTGCGCGCTCTGGTCCCGCCCGCGCAGGGTGAGGTGCGGCTGACGCCCTGGCGCGGGGCCGTCGTGAGCGGGTTCGCGGACCGGACCGCGGCCGGGGCGCGGCTGGGCGAGCTGGCGGACGCCGGGCTGATCACCGCGCCCGACTCGCCGTGGGCCGGGGTCGGTGCCTGCACCGGGCGGCCCGGGTGCGGCAAGTCCCTGTCCGACGTCCGCGCCGACGCCACCCCCGGGCCGGGAGGGCCGTACGCCCTGCCCGTCCACTTCTCCGGCTGCGCCCGCCGCTGCGGGCACCCCCACGGCGACTGGGTGGACGTCGTCGCCACCGCCGACGGCCAGTACACGGTGAACGGCGCCCCCACGCCCCGTACCGCGCTCACCGCCGCCGTCACCCAGGCCCGTACCCGGCCCGTACCCGCACCCCCGTACCCCCCCGTACCCGAGATGAGCGAGAACTGAAGGTGTTCGACTACGAGAAGGACGGCGCGGAGATCTACCGCCAGTCCTTTGCCACCATCCGCGCCGAGGCGGACCTCGCGGGCCTGCCCGCGGACGTCAGCCAGGTCGTCGTCCGGATGATCCACGCCTGCGGCATGACCGACCTCGTCCGCGATCTCGCATACAGCCCGCGGGTCGTGGCCCGCGCCCGCGAGGCCCTGCGCGCCGGGGCGCCCATCCTCTGCGACGCGCAGATGGTCGCCAGCGGCGTCACCCGCAAGCGGCTGCCCGCCGGCAACGACG
>NZ_BMQQ01000003.1:58930-279115 GCF_014648195.1 Streptomyces purpureus
TGATCTGCACGCTCTCCGACCCGTCCGTCCCGGCGCTCGCCGCCGAGTTGGGGACCACCCGCAGCGCGGCCGCGCTGGAGCTGTGGCGCGACCGCCTCGAAGGGTCCGTGGTCGCCATCGGCAACGCCCCCACCGCCCTCTTCCGGCTCCTGGAGATGATCGATCAGGGCGCGCCGCGCCCGGCCGCCGTCCTCGGCATACCGGTCGGCTTCATCGGCGCGGCCGAGTCCAAGGACGCGCTCGCCGCGCACGTCTCGGGCGTCGAGCACCTCGTCGTACGGGGACGGCGCGGCGGCAGCGCGATGGCGGCGGCCGCGATCAACGCGATCGCCCACGAGGCGGAGATCCAGGCATGAGCGGAAACATGAGCGGAAAGCTGTACGGCGTCGGGCTCGGCCCCGGCGACCCGAACCTGATGACGGTCGCGGCGGTGCGCGCCATCGAGTCGGCCGACGTCGTCGCCTACCACTCGGCACGCCACGGCCGGTCCATCGCCCGCTCGATCGCCGGCGCGCACATCCGTGAGGACCACATCGAGGAGCGGCTGATGTATCCGCTCACGGTGGAGACGACGGACCACCCCGGTGGCTACCGCGGCGCGCTCGACGACTTCTACGAGGAGGCCGCGGCGCGGCTGGCGAAGCACCTGGACGCCGGGCGCACGGTCGCCGTCCTCGCCGAGGGCGACCCGCTCTTCTACGGCTCGTACCAGCACATGCACAAGCGCCTGGCTCACCGTTACGACACGGAGGTCATCCCTGGCGTCACGTCGGTCAGCGCGGCAGCGGCCCGGCTCGGGAAGCCGCTGTGCGAGGCCGAGGAGGTCCTGACGATCATCCCTGGCACGCTGCCGGAGGACGAGCTGACGGCCCGGCTGGCCGCCACCGACTCGGCGGTCGTGATGAAGCTGGGGCGGACGTTCCCGACCGTGCGGCGCGCTCTGGAGCGGGCGGGGCGGCTGGAGGACGCGCGGTACGTGGAGCGCGCGTTCATGGCGGGCGAGCGTACGGAGCCGCTGGCCTCGGTCGACGCGGACAGCGTGCCGTACTTCTCGGTGGCGGTCCTGCCGTCCCGGATCGACGAGGTGGCGCCCGAGGAGCGGCCGCGCGGCGAGGTCGTGGTGGTCGGCACGGGCCCGGCCGGCGCGCCCTGGCTGACGCCCGAGTCGCGGGGTGCCCTCACCGGCGCCGACGACCTCGTCGGCTACACCACCTACCTGGACCGGGTGCCGGTCCGGCCCGGTCAGCGGCGCCACGGCTCCGACAACAAGGTCGAGTCCGAGCGGGCCGAGTTCGCCCTCGACCTGGCCCGCCGAGGGCGGCGGGTCGCGGTGGTCTCCGGCGGCGACCCCGGTGTCTTCGCGATGGCGACGGCGGTCCTCGAGGTGGCGTCGCAGCCGCCGTACACGGATGTGCCGGTACGGGTCCTGCCGGGGGTGACGGCCGCGAACGCGGCGGCGGCCAAGGCCGGGGCGCCGCTCGGCCACGACTACGCGACGATCTCGCTCTCCGACCGGCTCAAGCCCTGGGACGTGATCGCCGGGCGGCTGCGCGCGGCGGCCGCGGCGGATCTGGTCCTCGCGCTGTACAACCCGGGCTCCCGCTCCCGTACGCACCAGGTCGCGGCCGCCCGCGAACTGCTCCTCGAACACCGCTCGCCGACGACGCCGGTGGTCGTGGCCAGGGACGTGGGCGGGCCGGAGGAGTCGGTACGGGTGGTGACCCTCGGCGAGCTCGATCCGGCCGAGGTCGACATGCGGACGCTGCTGCTGATCGGGTCCTCGCAGACCCGGATGGTGACGCGCGGCGCGGGCGCTTCGGACGAGGCTGACGGGACTGTCGGGGCGGGCTCGACCATCGCCTGGACACCGCGGCGGTACCCCGAGACGCCGTAGAGGCCTGGACGACGTCGTAGCGCTGTAGCGCGACTCACGCCCGTCGGCGGCGTGCTCCCTTGGAGGATGGAGCACGCCGCCGACGGGCGTGTGCGTGTGCGCGTGGGCGCGTACGTGTGCGTCTGGTCAGCGCGTCACGTCAGGCTGGGAAGGTCGATGCCCAGGAGGTCCTCGATAAGGCTGAGGTCGAGGAGCCTGCCGAGGAGGTCACCGAGGTCGGGGAGAGCGATGTCCTCGTCCGTGGCGTCGTCGTCGGTGATCTCGTCGGTGATGTCGGCGAGGTCCTGCTCGATCTCGTCGGTGAGGTCCTCGTCGAGGTCGTCGAGTTCGGCGAGGTCGTCGCTGACGTCCGGCAGCACGTCGGCGGGCACCTCGCTCGGGGCGAGCTGGCGCATGTCCGCGACGAGTTTGTCGACGGCGGCCTGGATGCCGCTCATGTCGCCGGCGCCGCCGGTGGGGTTGGCGAGGATGGCGTCGACGTATTTGTCGATGCTCGCGTCCAGTGCGGCGAGATCGGCGTCGAGGTCGTCGTCGAGGTCTCTCGACGAGGTCGCGGGCCGCTCCGGCGCGGTGGCTGCGACGGCCGGCCCGGCGAGTCCGAGTACCAGCGCGCCCCCGCAGAGGGCGAGCGCCGCGGACGTGGTGACGGTGTGGAAGTTACGCATGCGCGCTCCCTTGGATCCCCCCTGGTGATCGCTTGCCTTCACCGTCGGGCGCGCGCCGGTCCCCCGCAAACGACCTGGCCCCTCCCCGCGGCCGCGCCACTACCTCTGACCTGGGGTGTTGGCTCGCGGTGGCGCCGGTGTCCGTTACATCCGAACGGGTAGCGAACCGGATACGGAGAGGTGCCACGGCGGACCGCGGTCATTGAGCCGCGTCACAGATCGCCCGATAGGGGTTGCTCTTATTACCGACGGGTAGCATCATCGTAGAAGTCTTAGCTACTTGCTGGTATGTGTACGAGGTCCCTGCCTCCCCGATCCTTACGGAGCCATCGCCATGGGGCACTACAAGTCGAATCTCCGCGACATCGAGTTCAACCTCTTCGAGGTACTCGGGCGGGACAAGGTGTATGGCACCGGTCCGTTCGAGGAGATGGACGTCGAGACCGCCAAGAGCGTCCTCGAAGAGCTCACCCGCCTCGCCGAGAACGAGCTCGCCGAGTCCTTCGCCGACGCCGACCGGAACCCCCCGGTCTTCGACCCCGAGACGAACACCGCCCCCGTACCGGCCAGCTTCAAGAAGTCCTACAAGGCCTTCATGGACTCCGAGTACTGGCGCCTCGGCCTGCCCGAGGAGATCGGCGGCACCACCTCGCCGCGCTCCCTGATCTGGGCGTACGCGGAGCTGATCCTCGGCGCGAACCCGGCCGTCTGGATGTACTCCTCCGGCCCGGCCTTCGCCGGCATCCTCTTCAACGAGGGCAACGAGGCGCAGAAGAAAGTCGCGCAGATCGCCGTGGAGAAGCAGTGGGGCTCCACGATGGTCCTGACCGAGCCGGACGCCGGCTCGGACGTCGGCGCCGGCCGCACGAAGGCGATCCAGCAGGAGGACGGCTCCTGGCACATCGAGGGTGTGAAGCGCTTCATCACCTCCGGTGAGCACGACATGGAGGAGAACATCCTCCACTACGTCCTCGCCCGCCCCGAGGGTGCCGGTCCGGGCACCAAGGGCCTGTCGCTCTTCCTCGTGCCGAAGTACAACTTCGACTGGGAGACCGGCGAGCTGGGCGAGCGCAACGGCGTCTACGCCACCAACGTCGAGCACAAGATGGGCCTCAAGGCCTCCAACACGTGCGAGATGACCTTCGGCGACAAGCACCCCGCCAAGGGCTGGCTGATCGGCGACAAGCACGACGGCATCCGCCAGATGTTCCTCATCATCGAGTTCGCCCGCATGATGGTCGGCACGAAGGCGATCTCCACCCTCTCGACGGGCTACCTCAACGCCCTCGAGTACGCCAAGGAGCGCGTCCAGGGCACCGACCTGGCGAACTTCATGGACAAGGCCGCGCCGAAGGTCACCATCACGCACCACCCCGACGTCCGCCGCTCGCTGATGACGCAGAAGGCGTACGCCGAGGGCATGCGCGCCCTGGTCCTCCACACGGCCGCCGTGCAGGACGAGATCCAGCTCAAGGAGGCCGCGGGCGAGGACGCGAAGGCGCTGCACGGCCTGAACGACCTGCTGCTCCCGATCGTGAAGGGCTACGGCTCCGAGAAGGGCTACGAGCAGCTCGCGCAGTCGCTCCAGACCTTCGGTGGCTCCGGCTTCCTGCAGGAGTACCCGATCGAGCAGTACATCCGGGACGCCAAGATCGACACCCTCTACGAGGGCACGACGGCCATCCAGGGCCAGGACTTCTTCTTCCGCAAGATCGTCCGCGACCAGGGCGCGTCCCTGAACGCGCTGGCCGAGGAGATCAAGAAGTTCCTCGCGCTCGGCACCGGCGGCGAGGAGCTGGCCGGCGCCCGCGACACGCTCGCCAAGGCCGCCGTGGACCTGGAGGCGATCGTCGGCGCGATGCTGACCGACCTCACCGCCACCGGCGAGGACGTCAAGAACATCTACAAGGTCGGCCTCAACACCACCCGCCTGCTGATGGCCTCCGGCGACGTCGTCGTCGGCTACCTGCTGCTGCGCGGCGCCGCCGTGGCCGCCGAGAAGCTGCCGAACGCGTCCGCCAAGGACAAGGCCTTCTACACCGGCAAGATCGCGGCCGCGAAGTTCTTCGCCGCCAACGTCCTGCCCGGCGTCTCGACCGAGCGCGCGCTCGCCGAGGCCGTCGACGGTTCGCTGATGGACCTCGACGAGGCCGCGTTCTAAGACGCCCTCCGTCGCTGTCCTTCGGTACGGCCCGCTCCCGGTACGCCGGGTGCGGGCCGTTCCCGTAGGACCCGGCGCAGGCCCGTGCCCGTACGTCACACGGGGCCGGGCCCGTACCCGTACGCCCGGCCCGTGCCCGTACCGGGACCCGTACGTCACCGCGCCCGGCAGAGGAAGAAGTGGGTCACCCGGCAGGTGTCCGTCGGTGACGCGCCCCGGAGATTGACGGCCGTGCCGTCGCCCGCGATGTACCAGCGCTCACCTCGCGGCACCCCGGCGACCGGCCGCTCGCCCGGTTCTATCGCCACCCAACGGCCGTTGACCGTCCGATGCCACAACGCCTGGGCTCCGCAGCGCCGGCACGTCATCGGGGAACCGGCCCGCTGCGAGGGCACCGAGACCCGCAGCGCCGCCGTGGTCACCGGCAGGATGTCCCCCAGTCGCACGGGATCGCGCTCCCGGCCGCCGGTGGCGGCCGTCGTGCACGACGAGCACAGGACCATCCCCAACTGCCCGTTCCACTCGGCGGCGGGAGCGTCGCAGGCGGCGCAGGCAGGGGCTGTCGCGGTCTTCACCAGGGCACCTCCGGTCACGATCGGTCGACTTCCCCGATACTGACAGGCACCACTGACAACGCCCCCGGCCAGCGCGAGCCCGGCCGCGCACGGGGCCCTCAACGCCCGCCCGCCCGGCGGTCCACGCAGTGACCGGAGTCATCCTCCGCCGTCGGTGGCCGCCCGTAAGGTGAACCCCATGAGCAGCGAACCCGCCCGCTTCGACCGCGGCCACACCGACGACCTGATGACCTTCCTCGCGGCCTCCCCGTCGCCGTACCACGCGGTGGCGAACGCCGGGGAGCGGCTGGAGAAGGCCGGCTTCCGGCAGGTCGAGGAGACCGCCGCCTGGGACGGGACCAGCGGCGGCAAGTACGTGATCCGCGGCGGCGCGATCATCGCCTGGTACGTGCCGGAGGGCGCGTCCGCGCACACCCCGTTCCGGATCGTCGGCGCCCACACCGACTCCCCCAACCTGCGCGTCAAGCCGCGGCCCGACATGGGCGCCCAGGGCTGGCGCCAGGTGGCCGTGGAGCTGTACGGCGGCACGCTGCTCAACACCTGGCTCGACCGCGACCTCGGGCTCGCCGGCCGGCTCACCCTGCGCGACGGCAGCCACCGGCTGGTGAACATCGACCGCCCCGTGCTGCGCGTACCGCAGCTCGCCGTCCACCTCGACCGTCAGGTCAACGAAGGTCTGAAGCTGGACCGTCAGCGCCACATGCAGCCCATCTGGGGCCTGGGCGACGTCCACGAGGGCGACCTGATCTCCTTCGTCGCCGACGAGGCCGGCGTGGACGCCGAGGACGTGGCCGGCTGGGACCTGATGGTGCACGCCGTCGAGCCGCCGACCTACCTCGGCCGCGACCGCGAACTGGTCGCCGGGCCCCGGATGGACAACCTCATCTCGGTCCACGCGGGCGTGGCCGCGCTCACCGCGGTGTCCGCCCGCCCGGACCTGGAGTTCATCCCGGTCCTCGCCGCCTTCGACCACGAGGAGAACGGCTCCGAGTCGGACACCGGCGCCCATGGCCCGCTGCTCGGCACGGTCCTGGAACGGTCGGTCTTCGCGCGCGGCGGCGGCTACGAGGACAAGGCCCGCGCCTTCGCCGGCACGATCTGCCTCTCCTCCGACACCGGCCACGCCGTGCACCCCAACTACTCCGAGCGGCACGACCCGACGCACCACCCGCGCGCCAACGGCGGCCCGATCCTGAAGGTGAACGTCAACCAGCGGTACGCCACCGACGGCAGCGGCCGGGCCGTGTTCGCCGCGGCCTGCGAGAAGGCGGGCGTTCCGTGGCAGACGTTCGTCTCCAACAACGACATGCCGTGCGGCACGACGATCGGCCCGATCACCGCGGCCCGGCACGGCATCGCGACGGTCGACATCGGCGTCGCGATCCTCTCCATGCACAGCGCCCGTGAACTGTGCGGCGCGGACGACCCGTTCCTGCTGGCGAACGCGCTGGTGGCGTTCCTGGAGGGGTGAGGGCGGGGAGCCGAGGCGTGTAGCGGACGGCCGCCCGGGTAGCCGAGGGTTCTACCCAACCAGCCGACAAGGAGGCGGGTTTCATGGGCCTGGGCGGCTGCATCATCCTCATCGCGGTGGGGGCCATCCTCACCTTTGCCACCGACTGGAAGATCGACAGTGTCAACCTCGACCTGGTGGGTCTGATCCTGATGGCGGTCGGTCTCATCGGGGTCGCGACGTTCACCAGCATCGCCCGGCGCCGGCGGGCGGTCGTCCCGCCGGTCGCGCCGACCGTCGTCGACCCGCACGAGGAACGGCGCTACTAGGACCGGGCCGGAGCGCGGTCGACGCGAGCGAAACATCTGCGAAAGCCGGCGCCTGAAACGCTGTCGGCCATGGTTCTGTTGGGACAGCAGACGGCGCTCGTACGGCACTCCGGTCCGCCGCGGAAGGCGCTCTTCACCTGGATCGCCGTCGCCGCGGCCCTCTGCACGGCCGTCGGGGCCGCGATCGCCTGGCGGTACAACGACCGGCCCCCGTGGGGCAGCGAGATCGCCTACGAGGCCGGGTACATCCACGCGACCCGGATCCGGCAGGCCGACGTCAAGGGCGACCGGGTGCCGGAACTGCTCGGCGGGGGCTGCGTACAGATGGAGTTCTACGGGGTGGGCGGCCAGAAGGCCACCCACGACCCGGGGGCGTGGGTGGCCGGCTGCCTGGACGGGGCGGCCGGCCGGCCCTCCAGCCACCAGGGCCTCGCGTACTAGACCGCGGGCTGCTCCTGGGCCTCGGGGGCGTCGAGACCGGCCAGGATCAACGGGAGCCGGTCCGCGCCCTGTTCGGTGACCTTCACCGGAACACCCCAGTCCTGCTGGTGGACATGGCAGGCGGGATACTCGTTGGCGGGGTCGTCGTCGCAGGACGCGGCCATCGCCGAGACGTGCAACACCCCTTCGGTGACCTCGGGGTTCAGCGTCAGCTCACGGAACAGGTCCGTTCCCGTGCCCTCGCCCGCCGCGAGCAGCTCGGGCGGCGTCGAGGAGACGAGGAGCCGGGTCGAGGGCCCGTACCGCTCGTCCAGCTTCTGCCCGGTCGGCGCCTGGAAGACGACGTCGAGCCGCAGCCGGCCGGGGGCGACCTCGGTCGCCTCGCGCCGGGTGCGGTGGGCGACGGCCTCCACGGTGACCGCCTCCTCGGGCAGCCGCAGCCGGGTCAGCCGGTGCCGGGCGGACTCGACGACGACGATGTCCTCGCCGACGAGGACCGCGTCGCTGGGCTCGCGCAGATCGGTGGCGAGGGTGGAGACCTCGCCGGTGGCCGGGTCGAAGCGGCGCAGGGCGTGGTTGTACGTGTCGCAGACGGCGACGGAACCGTCCGGCAGGGCGGTGACGCCGAGCGGGTGCTGGAGCAGGGCCTGGGCGGCGGGGCCGTCGCGGTGCCCGAAGTCGAACAGTCCGGTGCCGACGGCGGTGTGCACGGATCCGTCCGGCTCGATCCAGCGCAGCGCGCTCGTCTCCGAATCGGCGACCCACAGCCGGTCCTCGGTCGCGGCGAGCCCGGACGGCTGCGCGAACCAGGCCTCGGCGGCGGGCCCGTCGACGAGCCCTTCGTTGGTGGTTCCGGCGGCGACCTGGACGGAGCCGGCCTCGGGGTCGTACGTCCACAGCTGGTGCACACCCGCCATGGCGATCCACACCTTGCCCTGCCACCAGGCGACGTCCCACGGCGAGGACAGCGCCACCTCCAGGGCGGGCCCGGAGGTGGGCGAGCCCTGCCACCACTGCCGCCCGGTACCGGCGATCAGCTCGATCGCGCCGGTGGCGGGGTCGAAGGTGCGCAGCGCGTGGTGCACGGTGTCGGCGACGACGACCTTCCCGTCGGGCAGCAGGGCCAGCCCCTGCGGCTCGCGGAACTCCCCCTCCCCGATGCGCCGCAGGACCGTCTCGCCGTCGGGGGCGAGCTCGACGAGCTGGTGCCGGGTGGTGTCGGAGACGAGGTAGTTCCCGCTGCCGAGGACGACGGCCTTGCCGGGGAACCGCAGATCGCTCGCGACGGGCTCCGGCGGTACGTACGGCCCGTCCCCGCGCCGCAGCGTCCCCTTCGCCTCGTGCTCGGCCTCCAGCTCCTCGACCAGCGTGGCGATGGCCCCGGCGTGCCCTTCGCCGGCGTGCTGCGCGACGACGTACCCCTCGGGGTCGATGACGACCAGCGTGGGCCAGGCCCGCACGGCGTACTGCTTCCAGGTGGCCAGCTCGGGATCGTCGAGCACGGGGTGGTGCACCTCGTACCGCTCGACGGCGTCGACGACGGCGCTGTGCTCCGCCTCGTGCACGAACTTCGGCGAGTGCACCCCGATGACGACGAGGGTGTCGCGGTGCTTCTCCTCCAGCTCGCGCAGCTCGTCGAGGACGTGCAGGCAGTTGATGCAGCAGAAGGTCCAGAAATCAACAACAACGCACTTACCTCGCAGGTCGGCGAGGGTCAGCTCTTTGCCTCCGGTGTTCAGCCAGCCACCCTTGCCGATCAGCTCGGGGGCGCGGACACGGGCACGCTTGCGGGGTGCGGGCGCGGGGGTGGGCGCCGGGGCAGCATCGTTCATGCTTCAAGCTTGCCATTGGCCCATGAACGGCCGGTCTCGGCCGTACGACGCGGGGCGCCCGCCCTCAGGCTGCCTTCAGGGCCTGGTCGAGGGCGGCCGCGAGGTCCTGCCAGAGGTCCTCGACATGTTCGATGCCGGTCGAGAGGCGGACCGTTCCCGGGCCGATGCCCGCCGCCGTCAGGGTGGCCTCGTCCATCTGGCGGTGGGAAGTGCTCGCGGGGTGCATCACGAAGGTCTTCACATCGCCGAGCGACGGGCTGAGCGAGGCGAGCCGTACGGCCTCCACGAACGCGCGGCCCGCCGCACGGCCGCCCGCCAGGTCGAAGGAGATCACGCCGCCGCCCGCGCGCAGCAGGCGCCGCGCGGTGTCGTGGTCCGGGTGGCCGGCCAGGAAGGGGTGGCGGACGGCCGCGACGGCCGGGTGCGTGGCGAGGCGCTCGGCGAGGGTCAGGGCGTTGGCGCACTGGCGCTCGACGCGCAGCGCCAGGGTCTGCATGCCGCGCAGGGTCAGCCAGGCCGCGAACGGGTCCGTGGTGGCGCCCTGTTCGACGGCGTAGTGCCAGATCCGGCGGTGCAGTTCCGCGTCGCGGAAGACGGCGACGCCGCCGAGGACGTCGGCGTGGCCGGCGAGGTACTTGGTCGCCGAGTGGATCACGACGTCGGCGCCGTGCTCCAGCGGCCGGCACAGCAGCGGCGAGGCGAAGGTGTTGTCGACGACGCTCGGCACGCCTGCGGCCCGGGCCTCGGCGATCAGCGCGGGCAGGTCCGCGACCCGGGTGGTGGGGTTGGCGACGGTCTCCAGGTAGAGCAGCGCCGTGGTGGGGCGCAGCGCCTGCCGTACCTCCTCGGGGTCGTCGCCGGAGACGTACGTGACCTCGACGCCCCAGCGGGCGGCCAGGTCGGTCAGGACGGCGTAGGTGCCGCCGTAGAGGCAGCGCTGGGCGACGACGTGGCCGCCGGTGGAGACCAGGCCGAGGAGTACGGCGTTGATGGCGCCCATGCCGGAGGCGAAGGAGACCCCGGCGGCGCCGCCCTCCAGGCGGGTGACGGCCTCTTCCAGGGCTCGTACGGTCGGGTTGCCGAGGCGGCTGTACAGGAACGCCCCGCCGCCCTCGAAGGCCTCGGCCATCGTGTCGGCCTCCTCGAAGGCGAACACATGCCCCTGGTACAGGGGGACCCCGAGCGGCCGGCTTCCCTCGGGGATCCGCACCTGCGGCGGGTGGACGGCGAGGGTCTCGGTACGCGGGGACGGCAGAGGCGAGGGCGGAGACGACGGCAGAGGCGGCTTCGGCGGCTGGTTCGGCTGCGACGGCTGGTTCGGCTCGTGGAGGCTCATGGACGTAAGTCTGGGGAGAAAGGACTTGCCTCCACAGGCCCAATCCCAGCAGATTGGTCTGCCCATGGAACCAATCGACGATCTCGTCGGCCGTCTCGGCCGCTGGTCGGCGGGCCGCGGCCCGCTCTTCCTGTTGCTCGCCACCCGCCTGCGGCAGCTGATCGACGACGGCGTACTGCCGCCCGGCGCGCTCCTGCCGCCCGACCGGCGCCTGGCCGGCGCGCTCGCCGTGGGCCGTACGACGGTGGTCGCCGCCTACGACACCCTCCGCCAGGAGGGCCGGGTCGTACGCCGCCAAGGCAGCGGCACCCGGGTCGCGCCCGCCGTCCCCACCCCCGGGCCCCGGGTCGCCGAGACCTCCAACCCGCTCTTCCTGCACCTGCTCGACGCCCCGGACGACGTGATCCTGCTGAGCTGCGCCGCGCCCCTGGGGCCGCCGCCGGAACTCACGCGCGCGTACGCCACGATGACGCTGCCCGCCGACGACCTCGGCTACCACCCGGCGGGACTCGGCGCGCTGCGTACCGCTATCGCCGGGCGGTACCGCTCCCAGGGCGTCGCGACCGTGCCGGAGCAGATCCTCGTGACCACCGGTGCCCAGCAGGCGCTGTCGCTGCTGACCAGGCTGCTGGTCGCGCCGGGCGACGGGGTGCTCCTGGAGGCGCCCACGTACCCCGGCGCACTGGACCTCTTCCGCGAGGCGTCGGCCGGCCTCCTGCCCGTGGCCGTCGGCCCGGACGGCCTGGACGTGGACGCCGCGCTGCGGCTCATGGAACGGCACCGCCCGGTACTGGCGTACGTCGTCTCCTGCTACCAGAACCCCACCGGCGCGGTGCTCCCGCCGCTCAAGGGCCGCCGGCTCGTCGAACGGGCGGCCGCGCTGGGCGTACCGCTCGTCGACGACGAGGTCCTCGCCGATCTCACCCTCCCCGGTGGGGACGGGCCCGCGCCGTCGCCGCTCGCCGCGTACGAGGGCGGCAGCGGGGAAGGCGGCGTGATCGGTGTCGGGTCGCTCAGCAAGGTCGTCTGGGGCGGGCTGCGCGTCGGCTGGATCCGCGGCCCGCAGCCGCTCATCGCCCGCCTGGCCCGGCTGAAGGCCGTCCACGACCTCGGCAGCGACGTCCCCGCGCAGCTGGCGGCGGTACGACTCCTCGCGGGCTTCGCGCCGGTCCAAGCCGCCCGGACCCGTGCGCTGCGCACCGGCCACGACCATCTGCGGGCCGAGCTCGGGCGTCTGCTGCCGTCATGGACGTGCCCGCCGGCCGCCGGGGGCCAGACCCTGTGGGTACGGCTCCCCTACGGCGACGGGGTCTCCTTCGCGCAGGTCGCGTTGCGGCACGGGGTGGCGGTCCTGCCGGGCCGCACCATGGACGCGCTCGGCGGCAGCGGCCCGTACCTGCGGCTGCACTTCCTGCTGGGCCCCGAGGCCCTGACGGAGGCGGTACGCCGGCTGGCCCGCGCGTGGGAGGAGTACGAGCCGCAACCGGCGGCCCCGCACGCGGTGGCGCCGGGGGCGGTACCGGCGATCGTGGTGTGAGGGGCGGGGTCCGGCCCGGGGCCGGGCCGCCGTTACCTGTCAGCTGTCATCGGCCGACCGTTATCTGTCAGCTGTCATCCGTCAGCCGCGACCGGTCACCCGTCAACTGTCAGCCGTCACCTGTCAACGGGGCGTACGCGGCGGGGCCAGCCCCAGCAGGCGGTCCTTGAGCGCCGGGAACTGATCCCGGGTCACCGTCACCTTCTCCGGATCCAGTTCGACCCGCAGGGTCTCCTCGCCGGCGCCCGCCTCCGCCAGCACCTCGCCCCACGGGTCGACGACGATGCTGTGGCCGGCCTGTTCGACGTCCGCGTGGGTGCCGGCCGTCCCGCAGGCCAGCATGTAGGCCTGGTTCTCGACGGCACGCGCGCGTGCCAGCAGCGTCCAGTGGGCGCGGCGGCGCTCGGGCCAGCCCGCGGGGACGACGAACGCCTGGGCGCCAGCGTCCACCAGGCCGCGGAAGAGCTCGGGGAAGCGCAGGTCGTAGCAGGTGCCGAGGCCGAGGGTGAGGGCCGGGAGGCGTACGGTCGCGAGCTCCTGGCCGGGGGCCATCATCACGGCCTCGCCCTTGTCGAAGCCGAAGCGGTGGATCTTGCGGTAGGCGCTGACGAGCTCACCGGCGGGGGAGAAGACGAGCGAGGTGTTGTAGAGCGGGCCGTCCGGGTCGCGTTCCACGATCGAGCCGGCGTGCAGCCAGACGCCCGCGTCGCGCGCGGCCTTGGACATCACCTCGTGGGTGGGGCCCTCCAGGGGTTCGGCCTCGTCGGCGAAGGACTCGTACGCGAACGCCCCCACGGGCCACAGCTCCGGCAGGACGACCAGGTCGGCGTCCCGTTCCGCGCGTACGAGCTCGGCCACCCGCTCGCGGCGGTCGGCGACCGTTTCGTCAGGGTCTACAGCAATCTGGAGCAACGAGGCGCGCACACTACCACCGTCCTGGCATTCGAGCCGTCAACACGGCCTACGATCGTCACACGAAAGCACTGCCGGGGTGCCTTCGGGCAGCGTAACTTAGCGTCCGAGCCTCCCACGCCGTCTTGTTTTCAGCCCGCGCACCGCAGAACCGCCGAGGGGTCCCGTGACCGTCCATCCCAGCCTTCAGACCTACGCCGATGCCTGGACCCACTCCATCGAAGCGATAGCCGAGCTGGTGCAGCCGCTCGTGGAGGGCGAGTGGAACCGCCCCACGCCGTGCCCGGGCTGGTCGGTGCGGGACATCGTGTCGCACGTCATCGGCATGGAGTGCGAGATGCTGGGCGACCCGCGGCCGATCCACACCCTTCCCCGGGACCTCTACCACGTGCGCAGTGAGTTCGCTCGCTACATGGAGATGCAGGTCGATGTGCGGCGGCACCACACCGCTCCGGAGATGACCTCCGAGCTGGAGTACGTCCTCATCCGGCGGGCCCGGCAGCTGCGCAACGAGAACCGGCAGCCCGACCACATGGTCCGCGCGCCCCTCGGCTCCGAGCAGACCCTCGAAGTCGCCTACCGCATGCGGGCCTTCGACGTCTGGGTGCACGAGCAGGACCTGCGTACGACCCTTGGCAAGCCGGGCAACCTCGACTCCCCCGGCGCGCTGGTGACCCGGGACAACCTGCTCGCCGTGCTGCCCCGGGTGGTCGCCAAGGACGCGGGCGCGCCGGCGAATTCGGCGATCGTGTTCGATGTGCACGGGCCGGTGGAGTTCCTCCGTACGGTACGGGTCGACGCGGAGGGCCGGGGTTCGGTCGACGGGGCGCCGTCGCTGGGTCCGGCGGCGACGCTGGCCCTGGACTGGGAGACGTACGTGCGGCTGGCGTGCGGCCGGGTGAAGCCGGCGGCGGTGGCGGACCGGGTGAAGGTCGAGGGGGACGCCGACCTGGCGTGGGCGATCCTGGACAACTTCGCGGTCACGCCGTGAGGCATCACGCGGTCGTACGGCGTCCTGGCGCTGCGAGAGCCTGACGGGGCCCCCGCTACGCCGGGACGTGCACCGCCTCCACCCGGCTCGCCACGAGCCGTTCCCGTTCCAGGCGGACCGTGCGCGCCTTCAGCCGCAGGATCTGGGCGACGCCGAGGGCCTCCAGGACGAAGACGGAGGAGAAGGCGATGCGGTAGTTGTCGCCGGTCGCGTCGAGGAGGATGCCGACGGCGAGCAGGGTCGTCATCGAGGCGACGAAACCGCCCATGTTGACGATTCCGGAGGCGGTGCCCTGACGCTGCGGCGGGTTGGCGGGACGGGCGAAGTCGAAGCCGATCATGGAGGCGGGTCCGCAGGCGCCGAGGACGGTGCACAGGGTGATGAGCAGCCACATCGGGGCGTGGGTTCCGGGGTAGACGATGGTGGTGGCCCACAGGGCGGCTGTGACGGCTATGGTGCCCAGCGCCAGGGGCGCCCGTGCGGTGTGGTGCCGGGCGATGATCTGGCCGTAGACGAGGCCGACGACCATGTTGGAGAGCACCACAAGGGTGAGCAGTTCTCCGGCGGTCTCCCGGGACAGGCCTTGTGCCTCGACGAGGAACGGCAGTCCCCACAGCAGCAGGAACACCATGGCGGGGAACTGGGTGGTGAAGTGCACCCACATGCCGAGGCGGGTACCGGGCTCGCGCCAGGATTCGGCGATCTGACGGCGGACGAAGGCGGCGCCGGCGTGCTCGGCGGGGGCGGGTTCGTGGCCCTTGGGGTGGTCCTTGAGGAAGAGCAGCAGCAGGACGAGGACGACCCCGCCGGCCGCGGCGCTGCCCGCGAAGGCGGCGGTCCAGCCGACGCCGTGCAGGAGCCGGGCGATGACGATCGTGGAGACGAGGTTGCCGGCCATGCCGACGAGTCCGGCGAGCTGGGCGATCAGCGGTCCGCGGCGGGCGGGGAACCAGCGGTTGCCCAGGCGCAGCACGCTGATGAAGGTCATGGCGTCGCCGCAGCCGAGGAGGGCGCGGGCGGCGAGGGCCATGCCGTAGGAGGGGGAGAGGGCGAAGCCGAGCTGTCCGGCGGTGAAGAGGATCACGCCGAGGGTGAGGACCTTCTTGGTGCCGAGCCGGTCGACCATCAGGCCGACGGGTATCTGCATGCCCGCGTAGACGAGCAGTTGGAGGATGGAGAAGGTGGAGAGGGCGGAGGCGTTGACGTGGAAGCGGTCGGCCGCGTCGAGTCCGGCGACGCCGAGTGAGGTACGGAAGATGACGGCGACGAAGTAGACGGCGACGCCGACGCCCCAGACGAGGGCGGCCCGTCGGCCGCCGGGCGGATCTCCGGGCAGGGACACCGCCGCCGCACTCATCGTTCCTCACCCCTGACGAGGATCTTGACCCAGCTCAGGTGCCTGCGGACGCAGGTGGCGGCGCCTTCGACGTCGCCGGCCTTGATCCGCTCCAGGATCTCGGCGTGCTCGGTGATGTTCTTGGCGATGCGGTCGGGTTGGGACTGCATCACGGCGACGCCCATCCGCAGCTGGCGGTCGCGCAGCTGGTCGTAGAGGCGGGCGAGGATCTGGTTTCCGGCGTGGCGGACGATCTCGGCATGGAAGGAGCGGTCGGTGGCGGCGACTTCGGCGAGGTCGCCGGTGTCGGCGTGGTGCTGCTGCTCCTTCAGGAGTTCTTCGAGCCGGGTGATGAGGGAGGGTGGGGCGGGTACGGCTCGGCGGACGGCGAACTCCTCGACGAGGAGGCGGGTTTCGACGACGTCGGCGATCTCCTGCGCGGAGACGGCGAGCACGAGCGCGCCCTTCTTGGGGTAGAGCTTGAGCAGCCCTTCCATCTCCAGTTTGAGCAGCGCCTCCCGGACGGGCGTGCGGGAAACCCCTACGGCTTCGGCCAGTTCACCTTCGGTGAGGAGGGTTCCCCCCTCGTAGCGGCGGTCGAGGACGGCCTGCTTGACGTGCATGTAGACGCGGTCGGCGGCGGCAGGGGCGGAAGGCATGCGCACAGCATAGATACAAGTGAGGTACATGTCAGAGGCCCATCCACGATGTGGACGGCACACCCGCTCTGCTGCATCGAAGGATGTACGCCGCTTTCGTTCAGCCGCAGGACGAAGCGCCGCCCGCCCGCCGGGACGCTGGTGGCATGGCGAACACCCTCGGCTTATCCGCTGCTCCGGCGCCCCTGGCCCGCCGGCTTCCGCTCCTCGACGTCCTGCGCGGCGCGGCCATCCTCGGCACCCTCATGACCAACGTCTGGATCTTCGCGTCGCCGGGGTCGGAGTGGTCGGTGCTGAACGGGCTCGTCGATGTCGACCCGCTGCACGACCCCTCCGTGGCCAGCGTCGCCGAGTCCCTCTTCCGCTTCCTCGCCGACGGTAAGTTCCTCGCGCTGCTCACGATCCTGTTCGGCGTCGGGCTGGCCATCCAGTACGACTCCGCCGCCCGCCGGGGCGAGCCGTGGCCCGGACGGTACTGGCGGCGGGCCGCCTTCCTCTTCCTCGAAGGGACCGTGCACTTCCTGCTGGTCTTCGCCTGGGACGTGCTCATGGGGTACGCGGTCACCGCGCTGCTGGTTTCGCGGCTGCTGGCCCGCTCCGAACGGGTCCGCAACCGGGTGATGTGGACGGCGGCCGTGGTGCACCTGTCGCTGGTCTCGCTCGCGACGCTGGCCCTGGTGGCCGCCGGAGACGGCGGCGAGGGCGGGAACGGCGGGGAATCGGCGCTGTCCGGCGAGGTCGTGGACCTGTACGCGCACGGCAGCTACGCCGAGCAGATCGCCTTCCGGTTCTCCAACGCCATCGTCCTGCGCCTCGAACCCATCGTCTCCTTCGGTCTCCTGGTCTTCCTGTTCCTGCTCGGCATACGGCTGTACCGGGCCGGCGCCTTCACGGACACCGGCGCCGGGCGGCGCATCCGGGCCCGGATGGCTGCCTGGGGCCTGGGGCTCGGGCTGCCGCTGAACGCCGTCGTCACCCTCGCCGGGCCCGACTTCTTCGCGCTGGGCCGCTACGGCGCCGCCCCGCTGGTCGCGATCGGCTACATCGGGCTGATCGGCTGGGCCCTGGACCGGCTGCCCGTGCCCTCCGTCGTGACCGGGGGCCTGTCGGCGGTGGGCAGGACCGCCCTGTCCTGCTACGTCCTGCAGAACGTGCTCTCCACGCTCGTCTGCTACGGCATCGGGCTCGGCCTCACCGAGCACTTCGCCGGACAGGGGCCGTGGTGGGTGATGACCCTGTGGGCCACGATCTCGCTCACCCTGATCGCGGGCTCCTGGCTCTGGCTGCGCCGCTTCTCGCACGGCCCGCTGGAGTCCGTACAGCGCTGGGCCCTCACGCCGCGGCGGTGACACCCGCCCAGCACGACACCGACGGCCGTCCCCCCGCTGGGGGACGGCCGTCGGTGTTTCACGTGAAACAGCCTGCCGGGAGCGTCAGGTTCGTCAGCTCCAGGTCATCAGACGCTTCGGCTGCTCCAGGATCGCGGCGACGTCCGCCAGGAACTTGGAGCCGAGCTCGCCGTCGACCAGGCGGTGGTCGAAGGAGAGAGCCAGCGTGGTGACCTGCCGCGGCTTCACCTTGCCCTTGTGGACCCACGGCTGGAGCTTGATCGCGCCGACCGCGAGGATCGCGGACTCGCCCGGGTTCAGGATCGGCGTACCGGTGTCGACGCCGAAGACGCCGACGTTGGTGATGGTGAGCGTGCCGCCCTGCATGGCCGCCGGGGTCGTCTTGCCCTCACGCGCGGTGGAGACGAGCTCGCTGAGGGACCGGGACAGCTCCGGCAGGGTCTGGGCGTGCGCGTCCTTGATGTTCGGCACGATCAGACCGCGCGGGGTGGCGGCGGCGATGCCCAGGTTGACGTAGTGCTTGAGCACGATCTCCTGGTTGGCCTCGTCCCAGGCGGCGTTGATCTCCGGGTTGCGCCGGACGGCGACCAGGACGGCCTTGGCGATGAGCAGGAGCGGGTTGATCCGCAGCCCCGCCATGTCCTTGTCGGCCTTGAGTTCGTCGACCAGCTTCATCGTGCGCGTGATGTCGAAGGTGATGAACTCGGTGACGTGCGGCGCGGTGAAGGCCGAGCCGACCATGGCGGCGGCGGTGGCCTTCCGTACGCCCTTGATGGGGGTACGGGTCTCCCGCTCGCCGCCCGCGAGGACGGGGGCGGGCGCGGTCGGCGCCGGGGCGGCCGCGGGGACGGCGGCCGGTGCGGGGGCCGGGGCCTCGGCCGGGGCGGCCGCGGCGTGGACGTCCTCGCGGGTGATGATGCCGTCCGGGCCGGTCGGGGTGACCGTGGCCAGGTCGACGCCGAGGTCCTTGGCGAGCTTGCGAACCGGCGGCTTGGCCAGCGGGCGGGTGCCGGTGGCGGCGCCGGTGTGGCCGTTGAGCTCGCCCTGGATCGCCGCCGCTGCCTGCTCCGGGACGGAGACGGCGGCGCCCTTGCGGGGGCGGCGCTTGGTGGAGGTGGCGGCCACGCCGTAGCCGACGAGGACGGGCTGGCGACCCTGGGGCTCGGCCTCCTCGGCGGGCGCCGGGGCCGCCGGGGCCGGCTCAGAGGCCGGGGCCTCTGCGGCGGGCTGTACGGGCGTGGGGACGTCACCGCCGCCCACGTTCACCGAAATGATCACCTCGCCGACGTCGACGGTGGTGCCCTCGGGGAAGCGCAGCTCGTGCACGATGCCGTCGTAGGGGATGGGCAGCTCCACGGCGGCCTTGGCCGTCTCGACCTCGCACACCACCTGTCCGTCGGTGACGGTGTCACCGGGCTGGACGTACCACTTGAGGATTTCGGCCTCGGTGAGTCCCTCGCCCACGTCGGGCATCTTGAACTCGCGTACGGAAGACGCAGTCGTCATGATCGTCACGTCCTCTTCCCTCAGTACGCCAGCGAGCGGTCGACGGCGTCGAGCACCCGGTCCAGGCCCGGCAGGTACTCCTCCTCCAGGCGCGCCGGCGGGTACGGCGCGTGGTAGCCGCCGACCCGCAGGACGGGGGCCTCCAGGTGGTAGAAGCAGCGCTCGGTGATCCGGGCGGCGATCTCCGCGCCGGAGCCGAAGAAGACGGGGGCCTCGTGGACGACGACCAGGCGGCGGGTCTTCTCGACCGACTTCTGGATGGCGTCGAAGTCGACGGGGGAGACCGAGCGGAGGTCGAGGACCTCGACGGACTTGCCCTCTTCCTGGGCGGCCGCGGCGGCCTCCAGGCAGACCTTCACCATGGGGCCGTAGGCGGCCAGGGTCAGGTCGGTGCCGTCGCGGACGACGCGGGCCTTGTGGAGCTCGCCGGGGATCGCCTCGGTGTCGACCTCGCTCTTGTCCCAGTAGCGGCGCTTGGGCTCGAAGAAGATCACCGGGTCGTCGCTCTGGATGGCCTGCTGGAGCATCCAGTAGGCGTCGCTGGAGTTCGACGGCGAGACGACCTTGAGGCCGGCGACGTGGGCGAAGAGCGCCTCGGGGGACTCGGAGTGGTGCTCGACCGCGCCGATGCCGCCGCCGTAGGGGATGCGGACGACGACCGGCAGCTTGATCTTGCCGAGGGCGCGGGCGTGCATCTTGGCGAGCTGGGTGACGATCTGGTCGTACGCGGGGAAGACGAAGCCGTCGAACTGGATCTCGACGACCGGGCGGTAGCCGCGCAGGGCCAGGCCGATCGCGGTGCCGACGATGCCGGACTCGGCGAGCGGGGTGTCGATGACCCGGTCCTCGCCGAAGTCCTTCTGCAGGCCGTCGGTGACGCGGAAGACACCGCCGAGCTTGCCGACATCCTCGCCCATGATCAGGACCTTGGGGTCGGTCTCCAGGGCCTTGCGCAGCGACTCGTTCAGCGCCTTGGCGAGGGGGAGCTTCTGTACAGCCATGGTTACTTGGCCTCCTCGGGCGCGGAGTCGGCGAACGACGCCTGGTAGGCGGCGAACTGCGCGCGCTCCTCGTCGACGAGCGCGTGTCCGTCGGCGTAGACGTTCTCGAAGATCGCCATGTGGTCGGGGTCGGGCATGGCGCGGACGGCTTCGCGGACGCGCTTGCCGAGGGCCTCGCTCTCGGCCTCCAGCTCCTCGAAGAAGGCGGCGTCGGCGTGGCCCTCGTTCTCGAGGTAGGCCTTCAGGCGCAGGATCGGGTCCTTGGCCTCCCACGCGGCGCGCTCCTCGTCGGCCCGGTACTTGGTCGGGTCGTCGGAGGTGGTGTGGGCGCCCATGCGGTAGGTGAAGGCCTCGACGAGGGTGGGGCCCTCGCCGCGGCGGGCGCGCTCCAGCGCGGAGCGGGTGACGGCCAGGCAGGCGAGGACGTCGTTGCCGTCGACGCGGACGCCGGGGAAGCCGAAGCCCTGGGCGCGCTGGTAGAGCGGGACGCGGGTCTGCTTCTCGGTGGGCTCGGAGATGGCCCACTGGTTGTTCTGGCAGAAGAAGACGACCGGGGCGTTGTAGACCGCGGAGAAGGTGAACGACTCGGCGACGTCGCCCTGGCTGGACGCGCCGTCGCCGAAGTAGGCGATGACGGCGGAGTCGGCGCCGTCCTTGGCGACGCCCATGGCGTAGCCGGTGGCGTGCAGCGTCTGCGAGCCGATCACGATCGTGTACAGGTGGAAATTGTTGCTGTTGGGGTCCCAGCCGCCGTGGTTCACGCCACGGAACATGCCCAGGAGGTTGGTCGGGTCGACCCCGCGGCACCAGGCGACGCCGTGCTCGCGGTAGGTGGGGAAGACGTAGTCGTCGTCCCGCAGGGCCCGGCCGGAGCCGATCTGGGCGGCTTCCTGGCCGAGCAGCGATGCCCACAGTCCGAGCTCGCCCTGGCGCTGCAGGGCGGTGGCCTCGGCGTCGAAGCGACGGGTGAGGACCATGTCGCGGTAGAGCCCGCGCAGTTCCTCGGCCGTCAGGTCGATGTCGTACTCAGGGTGCTGGACGCGCTCCCCCTCGGGCGTCAGCAGCTGTACGAGCTGGGGCTCGGAACTCTGTGGCTTCTTCGCGCCCGCGCTGGCGGTGCGCTTGGTGCCGCTGCTGCGTCGCGGCTTGCGCGCGGCAGTGCTCTCCACGGTCACGTGCGTGCTCCTCCGTCTGTCCGGCCCCCGGGGTCCGCCGGGAACCAGTGCGGCTCGCCTGTATCCGTACCCGTGGCACGGGGTGGGTGCGACTCGGCCGGGAACAGGCGTGACAGGTGCCCCGGCGAGTGCCCTGTCACAGGCACGTTACCCAGTGCTTCGCATTACTGCGAAACCCCATTTGACCTGCGATTTTGCTTGGATTTCCAAGTAAATCGAGGAATGCGGGAACAGCAGCTGGTCAGAGCGCTGGTTACAGCCTTGCAGGCCGCCGGAACACCGGCACGTTATCCCGGTCACCCCGGGCACGGGAAGAGTGAATATGTGAGACTGACTCCGTGCGCGAAGAAGGAAAAATCACCGTATTTCTACTGGATGACCACGAGGTCGTCCGGCGTGGCGTTCATGAACTTCTCTCCGTCGAGGACGACATCGAGGTCGTCGGTGAGGCCGGCACGGCGGCGGATGCCCTGGTCAGGATCCCTGCGACGCGCCCTGACGTGGCTGTGCTCGACGTCCGGCTGCCCGATGGCAGCGGTGTGGAGGTGTGCCGCGAAATCCGGTCGTTGGACGATGGCATCAAATGTCTGATGCTGACCTCCTTCGCGGACGACGAGGCCCTCTTCGACGCGATCATGGCGGGGGCCTCGGGTTATGTCCTGAAGGCGATCCGAGGCAATGAGCTGCTGCAGGCCGTACGGGACGTGGCGGCGGGCAAGTCGCTGCTGGATCCGGTGGCGACCGCGCGGGTGCTGGAGCGCCTGCGGGACGGAAACAGCCCCAAGGGGGACGACCGGCTGGCGAACCTGACCGAGCAGGAGCGCAAGATCCTGGATCTGATCGGGGAGGGGCTGACCAACCGGGCGATCGGCGAGCGGCTGCATCTCGCCGAGAAGACGATCAAGAACTACGTGTCCAGCCTGCTGTCCAAGCTGGGCATGGAGCGGCGGTCCCAGGCCGCCGCGTATGTGGCGCGAATGCAGGCCGAGCGCCGCTGACCCAAGATCGCACGAAAGGGTGCGGGCGCCGCGGCGGGTGGACCGAGAAGCTTTCGATCTTATCTCCATGAGAATCGAACCCCAGTTCGTCACTGTACGTAAGATCGAGCACTTCGGGGAGCGACAATCGGACCACGTTCCGTGATCTAACATCTGGCGAGTGCCGCGCTCATATGCACCCTCCCCGCCCGTCCCCGCTCTGCTCCGCCGCTACGCCGACGCCGGCGAACCGCTCTCGTGCGAACCCGTCACCCTCGGCCTGCTGAACCGCGGCTACCGCCTCGCCACCACCCGTGGCGCCTATTTCCTCAAGCACCATCTCGACGGCGATCACGAGGCCATCGCCCGCCAGCACCGCGCCACCCAGCGGCTCCAGTCGCTCGGGGTGCCGGTCGCCCCGCCCCTGGAGGACACCGACGGCGGCACGGTCACGGTGATCGGCGGACGCTGCTACGCCCTGCATCCCTGGGTCGACGGCCGCCACCGCGACGGCGCGCAGCTGACGACCGTGGAGTCGCGGCGCCTCGGCTCACTCCTGGGGCTCGTCCACACCTGCCTGGAGCGGGTGATGGAGCCGGGCCCGCGCCGGCGCTACGAGAGCGCCGACCCCGCCGACACCTACGGCGTCATCGACGAACTCCTCGGCCAGGTGCGCGCCCGGGTGCCCCGCGACAACTTCGACGAACTCGCCGAACACCGCCTGCTGGAGCGGCGGATCCTGCTGCGGGAGCACGCCCACCGGCGTCCGCCGCCCGCGGACGCCGGCGGCTGGGTGCACGGCGACTTCCATCCGCTGAACCTGCTCTACCGGGGAGCGGAGCCCGCCGCCATCGTCGACTGGGACCGGCTCGGCGTACAGCCCCGCGCGGAGGAGGCGGTACGGGCCGCTGCCATCTTCTTCGTACGGCCCGCGGGTGAACTGGAGTTGCCGAAGGTACGGGCGTATGCGCGCGCCTACCGGCGGGCCGCCAGTGCGGACGCGGCCGAACTGGCCGCGGCGGTGCACCGGGTGTGGTGGGAGCGGCTCAACGACTTCTGGATACTGCGCTGGCGGTACCAGCTGCACGACCGCAGGGCCGACCCGCAGTTTCCTGCGGTGTCGGCCCTGGCGGTGTGGTGGACCCGTGAGTACGCGGCCGTGTGCGAGGCGTTCACCGGGTGACGCACGGGGTGGGGCACCCGGTGAGAGGCGTGGCGCCGCCGGCGTCGGGTCAGCCGCTGCCCGTGCCGGCGGTGGTGCCCTTGGTGTCGGCGCCGGCGACCGTGCCGGTGCTGGTGCCCGTGCCGCTGCTGGTCCCGGTGTTGGTGTTGCTGCCGTTGCCGCCCTCGGAGGTTCCCTCGGTCGTCCCCTCCGTGGTCCCTTCCGTGGTGCCCTCGGTGGTGCCTTCCGTGGTCCCCTCGGTCGTCCCCTCGGTGGTGCCTTCCGTGGTCCCCTCCGAGGTGCCCGTACCGCCCTCGGTCGTTCCGGGCGACGAGGAGCTGCTGCCGGACGGCGTCGGGGGCTCGGTCTTGGGGTCGGACGGCCTCACCGGCGGCGGGTTGTGGTTCCAGTCGTCGTCGCCCGTGGAGGGGTCCTCCGGCTCGTCCGACGGCTCCTCCGACTTCTCCGAGGGGCTCGGCGAAGTCTGCGGCGTGCTCGGGCTGGTGGAGATGGTCGGCTTGTTCGTCGTCCCGCCCGAGGGCTGCTGCGCCTTGTTGACGGCGTAGACGACACCGGCGGTGATCGCGATCAGGGCGAGGGCGACGAGCAGCAGCAGCTTGCCCCGGCCGTCCTTCCCGCCCTGGCGGGCGTAACCGCCGTCGTAGCCGCCGTCGTCCGGGTTCATCGGCGGCAGGATCGCGCCCTGCGAGGTGTCGCCGTGGACCGGGTGCCCCATGACGGCGGTGGCCGCGGCCGTACCGCCGACGGGGGTGCCAGCGGCGTCGTGCATGTCCACCGGGCCGGTGTTCCACATGCCCGTGTGGCTGCCCTGCTGCTGGAGTCTGTCCAGCCCGTACTGGACCAGTCCGCGCATCTCCTCGGCGCTCTGGAACCGGTCGTCCGGGTCCTTGGCGAGGGAGCGCATGACCAGGCCGTCGAGCTCCGGCGGGCAGCCGCCGGCCACCTTCGACGGCGGCACGGGCGCGTCCTGGACGTGCTGGTAGACCACCGACAGCGGGGTCTCGCCGGTGAACGGCGGCCGCAGGGCCAGCAGTTCGTAGAGGAGACAGCCCGTGGCGTACAGGTCGGAGCGGTGGTCGACGGCCTTGCCCAGCGCCTGCTCGGGCGAGAGGTACTGCGGGGTGCCCATGACCATGCCGGTCTGGGTCATCGTCGACTGCGCGCCGTGCAGGGCGCGCGCGATGCCGAAGTCCATCACCTTCACCGCGCCGCTGTTGGTGATGATGACGTTGGCGGGCTTGATGTCACGGTGCACGATGCCGTGCTGGTGCGAGTAGGCCAGCGCCTCCAGCACCCCGGAGACGATGATGAGCGCCTGCTCGGGGCCCGGTGCCTCCGCGCTGATCAGCAGATCGCGGATGGTGCGTCCCTCGACCAGCTCCATCACGATGTACGGCACCGGGTGGCCGCTCACGATGTCCTCGCCGGAGTCGTACACCGCCACGATCGCGTGGTGGTTGAGCCCCGCGACGGACTGCGCCTCACGGGTGAAGCGGGCCTTGGAGACCGGGTCCTCGGCGAGGTCCGCGCGCAGCAGCTTCACGGCGACCGTGCGGCCGAGCCGTACGTCCTCCGCGGCGAAGACCTCCGCCATGCCGCCGCGTCCGAGACGGTGCGTCAGCCGGTAGCGGCCGTCGCCGACCAGCCCGCCGACGCCCCATGACTCCGCATCCGACACGCCGCCGCCTGCTTCGGGTTCGGGTGCCATCAGTCCTCGCCGTCGTTTCTGTCCGCGTGCTGTGTTCGCCTGCGCGGTTTCGAGTGCTACGCCATGTCACGCTACAGGCTTCCTACGACACCCCGGTCCGAGATGGGCGGGCCATCCAACCGGTTCCCCGTACACCGGTGCAAATTCGGTCCGGTTCCGGTAACGCTTCCGAGACGCTTCTTGTGCGTACGGTCACGGAACGGGCACCCGGCTTGACGTGTCGGTGCCCTGGGGCAGACTTGGCCCGTAAATTAAGGATCATCGCCGCCACGCGCGCGTAGGGGGAAGCAAGAATGAGCCAGGACGGCGCACAGGGCCGCTACGCAGGCGGTTCCGTCGCGGGCGGCCGGTACCAGCTTCGCGACCTGCTCGGCGAAGGCGGCATGGCGTCGGTCTATCTGGCCTACGACAGCGCGCTGGACCGGCAGGTCGCCATCAAGACGCTCCATACGGAGCTCGGGCGTGAGCAGTCGTTCCGGGAGCGCTTCCGCCGTGAGGCGCAGGCCGTCGCGAAGCTGTCACACACCAACATCGTGTCGGTCTTCGACACGGGCGAGGACGAGCTCGACGGCTCGCTGATGCCGTACATCGTCATGGAGTACGTCGAGGGGCAGCCCCTCGGGTCGGTGCTCCAGGCGGACATCCAGTCCTACGGCGCGATGCCGGCCGACAAGGCGCTGAAGGTGACGGCCGACGTGCTGGCCGCGCTGGAGACCAGCCACGAGATGGGCCTGGTCCACCGCGACATCAAGCCGGGCAACGTGATGATGACCAAGCGCGGCGTCGTCAAGGTGATGGACTTCGGTATCGCGCGCGCCATGCAGTCGGGTGTCACCTCGATGACGCAGACCGGCATGGTCGTCGGCACTCCGCAGTACCTCTCGCCCGAGCAGGCCCTCGGGCGGGGCGTGGACGCCCGGTCCGACCTGTACTCGGTCGGCATCATGCTCTTCCAGCTGCTGACGGGCCGTCTGCCGTTCGACGCGGACTCGCCGCTCGCCATCGCGTACGCACACGTCCAGGAGGAGCCGGTCGCGCCGTCCTCCATCAACCGCTCGGTGTCCCCGGCGATGGACGCACTCGTCGCCCGGGCCCTGAAGAAGAACCCGAACGAGCGCTTCCCGAGCGCGGCCGCCATGCGCGACGAGTGCCTGCGGGTGATGTCGGCCGGGCAGACGGGCGCGCCGGTCATCGTGGCGGGCGGTCCGGTCAGCAGCGGCTCGGGCGTGGGCTCGGCGGTGTTCCCGCCGGTCGGCCAGGGCACCCCCGCGCCGGGCCCGCACAGCGTGCAGACGCCGTACCAGGCGCCGCAGACGCAGCCCCCCGGCCCGTACGGTCCGCCGACCCCGGCTCCGACGCCGAGCTACGGCTACCCGCAGGCCGCCCCGACCCCGGCGCCCGGCCCGGCGTACCAGACCCCGGCTCCGTACAGCACGATGCCGCAGCAGCCCGTCGCGCGGTCGGGCGGCGGCGCGGGCGGCGGGAAGCGGAACATGCCGGTCGTCGTGGGCGCGATCGTGGTGGCGCTGATCGCCGTCGGCGGTGTGATCACGGCGATCTCGATGAAGGGCGACAACACGGAGGCGGGCTCCGGCGGGAACACCGGCGGGACGTCGGCGGCGCCCGGTCACAAGGGCCCCGACCTGACGAAGACGATCGACAAGAAGGAGTGCACCGAGCCGACCGAGTCCAGTGAGGACCCGGAGAAGTTCGAGCTGCCCGACTTCCGCTACAAGAACATCCAGTCGGTGAAGGAGTGCGTCCAGGCCGCCGGCTGGAAGATCATGAAGCAGACGCCGGTCGACGAGGCCACCTACGGCGAGGGGACGGTCCTCAACCAGTTCCCGCCGGCGGACTCGGACGTGAAGAAGGAAGAAATCGAGCTGACGCTGGAGATCTCCACGGGCAACCCGCCGCAGTAGCGGACCCCGGGGCGCCGTCGGCACGGCAGGCCCGGAGAGCCCGAAAGACAACCTGGTCGAAGGCCCGGCGCGGATGAGGCGCGCCGGGCCTTCGCTGCGTTTTGCCTCATTTGGCCCTGTATCGGGCGCTCTTCACGAGATGCCGGAAGTGTTCCGGCGTGTGACGCTGAGCGGGAACCTCGGCGGCTCGGCAGGGAGGGGGTCACCCGGTGACTCCAGGACTCCGCAGGCGCGCGACGGCACGGTGGGCGCGCTGGTCGCTCGCTCCGGCGGTCGCGGCGCTGCTGCTGTCCGCTCCCCCCGTCGCGTACGGGGCGGAGAGCGGGCCGCCACCGAACGGGCCGCATACAGCACAGGGCGGACAGGCGACCGGGCGCGGGCCGGGGGCTGGGCAAGGGTGGGGGGCCGGGACGCGGGTGCCGGGGGGCGCGTCACCGACGGGGGCCGTGTGGGGCCCGGGGGCGGGATCAGGCGCTGGGGCCGGGGCCGCTTGGCCTTCCGTACCGGCGTCGGCATCCGCGACGACCTCCACCTCGGCATCGGCATCGGCGCCGGCATCGGAACCGGCCGGTGGCGTCACCGGCCCGCCGGCCGGGGCCGCCACGCCGCCGGGGGCCCGGCCCGCAGCCGGTCCGGCGGCCGTGTCCAGGAAGCCGAGCCCGCCCGCCGAGCCGTCCGTCTCCGCGTCGCTCGCGGGGCGTCCGGCCGGGGAGGGGCGCGTACGGCCGGGGCGCAAGCCGGCGTCTCTCCAGAGCGCGGTGCCGGTGCGCCCGTCCGCCCCCGAGGACCCGGTTGGTACCAGAACCGCAACAGAGGAGGACCGCGAGGAGCAGCCGGACGCGACCGCGGAAGCGGTACCGGAGAGGGAGGAGACGCCTGCCGTCTCACCGCCGGCGACGGCTCCCGCGGCGGCCCGGGCGCATCTTCCGCGCACCGTCGCCACCCCTTCCGACCGGCAGGTTCCTGTGCTGACACTGGGCGCGGGGCTCACGATGGTCGGTCTCGGCATCGGTTTCCTCGGGGTGCGGCTCAGGCGCCGCTGAGCGCTCGCGGCGCCCCGCGTCCTCCTTGCGACGGACCTCCGCGTTCCCTCTCAGGTCGGTTGTCCACGAGGACATACTCGGTATACATACTGAGTATGTCGATCCGCCACGGCCTTCTGGCCCTCCTCGAACGCGGCCCGCGTTACGGCTCTCAGCTCCGTACGGAGTTCGAGTCCCGGACCGGCGCGACCTGGCCGCTCAACGTGGGCCAGGTCTACACGACACTCGGCCGCCTGGAGCGCGACGGCATGGTCGCCCAGAGCGGCGAGGACGACGCCGGCCACGCCCTCTACACGATCACCGAAGCGGGCCGGGAGGAGCTCAGGACCTGGTTCGAGCGCCCCGTGGACCGCACCAGTCCGGCCCGCGACGAGCTGGCCATCAAGCTGGCCATGGCGGTCGGCGCCTCGGGCGTCGACATCCGGGCCGTGATCCAGTCCCAGCGCCGGCACACCGTGAAGGCGATGCAGGACTACACCCGGCTCAAGTTCCAGGCGATCAGCGCCCTGGAAGGCGGCGGTCGGCAGGAACGCGACGACGTGGCATGGCTGCTCGTCCTGGAACAGCTGATCTTCCAGACCGAGGCCGAGGCCCGCTGGCTCGACCACTGCGAGGCCCGGCTGATCCGGCTCTCCCTGGCCGCCGCGCGGTCCGGCCCGACCGCCGCGGCAACACCGGCTGCCTCGACCGCCGTGACTGCCTCGACCACTTCCACAACCTCGGCCCCGGCAACCGCACACGACGCTGTGGCCACACCGACAGCCACGCCCGAACCCACCGCCGAGGTGGGCCGGACCCCACGGCGCTGACGCCGCCCGCGTCACCACCCGTCAATCCGCTCCGTAAACCGCTCCGTACGTCCCGTACGTCCCGTACGTCGGCGTACGTCCAAGGGGGACCCCTCTCCATGTCCGAACGATCGCAGCAGGCACAGCAGCCCGTGCTGCAGCTGCAGCAGCTGACCCGCGTCCACGGCTCCGGCGCCACCGAGGTGCACGCCCTGCGCGGCATCGACCTCGACGTCTTCCCCGGTGAACTCGTCGCCGTCATGGGCCCGTCCGGGTCCGGCAAGTCCACCCTGCTCACCATCGCGGGCGGGCTCGACTCCCCCACCTCGGGGCGGGTGATCGTCGAGAACACCGACATCACCTCCGGCGACCGCAAGGTCCTCTCGGCGCTGCGCCGCCGCAGCATCGGCTACGTCTTCCAGGACTACAACCTCATCCCGGCGCTCACCGCCGCCGAGAACGTGGCCCTGCCGCGCGAGCTCGACGGCGTCTCCGCCCGCAAGGCCCGCGTCGAAGCCCTCGCGGCGCTGGAGGAGATGGAGCTCGGCCACCTCGCCGACCGCTTCCCCGACGAGATGTCCGGCGGCCAGCAGCAGCGCATCGCCATCGCCCGCGCCCTCGTGGGCGACCGGCGCCTGGTCCTCGCGGACGAGCCGACCGGCGCCCTCGACTCCGAGACCGGCGAATCGGTCCTCGCCCTGCTGCGCGCCCGCTGCGACGCCGGAGCCGCCGGTGTCCTGGTCACCCACGAGCCCCGGTTCGCCGCCTGGGCCGACCGTGTGGTCTTCCTGCGCGACGGCGCCGTCGTCGACCAGACCGTCCGCAGCGACGCCGACTCGCTCCTGACCGGCCAGGCGGGCCAGCGGTGACGAACTGGTTCCACTCCTGGCGCGCCGCGGTGCGTATCGCCCGCCGTGACGCCTGGCGCTTCAAGGGACGCAGCTTCCTCGTCCTCGCGATGATCGCCCTGCCCATCCTCGGTGTGAGCGCCGCCGACCTCACCCTGCGCAGCTCCGAACTCTCCACGCAGGAAAAGCTGGAGCGCTCCCTGGGCGCCGCCGACGCCCGCCTCTCCGACCCCGAACTCGGCGGCGCTGCGATCCTGCAGAGCCCGGACGCCGAGAACTACGCCCCCGCCAAGGACTACGAGAACGCGCCCTGGCCCAGTGGCGGCACCGATGTCAGCAAGGCCGTCCCGGCCGGTGGCACCACCCTGGTGGACAGCTCGGGCGGCGCCAAGCTGCGTACGGCGCACGGTCTGCTGCAGACCGAGATACGTGAGCTGAAGGCCGCCGACCCGATGGCCCGGGGCATCATGACCCTCCAGCAGGGCCACTTCCCCAAGAAGTCCGACGAGGTCGCCGCGACCACCGCGTTCCTGGAGGCCAGCGGCCTGAAGGTGGGTCAGACCCTGACGGCCCGTGGCTTCGACCGTACGTACCGCATCGTCGGCGCCTACGAACTGCCCAGCGACCTGAAGAACAGCCAGGTCAACGCGCTTCCCGGCGCCTTCCTCGCGCCGTACGGGAAGGCCCTCGAGGCGGCCGGGCTGCAGTCGCAGGGGGTCTCCACCACGTATCTGCTCAAGATCGACGGTGGTTTCACGTGGAACATGGTCGTGGAGACCAACAAGAAGGGCGTGCTGGTCGCGTCCGCGGCCGTTCAGCTCAACCCGCCCGCCGACGCCGATGTGCCGCTCTTCCAGAAGGAGGGGTGGAACAACTACGAGCTGAGCGCGGGAGCGCAGGCCGCCGCGCTCGCCGCCATCGGCACGGTCGTCGGTCTCGCCATGCTGGAGATCTGCCTGCTCGCCGGTCCCGCGTTCGCCGTGGGCGCCCGCCGCTCGCGCCGCCAGCTCGGGCTCGTCGGCGCCAACGGCGGTGACCGCCGCCACATCCGCGCCATCGTGCTGGCCGGCGGACTGGTCATCGGTGTCGCCGCGGCCGTCATCGGCACGGTCCTCGGCATCGTCCTCACCTTCGCCCTCCAGCCGGTCCTCGAGGACTCCATGGGCAAGCGGTTCGGCAGCTTCGACGTCCGGCCGCTGGAACTGCTCGGCATCGCCCTGCTGGCCGTCCTCACCGGTCTGCTCGCCGCGATCGTCCCGGCGATCACCGCCTCCCGGCAGACCGTCCTCGCCTCGCTGACCGGCCGCCGTGGCGTACGCCGCAGCAGCCGCGTCCTGCCCGTCGTCGGACTCGTCGCGGTCGCGACCGGTGCCGCCATCGCGCTGTACGGCTCCGTCGTCAGCGACCAGTTCGTCATCGTCGCGGCCGGCAGCGCCCTCGCGGAGCTGGGCGTCGTCGCTCTCACCCCCGCCCTGGTCGGCCTCTTCGGCCGGCTCGGCCGCTGGATGCCGCTGTCGCCGCGGCTCGCCCTGCGGGACGCGGTCCGCAACCGGGGCCGTACGGCTCCCGCCGTCGCCGCCGTCCTGGCCGCCGTCGCGGGCACCGTCGCCGTCGCCACGTACGCGGCGAGCAGGGACGCCCAGGACCGGGCCACGTACCGGGCCGAACTGCCCTACGGCGCGGTCTCCGTGATGATCGACGAGGACGGCGGCCGGGACGTCCCGGCCGTACGCGAGGCGGTGCAGCGGCACTTCCCCGTCGACCTGCGCGCCGATGTCGACCGGATCGCGGTCGGCAAGGCGAACTGCTCCTCGATGTACTCCGGCGAAAAGGGCTGCGGGCGCTACGAGATCGTCGTCCCGAAGGCCAACGTGTGCCCGCTGTGGGCTTCGACCACCGACGGTTCGGACCCCTCGGAGCGGTTCACCAAGGAGCAGCGGCGTGACCTCGCCAAGGACTGGCGCTGCGCGTCGAGCAACGAAGGCGGCGCCTACATCGAGGGCGGGCTGCTGATCGCCGACGCCAAGCTGCTGAAGATCCTCGGCATCAACGACAGCGCGGCCGAGAAGGCCCTCGCCGACGGCAAGATCGTCTCGTTCGACAAGCGCCAGCTCGACAAGGCCGGGAAGATCGGCATCAAGCTGATCACCGACACCGAGGCGGCCGACCGGGCCAGTGAGAAGGGCCTGGAGGCACCCGGCGAGACCAAGACGTTCGGTACGTACCTGATGCCCGACGGCACCAAGAGCTACGGCCTCTCCGGCGTCATCAGCCCGGCCACGGCCAAGGAGGCCGGTCTGCGTGCCGTCCCGTACGGTGCGTTCTACTCCACCGATCAGATGCCCAGCAGCGAGCAGCGGCAGAAGCTCGACGCGGAGATCGCCCGGATCGGCAGCGCCGCCAACCTCCACCTGGAGGAAGGATTCGTCAGCAAGAACAGCATCGTGCTGCTCGCCCTGACGGTCTTCGCCGGTCTCATCACCATCGGCGCCGCCGGTATCGCCACCGGCCTCGCACAGGCCGACGCCGAGGCCGATCTGAAGACGCTCGCCGCCGTCGGCGCGCCGCCGCGGGTCCGCCGTACGCTCAGCGGATTCCAATGCGGGGTGGTGGCCGCGATGGGTGTGGTGCTCGGGTCGGCGGCCGGTGTCCTGCCGGCGGTCGGGCTGCGCCTCACCGAGGAGCGCCAGGAGCTGAAGTTCTACCAGCAGGCCCTGGACGGGGGCTGGGGCGGCGTCAACCCGCCGCATGTGCCCATCGTCGTCCCGTGGGAGACGCTGGCGGCCCTGCTGGTGGCGGTCCCGCTGGGGGCCGCGCTGCTGGCCGCGCTGGTCACCCGCTCCCGTGGCGCGCTGGCCCGCCGCGCGGCGACCTGACGGGCCCGGGCGGCCGTAGGCCCCGGTAGTCGTGCCCCCGTGGGAGGGTGGATCACCGTCCCACGGGGGCACACCGTGTCTGACAGCATGTGTGCGAGAGAATGGCGGCATGGAGATGCCGAGGAGTGAACGGTCGCAGGAGAGCCCCCAGGTCCTGGTGGTCGGACAGGACGGGATGGCGATCGGCGGCGCCGACGACGAGTCGCGCGAGGTTCCCGTGACGGACATGGTCGAACAGCCGGCGAAGGTCATGCGCATCGGCAGCATGATCAAGCAGCTCCTGGAGGAAGTCCGCGCGGCTCCTCTGGACGAGGCGAGCCGGGTCAGACTCAAGGACATCCACGCGAGCTCCGTGAAGGAGCTCGAGGACGGGCTGGCGCCGGAGCTGGTCGAGGAACTGGAGCGGCTGTCCCTGCCGTTCACCGACGAGGCCATCCCCTCGGAGGCGGAACTGCGCATCGCGCAGGCCCAGCTGGTGGGTTGGCTGGAGGGCCTCTTCCACGGCATCCAGACGGCCCTGTTCGCCCAGCAGATGGCGGCCCGCGCCCAGCTGGAGCAGATGCGCCGGGCGCTGCCGCCGGGCGGCTCCCACGAGGACAGCGACGAACCGGGCCACGCCGGGGTGCGGTCGGGGCCGTACCTGTAGCCGTATCCGCCGGACGTGCGGGTCAGGGCCCTGGAGCATCGGCTCCGGGGCCCTGATCCCTTGTTGGGCTGGTTGGCGTTCGCTCAGGCCGGCGCGGGACCCTGCGGGGCCACCAGCAGGACCTTGCCCACGTGGGCGCTCGTCTCCACGGCGCGGTGGCCCTCCGCGGCGTCCTGGAGCGGCAGCGTGCGGTCGACGACAGGCCGGACCGCGCCCGCGCCGATCAGCGGCCAGACATGCTCCCGTACGGCCGCGACGATCGCCGCCTTTTCGTGCAGCGGGCGGCTTCGCAGCGTCGTCGCCGTGATCGCGGCGCGCTTCGCCATCAGGGCGCCGATGTTCAACTCGCCCTTCACACCGCCCTGGAGACCGATGACGGCCAGGCGTCCGCTGACCGCGAGGGCGCGTACGTTCCGGTCCAGGTACTTCGCGCCGACGATGTCGAGGATGACATCCGCGCCCGCCCCGTCGGTCGCCTTGCGCAGCTCCTCCACGAAGTCCTGCTCGCGGTAGTCGATCAGGATGTCCGCGCCCAGCTCGGCGCAGCGGGCCAGCTTCGCCGGGCTGCCCGCGGTGACCGCGACCCGGGCGCCGACGGCCTTGGCGAGCTGGATCGCCATGGTGCCGATACCGCTCGCCCCGCCGTGCACCAGCAGCGTCTCGCCCGGCCGCAGGTGGGCGATCATGAAGATGTTGGACCAGACGGTCGCGGTCGCCTCCGGCAGCGCGGCCGCCGCGACCAGGTCGACGCCCTCGGGCACGGGCAGCAGCTGGCCGACGGGGACGACAACCCTCTGCGCGTACCCGCCGCCCACCAGCAGGGCGCACACCTCGTCGCCGACGGACCAGCCGGAGACCCCGGGACCGAGCTCGGCGATGCGGCCGGAGCATTCGAGGCCGGGGTACGGGGAAGAGCCGGGCGGGGGATCGTAGAAGCCCTGCCGTTGCAGCAGATCGGCGCGGTTGACGGCGGTGGCCGCCACCTCGACGAGCACCTCGCCCTCGCCGGGCACGGGATCGGGCACCTCGGACCAGACGAGCGCCTCGGGGCCACCGGGTTCCGGAATCGTGATCGCATGCATGGCGGCGAGGCTACTCGGGCGGGGTGGAGAGCGACGGGACCGGTCGCGCGCGCACGATCGTGATCAGCCGGTCGGTGAGCTGGAGCGGGTTGGCGGCCGGGTCGTCGTAGCCGAGCAGCCGGTGTCCGCGCAGCACGCTCACCACCAGGTCGTCGGTCTCCCGGGGGCTCTTGCCGACCTCGCTCTTTATCACCGGCCGCTCGACCAGATCGAGGCCCGATCCCTGCTGGATCAGGTCCTCCATCACCGTGCCGGCGCTGGGGCTGAGGACCGACAGGCCGAGCAGGCGGCCGGCGGCGCTCGCGCTGGTGATGACGGCGTCCGCACCGGACTGGCGCAGCAGCGGCGCGTTCTCCTCCTCACGGACCGCGGCGACGATCTTCGCGCCGCGGTTGAGCTGGCGGGCGGTGAGCGCCACCAGTACGGCCGTGTCGTCGCGCTGGGTGGCAATGACGATCTGGCGGGCCTTCTGGAGCTCCGCGCGCAGCAGGACGTCGCTGCGGGTGGCGTCGCCGATCACGCCGACGAAACCGTCTGCGTTGGCGGCCTCGATCACCTTGCTGCTGGGATCGACGATGACGATCTGGTCCTTCCGGAGACCGGTCGCGCAGAGCGTCTGGATGGCGGAGCGGCCCTTCGTGCCGAATCCGACGATGACGGTGTGGTCGCGCAAGGTGGCCCTCCAGCGGTTCAGCCGCCACTCCTCCCGGGTCCGTTCCGTGAGGACCTCGAGTGTCGTGCCGACCAGGATGATCAGGAATAGCACCCGCAGCGGGGTCACCAGCAGCACGTTCACCAGCCGTGCGCTGTCGCTGTGGGGAACGATGTCGCCGTAGCCCGTGGTGGAGAGGGTGACGGTCGCGTAGTAGACGGCGTCGAGCAGGTCGACGCTGCCGTCGGCGTTGTCGTGGTAGCCGGCGCGGTCGAGATAGACGATGACGACGGTCAGTACGAGTACCCCGAGGGCCATCAGCAGCCGCTTGCCGACCTGCCGCAGCGGGCGTTCGACGAGTTTGCGGGGGATTTTGACCCGCGCGGTGTCGATGTGCTCGTCGGCGGTGCGCGCGATGGCGTCGTGGCCGTGAAGTTTCACGTGAAACACACCCCTTCGGCCGGCCCCGTCGACGTCGCCGACCCCGCCGACCAGGGTAGGTCGAGGATCTCCAGTTCGTCCCCTGGCCGGGCGCCTCCGGGCGGTACGACGGCCAGACCGTCGGCGGCGGCGATGCCGCGCAGCATGGCGGGCCCGTTGTAGTGCAGCGGCAGGACCCCGCCCCGGCGGTGGGAGACCGGCACAAGCCGGGTGTCGTACGGGTGCCCCTGGACCTCTTCGTGCACGGGCACCCGGTACGGCTCCGGCTCCGGCCGGGCGGCCAGGGCGCGCAGCAGCGGTGCGGCGAGGGTGAGCAGGCCGGAGACGGCGGCGAGCGGGTTGCCGGGCAGTCCGACCAGATGCCTGCCGTCGGTGAGACGGGCGAGCAGCATGGGATGACCGGGGCGCACCTTCACGCCGTCGACGAGCAGTTCGGCGCCGGCCTTGCGCAGCACCGGGTGGACGTGGTCGACGGGTCCGGCCGCCGTGCCGCCGGTGGTGACGACGAGGTCCGCACCGGAGCCGGTGACGGCCTCGTGGAGGGCGTCGGCGGTGTCACCGACGCGCCGGACCGCGATGACGTCGGCACCGAGCGCCCCCAGCCAGGGGCCGAGCATCGGACCGAGTGCGTCGCGGATGAGCCCGTCGTGGGGGAGGCCTTCGGTGAGCAGTTCGTCGCCGAGGACCAGTACCTCCACGCGGGGGCGGCCGGCGGTGAGCAGCTCGTCGTACCCGGCGGCCGCGGCCAGGCCGAGTACGGCGGGACTGACCACGGAGCCCGCGGGCAGCAGCGGATCGCCGGTGCGGCACTCCTGGGCGCGCGGCCGGATGTCCTGGCCGGGGACGACGTCCCGCAGGGCGTGGAGCCGGCCGGCGGCGTCGATGCGGGAGTGCTCCCTGCGGATCACGGCGGTGGCGTCCTGGGGGATCCGGGCGCCGGTCGCGATCCGTACGGCGGTGCCGTCGGCGAGGGGCTCGGTGGGCGCGTGTCCGGCCAGGACGGAGTCGTCCTGGCGCGGCTCCCAGGGCCCGGGTCCGGCGACGACCCAGCCGTCCATCGCGGAGGTGTCGAACGACGGCAGGTCGGTGAGCGCGACCAGCGGCCCGGCCAGCACGCGCCCGAGCGCCTCCGCCAGGGGTACGGCAACCGCCTCCCGCGCGCTCCCGCGCCCGGCCCGCGCGGCGACGGCCCGGGCCTCGGGCCAGGTCGTGGAGCGGTGCGGCGCGACCGCGGAGGGCGAGGCGGGGGACGGGGCGGCCGCGGGGGCGGGGCCGGCGCCGGCCGGTGTGCTCTCCGGGTCTCCTGCGGGGGCGGCGGGCTGGGACGTCTCGTTCCTCGGGCCGGTGGGGCGGCCAGGGTCGGACGCGTCCGCGTACGGGCGCCGATCCGCCGCTGCCGGGGCGGGCCCGAGCAGGGCGAGGGCGTCGTGCATGCCGTCGGAGTCGTGCGGGGCGAGGGGGTCGGTCAGGGAGACGTGGGGGGCGGGCAGGGACGCCTGGGAGCCGGGCAGGGACGGGTTGGGGCCGGGCTGGTGGGCATGGGGGCCGGGCTGGTGGGCGTCCAGGCCGTGGGCGGCGTGGGCGGCGCGAGGGTCGGTCAAGGCGTGGTCCGAGCCGTGCGCGGCCTGGGCGGCGTGGGCGGCGCGAGGGTCGGTCAAGGCGTGGTCCGAGCCGTGCGCGGCCTGGGCGGCGAGCCCGTTCTGGGGGGCGTGCTCCTGGGACGTCATCCGGCCTCGGTGCCCTTGGTGTCGCCCGGCTGTGACTCGGCCGCCCAGCGGTTGGCGAGCGCGGCGGCCTTGCGCGCCGCGTCGGCGACGGCTTCGGGGCCACCGCCCGCCCCGGCCAGCCCGGCCGCGTAACCGACCAGGAAGGTCGTCAGCGGCGCGGCGGGCCGCGCCACGCCGTGGGCGGCGTCACGGGCCAGATCGAGCAGCACGCCGGTGTCGACGTCGATCTCGATGCCCAGTTCGTCCTTGACTGCGGTGATCCATTCGTCCAGCACGTTCCCATGCTCCCTGATGCGGGCGCGGGCCGCGGCAATGTCCCCCCAGGTGTCGCAGTCGAAGGAGGCCAGGGGCCGGGCGGCGACCCGGACGATTCGGAGTTCCTGGGTCAGAAGCCGCAGCGGCAGCCCCGAGAGGCTGCCGTGTTCGGTGGCGGCGAGGGCCAGCTCCCGCCGGAGCGGCTCCGTCCGGTACGCCGCGACGAGCGGCTGGTCCCGGCCGTCCGGGTCCACGCAGAGCGCCGCTTCCGCGCCGGCCTCCCGCCGCAGGGCGTGGAGCAGGTCCGCCACCGTCTCCTCGCCCAGGAAGGGCAGGTCGGCGGAGAGTACGAGGACGGTGTCGGCCCGGGCCTGCCGGACCCCGGCGTCGAGGGCGGCGAGCGGTCCGCCGCCGGGCGGGTCCTCGCGGGCCCAGACGACGGGCCGGGCGGTAGGCCTTCGCCCGCCGACGACGACGGTGCGCCCGGCGGTCCGGCACGCGGTCAGGACGCGGTCGAGCAGGGCGCGGCCGCCCACGCTCAGCGCGGGCTTGTCCGCCCCGCCGAGCCGCTTCGCGGCGCCCCCGGCGAGCACAATGGCGTCATACGCGGTCACCCCAGCAGTATGGTCCGCGCCCCGCCCGCCGGGGGAGCCGGTGCGGCTAAAGCGTCCTCAGCAGCACCACCGGCTGTTCCACGCAGTCCGCGACGTACCGCAGGAAGCCGCCCGCCGTACCGCCGTCGCAGACGCGGTGGTCGAAGGTGAGCGACAGCTGGACCACCTGGCGGACCGCCAGTTCGCCCTGGTGGACCCAGGGCTTGGGGATGATCCGGCCGACCCCGAGCATCGCCGCCTCCGGGTGGTTGATGATCGGTGTGGAGCCGTCGACCCCGAACACGCCGTAGTTGTTCAGCGTGAACGTCCCACCGGTCAGATCCGCCGGCGTCAGCGTGCCCTGCCGGGCCACCTCGGTCAGCCGGGCGAACTCGTCGGTGAGCGATTCGGCCGAGCGGGCCTGCGCGTCGCGGACCACCGGCACGACCAGGCCGCGGTCGGTCTGCGCCGCGAACCCGAGGTGCACGGCGGGCAGCCGGACGATCTCCCGCGTGGCCATGTCGACCGTGGAGTTGAGCTCCGGGTGGCGGGCGAGCGCGGCCGTGCAGATACGGGCGAGCAGCGCCAGCAGCGAGACCTTCGGCCCGCCCGCCGCGTTCATCGCGGCGCGGGCCGCCATGAGTTCGGTGGCGTCGGCGTCCACCCAGCAGGTCGCGTCCGGGATCTCCGTACGGCTGCGGGAGAGCTTGTCCGCGACGGCGCCGCGTACGCCGCGCAGCGGGATCCGCTCGCCGGTGAGCCCGGCGCCGGCCGCCGGGGCGGTGGCTGCGGGCGGCGCGGTGACGGGTGCCTCGGCGGCGCGGATCGCCTGCTCGACGTCCGCCCGCAGGATCAGCCCGTCGGGCCCGGAGCCCTGCAAGGACCGCAGGTCGAGGCCCTTCTCCCGGGCGAGCTTGCGAACGAGCGGCGAGATCACCGGGACGGGCCCGGACGCCTCGCGCACCGCCGCTACGGAGGGCGCGGGGGCCGTGGAGGCTACGGGGGCTGCCGGAGCGACGGGAGCTGCGGACGTGGCGGGCCCGGTGAGGCTGGTGGGGCGTACCCGGCGGCGGCGGGCGGCAGGAGCGCCGGTGCCGTAGCCGACGAGCACATTGCCGGAGCCTTCGCCGGACGAGCCGGCAGCCGTCGGCGGGGCGGAGGCACCCTGGGGCGCCGCGCCGGGCGTTGCTCCGTCGACGGGTCCGACCGCCACGGTCAGCAGGGGCGCACCGACAGGCAGTTCGGTGCCCTCCTCGCCGAAGCGGGCGGTGACCACGCCCCCGTAGGGGCAGGGGACCTCCACCATCGCCTTGGCGGTCTCGACCTCGACGACGGGCTGGTCGATGGCGACGACGTCGCCGACGGCTACGAGCCAGCGCACGATCTCCGCCTCGGTGAGTCCCTCACCGAGGTCGGGCAGCTTGAACTCCAGGACCTGGGCCATCAGCTCCCCGCCTCCCACTGCAGGCGCGCAACCGCGTCCAGGACCCGGTCCACGCCAGGCAGGTGGTGCCGCTCCAGCATGGGCGGCGGATAGGGGATGTCGAAGCCGGCCACCCGCAGCACCGGGGCCTCCAGGTGGTGGAAGCAGCGCTCGGTGATCCGTGCGGCGATCTCGCCGCCGGGTCCGCCGAAGCCGGTCGACTCATGGACGACGACGGCCCGGCCGGTGCGCCGTACGGAGGCGCAGACGGTCTCGTCGTCGAACGGCACCAGCGAACGCAGGTCGACGACCTCCAGGTCCCAGCCCTCGGCCTGGGCGGCCTCGGCGGCCTCCAGGCAGACCGGCACGGACGGACCGTAGGTCACGAGGGTCGCGCTGCGGCCGGTGCGGCGCACGACCGCCTTGCCGATCGGCTCGACGGCGGTGGGCGCCTCGGGCGACCAGGCCGCCTTGGACCAGTAGAGCCGCTTGGGCTCCAGGAAGACCACAGGGTCGTCGGAGGCGATGGCCGCCCGCAGCAGCCCGTAGGCGTCCTCGACGGTGGCGGGGGTGACGACATGGAGCCCCGGAGTCGCCATGTAGTACGCCTCGGAGGAGTCGCTGTGGTGCTCGACGCCGCCGATCCCGCCGCCGTACGGCACCCGGATGACCATCGGCATCGGCATCGCGCCGCGCGTGCGGTTGCGCATCCGGGAGACGTGGCTGATCAGCTGCTCGAAGGCGGGGTAGGCGAAGGCGTCGAACTGCATCTCGACCACGGGCCGCAGCCCGTACATGGCCATGCCGACGGCCGTCCCCAGGATGCCCGCCTCGGCGAGCGGTGTGTCGGTGCAGCGGTCCTCACCGAACTCCTTGGCGAGGCCGTCCGTGACCCGGAAGACGCCGCCGAGCGTGCCGACGTCCTCACCCATCACATGGACGGTCGGGTCCTCGGCCATCGCGTCGCGCATGGCGCGCTGCAGCGCCTGCGCCATCGTGGCGGGCTTGGCCGCTGCCAGCGTCGTCGTCATCGCACATCACCTTCGGTGCCTGCCGAGGCGTCGTCGCCCGCGGCGTCCAGCTCGGCGCGCAGCTGCGCGGCCTGCTCACGCAGCTGGGCGGTCTGCTCGGCGTAGACATGGGCGAACAGGTCCATCGGGTCGAGGACCGGCTCGGCGTTCATCCGCTCGCGCAGCGCCGCGGCCATCGTCTCGGCGGCCTCGGCGGCCTGCCGCTTGCCTTCCTCGTCGAGCATCCCGCGCTCCGTCAACTCCCGCTCGAGGAGCAGGATCGGGTCATGGGCCCGCCAGGCCTCGACCTCGCTGTCCCCGCGGTAGCGGGTGGCGTCGTCGGCGTTGGTGTGGGCGTCGATCCGGTACGTCACCGCCTCCACCAGCGTCGGTCCGCCGCCGCGCCGGGCGCGGGCGACCGCCTCGGAGAGCACCTGGTGGACCGCGACGGCGTCGTTGCCGTCGACGAGCCGGCCAGGCATGCCGTATCCGACGGCCTTGTGGGCCAGGGAGGGGGCGGCGGTCTGCTTGGCGAGCGGTACGGAGATCGCGAAGCCGTTGTTCTGTACGAGGAAGACCACGGGGGCCTGCCAGACGGCGGCGAAGTTCAGTGCCTCGTGGAAGTCGCCCTCGCTGGTGCCGCCGTCGCCGACCATGGCGAGGGCGACGACGTCGTCGCCCTTGAGGCGGGCCGCGTGCGCCAGACCGACGGCGTGCGGCAGCTGGGTGGCCAGCGGCGTGCACAGCGGTGCGACGCGGTGCTCGTGCGGGTCGTAGCCGGTGTGCCAGTCGCCGCGCAGCAGGGTGAGCGCCTGGACGGGGTCGAGGCCGCGCGCGACGGCCGCGAGCGTGTCGCGGTAGGAGGGAAACAGCCAGTCGCGGTCCTCGAGGGCCAGCGCGGCCGCGACCTCGCAGGCCTCCTGGCCGGTGCTCGACGGGTAGACCGCGAGCCGCCCCTGCTTGGTGAGGGCGGTCGCCTGCGCGTTGTAGCGGCGGCCGCGCACCAGCTCGGCGTAGAGCCGCCGCAGCAGCTCGGGGTCGGCCGTGGCGACGGCGTCCGTGCCGAGCACCCGGTGGGGCTCGGCCTCGGGGAGCAGCGGCGCGGGGTCCGTGCGCGGCTTCCACGCCGGGGGCGGGGTGGGCCGGTAGGCACTGGCGGCACCGGGCAGCTCTTGGACTGTCGAACTGCTCTGTTTCAACGAGTCCACCTCCTCATGGGAGCGGGCATAAGACCCGAAGGCGGTGGGCGCGAGTGTGGCGCGCCTCACCTACCGATTGTTCGGTCGTGGACGCATTTTGGCTACAGGCGCCTCCAGCCTGTGGACAAACGGTTCTCCACAGCCTGGGATAGAGACAGGTCGTCCATGGCGGAGAGGTGGGGGGACATGGTGGATGAACAAATGGCCGACGGCTGGGAGGGGAGGCCTTCGGCGCGCCCGCTGGACGCGATCGACAAGGACATCCTCCGCATCCTGCAGACGGACGGCCGCGCGTCGATACGCTCGGTGGCCGAGCGGGTCCATGTGTCGCGGGCGAACGCCTACGCCCGGATCAACCGACTGATCGACGACGGGGTGATCCGGGGCTTCAGCGCCCGGGTGAACCACGAAAGGGCGGGGCAGGGCGCGTCGGCGTACATCACGCTGAAGATCGTCCAGAATTCCTGGCGCACGGTGCGCGAGCAGCTCCAGGCGCTGCCGGGGGCCGCCCACATCGCCCTGGTCAGCGGAGATTTCGACGTCCTGCTGCTGGTGCACACACCGGACAACCGCACCCTGCGGGAACTGGTCCTGACCAGGATCCAGTCGATTCCCGAGGTGCTCTCGACCCGCACCCTGCTGGTGTTCGAGGAGACGGACCTGGACCCCGAGCGGGACTAGACCCCGAGCGGGATCAGGCGCTCGGCAGTCCCGCCCGGGCCGGCTCAGAGGGCCGTACGCAGCCCGTCGAAGGCCAGGTGGACGACGGTGTCGGCCACCTGGGCGCGCTCGGCGTCCCCGTCCGGGTGCGGCCGGTACCACTCGACCAGCGAGTTGACCATGCCGAAGAGCAGCCGGGTGGCGAGCCGGATGTCGACATCAGCCCGCAGGTCGCCGTCGGCGACGGCCGCCTTGAGGAGTTCGGCCACCCGGTGGTCGAACTCGCGGCGGCGCTCCATGGCCCAGCGTTCGGTGGTGGTGTTGCCGCGGACGCGCAGCAGCAGCGTGACGTAGGGCAGCTCCGCGATCAGCACCTCGACGGTCCTGCGGGTGACGTACTCGACGCGCTCGACGGCCCGCCCCCGCACCGCACCCGGTTCGTCGAGGATGCCGAACAGGCCGTCGAGGGCGCGGCTGACGGCGCGCCGGAGCAGCTCCTCCTTGCCCGCCACGTGGTGGTAGATCGACGACTTCGAGATCCCCGCCGCCTTGGACAGGTGCTCCATGGAGGTGCCGTCGTAGCCGCGCTCGTTGAAGACCCGGACGGCGACGGAGAGCAGCGTCTCGGGGGTGTACGTGTCGCGCTTGGCGGTTGTCATGGACCTACTCGCTCTTCATCTCGACGTACGTCTGGCGGTAGAGCGCCAGGGAGGGGGCGTAACGGCCGGTGGGCACGCGCGCGTGGAGCTCGTCGAGCAGCTCGTGGGCCCAGCCGTGACCGAGCCTGCGGCCCCACTCGACCGGGCCGAGGGGGTAGTTGACGCCGAGCCGCATCGCCGTGTCGATGTCCTGCTCGGAGGCGACACCCTTGGCGACGGCGTCCGCGGCGAGGTCCACGAGCATCGCGACCGTCCGGGCGACGATCATGCCGGGTACGTCGCCGATGACGCTGACGTTCTTGCCGAGGGCCTGGAACAGGCCGATCGACTCACGCAGCGTCTCCCAGGCCGTGACTTCGGAGGCGGAGAGCGCGACCCGGGTGGCCTTGCGGTAGTCGAGCGCCAGGTCGAAGTAGACGACGTCCCGGAACTCGGCGGAGGTCTGGCCGTCGGCGAGCACGAGCTGCCCGCCGCCGGGCAGCAGGATGCGGGTGCCGCGGTCCTCGTCCTGCTCGTGCACCGTGATGCCGGCCTCGCGGCACAGGGCGACCAGCTCACCGGCCGGGCCGAGATCGCCCTCCACGGTGATGTGGGCGGGCGGCTCGGTCGCCGGAGCGGTGTGCGGCTCGGGAACCTCGGCTCCCTCGGCGTACGAGAACCAGCCCTGGCCCGACTTGCGGCCCAGGCGGCCCGACTCGACCAGCCGCCGCTGGGCGAGGGAGGGGGTGAACTTGGGGTCCTGGTAGAAGGACTCCCACACCGACCGGGTCACGGCCTCGTTCACGTCCTGGCCGATCAGGTCGGTCAGCTCGAAGGGGCCCATCCTGAAGCCGCCGCACTCGCGCAGGACGGCGTCGATGGTGGCGGGGTCGGCGCCGCGCTCCTCGTGGACCCGCAGGGCCTCGGCGTAGAAGGGCCGGGCCAGCCGGTTGACGATGAACCCGGGGGTGTCGGCGCAGCGCACCGGCGTCTTGCCCCAGGCCTTCGCCGTCTCGTACGCGCGCGTGGCGGCCGGCTGGGCCGTGGCGTGGCCGCTGACCACCTCGACGAGCGGGAGCAGCGGGGCCGGGTTGAAGAAGTGCAGGCCCACGAAGCGGTCGGGGACCCGCAGGGGGCCCGCGATGGCGGTCACGGAGAGGGAGGAGGTGTTGGTGGCGAGGAGGCAGTCGTCGGCGACGATCTCCTCCAGGGCCGTGAAGAGCTCCTGCTTGACCTCGAGCCGCTCCACGATCGCCTCGACGACGAGTGCGGCGTCGGCGAGGTCGGTGAGCGCGGCGGCCGGGTGGAGCCGGGCGAGGGCGGCGGACCGGGCGTCCGCGTCCAGCCCGCCCTTCTCGACGAGCCGGTCCAGGCGGCCGGCGATGGCCTCGGCAGCCTGCCGCGCCCGCTCGGGGAGGGCGTCGTAGAGCCGTACGGGATGGCCGGCGACCAGGGCGACCTGGGCGATGCCCTGCCCCATGGTGCCGGTACCGACGACGGCGACGGTACGGCTCTGCTCGATGGCGGTCATATGGATGATCCTCCCCTACCAGTTATCCACAGCTTCTGCGGACCCCCTTGTCCCGACCGATCGTTCGGTTACTCTAGCTCTGACCACCTTTGACTGCCCACCCGTCACACATCACCACCCATTCGTTGGGGAGCGCTTCGCGCGCGACTGATTTGGCTCACCGAGGAGTTGGTCCGTAATGGCCGCCGCTCAGCTGACCACCGACCGCCTGGCCGAGACCCACCGGCCCACGCTGGACCAGGCTCTCGAAACGATCCGTACGCGCGCGTACTGGTCGCCCCATCCGGAGCATCCGAAGGCCTACGGCGAGAACGGCTCGCTGAGCGCCGCCGACGGTCTCGCCGCCTATGAATCGCTGCTGAACAGCCGCTTCGAGCTGGACCAGCCGGGCACGGACGGCTGGACGGGCGGCGAGGTCTCCCCGTACGGCCCGGCGCTGGGCATCGAGTACCCGCACGCGGACATCGAGGTGCTGCTGCCGGCGATGCGCGCGGGCATGGCTGCCTGGCGGGACGCGGGGCCGGAGACACGGGCCCTGGTCTGCGTGGAGATCCTGGCCCGGATCAGTGCCCGCACCCATGAGTTCGCGCACGCGGTCATGCACACCAGCGGCCAGGCGTTCATGATGGCGTTCCAGGCGGGCGGCCCGCACGCCCAGGACCGCGGCCTGGAGGCCGTGGCGTACGCCTACGCCGAGCAGGTCCGCACCCCGCAGGACGCCGGCTGGTCCAAGCCGCAGGGCAAGCGGGACCCCCTGGAGCTGCAGAAGGCGTTCACGCCCGTCGCGCGTGGCATCGCGCTGATGATCGGCTGCAACACCTTCCCGACCTGGAACGGCTACCCGGGCCTGTTCGCCTCCCTCGCCACCGGCAACGCCGTGCTGGTCAAGCCGCACCCGCGGGCGGTGCTTCCGCTGGCGCTGACCGTGCGCGTGGCCCGTGAGGTGCTCGCCGAGGCCGGTTTCGACCCGAACCTGGTCGCGCTGGCCGTCGAGCGGCCCGGTGAGGGCATCGCCAAGACCCTGGCCGTCCGCCCCGAGATCCGGATCATCGACTACACCGGCTCCACCGCCTTCGGCGACTGGCTGGAGGCCAACGCACGCCAGGCGCAGGTCTACACCGAGAAGGCCGGTGTGAACACCGTCGTCGTCGACTCCACCGACGACTACAAGGGGATGCTGTCCAACCTGGCCTTCTCGCTGTCCCTGTACAGCGGCCAGATGTGCACCACCCCGCAGAACCTCCTGATCCCCCGCGAGGGCATCACCACCGAGCAGGGCCCGAAGTCGTACGACGAGGTGGTGGCCGACCTCTCCGCCTCGGTCGCCGGTCTGCTGGGCGACGACGCCCGGGCGAACGCGCTGCTGGGCGCGCTGGTCAACCCGGACGTGAAGACCCGGCTGGAGGCCGCCGCAGCGCTCGGCGAGGTGGCCCTGCCCTCCCGCGAGGTCGCGAACCCCGAGTTCCCGGACGCCGTGGTCCGTACGCCGGTGATCGTCAAGCTGGACGGCGCCAAGCCGGACGACGAGGCGGCGTACATGTCCGAGTGCTTCGGGCCGGTGTCCTTCGCCGTCGCCGTCGACTCGACGGCCGACGCCCTGGAGCTGCTGCGGCGCACGGTGCGCGAGAAGGGGGCGATGACGGTCGGCGCGTACACCACCTCGGCCGACACCGAGCGCGCCGTCGAGGAGGTCTGCCTGGAGGAGTCCGCGCAGCTCTCCCTCAACCTGACGGGCGGGGTCTATGTGAACCAGACGGCCGCGTTCTCCGACTTCCACGGCTCGGGCGGCAACCCGGCCGCCAACGCCGCCCTGTGCGACGGCGCGTTCGTCGCCAACCGCTTCCGAGTGGTGGAGATCCGCCGCCAGGCCTGACGTGCGCCCCCGTGCCCGGGCCGGTTCCTACCGGCCCGGGTCCGGGATGTCGGCGTAGCGCTGCACCCACGCGTGCATGGCGATCGCGGCCGCGGCGCCCGCGTTGATCGACCGGGTGGAGCCGAACTGCGCGATCGAGCAGACCATCGACGCGTGCTTACGGGCCTCCTCGGTGAGGCCCGGCCCCTCCTGGCCGAACAGCAGCACACAGCGGCGCGGCAGCTCGGTCCGCTCCAGCGGCACAGCGCCGGGCAGGTTGTCGATGCCGATGATCGGCAGCCCCTCGGCCGCCGCCCACGCCGTCAGCGACTCGGTGTCGGGGTGGTGGCGCACATGCTGGTAGCGGTCGGTGACCATGGCCCCGCGGCGGTTCCAGCGCCGCCGGCCGACGATGTGGATCTCCTTCGCCAGGAAGGCATTGGCGGTGCGCACGACCGAACCGATGTTGAAGTCGTGGCCCCAGTTCTCCACCGCCACATGGAAATCGTGGCGCCGGGTGTCGAGGTCGGCGACGATCGCCTCCCGCGTCCAGTACCGGTAGCGGTCGACGACATTGCGCCGGTCGCCTCCCGCCAGCAGCTCTGGGTCGTACGGCTCACCGCTCGGCCAGGGCTCAGGATGCGGGCCGACACCGATCTCGATGCCGTAGCCCTCGTCGTACTGGACCGGCTCCTGGCCGATGGACGGGTCCGTGGGGGTCTCGCTGCTCACCTGACGAGGGTAGGGCTACCGCCGTCGCCGTGTGCGGGGGCCTGCTCCTCCCACGGCGCGGGGCGCTCCTCGGGCAGCCGCCTGCCGCGTACGCGCGCGATCAGGCGCTCCCTGCCCTGGCCGGCCCGGGCACCCAGCCAGACCAGGAAGGCGGTCGGCAGGAACACGGCGTCGGCGGAGATCATCGCGAGCGAGAAGAAGGGCAGTCCGAGCAGGAGGGCGATGCCCGCGTGCTCCAGGATCATCGCGACGAGCAGGGCGTTCTTCACCCGCCGGTTGAACAGGGTGAAGGGGAAGGCGACCTGCACGAGCACGGTGCCGTAGGTCAGCAGCATCACGATCAGGCCGCTGGAGGCGAGCACGTCGGACAGGGCGGGCCAGGGGGTGAAGTAGTCGAGCTTGAGCGGGTAGTACAGCGCGGTGCCGTCCTGCCAGCGCGTGCCCTGGATCTTGTACCAGCCGGCCGTCGCGTAGATCAGGCAGACCTCGGCCATGATCACGGCCAGGGTGGCGTTGTGAAGGAGGTTGGCGAGGACGTCGAGCAGCACCCGCGGCTGACCGGGCGCGAAGCGGCACGCCACCCACCACAGCCCCTGAGCCACCCACAGGCCCCACAGCAGCACCAGCAGCCACGTCTCGCCGGTCCGGTCGATGTGGAGCGTCGCGGGCGCCAGGAAGCCGCCGAGGACCACCCAGAGCAGCGGGCCGACCCGGTCCGGCCGGCCCTCGCCCCGGGCGGCACGGCGGGCGTCCAGCGACCAGACCTGCGAGCAGCGGGTCAGCAGCAGGTAGAGGGCGACGAGGTGGACGACGTTGTCGCCGCCGTCGCCCATGAAGATGGACCGATTCTGCAGCGACAGGACACCGGCCATGAAGACGGCGGACGTGGCTCTGGTGCGCCAGCCGAGCATCAGCAGCAGGCTGGAGAGCACGGCGGCGGCGTAGACGATCTCGAACCAGACGGGGCTGTCCGACCACATCAGGACGGTGAACGAGTCGTTGGTGCCGATCAGCTCCCGGGCCATGTCCCAGCCCCAGGGGCTGTCGGGGCCGTAGAGCTCGCTGCGGTGGGGCAGCTCGCGCAGCAGGAAGATCAGCCAGGTCGCGGAGAAGCCGATCCGGACGACGGCGCTCTGGTACGGGCCGAGCGCGGTGGCCGTCACGCGCTGGATGGCGCCGGCGAGCCGCCGGCCGCGCGTCTGCGGCCGGGCGGGCCGGGGGTACGTGCTCACTGGCCGGCCTCCTTGCCGTCGCGTACGCCCGCGGGCAGATCCGCGGCGGTCACCGTCCACCAGGGGACGACCCGCAGGAAGGGGCGGGTGTCGATCTTCTCCTGGCTCCACGGGGGTGCGCTGACCGCGCTGGTCGAGGACCGCAGCTGGATCCGCTCGACCTTGCCGCCGAGGGCGTGCGCGTCCAGGCGCTGCATCACGATACGGCGCAGGTAGCGCTCGGAGAGCCGGCCGCGTAGTCCGTTGGGTTCGTTCTTGTCGTTGTGGCTGTTGACGTAGAAGTCCCAGCCGCGGCGGAGCTCGTTCTGCTCGGTGTGGCTGGGCAGCAGGCTGCCCCGGATCGCCGCGCCGTCCTCGGCGGACAGATCGATCCAGTCGGTGGTCCTGCGGGTGCCGCCGGCTCCGACGACCTCGGCGCGGACCTGGACCGAGATGTTCTGCTGGAGGGGGTTGGGGGCGAACAGCTTCCAGTTCTGCTCGAACTCCGGGTAGACCCAGCCGTCGATCGCCTCGCCGTTCTGCTTGGTCAGCGTGTTCGAGGGCGCGACGTGCAGAAACACCATCGAGACGTGGAAGCAGGCCAGGACCGCGACGACGGCCAGGGCGACGGCCGCGGTGACCTGGTAGGGGAGGGACAGGGCGGCTATCCCGGCCGGTGGGCCGTCGGCCGTTTCCGGCGAGCCGGCAGCTTCACCGCGCTCGCCGCGCCCGCCCTCGTCGTCGTACGCGTCCATCCCGCCCCGATCCCCATCGGCCCACAGCAGTTATCCACAGGGTTGACACCTTACGGGCCGCCGACCCACCATTGAAGTCATTCAACCGAACGATCGGTCGGTAGGGGTCTGCGATGAGGCGGTGGCGGCGGTGACAGCAGTGACGACGGACACGCAGGAAGCCGAGGCACAGGCAGCACACGAAGCGGCGTTCGACGCCGCCGTGGCAGCCGAGGAGCGCATCGAGCCACGCGACTGGATGCCGGACGCCTACCGCGCCTCCCTGGTGCGCCAGATCGCACAGCACGCCCACTCCGAAATCATCGGCATGCAGCCCGAGGCCAACTGGATCACCCGCGCGCCCACCCTGCGCCGCAAGGCGATCCTCATGGCCAAGGTCCAGGACGAGGCCGGACACGGCCTGTACCTGTACAGCGCGGCCGAAACGCTCGGCACCAGCCGCGACGAACTCCTCGACAAGCTGCACGCCGGCCGCCAGAAGTACTCCTCGATCTTCAACTACCCCACGCTGACCTGGGCCGACGTAGGCGCCATCGGCTGGCTCGTGGACGGCGCGGCGATCACCAACCAGGTCCCGCTCTGCCGCTGCTCCTACGGCCCGTACGCCCGCGCGATGGTCCGGATCTGCAAGGAGGAGTCCTTCCACCAGCGGCAGGGCTACGAATCACTGCTCGCCCTGTCCAAGGGGACACCGGAGCAGCACGCGATGGCCCAGGACGCGGTCGACCGCTGGTGGTGGCCCTCGCTGATGATGTTCGGCCCGCCGGACGGCGAATCCGCGCACTCGGCCCAGTCGATGGCCTGGAAGATCAAGCGCCACTCCAACGACGAACTGCGCCAGCGCTTCGTGGACATCTGCGTCCCGCAGGCCCAGGCGCTCGGACTCACCCTCCCCGACCCCGACCTGCGGTGGAACGAGGAGCGGGGGCACTACGACTTCGGCCCGATCGACTGGACCGAATTCTGGGACGTCCTCAAGGGCAACGGGCCCTGTAACGAGCAGCGGCTCGACAGGCGCCGCCAGGCACACGAAGAAGGCGCCTGGGTCAGAGAAGCAGCGGCGGCGTACGCCGCCAAGCACGGGGAGGCACGGGCATGACGACCGACGGTTGGCCGCTGTGGGAGGTCTTCGTACGCTCCCGCCGAGGGCTGTCCCACACCCACGCGGGCAGCCTGCACGCGCCGGACGCGGAGATGGCCCTGCGCAACGCCCGCGACCTCTACACCCGGCGCAACGAAGGCGTCTCCATCTGGGTGGTGCCCTCCACGGCGATCACCGCCTCCTCCCCCGACGAGAAGGACCCCTTCTTCGAGCCGTCGGCGGACAAGCCCTACCGCCACCCGACGTTCTACGAGATCCCGGAGGGGGTGAAGCACCTGTGACCACCGCCCCCACCACCCACGCGGCAGCCCTCGCCCTCGGCGACGACGCCCTCGTGCTCTCCCACCGCCTCGGCGAGTGGGCGGGCAACGCCCCCGTGCTGGAAGAAGAGGTCGCCCTCGCCAACATCGCCCTCGACCTGCTCGGCCAGGCCCGGGTGCTGCTCTCCCTCGTCGGGGACGAGGACGAGCTCGCCTACCTCCGCGAGGAGCGGTCCTTCCGCAACCTCCAGCTGGTCGAACAGCCCAACGGCGACTTCGCCCACACCCTCGCCCGCCAGCTCTACTTCTCCACCTACCAGCGCCTGCTGTACAGAGAGCTCGCCACCGGCGACACCCCGCTGACCGGTCTGGCCGCGAAAGCGGTCAAGGAAGTCGCCTACCACCAGGACCACGCCGAACACTGGACGCTCCGCCTCGGCGACGGCACCCCCGAAAGCCACCGGCGGATGCAGCAGGCCTGCGAGGCCCTGTGGCGCTACACCGGCGAGATGTTCCAGCCCCTCGACGGCCTCGACATCGACTGGCCCCAGCTGGAGGCGGACTGGCTCACCTCCGTCACCGGCGTACTGGAGCGGGCCACGCTGACCGTGCCCGAAGGACCCCGGACGGGCGCCTGGGCGGCCGGCGCGGGACGCCAGGGCCTGCACACCGAACCGTTCGGACGGATGCTCGCCGAAATGCAGCACCTGCACCGCAGCCACCCGGGGGCGACATGGTGACCATGACGCCGCTCGAGGAGGAACTGAGCCGCCTCGCCGGCTCCGTCCCCGACCCCGAGCTGCCCGTCCTCACCCTGGAAGAGCTCGGAGTCCTCCGGGGCGTACAGGTCCTCGGCCCCGGCAAGGTCGAGGTCGCCCTCACCCCCACCTACACCGGCTGCCCCGCCATCGAGGCGATGTCCTCCGACATCGAACAGGTCCTGCACGAACACGGCATCCCCGAGGTGTCCGTGGTCACCGTCCTGTCCCCCGCCTGGTCCACCGACGACATCAGCGACGAAGGCCGCCGCAAGCTCTCCGAGTTCGGCATCGCCCCACCACGCCACCAGAGCGCCGGCGCCCCCGTAGCCCTCACCCTCGCCATCCGCTGCCCCCACTGCGGCTCCACCGACACCGAGCTGCTCAGCAGGTTCTCCTCCACGGCCTGCAAGGCGCTGCGCCGCTGCGCCTCGTGCCTCGAACCGTTCGACCACTTCAAGGAGTTGTAGATGTTCCATTCGCTCCGCGTGAGTGAGGTCGAGCGGCTCACCGACGACTCGGTCGCCGTCACCTTCGAGGTGCCGTCCGAGCTGCGCGACACCTTCCGCCACATCCCCGGCCAGCACCTCGCCCTGCGCCGCGTCGTCGACGGCGAGGAGATCCGGCGCACGTACTCGATCTGCACCCCCGCCGCCCCGGCCGGCGAGGACCCGGCGCTGCGCGTCGGCATCCGGCTCGTGGACGGCGGCGAGTTCTCGACGTTCGCGCTCAAGGAGCTCGCCGTCGGGCACACCGTCGAGGTCATGGAGCCGATGGGACGCTTCGTCCTGGAACCCCGGCCCGGACACTTCGCGGCCGTCGTCGGCGGCAGCGGGATCACGCCCGTGCTGTCGATCGCCGCGACCCTGCTGGCCCGCGAACCGGAGGCCCGGTTCTGTCTCATCCGCAGCGACCGCACCGCCGCGTCGACGATGTTCCTGGACGAGGTCGCCGACCTCAAGGACCGCTTCCCCGACCGGTTCCAGCTGGTCACCGTCCTCTCCCGGGAGGAACAGCAGGCCGGCCTGCCCTCCGGCCGGCTCGACCAGGAACGGCTGACCGCGCTCCTCCCCACGCTGCTGCCGGTCGCCGAGATCGACGGCTGGTTCCTCTGCGGACCCTTCGGACTGGTGCAGGGTGCCGAACGCGCGCTGCGCGGGCTCGGCGTGGCGCGCAGCCGGATCCACCAGGAGATCTTCCACGTGGACGACGGCTCGGCACCCGCCGCGGTGGCGACCATGGCCCCTGAGCACGCCACGGTCACCGCGACCCTGCACGGCCGGTCGGGCACCTGGCCCGTGCCCGAAGGCGACTCGCTCCTGGAGGCGGTGCTGCGGGCCCGTTCGGACGCGCCGTACGCCTGCAAGGGCGGCGTCTGCGGGACCTGCCGGGCGTTCCTCGTGCGCGGCGAGGTCCGGATGGACCGCAACTTCGCCCTGGAGGACGAGGAGACCGACGCCGGATACGTCCTGGCCTGCCAGTCCCATCCGGTCACCCCGGAGGTGGAGTTGGACTTCGACCGCTGACCCCCGGCCCATTCCCTTCCCCTAGAACCTGTTCTATCTTGACGGTCCGTCAGGCACCGGTGGTTCGTGGGAGGAAGGACAGGGCTGTGGACTTCACCTTCACCGAGGAGCAGCAGGCGGCCGTCGAGGCGGCGAAGGCGGTCTTCTCGGGCGTCGCGCCCGACTCCGTACCGAGCCCCGCGCTCACTCCGGGCGCGGTCGCCGAGGAGCACGACCGGCCGCTGTGGGCCCGGCTCGCCGCGGCCGACCTGCTCGGCTTGGTCATCACCCCCGCCCACGGCGGCGCCGGACTCGACCCCATCGCGCTCTGCCTCGTCCTGCGCGAAGCCGCCAAAGCCCTGGCCCGCGTACCGCTCCTGGAACACAGCACCGTCGCCATGACCGTCGAGCGGCACGGCAGCGCCACGCTCAAGGACACCGTCCTCGGCCCCGCCGGCCGCGGCGAACTCGTCCTCACCGCCGCCGCGAACGGCCGCACCGGCCACGACCCCGCCGAACTTGCCGTCACCGCCCGCCAAGACGACCAAGACGGCCACGACTGGGTCCTCGACGGTGTCCAGACCGGCGTCCCCTGGGCCCACAGCGCCGACCTCATCGCCGTGCCCGCCCACACCGCCGACGGCCGCACCGTCCTCGCCCTCGTCCCCCGGGCCGCGCCCGGCCTCACCCTCGCCGACCAGTTCTCCACCAGCGGAGAGCTGCTCGCCGAGGCCCGCCTCGACTCGGTCCGCCTCCAAGGCCACGACGTGATCGACACCGTCGGCGCCTGGGAATGGCTCCGCGAACTGCTCGCCACCGGCACCTGCGCGCTGGCACTCGGCCTCGGCGAAGCGGTCCTCGGCCTGACGAGCCGGTACACCGGAACCCGCGAACAGTTCGGCCACCCCATCGCGACCTTCCAGGCCGTCGCCGTCCAGGCCGCGGACCGCTACATCGACCTGCGCGCCATGGAAGTCACCCTCTGGCAGGCCGCCTGGCGCATCAGCACGGACGCCCCCGGCGCCCTGCCCACCGCCGGCGACATCGCCGTGGCCAAGATCTGGGCATCCGAAGGCGTACGCCGAGTCGTCCAGACCGCGCAGCACCTGCACGGCGGCTTCGGCGCGGACACCGACTACGTCCTGCACCGCTACCACGCCTGGGCCAAGCAGCTGGAACTCTCCCTCGGCCCCGCGGCCGCCCACGAAGAGGCCCTCGGCGACCTGCTGGCCGCCCACCCCCTCGGCTGAGACGCCCGCGGCGCCTACAGGACGTAGGCCTGCTTGCCGTCGGCGGCGACCATCGGGCGCCCGGCGCCCTCCCAGGCCAGCATGCCGCCGTCGATGTTCACGGCGTCGATGCCCTGCTGCACCAGATACTGCGTGACCTGCGCCGAACGGCCGCCCACCCGGCACATCACATGCGCCCGGCGCCCGTCCGCGACAGCCTCGGTCACCTCACCGAAGCGGGCCACGAAGTCGCTCATCGGCACATGCAGGGCCCCCTCGACATGACCGGCCGCCCACTCGTCGTCCTCCCGGACGTCCAGCACCAGCCCGTCGGCCGGCACCGACGCGGCGTCCACGGAGGGCAGGGACGCGAAATTCATGGGATCAGGCCTTCTTCCGTCGTTACGAACCCAGAAAAACTACTGCACCAGCCCGGCCAGCTCGGCCTCCCGCTCGGAGACCTGGGCGAGAAGCTGCTCGGCGATCTCGTCGAGCAGCCGGTCCGGATCGTCCGGCGCCATGCGCAGCATCGCGCCGATGGCGCTCTCCTCCAGCTCACGGGCGACCACCGACAGCAGTTCCTTGCGCTGCGCCAGCCACTCCAGCCGGGCGTACAGCTCCTCGCTCTCGCTGAGCCGCGCCGCCTCGGGCGCTGGCCCGGCCGCCCACTCCTCGGTCAGCTCGCGCAGCAGCTCGGCGTCGCCGCGGCCGTAGGCGGCGTTCACCCGCGTCAGGAACTCCTCACGCCGGGCCTGCTCCTTCTCGTCCCTGGCCAGGTCCGGATGGGCCTTGCGGACCAGGTCGCGGTAGAGCTTGCGGGCCTCCTCGCCGGGCCGCACCCGCTTCGGCGGCCGTACCGGCTGCTCCGTGAGCATCGCCGCGGCCTCCGGCGAGAGCCCGTCGGCGTCCATCCACTCGTGGAAGAGCTCGTCCACGCCGGGCATCGGCAGCACCATCGCCCGCGCCTCCTGCGCCTTGCGCAGGTCCTCCGGGTCCCCGGTGCGGGCCGCCCGGGCCTCCGCGATCAGCGCGTCCAGCTCGTCGAGGCGGGTGTACATCGGGCCGAGCTTCTGGTGGTGCAGCCGGGAGAAGTTCTCCACCTCGACCCGGAAGGTCTCCACCGCGATCTCGAACTCGATCAAGGCCTGCTCCGCCACGCGCACAGCCTTCTCCAGGCGCGCCTCGGGCCGCTCATCCGCCTGGCCGCTGTCGATCACGGGTTCGTTCACGTCATCGCTCCGGGTCGTCACCGAACCAGCGTACGGGCCTCCCCGGGGGACGGGGGCCCGCCCCCGCCCCCCTCCCTCCCCCTCCCCCTTTTTTCGTCCCCCTCCCCCTGCTCCCCCCAGGCCTCGTTTTCGGCGTCAGACGCCCAGTTCCGCGGCGATGCGGCCGGTTCTGACCGCGGTGACGAGGTGCGTGTGGTCGGATTCGGTGCGGTCGGCGTAGGCGACGGCGAAGGTGGCGATCGCCTCGTCGAGCTCGTCGTTCTTGCCGCAGTAGCCGGCGATGAGGCGCGGGTCTGCGCTGTGGGCGTGTGCGCGGGCCAGCAGGGCGCCGGTCATGCGGCCGTAGTCGTCGACCTGGTCGGCTGCGAGGGCGGCGGGATCCACGCTGCCCTTGCGGTTGCGGAACTGGCGGACCTGGAAGGGTCTGCCTTGGACGGTCGTCCAGCCGAGCAGGATGTCGCTGACGACCTGCATCCGCTTCTGGCCGTGCACGACGCGCCGTCCCTCGTGGCCGGCGTCGGGTATCGGGAACCCGGCGGCCGCCAGGTGGGGCAGCAGGGCGGTGGGGCGGGCCTCTTTGACCTGGAGGACCAGTGGTTCTCCGCGGTGGTCGAGGAGGAGCACCACGTAGGACCTGGTGCCGACGCTTCCGGTGCCGACGACGCGGAAGGCGATGTCGTGGATCGTGTAGCGGGCGAGCAGCGGCAGTCGGTCTTCCGGCAGGGTCGTCAGGTATTCGCCGAGGGACGCGGCGACGGCGGCGGCTTCGGCGTCCGGTACGCGCCGCAGGACGGGCGGGGCGTCGACGAAGCGTCGGCCGGTGGCGCCGTCGGGGCCGGTGACGGCCTCGGTGGATCGTGCGGCGAACCGGGCGCTGGTGTTCTGCCGGGCTTTCTGCGAGACCCGTTCGAGGGTGCCGAGGAGGTCCCGGGCGTCGGTGTGGGAGACGAGTTCCTCGTCGGCGATGGCGTTCCAGGCGTCGACCACGGGCAGTCTGGCGAGCAGCCGCATGGTGCGCCGGTAGGCGCCCGCCACGTCGAAGGCGGCGGCCCGGCAGGTGTCCTCGTCGGCGCCCGCTTCCCGGCCGGCGAGGACGAGGGAGGTGGCGAGCCGCTTGAGGTCCCATTCCCAGGGGCCGAAGACGGTTTCGTCGAAGTCGTTGAGGTCGATGACGAGCCGGCCGCGGGCGTCTCCGTAGAGGCCGAAGTTGGCCGCGTGGGCGTCGCCGCATATCTGGGCGCCTATGCCGGTGACGGGGGAGCCTGTGAGGTCGTGGGCCATGAGTCCGGCGGAGCCGCGCAGGAACGCGAAGGGGGTGGCGGCCATTCGGCCGACCCTGATCGGGGCGAGTTCCGGGACGCGGTCCCGGCTGGATTCCTCGACGGCCCGGACGGCGTCCGGCCGGTCTGCGGGGAGGACGAGTTCGGCGTGTGAGGTGCGGGTGATCCGGTCCCGGAGGGCCTTGCCGCGTTCCTTGGGGGAGTCCGACGCTCCTGGCGGGGTGCGCCGTGCGAATCCGGCCACTGCCGGGATGCGCTCGGTGTCCGTTCGCTGTGCCGGTACCGCTGCCAGTGCCTCGCCCATGGGACCCCCCGTGACCTCGATCAACATCGACTGCCCTGACGGTACAGCCGGGGGGCCGAGGCCGTCTGCCCCTGTGGACAACGGGAGGATCCGGTCGGAAAATCGGGGCGCGCCTTGTGGAAAACTCGGCCGTTTTCCTGGTTGACCTGGGTCTTGCGCTCACCGGAGACCACCCTCACGGCCCGGTGCGCCGCCTCTCTACCGGCTCTACCGGCCTTCGTCGCGTACGACCCCGGCGTCCCGCGCCAGCAGCGCGGCCTGGACCCGGTTCTCGCAGCCCAGCTTCGCGAGGATCCGGCTCACATACGTCTTCACCGTGGCCTCGCTCATGTGGAGCCGTTTTCCGGCGTCCGCGTTCGACAGCCCTTCGCCGAGCACGGCGAGCACGTCCCGTTCGCGCTCGCTCAGCCCCGCCACCCGGGACCGGGCCTCCTCGCTGCGGGCGGCGGCGCGGCCGGAGGCCAGCTGCTCGACCACGTGCCGGGTCGCGGCGGGCGAGAGGTACGCGTCGCCCGCGGCCGTGGCCCGGACCGCGCCGATCAGCTCGGCCGGCGCCGTGTCCTTCAGCAGGAACCCGGCTCCGCCGTGCTCCAGCGCCCGCAGGACGTTCTCCCGCTCACCGAAGGTGGTCAGCACGATGACCCGGGCGTCCGGGACCGCCCTGCGCAGCTCCGGCAGGGCGGACAGCCCGTCGAGGACCGGCATCTGGATGTCGAGCAGCACCACGTCCGCCGCGTGGGCGCGGGCCTGTTCGACGGCCTCCCGGCCGTTCGCCGCCTCCGCGACCACCTCGATCTGCGGATCCGAGGTGAGGATCATCCGGATCCCGGCCCTGATCAGGGGCTCGTCGTCGGCGATCACGACTCTGATGCGCGGCCCTGCCACACCTACCCCCAACACCTACCGGTAACGGCGGGCCGGAGGCAGCGGCGGCCCCCCGGCCGCCGCTGCTTCCGACCTCAGCGCCTGACGTCGTACGACTTCTTCTCGATCAGCTTGCCGTCCTTGAAGCAGAACCGGAAAACCGGCTCCGTCTCGAAGGTGTCCGTGGTGGCCGAGGACATCAGCACCAGGCACTGCGACCCCTCCGGCTCCTTGGGTCCCTTGGAGCTCAGCCCGCTGGTCCAGATGGTGTCCCCGCTGGGCAGCCGGTCGCGCGCCTCGCTCTCGGCCGTGCCGACCGATATCGCCTCGTACTCCTTGGGATCGATCATGCCCTTGTTCATCGAACCCATCAGGAAGTAGATGCCGAACCCGCCGGCCACCATCAGCAGCACCAGCGCCGCGAACGCGATTCCGCATCCGATCGCCACGCCCTCGCCCCGGGTCCTTCCCCCGCGAATCGCCATCGCCAACTCCCGCTCCGTGATCGTCCAGTCCAAGCCAGGACCGCCCGCGCCCGGGCTCCAGTCCATGACGGGACCGGCCGCGCCGGGGCCGCCGCCCTTGGCACGACCACGGTCGCGGAGCGGGCGGGTCCGTGACTGCTGCCGGAAGTCGTCGGCCGCATCGACCAAAGGCGCGGCCTCGGCCCGGGACGCGGCCTCCACGACCCCGTACGGCAGGACGCCGGCGACCCGGAAGCCGCCGCCCGGCACAGGTCCGGCGTGGACCATGCCGCCGACGAGCCGGGCCCGCTCGTGCAGCCCGGTCAGGCCCTGGCCGCCGCTGACGACGTCTCCTGGGCTGCCCGAGGGGGCCGCGTTGACGACCTCGACGACGAAGGAGTCCGGTTCGTAGCGCAGCTCGACGCTGATCCGCGCCCCCGGAGCGTGTTTGTAGGCGTTGGTCAGCGCCTCCTGGGCGATCCGGTACGCGGCGTGGTCGGCGGCGGCGGCGAGCGGCCGGGGTTCACCGCTGCGGCGCAGCTCCACCCCGTGCCCGGCGACCCGGGCGGCGTGGGCGAGGCCGTCTATGCCGGCGATCCCGCGGGCGGCCCTGGCCGCCTCGTCGGCGGCGCCGGCCCCGGCGGGGTGGGGGGCCTCGACGCCGTCGCGGAGGATGCCGACGACCTCGCGCAGTTCGTGCATGGCGGTCACCGAGGCGTTGCGGAGCACGCCGACCGCGGTGCGCTGGCGCTCGGTCAGTTCTGGGTCGACCTCCAGGGCGCCGGTGTGGACGGAGATGAGGGCGAGTTGGTGGCCGAGGCTGTCGTGCATGTCCTGGGCGATCCGCTGCCGTTCGCGGAGCCGTACCTGCCCCTCCACCATCGCGCGTTCGCGCAGGAGTTGGGCGTTGCGCTCCTGGAGGGTGTGCAGGAGGGTCCGGCGCTGGGTCCAGTAGCGGCTCGCCAGGCCGGGTACGACGGTCGTCGCCAGGAAGTACAGGGCGTTGAGGAAGGCCAGGGTGAGGGCTTGGTTACGGTCCCAGGAGTGGACGAGGCTCACGCTGAGGAAGAGGGCGAACGAGGCGGTGAACGCGCCGAGTGCGCGTCCCGCGCCCGCGATGAACCGCCCGGACGACCAGCCGACGAGGATCAGCAGCATCGAGAAGCCGCCCAGGGGCGGCGTGAGCGCCCCGGTGATCACCAGTACGGTCGCGGGCAGTCGGCGTCGTAGCAGGGAGAGCACGGCGGCGGCCAGGGCGACGGCGGCCGGGCGCCATCCCTCGCCGCCGCTGATGTCTTCGATCCCGGCCGCGAGCAGCCCGATGAGGACGGCGAGTACCGCCTCCCCCGCGGTCTGCCGCCGCGACCACAGTTCGGGCGCCGCGAGCCACTGCCATGCGGCCCTGATCTTCGATGACACGTCCACGCTCGCACCCTAGGCAGCCGGCCGCCCGGGCTGCGGTCCTCTTTCGTCTCGTCCCGGTGCGACGAAGGTCGCGACCGGCGCACCGATCCGCGAAGTGAAGCAAGCCGCCCCGATGGCCCCCGATGGTCGCGGTGCACAACGCGGAAGCCCCGTAGGTCGATGACCTACGGGGCTTCCGTCTGGTGCGCGAGGGGGGAGTTGAACCCCCACGCCCTTGCGGGCACTGGAACCTGAATCCAGCGCGTCTGCCTATTCCGCCACCCGCGCATTGGGTGTGTCGTGTGGTTCCCGCATCTTTTCGCTGCGTTCGCCTGGCGACATCAGAAGATTAGCACGCTGCCGAGGGTGGATTCACATCCGTTGTTTCGGGCCCCCTCCCGGGGTGCAGCAGAACAGAGGAGAGTCGAGATCCCGGGAGGCACCGAAGGAACACCGCGGAAGTGAGTGAATGGGGAGGGGAAGGGGAGGGCCCGAGGAGAGCCGACGCCCCCGCTCCTCCAGACCTGACCCCGGGTGCGGGACACTGTCAGGAGGCCGCCTCTACGATCCGTGTGAGAGGTGACACTCGTCCACAGGGCAGAGAAGGGGAACCAGCCGATTTCCCGACGCGTGGATACGATCAGTAAGCAGTACCAGGACGGCAACGACGGAGGAGGTGCCCCATGGGAGTCATGAAGCGTTTCGAGCAGCGTCTCGAAGGTCTGGTCAACGGCACCTTCGCCAAGGTCTTCAAGTCCGAGGTCCAGCCGGTCGAGATCGCGGGCGCCCTCCAGCGTGAGTGCGACAACAACGCCACGATCTGGAACCGTGAGCGGACCGTTGTCCCCAACGACTTCATCGTGGAGCTGAGCGCTCCTGACTACGAGCGCCTGAGCCCGTACTCGGGCCAGCTCGGCGACGAGCTGTCGGGCCTGGTCCGCGACTACGCGAAGCAGCAGCGCTACACCTTCATGGGCCCGATCAAGGTCCATCTGGAGAAGGCCGACGACCTCGACACCGGTCTGTACCGGGTGCGCAGCCGTACGCTCGCGTCGAGTACGTCACAGCCGCAGGCGCCCGACCGCGCTCCGGCCGGTCCGGCGGCGCCGCACGGCCCGCAGCCGGGCCGTCCGGGCGGCTACGGCTATCCGCCGGCCGCGGCTCCGCCGATGCCTTCCGCGCCGCCTCCGGGCGCGCACCGTCCCGGCCAGGCGCCCGGCGCCGGCCGTCCTGGTGCGGTCTCCGGCGGGCAGGTGCGTCGCTGGATCGAGATCAATGGCACACGCCACCAGATCTCCCGCCCGACGCTGGTGCTGGGTCGCAGCACCGACGCCGATGTGCGGATCGACGACCCCGGCGTCTCGCGCCGGCACTGTGAGATCCGGACCGGAACGCCCTCGACGATCCAGGATCTCGGGTCCACCAACGGCATCGTGGTGGACGGGCAGCACACCACCCGCGCTACGCTCCGCGACGGCTCGCGGATCGTCGTGGGCAGCACCACCATCGTTTACCGGCAAGCCGAAGGGTGAAGCGGGGGCAATGTCAGAGCTGACCCTGACGGTCATGCGGTTGGGTTTCCTGGCCGTTCTGTGGCTGTTCGTTATTGTGGCCGTCCAGGTCATTCGCAGCGACCTGTTCGGCACACGTGTCACGCAGCGCGGTTCGCGCCGCCAGGACACGCGGCCGCAGCAGAACGCGCGCCAGGCGGCGCCCGCCACACCCCCGCAGCAGCGGGGGCAGCAGGGCGGTGGGCGGCAGCGCCGTGGTGCGCCGACCAAGCTGGTCGTGTCGGAGGGGACCCTCACGGGTACGACGGTGGCGCTGCAGGGGCAGACCATCACCCTGGGCCGGGCGCACGACTCCACGATCGTGCTGGACGACGACTACGCCTCCAGCCGGCATGCCAGGATCTACCCGGACCGTGACGGCCAGTGGATCGTCGAGGATCTCGGGTCCACCAACGGCACGTATCTCGACCGGACCCGGCTCACCACCCCGACCCCGATTCCGCTGGGCGCGCCGATCCGCATCGGCAAGACCGTCATCGAGCTGCGGAAGTAGTGCTACGTCATGAATGAGTGCGAGCGGAGCGAGCGAGCCGCGGCGGTCCCCACAGCGGACCGACCGGCCCTGGCGGCGGGCCTGCGGGTGCCGGCGGCGGGCCTGAGCGGGCTCCCGACCGGAGGGTGGGCAGTGTGGCTCGAGACCGGTTGTACCCGGACCCGACTGGCGAGGTGCGCATGAGTCTGTCCCTGCGCTTCGCCGCCGGTTCGCACAAGGGCATGATCCGTGAGGGCAATGAGGACTCGGGTTACGCGGGTCCGCGTCTGCTGGCCATCGCCGACGGCATGGGCGGCCAGGCCGCCGGTGAGGTGGCCTCGTCCGAGGTGATCTCGACGCTGGTCACGTTGGACGACGACGTGCCCGGCTCGGACATCCTCACGTCGCTCGGTTCGGCTGTGCAGCGCGCCAACGACCAGCTGCGGATGATGGTCGAGGAGGACCGTCAGCTGGAGGGCATGGGCACGACGCTCACGGCGCTCCTGTGGACGGGCCAGCGGCTGGGTCTGGTGCATGTCGGCGACTCGCGTGCGTATCTGCTGCGGGACGGTGTCCTGACGCAGATCACGCAGGACCACACCTGGGTGCAGCGGCTTGTCGACGAGGGCCGGATCACCGAGGAGGAGGCCACCACGCATCCGCAGCGTTCGCTGCTGATGCGCGCGCTGGGCAGTGGTGATCATGTCGAGCCGGATCTGTCGATCCGTGAGGTCCGTGCCGGTGACCGGTACTTGATCTGTTCGGACGGTCTGTCGGGGGTGGTGTCCCATCAGACGATGGAGGACACCCTGGCCAGCTACCAGGGCCCGCAGGAGACCGTCCAGGATCTGATCCAGCTGGCGTTGCGCGGCGGCGGCCCCGACAACATCACGGTGATCGTGGCCGATGTCCTCGACGTCGACGGCGGTGACACGCTCGCCGGGCAGCTGAACGACACCCCGGTCATCGTGGGCGCGGTCGCCGAGAACCAGGCGCAGCTGAACGACGGCGGGGCGATGCAGACTCCGGCGGGCCGGGCGTCCGGCCTTGGCCGGCAGGCGCCGCAGCCGCCGGCGGGCGGGTTCGGTCCGCCCGGCAGCGGGGACGACGTGGGCTACGGCGGGATGCCGCCGCAGGGCGCGTTCGGCGCGTACGCGGACGACGACTTCGTGAAGCCGCGTACCGGCCGCAAGTGGCTGAAGCGGTCCTTCTTCACGGTGCTGGCGCTGGCTGTGGTCGGCGGCGGTCTGTACGGCGGCTACCGCTGGACGCAGACGCAGTACTACGTCGGCGCGAATGACGATCATGTCGCGCTGTACCGGGGCATCAGCCAGGATCTCGCGTGGGTCTCGCTCTCGAAGGTCGAGAAGGATCATCCCGAGATCGAACTCAAGTACCTGCCGCCCTACCAGAAGAAGCAGGTCGAGGACACGATCACGGGCGGCAGCCTCTCCAGGGCGCAGGCCAAGATCGATGAGCTGGCCTCGCAGGCGACGGCCTGCAAGAAGGACGAGCAGCGCCGGGCGGCCGCCGACAAGGCGACCCCGCCGCCGCCGACGGACGGCGACGCCGCCCCGGCGAACGGCACGAAGCCGACCGACCCCAAGCCCACCGCAGCCGCTCCCTCTCCGGGCCCCACCCTCTCGGAGGAGGAGCAGAAGCTGGCCTCGAACTGCGGCAAGCAGTAAGGACCCGTAGGGGGGCCTTTCACCACCATGAGCGTTGTCACCAATACGACCACCATCGGCGCGATCGAGTTGCCGAGCCGGCGCAACACGGAGTTGCTGCTGCTCGGTTTCGCGGTCGTCATCCCGGTGTTCGCGTACCTGAACGTGGGCCTGGCCATCGACGGCAAGGTCCCGCCGGGCATGCTCGGTTACGGGCTGGGTCTGGGGCTGCTGGCGGGCGTGGCGCATCTGGTGGTGCGCAAGTTCGCGAAGTACGCGGATCCGCTGCTGCTGCCGCTGGCGACGCTGCTGAACGGCCTGGGGCTGGTGCTGATCTGGCGGCTGGACCAGTCGCCGCGGATCATCGCGCGGTACAAGACGTTCAGTCCGGACGCGCCGAACCAGCTGATGTATTCGGCGATCGGTGTGGCGCTGTTCCTGCTGGTGCTGATGTTCCTCAAGGACCATCGGGTGCTGCAGCGCTTCACGTACATCTCCATGATGGTGGCCATCGTCCTGCTGCTGCTGCCGCTGGTGCCGGGGCTGGGCGCGGATGTGTTCGGCGCCAAGATCTGGATCCGGATCGGGCCGTTCTCGATCCAGCCGGGAGAGTTCGCGAAGATTGTGATCGCGGTCTTCTTCTCCGGCTATCTGATGGTGAAGCGCGACGCGCTCGCGCTGGCCAGCCGCCGTTTCCTGGGGCTGTATCTGCCGCGTGGCCGTGACCTGGGCCCGATCCTCACGATCTGGGCGGTCAGCCTGCTCATCCTGGTCTTCGAGAACGACCTCGGTACGTCGCTGCTGTTCTTCGGCATGTTCGTGATCATGCTGTACGTGGCGACGGAGCGGACCAGCTGGATCGTGATGGGTCTGCTGATGGCGGTGGGCGGCGCGGTCGTCGTCGGCTCGTTCGCCACGCACGTGCAGTCCCGTGTCGCCGCGTGGCTCGACCCGTTCGAGTGCCTGAAGACGGCCCCCGAGAGGTCGAACATGGCGGCCGCGTGCGACCAGATGACGCAGGTGCTGATGTCGTTCGGCTCCGGCGGTGTGCTCGGCACCGGCCTGGGGCAGGGCAATTCCGACCTGATCGGCTTCGCCGCCAACTCGGACTTCATCTTCGCCACGGTCGGCGAGGAGCTCGGCCTGACCGGTGTGATGGCGTTCCTGCTGATGTACGGCCTGATCATCGAACGCGGTATCCGTACGTCCCTGGCGGCCCGCGACCCGTTCGGCAAGCTGCTCGCGATGGGTCTTTCCGGCGCCTTCGCGCTGCAGATCTTCGTCGTCGCCGGCGGTGTGATGGGGCTCATCCCGCTGACCGGTATGACGATGCCGTTCCTGGCGTACGGCGGTTCCTCCGTGATCGCGAACTGGGCGCTGATCGCCATCCTGATCCGTATCAGTGACACCGCCCGCCGCCCCGCGCCGGCTCCCGCCCCGTCCCCCGACGCCGAGATGACCCAGGTGGTCCGACCGTGAACAAGCCCCTGCGCCGGGTCGCGATCTTCTGCGGCCTGCTGGTCCTCGCCCTGCTGCTGCGGGACAACTGGCTCCAGTACGTCCGGGCCGACGAGCTCAACTCGCACCAGAAGAACCGCCGGGTCACGATCGAGCGGTACGCCAACGAGCGCGGCAACATCATCGTGGACGGCAAGCCGATCACCGGCTCCGTCGACTCCAAAGACCCGTACTACCGGTTCAAGCGGACCTACACCGACGGTCCGATGTGGGCGCCGGTGACGGGCTACGCCTCGCAGGCCTACGACGCCAGCCAGATCGAGAAGATCGAGGACGGCATCCTCACCGGCAACGACGACCGGCTCTTCTTCGACCGCACGCTGGCGATGTTCACCGGTGAGAAGAAGACCGGCGGCAACGTCGTGACGACCCTGAACGGCGCCGCCCAGAAGGCCGCCTTCAAGGGGCTGGGTGACAAGAAGGGCGCGGTCGCCGCGATCGACCCGAAGACGGGCCGGATCCTGGCGCTGGCGTCCACGCCGTCGTACGACCCGTCCTCCTTCGCCGGCTACTCCGGCAAGGACGAGAAGGCCTGGGTGGCGCTGGAGAACGACCCGGACAAGCCGAAGCTGAACCGGGCGCTGCGTGAGATCTACCCGCCCGGTTCCGTCTTCAAGGTGGTGACGGCGGCCGCGGCGCTGGAGCACGGCCAGGTCACCGACATCAACGCGGCGACCGACACCCCCGAGCCGTACAACATCCCGCTGTCGCGGGTGCCGATGAAGAACCACGCGCAGGGCTGCAAGAACGCCAGCCTGAACAAGGCGCTGGAGGTCTCCTGCAACTCCGTCTTCGCCAAGCTGGGTGACGAGGTCGGCCGCGAGAAGATGGTGGAGACGGCGGAGAAGTTCGGTTTCAACGCCGAGCAGTTCGTGCCGATCCGCGCGGTGGCCTCGGTCTACGACAAGAAGATGGACCGCGGTGGCAACGCGCAGTCCTCGATCGGCCAGTTCAACACCGCGACGACGCCGCTGCAGATGGCGATGGTGGCCGCGGCGGTCGCCAACGACGGCAAGCTGATGAAGCCGTACATGATCGACAAGCTGGAGTCTCCCAAGCTCGACGTGGTCAAGACGACCGAGCCGGAGGAGATGAGCCGGCCGATGTCGCAGAAGAACGCGCAGCTGGTGCAGCAGATGATGGAGAACGTCGTCAGCAACGGCACCGGTGGCAAGGCCGACGTCGACCGCCCCGGTGTCAAGGTCGGCGGCAAGACGGGTACGGCGCAGCACGGTGTCGGCAACAAGAAGCGCCCGTACGCGTGGTTCATCTCATACGCCAAGACGGACAGCGGCTCCCCGGTCGCCGTCGCCGTGATCGTCGAGGACTCGGCCGGCACCGCCCGTGACGACATCAGCGGTGGTGGGCTGGCCGCGCCGATCGCCAGGGACGTGATGGAGGCGGTTCTCGACAGCGGGAAGTGACGGCGGGCCGTTACGGGCGCGGTCGTGTACCGGTGTGGTATCAGGTGCCGGTCGCGGACGAAGCGGCTGCCTGTGGCCGGTAGCGTATGCGCGAACAGCACACCGCCGGATCACACACACGGGTGCGGTCGGGACAGACGGAGAGGGCTGGATTAGCTATGGAAGAGCCGCGTCGCCTCGGCGGCCGGTACGAGCTGGGCTCGGTGCTCGGCCGCGGTGGCATGGCCGAGGTGTACCTCGCCCACGACACCCGGCTCGGCCGCACCGTCGCCGTGAAGACGCTGCGGGCCGACCTCGCCCGTGACCCGTCCTTCCAGGCCCGGTTCCGCCGAGAGGCCCAGTCGGCCGCCTCGCTCAACCACCCGGCGATCGTCGCGGTCTACGACACCGGCGAGGACTACGTCGACAACATCTCCATCCCGTACATCGTGATGGAGTACGTCGACGGCTCGACGCTGCGGGAGCTGCTGCACTCCGGTCGCAAGCTGCTGCCGGAGCGGACGCTGGAGATGACGGTCGGCATCCTGCAGGCGCTGGAGTACTCGCACCGCGCCGGCATCGTGCACCGGGACATCAAGCCGGCGAACGTGATGCTGACGCGTACCGGCCAGGTCAAGGTCATGGACTTCGGTATCGCCCGCGCGATGGGCGACTCCGGCATGACCATGACGCAGACGGCGGCCGTCATCGGCACGGCGCAGTACCTCTCCCCGGAGCAGGCCAAGGGCGAGCAGGTCGACGCCCGCTCCGACCTGTACTCCACCGGCTGTCTGCTGTACGAGCTGCTGACGGTCCGGCCGCCGTTCGTGGGTGACTCCCCGGTGGCGGTCGCGTACCAGCACGTACGGGAGGAGCCGCAGCCGCCCAGCAACTTCGACCCCGAGATCACGCCCGAGATGGACGCGATCGTGCTGAAGGCGCTGGTCAAGGACCCGGACTACCGCTACCAGTCGGCCGACGAGATGCGGGCCGACATCGAGGCGTGCCTCGACGGTCAGCCGGTCGCTGCGACGGCGGCGATGGGCGCGGCCGGCTACGGCGGCTACCCGCCGGAGGACCAGCCCACCACGGCGCTGCGGCAGGCCGACCCGGCCGGGCAGACGTCGATGCTGCCGCCGATGGGCCCGGACGACGGCTACGGCTACGACGACCGTCCGGCGCGCCGCCGGCAGAAGAAGTCGAGCACGTCGACGGTCCTGCTGGTGCTCGCGGGCATTCTGGTGCTGGTGGGCGCGGTGCTGATCGGCCGCTCGCTGTTCGACGGCAAGGACGGCGCGGATCAGGTGGCGGTGCCACAGCTGATCGGCAAGACGGTGAAGCAGGCCGAGGAGCTGGTCGGCAATGCCGGGGTGAAGGTGGCCCAGTCCGGGTCGGAGCGCTGTGACCAGCCCAAGGGCAGCATCTGCAAGCAGACCCCGGCGGCGGACAACGGCGCGATGATGGACACCGGCGCGACGATCCAGGTGATCGTCTCGGAGGGTGCGCCGACGATCGAGGTCCCGGACGTCACGGAGAAGTCCGAGGAGAACGCCAAGCAGCTGCTCGAGGCAAAGGGCTTCAAGGTCGAGGTCAAGCAGGAGGAGTCGGACGAGGAGCAGGGCACGGTCCTGAGCCAGAACCCGACCGGTGGCTCCCAGGCCGAGAAGAACACCCCGGTGACGATCACGGTCGCCAAGAAGGCCCTGAAGACGGTTCCGCCGGTCGTCGGCTCGAACTTCGACTCCGCCAAGCAGCAGCTGGAGACGTTGAAGTTCCAGGTCGCCAGGGTCGACGTGGACTCGGACAAGCCGAAGGGCGAGGTCCTGGAGCAGGACCCGGCGGGCGACTCCAAGGCCGCCGAGGGCACGCAGGTGACGCTGAAGGTCTCCAAGGGCCCGGCGCAGCAGCAGGTGCAGATCCCGGCGGACATCGCCACGAAGAAGTACCGGGAAGTGAAGAAGATCCTGGAGGACATGGGTCTGGTCGTCACCCTGGCCCCGGGCTCGGTGGACAAGCCGGGCGCGACGGTCGTGACCAGCAACCCGGCCCCGGGTTCGACGGTCAACACCGGTACCTCGGTGGCCCTGCTCACCGCGGAAAGCGGGGACGGCGGGGACGGCAACGGAGGCACGATCTTCGGCCAGGGCTTCGGCCGCGGCGGGGACTAGGCCCAAAGCAGAAGGAAAGGGCCCCGGTATCCGTTCGACACGGATACCGGGGCCCTTTCCTTCTGCGTCGTGAGCGCGTGCCGCCCGGTCAGAGCCGGAGCTCGGCGGGCGGGGTGCGGTCGCGGTCGACCTTCTCCGTGCGTTCCAGCTCGCCCCAGACGATGTAGCGGTAGTCGGAGGTGTAGATCGGCGTGCAGGTCGTCAGGGTGATGTACCGGCCCGCCTTGGTCCTCCCCGATTCCTTCGGTATCGGGTCGAGGACCTTCACGTTGTACTTCGAGGTCTCCGGCAGCGTCTTGTAGACCTTGTAGACGTACCAGACGTCCTTCGTCTCAAAGACGATCGAGTCACCGTTCTTCAGCTTGTGGATGTTGTGGAACTTGGCGCCGTGCCCGTCGCGGTGTGCCGCGAGCGTGAAGTTGCCGCGCTTCGCCGACGGGAGGGCGGCGGCCACCGGGTCCGTGTAGTAGCCGGCGACGCCGTTGTTCAGGGTCTTGGGGTCGGTGCCCCGCTTGACCAGGACCTCGCCGTTGCCCATCGCCGGTACGTGCAGGAAGCCGATGCCGTCCTTGGTGTCGAGGGCGCCCGGGCCGCCGGCCCAGCGGTCGCGGACCTGGCTGATCTCCTTGTCGGCCGCCCGGTCGGCGATGACGTTGGTCCACCACAGCGAGTAGACGACGAAGAGGCCGAGCACCACACCCGCGGTGATCAACAGTTCGCCGAAGACGCTGATGATGCCGGCGATCCGGTCGCGCGCACGTGCCACTCTTCTGTCCCGTCGTTTCAGGCCCAGGGTTTCTGGGGTGTCAGCCTACGAGCGCGTCCGGTTTCCCCTTGCTGCGCGGGCGTTCCTCGACCATCTTGCCCCACACGATCATTCGGTACGTACTGGTGAACTCGGGGGTGCAGGTGGTGAGTGTGATGTAGCGGCCGGGCTGGGTGAATCCTGAGCCCGGCGGGACCGGGCCGATCACCGCGACGTTCGACGGTGAGGTCTGCGGGAGGATGCTCGCCATCGCGTAGGTGTAGTACGCGTCCTGGGTCTCAACCACGATCGGGTCGCCCGGGGAGAGCTGGTTGATGTAGCGGAACGGCTCGCCGTGAGTGTTGCGGTGGCCCGCGACCGCGAAGTTGCCCTGTTTGTCGGAGGGCATGGCGGTCTTGAGGGCGCCCTCGGAGTAGTGGCCGACCATGCCCCGGTCCAGGACCTGGGACTTGCTGATGCCTTCGGCGATCGGCACGACGACGTCAAGCTTGGGGATGTGCATGAGGGCGAAGCCCTGACCCGGCTCGAAGGCATCCGGTTTACGGCCCTTGGCCCAGTCGTCGGTGATGCGGTTCTTCGCCTTGTCGACCTCGAGACCGGCCTGCACATTGGTCCACCACAGCTGGTACGTGACGAACAGCAGCATCACCACGCCGAAGGTGATGAACAGCTCGCCGACGAACCGGCTGGCGATCACGCCGAGGCTCTCCTTGGCCGCCCGGGCGGCCCGCCGGGCCTCCACCCGGGTCAGCGGTCTCCCCGGGGCCGGATCGGGCGGTGGAGGGGCGGCGGCGCCCCTGCGGCCGCGCGCCTTGGCGGCCCTGCGCCGCTCGGCCCGCCCCGGCCCGAGGTCCGGCAGGGGCGCGGGCTCCGGCTCCGGGGCGGGGGCCGGATCGGGTTCGATTACCGGCTCCGGGCTCGGCCAGGGCTCCGGCTCCGGGGTCCCCTGGCCGTAGGCGTCCGGTTCGTACGGACCGGGGTCGTACGGACCGGGGTCGTACGGGCCCGGTGGTATCGGGTCGTAGGCCTGCGGCGCGGGCTCGTACGGCTGCGGGGCCGGCTGCCCGTACTGCTGCGGGGCCGGCTGCTCGTACAGCTGCGGGGTCGGCTGCTCGTACAGCTGCGGCACGGGCTGTACGGGCTCGTACGGCTCCTGCCCGTACGGTCCGGGGTCCGGCCGCTGGGGCTCCTGCGGGGGATTCGTCGCCCGGAACCACGGCGACCCCGTCGTCACGCGATTGCCTTGCCCACCACCGGCGCGAGCCCGGCCGATCGCTCGACCGCCCCCCGGTCGCCGCACTGCTCCAGCCAGTTGGCGAGCATCAGGTGGCCGTGTTCGGTGAGCACCGACTCGGGGTGGAACTGCACGCCTTCGACGGCCAGTTCACGGTGGCGCAGCCCCATGATGATGCCGTCCTCGGTGCGGGCCGTGACCTCCAGCTCGGCCGGCAGGTCGGCCGGCTCGGCCGCCAGGGAGTGGTAGCGGGTCGCGGTGAACGGCGAGGGGAGCCCGGCGAAGACGCCCTTGCCCTCGTGGGTGACCGGGGAGGTCTTGCCGTGCAGCAGCTCGGGGGCGCGGTCGACGACGCCGCCGTACGCCACCGCCATGGACTGCATGCCCAGGCAGACGCCGAAGACCGGGACACCGGTGTCGGCACAGTGCCGGACCATGTCGATGCAGACACCGGCCTGTTCGGGCGCGCCGGGGCCGGGTGAGAGGAGGACCCCGTCGAAGCCGTCCTGGGCGTGTTCGAGGGCCACCTCGTCGTTGCGCAGCACCTCGCATTCGGCGCCGAGCTGGTACAGGTACTGCACGAGGTTGAAGACGAAGCTGTCGTAGTTGTCGACGACGAGAATCCGCGCGCTCACTGGCCGTCCACCGTCACATCGTTGAACGGAAGCAGGGGCTCCGCCCAGGGGAACACATACTGGAACAGCACGTAGACAACCGCGAGGGCGAGCACGAGTGAGGTGAGTGCCTTCACCCACGCGTTGCCCGGCAGATGCCGCCAGATCCAGCCGTACATGACGTCCGCTGGTCCTTCCTGTGGTGTCCCTTCGGTACCGCACCAGACTAAGGGGCGAGAGGGTCTCGTGGGTCAGCTGTCCAAAGCTTCGGGTCTTCCGGCCGTCACGGGCCTGGTCGCGTCGAGGTGGGCCCAGACGATCAGCCGGTGGCTGCTGCCCCATTCGGGCTCGCAGGTGGTGAGGGTGAGGTAGCGGCCGGGTCCGGCGTAGCCGGAGGCGCGGGGGACGGGGTCGATGACGCCGATGTCGGTGGGGACGGTCCGGTAGGGCTTCGTGTCGACGCGGTACGTGAACCAGGTCGTGCCGTCGGTCAGGACGATCGCGTCGCCGGGGCGGAGCCGGGGGACGTCCTTGAAGGGGTCGCCGTGGGTGCGGCGGTGGCCGGCGACGGCGAAGTTGCCCCGTTCGCCGAGGCGGGCGGTGGGGGTGTAGTGGCCGAGTCCCTTCTTCAGGGTGGCGGTGCGGGTGCCTTCCAGGACGGGCCATTCCCAGTCCTTGCCGAAGCGGGGTACGTACATGACGGCGAGGCCCTTGCCGTCCTCGTAGGGCTTGGGTGGCGGGGGTCCCGCGGCGGGCTGCCGGGCGGGGACGTCCTGGCCGGCCCACTGGCGCTGGAGGGTGTCGAGCTGTCCGTCGGTGGCGGCGCCGGCCTGGACGCCGGTCCAGTGCAGGACGTAGACGACGAAGAGGAGGATCAGGGTGCCGGTGGTGATGCATGCCTCGCTGAAGGCCTTCACGACCAGTCGCACCGGGGCCTCCCGCGCTAACTCACCGGTTTCGCGTAGTGGAGATCCACTGTGCCCGAGTAGCCGGGAAGAGTCACCGCCTCGTGCTCGTCGACTTTCCAGCCGAGGCCGTAGGCCTTCACGTAGAGCTGGTAGTTCTGGATGGCCGGGGAGGCCGTGAGGGCCTTGTTGAGCGTCCGGGTGTCACCGACTGCGGTGATCTTGTAGGGCGGGGAGTAGACGCGGCCCTGGAGGATCAGGGTGTTGCCGACGCAGCGGACGGCGCTGGTGGAGATGAGCCGCTGGTCCATGACCTGGATGCCGGTGGCGCCGCCCTTCCACAGGGCGTTGACGACGGCCTGCAGGTCCTGCTGGTGGATGACCAGGTCGTTGGCCTGCGGTTCGGGGTAGCCGGGGGCGGCCTGGGCGCCGGGCGGGGCGTCGTTGAGGGTGACGGTGAGGCCGGAGCCGGCGACCTTGGTGGTGCCGGCGGCCTGCTCAAGGGCTGCGAGCTTGCGGTCCTCGGCCTTGGTGGAGCCGTCCTGGCGGCGGGCGGACTCGGCGGCGCGGTCGACCTCGGCGCGGACCGCGGCGGTGGACTTGTCCAGCTCGGCGTTCTTGTGGCTGCGCTCCTGGATCAGGTCGGAGAGGCGCAGCAGGGAGGCGTCCGTGCGAATGTTGGTGCCCTTGGCGGTGTTGAAGCTGGTGACGAAGATCAGACCGGCGAGGGCGAAGACGGCAGCGGTGAGCAGCCGGACGGGCCTCCAGAATGGACGCCGGACCGGCCCTTGGGGGGTGTCGGCAGAATTGCTCAACGTACCCTTCTCCTACTCGGCGCCGCGGAAGCACTACGCTAACGGACGCCCGGGGGAGGCAGAGATCCCCCTTGCTCCCGCCCCGGCGCCAGCCACATTTATCTGCGCGGTCACGCAGCGCATCGACAGGAGAGTCCCTCGTGCCGAAGTCACGTATCCGCAAGAAGGCCGACTTCACGCCGCCGCCCGCCGCGAAGCAGGCGACCAACATCAAGCTCACCTCGCGCAGCTGGGTGGCTCCGGTGATGCTGGCGCTGTTCCTGATCGGGCTTGCCTGGATCGTGGTCTTCTATCTCACCGACGGCACGCTGCCGATCAAGTCCCTGCGGAACTGGAACATCGTGGTGGGCTTCGGCTTCATCGCCGGTGGCTTCGGTGTCTCCACGCAGTGGAAGTAGCGGCCGCGGCGGCCTGTTGCCGGTAGCGGTCCGGCAGGCTGCCGGTCAAGCCTTGCCCTGAGGTTATCCACAGCGTTGTCCACACTGGGGAAAAGGTCAGACGATCTGTGGATAACTCACATGGCGTTGACGCCGGTGTGACTGCGGCGGCCTCTTGGGTGAATCGCTTCGCCCCTTGCCCCTCCTGGGAAAACCCAGTTCAGGGGCGAGGGGCGCAGCTGTTTCCGGCGCAGTGCACAAGATCCGCCACACGCTGTGGACAACTTTGGGGAAAGCTTGCGCTCAGCTGAGCGCGCCGGTCCTCAGGAGCACCATCACCACGTTCGCCAGCAGGATCAGCCCACAGGCCGTGTACTGCACCAGTCGGCGCCGCTCGCGCGGTGCGTGCACCAGGGCGGCGGCCACCAGCGCGCCGCCGACCAGGCCGCCGATGTGCGCCTCCCAGGAGATCCCGGGGCGGGTGAAGGTCAGCAGCAGGGCGAGGGCGACGAACAGCAGCACGGGCCCCATGTCGTGCGCGCGGCGGCGGGCGAGCACGGCCATGGCGCCGATCAGGCCGAAGACGACGCCCGAGGCGCCGAGCGAGGGCTGGTTCGGCGCGGCGATCAGATAGACGAGGGCGCTGCCCGACAGGCCGGAGAGCAGGCACAGGGCCGCGTAGCGGGCGCGGCCGAGCTCCGGCTCGACCATGCCGCCGATGACCCACAGGCCCAGCATGTTGAAGGCGAAGTGCATGAACTCCTGGTGCAGCACCGTCGCGGTCAGCAGCCGGTACCACTCGCCGTCGGCGACGCCGACGACCTCACCGAGGGCCGGGCTGAAGGCGTAGCCGATCAGCTCGGTCTCCGCGACGAAAACCTCACCGGCGGCGAGCACCGTCAGGAACACGGCGAGATTGATGCCGATGAGGATCTTGGTGACGAAGCGGGGGTCGGCGGCGATGGTGCCGCCGGCGATCGTGCGCGGCTTGTTGGCGTCGCGCGCATGGCCCGTACCGGATCCGCCGCGGACGCAGTCGGGGCACTGGAAGCCGACCGAGGCGGAAACCATGCAGTCGGGGCAGATCGGCTTCTCGCAGCGCGTGCAGCGGATACCGGTCTCCACGCCCGGGTGGCGGTAGCAGCTCGGCAGTGAATGCGCGCCGCCCTGCGGCTCCTGCCCACTGCCCGGCGCCTGCTCCATCGAGCTCCCCTTCTTCCTGCGGTCAGCCAGCACACCGCCCCGCTCATCCATACGGACGGGCGGGGCGAAAAGGTTCCCGGTCGGTCAGCGGGTTTCGGCCTGCTGGCCGGTCAGCGGGTCTCGATCTCGACCGACTCGATGACGACGTCCTGGACCGGGCGGTTGGTGCTCGGGTTGGTGTCGACGGCGGCGATCTCGTCCACGACCTTCCGGCCGGCCGCGGTGCTGACCTCGCCGAAGATCGTGTGCTTGCGGTTCAGCCAGGTGGTGGCCCCGACCGTGATGAAGAACTGGGAGCCGTTGGTGCCCGGGCCGGCGTTGGCCATGGCCAGCAGGTACGGCTTGTCGAAGGCGAGCTCGGGGTGGAACTCGTCGGCGAACTTGTAGCCGGGGCCGCCCGTGCCGTTGCCCAGCGGGTCACCGCCCTGGATCATGAACCCCTCGATCACGCGGTGGAAGACGGTGCCGTCGTAGAGGCGGTCCGTGGTCTTCTCACCGGTCTCCGGGTTGGTCCACTCACGCTCGCCGAGGGCCAGCTCGACGAAGTTCTTGACGGTCTTCGGAGCGTGGTTCGGCAGAAGCCGGATCTCGATGTCGCCCCGGTTCGTCTTGAGGGTGGCGTAAAGCTGCTCGGCCACGGTGCGCCTTCCGGTGAGTCTGATCGGTCGTCCTGACGTCTTCGACGTCCTCAGATCCTCGCACGATTGCCCCGGATGCCCGTCCCGCATGCCGGAGCCGGAGTCACGAGGCATGATTTCAAAATGGGTGGAAAGGCGAAATACCGACACCACCACCGAGGAGGAGGATCCCGTGACCCGCAAGGACAGCGTGCGCGCCGCGACCGCCACGGCCAAGGACAGCGTGCGTCATGCCGCGGACGTGGTGGCGCCCTACGCCGAGACGGCCAAGGACCAGGCTTCGCACTACGCGCATGAGGCGCGCGTGCGGCTGGGGCCGAAAGTCTCCATGGCGGCTCATCAGGCCGCTTGTCAGGCCAAGGCGCAGTATGGCGCCCATGTGGCACCGCTTGTTCCGGAGCGGATCGACGAGGCCGCGCACCGTGCCGCGGTCCGGACCCGCAGGGCCGCCCGTCAGGCGGCCGATTTCACCGTTCCGCGTGTCGAGCACGCGGTCGCCACGGCCCAGCCGGTGATGGCGGAGGCCGGATCGCGTTCCACCGCGGCACTGGCCGCGCTGCGCGGTCAGGTCACGGCGAAGGACATTCGTAAACTCGTCAAGATGCATGAACGCCGGGCCAGGGCCGGGCGTATCGGCAAGGGGCTCGCCGTCCTCGGCGTCCTCGCCGGCGGCGCCTTCTGCGCCTGGAAGTGGTGGGACAAGCAGGCCAACCCTGACTGGCTGGTCGAGCCGCCCGCGCCTACCGAGCTCTCCGAACGGGACACCATCTCCTCAGTCGACGGCACGGACCGTACCGAGCGGACCACGCTCGACCCTGAGGTGGAGGCGAAGCAGGCCGAATCCGATTCCGGGTCCGAGCCGGGGAAGGATTCCCCGAAGCGGGACGACCGCCGCTGAGTGCGACTGGGGATGTCCGGGGCTTCCGCGGCCGAGTGAGGCCGGGTGGGGCCTGCTCAGACCGCGGCGAGCGCCGGCTCGTCCAGGGCCGGGTCGGTCTCGGCCGGCCCGGCGGGCAGGTGACGGACCGAGGGCGAGGAGCCGTGCGCCTCGGCGCCGATGCGCTGCTTGATCGTGGGCGGCAGGGACCGGTCGCGGGGCATCGGCGCCCGGTACACCGCCTGGGCGGGTACGGGAGCGGCGGCGCGCTTCGACCGTACGGGCGCGGCGGGGGCGGTGGGGCTGGTGGGGCCCTCCGGGCGGCGTACGGGCGTCCGGAGGGCCGGGGCGGCGGTGCCCGTCAGGCCGACGGAGGCGAACAGGGCGACGAGAAGAGAGACGAAGGCGGTCCAGAACTGCTTGACCTTGACGGCGGCCATGGCTCCTCGCTTTCGATCGAGACCGGTTTATATGGCTTAGTTCGGGTTGCGCGATCTACATACCTTTCTCATGATGTGTACGCCTCCGGGGATTCCGGGGAGCGACGCCGTGCGCGCGCAGATCTTCCGATGAACACCACCCGTACGGCGCAGCCCGGGTGCGGAACCGGTCCCCCGGCTGTATCGCGGGTCCTGACTGAGCGGCCCGTCAGCCGTACACGACGGACCAGGGGCGGGCGCGGCTCAGAGGCGGATGCGGGACCCGATGGGGAGGTGGTCGCTGCCGGTGGCGGGCAGCGTCCAGACGTCCGTGACGGTCGCTTCCCTGGTCAGGACGTGATCGATCCTGGCCAGGGGGAAGGTCTCGGGCCAGCTGAAGGCGAAGCGGGAGCGCGGCCCGGTGACGTGCGCGGTGACCGGCCGGAGGCCGCGGTCGTCCAGGGTGCCGTTGAGATCGCCGAGGAGGATCACGCGGTCCAGCGGCTCGGCGTCGAGCGCCGCGCCCAGCAGGCCGGCGCTCTCGTCCCGCCAGGCGGAGCGCAGCCCGCCCGCCCCGATCCGTACGGACGGCAGGTGCGCCACGTAGACCGCGACCTCGCCGTGCGGGGTGCGGGCGGTGGCCCGCAGTCCGCGCTGCCAGCCGGCCGGGATGCCCTCGGGCTTGATGTCGAGGGGCCGTACGTCGCTGAGGGGGTGGCGGGACCAGAGGCCGACGGTGCCGGCGGTCGCGTGGTGGGGGTACTCCGCCGCAAGGGCCCGGGCGTACTCGGGCAGGGCGGCGGGGGTCAGCTCCTCCAGGGCGATCACGTCGGGCCTGGCCCGCAGCAGAGCGCGGGCGGTGCCGGAGGGATCGGGGTTCGCGTCGTCGACGTTGTGCTGGACCGCGGTCAGGTCGTACGGCCGGTCGGTGTGCGTGAGCGACGGTACGGCGAAGAGCACGCACCACGCCGCCAGGGGGACCAGCGCAGCCCCCAGCGCCACGGCCGACCGCCGCCGGGCCGCCAGGGCCAGCAGCACGGGCACGGCGAGCCCGAGCCACGGCAGGAACGTTTCCAGCAGGCTGCCCACCCGGCCGACCGCGTTGGGTACGGCACCGGGGAAGACCAGCAGAGCGGCGACGAGGACGGCCGCCACGGCAAGAACCACCGTGGCGCGACCACCTGCCCGCCGGCCGGCTCGGCATCCGTTCATATGGCTCCCCCCCCTGCGCCCCGGGCATACGAAGAGACCCCTCCCACCGCGTCGCGGATCGGAGGGGTCCTGCTTGTGGAGCCTAGGGGAGCCGGAGATCCCGCTCGATCCCGCCCCCGTGCTGACATGTCAGCACGCCCCCTTGATCGTTTGCGGTACGGAATCAGCTCCATACCATGGAGGCAACCTACCTGTGGAACATGGCCTTCTCATCACCTTCTGATGATGCGCTGATCACCCGATCGGCATCGGGGTCAGAGCCAACCGCGCTGGGCGGCCTTCAGACCTGCCTCGAAGCGGCTGGTGGCGTTCAAGCGCTCCATCAGGGCGGCCATCTGACGGCGTACGGTGCGCAGGGAGACGCCCAGGCGCTTGCCGGCGGCCTCGTCGGTCATGCCGGACGCCAGCAGCTTGAGCAGCTCCTGTTCCATCGGGGACACCCCGGTGGCCTCCGACGCGCTGCGGTGGTCCGAGCCGAGCGGGACGGCCGTCTCCCACGTCTGCTCGAAGAGCGTGACCAGCGGGGCCACGATCCCGGGTGCGCTCGTGCACAGGGCGCCCAGGCGGGTGTTGGCCGGGTCGATGGGGACGACGGCGGTCAGGCGGTCGAAGATCAGCATCCGTGGCGGCACGATCGGACTGGTGCGCACCTTCCCGCCGAGATCGCTGATCCAGCGTGCGTACGCAAGGGTGGCCGGGTCGTTCCTGGCGCTGTCCTGGTAGATGGTCGACAACTGCACGCCACGGGTCAGGGCGCGCTCGTCCAGCGGACGCGAGGCGTCCAGGCTCGCCTGCGACTGAGCGCCGCCCGGCTCGATGGCGAGGCATTCCTGGGTGAGGTCTCGCGCCAGCGCCTCCAGACGCTGCTGGATGGCGTCGAGACCGACCAGCCGCTCCGCACTGTCCACGACGGTGTTGGGCCGCAGCGTCGCGAACTCGGCGACGGTGCGCGCCATGGCCTCCCTGCTGCGGGCGAGTTCCGCCTGACGGCGGAGCAGGTCCGCCTCCTGACGGCGCAGCATCAGGTCGAAGCCGAACTCCGGGCTGACGGCCCGGTACATTCCCGGAGTCTCCCGGGAGGGCTGGAGCAGCTCCAGGGCCACCAGCCGGTCCAGGCAGTCGCGCACCTCGCTCTCGGACAGCGCCAGACGGTCGCTCAACTCGGCGACCCCGTCGGCCGGATGGCACAGCAGACCTCGGTAGACGGACTCCAGGGCCGGATCGAGGCCCATTTTCTTCAACACGTTCCCCCCAGGATCGTTGGCTCTGCAGGCCTTCGCTCTCGTGGGAGCCTCACCGACAGAACGATCCCCACGCTATTGCTGACAGGGCTGCCTGTCGCAGGGCACCACACGCCATCCAGGGGACCGTGCGCGCCAAGCTGCTCTATGCTCGGCAGCCGTGGTTTCACATGGACACCAGGGGACGACCTCCTCCGCTCTCACCCGACTGAACGTCAAGGCCGCGCATCTGCTCGGCGTACCCCCGAACGGGTATGGAAACCTGCTGGGTCTGTCCCCTGAGTACCTCGACGACGATCTGTGCCGGACCCCCACGGTCACGACCATCCGGATCGCGGAGCTGAGCACCGTCCGCACCCCCTGGACAGAGCTGTCCGCGCTGCTGGCGCAGCAGTCGGGCATCGGCACCCTGGGGGTCTGGGACTACCTGATCACCTCCGCAGCCACCCCGCTCGAAGGGATCCAGGACGCCTCGACCTACCTGGCCACCATCGCCGACGTCGGCACAGACACCCTGACCATCGACGAAGACGGCGATCAGATCACCATCAGCCATGTGAACGGGGCCGACCTGACTCACGAGGCGGCCAGCGCCATCCACGCCTTCGTGCTCAGCCTGTGCCAGCGGCGTCTCAGTGAAAGCGCACAGCGCCGCCTCGTTCCCGTCAATGTCGCCCTGGCCACCGAAGCGCCCCGGCGGCACGACACCCTGACCGAGCTGTACGGCACCCGCACCATCGACTTCGAAGCACCGGTCAGCTCGGTCACCTTCCTCTCCACCGAGCTGAAGCGCCCGAACCCGCACGCCCAGCCGGGCCTGTCGGCCGTGCTTCGAAGACACGCCGAGCAGACGCTCGCCTCCTCGATCCCCCTGCACAACTGGCTGGACGTCTTCCGCACCACCCTGGCCTCGGCCCAAGGCGAGACCGCTCCGACGCTGTCCACCGCGGCGCGGCGCATGGCCGTCAGCACCCGAACCCTCCAACGCCGCCTCGACGAACACGGCACCACATGGAGCGACGAAGTCGAGACCCTGCGGCGAGCCCGTGTCACACGGCTGCTCCACGACACCGATCTCGGCATCGACGCGATAGCCGCCCGAAGCGGCTACGCAGACGCCCGCGCCCTGCGCCGGGCCGTCCAACGCTGGCACGGCACCACACCCACCGCCTTGCGCCGCACCGGCCGCGTCGCAACGACCCCTGGGATCCGCCCAGGGCGGGTTCCAGGGGTCGGGAGTGGCGGAATCGTCGCTCAGAAGAGGAGCTCTCCGGCCGGGTAGCCGTAGCCGATCTGGGTGCGGGGGCTGTAGTAGCTCGCGCCGTCGCCCTTGTACAGCCACAGGACGCCGTCGTTGGCACGGCCCACGAGGTCCGCCTTGCCGTCGCCGTCGAGGTCGCCGGGCGAGGCGAGAGCGGTGTAGATCTGCCAGCCGGTGCCGATCTGGGTGCGGGGGCTGTAGCCGTTCGCGCCGTCGCCCTTGTACAGCCACAGGACGCCCGCCGTGTCCCGCGCGATCAGGTCCGCCTTGCCGTCGCCCGAGAAGTCACCCGGGGCGACCAGGACGTCGTACCCCTGCCAGCCGGTGCCGACCTGGACGCGGGTGCTGCCTGAGAACGTGCCGTTGACGGCGTCTGCCGGGTAGCGCCACAGGGTGCCGGTGCCATCGACGGCGACGACGGCCGAGCCGTCGCGGGCGACCAGCTTCATGCCGCTCCAGCCGGTGCCGACCTTGCAGGCGCCGGCGACGCTGCCGTCGGTGCGGCCCGCGTACCGGAAGAGCCCGCCGTTCGCGTCACGCCGGAAGACCGCACCGGCGTCGTCGGCGGAGGGCCCGCAGTCCGCCCAGTACGCGGCGCCGCGCACCAGCCTGTGGTCGGAGACCGAGGTGTCCTGGGGCAGGACGTCCGCCCTGGCGCCCTTGAAGTCACGGGCGGAGAGGAAGAGGTAATCGATCTTCGAGGTGCCGAAGGTCGGCTCGCCGCTGCGGCAGCGGGTGCGCCCGTCGGAGCAGGGGGTGCCGACGAAGTGGTCCTTGTCCGTCTCGTCGGCCTCGACGAAGGCACCCCAGCCGCCGTCGTCGATCCCGGGTTCGTAGAAGTACGAAGCCGTCTTCGTGCGCGGGCTGCCGTTGAAGTCGCCGCCGAGCACCACCGGGATGCCCGCGTCCTGCCACTGCCTGGCCTGCTCGGCGAGCTTGGCGGCCTCCTGCTCACGCAGGGTGGACTGGTTCCAGTAGAGGTGCACCGAGCAGGCCCAGTTGGCGCGGCTCTGTGTGTACGTCTTCACACAGGGCACCGTGATGGGCTCGTTCTCACCGCCCACGGTCAGGTCGGCCGGGCGTGTTCGATGATGTTGGCGACGGTGTGGCTGGAGTCGGTCCAGCCGGCGAAGAGCACGACGTGCGCGTTGATGTTGTTGAGCGCGTCACCCGGCTTGAGGTCGTCCAGGCTGGCCAGCTGCGTGGAGTAGTTCGGCAGGGTCCAGGTGGTGGCGCTCGTGGGCAGATGCCATGCCATGGACACCAGGCCGGAGCAGTCGGTGCGGTACGTGCGGCCCTGCGGGTCCTTGTAGTAGGCGCGCTGGCTGTACGGGACCCCCCGGTCCACCCTGTACTGGGCGCGCTGGATCATCTCGGTGCGGCTGATCGAGCCACCGACGGTCGAGGTGGCCGTCGCCGCGGCGGTGGCGGCGGGCGTCAGCTCAGGTGACGCGGCCTGGCTCGGGGCGGTGAGGCCGAGGACGACGGCGGCCAGGGAGGCGACGACCAGGGCGGAACGGGCGGAGGTACGACGTGCGGACGTGCGCAATCTCCTCTGGGACAGGCAGGTTGAAGACATGCAGGGGGACGCCACGGCACACGGAGGCGCGGGAAAGCACGGGAAGGCGTGGAAGCCGCGGGGAGAGAGGGACTCCGGATTCTCGGAGGTGGAGTGACGAGCGGGCCGCCGGGGCTCAGGCTCGGTCGTCGTGCTCCGGGTGCCCACCGAGCAGGGAGGGAAGGAGGGCCGCGTAGCCGTGCGCGGCGATCGGTCCACGCGCCCGGGCGAGCAGGTCCCGCGCGCAGTCGAGCGCATGGGTGTCCGAGTCGGCCCTGACGAAGAGCACGGCCTCCATGCCGGCCCGGATGGGGCGGACGGTGATGTGCTCAAGTCCGATTGACGGGACCGCGTGGGCCCACAACAGGTCGTGCAGGAGGGGGGAGAAACTGCCGGCGTCGCGGCCGACGGGCTCACCCTGGAGCATGGCGCTGACGACACGCACCGAGATCAGTCCCAGCTGATGACGTCGCCCTCGGAGGCGAGCACGACGACCGACGTCGGCCGCACGTCCGACCCGATGACGTCCTGCGCCACGCCAGAACCGGCGAGGGCGAGGGCGAGGGCGCCCATGCCGGCTGCGACGGAGCGGCCGGCGGAGCAACGAACGGTGAGGCGAGCGGTCAGGCGAGCTCTGCGGAACATCGGGGTCCTCCCAAAGACACGAACGACGGTCGAATGACGGCTTTCCGGTGCCGGACTGGCGGGATTCCGTTCCCGCAGCCCCTCTCGGTGATCACCATCCTGGCGCCCGTGGAAAGCCCCGGGGAAGGGCAGACGCATGGCACCAACGAGCCTGGCACCGAGGTGCCACGAGGTGCCGCGCGGGGCGCACAGGAATGGATCTCGACGCCCCGCGGCTGTCGTGAGTGGATCACGTCGGATGGCGCCCGCCACCGAATCCGCACAGGTTCCCTGAGGGAGTGTCAGCAGAATGTCCGTTACACAGCCCCCCGTCGAGCGGGTACGCGTCACAGCGGAACCCGACTGGTACGAGTCGGCCGGTATCTCTCTCGGTATCCGCGTCGGGAACCTGGTCTTCACATCGGGACAGGCCCCGGTCGACGCCCGGGGAGCCACGGTCGGCGCCGGCGACTTCGAGGCGCAGGCCCGCCAGGCTCTCGCGAACCTGTCGACGGTACTGACGAACGCCGGCTCCAGCCTCGCCGACGTGATCAAGGCGACCGTCTTCGTCACCGATATCGCCCAGCAGGACGTCTTCGCCAAGCTGCGCGCGGAACACTTCCCGGCGAAGCCCCACCTCGCGGAGTCGTTCGTGGAGGTCTCCTCGCTCGCCAACGCCGAGTGGATGATCGAGATCGAGGCGATCGGGCTCGTCCGGGGTGCCTGAGCAGACCGCACGGCAGGCATGAAAAACACCCCTTCCGAACCACGTTTCCGCAGTTCAGAAGGGGTGTAAGGAGTGGAGCCTAGGGGAGTCGAACCCCTGACATCTGCCATGCAAAGACAGCGCTCTACCAACTGAGCTAAGGCCCCGGAACGAGACCAGAGTACCGGGTCACCCCCTGTATCCCGCAAAAGGTTTGGGACTCCCGATGAACGACCACGCTCCGTAAGATGCTCGTCGAGGTTCGCAGTGGCGAACCGCAGGGATGGGGAGACGTGATGGATGCCACACAGCAGGAAGCCACCGCCAGAGCCAGAGAGCTCCAGCGCAGTTGGTACGGGGAGCCGTTGGGGGCGCTCTTCCGTCGGCTGATCGACGATCTCGGGCTGAACCAGGCCCGGCTTGCGGCTGTGCTCGGACTGTCCGCGCCCATGCTCTCCCAGCTGATGAGCGGTCAGCGGGCCAAGATCGGCAACCCTGCCGTGGTCCAGCGGGTCCAGGCCCTCCAGGAGCTGGCCGGGCAGGTCGCCGACGGCAGCGTCAGTGCCGCCGAGGCCACCGACCGGATGGACGAGATCAAGAAGTCCCAGGGCGGCTCGGTCCTGACCGGCACCAGCCAGACCACCAACAGCTCCGGTGCGCCGACCGTGCGCCGCGTGGTGCGGGAGATCCAGTCGCTGCTGCGCTCGGTCGCGGCGGCCGGGGACATCATCGACGCGGCGGACACCCTCGCACCGAGCCACCCGGAGCTGGCAGAGTTCCTCAGGGTGTACGGGGCCGGGCGCACCGCGGACGCCGTCGCCCACTACGAGTCGCACCAGAACTGAGAGAACGCCGGGCCGGAACGGAACTGGGAGCGGGCGCAGCGCCATGGGTGAGGTCTTCGCGGGTCGGTACGAGCTGATCGACCCGATCGGACGTGGTGGGGTCGGCGCGGTCTGGCGCGCCTGGGACCACCGCCGCCGTCGCTATGTCGCGGCGAAGGTTCTGCAGCAGAGCGACGCGCACACCCTGCTCCGTTTCGTCCGCGAGCAGGCGCTGCGCATCGACCACCCGCATGTGCTCGCCCCGGCCAGCTGGGCCGCGGACGACGACAAGGTGCTGTTCACCATGGATCTGGTGAGCGGCGGGTCGCTGGCGCACGTCATCGGGGACTACGGCCCGCTGCCGCCCCGGTTCGTCTGCACCCTGCTCGATCAGTTGCTGTCCGGGCTTGCCGCGGTGCACGCGGAGGGGGTCGTGCACCGCGACATCAAGCCGGCGAACATCCTGCTGGAGGCGACCGGAACCGGGCGTCCGCATCTGCGGCTGTCCGACTTCGGCATCTCGATGCGCAAGGGCGAGCCGCGCCTGACCGAGACCAACTATGTGGTCGGAACGCCCGGTTACTTCGCACCCGAGCAAATGCTGGGCGCGGAGCCGGACTTCCCGGCCGATCTGTTCGCGGTCGGCCTGGTGGCGCTCTACCTGCTCCAGGGTCAGAAGCCCGACGCGCAGGCGCTGATCGAGTATTTCGCCGCGCACGGCACCCCCGGGGCGCCGCAGGGCATTCCGGAGCCGCTGTGGCAGGTCCTGGCGGGCCTGCTGCAGCCGGACCCGGGGGCGCGGTTCCGTACGGCCACGGGGGCGCGTAAGGCGCTCACGGCGGCGGTCGAGATGCTGCCGGAGGCGGACGGGGACGAGGAGCCCGTCGAGGTCTTCGACCAGATCGGCCCGCTGCCTGCGGGCTTCGGCCCCACCGGCCCCGAGGCCGCGGCCAGGCCCGCGCCGGCCGCCCAGGCCGACGTACCCTCCGTGGCCGGCCCGGCCGTCGCCTCGCCGCCGCCCTCGCCGTCGGAGACGGGCAGCTTCCATCTGCCTCCGCCGCCCCAGCAGCAGCCGCAGCCACACCACCAGCAGCACACACCCCCCACGCAACCGGCCGCCCCGGTCACTCAGGTCCCCGCGCATTCGGCCTCCCCCCAACCCGCCGCGCCGGACTTCTTCCAGGCCCAGACGGCCGCGGTGCCGTATCAACAAGCTCCTACTCGTCAATACACCGCCCACGGCTCTCAGGTTCCCGTCCCCGCGACGGGAGTTCCGCCCGTCGCCCAGCCGCCGGTCGCCCAGCCACCCGCACCGGCCGTGGCGAAGCGGCCGGGACCGCCCCCGAAGGTGGCGATCCCGGTGCTGTTCGTCGCGCTGGTCTGTTTCGCGGTCGGTATCTGGGCGCTGACCCAGGCCTGACGGCACGGCCCCGGAGGACGAGGCCAAGCGGCCACGGCCAGGCCGGGCTACCAGCCGGCCGGAGGGCCGTACTGCTGCGAGCCGCTCTGCGGCGCCGCGGCGCCCGCCCGTCGCCGGGCCAACAGCATCCAGCCGCCGAGGCCGAGCACGAGCACGGTCCCCGCGCCGATCCCGGACGCCGCGATCAGCTTCATGGAGTCGCTGCGCGCCGCGCCGGGCCCGCTCTGCCCGCTCGCCGCGGCGTCCTGGTCGTCGTCGGTGACCTGGAAGATCCCGGCGGGACCGTCGTACGCGGGCGGTGCCTCGGCCTTCCCGTCGACGTTGATCCGCAGCGTCAGCGGCACGGGCTTGTCGCCGTACGACTGGGCGAGTTCGGGACTCAGCGTGGCCGAGAGGTAGTACCAGCCGGCGAACCGCATCGCGCTGACCTCGTCGGAGGAGTCGAAACGATTCTCGTAGGCGACCGGCGGCTTCGGGTCGAGCGACATCTGGCTCGGCCTGCCGTCGTACGACGCCGTCTTCTGGTCGACATGGCCGTGGGCCGGGTTGGTCAGCGTGAGCACCAGCGCGTTGCCGATGTATTTGCTGCCCGCGGAGCTGCTGCCGAGGGAGGCGGTGGCGTAGATCTGCTGTCCCCAGCGGACCGGAACCCGGTAGAACAGCGTCTGGCCGGGCTTGATGTCGTCACGCCACTCGCCCTGGGTCAGGCCGGTGGCGGTGTGGAAGCTGGTGCCGCCGGTCCGCTTCTGCGGGCCGCCGGCGGGCGGCGGGGGCGAGCTGGACGGCCAGCTGTCCGGCGCGTCGGTGGGGCCCGCCGCCTTCAGCGCGGGCTCGGCGACGTGCCGGATCTCCAACTGCCAGTCGTCAGCGGTGGAGATGGCCTTGCTGGTCCGCTCGACCAGGACGTAATAGGCGCCCTGCTTCTGGCAGTCGGTCTCGCCGGGCTCGATCGTGCGATGGGCGTAGGCGGCGAGGGGGCGGGTGTATCCGGCGGACTCGAAGCGGGCGTCCTCGCTGCCGCACTCCGTGCCGGAGCCGTCCTGCAGGCTCACCTCGATGCCGTCGCCGTACTCGGCCCTGCCGCCGGGCTTCGGCACGGCGACGACCGACACATAGGCGTTGGTGCGGTCGTCGAGGTCGACGCGGTAGTAGAGCTTGCCGTCCTTCGCGATCGTGTCCTTGTAGACCGATCCGGCCGCCAGGCTCTGCGCGTCGCTGTTCGACACGGCGCCCTTGACGGGCTTCGCCTCGCCGTCGAACTCGTACGGGCTCTCGCCGGCCGCCCAGGCCTGCCCCGGCAGCGCCACCGCGCACAGCGCCGCGCACACCACTGCGGACACCCTCGCCACGGCGGCCGTCCCCCGGCCCCTGCCGCGCTGCCTGCTCACGCGCCATCTCCTCGTCGTCTCCGTCGCCGCCCTGCGCCCTACCGGCGCGATCACCGCCCCCGCGATCAGGACGACCGCGCGGCCGTGCCGCGGCGGCCGCGGTGCCGGTCCATCCTGCCCCGCCCGTCCCACCGCTGTCTGCGCGCGAGGCCCATCATCAGCACCCCCTGACCGCGATCACTCGACTTTGCGCATGCAAGCCAGAGATTTGCGGAGTAGAACTCAAGGGGCTTCGGTCCCAGCTCAACGCGAAGCCCCGGCCCGCACAAGGCGCGGCCGGGGCTTCGTCAGCAGACTTGATGGGTGTTACACACCGGAACCTGCGGGCACGGAGTCGGTCGCCTCCGTCCACAGATCCTGCTCGGCGCGATCCGCCTGGATCTGGCGGTACACGAGGAGCCCGCCGATGGCGGCCAGTGCGACCAGGAGGAGCTTCTTCACCGCGCGACCTCGTCTTTCCTTGACGTAGGGGACTTCTGGCGCCCGACTATACACACCGACCGATATCGATTGGTGACCTACCGGGGGGTCAACTACCGCCCGTACGCAGCGCCACACCACAAAGCAATCGGCCCGGACGGAGAATTCCGTCCGGGCCGATCATGTCTGTGGGGCTAACAGGATTTGAACCTGTGGCCTCATCCTTATCAGGGATGCGCTCTAACCAACTGAGCTATAGCCCCGCCGCGCTCTGCGGTGTATGTCCCGCGCGCTGACCTCTGAAGATTAGCGCACGTCGGGGCCAGTCCCAAAATCGGTGGTCCGCGACCTCACTCGTCCTCGGCGAGCGTGAGCTCCACACCGCCCACGAAACCGGCCGACAGGTTGTAGATGAACGCCCCGAGCGTAGCCAGCGCTGTGGCGAGGACCACATCGATGACCGCGATCACCGAGGTGAACATGAGCACCCGCGGCAGCGACAGGAACGACTGCAGATCGAAGCCGTTGCTCTCGTTGGAGCCGGTGGCCTCGCTGATCGTGCCGCCGACCGTGGAGAAGACGCCCATGGCGTCCATGACCATCCACAGCACCGCCGCCGCCACGACCGTGCAGATGCCCAGCGCGATGGAGAGCAGGAAGCTGACCTTCATCACCGACCACGGGTCGGCCTTGGCGACCCGCAGCCGCGCCTTGCGTGTGCGCGGCGTCGTCTTCGCACCCGTACGCGGCCGGCGCACCGCCGAGGCGGCGGCGCCGCCCTGGCCGTCGTACGCCTGCGGCGGGTGATAAGGCTGGGCCTGCTGCTGCGCGGGCTCGCGCTCGCCGGGCAGCGGCCCGTTCGCGTACGTGTCGTACGAGGGGTTCGACCCCCGAGTGTCCGTCACCACAACCCCCTGGGAGTCCGTGGCGGGGCCACGGGCACCTTTCGCTCCAGCAGCTCCAGCAGCGGCCGATCCGGCGCCCGTGGCTCCACTCACGCTCTACTCCTCGTGCTCTCCGACCGAGGGCTCGGCGCCCTCGACGGCCTCGGTCTCGACACCTTCGGCTTCCTCGGCGCCGTCGACCTCTACGGCTTCGGCGCCGGCCTCGGCATTGCGTGCGATACCGACGACGGCATCGCGCTTGCCCAGGTTGATCAGCTGGACGCCCATGGTGTCACGTCCGGTCTCCCGGACTTCGTTGACTCGCGTACGGATCACACCACCGGAGAGCGTGATGGCGAGGATCTCGTCGGTCTCCTCGACCACCAGCGCACCCACGAGCGAGCCGCGGTCCTCGACGATCTTGGCGGCCTTGATACCCAGACCACCGCGACCCTGGACGCGGTACTCGTCGACGGCGGTGCGCTTGGCGTACCCGCCGTCGGTGGCGGTGAAGACGAACGTACCCGGCCGGACGACATTCATCGACAGCAGCTCGTCGCCCTCGCGGAAACTCATCCCCTTCACGCCGGACGTGGCGCGTCCCATCGGGCGAAGGGCCTCGTCCGTCGCGGTGAAGCGGATCGACTGCGCCTTCTTGCTGATGAGCAGCAGATCGTCCTCGGCCGACACCAGCTCCGCGCCGATCAGCTCGTCGTCGCTGCCGTCCTCCGTCTCCCGGAGGTTGATCGCGATGACACCGCCCGAACGCGGCGAGTCGTAGTCCTTCAGCGCGGTCTTCTTCACCAGACCGCCCTTGGTGGCGAGCACCAGGTACGGCACGGCCTCGTAGTCGCGGATCGCCAGGATCTCGGCGATCTGCTCGTCCGGCTGGAAGGCCAGCAGGTTGGCCACGTGCTGGCCGCGGGCGTCCCGGCCGGCGTCCGGCAGCTCGTAGGCCTTCGCGCGGTAGACCCGGCCCTTGTTGGTGAAGAAGAGCAGCCAGTGGTGCGTGGTGGAGACGAAGAAGTGGTCGACGATGTCGTCCTGCTTCAGCTTCGTACCGCGCACGCCCTTGCCGCCGCGCTTCTGCGAGCGGTAGTCCTCGGTCTTGGTGCGCTTCACATAGCCGCCACGCGTGATGGTGACGACGATGTCCTCCTCGGCGATCAGGTCCTCGATGGACATGTCACCGTCGAAGGGCACCAGCTTGGAGCGGCGGTCGTCGCCGAACTTCTCGACGATCAGCGCCAGCTCCTCGCTGACGATGGTGCGCTGCTTCTCCGGCGAGGCCAGGATCGCGTTGTACTCGTTGATCTTCGACTGGAGCTCGTCGTGCTCGGCGACGATCTTCTGGCGCTCCAGGGCGGCCAGTCGGCGCAGCTGCATCTCGAGGATGGCGTTGGCCTGGATCTCGTCGATCTCCAGGAGGCCCATCAGGCCCTCGCGCGCGACATCGACCGTGTCGCTGCGCCGGATGAGGGCGATGACCTCGTCGATCGCGTCGAGCGCCTTGAGCAGGCCGCGCAGGATGTGGGCGCGCTCTTCGGCCTTGCGCAGCCGGAAGCGGGTGCGCCGCACGACGACCTCGATCTGGTGCGTCACCCAGTGGCGGATGAACGCGTCCAGGGAGAGCGTGCGCGGCACGCCGTCGACGAGCGCCAGCATGTTGGCGCCGAAGTTCGTCTGGAGGTCGGTGTGCTTGTAGAGGTTGTTGAGGACGACCTTGGCGACCGCGTCCCGCTTGAGCACGATGACCAGGCGCTGGCCCGTACGGGAGGAGGTCTCGTCGCGGACGTCGGCGATGCCGCCGATCTTGCCGTCCTTGACGAGGTCGGCGATCTTCTGCGCGAGGTTGTCCGGGTTGGTCTGGTACGGAAGCTCCGTGACCACCAGGCACTGGCGGTTCTGGATCTCCTCGACCTCGACGACCGCGCGCATCGTGATGGAGCCGCGGCCTGTGCGGTACGCCTCCTCGATGCCCTTGCGGCCCACGACCAGCGCGCCGGTCGGGAAGTCGGGGCCCTTGATCCGCTCGATGAGCGCGTCGAGGAGCTCCTCGTGGGTGGCCTCGGGGTGCTCCAGCGCCCACTGGGCACCGGCCGCGACCTCGCGCAGGTTGTGCGGCGGGATGTTGGTGGCCATACCGACCGCGATACCGGCGCTGCCGTTGACCAGCAGGTTCGGGATACGGGCCGGCAGGACCGTCGGCTCCTGGTTGCGGCCGTCGTAGTTGTCCTGGAAGTCGACGGTCTCCTCGTCGATGTCCCGGAGCATCTCCATGGACAGCGGCATCATCTTGCACTCGGTGTACCGCATGGCGGCGGCCGGGTCGTTGCCCGGGGAACCGAAGTTGCCGTTGGAGTCGACGAGCGGCATCCGCATCGACCACGGCTGGGCCAGCCGGACCAGCGCGTCGTAGATCGAGGAGTCGCCGTGGGGGTGGTACGTACCCATGACGTCACCGACGACACGGGCGCACTTGTAGAAGCCCTTCTCGGGCCGGTAGCCGCCGTCGTACATCGCGTACAGCACACGGCGGTGGACGGGCTTGAGACCGTCCCGTACGTCCGGCAGCGCACGCGACACGATGACGGACATCGCGTAGTCGAGGTAGGAGCGCTGCATCTCGGTCTCGAGCCCGACGGGCTCGATCCGCAGCTGCTGCTCTTCCTCTTCGGTGGTGGTGGCGGGGGTGTTCTCGTCGGCCATTGCTGGTCGTCAGTCCTTTCGTACGGTCAGCTGAGACCGACTCAGATGTCGAGGAAGCGAACGTCCTTGGCGTTGCGCTGGATGAACGAGCGCCGCGCCTCGACGTCCTCACCCATCAGCACCGAGAACAGGTCGTCGGCCTGCGCCGCGTCGTCCAGGGTGACCTGGCCGAGCACGCGGTGCTCGACGTCCATGGTCGTGATGCGCAGCTCCTCGGCGTTCATCTCGCCGAGCCCCTTGAAGCGCTGGATCGAGTCTTCCCGGATCCGCTTGCCGTTCTGCTTGCCGAGCTCGACGAGGGCGTCGCGCTCCCGGTCCGAGTACGCGTACTCGAAGTCGTCGCGGCCCCACTTGATCTTGTAGAGCGGCGGGCGGGAGAGGAAGACGTGCCCGGCCTCGACCAGCGGCCGCATGAAGCGGAAGAGGAAGGTCAGCAGCAGGGTGTTGATGTGCTGGCCGTCGACGTCGGCGTCCGCCATCAGAATGATCTTGTGATAGCGGAGCTTGTCGATGTCGAAGTCCTCGTGGACTCCGGTACCGAAGGCCGAGATCAGCGCCTGGACCTCGGTGTTCTGCAGGATCTTGTCGACGCGGGCCTTCTCGACGTTCAGGATCTTGCCGCGGATCGGCAGGATGGCCTGGTACATCGGGTTACGGCCGGACTTGGCCGAACCGCCGGCGGAGTCACCCTCGACGATGAAGATCTCGCACTTGGTGGGGTCGTTCGACTGGCAGTCGGAGAGCTTGCCCGGCAGGGACGCCGACTCCAGCAGGCCCTTGCGGCGGGTCAGGTCGCGGGCCTTGCGGGCGGCCACGCGCGCGGTGGCGGCCGTGATGCCCTTGCGGACGATGTCCGCGGCCTCGTTCGGGTTGCGGTCGAACCAGTCCGTCAGGTTCTCGTGCACGACCTTCTGCACGAAGGTCTTCGCCTCCGTGTTGCCCAGCTTGGTCTTGGTCTGGCCCTCGAACTGCGGCTCGCCGAGCTTGACGGAGATGATCGCCGTCAGACCCTCGCGGATGTCCTCACCGGTGAGGTTGTCGTCCTTCTCGCGCAGCAGCTTCTTGTCGCGGGCGTAGCGGTTGACCAGGCCCGTCAGCGCGGCGCGGAAGCCCTCCTCGTGGGTACCGCCCTCGTGCGTGTGGATCGTGTTGGCGAAGGAGTACACACCCTCGCTGTACTGCGAGTTCCACTGCATCGCGATCTCGACCGAGAGCATGCGCTCCTTGTCCTCGGCCTCGACGTCGATGACGGTGGGGTGGATCAGCTCGCCCTTGCGCGAGTTCAGGTACTTCACGAAGTCGACGATGCCGCCCTCGTAGTGGTACGAGACGGTCCGCGCCGGCGCCTCCTCCGCGGTCTCCGCGGCGTCGGGGTCGTCGGCGTTCATCGTCGCCTTCGCCGACTCGCGCTCGTCGGTGAGGCTGATCCGCAGGCCCTTGTTGAGGAAGGCCATCTCCTGGAAGCGCCGCGAGAGCGTCTCGAAGGAGTACTCGGTCGTCTCGAAGATGTCCGGGTCGGCCCAGAACGTCACGGACGTGCCGGAGTCCTCGACCTCCTCGTGCTTGGCGAGGGGGGCGGTGGGGACGCCGAGCTTGTAGTCCTGCGTCCAGCGGTAGCCGTCCCGCTTGATCTCGACGGAGACCCTGGTGGACAGCGCGTTGACGACGGAGACACCCACGCCGTGCAGACCGCCGGAGACGGCGTAGCCGCCGCCGCCGAACTTGCCGCCCGCGTGCAGGACGGTGAGCACGACCTCGACGGCCGGCTTCTTTTCGACGGGGTGAATGTCCACCGGGATGCCACGACCGTTGTCGATCACGCGCACCCCGCCGTCGGGGAGGATCGTGACGTCGATCGTGTCCGCGTGGCCGGCGAGGGCCTCGTCGACGGAGTTGTCCACAACCTCTTGCACGAGGTGGTGGAGTCCACGCTCACCGGTCGAGCCGATGTACATGCCGGGACGCTTGCGGACCGCGTCCAGACCCTCGAGGACGGTGATCGCGCTGGCGTCGTACGACGAGGCGTTGACCTCGCCGTTCTCGCCGGCGGCAGTGGACGGAGTGTTCTCGTTGGGGTTGCCGGAATCGGCCACGAAGCGCCCTTTCTGGCACAGCACAAGCCGTTCTCCGGGCATGCGGGAGCGGCTGCGTCGTTCGACATGTTCCGCAGGGTGGCGGGATTATCGACCAGTCTACCGGTAGCGCCGACACGAATGGGGGTTTGCCGGTCCCTGAGTCCTCATGTGCCGCCCTGAGCGGGAGCGCCCCGACTCCCCATATTCGGGACGGGGCTCCAAGAGGCTCTGACGGCCACCTAGAGCTTCGAGCCGTTACCTGTTGTGGGCAACCGGCGCCGGGGTGGGAGAGGCGGGTGGTACGACGGCCCGGAAGCCGGGGAATCGGCCGGATCGGACGCCCTGATCGGGGGCTCGGCCGGGGATCGGTCGGGGCTCGGCGGGCTGCCTCTGTGAGGCGGGAGTGAGGGGATGTACGAGAGGTGCGGGCCGTCGCAGCTGTGGCTCAGTCGCGGCTGGGCTGTGGCTCACATCTCGCTCAGCTGTGGTTCAGCTGTGGACGGAAAGCCGTGGCCGCCTGAGGCCGGCCGTGGCTCAGCCGTAGGTGTCGCCGGGGCCGACGCTTCCGGGTGCGCGCAGCGGCCCGTACCCCCGCCGGGGGCCGCCGGGTCCGAGCACCTTGATCATCCGGACTGTCCCCTGCCCGAGGTCCTCGTTGAGCCGGGCCACCAGCCGGGGCGCCAGCAGGCGCAGCTGGGTCGCCCAGGCCGTGGAGTCGCACTGGACGGTGAGGACCCGCTCGTCCGGCTCCTCGTCGTACTTCAGGGGCACGCAGTGCTTGGCGAGATCGTCACCGACGATCTGCGGCCAGCGGCCCATCACGCCACCCACCGCGGCGGGCGTCTCCCAGCCGCGCTCGGTGATCAGCCGGTTGATCGCGGCGCCGAGCGCCATCGGGTCCCGGCCGTCCGCGCGCGCACCGGACCTGAGCCCGCCGCCGCGCTTGGCCTGCTTCTTCTGCTGTGCCGCGGCGCCGCGCGCCTTGGCCTGCTCCTTGGCGGCGCGCAGCGCCACGCGCGCGAGGTCGACGCCGGAGGTCTCGGCGGTACCGGGCGCCCCGGGAGACATGGGGGTCACGGAGGAGCCTGAGGGCAGGGGGGAGTGCTCGTCGTTCATACCCGCTCCACCGTCCCGCCCGCCACCTCGTACCGCGCCCCGGCCAGCACGCCGGGTACGTCGTCGTCGACCGCCGCCGTGACGAGCACCTGCTCGCCCGGGGCCACCAGCTCGGCCAGCCGCTCCCGGCGGCGTGCGTCGAGCTCGGCGAAGACGTCGTCGAGGACGAGGACGGGCTCATTGCCCTCGGCGCGCAGCAGGTCGTACGAGGCGAGCCGGAGCGCCAGAGCGTACGACCAGGATTCGCCGTGGCTCGCGTACCCCTTCGCCGGGAGCTCGCCCAGCTTGAGCAGCAGCTCGTCGCGGTGCGGTCCGACCAGCGTCACTCCGCGCTCGATCTCCTGCTTGCGTGCCTCGGCGAGCGCCGCGATGAGCTGCTCGTAGAGCTCCTCGCGGGTGTGGCCGGTGCCGGGGGCGGACGGCCGGTACTCCAGCAGAATCGGTCCGCCACCCGGTGCGAGCTGCTCGTACGCCTTGTCCGCCAGCGGCTGCAGGGTCGCGACCAGGTCCAGCCGCTGGGCCAGCAGCTCCGCCCCGACCCGGGCCAGATGCTGGTCCCACACGTCGAGGGTGGACAGGTCCATCGTCCGGCCGCCGTGCCGCCGTGCCATGGCGGCGGACTTGAGGAGGGTGTTGCGCTGCTTCAGAACGCGGTCGTAGTCGGAGCGCACGCCCGCCATCCGCGGCGACCGCGCCGTGATCAGCTCGTCGAGAAAGCGGCGGCGCTCGCCCGGGTCGCCCTTGACGAGGGCGAGATCCTCCGGGGCGAACAGCACGGTCCGTACAATCCCCAGCACGTCACGCGGCCTGACCTGCGACGACCTGTTGATACGGGCGCGGTTGGCGCGCCCCGGGTTGAGCTCGAGCTCGACCAGCTGGGAGCGTTCGCCCTGGGTGACGGCCGCCCGGATGACGGCCCGCTCGGCGCCCATCCGCACCAGGGGCGCGTCCGAGGAGACCCGGTGGCTGCCGAGGGTGGCGAGATAGCCGACGGCCTCGACGAGGTTGGTCTTGCCTTGTCCGTTGGCGCCCACGAAGGCGGTGACGCCCGGGTCGAGCGGGACCTCGACCCGGGCGTACGAGCGGAAGTCGGCCAGCGACAGATGCGTGACGTGCATGGTGTGCGCCGACCTTCCCCCGGCTGCTGTGCACCCCGGGGTGCACAGCCTGTGGATTACTTCTTGGACTCGACCGCGTGGCCACCGAACTGGTTGCGCAGCGCGGCGATCATCTTCATCTGCGGGGAGTCGTCCTGACGGGAGGCGAACCGCGCGAAGAGCGACGCGGTGATCGCCGGCAGCGGCACCGCGTTGTCGATGGCGGCCTCCACCGTCCACCGGCCCTCGCCGGAGTCCTGGGCGAAACCACGCAGCTGGTCCAGGTGCTCGTCCTCGTCGAGGGCGTTGACGGCCAGGTCGAGCAGCCAGGAGCGGATGACCGTGCCCTCCTGCCAGGAGCGGAAGACCTCGCGCACATCGGTGACGGAGTCGACCTTCTCCAGCAGCTCCCAGCCCTCGGCGTAGGCCTGCATCATGGCGTACTCGATGCCGTTGTGGACCATCTTCGCGAAGTGCCCGGCGCCGACCTTGCCGGCGTGCACGGAGCCGAACTCGCCCTCGGGCTTGAGCGCGTCGAAGATCGGCTGGACGCGGGCGACGTGCTCGGCGTCGCCGCCGTACATGAGCGCGTAGCCGTTCTCCAGGCCCCAGACACCGCCGGAGACGCCGCAGTCGACGAATCCGATGCCCTTGGCGGCGAGCTCCTCGGCATGCTTCTCGTCGTCCGTCCAGCGGGAGTTGCCGCCATCCACGACGATGTCGCCGGGGGAGAGCAGGTCCGCCAGCTCGTCGATGGTCGACTGGGTGGCGGCACCGGCCGGGACCATCACCCACACGACGCGCGGACCCTTGAGCTTGCCCACAAGCTCCTCGAGGCTGTGGACATCGGCGAGGTCCGGGTTGCGGTCGTATCCGATGACGGTGTGGCCTGCGCGGCGGATGCGCTCGCGCATGTTGCCGCCCATCTTGCCGAGACCGACGAGACCGAGCTCCATCAGAGATTCCTTAAGCGTCGTGTGCGGTTCGTACCCGCGTCCGAGCCTACGCCCGGACGCGGGTGCACACCTGTGGGGTCGGGCGCTCAGTCGGCGAGCCGCGGAGCGGTCAGCCGCTGAGCCGCACCGGCATGATCAGGTACTTGTACGCGTCGTCCGCCTCGGCGTCCACGGCCGGCTTGCCGCTGAGCAGCGCCGGCTTGGTGGAGGTGGTGAAGGAGAGCTGGGCGACCGGGGAGTCGATGGCGCTCAGGCCGTCGAGCAGGAAGGTCGGGTTGAAGGCGATCGAGATGTCGTCGCCCTCCAGCTGCGCGTCGACCCGCTCCACAGCCTGTGCGTCGTCGCTGGAGCCGGCCTCCAGGATGAGGACGCCCTGCTCGAAGCTGAGCCGCACCGGGGTGTTCCGCTCGGCGACCAGGGCCACGCGCTTGACTGCCTCGACGAACGGGGCGGTCTCGATCACCGCGACCGAGTTGAACTCGGTGGGGAAGAGCGTGCGGTACTTCGGCAGGTCGCCTTCGAGCAGGCGGGTGGTGGTCCGCCGGCCCGCGCCCTCGAAACCGATCAGGCCCTCGCCCGCACCGGAGCCGGAGAGCGCCAGAGTGACGGTGTCGCCGCTGGTCAGCGCCTTGGCAGTGTCCAGGAGGGTCTTCGCGGGCACCAGGGCGACGGCCGAGGCGTCCGGGGACTCCGGCTTCCACAGGAACTCACGGACCGCGAAGCGGTAGCGGTCGGTGGAGGCGAGGGTGACGGTGTCGCCCTCGATCTCGATCCGCACACCGGTGAGGACGGGCAGCGTGTCGTCGCGGCCCGCGGCGATGGCGACCTGCTGGGCGGCGGAGGCGAAGACCTCGCCGGGGACGGTACCGGTCGCGGTCGGCATCTGGGGCAGCGCCGGGTACTCCTCCACAGGCAGGGTGTGGAGGGTGAAGCGGGAGGAGCCGCAGACCACGGTCGCCCGTACACCGTCTGTGGAAATCTCCACCGGGCGGTTGGGGAGGGCGCGGCAGATGTCGGCGAGCAGGCGGCCGGAGACCAGGACCGTGCCGTCCTCCTCGACCTCGGCCTCCACCGAGACCCGCGCCGAGACCTCGTAGTCGAAGCTCGAGAAGCTGAGGGCGCCGTCCTCGGCCTTCAGGAGAAGGCCCGCGAGTACGGGCGCCGGCGGACGGGCCGGGAGGCTCCGGGCCACCCAGGCCACCGCCTCCGCGAGTACATCGCGCTCCACCCGGATCTTCACCGGAACCGCCTCCTGCTGTTGCTGGCTCTTCGTCGACTGGCGGGAACCAGTCTGACGTACGCCGCCGACAGTCGGTGCGGCTCGGGGTCAAGTCGCGACGAGAGGCACCAGAGGCTCCGGGCCCGAGTTGTGCACAGCCCCCTCTTCGAAGCGAATTCCCCGGTAACTCTAAGTGGGAGTAGTAGTAGGGCCTGTGGAAACCGTGGATAACGTCATCCACGCAGGTCAGACCCATTTTTTTGTCCACCGGGCCTGTGGGCGGTGCCGGTGGACAACCGGGTGCTTCTGTGGACACCGGAAAGTTCTGCACACCCGATGCACAGGCCACTGGGGTTTCTCCCCAGCGCCGTCCCCAGCTTTACCCACGTTCCCCACAGCCCAACCGTCTCCCTTGGTGTGACCGCTTTCACTCGGCACGGTGAAGCTGGGTGTTTCCTTGCCGAACAGTGGACAGCGGTGTGGAGAAGCTGTGGGCAACGGGCCGCCGCCTGTGGGCCGCCCGTGGACAACCGAGATCACACCCTGTGGACGAATCCTGTGTCCACAGGGTGTGGAGCATGCTTGGCCACAAATCCACACCCCTCTGACCTGGGATGATCAAATCTCCGCAGGGGGACCTGTGGACACGACCTGGACAACTCGGGAGTCCCCAGGCTGTGGATGGAAGATCATCCCCTGGTCTGTGGAGAACCTGCCTCGGCCTCGGCGTATTCGAACACTCTGAGGCGTGTACGCCTGTGCACAAAGGCGAAGGGCGCCCGGGGACGGTGTCCCTGGACGCCCTTCGAGGGGGTGCGGCGGCCTTGTCAGCCGTTCTTGATGCGGTTGGTGAGCTCGGTGACCTGGTTGTAGATGGAGCGGCGCTCGGCCATCAGCGCCCGGATCTTGCGGTCCGCGTGCATGACGGTCGTATGGTCCCGGCCGCCGAACTGCGCACCGATCTTCGGCAGCGACAGATCGGTGAGCTCCCGGCAGAGGTACATCGCGATCTGGCGCGCCGTCACCAGCACCCGGCTGCGCGACGATCCGCACAGGTCCTCGACCGTAAGACCGAAGTAGTCGGCGGTGGCGGCCATGATGGCGCTCGCCGTGATCTCCGGGGCGGCGTCCTCACCGCCCGGGATCAGATCCTTCAGCACGATCTCGGTGAGCCCGAGGTCCACCGGCTGACGGTTGAGGCTCGCGAAGGCCGTCACCCGGATGAGGGCGCCCTCGAGCTCACGGATGTTCCGCGAGATGCGCGAGGCGATGAACTCCAGCACCTCCGGCGGAGCGTTGAGCTGCTCCTGCACCGCCTTCTTGCGCAGGATCGCGATACGCGTCTCCAGCTCGGGCGGCTGCACGTCGGTGGTCAGGCCCCACTCGAAGCGGTTGCGCAGCCGGTCTTCCAGGGTCACCAGCTGCTTGGGCGGCCGGTCCGAGGAGAGCACGATCTGCTTGTTGGCGTTGTGGAGCGTGTTGAAGGTGTGGAAGAACTCCTCCTGCGTCGACTCCTTGCTCGCGAGGAACTGGATGTCGTCGACCAGCAGGATGTCCACATCGCGGTAGCGCTTGCGGAACGTGTCGCCCTTGCCGTCGCGGATCGAGTTGATGAACTCGTTGGTGAACTCCTCGGAGCTCACGTACCGCACCCGCGTGCCGGGGTAGAGGCTGCGCGCGTAGTGCCCGATGGCGTGCAGCAGATGGGTCTTGCCGAGCCCGGACTCCCCATAGATGAAGAGGGGGTTGTAGGCCTTCGCCGGCGCCTCGGCCACAGCGACCGCGGCCGCGTGCGCGAAGCGGTTCGACGACCCGATGACGAAGGTGTCGAAGAGGTATTTGGGGTTCAGCCGGGCGTGCGGTTCACCGGGGCCGGGGGCCTTGGCCGACTGCCCGCCGAGCGTGCCCGGACCGCCGCCAGGGGCGCCCGCGGGGCCGCCGGGGCCGCCGTGACGGGAGGGCTGGGAGTCGGGGAGCTCGGCCCGCTCCGGTCGCTGCGGTTCGTACGGCGACCGGTCGGAGGACTGCGGTCCCGGACCCCGGTAGTCGCGCTGCGGCTGCTGCGGACGCGGGCCCGCGTACGGGTCCCGCTCCTGGAAGCCGCTCAGCCGCTGCTGCTGCCAGGAGATGTCCTCCGTGGTGCGCGGCCATGCCCCGGAGTCGGGGCGCTGCTGCTGGTAGTCCGGGTAGGCGGGGCGCACGGTCGGCAGCCCGTCGTCGAGCGGCCGGTGGCTGTAGGTCTCGTACGAGTCCTGCTGCGGCCGCTCGTCGTAGCGCGGCTGCTGCTGGACCGGGGGCGCCGGGGCGGCGGGCGGCTCGCCGACCGAGTCGTCGACGGTGATCGCGATCCGGATCGGGCGGCCGCACTCGCGGCTGAGGGTGTCGCTGATCAGCGGAGCCAGCCGGCCTTCCAGGACGCGCTTGCCCCATTCGTTGGGCACGGCCAGGAGCGCGGTGTCGGCCACCAGGGCGAGCGGCTGGCAGCGCTCGATCCACTGCTTGTCCTTGGGCTCGATGCCTTGCTGGCCCTCGCCGAGCAGCTGCTCCAGCACGCGTGGCCACACTGCGGCAAGATCAGCAGGTACGTCAGCCACAGGGCACGCTCTCTCGCAGGTCCCACGAAGGTGTGGTTCTCGGGACGGGTCGGTTAGGGCAGGTAATGCCACAAAGGAAAAGATTCGGAGTTCAGTCACGGTAGTCGGGCCGACTGACGTGGTTCAAGTTGTTGTCCACAGCCTGTGCACAGCGGGACCCCCTGAGCGGTCGGTTTGACCGGATGGCGTAGCCGCGCGTACCGTAACCAGGTCGAGTTGTCGATGGCTGCTGCCGCCTGCCTCCGATGGGCAAAGATCATGGTCAATGATCGTGAAGCGGTGCACTCGGGCGTATTGCGAGCTACTCGTGGGCGCACGGTGACAGCCAGGCGATGTCCCGCCACCACACGAATCATTTCTGGAGCCCCCGAGTGAGCAAGCGCACCTTCCAGCCGAACAACCGTCGTCGCGCGAAGACCCACGGCTTCCGCCTGCGCATGCGCACCCGTGCCGGCCGCGCCATCCTGGCGAACCGCCGTGCCAAGGGTCGCGCGAGCCTGTCCGCCTAATCGCGTTCAGGTTGTGACGTGCTGCCTACCGAGAATCGGCTGAGGCGGCGCGAGGACTTCGCAACCGCGGTACGCCGAGGACGCAGGGCTGGCCGCCCTCTACTCGTCGTCCATCTACGCAGCGGTGCCACGGACCCGCACGCGCCTGGGGAGAGCGCTCCCCCGACGCGTGCGGGTTTCGTCGTGAGCAAGGCAGTAGGCGGTGCGGTCGTCCGTAACCAAGTCAAGCGAAGACTGCGCCACCTGGTGCGCGACCGGCTGCCCGAGCTGCCCCCCGGTAGCCTGGTTGTCGTACGGGCGCTGCCTGGAGCGGGCGACGCCGACCACACACAGCTGGCCCGAGACCTGGACGCCGCCCTCCAGCGGCTGCTGGGAGGGGGCGCGCGATGAAGTACCCGTTGCTGGCGCTGATCAAGCTGTACCAGTGGACGATCAGCCCGCTTCTGGGGCCTGTCTGCCGGTATTACCCGTCGTGCTCCCACTACGGATTCACGGCCATCGACCGGCACGGTGCGGTGAAGGGCACGGCTCTCACCGCCTGGCGCATCCTGCGGTGCAACCCGTGGTCGCCCGGTGGGGTCGACCACGTGCCACCACGTAAGCGCCCTCGTTGGCACGAACCGCTGCGCAACGCACTGCGCGGTGGCAAGGGCGGGCGCTCAGCCGAGACGAGCCCGGCCGCAGAGACCCCGCCCCATGCTCAAGGAGCCTGATTAGTGGACACGATTGCCAGTCTGTTCAGCTTTATCACCACACCCGTTTCCTGGATCATCGTCCAGTTCCACAAGCTGTACGGGGCGATCTTCGGCCCGGACACCGGGTGGGCCTGGGGTCTGTCCATCGTGTCCCTGGTGGTGCTGATCCGGATCTGTCTGATCCCGCTTTTCGTGAAGCAGATCAAGTCGACCCGGAACATGCAGGCGCTCCAGCCGAAGATGAAGGCGATCCAGGAGCGCTACAAGAGCGACAAGCAGCGTCAGTCCGAAGAGATGATGAAGCTGTACAAGGAGACGGGTACCAACCCGCTCTCCTCGTGCCTTCCCATCCTGGCGCAGTCCCCGTTCTTCTTCGCCCTGTACCACGTACTGAGCAAGATCGCCTCGGGTGAGAAGATCGGCGTCCTCAACCAGAGCCTGGTGGACAGCGCCCGTGAGGCGCACATCTTCGGCGCTCCGATCGCGGCGAAGTTCATGGACAGCCCGGAGAAGGTCGAGGCGCTCAACGCCTCCCTGACGGATGTCCGCATCGTCACCGCCGTCATGATCGTTCTGATGTCGGCGTCGCAGTTCTTCACCCAGCGCCAGCTGATGATGAAGAACGTCGACCTGTCGGTGAAGACGCCGTACATGCAGCAGCAGAAGATGCTCATGTACATCTTCCCGGTCATCTTCGCCGTGATGGGTATCAACTTCCCGGTCGGTGTCCTCGTCTACTGGCTGACCACCAACGTGTGGACCATGGGCCAGCAGATGTACGTGATCAACCAGAACCCGACCCCGGGCAGCAAGGCGCAGGCCCACTACCTGGACCGTCTGCTGAAGAGCGTCACCTCTCACAGTGAGGTCCGCGGCCGCCGCCGTCGCAATGTCGTCCAGGCGATCGTGGCCAAGGGCAGCGACCGCAACGACAACGAGCGTCGCTTCATCGCCGGGCTGGCCAAGGCCGGCTTCGCCGCCCAGGCCAACGGCACCGTCGAGAAGAGCACCGACGCCACGGCCGAGGCCGAGGCCGCCGGCGGCGCCCGCCGCCAGCAGCCCAAGCGTCAGACCAAGGCTCAGCGCCAGTCCGCCGCTGCCCAGCAGGGCGCGGCCAAGGGCGACGAGGCCTCCTCGGAGGAGCCCAAGACCTCGCTTGAGAAGGACGCGCCGCAGGACGCCAAGCCGAAGCCGGCGGGCAAGTCCCCCTCCGGCGCCGCACGCCAAGCCAAGTCCGGACAGCGCAAGGGCCAGCAGCGGTCCAAGCACCAGTCGTCCAAGAAGTAGAAGGAGTCCATCCGTGACGGAAGGCACCACCTCCGCCGCCGAGGGTGGCGACACCCTGACCCGCCTGGAGCAGGAGGGGGAGATCGCGGCCGACTACCTCGAGGGTCTGCTCGACATCGCCGATCTTGACGGCGACATCGACATGGACGTCGAGGCGGACCGCGCTGCGGTCTCGATCGTCAGCGACGCGGGCGGCCGTGACCTGCAGAAGCTGGTCGGCCGTGACGGCGAGGTCCTGGAGGCGCTCCAGGAGCTGACGCGCCTGGCCGTGCACCGGGAGACCGGGGACCGCAGCCGGCTGATGCTGGACATCGCGGGCTTCCGGGCCAAGAAGCGTGCCGAGCTGGCCGAGCTCGGTGCCCAGGCCGCCGACGATGTCAAGAAGTCCGGTGAGCCGGTCAAGCTGGCCCCGATGACGCCGTTCGAGCGCAAGGTCGTGCACGACGCGGTCGCGGCCGCGGGTCTGCGCAGCGAGTCGGAGGGCGAGGAGCCGCAGCGCTTCGTCGTCGTCCTGCCCGCCTGACCCTTCTTGTACTGTCGGCCCCGTCTGTTCGCAGGCGGGGCCGATCTTTGTCAGCCTGATATTCAGCCACCCCAGTGCGGTACGGAAGGACGGTTCCCGTGACGGAGGAAGCGGAGCTCCCCCAGGCGCCCGAACAGGCGCGGACGGTATTCGGTGAGTTCTTCCCGGAGGCCGTCCGGTACGCGGAGCTCCTTGCGGATGCCGGAGTCAAGCGCGGCCTGATCGGCCCGCGTGAAGTTCCGCGGCTGTGGGAGCGGCACCTGCTGAACTGCGCTGTGCTCTCCGAGGTCGTACCGGAGGGCGTCACGGTCTGCGATGTCGGCTCGGGAGCTGGTCTGCCCGGCATCCCGCTGGCGCTGGTCCGTCCGGACCTGAAGATCACGCTGCTTGAGCCGCTGCTGCGCAGGACGAACTTCCTCCAGGAGGTCGTCGAGCTGCTGGGCCTGGACCATGTGACCGTGGTGCGCGGCCGTGCCGAAGAGGTTCTTGGCACGCTGCCTCCGGTGCATGTGGTGACGGCGCGGGCGGTGGCTCCGCTGGACCGGCTGGCCGGCTGGGGCGTTCCGCTGCTGCGCCCGTACGGCGAGATGCTGGCGCTCAAGGGCGACACCGCCGAGGAGGAGATCAACGGGGCGAGGGCCGCGCTGAGCAAGCTCGGTGTGGTGGACGCCTCAGTGCTGCATGTCGGCGAGGGCGTCGTGGACCCGCTGTCGACGGTGGTGCGGGTGGAGGTCGGCGAGAGCCCCGGTGGCGTGCGGTTCGCCGCGAAGCGTGCCAAGGCCGCTCGGCCGAGTCGCTCACGTCGCCGCCGTTGACGCCTGGTTGATCCTCATACGTACGCATTTCGGAGTGTCGTGAGCGGGTGACACTGCGCCAGGGGCATCGTGTTTCACGTGAAACGTCGCTCACTGCTGCAGGGAATCATCAGCCGCGGCCGTGCGGCTGCCACGCCGCGCGGAATCAAACCACCCGCGAGGGTCATGGGGTTGTCCACAGAGGTGGATTCATCCACAGATCCACGGGCCTCGCTGGTTCACGACCCCGAAAGCATGGCAGGCTCTCCCCATCGAGAGCTTGAAGTCGAGGAGAGTGAATCCTTGCGGTCCAACGCCAACATCGCGGGACCGATGACCGACCCGGTCCCCGGTCCCCGCACCGAATCGGCGGGGGAGGATGTTTCACGTGAAACACCGCCTCCGATGGATGACACCCCCATTGGTCGTGCCGCCCAACTGGCGGTAGAGGCGCTGGGCCGTGCCGGCGAGGGGCTTCCCAGGCCTGCGCAGACGCGAGTGATGGTGGTTGCCAACCAGAAGGGCGGCGTGGGGAAGACGACCACCACGGTCAACCTCGCCGCTTCGCTGGCCCTGCACGGTGCCCGGGTTCTGGTGATCGACCTCGACCCGCAGGGAAACGCCTCCACGGCTCTCGGAATCGACCACCACGCCGAGGTCCCCTCGATCTACGACGTCCTGGTGGAGAGCAAGCCGCTCGCCGACGTGGTCCAGCCTGTCCCGGACGTCGAGGGCCTCTTCTGTGCCCCGGCAACCATCGATCTGGCCGGTGCCGAGATCGAGCTGGTGTCGCTGGTGGCCCGTGAGAGCCGGCTGCAGCGCGCCATCCAGGCCTATGAGCAGCCGCTCGACTACATCCTCATCGACTGCCCGCCGTCCCTCGGTCTGCTGACCGTGAACGCTCTCGTGGCCGGCGCCGAGGTGCTGATCCCCATCCAGTGCGAGTACTACGCGCTGGAGGGCCTCGGCCAGCTCCTGCGGAACGTCGACCTGGTCCGGGGGCATCTCAACCCGGCGCTCCATGTGTCCACGATCCTGCTCACCATGTACGACGGCCGCACCCGGCTCGCCTCCCAGGTGGCGGACGAGGTGCGCAGCCACTTCGGTGACGAGGTGCTGCGGACCAGCATTCCTCGATCCGTCCGGATCTCGGAAGCACCGAGCTACGGGCAGACCGTGCTCACCTACGACCCGGGCTCCAGTGGCTCGCTGTCGTATCTCGAAGCGGCCCGGGAGATCGCGCTGCGCGGAGTAGGAGTGCACTACGACCCGCAGCAGGCCCATCTGGGCAGCCAGAACAACCAGCGAAGCATGTCGGAGGGGATCCAGTGAGCGAGCGACGTAGAGGGCTGGGGCGTGGGCTCGGTGCCCTGATCCCCGCCGCTCCCCAGGAGCGCCCGGCGGCCGCGGTCGGAGCGGGCTCCACTTCTCCGGGTGCCATTCCCACCCTTACGGCGGAGCGGGGTGTCGCCGCGGCCAAGGTCGCGACTCTTCCGCAGAGCCCGCAGTCCCCGGATGCGGCGGTCATGGCGCCGGAGCCGGAGCCGGTTCCGCAGGAGGCCCCGGCGGGAGCGCACTTCGCCGAGCTGCCGCTGGACTTCATCACCCCCAACCCGCGCCAGCCTCGTGAGGTCTTCGACGAGGACGCGCTGGCCGAGCTGGTCACCTCCATCAAGGAGGTCGGCCTGCTCCAGCCCGTGGTCGTACGGCAGCTCGCTCCCGAGCGCTACGAGCTCATCATGGGTGAGCGTCGGTGGCGGGCCTGCCGGGAGGCGGGCCTGGAGCGGATTCCGGCGATCGTCCGCGCCACCGAGGATGAGAAGCTGCTCCTGGACGCGCTCCTGGAGAATCTGCACCGTGCTCAGCTGAACCCGTTGGAAGAGGCTGCGGCCTACGACCAGCTGCTCAAGGATTTCAACTGCACCCACGACCAGCTGGCGGACCGGATCGGTCGTTCGCGCCCTCAGGTCTCCAACACCCTGCGTCTGCTGCGGCTGTCGCCGCCGGTGCAGCGTCGGGTGGCGGCCGGTGTGCTGTCCGCCGGTCACGCCCGCGCGCTGCTCGCGGTCGACGACCCGGAGGCGCAGGACAAGCTGGCGTACCGGATCGTGGCCGAAGGGCTCTCGGTACGGGCCGTCGAGGAGATCGTGACCCTGATGGGCTCCGAGCCCACCGTGGCCACGAAGCCCAAGGGACCGAGGGCCGGTGCCCGTGTCTCCCCCGCTTTGAACGATCTAGCCTCGCGCCTCTCGGACCGCTTCGAGACCCGGGTGAAGGTCGACCTCGGGCAGAAGAAGGGGAAGATCGTCGTCGAGTTCGCCTCGATGGAGGATCTGGAGCGGATCCTCGGCACCCTCGCCCCCGGTGAGGGCCGGGTGCTGGAGCAGGGACTCTCCGAGCAGAACGCCGAGGAGGACGGCGAGCGCTGAGCCGTTCGTATGAGCTGAGGGCGGGTCGTGTCCGGTCGTTACCGGAACACGGCCCGCCCTTTGCTCTCGTACGGTATGCGGGTCATCGCCCGCTGGATACGATGCGTTGAGGTAGGCGCATCCGTCAGCCATCACAGAGGAAGGCGCGGGCATGCGAGAGGTGAGCCGCAGCCACATGGTGACAGCAGCCCTGGGACTGGGAGCGGTCGGTGGATTCATCGGCAGTCTGATCCAGGAGCGGAGCGCGCTGTCCGCCGCGCGTGATGCGGCCGGTAAAGGAAGTGAGGATCAGCCTTGGGCCGTCGGCTCGTACCGCTCACGCTGGACAACCTTCCGGACCTTCCCAAGCGCTGCCGCGCGTGTGTCTTCTGGGAGCTTGATCCGGTCAGCGGGGAAGCAGCGGTAAAGGCGGGCACGCCCGAACTGGAGAAGGAAGCGTGGATCTCCGCGGTCCTGCTGGAGTGGGGATCCTGCGGCCGGGTCGTCTACGTCGATGATGTGCCGGTCGGCTTCGTTCTCTACGCTCCGCCCGCTTATGTACCGCGCTCCTTGGCGTTCCCCACGAGTCCGGTGGCACCGGACGCCGTTCAGCTGATGACGGGCTGGATCATGCCGGGCTATCAGGGGCAGGGCTTGGGCCGGGTGATGGTGCAGACCGTTGCCAAGGACCTGCTGCGGCGGGGGTTCAAGGCCATCGAGGCCTTCGCTGACGCCCGCTGGAAGGAGCCTGCCTGCGTTCTGCCGGCGGAGCATTTGCTGGCCGTGGGCTTCAAAACGGTCCGCCCGCACCCCATCTATCCCCGGCTGAGGCTGGATCTGCGGACGACGCTGTCCTGGAAGGAAGACGTCGAGCTGGCGCTGGACCGTCTCCTGGGAGCCGTGCAGAAGGAGCCTGCCCTGCGGCCGCTGTAGCGTGCAGCATCAACGGCGACGGCCCGCCCCCGTTGGGGGGCGGGCCGATCGTGTTTCACGTGAAACAGCGAAGGCGTCAGGCCTTGGCCTCTTCGTCGATGAAGTCGGCGAGGTCGCGCAGGAGCGCGGCCTTCGGCTTGGCGCCGACGATGGTCTTGGCGACCTCACCGTTCTGGTAGACGTTCAGCGTCGGGATCGACATCACGCCGTACTTGGCGGCCGTGGCCGGGTTCTCGTCGATGTTGAGCTTGACGATCTCGATCTGGTCGCCGTGCTCGGCAGCGATGGCCTCGAGCGACGGGGCGATCTGGCGGCACGGCCCGCACCAGGCGGCCCAGAAGTCCACCAGGACAGGCTTGTCGCTCTTGAGGACGTCGTCCTCGAAGCTAGCGTCGGTCACGTTCTTCAGGGCGCCGGCCACGGCGGCCTCCTTCACTTCACGGGGTGTGGGGGTGGGGCGGGGGTGAGGTCAGACCACGGCGGTCTTCTCGGGCTCGGCGGCGTTCTCGCCATCGGCGAGCGCGGCCAGGAAACGCTCGGCGTCGAGCGCGGCGGAGCAACCGGTGCCGGCGGCGGTGATCGCCTGGCGGTAGGTGTGGTCCACCACGTCACCGGCGGCGAAGACACCCGGGAGGTTGGTGCGCGTGGAAGGAGCGTCGACCTTCAGGTAGCCCTCGTCGTCCAGGTCCAGCTGGCCCTTGAAGAGCTCGGTGCGCGGGTCGTGGCCCACGGCGATGAACAGACCCGTCGCCGGGAGCTCGGACAGCTCGCCGGTCTTGGTGTTGCGCAGCGTCAGAGCGGAGAGCTTCTGGTCGCCGTGGATCGTGGCGACCTCGCTGTGCCAGGCGAACTTGATCTTCGGGTCGGCGAAGGCACGGTCCTGCATGGCCTTGGAGGCGCGCAGGGTGTCACGGCGGTGGACGATGGTGACCGACTTGGCGAACCGGGAGAGGAAGGTGGCCTCCTCCATCGCGGTGTCACCGCCGCCGACCACGGCGATGTCCTGGTCCTTGAAGAAGAACCCGTCGCAGGTGGCGCACCAGGAGACACCACGGCCCGACAGCTCGTCTTCCTTGGGGAGACCGAGCTTGCGGTGCTGGGAGCCGGTCGTCACGATGACGGCCTTGGCGCGGTGGACGGTGCCGGCCGTGTCCGTCACGGTCTTGATGTCGCCGGTGAGGTCCACGGCGACCACGTCGTCCGGAACGAGCTCGGCGCCGAAGCGCTCCGCCTGGGCCCTCATGTTGTCCATGAGGTCGGGGCCCATGATGCCGTCGCGGAAGCCGGGGAAGTTCTCCACGTCGGTCGTGTTCATCAGCGCGCCACCGGCGGTGACTGCACCTTCGAAGACCAACGGCTTCAGCGACGCACGCGCCGTGTAGAGCGCAGCGGTGTAACCCGCGGGCCCGGAGCCGATGATGATCACGTTACGGACGTCGCTCACGGGTTTCTTCCTCGTCTCTGCAGACTGCCTACTGCCTACGGGGCCGGGTCAATGACTCTCACCCCACCCAACGGATCCTACGGGGCGAGCATTCCCGGACCGCCCGGAGGCGCGGCAGTGTGGGTCAGGAGCGAGGGTACGCGTGGCTCACCAGAACCTCCGCTTTGCCGGATCCGCCGGTGTCCACGCAGGTGGCGTCCACGACGTAGGCCTGGACCTGGCCGCTGTCCGTGGAGTGGGGGAGAACGACGAGATAGGCCTGTTCACCCTGATAGACGCCTCGCTCGATGCCCAGGGCGGCATCGTTGCGGCCGATGCCGGCCTGGATGCACGGCGGCACCGCCGGATCCTTGGCCAGCTTGCTCTTGTCGGGGCCGGTCTCGGCGGAGAAGGGGGAACCTCGATCCGATTCCTTGGTGGCCGGCGCCTCGTCGGCCGCGAGCAGCTCATCGACGCGGCTGGAGAGCTTCTCTCCGGCGAAGGTCAGGCTGTCGGGGGCGCTCACCGAGGTCTTGGTGTCGCCGGCGCTTCCGCCGGGGCCCTGGGTGGTCTGGAGGAGCAGCACGCTCACTCCGACGGCAGCCATGCCGAGTACGGCGCTCAGCGCGGCGACACGGCGACGCCGGGCCCGGTGCGGGCGTCCCGGGCCGGTGGCGGCGCGGGGGTGCCCGGCCGGGCGGGGGGCGGCCGGGATGGACGGCGCGGGACGAGGTTCGGGGGTCTCGGTCGATGTTTCACGTGAAACATCGACCGATGATTCGGGAGCGGTGGCGTCCAGGAGCGCCTCCGCGGCCAGAGCGGCATCGATGCGGCCGGCGATCTCGGCAGGCATACGGACAGGGCCGGGGAGGGTGCCGAGCAGGCCGCGGATCTCCTCCAGCGAGGTGCGTACATCGGCGCAGAGCGGGCAGCCGTCCAGATGGCGTCGTACATCGGCCGTGCGGGACGGCGAGAGCAGCCCTTCGGTGAGGTCGGAGATCTCCGAGACATCCGGGTGCTGAGTCGTGTCGGTCGTCGATGTCACGTGCGCCCACCTCCGCCCTTCACAGCAGCAGGACCACTTGGTCCCGTTTCCCTTGGTCCCGACACCGGTGGGACGGATGCCCCCGGCGTCCGGTTCCTTCCCCGGTCAGGACCGGCGCTATCCATGGAGTCGGCGCGCAGATGAGTGAGCATGGGCAGCAGCCTGGCCCGGCCGCGGGCACAGCGGCTCTTCACCGTGCCGGTGGGGACATCGAGGATGCGGGCGGCTTCCGCCACCGGGTAGCCCTGCATGTCCACCAGCACGAGCGCCGCCCGCTGGTCGGGAGGAAGCTTGGCCAGCGCCGCGAGAAGCTCCCGGTGGAGGTCCTGGCGCTCCGCAGGCGCCTCGGCGGACTCGTGGGGCTCCAGGAGCTGCTCGAGCCGCTCGGTATCCTCCACGGGCGAGGTCTTGCGCGAGGCGGCCTTGCGGGCCCGGTCGAGACACGCGTTGACCGTGATCCGGTGCAGCCAGGTGGTGACGGCGGACTGACCGCGGAAGGTATGAGCGGCCCGGAAGGCGGAGACCAGCGCGTCCTGCACGGCGTCGGCGGCTTCCTCCCGGTCCCCCAGCGTCCGCAGGGCGACAGCCCAGAGCCGGTCGCGATGGCGACGTACGAGCTCGCCGAAGGCATCCGGGTCGCCGGCGACGTGGCGCGCCAGCAGATCCTGGTCGCTGGCGCCCTCGGGGGCGGCATGCTCCAAGAGACCCTCCCCTGACCGCGATCAACACTGGGTACTGTCACACACCGGCGGTGCAATGATATGCGACCTGGTCAATGGGCCGACGGGGCGCGGCACGGCGCACGGCACCGCCTGGCCTCGACCGCGCGGCCCCGACCGCCCGGGTCAGCCGCGCACCGTGATCTCGGAGATCCCTCCACGGAAGTCGTTGGCGGAGCCGTCCGGAGCCAGCGACGTGATGTGGATCAGCACGTACCGGGTGCGCAGCGGCTTCTCCAGGGTCTTGTGGATCTCCTTGCCCGCCGGAGCGAGCTCGGTGAGGCGCTGCGGGAAGTCGGAGAGCGCGTGCTCGGCCTCCGAGGAGTCGGCGGCCGCGGCCAGGACTTCCACGGTCTGGCCGGGACGCTCCATCACCACATCGATCCCGGCGACGTTCTGCACGGATCCGAGGTCCACGACTATCCCGCTGCCCTGCTTCCGGTACGGGAGATTGCCGAAGTTCGCATAGCCCTTGTACTGGTTGGTGGTCCACGCGGTTTCGGGAGAACCGTCGATGGCCTGCGGTACCTGGTTCTCCTGTATGCCCGACCCGTCGGGCATGAACTCTTCCGCGTCCTTGATGGACAGCGGCTTGCCGGGCGCGGGAGTGCTCTGCGGCTTCTCGTCGCCGTTGGCGGGTGCCGTGTCCTCCGGGGTGGTCCTGTCCTTGCGCCCGTCCAGCAGGGTGTCCGCCACCTGCCAACTGCCCAGGCCGAGCGCGGCGATGAGCAGTGCGGAGACCGCCCACTTGAGGACCTTGCCGGCACGGCCCTGCAGCGGCGGTGGCGGGGGCGCCACGGGCTGGACGGTGGTGACACCGGGGCGGGGCTGCGGACGCCCGTAGGTGCCCTGCTGGTAGGTGGTGCGCTGGTACTCCGCCGGGGCGGGGAACTCGGGCTCCGGCGGACGGATCCGCGGCAGTGCGGCGACGGCCTTGGCCAGCTCGTCCGGTGTGGTGCACGGCGGTTCCTGGCGTGACGCGGTGGCTCCGTCGTTGGCCAGGGCACGCATGGCGATCTCGGCCAGGCCGCGGTGGACGCCCGCGCGCACCTGGTCGGGGGCGATGAGCCCGACACCCTTGGGAAGGCCCCGAAGGCCGTAGGCGTCGCTGTCGTACGGCCAGCGCTGGGTCAGCGCCGCGTACAGCAGGGCACCGATCGCTTCGGTGTCGGTGCGCTGCGGGCTGTCGGAACTGATCCCGCGCAGCGCGGCGTTCACGGCCAGTCCTCGGATGCGGTACTGGCCCGTCGAACTGCGCAGGACCGCGCTGGGCGTGAGCCGCAGGTGGGCCAGGCCTTCGCGGTGGGCGGCGGCCATGGCCTGGGAGACCTGGGTGACGAGCTGGTACGCGTCGTGCGGCCCCAGCGGTCCGGAAGCCAGGAGCCCGGTGAGCTCGGTGGCGTCCGGGAGCCATTCATGGACGACGTAGACGAGGTCGTTCTCCTCGACGGCGTCGAGGACCTGCACGAAGCGCGGGTCGCCGAGCAGCGCCGAGGAACGCGCCGCGGCCAGCACCGAGCGGGCCCGGGGATGATCCGCGCACAGCAGATGCACCCCGACGGCGCGGCGCAGTTTCTCGTCGACGGCTCGCCAACTGCTGAAACCGTCCAGACGGGTGACGCACTCCTCCAGCCGGTAGCGTCCGGCGAGTTTGTGGCCGCTGTGCAGTTCCGGGCTGCCCAGAGCCGGCTGCTCACCGCCGGGCTCGTCCTCGCCCTCGTCCTGCGCGGTCGGTTCCGCCGCGTCCTGCGCTTGTGCCACCCCGTCGGTCGCGGCCTTGTCCGCCTTGGCGGTCAGCGGGTCGTCCCCGCTGCTGTCGGCCACGTCGACGGCAGCCGTGCTACGTTCCGCCACCGTCGTTCCTGCCTCCCCATCCGTTGCGCATATTCAACGCCATGCCAATTGTGCCCACAGTCCGGCGCTATGCACGACACACGGCAGCCGACGAGGGTTGTGCGGGATGGTTGCGGTTCAGCGACCGAGCCGACCGCGCACCATGCCGACCATGGAGTTGAGCTCCTGGATGCGCATCCGCTTCGCCGCGACGAAGAAGACGGCGCCCAGCACCAGGCCGCCGGCGAAGAGCGCGGCGAGGGAGCCGAGTGCGCCTTCTCCGAGTGCGGTGAGGACACCGAAGCCGGCCGCGCCGCCGAGGACGGCGGCGGGCAGTGCGGCCAGGCAGAGCCGGGCGTAGGTGCGCAGCACATGCGCGCCGTCCAGGTCGCCGCCGAGCCGGTTGCGCAGCCGCCGCCAGGCAACTCCCACGCCCACCGCGTAGGCGAGGCCGTAGGCACCGGCCATACCGACGACGGCCCACTGGGCCGGCAGCACGAAGTAGCAGGCCGCGGAGACGGCCGCGTTGACCGCCGCCACAATGACTGTGTTGTAGAAGGGCGTCCGGGTGTCCTCGTAGGCGTAGAAGCCGCGCAGTACGACGTACTGCACGGAGTACGGGATCAGGCCGAGGCCGAAGGCCATGAGGATGAAGCCCATGCTCCGGGCGGCCTCGACGCCGCTGGAGGCGTAGAGCAGGGTGCACATCGGCACGCCGAGCGCGAGGAACGCGAAGGCCACCGGCACGATCGCGACGGCCGAGTTGCGCAGACCCTGGGAGATGTCGTCGCGGACCGCACCCGGGTCGTCGTCATGGGCGGCGCGGGAGATCCGGGGCAGCAGGGCGGCCATGACGGAGACCGTGATGATGGCCTGCGGCATGCCCCAGATCAGCTGGGCGTTGGAGTACGCGAGGAAGCCGGTTCCGTCCTTGCCGGACGCCTCGCCCGCGGCGGTGGCGAGCTGGGTGACGACCAGGACACCCGCCTGGTTGGCGAGCACGAACAGCACGGTCCACTTGGCGAGTTTGACGGTCTTGCCGAGGCCGTGGCCCTTCCAGTCGAAGCGGGGGCGAAAGCGGAAGCCCGTCTCGCGGAGGTAGGGGATCATCGCCAGGGCCTGGACCACCAGGCCGAGCAGGGTGCCGATGCCGAGGAGGCGGATTCCCTCGTCGGGGATGGTCTGGACGCCCAGCTGGGATTCGGCGGAGGTGCCGTAGACCCAGATGAAGAGGCCGAACGTGACGATCATGACGATGTTGTTGAGGACCGGGGTCCACATCATCGCGCCGAACTTGCCACGGGCGTTGAGGATCTGACCCATCACCACGTGCACACCCATGAAGAAGATGGTGGGCAGGCAGTAGCGGGCGAAGGTGACGGCGACGCTGTTGGCGGCCTGGTCGTCGGCGATGGTGCTCGACATCGCGCGGATCAGCAGCGGGGCCGCGAACACCGCGACGGCCACGATGGCGCCGAGGGCCACCATGACGAGGGTCAGCAGCCGGTTGGCGTAGGCCTCGCCGCCATCCGCGTCGTTCTTCATGGAACGGACCAGCTGCGGCACGAAGACCGAGTTGAGACCGCCGCCCACCGTGAGGATGTAGATCATCGTCGGCAGGGTGTAGGCGACGGTGTAGGTGTCACCGAGCAGGGCGGCGCCCAGGGCGCCGGTGATCACCAGGCTGCGTACGAAGCCGGTCAGACGGGAGACCAGCGTGCCGGCCGCCATCACGGCGCTGGACTTCAGCAGGCCCGAGGCCCGGCCTCCCGACTTCTTCGGAGCCGCCGGGGGCGGCGAGGCGGGTGCGGGGACCGGCGCGGGCGAGGAGGGCTGCCCAGGGGACTGCTGGTCGCGGTAGAGATGGGCGAAGGCGTCCGGCTCCGGCTGCTCCTCGCCGGCGCGGGTCACCAGGTCGTCGACGCCGGTGAACTGGACCGTCCGCGGGTCGTCGCCGTACGGGAGGTGGCGCGAGGGCCCGTCGGGCTCGGGCGCGGGCGTCTGGGCCCACACCCGCGGGTCCGGGGCGTGCTGGGGGGCCGCCGGCTGCTGGTAGAGCGGCTGCGGCTCGGGATACGTGCCCGGCGGCGGTGGGGGGTGGGCAGCGCGGTCGTACAGCGCCTCGCCCACCGGGTCCTGGGCGGACAGGTCCTGTGCCCGGTACGGATCGTGGCTGTAGGCGTCCTGGACGTACGGGTCCGGAGCGGGCGGTGATGACGGGTGGGGCACGTGGCCCGCTCCCGGTGCAGCCTGGGGCCCGGGGGAAGGCGCGGTGCCGCCGCCCGCGCCCTGCCCGCGGTCACCGTCGTACGGCGCGTTCATGGTTACCCCACCTCATCGTCCCCGGCCGACCGGCCACGACATCGCTCAACGGTCCACTTTCTCACCCGTGCCCGACGGGTCGCCGCTTTCGGGACCGGTGTCCGGTGTCGGGTCACTCGGCTGCCCGGGATCGGGGTCCTGGACGGGCCCGTCCAGTGCCACCGGATCGCCGTTCCCGGTCTCGGTCCCGGCCTCGGACTCCTCCGCCGCCTCTCGCTCGGCGGCGCGCTTGCGCTGGGTGTACATCCTGATGCCCGCGAGGACGAGCAGCAGGACACCGCCGGCGAGGACGAGCATCACGGTCGGGGTGATCTCGGAGACCTTCACGGTGAAGGTCATCGGACGACCGTAGGGCCTGCCGTCCGCGGTGAACAGCTGGGCCGTCATCGGCACGGGGCCGTTGGCGTTGGCGGAGGCCGTGAACTTCACCGACTGGCTGTGCCCGCCGTTGATCTTGACGGGCTGCTTGGCGACCGCCTTGCCGTCGTTGAGCTTCAGACGGGTCGGCTTCGTGGACTCCAGGTGCAGGACCAGGTTGTCGACGCCCTGCAGGAGCTTGTTCTGCACGGTCACCGGGATGGTGGCGCTGCGGCCGGAGAGCGTCAGGTCCGACTTCTCGATCAGCTGGACCTCGGTGGTCAGGCCCTTGAGGTCGTCGAGCACATCGGTGCGGTAACCGGCCGCCGCGGCGGGATCGCCGCGCCAGGACGCCGACATCTCACGACTGATCGCATTGCCGAAGGGCGTCACCACGCGGTACGCCGCGGTGAGGATGACCTTGAAGTTGTCCAGGGTCTCCTGGGTGGTCTTCATGTCGTGGAACGCCTGGACCGGCAGCTCCCGCTTGCGGAGCCGGTCCGGGTAGTCGGAGGAGCGGGGCACCCTCGTGGTGGCGTCGGCGTCCGGCTTCACGGCGGCGGCCGCGATCAGGTCGAGGGGCTCGGTCCAGCGCTGCGAGGACAGGCCCGCCATGGCGGTCGCCATGGTCTGCGCCTGGGCGGCGGACGGCATCCGCTGCGGGGCGACGACGATGCTGCGCTGCTTGTCCGGCACCTGCTGGGTGAGCGCCAGGCTCTGGGCGAGGAATCTCTGCACGGCCAGCGTGGAGGACTCCGCCTGTGCCATGTCGCCCTGGAAGGCGGTGGAGAGTGAGGCGTCCGAGACGATCGCGGTCCGGCCGCCGCCGATCGGGCGCGCGGCGGTGGGTGTGTACGACAGGTCGTCGCGGAGGCTGTCGCTGCGGGCGATCACCTTGTGCGCACCGGCCGACGTGGCCACGTCCACGATGGACGGGTCGATCGCGCCCTCCACCGGCCAGGCGAAGTCGGTGGACGGCTTGACGTGGAGGATCGTCTCGACGGTCGTCTCGGCCACGGCGGTCGCGGGCTGGAGATGCCTCAGCGAGCCGGAGACGTCCTTGCCCCGGTGGGCGAGGGAGGCCAGGTCCGGGTCGGCGAAGGGCAGCGCGACGACCTTGCGGCCCTCCACGGCCTTCTCCAGGGCGCTGAGCCACTGCTCGGCGACGGCCTGGTTCCTTCCCGCGACCTCGCCCGTGCCTTCCTTGACGCGGTAGTTCCTGGTCATCGCGTCGACGGTGGCGAGCAGGTCGGGGTCGATCACCCAGGTGACCGGGAGTTCCTTGCCCAGCGAGACCATCCGCTCCAGGCGCCCGCCGGGGGCGAGCTCGGCGGCAAGGTCGTCGTTGGCGAAGACCGGGGTCTGCTGGTCGTCGGAGCCCGTCTCCGCGGACAGGTGAGCCGAGGAGATCAGCGGCCACAGATAGGTCAGCTGGGTCTTCTTCTCCACCGCCTCGGGCTGCCAGGGCAGGAACGTGCGCTCGATGCCGAGGACCCGGTCCCCGCGCTGGCTCTGCGTCTGCCCGGACAGGGAGACACCGACCTGGTAGACGCCCTCGTCGTCGAGGCCGAGCTTGTCGACCGGGACGGCGATCGTGAAGTCCTCGCTGATCCCGGCGCCGAGCGGCGGCAGCTTCACGGTGTAGGAGTCGTCCAGCACGCCCGGGTCGCTCCCGGGCCGGAAGCCGGTGCGGGACGCCGCCTCGTCGATCGAGCTGCGGTTGCTCAACGGGGGACCCACACGGAGATCCACATGGCTGCCCGTGACGGTCTGCTTACTCTTGTTGGTGACCGTGCCGCTGATCGTGAGCGTGTCCCCCTTCACGGGGGCGCTCGGTGAGAACGTGTTCAGAGACACATCGACGGTGCGGGAGCCGGAGGGCTCCTCGGCGGCGGACGCGGGGGGCGCCGCGGGCCCGTTCAGCAGGCCGGCCAGCAGGGGCGCACCGGCGACCAGGGAGGCCGCGCGCAGCAGCCACCGGCGGGCAGGAGAGGGACCGTTGCCCTGGATGTCTGCCGCCTCGGCCACGCGTTCGCCCATCCCTCGTTGTTGTCAGTGGTGCCGGTGGTTGTCGGTTGCTGTGTCCACGCATGGTAACGAGGCACGCTGTGGCTAAGTGCCGCGGACTGCTCCACGTGATCACAAACAGGCCCGGGCCCCGGCGAAAACGCGGACGCTCCGGTCGGCCGGGGCACGTACCCTTTTCTGTTGTGCCGAACGCCAACGAAGACAACCTCACCGCACTGAGCCAGGTGCAGCGTCGAGCAGTCAGTGAGCTGCTGCGCGTCTCCCCTGTCGCCGACGATCTCGCCCGCCGTTTCCAGGAGGCCGGGTTCAGCCTCGCGCTGGTCGGCGGCTCGGTACGGGACGCCCTTCTCGGCCGGCTCGGCAACGATCTCGACTTCACCACGGACGCCCGCCCCGAGGACGTTCTGAAGATCGTCCGGCCCTGGGCCGACGCCGTCTGGGAGGTCGGCATCGCCTTCGGCACGGTCGGCTGCCAGAAGAACGCCCGGGTCGAAGGCGTCGAGCAGCGCTTCGAGATCGAGGTCACGACGTACCGGTCCGAGGCGTACGACCGCACCTCGCGCAAGCCGGAGGTGTCCTACGGCGACTCCATCGAGCAGGACCTCGTCCGCCGGGACTTCACCGTCAACGCGATGGCGGTCGCCCTCCCGGAGAAGGAGTTCATCGATCCGCACGGCGGTCTCGAAGATCTCGCCGCCCGGGTGCTGCGTACCCCCGGCACCCCGCAGGAGTCCTTCTCGGACGATCCGCTGCGCATGATGCGGGCCGCGCGCTTCGCCGCTCAGCTGGACTTCACGGTCTCGCCCGAGGTCGTCAGCGCCATGAAGGAGATGGCCGAGCGCATTGAGATCGTCTCGGCCGAGCGGGTCCGGGACGAGTTCAACAAGCTGATCCTCTCCGCCAACCCCCGTCAGGGCCTCGGCCTCCTCGTGGACACCGGCCTCGCCGGTCATGTGCTGCCCGAGCTGCCCGCCCTGCGGCTGGAGAGCGACGAGCACCACCGGCACAAGGATGTGTACGACCACTCGCTGATCGTGCTCGAGCAGGCCATCGACCTCGAAGAGGACGGGCCTGATCTGGTGCTGCGGCTCGCCGCCCTGCTGCACGACATCGGCAAGCCCCGCACCCGGCGCTTCGAGAGCGACGGACGGGTCTCGTTCCACCACCACGAGGTGGTCGGCGCGAAAATGACCAAGAAGCGGATGACCGCGCTCAAGTACTCCAACGAGCTGGTCAAGGATGTCTCGCGACTGGTGGAGCTGCATCTGCGCTTCCACGGCTACGGCACCGGTGAATGGACCGACTCCGCCGTGCGGCGCTATGTGCGCGACGCCGGCTCGCTGCTGTCCCGGCTGCACAAGCTCACCCGCTCGGACTGCACCACGCGCAACAAGCGCAAGGCTGCCGCTCTCTCCCGTGCCTATGACGGCCTGGAGGACCGGATCGCCCAGCTCCAGGAGCAGGAGGAGCTGGACGCCATCCGTCCCGACCTGGACGGCAACCAGATACAGGAGATCCTCGGTGTCGGCCCGGGTCCCGTAATCGGTAAGGCATACAAGTTCCTGCTGGAGTTGCGGCTGGAGAACGGCCCGATGGAGCACGACGCCGCGGTGGCCGCGCTCAAGGACTGGTGGGCGTCGCAGGAGTGAGCGAGGGCGGGTCATGTTTCACGTGAAACATGACCCGCACCCGATGAACGAGGGGCGATGTTTCACGTGAAACATCGCCCCTCGGCGTATCAGGCCCGGGGCTGGGCCGGTGGCCTCCGCCGAGTCCAGCGACAGAGCAGGAGTGCGGTCGCCGCATAGAGGAGGGCGACCATGGTGATCAGAGGGACCGACCTGCCGTCCGGCGGCAGCATCAGGGCCGCGACTCCGGCAGCGCCGACGAAGGCCACGTTGAACAGCACGTCGTAGAGCGAGAAGACCCGGCCCCGGTAGGCGTCGTCGACCGAGGTCTGCACCACGGTGTCGGTCGCGATCTTCATGCCCTGGGTGGTGAGCCCCAGGACGAAGGCGGCGATCAGCATCGGGGTGGGGGCGAAGGGCAGCCCCAAGCTGGGTTCCAGCAGGGCGGCAGCGGTGGCGCACAGGGTCATCCAGCCGAACGGTCCGAGCCGCCCCACCGCCCAGGGGGCGATGACCGCGGCCGCGAAGAAGCCGGCGCCTGATACGGCGACGGCCAGTCCGAGCAGGGCGAGACCCTCCTGCTCCGTCGAGGCCCAGGCGTGCCTGCAGAGCATGAGCACCGTCACCAGCAGCGCCCCGTAGCAGAAGCGCATCAGCGTCATGGCGGTCAGCGCCTGTGCGGCAGGCCGCCGCTCCGCCAGATGACGAAGGCCCGCCACGAGCCCGTGCGCGGTGGAGGCAAGCGCCGCCCGCAGTCGGGGCTGCAGCACCTCGGGATCGGGGCCGAGCAGCTCACGTGCCATCCGGAGAGAGGCGAGCGCGGCACAGAGGTAGAGCACGGCGCCCAGCAGAACCACGGCGGCGTCCGAGTCGTCGGCGGCCAGCCGCACCGCGAAGGCCAGCCCACCGCCGGCGGTCGCGGCGAGTGTGCCCGCCGTGGGCGACACCGAGTTCGCCATCACCAGCCGCTCGGCGTCGACGACCCGGGGAAGGGATGCCGACAGTCCCGCGAGGACGAAGCGGTTGACGGCGGTGACGGAGAGCGCCGAGGCGTAGAAGAGCCAGTCGGGCACCGAGACGAGGATCAGTACCGCGGTGCCGGTGGCGAGCAGGGCCCGGAGCAGATTGCCGTAGAGGAAGACCTGCCGCCGCTGCCAGCGGTCGAGCAGGACGCCGGCGAAGGGGCCGATCAGCGAGTAGGGCAGCAGGAGAACGGCCATCGCGGAGGCGATCGCGACGGGGGAGGTCTCCTTCTCCGGGGAGAAGACGACGTACGTGGCGAGCGCGACCTGGTAGACGCCGTCGGCGCACTGGGACAGCAGCCGTACGGCGAGCAGGCGGCGGAAGTTCTTCAGGCGCAGGAGTACGCGCAGATCACGTACGACAGGCATGTGGGCAAGCGTCACATATACGGAGAGTCCCCGGACACATTGTCCGGGGACTCTCCGAGGAAGAGCGGGGGAAGCGCGGGCGATGCCCGTGCCGTGCCGAGCTCTGGCTTAGCGCTCGACCTCGCCCTTGATGAACTTCTCGACGTTCTCGTAGGCCTCGTCGTCGAAGTACTGCACCGGCGGGGACTTCATGAAGTACGAGGAGGCGGAGAGGATCGGGCCGCCGATGCCCCGGTCCTTCGCGATCTTCGCGGCGCGCAGGGCGTCGATGATGACACCGGCGGAGTTCGGGGAGTCCCAGACCTCGAGCTTGTACTCGAGGTTCAGCGGGACGTCACCGAAGGCGCGGCCTTCGAGGCGCACGTACGCCCACTTGCGGTCGTCCAGCCAGGCCACGTAGTCCGACGGACCGATGTGGACGTTCTTCTCGCCCAGGTCGCGGTCGGGGATCTGGGAGGTGACGGCCTGCGTCTTGGAGATCTTCTTGGACTCCAGGCGCTCGCGCTCGAGCATGTTCTTGAAGTCCATGTTGCCGCCGACGTTCAGCTGCATGGTGCGCTCCAGGCGGACACCGCGGTCCTCGAAGAGCTTCGCCATGACGCGGTGCGTGATGGTGGCACCGACCTGCGACTTGATGTCGTCACCGACGATCGGGACGCCCGCCTCGGTGAACTTGTCCGCCCACTCCTTGGTGCCGGCGATGAAGACCGGGAGCGCGTTGACGAAGGCGACCTTGGCGTCGATGGCGCACTGCGCGTAGAACTTCGCGGCGTCCTCGGAGCCGACGGGCAGGTAGCAGACGAGAACGTCGACCTGCTTGTCCTTGAGGACCTGGGTGACGTCCACCGGAGCCTCGGGGGACTCCTCGATGGTCTGCTGGTAGTACTTGCCCAGGCCGTCGAGCGTGTGGCCGCGCTGGACCGTCACGCCCGTCGACGGCACGTCGCAGATCTTGATGGTGTTGTTCTCGCTCGCGCCGATGGCGTCCGCGAGGTCGAGGCCGACCTTCTTCGCGTCCACGTCGAAGGCGGCCACGAACTCCACGTCGCCGACGTGGTAGTCGCCGAACTGGACGTGCATAAGACCCGGCACCTTGGTCGCCGGGTCGGCGTCCTTGTAGTACTCGACGCCCTGCACCAGCGAGGCGGCGCAGTTGCCCACGCCGACGATGGCTACGCGAACCGAACCCATTCCGGTTGCTCCCTGTGTGATCTCGACGAAGCCCTGCAGGTCGCAGAGCCTCACTTGGTGGTGTCGTCGGACGGATCCGGCCGGGTACTGCCCCCGTGCCGGGGCAGGCCGCCCGTTTCTCCAGATGTGTTGTCCTGCTGAGCGGTGGCATCGGACCCGGATCGTCGATCCCGGCCTGCCCGCTCGCTCTCGATGAGCTCGTTCAGCCAGCGCACTTCGCGCTCCACGGACTCCATTCCGTGGCGCTGCAGCTCAAGCGTGTAGTCGTCCAGCCGCTCGCGCGTACGGGCCAGAGAGGCGCGCATCTTCTCCAGGCGCTCCTCCAGCCGGCTGCGGCGGCCTTCCAGCACCCGCATCCGCACCTCGCGCTCCGTCTGGCCGAAGAAGGCGAAACGGGCCGCGAAGTGCTCGTCCTCCCAGGCGTCCGGGCCGGCGTGGGTGAGGAGCTCCTCGAAGTGCTCCTTACCTTCCGGCGTCAACCGGTAGACGATCTTGGCGCGGCGTCCTGCGAGGGAGGCGGCGAGTGCGTCCTCCGGGGCGCTGCCCGGCTCCTCGATCAACCAGCCGTTGGCGACCAGCGTCTTGAGGCAGGGGTAGAGGGTCCCGTAACTGAACGCCCGGAAGATCCCCAGTGAGGTGTTGAGCCGCTTCCGGAGCTCGTAGCCGTGCATCGGCGCCTCACGGAGCAGCCCGAGGACGGCGAATTCAAGGATCCCGGAGCGCCTGCTCATTCGTCGCCTCCTCTGCCGTCCAGGACTCTTATGCCGCTCTGATGTATCGACTCGATACATCCCGACGATAGAACGGCGGTCCTGCTGCGACAAGAGGGGCTGTCGTGACCGGCGTCACATCGACAATTCGCAGTAATCGACTTGCCTGATTTGGGGTGAACTTCAGCGCTAGGTGGGTTTTGACCGTGCGTAGTCTGTGCGGCATGCAGACCACCGGGAACCATGCGACGGCAGGGGGCGTCAGTGCTCTCGGTGCCATGGCTGCACTGCGGATGAGCCCGTGGCCGGGCATGTCCGTATTCATTTCGGGGGGACCGGAACCAGCTGCCGTTTCCAGGCGTACTCGCCTGCCCGAGGAGTAGTCGTTCGATGAGCGAGCACCGTCGCAAACAGCCGCCGCAGCCGCAGGGCGGCGGACGTGCCGCGGCCCGGCGCGCAGCCCAGCAGCCGCAAGGCCGCCGGGCATCCCAGGCCCGGGACGTCAGTACAGGATCGCCCTCCGAGCCGTACGGTCAGGAGCGTCCCTATGGTGGCCGTGCCGAGGCCCGCCGCGCCGCGCAGCGTGGCGGACGCCGGCGCGCGGCCGAGGGAGGCGGCGTCGGTGCGGGTGGCGGCCGGCGCGGTGGCGGCGGTGGCGGCGGCGGTCACGAGAGCGGACCCGGTCGTGGCCGCGGCGGTCGGCCGCCCGGCCGGAAGCGGATGATCGACTATCCGCGGTACGGCAAGTACGGCTGGCGCCGCTGGGTGCCGTCGTGGAAGCTCACGTCCGGCCTGTTCCTCGCGTTCTTCGGCAGCCTGATGGGCGCGGCGACGCTCGCGTACGCCATGGTGGAGGTCCCCAAGGAGGATCTGGCCGCCAAGGCGCAGAACAACGTCTACTACTGGGCCGACGGCACGCAGATGGCCGCCACCGGCGGTGAGGTCAACCGCCAGATCATCGGGATCGACCAGATTCCGAAGGCCATGCAGAACGCGGTGGTCTCGGCCGAGAACAAGACCTTCTGGACCGACCCGGGTATCGACCCGATGGGTATCGGCCGTGCTGTGTTCAACATGGCCAGGGGTGGTCAGACGCAGGGTGGCTCGACGATCACCCAGCAGTATGTGAAGAACAACCGGCTCAACGACCAGTCGCAGACCCTGAGCCGGAAGATGAAGGAGCTCTTCATCTCCATCCGGGTCGGCAACGAGCTGGACAAGCCCGTGATCATGGCCGGCTACCTCAACACCTCGTACTACGGGCGTGGCGCCTACGGTCTCCAGGCCGCGGCCCGGACGTACTACGGCAAGGACGCCAAGGACCTGAACCCCAGCGAGTGCGCCTTCCTCACCTCGCTGCTCAAGGGCGCCACGTACTTCGACCCGGCCGGTGCTCCCGAGATCGACCGCAAGGCCACCCCCGAGGCCAACCTGGACCGGGCCACCAAGCGCTGGCGCTGGGTCCTCGACGAGATGGTCAAGGACAAATACCTCCCCGCGGCGGAGCGGGCGAAGTACGCGGCGTTCCCGATGCCCAAGAAGCCGCAGAAGAGCGCCCAGCTGAGCGGTCAGACCGGTTATCTGGTGAGCCTCGCCAAGGCCTACTTCATCAACAACAACGATCTCGGCATCGGGGAGAAGGAGCTCTCCCAGGGCGGCTTCGAGATCTACACGACCTTCGACAAGAACAAGGTCAAGAAGCTCGAGGCGGCGGTCAAGAAGGTCTACGACGCGCACATCGACCCTGTGAAGCGTCCCAAGACCGACACACACGTCCAGTTCGGCGGTGCCTCGGTGGACCCGCGGACCGGCGCGATCGTCGCGATCTACGGCGGTACCGACGCCACCAAGCACTTCACCAACAACGCGGACCAGACCGGTGCGCAGGTCGGATCGACCTTCAAGCCGTTCGTCCTGGCCGCGGCCATGCGCGACGGTGTGCGCAACCCTCAGGGCGAGCGCCGCATCCTCGACCCGGACAAGAGCCGTTACAGCGGCAAGAACAAGCTGAAGATCAAGAACTACGACGGCACGGTCTGGCACAACGAGGAAGGGAAGGAGTGGCTGCAGGTCAACGACGACGACGCGGACTACAAGGACATCGACCTGCGCTACGCCATGGTCCGCTCCGCGAACTCCCCCTTCGTGCAGCTGGGCATGGACGTCGGCATCGACAAGGTCCGCAATGCCGCCGTCGACGCCGGTCTCCTGGAGTCCTCGCTCGTCAAGTCCGACGTCCCCTCGTTTTCCCTCGGTATCTCCGACCCGAGCGCCATCCGCATGGCCGGCGCGTACGCGACCTTCGCCGCCAACGGCAAGCAGCGTGACCCGTACTCCGTGACCAAGGTCAAGAACCGCGGCACGGAGGTCTACAAGCACAAGGACGAGGCCGATGAAGCCTTCTCCTCCGCCGTCGCGAGCAATGTGACCGATGTGCTGCGGGACGTCGTCGAGCACCCCAAGGGCACCGGCCGCAAGGCCGCGATCCCCGGCCGGGACGTCGCGGGCAAGACCGGTACGACCGACGGCAACGAGTCCGCCTGGTTCGTGGGCTACACGCCGCAGCTGTCGACCGCCATCGACATGTACCGCTTCGACGACAACGCCGAGAACACCAAGCGTGAGTTCCTGGAGATGTTCGGCACGGGCAACCAGCCGAAGATCCACGGCTCGTCGTTCCCGTCCCAGATCTGGCACGACTACATGGTCGACGCGCTCGAGGGCGAGAAGGTCATCGAGTTCCCCGAGCCGGGGTCCCTGGACGACGCCGAGGCCGTCTTCGGTGGCGGGGCGTCCAGCCCGACCCCGACGCCGTCCATGTCGACCTCCCCGTCGCCGTCCGTGTCGACCTCGCCGTCCCCCTCGAAGTCTGCGTCCACCAGCCCCAGCCCCGGCAACTCCTGTGGTGTCTGGGACTTTGACTGCAACGACGGCGGAAACAGCAAGGGCGGTGCCGACAACGGCGGCGCTGACGGCGGCACAGCCGACGGCGGCTCCACCGGCGGGCCTTCGAACAGTCCGAGCCCACCCACCGGAGGCACCGACACCGGCGGCCCCGGCAACGGCAGCGCCGGCAAGAACGAAGGCACGAGCAGCGGCTTCTTCGGCGGAACGGAGAATTGACGCCGCTCCCGCCCCGCTGACCTGGGCCGTCGCCCCCGCCCCGTACGGAACGTACGGGCACGGGAGCGGCGGCCCTCGTCGTATCTCCGGCGCCGTACGGCAGGATGTCCCCATGCCGAGCCTGGAGAAGACGAGCCCGCAACAGGACCGTCCGGTCGTGTCCCCCACACAGAGGGACGAGGTCGCCGCCGCGGGCAGCGAGCTGTTCGGCGGCCCGCTCGGCCGCTGGGCCCGGCCGGGCGGCAGCCCGCTGACGCCGGTACGCGTGGTCGCACTGGTGGCGATCGGGATGTTTGCGCTCGGCATGGTGCAGAAGCTGCCCTGTTACAACTGGGCCTGGTTCCGCGGTGCCAGCTCGCAGTACACCCACGCCTGCTACTCGGACATTCCGCATCTCTTCATCGGACGGGGGTTCGCCGACGGGCTCATCCCCTACTTCGACCGGCTCTCGGGCGACATGGAGTACCTCGAGTACCCCGTGCTGACCGGCCTGTTCATGGAGGTTGCCGCCTGGCTGACCCCCGGTGGCACCGACATGATGCACCGCGAGCAGATCTACTGGCTGGTCAACGCGGGCATGCTGATGGTCTGCACCGCCGTCATGGCCGTCTGCGTTGCCCGGACGCATCGTGACCGCCCCTGGGACGGCCTCCTGGTGGCCCTCGCGCCCGCCTTCGCGCTGACCGCCACCATCAACTGGGACCTGCTCGCGGTCGCCCTCACCGCCGCCGCGATGCTGATGTGGTCGCGCGGTCGTGCCCTCGCCTTCGGCATCCTCATCGGGCTCGCGACCGCCGCCAAGCTCTACCCGGTCCTCCTGCTCGGGCCGCTGCTGCTGCTGTGCTGGCGGGCGGGACGATGGCGGGAGTACGGGACGGCGGTGCTCGGCGCGGCGGGTGCCTGGCTCGTGGTGAACGTGCCGGTGATGCTGCTCGCGCCCGAGGGGTGGAAGAAGTTCTACACCTTCAGCCAGGAACGCAATGTGGACTTCGGCTCCTTCTGGCTGGTCATCACGCAGCGCACCGGTGAGCCGATCGCGCCCGAGACGGCCAACACCTACGCGATCGTGCTGATGCTGCTCGCCTGCGCCGGGATCGCCGCGCTGGCCCTCATGGCCCCCCGGCGGCCCCGCTTCGCCCAGCTGGCGTTCCTGGTGGTGGCCGCGTTCATCCTGACCAACAAGGTCTACTCGCCGCAGTACGTGCTGTGGCTGATCCCGCTCGCCGCGCTGGCCCGGCCGCGCTGGCGGGACTTCCTGATCTGGCAGGCCTGCGAGGTCATGTACTTCCTCGGCATCTGGATGTACCTCGCCTTCACGACCAGCGGGAACAAGCAGGGGCTGCCCACCGACGGGTACCAGTTCGCGATCGTCCTGCACCTGCTCGGCACGCTCTACATCTGCGCGCTGATCGTCCGGGACATCCTCACGCCGGAGCGGGACAAGGTGCGCCAGGACGGCGCCGACGACCCGTCCGGAGGCGTGCTGGACGGGGCCGGGGACGTCTTCGGCCTGGGGCCGGCCGCCCACCCGCCCCGGCACGCCGCGCACGCCGTCGAGGGGCCGCGGGTGGATTGGGGCGCGGTCCGGGAGTAGCGGTGGGGAACGCTCAGCGCTCCACGATCCGGTCGAACTGCGTCGTGGTGTGCCGCAGATGGGCCACCAGCTCGTCGCCGACCTTGGGTTCCTGGGCGTCCGCGGGGACGAAGAGGATCGACACCTGCATGTGCGGCGGCTCGGCGAACCAGCGCTGCTTGCCCGCCCAGACGAACGGCGAAAGGTTCCGGTTCACCGTCGCCAGGCCGGCCCGCGCCACGCCCTTGGCGCGCGGCATCACGCCGTGCAGCGCCTTCGGAGCCTCCAGGCCCACACCGTGCGACGTGCCGCCGGCCACCACGACCAGCCAGCCGTCCGACGCGGCCTTCTGCTGGCGGTAGCCGAACCGGTCGCCCTTGGCGACCCGGGTCACGTCGAGGACCGAGCCGCGGTACTCCGTCGCCTCGTGGTCGCCCAGCCAGAGCCGGGTGCCGATACGGGCGCGGAAACGGGTCTGGGGGAACTGCTGCTGCAGACGCGCCTGTTCTTCCGCCCGCAGGTGGCTCACGAACATCGTGTGCAGCGGAAGCCGCGCGGCGCGCAGCCGGTCCATCCAGCCGATGACCTCCTCGACCGCGTCCGACCCGTCCGTGCGGTCCAGCGGCAGGTGCAGCGCGAACCCTTCGAGGCGTACGTCCTCGATGGCCGCATGCAACTGCCCCAGTTCGTGCTCTCCGATGCCGTGGCGCTTCATCGAGCTCATGCATTCGATGACGACGCGCGCGCCGACCAGGGCGTGCACGCCGTCGACCGAGGAGACCGAGCGGACGACCCGGTCCGGCAGCGGCACCGGCTCCTCGCCCCGCCGGAACGGCGTGAGGACCAGCAGGTCCCCGCCGAACATGTCCTTGACCTTCGCGGCCTCATAGGTGGTGCCGACGGCGAGCATGTCCGAGCCGAAGCGGGCCGCCTCGTCCGCGAGACGCTCGTGGCCGAAGCCGTAGCCGTTTCCCTTGCAGACCGGCACGAGGCCCGGGAACTGGTCGATCACGGACTTCTGGTGCGCCCGCCAGCGAGCGGTGTCGACGTAAAGGGAGAGCGCCATGGCCGGTCCGGAACCTTTCTGGTGGCTGCGGTGTATCAAAGATATGTACGAGAGCTACGAGAGTACGGAACCGTCAGCGGCGCGACATGTAGATGTCGAGCGCCTTGTGCAGCAGCTTGTTGAGCGGGAAGTCCCATTCGCCGACGTACTCGACGGCCTCGCCGCCCGTGCCCACCTTGAACTGGATGAGGCCGAAGAGGTGGTCGGACTCGTCGAGCGAGTCCGAGATGCCGCGCAGGTCGTAGACGGTCGCGCCCATCGCGTAGGCGTCGCGCAGCATCCGCCACTGCATCGCGTTCGAGGGCCGGACCTCGCGGCCGATGTTGTCCGACGCGCCGTACGAGTACCAGACGTGCCCGCCGACGACCAGCATCGTCGCGGCGGAGAGGTTCACGCCGTTGTGCCGCGCGAAGTACAGCCGCATGCGGTTGGGGTCCTCGTTGTTCAGGACCGTCCACATGCGCTGGAAGTACGAGAGCGGGCGCGGGCGGAAGTGGTCACGGATCGCGGTGATCTCGTACAGCCGCTGCCACTCGGCGAGGTCCTCGTAGCCGCCCTGGACGACCTCGACACCGGCCTTCTCGGCCTTCTTGATGTTGCGGCGCCACAGCTGGTTGAAGCCCTTGAGGACGTCGTCGAGCGACCGGTTGCCCAGGGGCACCTGGAAGACATAGCGGGGCTGTACGTCCCCGAAGCCGGCGCCGCCGTCCTCACCCTGCTGCCAGCCCATCTTCCGCAGCCGGTCCGCCACCTCGAAGGCGCGGGGCTCGATGTGCGTGGCCTCGACGTCCCGCAGCCGCTTCACGTCCGGGTCCTGGATGCCGGACTTGATCGCGGCCGCGTCCCAGCGCCGGATGACGACCGGCGGGCCCATCTTCACGGAGAAGGCGCCCTGCTGCTTGAGATGCGCGAGCATCGGCTGGAGCCAGTCGTCCAGGTTGGGGGCGTACCAATTGATGACCGGGCCCTCGGGCAGATAGGCCAGGTAGCGCTTGATCTTGGGCAGCTGCCGGTAGAGGACGAGGCCGGCGCCGACCAGCTCACCGTTCTTGTCGAACCAGCCGAGGTTCTCCGAGCGCCACTCGGTCTTCACGTCCGCCCACGCCGGGACCTGGCAATGGCTCGCCGAGGGCAGGCTCTGGATGTATGCCAGATGCTGCTCACGGCTGATGGTCCTCAGGGTCAGGCTCATGCGGGGCGCTCCTCGGCAGGTGTGTCCCCATGGGTACAGGGGCTCCGGCTCTCGCGCCGAAGCCTACTGTGACTGGGGATCGCCCCGGCTGGCCGCGTACGGTGCCGGGGCCGGGCATCCGAGGATCCGCCCCGTCCGCGCTAACCGAGGACACCGCCGAAGAGTCCGCCATGGGCCATGCCGAGGAAGAAGCCCACCGCCGACGCGCCCAGACCGATGATCAGGGGGAAGCGCTCGCGCGTCGTCTCCGAGATGTACTGCCCGTACGCACCGGTGATGATCCCGATCAGTCCCGTCCACGAGCTCAGCAGGTGGAGGTGGTGGAACATCGCCGTGATGAAGGCGACGGCGCCCAGTACCAGCGTGACCACGACCAGGGTGTCCTGGAGCGGGTGGGGCTTGCCGTCGGTGGCGAAGAGGGAGATGGACGACCGGGACCGCATTGCATGAGCCATGGGGCACCTCCAGGCTTAGCCGGCGGGCCGGGCATCCTAGTTCTGCCCGCACCCGATGTGTCCAGATTGCGGCCCGTGGCCTCAGGATTTCAACCGGAAGCCGCTGTGCGGGTACTCTGTACGGTCTGCACCGGTGTCTGCCCTTGTCCTGACCAGCAGCCCTCACTCGCTGAGGGGGATTGTCAGTGGCGGCGGATACCGTTGCTCACGCATCACGACCCTCCTGCCACGGAACGACCGTGGCCGCTGAGTCCAAAGGAGGTGGGTTCCACATGCGTCACTACGAGGTGATGGTCATCCTCGACCCCGATCTCGAGGAGCGCGCTGTCTCCCCGCTGATCGAGAACTTCCTCTCCGTCGTCCGTGAGGGCAACGGAAAGGTGGAGAAGGTCGACACCTGGGGCCGTCGTCGTCTCGCTTACGAGATCAAGAAGAAGCCCGAGGGCATCTACTCGGTCATCGACCTGCAGGCCGAGCCTGCGGTCGTCAAGGAGCTCGACCGCCAGATGAACCTGAACGAGTCGGTCCTCCGGACCAAGGTCCTCCGTCCCGAGACCCACTGAGCGCCTAGCTCAGAGGTCATCGGGTTCGAGTAGCAGCAAGCAGCCAGAAGCAATCCCGCCGAGAGGTTCATCCAATGGCAGGCGAGACCGTCATCACGGTCGTCGGCAATCTCGTCGACGACCCCGAGCTGCGCTTCACCCCGTCCGGTGCGGCGGTCGCGAAGTTCCGTGTCGCGTCCACCCCCCGCACCTTCGACCGTCAGACCAATGAGTGGAAGGACGGCGAGAGCCTCTTCCTCACCTGCTCGGTCTGGCGTCAGGCGGCGGAGAACGTCGCCGAGTCGCTCCAGCGAGGCATGCGCGTCGTCGTGCAGGGCCGGCTGAAGCAGCGGTCCTACGAGGACCGCGAGGGCGTCAAGCGCACGGTCTTCGAGCTGGACGTCGAGGAAGTCGGCCCCAGCCTCAAGAACGCCACGGCCAAGGTCACCAAGACCACCGGTCGCGGTGGCCAGGGTGGCTACGGTGGCGGCCAGCAGGGCGGCGGCAGCTGGGGTGGAAACTCCGGCGGTGGCCAGCAGGGCGGCGGCGGTGCACCCGCCGACGACCCGTGGGCGACCAGCGCGCCGGCCGGTGGCGGCCAGCAGGGCGGCGGGGGTAATTGGGGCGGAAGCTCCGGCGGCGGCTACTCGGACGAGCCTCCCTTCTAAGCCTTCGGGCCTGAGGGACAGCTCGTACCCCCACTTCTTGATCACACAGGAGATACACCATGGCGAAGCCGCCTGTGCGCAAGCCGAAGAAGAAGGTCTGCGCATTCTGCAAGGACAAGACCGCGTACGTGGACTACAAGGACACGAACATGCTGCGGAAGTTCATTTCCGACCGCGGCAAGATTCGTGCCCGTCGCGTGACCGGCAACTGCACGCAGCACCAGCGTGACGTCGCCACGGCCGTCAAGAACAGCCGTGAGATGGCGCTGCTGCCCTACACGTCCACCGCGCGCTAAGGGAAGGGTGACCGAAAAATGAAGATCATCCTCACCCACGAGGTCTCTGGCCTCGGTGCCGCCGGTGACGTTGTCGACGTCAAGGACGGTTACGCTCGCAACTACCTGGTCCCGCGTGGTTTCGCGATCCGCTGGACCAAGGGTGGCGAGAAGGACGTGGCGCAGATCCGCCGCGCCCGCAAGATCCACGAGATCGCGACCATCGAGCAGGCCAACGAGATCAAGGCCCAGCTCGAGGGCACGAAGGTGCGTCTGGCTGTTCGCTCCGGCGACGCCGGCCGTCTCTTCGGCTCCGTGACCCCGGCCGACATCGCCACGGCGATCAAGTCGGCGGGTGGCCCGGAGGTCGACAAGCGCCGCGTTGAGCTCGGTTCGCCGATCAAGACCCTGGGCTCGCACCAGGTGTCCGTGCGTCTGCACCCCGAGGTTGCCGCGAAGCTCGGCGTCGAGGTCGTCGCCGCGTAAGCGCTGCTCTGAGCAGAACAGAAGGGCCGCACCCCTGGGTGCGGCCCTTCTGTCATGCCCGCCGTGGTGGGGATGTTTCACGTGAAACCCCCCATGGATGGCGTCAGCGGGTGGCGCCGGTGACGATCCAGTTCCCCGACCGGGTCCGGGCCCAGAGGGTGGCCATCCGGACGGTCATCATCAAGGTCATCGCCCACCACAGCGCGGTCAGTCCGCCGCCGAGCGCAGGGACCAGCAGAGCCACGGGGGCGAAGACGGCGAGCGTGAGCAGCATTGCCCAGGCGAGGTAGGGGCCGTCGCCCGCGCCCATCAGGACGCCGTCCAGGACGAACACCACACCTGCGATCGGCTGCGAGAGCGCCACGACCAGCAGGGCGGGCAGCAGGGTGTCATGCACGGTGGTGTCGCTGGTGAAGAGCGGGATGAAGAGGGGGCGGGCCAGCACGATCAGCGCCCCGAGCGCGACGCCGGACAGGATGCCCCACTGCACCATTCGGCGACAGACCTGCCGGGCGCCGTCGGCGTCGTCGGCTCCCAGGTAGCGCCCGATGATGGCTTGACCGGCTATGGCGATGGCATCGAGGGCGAAGGCCATCAGGCTCCAGAGCGACAGGATGATCTGGTGGGCGGCGACGTCCGTGTCGCCCAGGCGGGCCGCGACGGCGGTGGCGATCATCAGGACAGCGCGCAGGGAGAGCGTACGGACCAGGAGCGGGACGCCGGCCTGGGCGCTGGCCCGAATCCCGGCGGCGTCGGGCCGGAGGGAGGCGTGGTGCCGTCGGGCGCCGCGGACGACCACCACCAGGTAGGCGGCCGCCATGCCGAACTGGGCGATGACCGTGCCCCAGGCGGAACCCGCGATCCCGAGGCCCGCGCCGTAGACCAGGCCCACGTTGAGTGCGGCATTGGCGGCGAAGCCCGCGATGGCGACGTAGAGCGGCGTGCGGGTGTCCTGGAGTCCGCGCAGCACGCCGGTGGCGGCGAGAACCACCAGCATCGCCGGGATGCCGAGGCTGGAGATGCGCAGGTAGGTGATCGCGTAGGGGGTGGCGGTGTCGGAAGTGCCGAAGAGGTCGATCAGCCAGGGAGCGGTGGGCAGGGTGAAGGCGATGACGGCGACGCCCAGCAGGAGGGCGAGCCAGATGCCGTCCATGCCTTGGCGGATGGCCGCGGGGAGATCGCCGGCTCCGACACGGCGGGCGACGGCGGCGGTGGTGGCATACGCGAGGAAGACGAAGACGCTCACGGCGGTGGTCAGCAGGGCGGCCGCGACCGCGAGGCCGGCGAGCTGAGGGGTGCCGAGGTGGCCGACGATGGCGCTGTCGACCATCAGGAACAGAGGCTCGGCGACGAGGGCGCCGAAGGCCGGGACGGCGAGGGAGATGATCTCGCGGTCGTGTTGCCGGCGGACGGCCTTGGGGGTCGCGTGGGCCTGGGTCATGGGGTCAATCTAATCTTCCACAGGTAAGAGATGCAATGGCCCTGTGATCCTTACTCAGGGCTAGGGTGCAGCTTCGGGTGTGCGCCGTTTGTTCTGATCTTGGTCTGGTGGGGAAAGTTTTTCTCCCCCACAGCCGGTGGATGTGAAAACAGCAGGTCAGGGCCGCTCTGTCGAGTCGGCTATGAGTTTGTCCACATGGCTGTCCCCCGGTCCGTGCACAGGATCCGCAGGGTTCTCCACAGCATCTGGTCCTTCACCCACAGGCCCTGTGGATAACCAGATTGGCTGACGGTGCCCGCGGGCCTACCGTGGTCCGGCGCCCGACGCACCAGAAGCGGAGTAGAGCCTCTCGTTTTGTCAGAGCCGTGGCGTAAGAAAGAGTGGCACGGTGAGGTCCGCGGTGCGGACGGAGGAGGTGGCCGGGTGAGCATTCCCGAGCCCTTGGACGACCCCTGGGCCGACACCGGTCCGGGTGACCGTCTGCCCGTCACCCGGCAGCGGGGCGAGAGCCGTGGACGCGGGCGGGGCAGGGACGACCAGCACGACCGGGGCGGCGACGGCGGCCCCTGGGACACCGGCTCGGCCGGCTTCGAGCGGGTGCCCCCGCAGGACCTCGACGCCGAGCAGTCCGTGCTCGGCGGAATGCTGCTCTCCAAGGACGCCATCGCGGACGTCGTGGAGATCATCAAGGGCCATGACTTCTACCGTCCGGCGCACGAGACCGTCTTCCAGGCCATCCTCGACCTCTACGCGAAGGGCGAGCCGGCCGACCCCATCACCGTCGGCGCCGAGCTGACCAAGCGCGGCGAGATCACCCGCGTCGGCGGCGCCTCGTACCTCCACACGCTCGTGCAGTCGGTGCCCACCGCGGCGAACGCGGCGTACTACGCGGAGATCGTCCACGAGCGGGCGGTGCTGCGCCGGCTGGTCGAGGCCGGCACGAAGATCACGCAGATGGGATACGCCGCCGACGGGGACGTCGACGAGATCGTGAACTCGGCGCAGGCGGAGATCTACGCGGTCACCGAGCAGCGCACCAGCGAGGACTATCTGCCGCTCGGCGACATCATGGAGGGCGCCCTCGACGAGATCGAGGCGATCGGCTCCCGCAGTGGTGAGATGACGGGTGTGCCGACCGGGTTCACCGACTTCGACTCGCTGACCAACGGTCTGCACCCCGGCCAGATGATCGTCATCGCGGCCCGACCCGCCATGGGTAAGTCCACGCTGGCGCTGGACTTCGCCCGGGCGTGCTCGATCAAGCACAACCTGCCCAGCGTGATCTTCTCCCTCGAAATGGGCCGCAACGAGATCGCGATGCGCCTTCTGTCGGCCGAGGCCCGGGTGGCGCTGCACCATATGCGCTCCGGCACCATGACGGACGAGGACTGGACGCGGCTGGCCCGGCGTATGCCGGACGTCTCGCAGGCCCCCCTCTACATCGACGACTCGCCCAACCTGTCGATGATGGAGATCCGCGCCAAGTGCCGTCGCCTCAAGCAGCGGAACAATCTGAAGCTCGTCGTCATCGACTACCTCCAGCTGATGCAGTCCGGCGGCTCCAAGCGCGCCGAGAGCCGCCAGCAGGAGGTCTCGGACATGTCGCGAAACCTCAAGCTGCTCGCCAAGGAGCTGGAGCTCCCGGTGATCGCTCTGTCGCAGCTGAACCGTGGCCCCGAGCAGCGTACGGACAAGAAGCCGATGGTCTCCGACCTGCGTGAGTCCGGCTCGATCGAGCAGGACGCCGACATGGTCATCCTGCTCCACCGCGAGGACGCCTACGAGAAGGAGTCGCCGCGGGCCGGCGAGGCGGACCTGATCGTGGCCAAGCACCGAAACGGCCCGACGGCCACGATCACGGTCGCCTTCCAGGGCCACTACTCGCGCTTCGTGGACATGGCGCAGACCTGATCCGCCGGCCACCCAGGGGCGGGACGCGCGGGAAATGCGGTCGACGTGGCCAGGGGCCGCGTATAGACCTGGGGCATGACTTCTGAAGCACTCCTGCCGAGTACGGAACGTGCCCTGTTGCACCGCGTCGCCCTTGCCCAGTCGGAGGGTCGGGCTCCCTCTTTCGTCGGGGCGGTGGGGCGGGACGGGCGGACCGTCTGGGCGGGTTCGCGCAGTTGTGTCGAGGGACACGCGCCCGACGCGGACACCCAGTACCGGATCGGTTCGATCACCAAGGTCTTCACCGCCGTCCTCGTCATTCGGCTGCGTGACGAGGGACTGCTCGATCTGGACGATCCACTGGAGAAGCACCTGCCGGGCACCGGTGTCGGCGAGGTAACGATCGCTCAACTCCTCACGCACAGCGCGGGCCTGGCGGCCGAGACGCCGTCGCCCTGGTGGGAGCGCACCTCCGCGACGCTCCGGCCGACGCTGGACGCCGTCCTGGGGGAGCGGCCGCTGGTGCATCCCGTGGGGCGGCGGCACCACTACTCCAACCCTGGCTACACACTGCTCGGTTCGCTGGTGGAGGCGGTGCGCGGGCGGTCCTGGGAGGAGTCGCTGCGGAGCGAGATCCTGGAGCCGCTGGGCCTGCACCGTACGAGCGTGCAGCCGCAGGCCCCGCATGCCGGGGGCTGGGCCGTGCACCCGTGGGCCGATGTGATGCTTCCCGAGCCCTCCGAGGACCTGGGGCTGATGGCCCCGGCCGGGCAACTGTGGTCCACGGCCGACGACCTGTTGCGTTTCGCGCTCTTCCTCGCCGAGGGGGACGACCGGGTGCTCAGCGCACGCTCCCTTCAGGAGATGCGTACGCCCGCGTCGCCCGCCGAAGCCGGTACGTGGGACGGCACGTACGGGCTCGGGCTCCAGATCGTCGGTGGGGCGGGGCGGACCCTGGTCGGGCACAGCGGCTCGCTGCCCGGCTTTGTCGCCGGTCTCTGGGTGAGCGTGGAGGAGGGCGTGGCGGGCGTCGCGCTCGCCAACGCGACCTCGGGACCGATGGCCGCGGTGGTGGCCGCCGAGCTCCTGGGGATCGTCGCGGACGCGGAGCCGCGCCTCCCCGAGCCCTGGCGCCCGCTGTCTGAAGTCGATCCGGAGCTCTTGGCGCTCACCGGCCCTTGGTACTGGGGCACCTATGCCTACGGTCTGCGCCTGGCCGCAGACGGCGGTGTGGCCCTGGAGCCGCTGCGCGGCGCGGGCCGTAACGCCCGGTTCCAGGCGCGGCCTGACGGCACCTGGAGCGGCCTCGACGGGTACTTCGCGGGGGAGACGCTACGAGTGGTGCGAAGGGAGGACGGTTCCGTGAGCCATCTGGATCTGGGGTCGTTCGTCTTCACCCGGGAGCCCTACGAGCAGGGCGGGGCGGTGCCGGGCGGGGTCGACGAGGGCGGCTGGCGCGGTCTCTAGGAAGAGGCCGCAGCGCGACGGCGATGTTTCACGTGAAACAGGGCGCCAGGGGAGCGATCCCCCGGCGCCTGTCGTACGACGGCCGCCTTGAACGACGCTCAGAGAGCCAGCTTGAAGCCCACGTGCGAGGCCGTGAAACCGAGCCGCTCGTAGAAGCGCCGGGCGTCGGCGCGCGAGGCGTTGGACGTCAGCTGGACCAACTGGCAGTCCTGCTTGCGGGCTTCGTCGATGGCCCACTCGATGAGCTGGGTACCCAGTCCCCTGCCGCGTTCGTCGGCGTGGATCCTGACGCCTTCGATGAGCCCTCGCGTCGTGCCGCGGAGTGACAGTCCGGCGATGACGGTCAGCTGGAGAGTGCCGACGATGCGCCCGTCGCGCACGGCGACGACCAGATGCTGGTTCGGGTCCTGCGCCAGATGCGCGAAGGCGGTGAGGTACGGCGCGAGATCGTCCGGCGACTCACGCTGGGCGCCCAGGGCGTCGTCGGCCAGCATGGCCACGATCGCGGGTATGTCGTGGGCGGTCGCCGGCCTGATCTCAAGATCGCTCATGGGTCGCAGGCTACGCGGCCTGATCACGCCGGCACATGGAGGTCTTCGACAACCCTGACGAGCGGTGCCAGAGCGGGGTTCTTGGCCGCCTCGTCGAGGGCCTCGCGCAGGGCCGTGTCGTTGGTGGGACGGGCCTCCGCGAGCAGCCGCTGACCGGCCGCGGTGACGTCGGTGTAGATGCCGCGCCGGTCGGTGTCGCAGAGATAGCGCGTGAGCAGCCCGCGGTCCTCCAGTCGGGTCACCAGACGGGTGGTGGCGCTCTGGCTGAGCACGACGGCGTCCGCGACCTGCTTCATCTGAAGGTGGCCGCCCGGGCCGTTGTGCTGGCGGCTGAGGACGTCCAGGAGCGAGTACTCGCGCATGCTCAGCCCGTGCCGGGTCTCCAGCGCACGCTCGATGTGGCTCTCGATCTTCCCGTGGAGCAGAGAGAGTGCGCACCAGCCCTGGGAGAGGGCGGTGAGTGCCGGGTCTGTCGCTGTCATGGGTCTCTCCTCGGTCCGGAGCGGCTGGCATCCAGAATAGACGACCACCGCAATAGCCCGCGCTTGCAATTAATCGGCGCCTGCAATTATTGTGGACGCTCGTAAGGCGCTAGCGCAAACTCCTGGGAAGGTGTAACCCCATGCCACTCGCGCTCCTCGCCCTCGCCATCGGGGCCTTCGGGATCGGAACCACCGAGTTCGTGATCATGGGTCTACTCCCCGAGGTCGCCGGCGACTTCCACGTCTCGATCCCCACGGCCGGGTACCTGGTCACCGGCTACGCCCTCGGTGTCGTCCTCGGCGCTCCGCTGATGACCGTGCTCGGCACTCGCATCTCCCGCAAGCGGATGCTGATGCTGCTGATGGGGCTGTTCATCGCGGGCAACGTGCTCTCCGCACTGGCCCCGACTTTCGAGCTGATGCTGGCGGGACGCGTCGTCGCCTCGCTCGCCCACGGCGCCTTCTTCGGCATCGGTTCGGTCGTGGCGGCCGACCTGGTCGCCCCTGAGAAGAAGGCCGGCGCCATCGCGATGATGTTCACCGGCCTGACCGTCGCCAACGTCGTCGGCGTGCCGCTCGGCACCTTCATCGGCCAGACCGCCGGCTGGCGGGCAACCTTCACCATCGTGGCCGCGCTCGGCGTCCTGGGTCTGGTGGGCGTCGCCAAGCTGGTGCCCGAGCAGCCCAAGCCCGAGGGCGTACGGATCCGCCACGAGCTGGCCGCGTTCCGCAACATCCAGGTCCTGCTGGCCATGGCCATGACGGTGCTCGGCTTCGGCGGTGTCTTCGCCGCGATCACCTACATCACGCCGATGATGACCGACGCCGCCGGCTTCGCCGACTCCTCCGTCACCTGGCTGCTGGTCCTGTTCGGCCTCGGCATGGTCGGCGGCAACCTCGTCGGCGGAAAGTTCGCGGACCGCGCGCTGATGCCGATGCTGTACATCTCGCTCGGTGCCCTCGCCCTGGTCCTGGGGCTCTTCACGGTCACCGCCCACAACAAGATCGCCGCGGCCGTCACCATCACCCTCATCGGCGCCCTCGGCTTCGCGACCGTACCGCCGCTGCAGAAGCGCGTCCTCGACCAGGCCTCCGGCGCCCCGACCCTCGCCTCGGCCGTCAACATCGGCGCCTTCAACCTGGGCAACGCCCTGGCCGCATGGCTGGGTGGCATCGTCATCGCCGCCGGTCTCGGAATCACTGCCCCGAACTGGGTCGGAGCCGTGCTCGCAGCCTCGGCGCTCGCTCTCGCGGTGCTCTCCAGCGCGCTGGAGCGCCGTGACGTCCGCCGGGACAGCCGGATCGTGGCCGCAGGCGTCCCGGAGCCGGTGGCCGTGCCGGCCGGCCGCAGCTGATCCGGCCGGCGAAGGGCGTCAGCCCGCCGCGACCGTGAGAGGAGCGAAGCGGCGGGTCCAGTCCCCGGGCAGGCCGGGGACGCCATAGGTCATCACCGCGTTGAAGGCGATCGGATCCAGGCCGTTCGCCTTCAGCCATGCCAGCAGCTCTTCGTGGCGTACGTCGATGTCCGTGCGCAGAGGCCGGTCGGTGTGCGCGGCGAGGGAGGCGACCAGTGCTTGCGCAGTGGCGGTGTCCCGGGCGATCAAGGGGCCGACGACGTGGGTCTCCATATTGGGCCATGCCGCGGCGAAGCCGGTGATCTCGCCGCTGTCCTCGGCCACCCGGAGCTGGTCCGTGAAGGCGGGCAGGCGGGTCAGCACATGGGTCCGGTCGAGTCCGAAGACCTCGGCGTCCAGGCGCAGAAGGGCGGGAAGATCCTCCGCGGTGGCCGGTCGGGTGGTGACTGGGGGAGCGGCGGCCACGGCGGTGAAGCGCCCCTGGACCATCTCCGCTCGCCCTGTCACGACGAAGCCGAGCTGCTCGTAGAGCGGGCGCCCGGCCGGGGTGGCATGCAGGGTGAGGGGTGTGTGCCCCGCCTCGGCCATGGCATGGCGCATCAGGCGGCGGCCGATGCCCTGGCGGGCGTACCGTTCGGCGACCAGGACCATCCCGACGGCGCCCAGCCCGAGCCTGGCGTGTGCGCCCGCGCCGGGGCCGTACGACGTGAGGACACAGGCCGTCGCCAGGCCCTTGCCCGACGGGTCGCCGATGCCGTATCCGGTGCCGGCCGCGAGCAGCAGGCTCCACTTGTGTTCCTCGCGTGGCCAGCCGCGGTTCTCGGAGAGGTCGGCACAGGCGGTGAGATCTTCCAGCGTCAGCCGGCGGATGGGGAGCGACAGAGGGGAGGGAGCGTCGGGCAGCGGTGTCGGCATGGTCTTCAGGCTGTCGGACGGGAAGATCCCACGTCCACCCGATTTCGCCGGACGGGAGACGCCGAAGAGGCGCGCAGCCGACGCCCACGTCGCGTGAGCCCCCATGGCTTGAGCACGGAGATCGCCGTCATGAAGAGATAGGCGGCCGTGGCCACGCTGGGCGCGGCGAGCAGGCTGCTGTCGGGTACTCCGGCGGCTGCGGCGCGGTCGATCTCCGGCCGCAGGGAGAAGATCGTGGCGCCCGCGGTGATCACCGTGAGCCAGAACTTGATCCAGACCCAGCGGTGCCGGGCCAGTCCCCAGGGCGTGCCGAGCGCCAGTACCAGCCCGCTGACCAGCGTCGTCAGAGCCACGGGTGCAAGCAGCCAGTCGCCGAAAACCTTCATGGCGCGATAGGCCGCCTCCGTCAGGGAGGAGTCGCGGGTGGTGTACGCGGTGGTGCCGAGCGTCAGCAGGCCGAGAGTGAGGCCCAGCCAGCTCACGGAGACGGCGACATGGACGACGAGGAGGGCCCGGCGGACCGGGCGCTGGATTGGTTTCACGTGAAACACCGTCCCGTCCCGGCCGGTCATCCCGCGTCTGACGCCGGGAGTAAGTGCACGTACTAGCCTCGGCGTACATGGCGACCTCGCGCAGACTGCATCTCTTCGACCTCGACGGGACCCTGATCCGCGGCTCGGCGGCCGCAGTGGAGATCTCGCGCCAACTCGGCCTGAGCGAAGAGATCGCCGAGCTGGAGCGGAGCTTCCTGCTCAAGGGCCTGGCGCCGGCCGATTTCGCCGTCCAGGCAAGGGAGCTGTGGGCCGAGCTGACCGAGGCGCAGGTCGTGGCGGCCTTCGAGGGTGCTCCATGGCTGCACGGCATACGCGAAGTGTGGGCGGAGATCAGGGCGGGGGGCGACTACTGCGCGGTCATTTCGCTCTCCCCCGACTTCTTTGTGGAACGGCTTCTGGACTGGGGCGTTCATGCCGCCCATGGGTCCCGCTGGCCTGCGGTTCCGTTTACCGCACCGGTGGATCGGGAGGGCATTCTCAACGCCGCGGCCAAGGTGAAGATCGCGGACCGGCTCTGTGCAGAGTTCGGGGTGACTCTGGACGACTGCGTTGCATACGGTGATTCCATGTCCGACGCGGAGATTTTCGCGGCGGTCCCGCAGGCAGTGGCGGTGAATGCGGACCACCATCTGTCCGGACTCGCCACGTTTACCTATATGGGGGGCGATTTGCGCGAAGTCTATGAACTGGTGCGTGGGCACGGATAGTTCATAGGCCCCTTGGGACGGACATGCCTTCAGGGAGCCCAGGACAGGGGCGTGAGGGGATGCAGCCTAACCGGAATGCGGGCGTGAATGCCCGGGATCTCCGCTTTCTGTTCGGCGCGAGGGCCAAGCCTGGCATCCTTCGAAGACGACAGCCATGGGCACAGTCATCAACGGACCGACTGAAAGATGTTCGAGGCGAGGCACACGATGGACGCTCCGACCACCACGTCGGCCGACAGCGGCACTCTCGACGACGGCAACGACAGCGGAAGCACCGGTAATTCCGGCGGGGGTTGGTTCACCCCGCGGAAACCGCCCACGCCGGCCGGTACGACGCCTCCGGCGACGGCAGCGGGAGCCGAGGACCGCGCGCGGCCCGACGACCGGGAGACACCGCCCCGAATAGCCATGCCGCGCCGCCCCGTCACCGCCATACGGCCGGTGGGCAGCGGCGCGGACCGCATACCGCAGAGCCCCTGGCCTGCCTCTGCGCAGCCGGAGCCCCGACCGGAGCCTGAGCCGCAGTCCGAGGCAGAGGCCCACCCCATACCCCGCCCCCGGAGCGAATCCCGACCGGAGCCGAGGCCGGAGCCTCAACCGGAGCCGAAGGCAGAGCCGCGGCCCGAGCAGGGCTCCCCCGACGCGATCCTCGTCCGCCGCACCCTTGCCGAGGTCGCCCCCGTCGCGGACAAGGTCACCTCGTACTTCTACGCGTTGCTCTTCGTCCGCCATCCCGAGCTGCGGTCCCTCTTCCCCGCCGCCATGGACGCCCAGCGCGACCGGCTCCTCAAGGCGCTGCTGACCGCCGCCGAGCACATGGACAACCCCGCCGTGCTCACGGACTACCTGCGGCACCTGGGCCGGGGCCACCGCAAGTACGGCACCCAGGCCTCGCACTATCCCGCCGTCGGCGAGGCCCTGATCGGCGCGCTGACCCGGTACGCGACGACCACCTGGGACGAGGAGAGCGAGGCCGCCTGGGTCCGCACGTACACGACCATCTCGCAGATCATGATCGACGCTGCCGCGGAGAACGAGCTGACCGCTCCGGCGTGGTGGCATGCGGAGGTGGTGTCGCACGATCTGCGGACCCCGGACATCGCGGTGGTCACCGTCCGGCCCGACCAGCCGTACCCCTTCCTCGCCGGGCAGTACACCTCCCTGGAAACGCCCTGGTGGCCCCGGGTCTGGCGGCACTACTCCTTCGCGTCGGCGCCCCGCCCGGACGGACTTCTCTCCTTCCACGTCAAGGCCGTCCCGGCCGGCTGGGTCTCCAACGCCCTGGTGCATCACGCCCGCCCCGGTGACGTACTGCGGCTCGGCCCGCCCGCCGGGTCGATGACCGTCGACCACTCCACCGACAACGGTCTGCTCTGTCTGGGCGGCGGCACGGGCATCGCGCCGATCAAGGCGCTCGTGGAGGATGTCGCCCAGCACGGCGAGCGGCGCGCGGTCGAAGTGTTCTACGGCGCGCGCAGCGACCACGACCTCTATGACATCGACACCATGCTCCGGCTCCAGCAGGCCCACCCCTGGCTCGCCGTGCGGACGATCGTCGACGACCGCGCGCACCGGTCTCTGCTGCTTCCGGACGCGGTGCGGGAGTACGGGCCGTGGGACGAGTTCGACGCCTATCTCTCCGGGCCGGTGGGCATGATCCGCAGCGGTGTCGACGCGCTCCGAGGCATCGGTATCCCCTCCGACCGGATCCGCCACGACTCCCTCGAAGAGCTGGTGGCGGCCGCCGACTAGCGGCGCGCCGTATCAGAGCAGGTCGGTCATCAGCCCAGGTCGGGCGCGTGCATCGCACGGACGCCCTCGATGTTGCCGTCCAGGTAGTGGCGCAGTGACAACGGGACGAGATGGACGGCGGCGATGCCGACACGGCTGAACGGCACCCGGACGATCTCGTACTCCCCACAGGGCTCGTCGACCTCGGGGCCGTGACGCTGGGCGGGGTCCATCGACTCCAGGCGGCAGACGAAGAAGTGCTGCACCTTCACGCCGGAAACACCGCCGTCGACGATGTGCTCGACGGTGTCGACGAAGCAGGGCACCACATCGCTGATCTTCGCCCCGAGCTCCTCGTGCACTTCGCGGTGGAGGGCGTCGACGACGGTGGCGTCCCCCGGCTCGACCCCGCCGCCGGGGGTCAGCCAGTACGGATCGACTCCGGGCTTGGTCCGCTTGATCAGGATGAGGTCGTCGCCGTCGAGCAGGATGGCACGGGCGGTGCGCTTGACCACTGGACGTTCGGTCATGGCATGAAAATGGCCCGTGGAAGGCCCTCTGAAACCCCTGGGAACCTTCCCGGTCGGTGTCTCACCAGTCGGCGGCCGCCCGCAGCAGCCAGTCGTGCGCCCGTGCGATGTGGGGCAGGGCGAGTGTCCCGGTGCGTACGACCAGGAAATAGGTGCGCAGCGGAGGGACGGGAGGGTCGAGGAGGGCCACCACACGTCCCTGCTCAAGGGCCTCCTCGCACAGATAGCGGGGCAGAACGGCGAGCCCGGCGCCCGAGGCGGCGGATTCCAGGACGGCGCGCAGGTCGGGCGCGATGACCGTGGCGGCCGCCGCGCATCTGGACTCGAAGACCGCTGCCCAGTAGCGGGCCACGAACGGCAGCGACTCATTCACCTCGACGACCGGCAGCTGGTCCAGGACGACGGCGCCCTTACGCAGCAGGACACCGGGCCCGAGGCGGGCCGCCCAGCGCGGCGAGGCGACCAGCAGATGCTCCTCGTCGCAGAGCGGGGTGGCGGTCAGCAGTCCCCCGCGGGGGCGGGTGGTGGCGATGGCCAGGTCGTGGTGGCCGGCGGCGAGACCCTCCAAGGCCTCCTCGGCGTTGCCGATGAGGGACGTGCGCAGGGCGAGCCCCTGGGAGGTCAGTGGGGTCAGGGCGGGCAGGGCGCGCAGGGAGGTGAACTCGGGCGGTCCGGCGAGATGGAGCGTACGGATGCCGCTCTCCTCGTCGAGACCGGTCTCCGCGATCTCCACCAGGGCGTCCAGGTGCGGGGCGGCCCGGTGGGCGAGTTCGTCGCCGATGGTGGTGGGGGTGACGCCGCGGGCCCGGCGCAGGAACAGGGGGCGGCCCAACTGGCGTTCGAGGGTGCGGATCTGGCTGGTGACGGCCGGCTGGGAGAGACCGAGAAGGGCGGCGGCCCGGGTGAAGGAGCCCGCTCGGTGCACCGTGACGAATGTGCGCAGCAGGGACAGATCCATGCCCGCCCCTCTCCTGGCTCCACGGTCCGGCCCCGGCTCCACGGTCCAAGGTCCAACGGCTGACGCCGACTCAGGACCGTCCAACTATAAATAAGTCGATAGGTCTCTGTCGCTACCGTGATTGGACACTGACGCTGAGTCAACTAGCCTTGTTCACGCGGTCTTCCACCGCGCGGAACCGGGCGGTCCGAGCCACGAGGGGGGAGGCTCGGACCGCCCTTTCGAGCCTACTTGTCGCTTTCAGCCGCCTCGTCGAGGGCGCGCAGGACGTCCGCCACCAGGTCCTGCGGGTCCTCCGCGCCGACCGAGAAGCGGATGAATCCTTCCGGCACGGCGTCACCGCCCCAGCGCCCACGGCGTTCCGCCGTGGAGCGCACACCGCCGAAGCTGGTCGCGTCGTCCACCAGCCGCAATGCGGCGAGGAACCGCTCGGCCCGGTCGCGGTCCGGCAGGACGAAGGAGACCACGGACCCGAAGCGCCGCATCTGCCGCGACGCCACGGGATGGGACGGGTCGTCAGGCAGGCCGGGGTGGCGCAGCCCGGTGACGTCCGCGCGGCCGCGCAGCGCCTCGGCGAGGGTGAGGGCGGTGGCGCACTGCCGGTCCACCCGCAGGGCGAGGGTTGCCAGCGACCGGTGGGCGAGCCAGGCCTCCATCGGTCCGGGGATGGCTCCGGCGATCTTGCGCCAGCGCCGTACCTCGGCCATCCGCAGCGGGTCCCGTCCGCTGACATGACCGAGCAGGATGTCCCCGTGACCCGTCAGCCCCTTGGTGTCGCTGGCGACGGAGAAGTCGGCGCCGAGCTCCAGGGGCCGCTGGCCGAGGGAGGTGGCCAGGGTGTTGTCGACCGCCACCAGGGCGCCGGCGTCGTGCGCCGCGTCGGTCAGCCGCCGGATGTCGCAGACGTCGAGACCCGGGTTGGACGGGGTCTCGAGCCACAGCAGGCGGGCGCCGTCGAGGACGGAGAGCTGGGCGTCGTCGCCGGTCGGAGCGGTGCGGACCTCCACTCCGTACGCCTCCAGACGCTCGCGCGCCAGCGGCAGCGCCTGGTAGCCGTCGGAGGGGAGGACGACCGCGTCGCCCGCGCGGAGCTGGGAGAAGAGGACCGCGGAGATCGCGGCCATGCCGGAGGCGAAGGCGACCGTCTCGACGGGCTCCCCCGGTCTGGTGGCGGGTGCCTCGAGTTCGCCGATGGCCTGTTCCAGGAGGGTCCAGGTCGGGTTCTCGTCGCGGCCGTAGGTGTACGGGCCGGTGGGGTCGCCGGGCAGGTGGTAGTGGGCGGCGAAGACCGGGCCGGGGAGGGTGGGGGCGTACTTCTCGGGGTCGGGCAGGCCCGCCCGTACCGCGCGGGTGCCGTCACCGATGGCCATGGTCAGTCCTTGCCGTCGGGGAGGATGACGTTCAGGGCCCACGACACGATCGAGATGATCAGACCGCCGAGCACCGCCGTCCAGAAGCCCTCGACATGGAAGCTCAGTTCCAGCTTGTCGGCGAGCCAGGAGGTGAGCAGCAGCATCAGGGCGTTGACCACCAGCGTGATCAGTCCGAGCGTGAGAATGAACAGCGGCAGCGTGAGCAGCTTCACGACCGGCTTGACGAGGAAGTTCACCACGCCGAAAACCAGCGCCACAAGAATGAGCGTCAGGGCCTGCTTGCCGGTGTTCTCGCCGGTGAGGGTGATGTCTGGGACCAGCCAGATCGCGACCGCCAGGGCACCCGCGTTCGCGATCGTCTTGACTACAAAATTCTTCATGTGTCTGATCGTGGCAGACATGATCGGGCCGAGCGCAGGGGCGGACGGACGAAAAATGAAGGCATTCCGACTGGACGAGCTGGAGGCGGAGCGCGCCGCGAACGAGGGCGCGTATCTGCAGTTCCTGCGCGAGCGCCATATGTCGGTGGGGCTTTACGCGCTGAACGCGGGCGAGCTCGATCCGCAGCAGCCGCACAACGAGGACGAGGTGTACTTCGTGGTCAGCGGCCGGGCGTCGATCACGGTGGGGACGGAGACACAGCAGGTCGGCCGGGGCAGCGTGGTGTACGTGCCGGCCGGGGTGCCGCACAAGTTCCACCATGTCACCGAGGACCTGCGGGTGATGGTGGTCTTCTCGCCGCCCGAGAGCTGACGCTCACCCGCTGCCGGTTGGAGTCCCGGTGGTGGGGGTTGTACCCCGGGAATCCCTAGGGGTTCGTTCAGGGGAGAGCAAGGGCTCCGAGCCGCCCGGAGCCCCCTGGCCGCCCCTAGCATCGAGGGTGTTCGGTGCGGAAGGCGCCGGGCGGACGCGCATGACTCATGGAGACGAGGTAAGGACCATGGCGGTGAAGGAGATTCTCGCGGGGATGCCCTGGTGGGTGAAGTGGGTGGCCATACCCCTCATCGCGGTGATGGTGTTCGGCGGAATGATCGTCAGCGTCGTCGGATTCTTCATCGGGCTCCTCTTCAAGGTCCTGGTCTTCGCGGCCTTGGTCGGCGGTCTCATTTACGTCGTACGGAAGTTCATGTCGTCGTCCACCTCACGCGGCGACTGGTGACGCGATCTCCTGGCTCCGCCGGGGCCAGGAGAGGCGTTAGCCCGGCCGGGGGAACGCCCCAGAAGAAACCGGTGCGGCCCTAGGGCGCTGCCATACAGTGGAAAACCGCTGGCGCCCGGGTGAAACAGGCATCGAAATAGAGCCCTGACCTGCGGTTGTACGACGATCCTGGCGGGTCCTCCTGTGGACCACACCAAGCGGCCGGCGCGCGGGGGAGGCCCCCGCGGGCGGGTGAATCATCACCCGTCGAAACGCCTGGGGGTGACCTTTGGCCACGGCTCAACAGACCGCTGCCCCTACCCTGATCGGCTCGGTGCAGCGTGCCCTGAGACTCCTGGAAGCCGTGGGCTCCCATGAGGACGGGGCCCCCGCCAAACAGCTCGCGCGCGAGGCGGGAGTCGCGCTTCCCACCGCGTACCACCTGCTTCGCACCCTGACTCATGAGGGCTATCTGCGCCGTGAGAAGGGTGTGTTCGTCTTTGGCGACGCGGCCGGTCGTCTGGCGGGCGGCGGAGCACTGCAGAATCGTCGCACCAAGATCGAGGACTCGCTGTCGCACTGGCGGGACGCGATCGGTGTCCCGGTCTATTTCGCCATCTACCGCGAGGGCGAGATCGAGCTCGTCGCCGTCGCGGACACCCCCGCCGCCCCCGCGGTCGACGAGTGGGCCGACTTCCGCGAGACCGGACACGCCCATGCGATCGGTCAGTGCCTGCTCAGTCAACTCGACGAGAAAAGCCGTCAAGACCACCTTGACCGCCATCCGGTGGAAGCCATCACGCCATATACGGTGCGTAACCGCCGGATGCTTCTGGAACGTTTGGGCGGTACGGGGCGGATGGAGCCCCTGGTGGAGCGTCAGGAATATGCGCTCGGCACGGTCTGTGCCGCGATTCCCATTACTGCGGGCTCCACAGCGGCCGCGATGGCGATTTCCCTTCCTCTCCACCAGCAGCACCGGTTGCTGCCTGCAGTTGAGCAGCTACGCAACGAAATCGGAAGACTCTTCAGCTCGCTCGCCTTCTCTATCAGTATCTGAAAAATCACTCCTTGTGATCTGTTAGTGGGTGCATCACGATGGCGTCAAGAGGGCAGGGGGGACCACATCTGCTTCTTCTAATGCGGGGTACACATGCGCGAGTCGGTTCAGGCTGAGGTCCTGATGAGCTTCCTCGTCTCCGAGGAGCTCTCCTTCCGGATCCCGGTGGAACTGCGGTACGAGATGCGAGATCCCTACGCGGTGCGCATGACCTTCCACCTGCCCGGCGACGCGCCTGTTACCTGGGCCTTCGGCCGTGAACTGCTTCTGGACGGCATCAACGCCCCGAGCGGGGACGGGGATGTGCGCATCGCGCCGACCGGCCCCGAAGACCTGTCCGACGTTCACATCCGGCTTCAGGTCGGCGCCGACCGGGCGCTCTTCCGCGCCAGCGCTCCGCCGCTCGTCGCGTTCCTCGACCGCACTGACAAGCTGGTGCCGTTGGGGCAGGAGTGCACGCTCGCCGACTTCGATGAGCACCTGGAGGAGGCGCTGGGCCGCATCCTCGCCGAAGAGAACGCCGGCTAGCGAAGCCGGCCACCCTCACTTCGCGCGGCGTCGCCGGCCGCCGCGCGACGTGCGTGGCTGGGATCCCGGCCGGTCGGCCGAGACGACCAGCGCGGCCAGCGCGGTGGTCACCGGCACCGAGGCGACCAGTCCGATCGAGCCCACCAGCGTCCGTACGATCTCCTGCGCCACCAATTCGCTGTTGGCCACGGTGCCCACGCTGCTCTGGGCGATCGAGAACAGCAGCAGCAGGGGCAGGGCAGCGCCCGCGTAGGCGAGGACGAGCGTGTTGACCACGGATGCGATGTGGTCCCGGCCGATCCTGATCGCCGCCCGGTACAGAGCCCGGGGCCCCATCGAGGGGTCCGCCTGGTGGAGCTCCCACACCGCGGACGTCTGAGTGACCGTCACGTCGTCGAGGACGCCGAGCGAACCGATGATGACGCCCGCGAGCAGCAGGCCGGACATGTCGATGTCCGGGTAGAGGCCGTGGATCAGGCCGGTGTAGTCGTCGGTGTTGCCGGTCAGCGAGGCCCAGCCGATGAACAGGGAGCCCAGCAGGCCGATCAGCAGCAGCGAGATCAGGGTGCCGAGGACCGCGACCGACGTACGGGCCGACAGGCCGTGGCACATGTAGAGCGCGATCAGCATGATCGCGCTGGCCCCGACCACCGCCACCACCAGGGGATTCGAGCCTTGGAGGATGGCGGGCAGGATGAAGAACGTCAGGACCAGGAAGCTGACAGCCAGCGCGATCAGCGCCATGACGCCGCGCATCCGGCCGACCACCACCACGGCCAGGGCGAAGATCGCGGCGAGGACCGCCATCGGGATCCCGCGGTCCACGTCCGTCACCGAGTACTGCAGGTCACGCGGCGCGTCGGGGGCGTAGGCGACCACCACGCCCTGGCCCTCCTCCAGTTGGCGCGGGGCGTCCGGCTGCACGATCTCGGTGAAGGTGCGGCCCTTGTCAGGGCCGGTGGTGACCTCGACCGTCGCCCTCGCGCACGTTCCCTGCTGGGCGTTGACCGCCTCGCGTCCCTCCGGTGTGGAGGTGTCGCCGGTCGGCGGGACCTGCGCGGCGTTCACCTCCTTGCAGTCGACCCGCACGACCTTGGTGACCTTGCCCTGCTGGGTCTGGCGGTCGAAGCCGACACCGGTGCGTTCGTGTGCCGGGGTGCCGCCCGGCCAGAGGAGCGCCACGCCCACCAGTACGGCGGTGGCGAAGGGGATCAGGACGGCGGCGATGACCTTGCGCAGGTGCCGTGAGACGGGTGCCGCCGGCCCGTGGCTGTGCGTGTGGCCGTGGGGTTCGGGAGTCCGCTGCGAAGAAGTCACCGACCGATCATCGCAAGAACGGAGGGGCCCCTCTGTTCAGCACGCCAGGAAGGACGCTAGCGTGGTGGCACCTTTGCACACGCGGGAGCTCGGAGCACCGGGCTGAGAGGGCGCTGATCACCGTACATATGTACGGGAGGAGGCTGCGCCGACCGCCGAACCTGTTACCGGGTAATGCCGGCGTAGGGAGTAGGTCTCATGACCATTCAGGATGCACGCACGCCTGCCGCCGATCAGGCCGAGCGGAAGCCGGGCTGGCACAAGGGGTACATCGAGGGCTCGCGCCCCGACCTCCGGGTGCCGGTCCGGCAGGTGCACCTCACCAACGGCAAGGACGTGACGCTGTACGACACGTCCGGGCCGTACACCGACCCCACCGTCGACACCGATGTCCGCCGGGGCCTGCCGCCGCTGCGGGAGAACTGGATCATCGGGCGCGGCGACACCGAGGAGTACGCCGGCCGCCCGGTCCGCCCCGAGGACGACGGCATCAAGCACACCTCGCCGCGCGGTGGCCTCAAGAACCTCGACGCGGTCTTCCCGGGACGGCCGCGGCTGCCGCGCCGGGGCCGGGACGGCCAGGCCGTGACCCAGCTCGCGTACGCCCGCCGGGGGGAGATCACCCCGGAGATGGAGTACGTCGCCATCCGCGAGAACGTCTCCCCCGAGGTCGTACGAGAGGAGATCGCGGCCGGGCGCGCGGTGCTGCCGGCCAACGTCAACCACCCGGAGATCGAGCCGATGATCATCGGCAAGCGGTTCCTGGTGAAGGTGAACGCCAACATCGGCAACTCCGCCGTCACGTCCTCCATCGAGGAGGAGGTGGAGAAGATGACGTGGGCGACCAAGTGGGGCGCCGACACCGTCATGGACCTCTCCACCGGCCGGAACATCCACACCACCCGCGAATGGGTGCTGCGCAACTCCCCCGTGCCGATCGGCACCGTCCCCCTCTACCAGGCGCTGGAGAAGGTCGACGGCAAGGCCGAGGAACTGACCTGGGAGATCTACAAGGACACGGTCATCGAGCAGGCCGAGCAGGGCGTCGACTACATGACCGTCCACGCCGGTGTCCTGCTGCCGTACGTGCCGCTGACCGCACGCCGCAAGACCGGCATCGTCTCCCGCGGCGGCTCGATCATGGCCGCCTGGTGCCTCGCGCACCACAAGGAGAACTTCCTCTACACGAACTTCGAGGAGCTCTGCGAGATCCTGGCGACGTACGACGTCACCTACTCGCTGGGCGACGGGCTGCGTCCCGGCTCGATCGCGGACGCCAATGACGCCGCGCAGTTCGCGGAGCTGAAGACGCTGGGCGAGCTCAACACGATCGCCAAGCGCCACAACGTGCAGACCATGATCGAGGGCCCCGGGCATGTCCCGATGCACAAGATCAAGGAGAACATCGACCTCCAGCAGGAGATCTGCGAGGAGGCGCCGTTCTACACGCTCGGCCCGCTGACCACGGACGTCGCCCCGGCGTACGACCACATCACCTCCGGTATCGGCGCCGCGATGATCGCCTGGTGGGGCACCGCGATGCTCTGCTACGTCACGCCCAAGGAGCACCTGGGCCTGCCCAACCGCGACGACGTGAAGACCGGCGTCATCACCTACAAGATCGCGGCTCACGCGGCGGACCTGGCCAAGGGCCACCCGGGTGCCCAGGAGTGGGACGACGCCCTGTCGGACGCCCGCTTCGAGTTCCGGTGGGAGGACCAGTTCAATCTGGCGCTCGACCCGGACACGGCCCGGGAGTTCCACGACGAGACGCTCCCGGCCGAGCCGGCCAAGACCGCCCACTTCTGCTCGATGTGCGGTCCGAAGTTCTGCTCGATGAAGATCTCGCAGGACATCCGGCGCGAGCACGGCGGCGATCTTCAGGCGGACCAGATCGAAGCAGGAATGGCGGAGAAGTCCAAGGAGTTCGCCGCCGCCGGCAACCGGGTCTACCTGCCGCTCGCGGAGTAGGCCCTTCTCCGGCCCAGTGGTTCCACGGGCCGGATGTTTCACGTGAAACATCCGGCCCCGAGGACCGGTCATTCCGGCTGGTGCTCGGGGCCGCCGAAGTCGGGACTGGTGAAGTCCGGGCTGGTGAACATCGGCCGGGTGCCGGTCGCGCCTTCGCTCGGGCTGGAGAAGTCCGGTCCGCTGAACCCGACCTTGGGAATCCGGCTCATCGGCCGCGGGGGTGCCGATGAACCCGGATCGGCGCTCGGATCGGCCAGCGCGGCGCGCAGGAACGGGACTATGCCCCGCTCCAGGAGCGCGATGCGCCAGGCCTCGCGGGCCCGGGACACCTCGTCGGGCTCACCGCCCGGCTCCTGCGCGGGCACCTGGGTGGCGCCGTTGCGCAGGGCCGTGACGAGCAGTCCGACCGCGGCGGCCAGGATGCCCACCGCGGTGACGGCGCCGAAGAACCAGCCGGTGGCCAGCAGGGTGTCCGCGAAGGCCGGTGGTTCGTCGAGAGCCTTCAGCAGATAGCCGACGAGCAGAAAGATCAGCGCGGCCGTACCGGCGAGGACCGGAGCGAGCACGGTCACGACTGCGCCGAGCCCGGCGCCCGTACCGTCTACGGACTCGCCGCCCGACGAGGTCCGTGCCGAGTCCAGTGCGCTCCCGCCGGACGGCGCACGCAGCTCCTCGCGGACCTTGACGAAGTGGTCGTACTCCGCGGCGGCCGACGAAGTGATCAGCGTTGTCGCGTTCAGTGCCATGGTGCGTAGCTGTTCGGTGTTGAGCCGTTCGCCGACCGCGGCGAGATCCGGACGGTCGTGTGCGTTACGCAGTGCGTCGTCGAGGATGCGCTCGAACTCGGCGCGGTCCTCGGTCAGCAGGTGCGGAGCCACGTTCATGTGCATCCCCCGATGCTCCGTAGGGCCTGTGTGCCCGCGGACCGCGGGCAGTTGGGCGGAAACGGAGGAGAGCCTGCTACGGATAAGCCGATGGTAGAGCGGTTACCGCAGGGGGTGACAGGGGGTTTCCGGAAATCGCCTTTCCCCGCTCCGCTCAGTGACGCAGGGGGAGTTGGACGACCAGCAGCTTTCCGGCCATGGTCACGCCGCCGTCCATCGCGATGGCGAGACCGTCGGCGTACACATGCGGCTCCTCGACGATCGGCCGGGCGGCCTCGCCCTCGGCGTCCTCGGTGCCGACCTCACCCAGCAGGTACGGGATGGGGCTGTGACCGTGCACCACCCGCCCGCCGCCGTAGGTCGACAGGAGCTCCTGCACGGCCTGGGGGCCGCCTTCGTCGCGGAAGGCGAAGCGCTTGGTGAACTTCCGGAAGAGGTCCCAGCACTCGTCGGCGTCGCCGCGGTTGAGGATCTCGTGGACGGTCTCGTTGACGTCCTCGATGGTCGAGCCGTAGTCGAGGTAGGCGGTGGTGTCGGAGTGCAGCAGGAGATGGCCGTCCTCCTCCACCACGGCGTCCAGCCGGGACATCCACTGGAGGTGGACGTCCTGGAGGCGGTCCATGTCGTGCTTCTGTCCGCCGTTGAGGAGCCAGGCGGCCTGGAAGGTGGCGGTGCCGGCGCCGGAGTTCACCGGGGTGTCGGCGAAGCGCTTGGCGCCGATGAGCAGCAGCTCGTGGTTGCCCATCAGGGCCTTGCAGTAGCCGCCGGCCGCGGCGGCCTCGGCGGACAGCCGCATGACGAGGTCGATCACGCCGATGCCGTCGGGGCCCCGGTCGGTGAAGTCGCCGAGGAACCAGAGCCGGGAGTTGCCGGCCGCCCAGTTCCCGTCGGCGTCGATCAGCTCCTGCTCACGCAGGGCGGCGACGAGTTCGTCGAGATAGCCATGGACGTCGCCCACCACGTAGAGCGGGCCGAGGCCCTCGGGGGCGACGGGCACCTCGGAGGGGGAGACCCTCACCTGCACGGTGTCACCTCGGTTGATCACCGGAAGGTCCCGCGCGGTGGGGGTGTAGCCCTCCGGGAACTGGTCGTCGGGGAAGGCGTCGCCAGGGTGGCCGACGTGTCCCTGCACGGGCACGCGCGCGTACGGCGGTACCCGGAAGTCACGCAACGTGGCCGTCCGCACCACGGCTTCCTGCCCGGCCCCCTGAGTCATCGACCCCTCCACCACCGTCGTGACGCCCTGCACACGTGGACCGGCCTGGTCGGGGTCGTCCACGGTGTCGTGCGCCCATCATAGGAATGAGGCTCCTCCTGTGTGACGCACCAGGGGTGGTGAATCATGGTCCACCCCTGGTTCACCGGTTGTTTCGCCCCAATTGAGAAGGTCTAGTCCTGCGAAGGAGACCGGGGCGGGCTGACCGTCGTCCGTGGCGAGCGTCTCTGCGAGGACGTCCGGACGATGAGTTCGGTCGGTATCACCTGCTCGACCGGGCCGTCGGTGTCGATCCCCTCGATGGCGTCGATGAGGAGCTGGACGACGGCGGTACCGATCCGGCGTGGTTTGAGCGAGAGCGTGGTGATGGGCGGTTCGGTGTTCGCGTAGACCGTGGACTCGCTGCAGCAGACCAGCAGGAGATCGTCGGGGACGCGCAGGCCGTACCGGCGGGCGGCGGCCAGCAGATCGGTGCCGTTCGGGTCGAAGAGACCGTAGACGGCGTCGGGGCGGTCGGGGCGGGCGAGGAGCCGGTCGGCGGCGACGGCGCCCGCACACGGGTCGTGCGCGGGGTAGGCCTCGTAGACAGGGTCCTGTCCGACCCGCTCGCACCAGTTGAGGTAGGCGGTGGTGGACAGGCGGGTGTACGTGTCGGTGGTGGTGCCGGTGAGCAGACCGATCCGGCGGGCGCCGGCGGCGGCGAGATGGTCGAGCAGGTCGAGGACGGCGGCTTCGTGGTCGTTGTCGACCCAGGCGGTCACCGGGAGGGTGCCGGCCGGGCGTCCGTCGGAGACGACGGGCAGGCCCTGGCGGACGAGCTCGGTGACGACCGGGTCGTGGTCGGAGGGGTCGATGACGACGGTGCCGTCGAGGGCGACGTTCGACCAGACGTCATGGCGTGAGGTGGCGGGCAGGATGACGAGTGCGTAGCCGCGCGCGAGCGCGGCCGAGGTCGCTGCTCTCGCCATCTCTGCGAAGTACGCGAATTCGGTGAAGGTGAAAGGTTCATCCCCGTAGGTCGTCACGGTCAGGCCGATGAGCCCTGACTTGCCGGTACGGAGCGTTCGGGCCGCCGCGGATGGGCGATAGCCCAGCCGGTCGGCGACCTCGCGGACGTGGCGGCGGGTGGCATCCGGGAGCCGGCCCTTGCCGTTGAGCGCGTCGGAGACAGTCGTGATGGAGACTCCGGCTGCGGCGGCCACGTCCCGGATGCCCGCTCGGCCCTGCCGGCTTCCCCGGGTCTGTGCCCGGCTCACCTGGTGCTTCCCTGCTGCTGTCATGGCGAGCCGATAGTAGGGCGAGGGCGGGTGGTTGGGCCGGTCGCATATTCACTCGTTGACAGGCACGTTTCTGCATGATCGTTCATGGTCAAAAGCCATAGAACAGCAGGTAGTTGGGGGTGTGGACATGGGGCCTGAGGTTGTCGACACGCATGGGCCTACCAAATGCCGGATGTTGCGAAGAGGTCTCAACTCACTACTACGGGCGACGCGCGCCAGGGCGCTCGCCACCGGCGCGCGCCAGGATGGCTAGCGCTCCCCCTTCGTCGCGCCCTGGCGCGAGGTTCCGCACAGGTTGCCTGCGGCAGCCCATTCGCAGGGGAGGCGAATCCTCATAAGGTGAGGAGTATTGGTGGTACGGACGGTCGAGGAGGACCACAGTGAGCGAGACGAGCCCGCGCGGGACGAGCCCGAAGCTGCGCGCCGAGCTGGACGGCATTCCCACCTACAAGCCGGGCAAGCCGGCTGCCGCGGGTGGGCCGGTCGCGTACAAGCTGTCCTCCAACGAGAACCCGTACCCGCCGCTGACCGGCGTCATGGAGAGCGCGCTGGCGGCGGCCGCCGGCTTCAACCGCTACCCGGACATGGCCTGCACGGGTCTGATGAACGAGCTCGCGGAGCGCTTCGGGGTGCCGGTGTCGCACTTGGCGACCGGCACCGGCTCGGTCGGGGTCGCCCAGTCGCTGCTGCAGTCCACCTCGGGCCCGGGCGACGAGGTGATCTACGCCTGGCGGTCCTTCGAGGCGTACCCGATCATCACCCAGATCTCGGGCGCCACCTCGGTGCGGGTGCCGCTGACCGATGGTGACGTGCACGACCTGGACGCGATGGCGGAGGCGATCACCGACCGGACCCGGCTGATCTTCGTCTGCAACCCGAACAACCCCACCGGGACGGCTGTGCGCCGCGCCGAGCTGGAGCGGTTCCTGGACCGGGTGCCGTCGGACGTGCTGGTCGTGCTGGACGAGGCCTACCGCGAGTTCGTGCGGGACGTCGAGGTGCCGGACGGCATCGAGATCTACCGGGACCGTCCGAACGTGGCGGTGCTGCGGACCTTCTCCAAGGCGTACGGCCTGGCCGGGCTGCGGGTCGGTTTCGCGGTGGCCCATGAGCCGGTGGCGGCGGCGCTGCGCAAGACCGCGGTGCCGTTCGGGGTGAGCCAGCTCGCGCAGGACGCGGCGGTGGCCTCGCTACGGGCGGAGGACGAACTGCTGGGCCGGGTCGGCTCGTTGGTCTGCGAGCGGACCCGGGTCTACGAGGGCCTTGTGGGCCAGGGCTGGACCGTTCCCGACACGCAGGCGAACTTCGTCTGGCTGCGGCTGGGTGAGCGGACCGTCGACTTCGCGGCGGCCTGCGAGCGGGCCGGTGTGGTGGTGCGGCCGTTCGCGGGCGAGGGTGTGCGGGTCACCATCGGGGAGACCGAGGCCAACGACCTGTTCCTGAAGGTGGCCGAGGGCTTCCGCAAGGAGGGCTGAGTCCGACGGGGGCCGGCCGGGAGGTCGGCTCAGTCGTCGGCGAGCTCGACGCGGATCGGGTCGCCGTCGCGGACGGTGGCGAGATGGCGCGGGTCGCCGTCGATCTCTCCGAGGAGGTTGCAGGGGCTCGCGAGGCGGCATTCGTCGCCCCGGGAGATCGGTGTGGGGCCGTAGGGGAGCGCGAGCGCGTCGCCGTCGGTCCAGAAGGCGACGGTGCCCGGCTCCACCACCTGTTGTGCGCCGGCTTCGCGTGCGGCGGAGACCGGAGTGTCGAAATAGACCTCCTCGCCCCAGGTGCGGGCGGTGGAGGAGATCGGGAGAACCCCCGCGAGCGCTTTGCTCGTGGGGGTTTCTTCGAGGGTCGCGGTGAGGTGCCCGGCGGGCCAGGAGATACGGATCTTCATGGGCCGGATTCAACAATATGTTGAAGTCCCTGGGAAGAGGTACCCGCCGGTAACGCACCCCCCTTGCCAGTACGGATTTCGTATGAGACATAATGCTTGTGAATGTGAACGCGTTCACAAGCGTGTCCTGGTCATCCCGAAATGGGCGGGATCAAGAGTGGCAAAACCCCGACGTGACCACGCGATGTGAGGAGAAGACGACGTGGATCTAGCTCTGGCGCCAGAAACACTGGCGCGATGGCAGTTCGGCATCACCACCGTCTACCACTTCCTTTTCGTCCCTCTGACGATCTCGCTCGCCGCGCTCACGGCGGGTCTCCAGACCGCCTGGGTGCGCACGGAGAAGGAGAAGTACCTCAAGGCGACCAAGTTCTGGGGCAAGCTGTTCCTGATCAACATCGCCATGGGTGTGGTCACCGGCATCGTCCAGGAGTTCCAGTTCGGCATGAACTGGTCGGACTACTCGCGCTTCGTCGGTGACGTCTTCGGTGCCCCGCTCGCCTTCGAGGCGCTGATCGCCTTCTTCTTCGAGTCCACGTTCATCGGCCTGTGGATCTTCGGCTGGGACAAGCTGCCGAAGAAGATCCACCTGGCGTGCATGTGGATGGTCTCCATCGGCACGATCCTGTCCGCGTACTTCATCCTGGCCGCCAACTCCTGGATGCAGCACCCGGTCGGCTACCGCATGAACGAAGAGCGCGGCCGGGCGGAGCTCACGGACTTCTGGCTGGTGCTCACCCAGAACACGGCCCTGACCCAGTTCTTCCACACCATGACGGCGGCCTTCCTCGTCGGCGGCGGCTTCATGGTCGGCATATCCGCCTTCCACCTGGCCCGCAAGAAGCACGTCACCGTGATGCGGACCTCGCTCCGGCTCGGCCTGATCACGCTGATCATCGCCGGACTCGGCACCGCCATCAGCGGTGACCTGCTCGGCAAGGTCATGTACAAGCAGCAGCCCATGAAGATGGCGGCCGCCGAGGCGCTCTGGGACGGCGAGGCGCCGGCACCCTTCTCGGTCTTCGCGTACGGCGACGTCGACAAGGGCCACAACAAGGTCGCGATCGAGATCCCGGGCGTGCTGTCCTTCCTGGCCAACGGCGACTTCACCTCGCACGTCCCGGGCATCAACGACGTCAACAAGCAGATGCAGGAGAAGTACGGCCCGGGCGACTACCGGCCCAACATCCCGGTCGCCTACTGGGGCTTCCGCTGGATGATCGGCTTCGGCATGGCGTCCCTCTCCATCGGAATGCTCGGCCTCTGGCTGACCCGGAAGAGGTTCCTGCTCCCGTCGGCGCTGCGGACCGGCGAGGACGAGGTCCCGCACCTGGTCCTCTTCCGCAAGAAGGCTCTCGGCCCCCGGTTCAGCAAGCTGTACTGGCTGGTGGCGCTGTGGACCATGGCCTTCCCGCTGATCGCCAACTCCTGGGGCTGGATCTTCACCGAGATGGGCCGGCAGCCCTGGGTCGTCTACGGCGTGCTGCGCACCCGGGACGCGGTCTCCCCCGGTGTCTCGCAGGGCGAGGTGCTCACCTCGATGATCGTCTTCACCCTGCTGTACGCCGTGCTCGCCGTGATCGAGGTCAGGCTGCTGGTGAAGTACGTGAAGGCCGGACCCCCGGAGCTCACCGAGGCCGACCTCAACCCGCCCACCAAGATCGGCGGGGACGACCGTGACCCCGACCGGCCGATGGCCTTCTCGTACTGAGGCTGAGGAGAGCGACCCATGGAACTCCACAACGTTTGGTTCGTGCTCATCGCCGTCCTCTGGATCGGCTACTTCTTCCTCGAAGGCTTCGACTTCGGGATCGGCGTCCTGACCAAGCTGCTCGCCCGCGACCGGGCCGAGAAGCGTGTCCTGATCAACACCATCGGCCCGGTCTGGGACGGCAACGAGGTGTGGCTGCTCACGGCGGGCGGCGCGACCTTCGCCGCCTTCCCCGAGTGGTACGCGACGCTGTTCTCCGGCTTCTACCTGCCGCTGCTGCTCATCCTGGTCTGTCTGATCGTGCGCGGTGTCGCCTTCGAGTACCGGGTCAAGCGCTCCGGGGAGAACTGGCAGCGCAACTGGGAGCACGCGATCTTCTGGACCTCGCTCATCCCGGCCGTGCTCTGGGGGGTGGCCTTCGGCAACATCGTGCGCGGCGTGAAGATCGACGCGCAGAAGGAGTACGTCGGCAGCCTCTTCGATCTGCTCAACCCGTACGCGCTCCTCGGCGGGCTGGTCACGCTCTTCCTCTTCACCTTCCACGGCGCGGTGTTCGCCGCGCTCAAGACGGTCGGTGACATCCGGGAGCGGGCACGCAAGCTGGCGTTCACACTCGGTCTGGCCACGGCGGCGCTGGCGCTGCTGTTCCTGCTGTGGACGCAGGTCGAGAACGGCGACGGCAAGAGCCTGGTCGCCCTGGCGGTCGCGGTGGCGGCGCTGGTCGGTGCCATCGGAGCGATCAGGGCCGGGCGCGAGGGATGGTCGTTCGCGCTGTCGGGCGTCACGATCGCTGCCGCGGTGGCGATGCTCTTCCTCACGCTCTTCCCGAACGTCATGCCGTCCTCGCTGAACGCCGAGTGGAGCCTCACGGTCACCAACGCCTCGTCCAGCCCGTACACCCTGAAGATCATGACCTGGTGCGCGGCCGTCGCCGCGCCGCTGGTGATGCTCTACCAGGCCTGGACGTACTGGGTGTTCCGCAAGCGGATCGGCACGCAGCACATCGCCGACTCCGCGCACTAGTGGGGGAATGTTTCACGTGAAACCGATCGACCCGCGTCTGCTCCGGTACGCCCGGGCCACCCGTCTCTTCCTGGCGGCGGTGGTGGCCCTCGGATTGGCCGGGGCGGCGCTGGTCGTCGCCCAGGCGATGCTCATCGCCGAGGTGGTGGTGGGTGCCTTCCAGCGGGGCCTGTCGTTCTCCGGACTCACCACCGAGCTGGGCCTGCTCGCGGCGGTTGCCGTGGGGCGGGCGCTGGTCTCCTGGCTGACCGAGCTGGCCGCCCATCGCGCGGGCGCGGCGGTGAAGTCGGAGCTGCGCAGGCGGCTGCTGGAGCGTTCCGTGGCGCTGGGGCCGGGGTGGCTGAGCGGGCAGCGGACGGGATCGCTGGTCGCGCTCGCGACGCGGGGTGCGGACGCCCTGGACGACTACTTCTCGCGCTATCTGCCGCAGTTGGGGCTCGCGGTGGTGGTGCCGGTGGCGGTGCTGGCGCGGATCGTCACCGAGGACTGGGTGTCGGCGGCGGTCATCGTGGTGACCCTGCCGCTGATCCCGCTCTTCATGATTCTGATCGGCTGGGCCACGCAGGCCCGGATGGACCGTCAGTGGAAGCTGCTGTCGCGGCTCTCGGGGCACTTCCTGGACGTGGTCGCCGGGCTCGCCACGCTGAAGGTCTTCGGCCGGGCCAAGGCGCAGGCGGAGTCGATCCGGGCGATCACCTCGGAGTACCGGCAGGCGACGCTGCGGACGCTGCGGATCGCGTTCCTGTCGTCGTTCGCGCTGGAGCTGCTGTCCACGCTCTCCGTGGCGCTGGTCGCGGTCGGGATCGGTATGCGGCTGGTCCACGGCGACCTGGACCTGTACACGGGGCTGGTCATTCTGATCCTTGCGCCCGAGGCGTATCTGCCGATCCGCCAGGTCGGGGCGCAGTACCACGCGGCGGCCGAGGGGCTCGCGGCGGCGGAGGAGATCTTCGACGTCCTGGAGACGCCGGTACGTGGCGGTGGCACGGGGGAGCCGCCGACGGCGGCGAGGCTGGAGCTCGACCGGGTGACGGTACGCCATGCCGGCCGCGCGCAGCCCTCGCTGGACGCGGCCTCGCTGGTCGTCGAGCCGGGCGAGACGGTGGCCCTGGTCGGACCGAGCGGGGTCGGCAAGTCGACGCTGCTGGATGTGGTGCTCGGGTTCGTCGCGCCGGACGAAGGCGCGGTACGGGTCGGTGGCGCCGACCTCGGGTCGCTGGACCTGGAGCGGTGGCGCGAGCGGATCGCATGGGTGCCGCAGCGGCCGTATCTCTTCGTCGGCACGATCGCCGAGAACGTGCGCCTCGCGCGGCCGGACGCCTCGGACGAGGAGGTGCGGCGGGCGCTGACCGACGCCGGGGCCTGGGAGTTCGTCGCCGGGCTGCCCGAGGGCGCGGCGACACCGCTGGGCGAGGACGGCGCCGGGCTCTCGGCCGGCCAGCGACAGCGGCTCGCGCTGGCCCGGGCGTTCCTCGCGGACCGGCCAGTCCTGCTGCTCGACGAGCCGACGGCGGCGCTGGACGGGGAGACGGAGGCGGGCGTCGTCGACGCGGTCCGGCGGCTGGCCGCGGGCCGTACGGTCCTGCTGGTCGTTCACCGGCCCGCCCTGCTGGCCGTGGCGGACCGGGTGGTGATGCTCGGGGCGCTCGCGGCCTCCGGCCAGGGCGGCGAGCGCCGTCCGGCGGCGGCCGTGGTGCCGGACGGGCAGGCGGGCGCCGCGACTGTGGTTGCCGCCGGGCTGAGCGCTGGGCCGGACGCTGGAACGGCCGTCGGGCCGGGCGCCGGGGCGAGCGAATGGCCGATCGCCGTCCCGGCCACAGAGCCGGACGCTCGGCTGCGTGGCGGGCTGGACGCCGGGCCTACCGCTGGAACGGTCGTCGGGCCGGACGCTGGGACGAGTGAACGGCCGATCGCCGGGCCGATCGCCGTCCCGGCCACAGAGCCGGACGCTCGGCCGCGTGGCGGGCTGGACGCCGGGCCTCCTGCTGGAACGACCGTCGGGCCGGACGCTGGGACGAGCGAACGGCCGCGGGCCGGAACGGTTACCGGGCCGGACGCCGGGACGCGGGGCGGGAACGTGCTCGCGCGGGTGCGGGGGATGGCCGGGGCGCTGCGGGGGCGGCTGGGGCTGGCGCTCACGCTGGGGAGCCTTGCCCTGGGTTCGGCCGTGGGGCTCATGGCCGTCTCCGGCTGGCTGATCTCGCGGGCTTCCGAACAGCCGCCCGTGCTCTATCTGATGGTCGCCGTCACCGCCACGCGCGCGTTCGGCATCGGCCGGGCCGTCTTCCGCTACGCCGAGCGGCTCGTCTCGCACGACGCGGTGCTGCGGATGCTCGCCGAGCTCCGCGTCACGGTCTACCGCCGCCTCGAGCGGATCGCCCCCGCGGGGCTGCGCCTGACCCGGCGCGGGGACCTGCTCTCCCGCCTGGTCTCCGACGTGGACGCCCTCCAGGACTACTGGCTGCGCTGGCTGCTGCCTGTCGGCGCCGCCGTGGTCGTCGGCGCCGGGTCCGTCGGGTTCACCGCTTGGCTGCTGCCTGAGGCCGGAGCCGTCCTCGCCGTGGGTCTGCTGACCGCCGGAGTCGCCGTACCGCTGCTCAGCGGCGCCCTCGCGCGACGGGCCGAACGACAGCTCGCGCCCGCGCGCGGCGCTCTCGCCACCACCGTCGTCGACCTGCTGCGCGGCTGTGGCGAACTGACCGTGGCCGGGGCCCTCAAGGGCCGGGCGGAGCGGGCCCGGGACACCGACGGGAAGCTCACCGCGATCGCCTCGCGGCAGGCGGCGGCCACCGCGCTCGGGGCCGGGCTCTCCGCGCTCGCCTGCGGGGTCACCGTGGCCGCCGCCGCGCTCGTCGGCGTACAGGCCGTACGGGAAGGACGGCTGGAAGGTGTCGCACTGGCCGTCGTCGTCCTGACCCCGCTCGCCGCCTTCGAGGCCGTCACCGGCCTGCCGCTCGCCGTGCAGTACCGGCAGCGGGTCCGGCGCAGCGCCGAGCGGGTGTACGAGGTGCTGGACGCGCCCGTCCCCGTGCACGAGCCCCGGCGGCCGGCCGAGCCGCCGCGGAGCCCCTTCCCGCTGGAGCTGCGCGGCATCGGCGCGCGGTACGCCGGGCAGGGGCGGGACGCGCTGCACGGCTTCGGCCTGACGATCGAGGCGGGCCGGCGCATCGCCGTCGTCGGCGCCTCCGGGTCCGGCAAGACCACCCTCGCGCAGGTGTTGCTGCGGTTCCTGGACGTCACCGACGGCATCTACCGGATCGGCGGTGTGGCGGCCGACTCGCTCGACGGGGACGCCGTGCGCCGACTCGTCGGACTCTGCGCCCAGGACGCGCACCTCTTCGACAGCTCCGTCCGCGAGAACCTGCGGCTCGCCCGCCCCGGTGCGAGCGACGAAGAGCTGCGCCGCGCCCTCGACGAGGCACGGCTGCTCGACTGGGTGGAGGCGCTGCCCAGCGGCATGGACACCCTCGTCGGCGAGCACGGCGCCCAGCTCTCCGGCGGCCAGCGCCAGCGCCTCGCCCTGGCCAGGACGCTCCTCGCCGACTTCCCCGTCCTCGTCCTGGACGAGCCCGCCGAGCACCTCGACCTGGCCACGGCCGACGCGCTCACCGACGACCTGCTGCGGGTGACCGAGGGGCGTACGACCGTCCTCATCACCCACCGGCTGCGTGGACTGGACGCGGTGGACGAGGTGGTGGTCCTGGACGCCGGACGGACGGTGCAGCAGGGGCCGTACGCAGAGCTGGCGGCGGTGGACGGACCGCTGCGGCGGATGCTGGAGCGGGAACGGGAGACCGAGGCGCTCGTCCCCCGCCCGTCGGCGGGACTCGTGAAGCGGCCTGCGGCGCCCGTGAACCCGCCGGTCGAGCCGACTTTCCTCGCTAAATAGGACTTACTAGTCTCAAGGGCATGACAGTGCCCGAACGCCAGGATCCCCTCGACGCCGCGACCCGGGCGACCCGCAGCCTTCAGGGCCTGTCCACCGAGCTCACCGCGCGCGTGCCCCAACTCCTGGAGGCCATGCGCTCGGTGGGCACCGGCCTCGAACTTCACTCCACCCTGGACCGGATCTGCCAGACCGCGGCCGAGCTCGCCGGGGCCCGCTACGCCGCGATCGGCGTGGTCGACGAGGAGGGCAGCGGGCTCTCGGACTTCGTCACCCACGGCGTGTCGGACGAGGTCGCCGAGCGCATCGGACGTCGGCCGGACGGTCACGCGGGGCTGCTCGGCGCGCTGATCCACCATCCGGATCCGATGCGGCTCGCCGACCTGACGAAGGATCCGCGCGCGGCGGGCTTCCCGCCCGGGCATCCGCCGATGCGGACCTTCCTCGGTGTACCCATCCGCGTCCAGGGCGAGATCTTCGGCAACCTCTATCTGGCCGAGAAGAGCGGCGGCGGCGTGTTCACCGACTACGACCTCCACATGGTCCGCGTCCTCGCCACCGAGGCCGGGATCGCCATCGGCAACGCCCGGCTCTACGAGGCGGCCCGCCAGCGCGAGCGCTGGATCGACGGCTCGGTCGCCGTCACCACGGCGCTGCTGTCCGGCGGTGACGCCGACGACGCGCTCGTGGTCGTCGCCGAACAGGCCCGCCGGCTCGCCGACTCGGCCGCAGGGATCGTGCTGCTGCCCGCCGAGGAGGGCGGTCTGGAGATCGTCGCCGTCTCCTGCGACCATCCCGCCACCTCGATGGGTGTGGTGATTCCGGAGGACAGTCCTGTGGTCCGGGAGCTGCTCGCCGGGGACGCGGTCTTCGTGGCCGACGCGGCCACCGACCCGCGGATGATCAGCAGGCTGTCGGAGCAGTACGGGCCCGCCATGCTCCTTCCGCTGCACAGCGGCGGCCGGGTCCTGGGCGCGCTTGCGACGCCACGCGCGCGTGGCGCCCGTCCGTTCACCGACGCGGAGCGGACCCTGGCCACGCAGTTCGCCTCACAGGCGGCGCTCGCGCTGATGATGGCGGACGCGCAGCGGGACCGGGAGCGCCTCGCGGTCTACGAGGACCGCGACCGGATCGCCCGGGACCTTCATGACCTGGTCATCCAGCGGCTGTTCGCGACCGGGATGATGCTGGAGAGCGCCCAGCGCAAGTCGGTCGTCCCCGCCGTGCAGGACGGGGTCGGCAAGGCGGTGGACGAACTGGACGTGACCATCCAGGAGATCCGTACGGCGATCTTCGCGCTTCAGCAGGGACCGGCCGAGGCGCCGTCCGGGCTGCGGACCCGGGTCCTGCGGGAGATCAACATGGCGGCCGTGCCGCTCGGCTTCACCCCCGCCCACCGGTTCGTGGGCGCGATCGACACGACCGTCGGCGATCTCACCGGCAAGAACCTCATCGCCGCGCTGCGCGAGGCCCTCTCCAACGCCTTCCGGCACGCCCGGGCCGGCCGGATCGAGGTCGTCGTCGACGCCACCGTGACCCTCGCCGACGGCGCGCCCGGGGTGCGGCTGTCGGTCGGGGACGACGGTGTGGGCATCCCGGCGGGCGGGCGGCGCAGCGGGCTGCGGAATCTCGCGCGGCGCGCCGAGTCGCTGGGGGGATCGAGCTGGTGCGGGCCCGGTATCGGCGAGGACGGCGGCGGTACGACCGTGGTGTGGCAGGCCCCGCTGCGGTCCCCGGAGTAGGGGCCGCGGGCAGAGCCCGCGCCTCAGAGCCCCTCGAGGATCCGTTCGATGACGACGGCGACGCCGTCCTCGTTGTTGGCGACCGTACGCCCGGAGGCGGCGGCGATCACATCGGGATGGGCGTTGGCCATCGCGTAGGAGGTGCCCGCCCAGGTCAGCATCTCCACGTCGTTGGGCATGTCACCGAAGGCGACGACCTCCTCGGCCGAGATCCCGCGCTCCGCGCAGCACAGGGCAAGCGTCGAGGCCTTGGAGACTCCGAGGCCGCTGACCTCCAGGAGGGCGGTGGGGCTGGAGCGAGTGATCGAGGCGTGTTCCCCGGCGGCCACGCGGGCCAGGATGAGGAACGCGTCTGGGTCCAGGTCGGGGTGGTGGGCGAGCAGCTTCAGCACCGGTGCGCCGGATCCGGGCCGGTCTTCGTGCAGCAGCTTCTCCGCGGTGGCGATGGTCGCGCCCGGGTCCAGGTGGAAGGGCGGGTAGTCCGGCTCGTAGTGGATGCCGGTGGCCAGCTCGACGGCGAAGGTGGTGCCGGGGGCCTCGGCGCGCAGCGTCCGTACGACCGTCAGGGCGGTCTCCCGGTGCAGCGGACGGGCCTCGATCACCTTGCCGCCGGCGTGCAGGTCGACCACCGCGGCGCCGTTGGCGCAGATGGCCAGGCCGTGGCCGTGGACGTGGTCGCTGACGACGTCCATCCAGCGGGCCGGCCGGCCGGTGACGAAGAAGACCTCGATCCCGGCCTCCTCGGCGGCGGCGAGGGCCGCGACCGTGCGCTCCGAGACGGACTTGTCGTCGCGCAGCAGGGTGCCGTCCAGGTCGGTGGCGATGAGCCGGGGCGTATGGGCGGGCAGGCGCGGAGAGTGGGATGAGATCACAGATCCATTCTCACGTACGGGGTGCACGGGCGTGCGGGTGGGCGCACATTTGAGTGCATGGACCGTCGCTGTGCGTGCGCGCCATGATTGTCAGTGCGGCCGCGTAGGGTCGTTCCATGCGTCTGAGTACCGTGATCCTCCCGTCCCGTCGTTGGCACGAGGGTGGCCGCGAGGAGTGGGTCCGAGCCGAGCGGCTCGGTTTCCACGCCGCGTACACCTATGACCACCTTTCCTGGCGGACCTTCCGTGACGGCCCCTGGTTCGGGGCCGTACCCACCCTGACCGCCGCGGCCGCCGCCACCGAGCGGCTGCGCCTCGGCACGCTGGTGACCTCGCCGAACTTCCGGCACCCGGTCACGCTCGCCAAGGAACTGATCTCCCTCGACGACATCTCCGGCGGCCGGATCACCCTCGGCATCGGCGCCGGCGGCACCGGCTTCGACGCCACGGCGCTGGGGCAGGAGCCGTGGACGCCGCGGGAGCGGGCGGACCGGCTGGCCGAGTTCGTGCCCCTGCTCGACCGGCTGCTGACCGAGGACGTCGTCTCCCACCGCGGCACGTTCTACTCGGCCGAGGAGGCCCGCAACATCCCCGGCTGTGTGCAGCGGCCGCGGCTGCCCTTCGCGGTCGCCGCGACCGGGCCGCGTGGGCTGAAGCTGGCCGCGCGGTACGGCCAGGCGTGGGTGACGACGGGGGATCCCAAGCTCTTCGAGACGGGGACGCCCGAGCAGTCCGTGGAGGCGATCCGTGGTCAGGCCGAGAAGCTGGAGAAGGCGTGCGTGGACATCGGCCGTGATGTGCGGGAGCTGGACAAGATCCTGCTGACAGGCTTCACGCCGGACCGTCCGCTGGAGTCCTTCGAGGCCTTCGTGGACTTCGCGGGCCGTCACTTCGAGCTGGGCTTCACGGAGATCGTGATCCACGCGCCGATCGCGGACTCGGTCTTCGCGGCGGATCAGGCGGTGTTCGAGCGGATCGCCACGGAAGGCCTCTCCCAGCTGGGCGGGTGAGGACCCTTCGCTCAAGAGGCGGTCGGGTCGGTCCGAGCGGTCGGGGCCCTCAGCGGCGGACCCGGCTGCTGAGCCAGCGGGTGAGCGTGCCGGTGAGGATGAGTTCCTTGTACGTCTCGTCCCCGGGCAGCGGCACGATCAGCCACCAGCCGGGCGGGAAGAACCTGCCCTTCACATAGGCCAGCTCGCTGTAGACGGAGCGGAGGAAGGCGGGGACGGAGTCGCGGGGGATGTCGTCGAACTCCGCTCCGTCGACGACGATCTTGGCGTCGTCCTCGGGGAAGAGCCGGACGGTGACGACGGGGGCGCCGCCGAGCTCGACGAACGCCTCGTGCGGGAGGGAGCCGTCCGGGTCGAAGACGGTGAAGGCTCCGGCCGACGTGCGCCGCGAGGTCTGGTCCGCTCCGATGTCCTCGGTGACCGCCATCTCGCGGTGGTACTCCTCGGCGACCTCGCGGATGGCGCGGACGGCGGACTCGGTGGTCGGCAGGTGCGGATGTCCCATACGGACGATCATGCCTGAGCGAGCATCACGGCGATGGCCGGGGAGCTGTGGAGTCGATCAGGCCTCAGCCGGGGAAGCGGAGGTACTCAGGTGGAACGGCCTCGGTGAGCCAGACGCCGTTGGCGCTGACGTGGAAGACGTGGCCGGTGCGGTGCATGGCTCCGGCGTCCACCGAGAGGACCACCGGGCGGCCGCGGCGGGCGCCGACCCGGGTCGCGGTCTCCCGGTCGGGGGAGAGGTGCACATGGTGGCGGGCCATGGGGCGCAGGCCCTCGGCACGGATCGCGTCCAGGGAGGCGGCCACCGTGCCGTGGTAGAGGTACGCGGGGGGCTCGGCGACCGGCAGGTCGAGGTCGACCTCGACGGTGTGGCCCTGGCTGGCGCGGATTCGGACGCCGTCGACGGCGAAGCGCCGTTTGTCGTTGACGGCGACCACATGATCCAGTTCGGCGCGGCTGATCGGGAAGCCGTGCGCGGCGGCGGCCCGCAGCAGTTCCTCGACCGGCACCCAGCCGTGGGGATCGAGAGTCAGCCCGATCCGTTCCGGCTGGTGGCGCAGGTGTTTCGAGAGGTATTTCGACACCTTCACGGTGCGTCTGTCGTCCATCGGGCCAGGATGCCGGAGCCCGGCGTCCGTCGGCCACGCAAAAAACGCCTCGGAAGAGAGGTGCGTGAAAGGGACATGGTCGAATAGGAGTGAAGATGTTTGGTCCACAACCAAGTGGAGTTATCCACAGGGGAATTGGCGATTCTGTGGACAACCGGCCAGTGTTATCAGGGCCTTTGGTCAACTTGACTGCTCTGGCGATGCTTTGACGAGAGTGCGTCCAATGTCCGGGACTGCACCTCTCGTTCAGTCGCTGCGGCGATGAACGCGGCGACATTGTCCGGGCCAACCAGAGCCTGTACGGCCCGGATTGTCGATGCCGGGAGCGCCACCGGACGGGGCTCGTCGTCCGGCAGGGGCGGGGCATGCGGCGCGAGGTGGTGCTGGAGGTGCCGGGTGGCGAACAGCCGCATCGCGCGGGCGAGTTCGGCGTCGACGGTCTGCTGGGCGAGCGGCCTCAGACGCCGCACCATCGACGCGGCCTCGGCCGCATCCGCGTCCGTCGGAGGCCGGTGCTCCAGATAGCGGGCGAAAACGTGCTCGGTGGTGAACTCCAGGAAGCGGGAGGCGATGTGCTCCACCTGGCCGCGAAGTTCCTTCAGGTGACCGGCGATCGCTGCGAGCGGGACGCCCGCCGCGTACAACTCGGCTGCGACCGCCAGCTCTTGGGGGCTCGGCACGAGGAACTCGCCGTCCGTGCCCGGTATCGGCTCCAGGACGCCGAGCTCGACCGCCTCGCGTACGGCCTCCTCGTCCGGTGAGCCGCCGAAGGTGGCGTCCAGCTCGGCCCGGGAGATGCGGTCGGCCTTCTCGTCCGTCCACGGGCCGTCGACCTCGGCGACCAGGCCGAGCACCCCGCCGAGTCCCCGTCCCGCGTCCCAGGCCTCCAGCAGCTCCTTGATGGAGGCGAGCGTGTAGCCGCGGTCCAGGAGATCGGCGATCTGGCGCAGCCGCGCGAGATGCGTGTCCCCGTACACGTTGGACCGGCCGCGCCGCTGCGGCTTCGGCAGCAGGCCCCGGTCCTGATAGGCCCGAATCGTGCGGACCGTGGCGCCGCTGTGGTGCGCCAGGTCCTCGATCCGGTACTCGGCTGTGATCTGGTCGGACACGCCCGCTCCCTCTACCCCGTCGCGGCGCGGCCCACCGCTCCCGCCGCCGCCAGGGCCACAGGCCAGGACGCCGGGCATCCGGCGGCCTCGCTCGGCGAACCCTCCTGCGAGGGATGGTACGACCGCCGGAAGACGCGGGGTATGGCCGCGCCCGGCCGGCACCGGCCGGGCGGCAGCCCCTTGACGTCAACAGGCCGGGCGCCGCTCATGACGGTGGCGTCAGCCGCGCGAGCGCGCGCAGGGCCTTGGGCGTCAGCCGGGACAGCAGGTGCGCGCCGCGCGCCTCCGGGGTCACCGGCACCACCGCCTGGTTGCGCACCACGGCCCGCAGGATGGCATCGGCCACCTTCTCCGGCGGATAGTTCCGCAGGCCGTAGAGCCTGGACGCCTGCTTCTGCCGGCGCTTCTGCTCCTCCTCGCCGACTCCGGCGAACCGGGCCGTGGCGGTGATGTTGGTGTTGACGATGCCCGGGCATATCGCCGTGACCCCGATGCCCTGGCCGGCCAGCTCGGCGCGCAGGCACTCGCTCAGCATCAGGACCGCCGCCTTGGAGGCGCCGTAGGCGGGCAGGAGGCGCGAGGGCTGGAAGGCTGCGGCGGACGCGGTGTTGACGATATGACCGCCCTGTCCCCGGTCGGCCATCTGCTTGCCGAAGACGCGGCAGCCGTGGATGACCCCCCAGAGGTTGACGTCGAGGACCCTCTTCCAGTCCTCGCTCGTCGTGTCGAAGAACGACCCCGACAGGCCGATCCCGGCGTTGTTCACCAGCACGTCGACCACGCCGTACTCGCCGGCGACCTTCTCGGCGAGCTTCTCCATCGCCTGCTCGTCACTGACGTCGACGGTCTCGGCCCATGCCTCGGGCGCGCCGATCAGCCGCGCCATCTCGGCCGTGCGGAGCGCGCTCTCGCCGTCGCGGTCCACGGCGACGACCCGCGCGCCCGCCTCGGCGAAGGCGAAGGCGGTGGCCCGGCCGATGCCGCTGCCCGCACCCGTGACCAGCACGAGCTGCCCGCCGAACCGCTCGGCGTACGTGCCGCGAGGGGCCGTGGCCGGGGCCTTGGCGGCCGGGTCCTCGTGGGTCGTCACGAACTCCGCGATCCAGGCCGCCAGCTGGTCGGGCCGGGTCCGCGGCACCCAGTGCTTGGCGGGCATGGTGCGCCGGGTGAGCTGGGGCGCCCACCGCTCCAGGTCGTCGTAGAGCCGCTCGGAGAGGAAGGCGTCGCCGGTGGGAGTGATCAGCTGCACCGGGGCGTGGGCGTACGCGTCCGGGCGGGGGCGGCGCAGCCGGGCGCGGACGTTGTCGCGGTACAGCCAGGTGCCGTGTGCGGCGTCCGTCGGCAGCGAGGAGGTCGGGTAGTCGCCGGTCGCGATCTTCTCGACCCGCTGGAGGATCTTCGGCCACCGCTTGCCGAGGGGGCCGCGCCAGGCGAGCTCCGGCAGCGCCGGGGTGTGCAGCGCGTACACGTACCAGGACTTGGCGCCCTGGCCGAGGAGCTGGCCGACGCGCCGCGGCGTGGGGCGGGTCATCCGCTGCTTGATCCAGTGCCCGAAATGGTCGAGGGAGGGCCCGGACATCGAGGTGAAGGAGGCGATCCGGCCCTCGGTGCGCTTGACCGTCACGAACTCCCACGCCTGCACGGAGCCCCAGTCGTGGCCGACGAGATGGACCGGCCGGTCCGGGCTGACCGCGTCCGCGACCGCCAGGAAGTCGTCGGTGAGCTTCTCCAGCGTGAAGCCGCCGCGCAGCGGGGCCGGCGCGGTCGAGCGGCCGTGGCCGCGGACGTCGTACAGCACCACATGGAAACGGTCCGCGAGCCGGGCCGCGACCTGCGACCAGACCTCCTTGGAGTCCGGGTAGCCGTGCACCAGCAGGACGGTGGGCCGGCTCTCGTCGCCCAGCTCGGCGACGCACAGCTCGATCCCGCCCGTCCGCACCCAGCGCTCCCGCGCGCCCTCCATCGGCATCACAGACCCTCCGCCCAGCGCCGCACATGCGGCAGATCGTCATCCAGCCAGAACGCGCTCTGCCCGGGATCCCTGGAGTCCGTGACGACCAGGATCTCCTCGAACTTCGCGCCCGTACCCCGGAATCCGAGGTGGGGCTCGACCGCCCACAGCCCCGGCCGGGGCGGGTGGTCGGAGAACTTGTACGGCGACCACAGCGGCGACCAGCCGTCCCGGTGGCCATGGACCGCGTCGCTCGCCAGGCCCTTCAGCGACTGGGTGCCGAACCCGAACAGCGTCGGCGACCAGCGGCGCTCCTTCACCCGGTCGATCTTGTGGGCGATCACGCCGAAGGGATAGGCGCGGTGCCGGTTGGCATAACCCTGGCGGACCATGAGCCGGTCCACGTCCTCGTAGATCTCCCGCAGCGTGCGGCGCTCGCGCACCTCGCGCAGGATCAGCTCGCGGTGGTCCTTGAGATCGGCGAGCAGCTTGTCGTGCACGGGGTTGAGGCCCAGGCAGCCGGAGTACCCGATGTCGGCGGTGTAGCCCTTGTGGACCGGGGCCATGTCGAGGATGAACGGCATCCCCGGCTCCAGCCTCCGGTTCGTCGGGAAGAACTGCAGTGGTATCCGGAAGTTGACGAAGGCCGTGCGGTCGCCGAACCACGCGAAGGGGAGGTGGAACCAGTCGCGCACGCCGCGCTCACGCAGCCACTCGCGCTGCATCCGCGCCGCCTCGCGCTCGGTGACGCCCGGCTTGAGCTGCGCCGCGACCGCCTCCGCGCACTCGTAGGAGAGGCGCTGCACTTCCCTGAACCCCCGCAGTTCCGCGGTCAGTTCGCTCTTCACTGCTGAGGCCATGCCACCCGTCCGTCCCTTGCGGTACGTGGTCGTAACTTGACACTGATGAATGTGACAATGCCCGGCGGCTACGTCAAGAGCCGTGCGGAAGCCTGTGGAAACCCGTCGCCGCCGAGGTCCGGGAACGACTTTCGTAGGTTTCCCCTTACGGGTTCGTACACCTGAGGTCGGAGAGGGATCGAGCCGTTGGGCTGACGCCCGCTGTGGTCTGCGCCACTACCTTCGAAGGGTGACTGTGATCGCGACCGAAAGCCTCAGCAAGCGGTTCCCCCGGGTGACCGCTCTCGACCGGCTCTCCCTGGACATCGGGCCCGGTGTGACCGGACTGGTGGGTGCCAACGGAGCCGGCAAGTCCACAATGATCAAGATTCTGCTCGGTCTGTCCCCCGCCACGGAGGGCCGCGCCGAGGTGCTCGGCCTCGACGTCGCCACCTCCGGCGCCGCCATCCGCGAGCGGGTGGGCTACATGCCCGAGCACGACTGCCTCCCGCCCGACGTCTCGGCCACCGAGCTCGTCGTCCACATGGCCCGGATGTCCGGCCTGCCCGCCACGGCCGCCCGTGAGCGGACCGCCGACACCCTGCGCCACGTCGGTCTGTACGAGGAGCGCTACCGCCCCATCGGCGGCTACTCGACCGGCATGAAGCAGCGCGTGAAGCTCGCGCAGGCCCTGGTCCACGACCCCAAGCTGGTCCTCCTCGACGAGCCCACCAACGGCCTCGACCCGGTCGGCCGCGACGAGATGCTGGGCCTGATCCGCCGGGTCTGGACGGACTTCGGGATCTCTGTCCTGGTCACCTCGCACCTCCTCGGTGAGCTGGAGCGCACCTGCGACCACGTGGTCGTGATCGACGGCGGCCGGCTGCTGCGCTCCAGCTCCACCAGCGACTTCACCCAGACCACCGCCACCCTCGCGGTCGAGGTCACCGACTCCGACACCCACCCCGACGGCACGCGGGCCCTGCGCGAGGCCCTGACCGCCGCCGGCATCACCCTCCATGCGGGCGTGGAGGACGGACTGCCCGGCGCCGGGCACATCCTGCTCCTCGAGGCCACCGGCGAGGAGACGTACGACCTCGTCCGCGACACCGTCGCCGACCTGGGCCTCGGGCTCGTACGCATGGAGCAGCGCCGCCACCACATCGCCGAGGTGTTCCGCCCCCAGCAGGCGAACCAGCAGGAGGAGGTGCCGACGCGATGAGCATCGAGACCACCCGCACGGAAACCACCCAGATCCACAACATCGGCTACCGCAACTACGACGGGCCGCGCCTCGGCCGCGCCTACGCGCGCCGTTCGCTCTTCTCGCAGTCCCTGCGCGGTGCGTACGGCCTCGGCCGGAGCGCCAAGTCCAAGGTGCTGCCGATGATCCTGTTCGCCGTGATGTGCGTGCCGGCGGCGATCATCGTGGCGGTGGCGGTCGCCACCAAGATGAAGGACCTGCCGCTGGACTACACGCGGTACGCGATCTTCACGCAGGCCCTCATCGGCCTCTACCTGGCCGCCCAGGCGCCCCAGTCCGTCTCCCGCGACCTGCGGTTCAAGACGGTCCCGCTGTACTTCTCCCGCCCGATCGAGCGCGTCGACTACGTCCTCGCCAAGTTCGGCGCGATGGCCGGCGCGCTGTTCATCCTCACCGCGTCGCCGCTGGTCATCCTGTACATCGGCTCGCTGCTGGCGAAGATGGACTTCGCCGACCAGTCCAAGGGATTCGGCCAGGGCCTGGTCTCGGTGGCGCTGCTCTCGCTCCTCTTCGGCGGAATCGGCCTGGTCATGGCCGCGCTGACACCGCGCCGCGGATTCGGCGTCGCCGCCGTCATCGCCACGCTGGTGATCTCCTACGGCGCGGTCACCACCCTCCAGGGCATCGCCTACGGCACCGACAACATCGACGCCATCAAGTGGATGGGCCTCTTCTCCCCCATCACGCTGATCGACGGGGTCCAGACCGCCTTCCTCGGCGCCACGTCCTCCTTCCCGGCGGGCGCGGGACCCTCCGCCGGGCTCGGCGCGCTCTATCTGCTGGTCGTCCTCGCGCTGATCCTTGGCTCGTACGCCGTGCTGATGCGCCGCTACCGAAAGGTCGGGCTGTGACAACCCTCAACATCGAGCACGCTTCGCGGTGGTTCGGGAATGTCGTGGCCGTCAACGACGTGACCATGACCATCGGCCCCGGAGTCACCGGCCTCCTCGGCCCCAACGGCGCCGGGAAGTCCACCCTCATCAACATGATGGGCGGCTTCCTCGCCCCCTCCACCGGCACCGTCACCCTCGACGGGGAGACGATCTGGCGCAACGAGTCCGTCTACCGCCAGATCGGCGTGGTGCCCGAGCGGGAGGCGATGTACGACTTCCTCACCGGCTACGAATTCGTCGTCGCCAACGCCGAACTCCACGGCCTCGGCAAGGCGGAGGCGCGCAAGGCCCTCGCGACGGTCGAGATGGAGTACGCCCAGGACCGCAAGATCGGCACGTACAGCAAGGGCATGCGCCAGCGCGTGAAGATGGCCTCGGCCCTTGTCCACGATCCCGCGGTGCTCCTGCTCGACGAGCCGTTCAACGGCATGGACCCGCGCCAGCGCATGCAGTTGATGGATCTGCTGCGACGGATGGGCACGGAGGGGCGCACGGTGCTCTTCTCCTCGCACATCCTGGAAGAGGTCGAGCAACTCGCCTCCCACATCGAGGTGATCGTGGCGGGACGGCACGCGGCCTCCGGCGACTTCCGCAAGATCCGCCGCCTGATGACGGACCGCCCGCACCGCTATCTCGTACGGTCCAGCGACGACCGGGCGCTGGCCGCCGCGCTGATCGCCGACCCGTCGACGGCCGGCATCGAGGTGGACATGGCCGAGGGCGCGCTGCGCATCCAGGCCGTGGACTTCGGCCGGTTCACCGAGCTCCTGCCGCGGGTCGCCCGGGCGCACGGCATCCGGCTGCTGACGGTCTCGCCCTCGGACGAGTCCCTCGAGTCGGTCTTCTCGTACCTCGTAGCGGCCTGAAAGGAGCCTGACCGATGTACAACCCCACAGTCGCCCGGCTCACCTACCGGGCCCTCCTCGGCCGCCGACGGGCCCTGATCCTCTTCGCCCTGCCCGCCCTGCTGATCGTGATCGCCTCGGCGGTCCGCGCCTTCAACGGCGTTGACGACCAGGTCGCCGCCGATGTCCTCGGCGGGTTCGCGCTGGCCACGATGGTGCCGCTGATCGGTGTGATCGCCGGAACGGGCGCGATCGGACCGGAGATCGACGACGGCTCGATCGTCTATCTGCTGGCCAAGCCGGTGAAGCGGCCGACGATCATCGTCACCAAGCTGACCGTGGCGATCGCCGTCACCATGGTCTTCTCCGCCGTCCCGACCTTCGTCGCGGGCATGATCCTCAACGGCAACGGCCAGCAGGTGGCCGTGGCGTACACCGTCGCTGCGCTGGTCGCCTCCATCGCCTACAGCGCGCTGTTCCTGCTCCTCGGCACGGTCAGCCGCCACGCGGTCGTCATCGGCCTGGTCTACGCCCTGCTCTGGGAGGCGCTGTTCGGCAGCCTCATCGCCGGAGCACGCACGCTCAGCGTCCAGCAGTGGGCCCTGTCGGTGGCGGAGAAGGTCGCGGGCGACGGTCTGGTCGCCTCCGACGTGGGTCTGCCGGTGGCGGTGGCGCTGCTGGCCGGTGTGACCGTCGCGGCGACCTGGTACGCCGGACAGAAACTGCGCACGCTGACCCTGGCCGGCGAGGAGTAGTCCGGCGAGGAGCAGTCCTGCGCGGAGGAGTCCGGGCGGAGTGCACGCGCGTGTGACGGACAGCCCAGTCACCTTTGACTGGGCTGTCGTGCTGCCGCGCCGCCCACGGGATTACTGTGGGCCCGTATTGGGGCAACGCGCACGACACTTACAACCTGGGGAGTCAGTCATGTCAGACCGCTTCGACGTCGTCGTACTCGGAGCAGGCCCCGGCGGTTACGTCGCCGCCATCCGCGCCGCCCAGCTGGGCAAGCGGGTCGCGGTCGTGGAGGAGAAGTACTGGGGCGGCGTCTGTCTGAACGTCGGCTGCATCCCCACCAAGGCGCTGCTGCGCAACGCCGAGCTCGCCCACCTCTTCACCCATGAGGCCAAGACCTTCGGCATCAAGGTGAACGGCGAGGTCTCCTTCGACTACGGCGAGGCCTACCGGCGCAGCCGCACCGTCGCGGACGGCCGGGTCAAGGGCGTCCACTTCCTGATGAAGAAGAACGGCATCACCGAGTTCGACGGCCGGGGCACCTTCCTCGACGCGAACACGCTGCAGGTCGCCCTCTCGGACGGCACCTCCCAGACGATCACGTTCGACAACTGCATCATCGCCACCGGCGCCACCCCGCGACTGCTTCCGGGCACGGCCCGCAGCGAGCGCGTGGTGACGTACGAGGAGCAGATCCTCGCCGAGGACGTGCCGCAGTCGGTGGTCATCGCGGGCGCCGGCGCGATCGGCATCGAGTTCGCGTACGTCCTGCACAACTACGGCGTGAAGGTCACCATCGTCGAGTTCCTGGACCGGATCGCGCCGTTGGAGGACGCGGACGTCTCCAAGGAGCTGGCCAAGCAGTACCGCAAGCTCGGCATCGACGTGCTCACCTCCACCCGCGTGGAGTCCATCGACGAGTCCGGGCCGCAGGTGCGGGTCACCGTCACCGGCAAGGACGGCGCCCAGAAGGTCCTGGAGGCGGACAAGGTCCTGCAGGCCATCGGCTTCGCGCCCAACGTGACCGGCTACGGCCTGGAGGCCACGGGCGTGGCGCTCACCGAGCGCGGCGCCATCGAGGTCGACGGCCGCTGCCGCACCAACGTGCCGCACATCTATGCCATCGGTGACGTGACCGCGAAGCTCATGCTGGCGCACACGGCCGAGTCCATGGGTGTCGTCGCCTCGGAGACGATCGCCGGCGCCGAGACCATGGAGCTCGACTACCCGATGATCCCGCGCGCCACCTACTGCCAGCCCCAGATCGCCAGCTTCGGCTGGACCGAGGAGCAGGCGAAGGAGAAGGGCTTTGACGTCAAGGTCGCGAAGTTCCCCTTCACAGCGAACGGCAAGGCGCACGGCCTCGGGGACGCGACCGGCTTCGTGAAGCTCATCAGCGACGCGAAGTACGGCGAGATCATCGGCGCCCACCTGATCGGCCCGGACGTCACCGAGCTGCTGCCCGAGCTGACGCTGGCCCAGCAGTGGGACCTGACGGTCCACGAGGTCGCGCGGAACGTGCACGCGCACCCGACGCTGGGTGAGGCCGTGAAGGAGGCCGTCCACGGCCTCGCGGGCCACATGATCAACTTCTGAGCCGTCTGAGCGGTCTGAGCCATGGGCGGCGTCCCGCCCCTCCGTAAATCGGTGGCGTTCGAACACTGTTCGGGAGCACAGTGGAGGAGCACCGAGACCGGGGGGAGCGGGACGTCGACCGAGGAGAGATCGGTCCGTCGGACTCCCAGCAGGGCGGGTTCATCACCCGCCCGGGGCGGCCGCTTCGAGCGCGCGGACGTTACGACGTCCGCGCGGGCCGCCCTCCCGGGGGGCCTTTGGGGCGTCTGCGAGACGCCCCCGGCCCTCAGGACCCGCAAGCGCTCGCCGTCAGGACCCGCTGCGGGACAGCAGCTCTTCCAGGACGACGGCGATGCCGTCGGACTCGTTCGACGCCGTGATCTCGTGGGCCACGGCCTTGAGGTCGTCATGGGCGTTGGCCATGGCCACGCCGTGCCCCGCCCAGGCGAACATGGGGATGTCGTTCGGCATGTCCCCGAAGGCGATCGTCTCCGCCGCCTTCACCCCCAGACGGCGGGCCGCCAGGGAGAGACCGGTGGCCTTGCTGAGCCCGAGCGGCAGGATCTCGACTATGCCGGGGCCCGCCAGCACGATGTCGACCAGGCTGCCGACGGTTTCGCGCGCGGCGGCCGTCAGCGCGTCGTCGCTGAGGTCGGGGTGCTGGATGTAGACCTTGTTCAGCGGGGCCGACCACAGCTCCGTCGGGTCCTCCATGGGCCGGGCCGGCAGCGGGCCGTCATGGAGCCGGTAACCCGGGCTGACCAGCACCTCTCCGTCCAGGCCGTCACGGCTCGCGGCGAGGTCCACCGGGCCGATCTCCGCCTCGATCTTGGCGAGCGCCAGCCCCGCCAGCTGGCGGTCGAGCGTCACGGAGGTGAGCAGCCGGTGCTCACCCGCGTGGTAGACCTGCGCGCCCTGGCCGCACACCGCGAGGCCGTCGTAGCCGAGGTCGTCGAGGATGTGCCGGGTCCAGGGCACGGAACGGCCCGTGACGACGATGTGCGCCGCGCCCGCCGCCGTGGCGGCGGCCAGCGCGTCGCGCGTACGGGCCGAGACCGTCTCGTCGCCACGCAGCAGCGTGCCGTCGAGGTCCGTCGCCACGAGACGGTACGGGAACGGACTCACTTGGCGACCGGCTCCAGGACCTCACGGCCGCCCAGGTAGGGACGGAGCATCTCCGGCACCCGGACCGAGCCGTCCGCCAGCTGGTGATTCTCCAGGATCGCCACGATCGTGCGCGGTACGGCGCACAGCGTGCCGTTCAGCGTCGCCAGCGGCTTGACCTGCTTGCCGTCGCGCATCCGGACCGACAGGCGGCGCGCCTGGAAGCCGTCGCAGTTCGACGCCGAGGTCAGCTCGCGGTACTTGCCCTGGGTGGGGATCCACGCCTCGCAGTCGAACTTCCGCGAAGCGGAGGCGCCCAGGTCGCCGGTGGCGACGTCGATCACCTGGAAGGGCAGCTCAAGGCCGGTGAGCCACTGCTTTTCCCACTCCAGGAGCCGCTTGTGCTCGTTCTCGGCGTCCTCCGGGGCGACGTACGAGAACATCTCGACCTTGTCGAACTGGTGGACGCGGAAGATGCCCCGGGTGTCCTTGCCGTACGTGCCGGCCTCGCGGCGGAAGCACGGCGAGAAGCCGGCGTAGCGCAGCGGCAGCTTGTCCGCGTCGACGATCTCGTCCATGTGGTACGCGGCGAGCGGCACCTCGGACGTACCGACGAGGTAGTAGTCGTCCTTCTCCAGGTGGTACACGTTCTCCGAGGCCTGGCCGAGGAAGCCGGTGCCCTCCATGGCGCGCGGGCGGACCAGCGCCGGGGTCAGCATCGGCGTGAAGCCGGCCTCCGTGGCCTGGGCGATCGCCGCGTTGACGAGCGCGAGCTCCAGCAGGGCGCCGACGCCGGTCAGGTAGTAGAAGCGCGAGCCGGACACCTTGGCGCCACGCTCGACGTCGATGGCGCCGAGCGCCTCGCCGAGCTCCAGGTGGTCCTTGGGCTCGAAGCCCTCGGCGGCGAAGTCACGGATGGTGCCGTGCGTCTCCAGGACGACGAAGTCCTCCTCGCCGCCCACCGGCACGTCCGGGTGGACGATGTTGCCGAGCTTGAGCAGCAGGCGCCTGGTCTCTTCGTCGGCCTCGTTCTGCGCGGCCTCGGCGGCCTTCACATCGGCCTTCAGCTGCTCGGCCTTGCCGAGCAGCTCGGCGCGCTCCTCCGGAGTGGCCTTGGGGATGAGCTTGCCGAGCGACTTCTGCTCGGAGCGGAGCTCGTCGAAGCGGACGCCGGACGACCTGCGCCGCTCATCGGCGGAGAGCAGGGCGTCGACGAGGTCGACGTCCTCTCCACGGGCGCGCTGGGAGGCGCGAACACGGTCGGGGTCCTCACGGAGCAGGCGAAGGTCAATCACCCCACCAGGCTACCGGTGTGGACTCGCACCACCCCAACCGATATCCACACCCGTGTCGCTATGTCCGTATTGCCGGAATTCAGGAACGTGCCGAAAACCGGCCGCCGGTGGCGTCAATGAAAGGGGCGCTATTCCCTGAAAGGGGACAGAGGGGTGGATCGATCTTGACCCGGCGGGGCCTGTGCCGCCTGGTCGGGCGCGCTGCTGTCCACAGAAATGCACACCTCCGCAGAGTTATCCACAGGCTGTGGGGAAGATCTGTGGACTCCGGAAAGGATCATTCCCAAAGCCGTGAATGGGGCAAAGGATTCCCCGGTCAAACCTCGCCCACACCCTCATTCGGGTGGGAATTCCTCGCTCTAAAGAGTTGATCGATGGAATTGAGGTGACGTGCGGCGACGTACCGCCATGTGGAGGGAACTGGGGCGCTGAGGGTGATTTGTCGACTGTGTCGGCTTGTGTTGTCGACTTGTCCCCAGGTCGAGAAGCAGGCCTGTGGATAACCCCTGTGGGTAACGGAAAATATGCTGGTAGGACTGGCTGAGAGCCTGGGGATAGTCGCCGGCCCAGAGACCCAGGAAACCTGGAAGTTGGCAGCCTGACGTCCTACGCCCGGCCGTCCTGGGCCCGCGCCAGCCAGTCCGACGCCGCCGTGAACTCCTCGTCCGACGTTCCTGCCCGCAGCGGCCGTACGTCCTCCACCGCCACCCCGGCCCGCGGATAGGACCCGAGGAACCGCACCTTCGGACAGATCCGCTTCAGACCCATCAGCGCCTCGCCGACCCGGCGGTCGGAGACATGGCCCTCCGCGTCAACGGCGAAGCAGTAGTTGCCGATGCCCGCGCCCGTCGGCCGCGACTGGATGAGCATCAGGTTGACGCCCCGCACCGCGAACTCCTGGAGCAGTTCGAGCAGCGCACCGGGATGGTCGTCGCCCAGCCACAGCACGACCGACGTCTTGTCCGCGCCCGTGGGCGCCGCCGGCCGGGCCGGCCGGCCGACCAGGACGAACCGCGTCGCCGCGTTCTGCGCGTCATGGATCTCGGTGACCAGCGGCTCCAGGCCGTACGTCGCCGCCGCGAACTCGCCCGCGAAGGCGGCGTCGAACCGGCCCTCCTGGACCAGCCGCGCCCCGTCCGCGTTGGACGCGGCCGACTCCCACAAGGCGTCCGGCAGGTGCTTGCGGAGCCAGTTGCGCACCTGCGGCTGCGCGACCGGATGGCCGGTGACCGTCTTGATCTCGGACATCTTCGTGCCGGGCCGTACGAGCAGCGCGAAGGCGATCGGCAGGACCACCTCGCGGTAGATCATCAGCGGCTCGCCGGAGGCCAGTTCGTCGAGGGTCGCGGTGACCCCGCCCTCCACCGAGTTCTCGATCGGCACGAGCGCGGCCGCGGCCTCCCCGTTCCGTACGGCGTCCAGCGCCGCCGGTACGGAGACCATCGGAATGAGCTCGCGGGTCGCGGCTTCCGGGAGCGTGCGCAGGGCCGCCTCCGTGAAGGTGCCCTCAGGACCGAGATAGGTGTAGCGGGTGGCCGACATACCGTCACCCTAACGCCCGCCGCACACCCGCCTCACGACTCCAGCAGACGCTGCCCCACGTACTCGCCCTCCGCCGGGCCGCCCGGGACCGCGAAGAGGCCGCTCGCCTCGTGGCGCAGGAACGGCGACAGCGCGTCGCCCCGGTCGAGCTTGCGCTGCACGGGTACGAAGCCCTTGAGCGGGTCCGCCTGCCAGCAGATGAAGAGCAGCCCCGCGTCCGGCGTCCCGTCCGGGGCGATGCCGTCGTGGAAGGAGAACGGCCGCCGCAGCATCGCCGCGCCGCCGTTCTGCTCGGGGGCGGAGATCCGGGCATGGGCGTTGTCCGGAATGACCAGCTTTCCGTCCGGGCCCATCTTGTTCAGATCGAGCTCGGTGGTCTCCGAGCCGCCCGTCAGCGGGGCGCCGTCCGACTTGCGCCGCCCGATGACCCGCTCCTGCTTCTCCAGCGGCAGCTTCTCCCAGTCGTCCAGGAGCATCCGGATGCGCCGCACGACCGCGTACGAGCCCCCGGCCATCCAGGCCTGCGGACCGGACGCGCCGTCCGGGACGAAGATCCGCCGGTCGAAGTCCGGCTCGGACGGCTTCGGGTTGCCGGTGCCGTCGACCTGGCCCATCAGGTTCCGGGCGGTCATCGGCCGGGCGGTGGCGCCCGGCGAACGGTTGAATCCGTTCATCTGCCAGCGCACCCGGGCCGCGTCACCCGCGTCCTTCTGCAGCGCGCGCAGCGCGTGGAAGGCGACCAGGGCGTCGTCCGAGCCGATCTGTATCCACAGATCGCCGTTGGAGCGTTTGGGGTCCAGGGCGTCGGCGGAGAAGGCCGGCAGCGCGTCCAGCTCGGTCGGGCGGCGCGCGGTCAGGCCCGTACGGCCGAAGAAGGAGTGGCCGAAGCCGAAGGTGACGGTCAGCGAGGACGGGCCCGCGTCCAGCGCGATCCCGGTGTCCTGTCCGCCGTCCGCGGGCTTGCCCGCCATCAGCGCCCTCGCCGTCGCCGACCAGCGGCGCAGCAGCGCGGTGGCCTCCTTGCGGCCCGCCCCCGGCGCCAGGTCGAAGGCGAGCAGATGGCCCCGGGCCTGAAGCGGAGTGGTGATCCCCGCTTGATGTTTCCCGTGAAACATCGCCTCGGTGGAGCCGACGCTGGTCAGGGCGGTGCCGTCGGCGGACGGTCCGGCCGCCGCCGCGTACACACCGGCGCCGCTCGCCGCACCCAGGGCGAGGCCCGCGGCGCCTGCCGCGCCCACGGTGCCGAGCATCCGGCGCCGGGAGATTTCAAGGTTCTCAGTCACGGTCGTACGTCAGCCGATCTTCACGGTCTTTTCGATGGTGGTCTGGTCGATGTCCGAGGTCCGCACGGTGACCTGGATGAGCCACTCGCCCGGCATCGGGATCTGCACGCCGTTGGCGCTCCAGTGGCCGGTGGCGATCCGGTCCGGCGCGGCCGGCAGTGGGCCGATCTCCTTGGCCGTCAGGGTGAAGGAGACCTTCAGCTCGGGGACGTCCAGCGGGCGTCCGTTGGGCCGTTCGACGAAGACATGCAGGGCGTTCGCGCCGGAGCGGCCCGGGTCGAGGCTGAGCCGTACGGTCCCTTTGCCGTCCTGGCCGCCGGTGTCGAAGGGCAGCCGGATGTCGACGGGCCGGTCGGGCACGGCGGGCGAGCCCGCGGCGGTGGACTGGGACCGGCCGGCCTCTTCCTCCGTACGGCCCGGTTCGGTCGAGGTCAGCACGGTCGTCACCGCCAGCAGGACGACGGCGACGGCGGCCTCGGTGAGCACCGAGCGCCGCAGCCCCGCCCGCTGGGGGTCCGCGTCCCGTACCCGCTTCTTACGGGCCGTCGCCATGGCGGCCTTCTGCCGGGCGAGCTGCGCGGCCCGCTCGGGGTCGGCCGACTGCTGGTCGTCGGCCGACTCGGAGCCAGGGGTGGAGTCGGCGTCGGCGTCCGGGCCGGAGCTGTCCGTATCCGCGTCCGGGGCCGAGTCGAGGGCCTCCGGGCCCGCGTCGGCCGTCTCCGGGGCGGCCGTCTCCGCCAGCCGCGCCGTCCACCGCCGCGAGAACCAGGCGACCCCCACGAGCACGGCGACCAGGGCCACCTTGAGCAGCAGCAGCTGCCCGTACGCGGTGCCGGTCAGGGCCGACCAGGAGCCGACCTGGCGCCAGGACTGGTAGAGGCCGGTGGCGGCGAGGACGACCACCGACCAGAAGGCGACCGTCGAGAACCGCCGTACGGCCGCCCGCTCGACGCCCGGCACCGGCGCCCGGTACAGCGCCACGAGCAGCGCGGTCAGCCCGCCCAGCCAGGCCGCCACCGCCAGCAGATGCAGGATGTCGACCGGCATGGCGATCCCGGGCTGGATGCCGGTGGAGGCGTGCTCGGACAGCGCCCACGTGCCGGCGATGCCCCCGGCGACGACCGTGCCGCCGATGGCGAGCCCGAAGGTGAGGTCCTTCTTCTCCTGCTCGTCCTCGCGGCGCGTGTACGCACCGAAGAGGACGGCGACGAAGAGGGCGGCGGCGCCGAGCAGCAGCAGCCGGGAGATCAGGGCGGCCCCGGTCTTGGTCTCCAGGACCGTCTTGAGGCCGCCGAGGTCGAAGGCGTCGCCGAGGTTCCCGGACCCGGTGTACGGATGACGCAGCAGCAGCATCGCCAGTGTGGCGGCGGTGAGTACCACCCACCCCTGCACGACGAGCCGTTGCAGCGGCCGTACGCCCGCGCCCCGCGGCCAGCAGGCGAGCAGGAACGCGGCGCCGCCGACGAGGACGACGAAACCCGCGTACGAGAGGTAGCGCGCGATCCCGTACAGCGCGCCGACCAGGCCGCCGCCCGCCGGGTCCGCGGGCAGCGCGACGGAGGTCTTGGACGGTGCGCCGATCGAGAAGGTGAACGCGCCGGAGATGGGGTGGCTGTCGGCGGAGACCAGGTGCCAGGCGACGGTGTACGTGCCGTCCGGCAGCCCGGAGTGCAGCCCCACCGCGTATTTGACGACCGATCCGCTGCACAGGTCGTGCAGCTCGCCCGTGTCGACGCGCTTGCCGCTCGGGTCCAGCACGCGGATGGCGTCGTCGCCGAGGGCGACCTGTTCGGAGAAGGTGAGGCTGACGGACTTGGGGGCCGTGGCGACCACCGCCCCGTCCTTCGGGTCGCTCCCGGTCAGCGCGGCGTGCGCGGACGCGGGAGAGGCTCCGGCGAGCAGCGCGCCGAGGAGCGTGGCCGCGACGAGCAGGAGCCGGGCCAGGGTGGTTCCGAAGCGCGGGGCGGTGGCTGTCATGGTGTCGTGTCAGTCCCTCAAGTAGCTCAGTGCTGCTTCGGGTTGTGGTTCGGAGCCTCGACGGGAAGCTCGACCTTGATCGGGCCGGACTTCTCGAAGCGCAGCTCGACACTCACCTTGTCGCCCTGCTTCGGCTTCTGCTTGATCTTCATGAACATGATGTGGTTGCCGCCGCGTTCGAGCTTCAGCTCCCCGTTGGCAGGGATGTCGAACGACTTCACCTGCCGCATCTTCTGGTCCTTCGTCTCGTGGATCTGTACGTCGTCGGAGAGCGGGCTGCTCACCGAGGTGAGCTTGTCCGCCGTACCGCTGTCGTTCTTGATGACGAGGAACCCGCCCGCCATGTCCATCACGGGCTGCGGCATGAACGCGCCGCTCACCTTCAGCTGCGGCTTGCCGTCCTTGGCGTCGCCGTCGGACGAACAGCCGGTCAGGGCAAGCCCTGAGGCCAGGGCTATGGAGGCGGCGAGGGTACGGGTGGCGGTACGGGTGGTGCGGCGGTTCACGGGTTCTCCCCCTTGATGATCTTCGGCAGGTCCTTGGTGTACTCCTCGGCGGTGGTGTCCTCGCCGTACAGGACGTAGCCCTGGTCGGTCTTGGGCGAGAAGGCGATCACCTGTGCGCCGTGCATGGAGACGACCGAGCCGTCCTTCTCCTTCTTCGCCGGGTCGATGCCGATGCCCAGCTGGCGCGCGCCGGCCTGGATCTTGGCGAACGGTCCGGTGAGTCCGGTGAAGGACGGGTCACCCGCCGCGGGCAGCCACTTGCCGAGTTCGGCGGAGGTGTCCCGTTCGGGGTCGGTGGTGACGAAGACGACCTGGAGCCTGTCCTGATCTGCCTTGGGGAGCTTCTTCTTGGCGATGGCGATGTTGCTCATCGTGAGCGGGCAGACGTCCGGGCAGTGCGTGTAGCCGAAGTAGATCAGCGTCGGCTTGCCCTTGGTCATCGCCTTGAAGTCGTACGGCTTGCCCTTGGTGTCCGTGAGGACGAGGTCGGGCTTCTCGAACGGCCGGTCCAGTACGGTGCCCGGCTTGGCGCTGTCGCTGTTCCCGGAGACGTCGGTGACCACGCTCTTGGCCGTGTCGTCACCGCCGCCGCAGGCGGACAGGGTGAGCGCGGCCGCGGCGGCGAGGGCCGCCGCGACCAGCGGAGTGCGCCGGGTGCGGCGGGGCCGCTCGGCGCGCTTCAGGGTGTGCATGAGGGATCTCTCTCGAAGACTCTCGAAGGTGGTGGGCTGGCGCGGCCCGGTCAGGCCGAGCGGCGGCGGCCGGCGAGGACGCCGAAGGCGACACCCGCGGCACCGACGACGATGCCGACGACGCCGAGGACGCGGGCCGTGGTGTCGGAGGACGCACCGGCGGCCTCGGTCTGCTTGTCGTCGTGGCCGTCGGCCTTGTGGCCGGCCTTGTCGTCGCTCTTGCCGCCGCCGTGGTGGTCGTCGCCGGCCTCGGACAGCGTGAGTACGGGCGCCGGGTGCTCGGGCTCCGCCGCGCCTTCCTTGGGCTCCTCGATCCAGCGGACGACCTCGTTGTTGTCGTACGTCTGGACGGCCTTGAGCACCAGCTTGTCGGTGCTCTCGGGCAGGCGCCCCAGCGAGAGCGGGAACTGCTGGAACTGCCCCGGGCCGATCTTCGAACCGGCGGCGGTCCAGGTGACCTTGGAGACGGCCTCGGTGATCTTCTTGCCGTGCATCTCCAGCGGCTTGGCGAGCTTGGTCTTGGTGACCGTGGGGTTCCAGCCCGGGACCGGCTGCGGCATCACGGACGCGAGCGGGTGATCGGCCGGGAAGTTGATCTCGACCTTGACGGTGGAGGCGTTGTCGCGCTCGTTGGGGACCTTCACGTTGACGGTGGCGTAACCACCCTTGGCGGCCTCGCCCTGCGGCTGCACGCCGACATGGGCGAAGGCGGTGCCGGAGAGCAGCAGGACGGAGGAGACGGCGACGCCGCCGGCGACCGCGAAACGCGAGACGTTCATGTGAGAACACTCCAGGAAGCAGTAAGGGGAGGCGCCCGGCGCGCACGGCGCATGCGTGCACACGGACACGGCGGCCCCACTCCCGTCGAGTGGGCCGCGTCAGGCTGCGAGGACGCACACGGCGGGCGGACCGCGCCGGATCACCGTGTGCTGGAGTGCCCCCGCGAGCGGCGGGGGTGAGACGTCCCGGCGGGGCCGGGGCGGCCGCGGGCCGGTGGCCGGCGTGCCGGGGAGTCCGGCGAGCAGGGCGCGTAGGTAGGAGAGGGCGGAGCGCAGGGCCCGTACGAGCGCCCCCTCCGCGATCTCGGTGGCGCCCTGGCCGGACAGCGTGGCGAGCCGGCCGAGGGCCAGGTCACCGCGGCGCAGCAGCCAGCCGGTGGCCAGGGCGGCGAGCAGATGGCCGAGCACCATGGACAGGCTCGGGAACAGCGACGCGGACTCGGCGGCGCGCGCGGCCGGTACGAGATGCTCGTGGCCGCCCGTCGCGGTCGCGGTGGCGGTCGCCGGGTCGAGGCCGGAGTCGGCGATGATGCGGCTGGCGTCGGCCGGGGTGAGCGAGGCGGCGCCCGCCCCGCAGACCAGCTTGGTGGCCATCCGGATCAGCGCGTCGTCGGTCGCCTGTCCCGCGTTCATACCGAGGTGGCGCTGGCCGAGTCCGAACACGGCGTGCAGGGCGAGCTGTCCGACGGCCAGCGCCGTGGTGATCACCGGCAGGGACCGCTCGCGGCCGGCGAACGGCGCGGTGAGCGCGAAGACCCCGGCGAAGCCGAGCAGCAGCGTCCACCAGGGGACCGTCGCACAGGCGGCGAGCACATGTCCCAGCGCGGACAGCACGACGCAGACCGCGGTGAACACCGCGGCCCTCAGAAGCCGTGAACCGGCTCCGGCGCGTGCGATCGACGAGGGCGCAGACATGGCGGGGCCATCATCGCACTGCGCTTATACCGTCCACACGGCAGGTCCGGAAGATCACCGTTTGATGTCAGAGGCCCGACATACACCGGCACGAGGGAAGGTGTGTACCCGCCGAACGGGCGCTGTGTTGTCGGCCGGTGGCTTACATGTCCCAAGGAGCGGCAATACGTAGGGGTATGTCGAGCGGGGGCCCGGGAGGCTGGAGCATGAGCATCTGGTGGTCTCTCCATCTGCGGCGTGAGGCGGCCAGTGTGCCGCTGGCTCGCCGTCTTCTCCTCGGCACGATGGAGACCGCGGGCGTCGATCCGGACGTCTCCTACGACCTGTCGGTCGCGCTGAGCGAGGCCTGTGCCAACGCGGTTGAGCACGGCGGCGGCGCGGCACCGGACCAGGCGTCGGAGGCGTATCGCGTGACCGCCTACCTCGACGGGGAGACCTGCCGGATCGAGGTCGCGGACTCGGGTCCCGGCTTCCCGCCCGGCGAGCCGTACGAGCCCTCCGGGGCGGTCGCGACGGGTGCGGCGGCCGGTGCCTCCACGACGCGTGAGGCGCGTGTGAGCCGCCCATCCGTGCCGGACACCGCCGAGCACGGCCGAGGCCTGCGGCTGATCGAGGAACTCGCCGACCATGTGCACTTCGGGAACCGCGCGGGCGGCCGGAGCGGCGCGGTGGTCAGCTTCGACAAGATCGTCAAATGGCGCCCGGACGCGCCGCTCGCCCTGACCTGAGCCCCGTCCTCCGAGCTGCCTGAGCGCCCGGCACGGAGACGGCCCTCGTCGCGACGGGGGCCGTCCGGCGTGAGCGTGGGGCCGGAGGTCGGCCCTTGAGCGGTCAGCCCTTGAGCCGCGCCATCCACGCCTCGACCTCGTCGGCCTGACGGGGCAGCGAGGCGGAGAGGTTCCGGTTGCCGTCCTCGGTGACCAGGATGTCGTCCTCGATCCGGACGCCGATGCCGCGGTACTCCTCCGGCACGGTCAGGTCGTCCGCCTGGAAGTACAGCCCCGGCTCGACGGTCAGGCACATGCCCGGCTCCAGGGTGGCGTCGACGTACGACGCGGTGCGCGCGGCCGCGCAGTCGTGGACGTCCATGCCGAGCATGTGGCCGGTGCCGTGCAGGGTCCAGCGGCGCTGGAGGCCGAGCTCCAGGACCTTCTCCACGTCGAGGTCGCCGAGCAGGCCCCACTCGACGAGCTTCTCCGCGAGCACGCGCTGCGCGGCGTCGTGGAAGTCGCGGTAGTCGGCGCCCGGCTTCACCGCCGCGATGCCGGCCTCCTGGGCCTCGTACACGGCGTCGTAGATCCTGCGCTGGATCTCGTTGAAGCGGCCGTTGATGGGCAGCGTGCGGGTGACGTCGGCGGTGTAGAGCTCGGTGGTCTCCACGCCGGCGTCGAGCAGCAGCAGTTCGCCGGAACGGACGGCGCCGTCGTTGCGGACCCAGTGCAGGGTGGTGGCGTGCGGGCCGGCGGCGCAGATGGAGCCGTAGCCGATGTCGTTGCCCTCGACGCGGGCGCGCAGGAAGAACGTTCCTTCGATGTAGCGCTCGCTGGTCGCCTCGGCCTTGTCCAGGACCTTGACGACGTCCTCGAAGCCGCGGGCGGTCGAATCGCAGGCCTTCTGCAGCTCCGCGATCTCAAACGCGTCCTTCACCAGGCGCGCCTCGGAGAGGTACACACGCAGCTCTTCGTCGCGCTCGGCGGTCACCTTGTCGGTGAGCGCCGCCTCGATGGCCGCGTCGTGGCCGCGGACGTTGCGGACCGGACCGGTGGCCTCCTGGAGCGCGGCGGGCAGCTCGCGGACGTCCTTGGCGGGGATGCCGAGCAGCTGCTCGGCCTCGGCCAGCGAGTGGCGCCGGCCGACCCACAGCTCGCCCTGGCCGTCGAGCCAGAACTCGCCGTTCTCGCGGTTGGAGCGCGGCAGCAGGTAGATCGTCGCCCTGTGGCCGCCGGCGGTCGGCTCCAGGACCAGGACGCCGTCCTGCGTCTGGTCGCCGGTCAGGTAGGCGTACTCGGTGGAGGCGCGGAAGCTGTACTCGGTGTCGTTGGACCGGGTCTTCAGGTTGCCCGCGGGGATCACCAGACGCTCGCCCGGGAAGCGCGCGGAGAGCGCGGCGCGGCGGGCGGCGGTGTGCTCGGCCTGCGCGATCGGCGCGAGGCCGGTCAGCTCGGTGTCGGCCCAGCCGGACTTCATGTTCTCGGCGAGCTCGTCCGACACTTCCCGGTACAGCCCGTTCTTGCGCTGCTTGATCGGCTCTTCGGTCTCTTCCGGGGTTGCCGGGGTGAGCTCTTCGGCCACGGGTCCGCCTCCTTGTTGGTACGACACTGAACCCCTTCCATCGTACGGTCGCGCGGAAGGGGTCCCAGGGCCCAAAGACCCGTTACCAAGATCGTCGGAATTCACCCGGCTCTTCTGCCGGTCCCTCAGTCGAAACGTGCCGCGAGCAGGACGACGTCCTCTCCGTCGTCGGCGCTGTCCAGGCCCTCCGGCAGGACCGTCCGCAGGATGTGGTCCGCGATGGCGCCGGGATCGCCGCGGTCGGCCTTGGGCACGCCGACCGCCGCCGCGTGCAGCCGCGCGAAGGCCCGGTCCATGGGGTCGCCGGTACGGCGCAGAAGCCCGTCCGTGTAGAGCAAGACCGTTTCTCCGGGTGTGGTCGAGATCTCCACGCTCGGTGCCTCCCAGCAGGACAGCATGCCGAGAGGGGCCGACAAGGACGTCTCGACGAACTCGGTGCGGCGCTCGCCGATGATCAGCGGCGGAGTGTGCCCCGCCCCGGCGAGCACGATCTTGCGCGCGGCCGGTTCGGCGTACGCGAAGAGCGCGGTGGCCGAGCGGGCGGGCTCGGTGAGCCGCAGCAGCAGCTCCAGGTCGGAGAGGACGGCGACGGGGTCCTCGCCCTCCATCACGGCGTACGCGCGCAGGCTGGCCCTGAGCCGTCCCATCGCGGCGAGCGCGCTGGGCCCGGAGCCGGAGACGGAGCCGACGGCGAGGCCGAGAGCGGCCTCGGGCAGCGGCAGGGCGTCGTACCAGTCGCCGCCGCCCTGCGGACCGCAGTGGTGCCGGGCGGCGAGCTGTACGCCCGGCACCCTCGGCAGCCGGCTGGGCAGCAGTTCCTCGGCGACGGTGGTGACCGTGGCGCGGGCCCGTTCCAGTTCGAGGAGACGGGCGAGATGTTCGGTGGCGTAGCGCCCGTAAAGACCCACCAGATGGCGCTGGCGCTCGATCGGTTCGGCCGGTTCGTCGTAGAGCCAGACCAGGGCGCCGAGTCTGCCCGCGGCCTCGGTGGCGAGCGGCAGGGCGTAGCTGGCGGCGTAGCCGAGGCGGGCGGCCACCTCGCGGTGGCGTGGGTCGAGTTCGGTGTCGCCGAGGAGGTCGGGGACGGCGATCGGGCCGGGTACGGCGACCGGATCGGGCAGGCCCTCGAGGATGCGGCCGTAGGAGGTGGCGCTGCGCGGCACGGTCTCGATCGTGCCGAGGTCGGCGTGGGCGAGGCCGAGGCCGATCGTGGTGACCGGGCCGTGCCCGTCGGCCGGTTCGAGGACGGCCATGCCCCGGCGGGCGCCCACCAGGGCGGCTCCGGCGCGCAGCACCTCGTTCAGGGCCTCGTCCAGCGACGCGGTCCTGGCAAGGCGCTCGGTCAGTTCATGGAGGGTGGTGAGGTCGGAGACCCAGCCGGCCAGCCGGTCCTGGAGCAGCGCTCCGGGCGGGGCGGCCGCGGCCGGGACGCCCGGCAAGGGCGTCGCAGTGTGCGTGGGGGCCGGAACCGTTGAATCGATTCCGGCCACTTTCGGCAGGTGAGGGGCGCTCATACCGGTCGGCTTTCCGACCGGTGCGTTTCGTGCAATAGCATCGCAAACCCCCATGTCATTCTGCGCCGCTATCGATGCATCCACATGTACACGCACAAGTGAGGCGATGTCCAGCATTGTCCTCGCGGGACTTGCGGTGTCTGTGGGGTGTGTGACCGGTAACGAAGTTGGCTGAAAAATGCACCCTATGCCCGCTATTTGCGGTCGACTGACGGCGATTGAAAGCGCGTCATTCCGATCGGGATGGGTACGTACACGGTGATGGCCAGGGGCGGTTGGTACGGCCCCGGAACCTGGCGAAGGGCCCCGGCGTCTTAGTCGCCGACGGCCGCGCCCCATCCGAAGTGACCATCCCGAGTGGCGAGGAAAGTTCAGCGGGTCGGTAAGCGCCAGGCGCGCGCCACCCCTCGCCATGCGTTTAATGGACGAGAGCCCCTGAGCCCACGCTCGGGCCCGAGCTCGACGCCCCGCCGAAGGGGCGATGACGCGCCGTTTTGCACGCACAGTGAAGCAACGCACACGTGATGTGATGTGGACCCTCGGCGTTCAACGGAAAGGAACGAGCGCTCATGCGCGAGATCCTCGGAAGGCGACGCAGGCTCCGGTTCCGGCGCAAGGGGAGGTCTGCCCAGCTCGGCGCCGCCCTCACCTGCGCCACCGAGTGGCACTGGCCCGTACTCCCCGGCGTGGGACTGACGGCGGCCGGCGGCCGTGGCGACCGCGGGCGCGGCTGCGCCTGCCCCGACCCCGAGTGCGTCGTCCCCGGCGCGCACCCCTTCGACCCCGGACTCCTCGCCGCCTCCACCGACGAGCGCCTGGTCCGATGGTGGTGGTCCAACCGGCCGGACGCGCCCCTTCTGCTCGCCACCGGAGGCCGCGCCCCGTGCGCGGTCAGCCTGCCCGCCGTCGCCGGCGCGCGGGCGCTTGCCGCGCTCGACCGGATGGGCATGCGGCTCGGCCCGGTGGTGGCGACGCCGACCCGCTGGTCGCTGCTGGTCGCCCCGTACAGCCTGGAACAGCTCGGCGAACTGCTCTACGCGAAGGACAGCGTGCCCAGTTCGCTCCGCTTCCACGGCGAGGGCGGATATCTGGTGCTGCCGCCCTCGGTCGTCGGGACCGGACAGGTCCGCTGGGAGCGCGCCCCGCTCGCCGGATCGGCGACCCCCTGGCTGCCGGACGTCGAGGCGGTGGTGGACGCGCTGGTCGAGGCGAGCACCAGCGCACCGGGCGGCGGCAGCCGGCTCGCGTACTGATCCCCGCTCTCGCCTCGACCCGCCTGTCGATCTCCGTGTGATCTCCCTGCCGCAGGGTTGTCGCGGCCTTCCGTCCTCGCCTATCGCCATGGCGAGGAGGAGTGAGTATCCCCGATGGGGATATTCATCTGGCAGATCACTCGTACGGGTGTGACCGGGAGCGAGTTGTACGGGAATTGGGCGCGGGGCTCACCGGCCGCCCGCAATCCGCCGTTATCGTCGGCCTGTCGTCATGAATTCCCGGGCAGTTGCAGGTTTGGCAGGTGGGGCCACGATGAATGTCCGCACGATCCGCATGATCGGACTCGGGGCCGCCGTCGTGATCGCCGCCTGCGTTCCGCTGGCCGCCTCCGCCGGGCAGGCCGGGAACCCGCCCGGCGGAGCCCCTGACGCCGACTCCCGCCCCGGATCCTCACAGGACCCGGGGCTGCTCGGGATGATCGGCGCGCCCCGACCCGGGGCGTCCGCCCCGGCCGCCGGCGCGTCGGAAGGGCCCGCCGCCGCGGCCGCCCGCTCCAGCCGCTGCGGCCCCGAACTCACCTCGCCGGACGGGATCGAGGCGCAGACCTGCGTCATGACGGGGTCGGGCGACACGTGGGGGCGTACGTACTTCCGCAACGCGACGGGCGAGGCGCTCACAGCCGTACTGACTCTGATGGGGCCCGGCGGGCGCACGGTGCAGACGCAGTGCGCGGTGGCGGCGGGGGACGAGCCGGGCGTCTGCGAGACGCCACGCGAGCGGTCCCAGGGGCGGCCCGAGGCCTATACGGCGGTCGCCGAGTTCGCCGGAGCCGGCGAAGGGGCGGAGACTCCGCTGCTGCTGAGGGTGGGAAGCAACGGTGTGGACGCCGAGGTGAGTTGACATATTCGGGCGATGCCCGGAAACGCGAACGCCCGGTCGCTGGCGACGGGGGATGCACCAGCGACCGGGCTTCTAGAACGGTAACAAGAGATCTGCTGTTCGCAAATTCGATCTCGGATATTCGGACAGGAATTTGAGCCACGGAAGGGGAGTTGTGGCGGAAGTCACCGACCGGCTGGTCTGTCAGTGATCGTCCGCGACCCTCCGCCTCCGCCGCGCGACCCCCTGTCCGGGCGGGCCGGCGCGGCGTGACGCGGCGACTCAGCTCAGCGTCACCTGGCGGTTGGTGAGGCCGCCGCGCGCCCGGCGCTCCTCCGCGGTCAGCGGCGCGTCCGAGGCGAGCGCGGTGGCGAGCCGCTCGGCGAACTCGGCCGCCGGCTTCTCGCACTCCTCCGCGCCCATCCCGGTCGGCAGGTCCCACACCGGCACCATCAGCCCGTGCGCCCGGAAGGAGCCGACGAGACGGGTCCCCTCGCCCAGCGACGACGTACCGGCGGCGTGCAGCCGCGCGAGCGCGTCGAGAAGCCGCTCCTCGGCGTGCGGCATGACCCAGCGCAGGTGGTTCTTCTCCGGGGTCTCGCACCAGTACGCGGAGTCCACGGAGGACAGCTTGACCGTGGGGATCGCGGCGGCGTTGGCCCGCTCCAGCGAAGCGGCCACCTCGGGGGTGGAGTTCTCCGCCGACTCCGGGATCCAGAACTCGAACCCGGAGTGGACGGTCGGCGCGAAACCGGCCTCCTTGTCCAGCAGATCCTGCAGCCGCGGACCGTCGGCGGCCGCCCGCTGCGCGGCGACGGGCGTGCCGGGCTCGGCGGTCAGCGCGCGCGTGAGGGTGTCCGCGAGGTCACGGCTGAGGTCGCCGGAGGAGGTGTCGTTCTGCAGCGCGAGCAGGACGGAACCGTCGTCGCGGCGCAGCGCGGGCCAGGCCATCGGCAGGACGGTGGCGAGCGTCACCGACGGCACGCCCTCCGGGAGCCCGCCCTTCAGGGACAGCTCGGCGGTCGCGGCGGGCACCAGCTCGCGGAGCGCGACCCAGTCGCACTCGCCAGGCAGCCCCTCGAAGGGGCGCTGCACCAGCTCGGTCACGGCGTGGGCGGCCTCCCGGCCGTGGCACGCCTTGTAGCGGCGGCCCGAGCCGCACGGGCAGGGTTCGCGGGCACCCACCACGGCGATCTCGCCGTCCTTGAGCTGCGGCTTCCCGGCCTTGGTCTGGGGGCGCTTCTTGGCCATGGTGTGGCTTTCTCCCGATTACGACAGTGCTGTGTCGGGCGCGAGCCTAGCCGTAGGGAGCGGTCGCCGGTCGGCGTACGAGCCGATGGCTGGGGTGCGGATGGTGCGGGGAGCGGCGGAGGCGGGGCCGGGTGCCGGGTGGACCGGGCTGGGCCGGTCGGGCCGGGTGCCGGGTCCGGGTTCCACCCGGGGGCGGCGGGCGCTCGGCGGACCGGGCCGGGCCGAGGGTGCGTGGTGCGCCGGGGCGCGGGCGCTGGGGGACCGAGGGCCTTCGGGGGTCGCCGAAACGCCGGGCCTTGCTCCGAGCAGCCGGGCCGCGGTCGGGCGGGCCGGGATCCGGCCCCGCAGGGCCGCATGCGCCGGTCCCACCTGTTCGCGCCCCCGCCTCAGCTCTCGTACGGATCGTCGTAGGTGTCCAGGAACTCGAACCCCGGGCCGGTGACGCGCGTAGCAAAATCGTCGCGGCGGTGCCCTTCCGTCACGACCACCCAGACCGTGACCTCGCCGGCCGCGCCGTCCCGTACGCCCCAGTCCTGGGCGAGCGCGCTGATGATGTTCAGCCCGCGGCCACCGCGCGCGGTGACCGAGGGTGTGGCCGGAACAGGGCGGGTCGGGCCGCCTCCGTCCGTCACCTCGACCGTCAGGCCGCCCCGCTTGTCCAGCCGCCAGGCGGCACGGATGTCGCCGTCGCCCACATCGGCCCGGCCCAGCGGCCTGCCGTGCCGGCAGGCATTGCTGAGCAGTTCGGAAAGGATCAGTACCGCGTCGTCGACGACCGATTCGGACATGCCGCTGCGGCGCAGCTGCTCCCGCATACGGTGTCTTGCCTCACCCACGCCCGCAGGGCCATGGGGTACGGCCATGCTCGACGACGTGGGCACCTCCTGTGCCACCACCAACGCCACCCCCGAGACCTCCTTCGCCCCACGCCACGGTGTGGATGCCCCAATGGACTGGACCGGAAACCGGCCAGTACGCCTCCGGTGACGCACTCGTGACGATCGAATACGGTCCGAACGCGCCGGGGCACACCCTGTTACCAGAGGGGCGGGTGTGACGCCGTGGGCGAGGGTTGGCGAGTGTTACAGGCGTCCCAGCTGGGTGAGGACCTGCTTCGGCCGGTTCGTGATGATCGCCTCGACGCCGAGCCGGGAGCAGAGCTCCACGTCTTCCGGTTCGTCCACGGTCCATACATGGACCTGGTGGCCGGCCTGCTGGAGGCGGAGGATCAGCGCGGGATGGTGACGGACGATCCGCATCGAGGGGCCGGCGATCCGGGCACCGGCCGGCAGCCTCGCGTCACGCAGTCTCGGGGTGACGAACTGGGCCAGGTAGACCGTGGGCAGGGTGGGCGACGCCGCCGCGATCCGGTGCAGCGAACGCGCGGAGAAGCTCATGACGCGGACCGGCGAGCTGCCCGGCGCGGGGTCGGCGAGATTGAACCGCTTCAGCTGCTGGAGCAGCTTCTCCTCCACCTGTCCGGCCCAGCGGGTCGGGTGCTTGGTCTCGATGGCCAGCTCGACGCGGCGGCCGGCGTCGGCCACCAGCTCCAGGAGCCGCTCCAGGGTCAGTACGGAGGTGAGCTCCGGGTCCCCCCGGTCCGGGCTCTCGCTGGAGTCCTCGCGCCCCTTCCAGGTGCCGAAGTCCAGCGCGGCGAGATCGGCGAGCTCCAGCGCGGAGACGGCTCCACGGCCGTTGGACGTACGGTTGACGCGGCGGTCGTGGACACAGACGAGATGACCGTCGGCCGTGAGCCGCACATCGCACTCGAGGGCGTCGGCGCCGTCCTCGATCGCTTTCATGTACGCGGCAAGGGTGTGTTCCGGCGCGTCCTCGGAGGCGCCTCGGTGGGCGACGACTTGAATCGTGTGCTGCCGTGCGTGGGTCACGGCGTCATGGTGCCATTGGCGGATGGGACACCCCTACGGAGGTGTCCGTTCTGTCGGATATAAGGAATGAGGTCCGGACGCACAGCTCCCGCTTACAGTGGCCTGACGGCCAGTGGGAAAAGCTGACCGCAGACGAGACTTCCGTCATCACTGTCCGTCGACCAGTGCGACGCCCGTACGGCGACCCGCACGACGACCAGTGCGACAACCTGTGCAGTGAACCGAGGAGAGAGAGCTGTGAGCACCGAGAACGAGGGCACGGCGGTTCCGGCGGACCCGACTGCCCCGTCCGCACCGCCTGCACCTCCCGTCCCTGCCGCCCCCGCCGTCCCCCCGGCGCCTCCCGCCTCGCCCGCGCCGTCGGCGCCCGCCGCTCCGGTCGAGTCCGCGGATCCTGCCGGGCCGGTGGCGGCCTCCGGGGCCGAGGAGCCCGCCACTGCGCCGATGCCGGTGACACCCCCCGCTCCGCACACCCAGGGCGGCGAAGGCTGGCCGCCGCCCCCGCCCGCACAGCCCGCGTACGCCGCAGGCGGCGCCGGGGGCCCCGTGTGGGGCGCGCCCCACACCGCCGCGGCTCCCCCGTCCCCGGGCCGCCGCGGCGGGCTGGTCGCGGCCGTTCTCGCGGCCGCACTGGTCGCGGGCGGCGTCGGCGGCGGCATCGGCTACTGGGCCGCCGAGCGTGGCGACAACGCGATCAGTTCGACCACGGTCTCCTCCGGAGACTCCCCGGCCGACTTCAAGCGCGACCCCGGTACGGTCGCCGGCGTCGCCCACCAGGCGCTGCCGAGCGTGGTCACGATCAAGGCGAAGTCCGGTGGCGCCGACGGCGAGGGCGAGGGCGGTACGGGCACCGGCACCGGCTTCGTCTACGACAAGGAAGGCCACATCCTCACCAACAACCACGTGGTGGCCTCGGCGGCGGAGGGCGGCACGCTCTCGGCGACCTTCTCCGACGGCAAGACGTACGACGCGGAGGTCATCGGCCGGGCCCAGGGCTACGACGTCGCCGTGCTGAAGCTGAAGAAGGCGCCCGCAGGTCTGGCCCCGCTGCCGCTCGGCGACTCCGACAAGGTGGCCGTCGGCGACGCGACGATCGCGATCGGCGCCCCCTTCGGCCTGTCCAACACGGTCACCACGGGCATCATCAGCGCCAAGAACCGCCCGGTCGCCTCCGGTGACGGCTCCGGCGCCAAGAACTCGTACATGAGCGCCCTGCAGACCGACGCCTCGATCAACCCGGGCAACTCCGGCGGTCCGCTGCTCAACGCGCGCGGTGCGGTCATCGGCATCAACTCCGCGATCCAGTCGGCGGGCAACGGCTTCGGCCAGTCGCAGGCGGGCTCGATCGGTCTTGGCTTCGCGATCCCGGTGAACCAGGCGAAGAACGTCGCCGAGCAGCTGATCAAGACGGGACAGCCGGTGTACCCGGTCATCGGCGCGACGGTGAACATGACGGACAAGGGCGCCGGCGCCACCATCGCCGACCAGGGCGCGGGCGGCACACCGTCGGTCCCGGCCGGCGGCCCGGCGGCGAAGGCCGGTCTGAAGCCGGGCGACGTCATCGTCCGCTTCGGCGACAAGCAGATCGACAGCGGCCCGACCCTGATCAGCGAGATCTGGACCCACAAGCCGGGCGACACGGTCAAGCTGACCTACGAGCGCGGCGGCAAGGAATCCACGGTCGACGTCACCCTGGGCCAGCGCAAGGGCGACAGCTGACCACCCACCACATGACCGGATAGGCTGTCCCCGCGTCACCCCGACAGGGGGTGGAGCGGGGTGGGTTGCCCGAGCGGCCTATGGGAACGGTCTTGAAAACCGTGATCAGGTTCGCCGTCGGATTCGGGTCGACCGCGCGAACATTCCGCAGCTGGGAAAGCTGCACTTGAGAGGGGCTGCCGAGCAGATCGGCAGCCCCTTCGACGTGTCCGGCTGTCCGCGGTGTCCCACCTGGCTGCAGGGTGGATCAGTGTGTGTGGCCAGCTCGTGGCCACCCGGGGGCGGTCTGGAGTTCCCCGAATCGGCAGCAATCCCAGCGCCCGGCCCACCCCACTAGTGTGACTGAGCAGCAACTTTGACTGATAGTCATGTGCTGGTGAATGCCAAGACGAACGTAAGATCAGAGAGTTTGCTTCTTGATCAACTAGCGAAAGAGACTCTCGTGAGTTCTGGTATACGTGCGGCTGTCATCGGTGCAACCGCGGCCGCGATGCTCGGCCTGGGCACGGTTCCGGCATACGCGGGTGGTGCGACCTCATGCCCCAGTGACGGCTGGATCACCAAGGGGGGCCGGTGCACCAAGATGTCCAACGGCATCCTGTCCGCCTACACCACCAATACGGGCAACTACATCAAGGTGAACTACTACCGCACGGGCGGCGGTGCCCTCACGGCAAAGCTTGGCTATGAGCGCCACAGTGCCAACAACTGGTGGGGGTTCCAGAACATGAACAGTGTGCCCTTCCACTACGAACAGTCCACGGGGCTCACCGCGAGCTGCAGCGCAATCATCGGCAAGCTCTACACCAGTGGTGGCGCTACCTACACGACGCCAGCCGCCCAGCCCTGCTAAAGGGCCGGCACGCTGCCAGGGCCTGCATCGCTCCTAGCCCGCTGGGGTCGATGCGGGCCCTTCCTACGAACAGGCACCTTAAGTGATCAAAGCCGTCTTTCAGGACCATCTCGCCTTTCTCGCGTTCGCCATCTCCGTGACCCTCGTCGTCGGTGCTGCCGTGGGCCTCGCTACCGCCCGGCGCCTTGGTCGTGCACGCGGGGCTCTCTACGGGTTGTGGGCCTCCTCGACCATCGGGCCCATCTTTCTCACGACCTGGGGCGGGAGCGGGATCCTCACCTACCAGTGCAGCATCAACCCCGCTGTGACCGAGGCGTTGACGACGACGCAGGGGCAACTCAACGTCCTCCTCTTCGCCCCTTTCGGCCTGTTCGCGGTCCTGGCTACCCGACGGCCGTTGTTTGGTGCCCTAGGCGGTGTTCTGTTCACCGCGACGGTGGAGACCGCCCAGGCCACTCTCCTCTTCATCACCCGTCTCTGTGACACCGACGATCTGTTCACCAACACTGTTGGCGTCCTCATAGGCGCAGCCATGGGAGCCCTCATAGGCCGCAGAGTCAACAACGGCAAGCCTCTTGATCAGATCGTGGTCCGGCGTGCTGCCATCTCCGGCGTCGCTACCTCGTTGCTCATCGCCTTGACGTGGGCCACGGCTATTGAGCCGGTGCGCGCTGTTCTGCCCACAGAGGCGCCTACGGCGAGCGCGCAGCACGTTCAGGCGCTCAACACGGCACTCAAGGAGGCGTTCAACGGCACCTACACCGTCGACAAGGCGAACGTCCACAACAACATTGGCGGCCCCAGCACGATCAACGCGCCTCTGCCAGGGGGCTTTGCCGAGTTGACCTGGCCGGATCGCGAGAAGCTTACGGTCCACTTCACGCCGACTGGTCAGGGTGAGGGAACGCACGCCTACTGGATTCCGGGGGGCAGCCGCCCAGTGCGCACGGCGGAGGAGGCCCGCTCTGTAGCAACCGTCTTCGCTCAGCGCTATGCGCCCTGGGCGCTGCTCGACTCGAACGTCAAGGTCTGGCCGGTTGATTCAAGTGCGAAGGACCTCGGCTGGGTCGTCGAATGGCGCCGCTGGCAGGGCAAGCTTCTCATGCCGATGCGCCTGGACATCCTGATCGAACCGTCTGGCCGCATGACCGACCTCATCGCCCGACATGTCGATGACCCCACGCTCCCCCAGGCCGTCATTAGTGAGGACGTGGCATGGAAGAAGTTCGAAACCAGTCATCAGCTCAAGCCCGGCCAGAGCCAGCGTGAAAAGCCCGTCTACCTGGTCGAGCGGCACGGAGACGAGTGGCGAGTCCACTGGCGTCTGGCAGCCCGCAGAGGTGACACGTTGCTGTCGGCCACGGTGGATGCCACTTCAGGTGACGTCCGGAACGCGGTAGAAGCTCCGGCTGGCGGCCAGCCTCCTGTTGCGAGAGGGTAACGGTCCCTGAAGTCTGCGATCGGCTTTCTGGGACGGATACGGGTTGATGAGAGAGTATTTCCGCATCTCGGGGGAACCTCACGGTCTTCTCCGGGATGGTGTGCCGGATGCCTCGGCGACGTAGGAATTCGCGGACATGGCCGTTGCTGTATGCCTTGTCGGCCGCAGGCCGCGGGCGGGGCCGGGGAGCCACTGGTCGTTTACGCGCCTTCTGCGGCCAGTCAATGGACCTGTGGCCACCCTCTGGCCGGGCCACCCCGCCCGGTGCGCCCAGCCGGTAGGCTGTAGCCCGCTCCGCAGCAGGCGAAGTGGGGCGCAGGTGGGTTGCCCGAGCGGCCTAAGGGAACGGTCTTGAAAACCGTCGTGGCGCGAGTCACCGTGGGTTCAAATCCCACACCCACCGCGTGCCGGTCAGCATGAGTGCTGGTCGTAAGGGGTGCTCCTGAAAAGGGGCGCCCCTTTTTCGTCGTTCCGGCCGTGCCGCGGCGGGGAGTTCAGGCGTCGCCGGTGGGGTGTGGGCGGGCCGTCATGCGGGCCGCCGAGGCGATCGTGGCGCGGGCCTCGCGTTCGGTGAGGCCGGTGCGGAGGGCGGCCGTGGTGAGGGCCGGGGCGAGGGTGTCGCCGATGCCGTTCTCGTAGGCGCGGCAGGCCGCCCAGAACAGGCGGGTGTTGCGCTGGCCCTCGTGTGCCGCGAGGACGAAGTGGATCAGTCCCTGCCCTTGGGGCGGGTGCGGGGACGCGGGGTGGTGCGGGCGCGCGGGGGGCGCGATCAGGCGGAGCAGCGCGCGGGGGCAGGGCGCAAGAGGGAGATCGGCGGTGCCGGGGGCGAGGCGGTAGGCGCCGTGGGCGGTGACGGAGCCGGGGCCGACGAGGTAGCCACCGGCGCCGCGGATGTCGATGCCCGGGGCCAGGCGGCTCGCGGAGTTCGGGACGACGGTGTCGGGCGGGCCGGTCAGCCAGAGGTGGCGGCCGCCGCTGGGGGTGAGGACCGTGACCGTGGGCGGCAGCGTGAACAGATGCCGCAGCGCCAGGTGCTGGAGGGCCGCGAGGGAGTCCGTGGAGGACTTGGTGTCGAGGTCGACGCCGATGAGGTGGTGCGGGGGCCGGCCGCAGGCGATGCCGTAGCCGGTGGCCCAGGGCGCGGCGGCGAACAGGGCCCGTACGGCGGCGGGGTCGGTGGTGGCGTCATGGACGCCGTGCCCCGGGCGGCCGCACTCGCCCCGGCAGGCGGAGGGCTCGCTTTCGTCGCGGTGCGGGGTGGGCAGGGCGGGGAGCTTGGTCGGGGACAGGGGGATGACGGGGAGCCCGCGCTCGGCGGCGGAGAGCGCGTGGGCGAGGGCCAGGGTGGCGATGTGCCGGTCGTGAGTGGCCATGGCTCCATCTTCGTACAACTGTTCGAAGATGGGAAGGGGGGAAGATTGGCTGAAAATGTGCCGAAACGCTTCACCCCTGGTAATGGCCCGTTTCCTTGGCCGAAACGCGCTGAGCTGCGGGTTCGGCGCGGCAAAGGGGGTTTATCGACTTGTTCTCACGCTTGAGAGGGAATCGGGTGGTGAGGGGTGGTTCGCCGGGGATTCGGTGGGCAACTCTGGAGTCGCGACGTCGTGAACTCGACCGAGGCGGTCGGCCAGCTGCCTTGGATCAAGCCCTACTTCCTTACCGTTCCTGGAGGAACACACATGGCAAGCATCCGTACCGCCCGCGTCATCGCCGCTGTCGCCGCTCTCCCGCTGACCGCCGCGCTCTTCGCGGGGGTCGCCCAGGCCGACAACGGCGCTCTCGCGGACGACGGATCGAACGCGACCGTGGCCTCGATCGTGGGCAGCGGAGTCGGCAACGACAACAACGGCAACTCGACCACCACCCAGCAGGTGGCCAGTGGTGCCGGCGCCTCCAACCAGGCCAACACGGCCAGCGTGAACGGTTCCGGTTTCACGGCGATCGACCAGGACAACGCCGTCGTGACCTTCACGAACCTCTGGTAAGGACCGGCCCGACGGGGGGCACGTCTGTGAGGTGAACAGCGGCCTGTGCGGCGGTGCTTCGGCATCGGCGCACAGGCTGTTCCCATGTGCCCGCGAGCCCGCCGCCCGTCCCGCCGCCTCGTCCCGGCGCCGCGCCTCTTGACTCCGCCGCTATTTCTGACGGACAGTCAGAAATCTTGACTGGTCCGTCCGAGAGGCCCCGCCGTGCACCTCGCCCCGACCGAACGGCAGCTACGGCTGCGCTCCGAACTCCGCGCCTACTTCCGCACTCTGCTGCCGGACGGGCCACCACCCGCCGACGACACGGCCGATCAGCGCCGACTGCTGCGCCGGATCGGCGCCGACGGCCTCCTCGGCCTCGGCTGGCCCGAGGAGTACGGAGGGCAGGGCAGGGGCGCCGACGAGCAGTTCGTCTTCTTCTACGAGGCCTACCGCGCGGGCGCACCCGTCTCCATGGTCACCCTCAACACCGTCGGCCCCACCCTCATGGCATACGGCACCGAGGAGCAGAAGGCGTACTTCCTCCCCCGGATCCTGCGGGGCGAGACCGTATTCGCCATCGGCTACAGCGAGCCCGAGGCCGGCACGGACCTCGCGGCGCTGCGCACCCGCGCCGTACGCGACGGCGACGACTGGCTGATCGACGGACAGAAGGTCTTCACCTCCAACGCCCACAACGCCGACTGGATCTGGCTCGCCTGCCGCACCGACCCGGACGCCCCCAAGCACCGGGGCATCTCCATCGTGCTCGTGCCCACCGGCTCACCCGGCTTCTCCTGGACGCCGATCCACACGGTCGGCGGGCTGATGACCACCGCGACGTACTACGACGCCGTCCGCGTCCCCGTGGGGAACCTCGTCGGCGAGGAGAACGGCGGCTGGGGGCTCATCACCAACCAGCTCAACCACGAACGGGTGGCGCTGGCCGCGATCGGCATGCAGGCCGAGGACTTCTACGCGTCGGCGCTCGCCCGGGCCCGCACCCCCGATCCAGTGACGGGGAGGCGGCGCATTGACGAGCCGTGGGTGCGGATCCGGGCCGCCGAGGCCCACGCCCGGCTGGCGGCGACACGCCTGCTCAACTGGCGTCTTGTGGGGGCGGCAGGCGCTGGCGGGCCCGACCCGGGCGAGGCGAGCGGCGTGAAGTTCGCGGGAACCGAATCGGCGGTCGCGGTGTATCGAATATGTCAGGAGATCGCGGGGGAGGCGGCGCTCGTCCGGGCCGGATCGCCAGGAGCGCTCGGGGCGGGCACGGCCGGGGACGGCGAGCTCGAGCGGATGAACCGCGCCGCGCAGATCAACACCTTCGGGGGCGGGGTGAGCGAGGTGCAGCGGGAGATCGTCGCGACGATGCGGCTCGGCATGCGGAGCGCGAAGACCATGAAAGATGTGAAGACCGTGCAGAGGGGGCGGCGGTGACGGAGCTCTACGAACAGCTGACGACGTACGAGGGGCGGCCGACTTCCACCTCGGGCGTCGGCAAGGACCTCGTCAACACCCCCATGATCAGGCACTGGTGCGAGGCCATGGGGGACACGAACCCGGCGTACGACGGACCGGGGGCCGTCGCCCCGCCGACGATGCTCCAGGCGTGGACGATGGGGGGCCTGTCCGGCCACACGGACCGTTCGGGGGCGTACGACGAGCTGTCCGCCCTGCTCGACGGCGCCGGATACACCTCGATCGTCGCCACGGACTGCGAGCAGGAGTATCTGAGACCGCTGCGGCCCGGCGACCGGATCACCTTCGACGCGGTGATCGAATCGGTCTCGCCCCGCAAGACGACCAAGCTCGGCACCGGCCACTTCGTCACGACCCGGATGGACATCAGGGCCGACGGACAGCTCGCCGGGACGCATCGCTTCCGCATTCTCAAGTACGCGCCCGCCGCCCGGGAACCGAAGGGCACCCGGCCCCGGCCGGTGATCAACCGCGACAACGCCGGATTCTGGGAGGGCGTCGGCCGGCACCGTCTGCTGATCCAGCGCTGCGGCGGCTGCGGGACGCTGCGCCTGCCCTGGCTGCCGGGGTGCAACGACTGCGGCTCCCCGGAGTGGGACACCGTCGAGGCCTGCGGCGCCGGCACCGTCTACTCGTACGTTGTCATGCACCACCCGCCCTTCCCCGCCTTCGACCCGCCCTACGCGGTGGCCCTGATCGAGCTCGCCGAAGGCGTACGGATGATCAGCAACGTGGTCGGTGTGCCGTACGACAAGGTTCGCATCGGGATGCCCGTCCAACTGGAATTCCTCCGCGTCGATCCCGAGTTGGAGCTGCCCGTCTTCCGAGGAGGCGAGGTCTGACATGGACTTCACGCCCACGGAGGAACAGACCGCGGCCCAGCGGCTGGCCGCGCGGATCTTCACCGACCTGTCCACCCACGAACAGCTCAAGGCCGCCGGGACCGGCAGCGACAGCGAGCTGTGGAAGGCGCTGTGCGGGGCCGGACTCGTCGAGGCCGTGGAAGCCACCGGACTCCTCGGACTGGTCCTCCTCCTCGAGGAACAGGGCCGGACCACCGCGCAGGTGCCCTTCGCGGCGAGCTGCGTGTACGGAATCCTCGCCGTCACCCGGCACGGCACCGACGCACAGCGCGAGCGGCTGCTTCCCGCCCTGCGCGACGGGTCGGCCGTCGTGACCGGGGCGTTCCCGGCACGGCCCGCCGTCAGGGCGGTGCCCGCCGGCACCGGCACTGGTGTCGCGGCTGGGAGTGGGGAGACCGGGGCGAGGACCGCGCGGCTGAGCGGCACGGTCGACCAGGTGCCCTGGCTGCGGGACGCCACCCATGTCCTCGTCCCCGACCAGGACCACACCTTGTGGCTCGTACGGACCGAGGACGCCGGCGTCGAGCCTGTCGAACTCACCGCCCCCTGGTCGGCGGGACGGCTCGTCCTCGACGGCGCCCCCGGCGAACGACTGGGATCCGAGCGCATGGTGTCCGAGCGCCCGGGATCCGGCCGGGCCTACGAGGACGTGCAAGCCGCCGCCCGCATCGCGTTCGCCGGCCTCCAGGCCGGAGTCTGCGCCGGCTCACTCGCCCACGCCGTCGCCCACACCACCACCCGCGAACAGTTCGGACGCCCGCTCTCCACCCACCAGGGCGTACTGCTCCGGGCCGCCGACGCCCACATGGACACCGAAGCCATCCGCGTCACCGCCTACGAGGCCGCCTGGAGGTACGACGAAGGGCTGCCCTGGGAGGAGGCCGCGCTCACCACCGCCTGGTGGGCCTCCGAAGCGGGCACCCGGGTCGTCCACACGGGACAGCACCTCCACGGCGGCCTCGGGGCCGACCTGGACCACCCTGTCCACCGGCACTTCCTGTGGGGACGCCAGCTCGACGCCCACCTCGGCCACGCCACCGAACTCCTCGCCGAGCTCGGCGACGCGATCGCGAAGGGAGGAGACCGATGAGAGTCGGCGACCGACTGCCACCCCTGGAGATCCCGATCACCCGCACGCTGATCGTCGCCGGAGCCATCGCCTCCCGCGACTACCAGGACGTGCACCACGACGCCGAGCTGGCCCGGCAGAAGGGCTCCCCGGACATCTTCATGAACATCCTGACCACCAACGGCCTGGTCGGCCGCTACATCACCGACCACTTCGGCCCCGGGGCCGTCCTGCGCAAGGTCGCCATCCGGCTCGGCGCGCCCAACTATCCCGGCGACACGATGACCCTGACCGGCACGGTCACCGACCTCGACGGAGCCACCGCCCAGGTCCGCGTCGTCGGTGCCAACGGCCTCGGCCACCACGTCACCGGCACCGTCACCCTCACCCTGCCCGAGGAGGCGGGCTCATGAGCGTCCGCAACCGCGACTCCCTCGGCGGCCGGGCCGCCATCGCCGGCATCGGTGCGACCGCCTTCACCAAGGACTCCGGGCGCAGCGAGCTGAAGCTCGCCGTCGAAGCCGTGCACGCCGCCCTCGACGACGCCGGGCTCACCCCCTCCGACGTCGACGGCATGGTCACCTTCACCATGGACACCAGCCCCGAGATCACCGTCGCCCAGGCCGCCGGCATCGGCGAGCTGTCCTTCTTCTCCCGTATCCACTACGGCGGCGGAGCCGCCTGCGCCACGGTCCAGCAGGCGGCGCTCGCCGTGGCGACCGGAGTGGCCGAAGTCGTCGTCTGCTACCGCGCCTTCAACGAACGCTCCGGCCGCCGCTTCGGCTCCGGCGTCCAGCGGCGCGAGCCGTCGGCGGAAGGCGCCGCGCTCGGCTGGCAGCTGCCGTTCGGGCTGCTCACCCCGGCCTCCTGGGTGGCCATGGCCGCCCAGCGGTATCTGCACACATACGGGCTGACCACCGAGGCCTTCGGGCACGTCGCCGTCATCGACCGTCGCCACGCGGCCACCAACCCGGCCGCCTACTTCCACGGGAAGCCGATCACCCTCGCCGACCATGCCGCCTCACGGTGGATCGTGGAGCCCCTGCGGCTCCTCGACTGCTGCCAGGAGACCGACGGCGGCCAGGCGATCGTCGTCACCACCCCCGAGCGGGCCCGGGACCTGAGGCATCCCCCCGCGCTGATCGCCGCAGCCGCCCAGGGCGCCGGACGCCGCCAGGAGGCGATGACCAGCTTCTACCGCGACGGGCTCACCGGCCTCCCCGAGATGGGCGTGGTCGCCCGCCAGCTCTGGCGGACCTCAGGGCTGGCCCCGGCCGACATCGACGTGGGCATCCTCTACGACCACTTCACCCCGTTCGTGCTGATGCAGCTGGAGGAGTTCGGGTTCTGCGCACCGGGCGAGGCGGCCGGCTTCGTCAAGGACGACGCGCTGCCGCTCAACACCCACGGCGGACAGCTCGGCGAGGCCTATCTGCACGGGATGAACGGAATCGCCGAGGCCGTCCGCCAAGTCCGCGGCACATCGGTGAACCAGATACCCGGCGCGGCCAGGACGCTGGTCACGGCCGGCACCGGAGTCCCCACCTCCGGGCTGATCCTGGCCGCGGACGGCTGAGACACGAGCCGCATACGACCCCGAGAACCCTGAGCCTCCCTCCACCTTCAGGAGGTGGAGACAGCCCCACCCCTACAACCTGAGGCGGACTCGGGTTCGGGACCTGGGGCCGATCCCTGGAGTAGTGGGCGCTCCTAGCTTGGAGGTATGACCACTGCCGTCTGCATCGGCGCCAACCAGGCCGCCACCGTAGCCACCGGATTCCCGTCGTACCCGTCGTTCTCGTCGTACGTACGGGCGCGGGGGCCCGTGCTTCTGCGAACCGCGCGCTCGCTGACCGCGAACCCGTGCGACGCCGAGGATCTCCTGCAGACCGCGCTCGCCAAGACCTATGTGGCCTGGGAGCGGATCGAGGACCACCGGGCGCTGGACGGCTACGTCCGGCGGGCGCTGGTCAACACCCGGACCTCGATGTGGCGCAAGCGCAAGGTCGACGAGTTCGTCTGCGACGAGCTGCCCGAGCCGCAGGGGCTGCCCGAGCCGGACCCGGCCGAGGAGCAGGCGCTGCACGATGCGATGTGGCGTGCGGTGATGAAGCTCCCGGACCGGCAGCGGGCGATGGTCGTCCTCAGGTATTACGAGGACCTCAGCGAGGCGCAGACGGCGGAGGTGCTCGGCGTGTCCATCGGCACGGTCAAGAGCGCGGTGTCCCGGGCGCTCGGCAAGCTCCGCGAGGACCCGGAGCTGTCGCCGGTGCGATGACCGTCCACCCGGCTCGACGCATCGACGGTGACCGCAGGTAACAGTTGCACCGGAATGATCAGTGCACTGACCATGGAAGTGATCAGCGCTAGTTTTCGGAGGCAAATCTACTCTTGGGTAGTGACATACCGCCCGGTACGCGCGCAGAATCTCCACACCCTTGTCGCAACGCAGCGCCCACCGGGAGGACGCCGTGCTGAGCACCATGCAGGACGTACCACTGACTGTGACCCGCATCCTGCACCACGGGATGACCATCCACGGGGACTCGCAGATCACCACATGGACCGGCGAGGCGGAGCCGCACCGCCGTAGCTTCGCGGAGTCCGGGGCCCGGGCCACGCAGCTCGCCAACGCCCTGCGCGACGAGCTCGGAGTGGCCGCCGACGACCGGGTCGCCACACTCATGTGGAACAACTCCGACCATGTCGAGGCATACTTCGCGATCCCGTCGATGGGTGCCATCCTGCACACCCTCAACCTGCGGCTCCCCGCCGAGCAGCTGATCTGGATCGTCAACCACGCCGCCGACAAGGTCGTGATCGTCAACGGCTCGCTGCTGCCGCTGCTCGCACCCCTCCTCCCCCATCTGCCCACCATCGAACACATCGTGGTCTCCGGCCCCGGCGACCGCTCGACCCTCGACGGCGTCACGCCCCGCGTGCACGAATACGAGGAGCTGATCGCCGGCCGCCCGACCAGATACGACTGGCCCGAGCTGGACGAACGCCAGGCCGCGGCCATGTGCTACACCTCCGGCACCACCGGCGACCCCAAGGGCGTCGTCTACTCCCACCGTTCGATCTATCTGCACTCCATGCAGGTCAACATGGCCCAGTCGATGGGCCTGACCGACAAGGACACCAGCCTGATCGTGGTGCCGCAGTTCCACGTCAACGCCTGGGGCCTGCCGCACGCCACGTTCATGGCCGGCATCAACATGCTGATGCCCGACCGCTTCCTGCAGCCCGCCCCGCTCGCCGACATGATCGAGCGCGAGAAGCCCACGCACGCCGCGGCCGTCCCCACCATCTGGCAGGGCCTGCTCGCCGAGGTCACCGCCAACCCCCGCGACCTCTCCTCCATGGCCAGCGTCACCATCGGCGGCGCGGCCTGCCCGCCCTCCCTCATGGAGGCCTACGACAAGCTGGGCGTCCGCCTCTGCCACGCCTGGGGCATGACCGAGACGTCCCCCCTCGGCACGATGGCCAACCCGCCGGCCGGTCTCACCTCCGAGGAGGAGTGGCCCTACCGCATCACCCAGGGCCGCTTCCCGGCCGGCGTGGAACCGCGCCTGGTCGGCCCCGGCGGCGAACACCTCCCCTGGGACGGCGAGTCGGCGGGCGAGCTGGAGGTCCGCGGCCCCTGGATCGCGGGTGCGTACTACGGCGGCGCCTCGGGCGAGCCGCTCCGGCCTGCCGACAAGTTCAGCGACGACGGCTGGCTGAAGACCGGCGACGTCGGCGTCATCAGCCCGGACGGCTTCCTCACCCTCACGGACCGGGCCAAGGACGTCATCAAGTCCGGCGGCGAATGGATCTCCAGCGTCGAGCTGGAGAACGCCCTGATGGCCCACCCGGAGGTCGCCGAAGCCGCCGTGGTCGCCGTGCCCGACGAGAAGTGGGGCGAGCGCCCGCTCGCCACCGTCGTCCTGAAGGACGGCGCGACGGCGGACTACAACAACCTGAAGGCCTTCCTCGGCGAATCGATCGCCAAGTGGCAGCTGCCCGAGCGCTGGGCGGTCGTGCAGGCGGTGCCGAAGACCAGCGTGGGGAAGTTCGACAAGAAGGTGATCCGCAAGCAGTACGCCGAGGGCGAGTTGGAGGTCACCGAGATCCGGTGACGGCAGCTGTCATCTGTCAGCCGTAATCCATCAGTCGTGATCTGTCAGCCGTGATCCGTCAGTCCTGAACTGTCATCGGTGATCCGTCAGTCGTCATCCGTCCACCGGGCGGATGACGACTGTCAGTTGGTGCCGATCTTGGCGAGCAGATCCACGATCCGGGACTGGACCTCCGCGCTCGTCGAGCGTTCCGCGAGGAACAGCACCGTCTCGCCCGACGACAGCTTCGGCAGCTCCGCCTCGTTGAGTCCGGCGGACGTGTAGACGACGAGCGGCGTGCGGTTCAACTGTCCGTTGGCCCGCAGCCAGTCGATGATTCCGGCGCGCCGACGGCGTACCTGCATGAGATCCATCACGACGAGGTTCGGCCGCATCTGCTGGGCGAGGGTCACCGCGTCGGCGTCGGCCCCGGCGCGGGCGACCTGCATGCCGCGCCGTTCGAGGGTCGCCGTCAGCGCCGTGGCGATGTCGTCGTGTTCCTCGATGAGCAGGACCCGGGAGGGGTGCTGTTCGCTGTCGCGGGGGGCCAGGGCCTTGAGGAGGACGGCGGGGTCGGCGCCGTAGGCCGCCTCGCGGGTGGCCTGGCCGAGGCCGGCCGCGAGCAGTACGGGGACCTCGGCGGCGACCGCCGCCTGGCGCAGGGACTGGAGCGCGGTACGGGTGATGGGCCCGGTGAGCGGGTCGACGAACAGGGCCGCGGGGAACGCGGCGATCTGGGCGTCGACCTCCTCGCGGGAGTGCACGATCACCGGTCGGTAGCCGCGGTCGCTGAGGGCCTGCTGGGTGGCGACGTCCGGGGCGGGCCACACGAGGAGGCGGCGGGGGTTGTCCAGCGGCTCCGGGGGGAGTTCGTCGTCCACGGGCAGCGGCTGAGGCTTGTTGGTGACCTCGACCGCGCCGCCGGGGCCGTCCAGCGGCTCGGGGCCTTCGGGGCCGTCCTCGTCCGGGGCTCCTATGGCGTAGGCGCGGCCCTCGGGCGGCGTGGAGAGCAGGGGCTGCGGCGGGGTGGCCGGCTGGGGGTGGGGGCGCGCGGTGGTGTCCGGGGGCGTGGGGCGCTCGCCCTCGGGGGGTGCGGCGAGCTTGCGCCGTCGGCCGACGGGCGCGGTCTGCTGCTGGCCGGGCAACGGCGGTTGGGGGGCGAGCTGCTGGGCGAAGGGGACGCCCTGGCCGAGCGTACGGACGCTGAAGGCGCGGCCCTGGGTGGAGGTGACGTCGCCGGTGGGCGCCGGGTTCTCCGCGGGCAGGGGCTGCGGCTGGGGCCGCTGCGGGGTCGCCGCCGCCGTAGTGGGAGTGGGCGCGGGAGCCGGCGCCGGGGCGGGCTGGGGCTGTACGGGCGGCAGAGGCTGCGCGGCCGGGCGGCCCGCCGGTGCCGCGGGGGCGGCCGGGGCGAGGGGCGGCAGCGGATTCGGCACGGGATTCGGCAGGGGATTGGGCAGCGCGGGAGGCAGCGGTACGGAACCGGTCCCCCCGCGCGTCTCGCCAGGGGCCTCCTGCGCCGTAGGTGCCTGGGGCGCCTGCGGCTCCTGGGTGGCGAGTGCGGCGAGGCCGCCGCCGGTGGTGCCGGTGGTGCCGTTCTCGGCCCATTCGGGCGCGGGGGCGGGTGCGGGGGCGTCCGTACGGGCGCGGCGGCGTCCGGTCGGGGCGGGCAGCGGGTGCGGCTGCGGCGGGGTGTGGTCGGCGTCCGGCGCGGTGCGTACGGCGTCGTGGCGGCCTTCGTCGTCCGCCGTCGCCTCGGGGGCGCGGTCGGCGGCGGCGGGCGGCAGTGCGAACGGGCTGCGCGGCGCCTCGGCCTGTGCCGGTGAGGCGGCCGCGGGCCCGGCGGTGCCAAGGGCGCGGCGGGCGCGGCGGCCGGTGGGCTGGGGCTGGGCCTGCGGGTTCTCGGGCTGGGGCGGGGTGGCCGCGGCGGGGAGCGCGGGCAGGGCGCCGCCCTGGGGTTCGGGGCGGCGGGCGCGGCGGCCGGTGGGGGGTACGGGGTCGGTGGGTACGCCCTGCGGGGGCACGGTCTCGCCGAGTGCGGCCCGTCCCTGGGCGCCTTCGGCCGCGGTGACGACGGAGCCTTCGGCGGGGCGGGGGGCGTCTTCGGCGGGGCTGGGGCGGCCTCGGCGGCGGCCGGTGGGTTCGGCGGCCGGGGCGCCGGTGTTCTGGGCGGGGATGAGTTCGGGGGCGGGGGGCACGGCGTCGGCCGTCCGGCCCCGGCGGCGGCCGGTGGGCTCGCTGCCGCCCTCAGGGGCGACGGCGGGCTCCAGGAAGGCGTCGGTGGAGGCGCGCCGGGCGCGACGGCGTCCACCGCCGACGGTGGCGCCTGCGCTCGTACCCGCGACCGTGCCACCGTCCGTCGCCTGATCCCCGGCGGGGGAGCCGGAGCCGGGGCCGGTCTGCTGGGCGGGCAGGGCGGGGGTGTTGGCCTGGGCGGCGGCGGGGGCCGGCGGCGGGGTGACGGTCCCGGCGCCGCTGCCGAGCGGCACCTCCAGGACGTACGCGCTGCCGTTCATGCCGGGCACCTCGTGCGTCTGCAGGACGCCGCCGTGGGCCGTGACGATGCCGCGCACGATCGGTTCGTGGACGGGGTCGCCGCCCGCGTAGGGGCCGCGGACCTCGATCCGTACGACGTCGCCGCGCTGGGCGGCGGCGACGACGATCGTGGAGTCGGCGTATCCGCCGCCGGGTACGAGCTTGGCCTTGCCGGTGGAGTCGACGCCCGCGACGTCCGCGACGAGGTGGGCGAGTGCGGTCGAGAGCCGTGCCGCGTCGACCTCGGCCTCGATGGGCGGGGCGTGTACGGCGAACTGCGCGCGGCCGGGCCCGATCAGTTCGACGGCTCCTTCGATGCCGGCGCTGACGACGGCGTCGAGGAGGGTGAGGTCCTTGTGGAGTTCCTCGGCGCCGGAGTCGAGGCGCTGGTAGCCGAGGACGTTGTCGACGAGGGTGGTCATCCGGGCGTAGCCGGCGGCGAGGTGGTGGAGGACCTGGTTGGCCTCGGGCCAGAGCTGGCCGGCGTCGTCGGCGGCGAGGGTGCTGAGCTGGGCGCGCAGCTCCTCGAGGGGGCCGCGCAGCGATTCGCCGAGGACGGCGGTGAGCTGTTCGTGGCGGGCGGTGAGGGCGGCGTGGGCTTCGGCCTGTTGTTCCCGTTCGGCGCTGTGGCGTTCGCTCTTGTCGGCGAGTTCGGCCTTGTGGCGTTCGGTGAGGGCGGCGAGTTCGGCGGCGTGCTTCTCGGCCTGTTCCTCGTAGGGGCGCCGGTCGGTGAAGGTCATGACGGCGCCGACGAGCTGGTCGCCGTCGCGGACGGGTGCGGTGGTGAGGTCGACGGAGACCGGGGAGCCGTTCTTGGCCCACAGGACCTGGTTGCGTACGCGGTGCTTGCGGCCGGACTTGAGGGTGTCGGCGAGGGGGGATTCGTCGTACGGGAAGGGTTCGCCGTCGGCGCGGGAGTGGAGGATCAGCTGGTGCAGGGCCTGGCCGCCGAGGTCGCTGGCGCGGTAGCCGAGGATCTGGGCGGCGGCGGGGTTGACGAGGACGACGCGGCCGTCGGTGTCGGTGCCGACGACGCCTTCGGAGGCGGCGCGCAGGATCATCTCGGTCTGCCGCTGGGAGCGGGCGAGTTCGGCTTCGGTGTCGAGGGTGCCGGAAAGGTCGCGTACGACCAGCATGAGTAGTTCGTCGCCGGTGTAGCTGCTGTACGAGTCGTAGGCCTCGCGGCCGTCCTCGAGGTTGGCGCTGGTGACTTCGACGGGGAATTCGCTGCCGTCGGTGCGGCGGGCGACCATGCGGGTGGGTTTGGTGCGGCCTTGGTCGTCGGCGCCTTCGGGGCGGCGCATGGAGCCGGGGATGAGGCGGGAGTCGAAGGCGGGGAGGAGGTCGAGCAGTCCGCGGCCGACGAGTGCCGTGCCGGGGGTCTCGAACATGCCGAGGGCGATGGTGTTGGCGTTGACGACCGTGCCGTTGCAGTTGACGAGGACGAGCCCGTCGGGGAGGGCGTCGAGTATGGCTGCGAGGCGAGCAGCGCCTCGGGATGGCCTGCTGCTCACGACGACGCTTCCTCCCTGACCTACTGCATCTTGCGGACGGCCGGCCCCATCTTGCCCCTCGGGCCGCAGCCTGTCACTGAAGGAGTCTAAGGGCAGGGCGGGGGCGTGCGACGGTGGATGAGGGGGAGCTCTCACCAATGTTCTGTGCACGCGGCGCACGCCTTGGGCACGTGACCTGCGCGTATGACGGAGCCGGACGGACCTGGGGCCTTGCTTGGCGCTTGGCCGGGTCCGGTGGCGGTTCAGCGGCTGAGGATGGGCAGGACGGGCTGGAGCTTCTCCCAGCGGTCGACCTCGCAGCCGTCGGTGCGGCTGAAGTGGGCCTCGATGGTCCGTCCCTGCCAGGTGCCGGTGACGTGGGCGGTGGCGGGTCCGCCGTACATCTGGGTGCACATCTGGTCCTGCGGCAGCGGTGCGAAGGGGTCTTCGTTCTGCTGGGCGAGCTCGTCGAGGCGGGCGCAGGCGGCCTTGGCGGCGGGGTGGTTCCCCTCCGGGGTGGTGCCGCACGTCAGCTCGAAGGTTCCGTCGGCGTTCGCGTACCCGGTCTTGGAGACGGTCACGGTGAGGGAGTCCTCGGCCGGGGCCAGCAGGGGTGGCAGGGGCAGTGCGGTGGCCGTGGCGGGGGTGAGGGTGAGGGCGGCGAGGGATCCGGCGGTGGTGAGGGCGAGACGGCGCAGCATGAGAACTCCCGGGGGCGGAGCGGATACGGGTGGTGCCGGTGGTACGGCTCCGGGGAGGGCGCCCGGAACTCCGACACGTCTAACGCTCCGCACGGCGGTGCGTTGCGCAAGCCGGCCGCCTCCGGCGGGGTGGGTCGGGGGCGGGTCCGGGCGCCGCAGGTGGGGCCGGGTGGAGGGTGGGCCGGGGCGGGGGAAAGGTCTTTGCCCTGCGGGCGGGGTGCCTAGTACCGTGGGGTGCGATTGGTGGCATCCCACCCGGCTGTGTCATCATCTGCACGCACCACTCGCGCTCGCGCGGGTGTGCTGGAGGCGTCGCCTAGTCCGGTCTATGGCGCCGCACTGCTAATGCGGTTTGGGTCTTAAAGCCCATCGAGGGTTCAAATCCCTCCGCCTCCGCGCATGATCACCGAAGCCCCGGCCTCACGGCCGGGGCTTCGGTCGTTCCCGGGATCCTGTCGGGTCGCTCTTTCGGGGGATCCGCCGCGTCCGGATGACGCCCGGGTCTGGGCGCCGAAAGTGCCCAGGATGGCGTTTCCGCAGGTCAGGGGTGGTTTGGGGAATGGATTTCGCGTCACGGCGCAGGTCATGTAATGTTGTTCCCGCAACGCCGACCGGCAAGAAAACGCCGGGAAGCACAAGCACTCGTAGCTTAACGGATAGAGCATCTGACTACGGATCAGAAGGTTGCAGGTTCGAATCCTGCCGAGTGCACAGCCTGAGAGGCCCCCGGAGAAATCCGGGGGCCTCTTGCGTTTGGGGTGAGTGGGAGGCTGGTCGGGTGGGACGTGGAGTGTGGGGGTGTCGGGGGCTCAGGTGGGGTGAGGGTGCGCCTGTGTTGCAGTGGGAGGGCGGGCGGGGGTCCCGGCTGGAGTACGGGCAGGTGGTCGCGTTCCGGGGCGTCGGGGAGCGGGTGTGTCTCGGGGTGCGGGGGCGGGGGTGTCCCTTCGGGGCTGTCGTCGGGGGGCGGAGCACCGGTGGGCAGTGTGAGGAGTGTGCGCGGCTGGATCGGTCGCGGTCCGTGGCGGCGGACACGCTGGTCGATGATCCGCGGACGTACCGGGTGTATCTGGCGTGGTTCGGGCCCGGCATGGTCAAGGTGGGGATCACGGCCGAGGAGCGTGGGGCGGCGCGGCTGCTGGAGCAGGGGGCCGTTGTGTTCGGCTGGCTGGGTCGGGGGCCGTTGATGGCAGCGCGGCGGACCGAGGAGCTGCTGCGGCATGCGCTGGGGGTGCCGGACCGGATTCCGTACGCGCGTAAGCGGGCCGTACGGGCGGTGCTGCCCGGGCCTGGGGAGCGGCGGCGGGAGGTCGAGGAGCTGTACGGGCGGGCCGTGGGGCTGGCGGGGTGGGCGGAGACGCTGGAGGTGCTTGAGCTGGGGGTCGTCGATCATGCCGGGGTGTTCGGTCTGGACGCGGTGACGGGTGTGGACGGGGTGGTCACCGAGCTGGTCGACGACGGGTCCGTCGTGGGGGAGCTCGTCGCGGCGGCGGGTCCCGATCTGCATCTCGTCGCCGGGGGCGGGCGGCGGCTGGTCCTGGACACCCGGCTGATGGCCGGGTGGGGGCTGGTGGCGGCCGGGGCCGGCGACGGGGTGTCCGTGCCGGTGAAGGCGGTGGCCCCCGGGGTGCAGGGCGGGCTGTTCTAGCGGCGCCGGCCCGGTCCGGCGGATGGTCCGGTGTGGCCCGGTCCGGTCCAGCGGCCGGTCCGGTCCAGGGCGGCCGGTCCCGGAACTTTGTTTCCTTCGGCGCTGGACAGGGGGCGCGGGCGCGGCGGAGGGTGATCCACATGAGCGACGATCTCGTGCGCGGACTTGAACCGCCGTACTACACCGTGGTGTTCACCTCCCACCTCGAAGGCGATGCCCCCGGCTACGCGGAGACCGCGGACCGGATGGATGAGCTGGTCAAGGAGGTGCCCGGGTTCCTGGGGCAGGAGTCGGCCCGGGTGCCCGGCGGGCTCGGCATCACCGTCGGGTACTTCCGTGACGAGGAGGCCATCGCGGTCTGGCAGCGCAATCTGGAGCATCAGGCCGCGCAGCGGCGGGGGCGGCAGGAGTGGTACCGGCGCTACAGCATTCACGTCGCCAAGGTGGAGCGGAGCTATGACTTCGAGCGGGAGTGACGGGACGGATGGGGGTGACGGGACTGACAGGCGCGAAGGGCGCGAGGGACGCGAGGCGGAGGACGTACGGGCGTTCTGTGCCGGGCTGGGGATTCCCGGGCTGATCGACGTCCACACCCACTTCATGCCCGAGCGGGTCCTGGACAAGGTGTGGGCGTACTTCGACGCGGTCGGGCCGCTGACCGGCATGGAGTGGCCCATCACCTACCGCGAGGAGGAGGACCGCCGGGTCGAGATCCTGCGCGGGTTCGGGGTGCTGCGCTTCACCTCGATGCTCTACCCGCACAAGCCCGGCATGGCGCGCTGGCTGAACGGCTGGGCGGCGGCTTTCGCGGCCCGTACGCCCGACTGTCTGCACACCGCGACCCTCTACCCGGACGCCGACGCCACCTCGTACGTGACGGAGGCGGTGGAGGCCGGGGCGCGGGTGTTCAAGTCGCATCTCCAGGTCGGTGAGTACGACCCCAACGACGGCCGTCTCGACGGCGCCTGGGGGGTGCTCGCGGACGCGGGTGTGCCGGTGGTCGTCCACTGCGGGTCGGGGCCGGCGCCCGGGAAGTACACGGGGCCTGGGCCGGTGGGGCGGCTGCTGGCGCGGTATCCGGGGCTGCGGCTGATCGTCGCCCACATGGGCATGCCGGAGTACACGGAGTTCCTGGATCTCGCGGAGCGGTATCCGCAGGTGCGGCTGGACACGACGATGGCGTTCACCGACTTCGCCGAGCGGCTCGCGCCCTTCCCGGGCCGGGAGCGGGGGCGGTTGCGGGAGCTGGGCGGGCGGATCCTGCTGGGGAGCGACTTTCCGAACATTCCGTACGGGTACGTGCACCAGCTGCGGGCGCTGGAGCGGCTCGGGCTCGGGGAGGAGTGGCTGCGCGGGGTGTGTCACGGCAACGCCCACGCGCTGTTCGGGCCGCCGGACGCCGTGCCGGCGTCCCGGAGGACCGGTTCCGGGGATTCTTAGGGAAATCACAGACTCGGGAAAGGGTCTTCTCAGCCTGCCGTTCCAGCGTGGTGGTATGACCACGACCTCGCCCCAGGGGCGTACCGATCTGCTCAGGCCCGACGGATCCGCCGTGCGGGTGCTCGTCGTGGACGACGAGGCCTCGCTCGCCGAGCTGCTCTCCATGGCCCTGCGGTACGAGGGGTGGGAGGTGCGCAGCGCCGGTGACGGGGCCGGGGCGGTGCGTTCGGCGCGGGACTTCCGGCCGGACGTTGTCGTGATGGACGTGATGCTGCCGGACATGGACGGACCGGCGGTCCTCGGCCGGCTGCGGCGTGAACTGCCGGACGTGCGGGTGCTGTTCCTGACGGCGAAGGATGTCGTCGAGGGCCGGATCGCCGGGCTCACGGCGGGCGGCGGCGACTACGTCACCAAGCCGTTCAGCCTGGAGGAGGTCGTGGCGCGGCTGCGTGGGCTGATCCGGCGGACCGGGTCGGCGACGGCGGCGCGGGCCGGGTCGCTGCTGGCGGTCGGGGATCTGACGCTGGACGAGGACAGCCATGAGGTGACGCGGGGCGGGCGGTCGATCCATCTGACGGCGACCGAGTTCGAGCTGCTGCGCTATCTGATGCGTAATCCGCGGCGGGTGCTCAGCAAGGCGCAGATCCTGGACCGGGTGTGGTCGTACGACTTCGGCGGCCAGGCCAATGTGGTCGAGCTCTACATCTCGTATCTGCGGCGGAAGATCGACGCGGGCCGGTCGCCGATGATCCACACCCGGCGGGGGGCCGGATATCTGATCAAGCCTGGTGAGTAGCGGGCGCGGGCGGCGCTGGAGCTTGCGGACCTGGCTGGTGGTGTCGGCGGTCGCGCTGATCGCGGTGGTCGCGGCGCCACCCGGCCCGGCCCCCGCCCAGGCGGAAACACCAGCTCACAGCTGCTGAGTTGGGTCGAGTCGGGCTTCGCCAAGGTCACCGTCGAAGGTGTGACTCTCCACGACCTGACCAGGCCCGCGTGAAAATCCTTGTACAGCGTATGGGAGAGCCTTGTACGGTGTACGCCGCACAGTCCCGTACACCGTACAAGGAGCGTGGCATGACGGCGACGACCGCCGAGTCCACCACCCCCGCCCCCACCGGCGGCCATCCGCAGCGCTGGCTGATCCTCGGCGTCATCTGTCTCGCCCAGCTCACCGTGCTGCTCGACAACACCGTCCTCAGCGTCGCGATCCCCTCCCTCACCAAGGAGCTCGACGCCTCCACGTCCGACATCCAGTGGATGATCAACGCGTACTCCCTGGTCCAGTCCGGTCTGCTGCTCACGGCCGGAAACGCCGCGGACCGCTACGGCCGCAAACTGATGCTGATGACCGGCCTCGCGATATTCGGCATCGGCTCACTCGCCGCCGGTCTCGCGCAGTCCTCGACCCAGCTGATCGCCGCCCGCGCGGGCATGGGTATCGGCGGCGCGCTGCTGATGACCACGACCCTCGCCGTCGTCGTGCAGATCTTCGACGACAGCGAGCGGGTGAAGGCCATCGCGCTGTGGTCCACGGTCAGTTCGCTCGGTTTCGCGGCCGGGCCGCTGATCGGCGGCGTGATGCTGGACCGCTTCTGGTGGGGCGCGATCTTCCTGATCAACATTCCGGTCGCGGTGCTCGGTCTGGTGGCCGTCGCCGCGCTCGTCCCCGAGTCCAAGCACAAGCAGGGGGAGCGGCCCGACCTGCTCGGCGCGCTGCTCTCCACGATCGGTATGACCGCCGTCGTGTACGCGATCATCTCCGGCCCGGACCACGGCTGGGCGTCGGCCGAGGTGCTGGTCTCGGCCTCGATCGGGGTGCTCGTCCTGGGCGCCTTCACGCTGTGGGAGCTGCGGACCCCGCATCCCATGCTGGACATGCACTTCTTCCGTAACCAGCGGTTCGTCGGCGCGGTCGCGGGCGCGATCCTGGTGGCCTTCGGCATGACCGGTTCGTTGTTCCTGCTCACCCAGCACCTGCAGTTCGTGCTCGGGTACGGGCCCCTGGACGCGGGTCTGCGGACGGCGCCGCTCGCGCTCACGATCGTCGCCCTCAACCTGACGGGGGCCGGTGCCCGGCTGCTGCCCAAGCTGGGCACGCCGCTGACCATCGCGATCGGTATGGCGCTGGTCGCGGCGGGTCTTGCCGCCATCGCCGTCCTCGGCGGGCAGAACGGCTACGGCGGGATGCTGCTGGGGCTCGTGGTGATGGGTGCGGGGATCGCGCTGTCCATGCCCGCCATGGCCAACGCCATCATGAGCGCCATACCGCCGGAGAAGGCGGGCGTCGGCGCGGGGATCAACGGCACCCTGGCCGAGTTCGGCAACGGCCTCGGTGTCGCCGTCCTCGGTGCCGTGCTGAACGCCCGGTTCACCGCGCTGGTCTCCACCGCGGCCGTCTCCCTGCCGGCGGCGCTCGCCGCGGCCGGCGGGCCGGCCGAGCGGGCCAGGATCTCCGACGCGTTCGCCTCAGGACTGGAGACGAGTCAGCTGGTCGGCGCGGTCGCGGTGCTCGCGGGTGGTCTGCTGGCGGCGCTGCTGCTGCGCCGGGCCGAGCGCTCCGACGCGCCGAAGGCGGCGGCATAGCATCGGGGCAGCAGCGCGAGGAGGATCCCATGGTGTCGGCAGCCGAAGGTACGAAGCGTCCGGCGCGGTCGAGTGTGTGGCTGGACGGCAAGGCGGCCCGGGGCCGCCGGGCCGATCAGCCCTCCGGGCTCGACCGGGACCGGATCACCGCGGCGGCGGTTCGGCTGCTCGACGCCGACGGGCTGGGGAAGTTCTCGATGCGCCGCCTCGCGGCCGAGCTGAACGTCACCGCGATGTCCGTCTACTGGTACGTCGACACCAAGGACGACCTGCTGGAGCTGGCGCTCGACGCGGTGATCGGTGAGGTGGAGCTCCCGGACGTGTCCGACGTCGCCGACTGGCGCGGACAGCTCCGGGAGCTGGCCGGCGGCTACCGGGAGATGCTCGTGCGGCACCCCTGGGCCTCGCACCTGACGGGCACGTACCTCAACATCGGCCCGAACGCGGTGGCGTTCGCGGCCCGTGGCCACGCGGTGATGGCCAACACCGATCTGCCGCCGTACGGCCAGATGGGCGGGCTGGCCGCGGTGTTCCAGTTCGTGTACGGCTTCGGCACCATCGAGGGCCAGTTCCTGCAGCGGTGTGTGAGCGCGGGTGTCAGCCAGGACGACTACTACCGCGAGGCCGTGCAGGTGATGACCGAGCAGCCGCGGTTCGCGGAGAACTTCCCGAACGCGGTGGGGCTGCTCGCGGAGCGGAGCGGGGAGAGCGTCGCGGCGATGCGCGAGCGGGACTTCACGTTCGCGCTCGACCTCATCATCAAGGGCATCGAGGCGATGGCCGCCCGCCCGGAGTGAGCGCGCCGCGCCGTGCCCTTGCGCCCGCCCGGAGTGAGCGCGCCGCGCCGTGCCCTTGCGCCCGCCTGGAGTGACCGCGCCGCGCCGTGCCCGCGTGCCCGCCGGTGCGTGTTCAGAGGACGGGCAGGTCTCCCTGGACCGCCTGGATGTCC
>NZ_BMQQ01000003.1:279139-315058 GCF_014648195.1 Streptomyces purpureus
AGTTCGACCTTGAGGGTCGTGCCGATCGCGGAGATCCCCGCCTGCACGACCTGGTTGTAGTGCAGGGCGAAGTCCTCGCGCCGCAGCTCGGCCGTGGCGCGGAAGGCGGCCCGCAGCCCGCCCCACGGGTCGGGTCCGGTGCCGAGGTAGGCGAGGTCCAGTGCCACGTCACGTACGACACCGTGGAGTGCGAGGTGACCGTGCACGGTCCAGCGGTCGGGGCCGGCCGGGGTCAGCGCGGTCGACACGTAGGTGATCCGCGGGTGGACGGCCACGTCCAGGAAGTCGGGCGAGCGCAGGTGCTTGTCCCGCAGGCCGTTGCCGGTGTCGACGGAGGCCGCCTCGATGACGGCCTCTACCCGGGAGCGGGCCGGGTCCTCGGCGATCTCGATCCGGCCGCCGAAGTCGGTGAACCGGCCCCGGACGCTGGAGATGCCCAGGTGCTGGGCGACGGCCGCGACCGAGGAGTGCGCCGGGTCGAGGGACCAGGAGCCGGGCGGGGGCAGGGCGGCGCCGCCCTGGCGGGCCAGCACGACCGTGCCCGCGTCGGCCCGGCCGGCGGCGGTGACGAAGGCCGTGCGGGCGGCGGGGGCGTATCCGACGGCGGTGACGATCACCGTGTACGGGCCGGGGGCGAGCGCGGTGTCACAGGCGACCGCGCCCTCCTGGTCGGCGGTGGCCCGCGCCACCTGGACGCCGGTGGCGTCGGTCAGTGTGACGACCGCGTGCGGCAGGGCCCAGCCGTCCCGGGTCCTCACCTGTGCGTGCAGTCCCATCCCGTTTCTCTCCTCGCGCATGAACGATGGCGGGGCGGCAGGCCGTCCCCTGCCCGCCGCCCCGGACCCGGGGGCGCATCCGCTCGAAGCGCCCCCGGGGGTCGGATCACTCGCCCGGGTGGGCGAGTTCGATGTCGTGGCCGTCGGCGCCGAGGCCGGTGACGGTGACCGGTCCGGCCACCGGCGGGTAGCCGGAGGCGATGACCGTGTACTCGCCGGCATCCAGGTCGGTGAAGACGTAGGCGCCGTCCTCGCCGGTGGTCGCGGTGGCGACGACGTTGCCGGCGGCGTCGACGAGGGTCACCCGGGCGTCGGACAGCGGCCGCCGTCCGGCCCCGGCACCGGCCCGTACGACGCCCCGGACCATGGCCCCGGCGCGCAGCGCGGCCTCGACGCGGGTCACGCCCTGGCCGCCGATCTCCACGGACAGGGCCAGCGGCCGGAAGCCGTGGGCGTTGACGGCGACGGTCACCGCGCCGGGCACGAGCTCGGCGAAGGAGAAGGCGCCGTCCTCGGCGGACGCCCCGGTGGCGAGGACATCGCCCCGCACATCGGTGACGATCACCATGGCGCCGGCGACCGGGCCGCCGGTCTCGGTGACGACCACACCGGTCAGCCCGCTGGTGCCGGACAGCAGCACGTCGTAGGCGAGCGGCCCGTCCCCGACGACGACGGTGGACGCCTGCGGCTGGAAGCCGTCGGCGGAGGCGATCAGGACGTACGAGCCGGTGCCCGGCGCGTCCAGCGCGTAGCCGCCGTCGGCGGGGGCGACCGTACGGCCGAGCTGCCGCCCGCCGAGGGAGATCAGGGTGACCGCGGCGCCGGGCACGGCCGCGCCGTCGGCGGTGCGGACCGTACCGCAGACGGGGATCCCGGCCGGGGCCGAGGTCTCCACGGCCGGTGCGACAGCCTCCACATCAGCGGCGGCCGTCTCGTCGGGCGTTTTCGACGCGCCGCTCTTGAGGGCGACCTCCTTGATGAAGAGGGTCACCAGGAACGCCAGCAGCGCGAACGGCGCCGACCAGAGGAAGACGTCGCCCACACCGTGCCCGTAGGCGCTCTCCATGATCGTGCGCACGGGCGCGGGCAGCGCGTCCAGGTCGGGGATGCCGCCGCCGCCCGTACCGCCGTGGCCGAGCGCCGCGCCCTTGGGGCCGAGTTCGGCGAAGCCGTCCCGTACGTAGGTGGTGACCCGGTTGGCGAGGACGGCTCCGAGGGCCGAGACGCCGACCGCGCCGCCGAGCGAGCGGAAGAAGGTGACGACGGAGGAGGCCGCGCCGAGGTCGGCGGGGGCGACCTGGTTCTGGGTGCACAGGACGAGGTTCTGCATCATCATGCCGAGACCGAGGCCCAGGACGGCCATGAAGACGGCGATGTGCCAGTACTCGGTGTCGTAGCGGATGGTGCCGAGCAGTCCGAGCCCCGCCGTCACCAGCACACCGCCGGTGACGAGCCAGGCCTTCCAGCGGCCGGTCTTGGTGATGACCATGCCGGAGACGGTGGAGGAGACGAACAGACCCGCGATCATCGGGATGGTCATCACGCCGGACATCGTCGGGGACTTGTCCCGGGCGAGCTGGAAGTACTGGCTGAAGAAGACCGTGCCGGCGAACATCGCCACACCCACGAAGAGGGAGGCGAGCGAGGCGAGGGTGATGGTGCGGTTGCGGAACAGCCGCAGCGGGATGATCGGTTCGCTCGCCCTGGACTCGACGAGGACGAAGAGCCCGGTGAGCAGCACCGAGCCGCCGACCATGGCCGCCGTCTGCCAGGACATCCAGTCGTACTTGTCACCGGCGAAGGTGACCCAGATGAGCAGCAGTGAGACGGCGGCGCTGATCACGAAGGCGCCCGACCAGTCGACCTTGACCTGCCGCTTCACGACGGGGAGCTTCAGGGTCTTCTGCAGGACCAGCAGGGCGATGAGAGCGAAGGGCACGCCGACGTAGAAGCACCAGCGCCAGCCGAGCCAGTCGGTGTCGGTGATGACGCCGCCGAGCAGCGGGCCGCCGACGGTGGCGACGGCGAAGGTGGCGCCGAGGTAGCCGCTGTAGCGGCCGCGCTCACGCGGGGCGATCATCGCGGCGAGGATGATCTGGGAGAGGGCGGTGAGGCCGCCGACGCCGATGCCCTGGACGACGCGGCAGGCGATGAGCATGCCGGTGTTCTGGGCGAGTCCGGCCACGACCGAGCCGGCCACGTAGATGACCAGGGCGATCTGGACGAGGAGCTTCTTGGAGAAGAGGTCGGCCAGCTTGCCCCACAGCGGGGTGGTCGCGGTCATCGAGAGCAGGGCAGCGGTGACGACCCAGGTGTAGGCGCTCTGGCCGCCGCCGAGGTCCTTGATGATCTCGGGGAGGGCGTTGGAGACGATCGTCGAGGACAGAATGGCGACGAACATGCCGAGCAGCAGCCCGGACAGCGCCTCCATGATCTGCCGGTGGGACATCGGAGCGCCGTCGGCGGAGGGCGCGCCTCCGTGCTTGGCGTGGCCGCCCCGCACACCGGTCGGTGTGGTCGTAGCCATGAACTTCCTTCGTGACGGGGTTTACGCGGGTGTACGGGTGGTGGGGTGGGCCCGGCAGTCTCCGAAGGAGTCGCGGAGGCGGGCCAGCATCGTGTTGAGCTGTCCCACTTCTTCGTCGGACCAGTCCTTGAGGTAGTGGGCGAACAGGTCGGCGGTGCGGCGGCCGAGGCCGTCGAGCAGGTCCTGTCCGGCGGGGGTGAGCCGCAGGATGCGGGAGCGTCCGTCCTCGGGGTCGGGCGACCGTTCCAGCCAGCCGCGTTCCACCACATGGGCCACATGGCGGCTGGTCACCGAGGTGTCGACGGCGAGCAGTTCGGCCAGGCGGCTCATCCGCATCTCGCCGTATCGGTCGACGAGGGCGAGGACGGCGGCGGATCCGGAGGGGCATTCGGCGGGCAGCATGCGCGCCAGGCCCCGCTTCACGGCGCCCACGGCGCTGATCTGCCGGGCCAGTTCCTCGTACTGGCTCCGCTCGGCCATGGCACCCCCACATCTTGTTGCTTAGGGCAACCATAGAGGCCATTGGTTGCTACAGGCAAATGAAAAAGGGGCGAAGGCTCCTAAAGCTCTGGCAAAGGAGTCGCGGGGCGGTCGCAGCCTTGGGTCGCGGCCGAGGGTTCGCTAGGGTCCTGCCCCATGGCACACAACCCCCACGCACCGCAGGGCCAGGGCCCCGAGGGCCAGTACGACCCGGCAGGCAGCACCCAGATGTTCCGCGCCTTCGTCGACGAGGGGACGCCGCGCCGGCAGCAGGCCGCCCCGGCCCCGGCCGGCCCGAGAGTCGGGCTGATCGTCGGCATCGTCGTGGTGCTCGCCGTGCTGGCCGGCGTGGCCTGGCTCGCCCTCGGCTAGGCCCGTTCCACCGCCGGTCTCCGCCGGCTCACTTCCACACGGCGGTGACCTTCTGGGTGTCGACCCGCATGCCCAGGGGGACCCGCCAGGCCTCCACGCAGACCGTGTACGTCTTCCTCGTCACCGCGCCCGCGGCGATCGGCGCGGGCAGCGGCTGAGCCGTCTCGACGGTCGCCCAGTCGACCCCGAGCGCCCCGATGATGTGCGTCGCGAAAATGACCGTCCCCGAACGCACTGGTGAGCCACCGGTGTTGCGGAACTCCACGGTCACCTTCTCGCACCAGCGCCGGTCGGCGTCCGCCAGCACCGGCACGCCGAGCGTGAGCGCGGCGGGCTCCGCCGGAGGCCGGGGCGGCGGCTCGGTGGCCGTGGGCGGGTCCGTGGTCGCAGGCGCAGTCGTCCGCGGCGGCCCGGTCGGCGGTTTGGCCCCCGGCACGGCCGGCTTACCCGGCGGCAGCGACGCCCCTGGCACGGACGGTACGGACGGCACGGGCGGTATGGAGGGCAGCGGCGCCGGGGCGTGCGTACCCTCACCGGGGCGGCCGGGCGCCTCACCCGTCGGCGCACCAGATCCGGCGCCCGGCCCGCCGCGGCTCGTACCCGGTCTCGGCACGGACGTGGACGAGGTCGTCGCCTCCGAGTCCAGCGGGGTGAGCTCGACCTTTCCGGAGGGCGGCGCGGCGGCCGGACCCCCGGAACCCGCGGCGCCCACCGCCGCGTAACCATCCCCGCCACTCCCGCCGCCGCACGCGGTCAGCGCCCCGCCGAGGCAGAGCGCGACCGCCGCCAGACACGTCCGTCGCATCGCGCCAGTGTGGCTGACGCGGCGTCAGACAGGAAGAGGAGCGGCGGAGGGTCAGTCGGAGATCAGGCCCTCGCGCAGCTGCGCCAGCGTGCGGGTGAGCAGCCGCGAGACGTGCATCTGCGAGATGCCGACCTCTTCGCCGATCTGCGACTGCGTCATGTTGGCGAAGAAGCGCAGCATGATGATCTGCCGCTCCCGGGGCGGGAGTTTGGCGAGCAGCGGCTTGAGGGACTCGCGGTACTCGACGCCCTCCAGGGCGGTGTCCTCGTAGCCGAGCCGGTCCGCGAGGGAGCCCTCGCCGCCGTCGTCCTCCGGGGAGGGCGAGTCGAGCGAGGAGGCGGTGTAGGCGTTGCCGACGGCGAGGCCGTCGACGACGTCCTCTTCGGACACGCCCAGAACCGCGGCGAGTTCGGGGACGGTCGGCGACCGGTCCAGCTTCTGCGCCAGTTCGTCGCTGGCCTTCGTCAGGGCCAGGCGCAGCTCCTGGAGCCGGCGCGGCACGCGGACCGACCAACTGGTGTCCCGGAAGAAGCGTTTGATCTCACCGACCACCGTCGGCATGGCGAACGTCGGGAATTCCACGCCGCGTTCGCAGTCGAACCGGTCGATCGCCTTGATCAGGCCGATGGTGCCGACCTGGACGATGTCCTCCATCGGTTCGTTGCGGGAGCGGAAGCGGGCCGCGGCGTACCGCACGAGCGGGAGATTGAGCTCGATGAGGGTGTCGCGGACGTAGGCGCGCTCGGGGCTGTCGACCCCGGCGGAGTCGAGGGCGCGCAACCGCAGGAACAGGGAGCGGGAGAGCGTGCGGGTGTCGATGGTTTCCGAGGGGATGAGCTCCGGGATGCCGGCGGACGGGACCGGACCGGACGCCGTGGCCTCGGACACCGCGGCCTCGGACGCCGCGGGCTCGTTCGACGCACGCGTGAGCACCTTCGAGCTGCCCTGTTCTACGGACATGCCACCCCCTTGAGGTCGCGGACGGTCGCGCGGCCGCGACCATCGTTGGAACGCAGCCTCCACCTGAATACCGGCGGTGGGGCTGCGGCAAACGCGGTTCCAGCAGAATGTCACATGTCGGCAACACGCTGTAGTGACATGTCGACATGTCAGGGGTGGATCTGCGCAGGAAACAGGGGGTGTAGGGCATTTGGAACCGCTTGGAACTGCTCCGAACCGGTCTACCCGTTCCAGCTACGCCTCGATCCGATTTGCGGATCTCAATCGGGCGAAGCTGCGGGCGAGGAGCCTTGACACGTGCATCTGTGAGACGCCGAGCTCCTGGCTGATCTGAGACTGGGTCAAATTGCTGTAGTAGCGGAGCATCAGGATGCGCTGCTCGCGCTCGGGCAGCTGTACGAGCAGATGGCGTACGAGATCGCGGTGTTCGACGCCGGCGAGCGCGGGGTCCTCGTAGCCGAGCCGGTCGAGCAGGCCGGGCAGTCCGTCACCCTCCTGAGCGGCCTCCAGGGAGGTCGCGTGGTACGAGCGCCCGGCCTCGATGCAGGCGTTGACCTCGTCCTCGGAGATCTTCAGCCGTTCGGCGATCTCGGCGGTCGTGGGCGAGCGGCCGTGGGCCGTGGTGAGGTCCTCGGTGGCGCCGCTGACCTGCACCCACAGCTCGTGCAGCCGGCGCGGTACGTGGACGGTGCGGACGTTGTCCCGGAAGTAGCGCTTGATCTCGCCGACGACGGTCGGCATCGCGAAGGTGGGGAACTGCACCCCGCGGTCCGGGTCGAAGCGGTCGATCGCGTTGATCAGTCCGATGGTGCCGACCTGGACGACGTCCTCCATCGGCTCGTTACGGGAGCGGAAGCGGGCGGCCGCGTACCGCACGAGCGGCAGATTGGCCTCGATCAGCGCGCCCCGTACGCGGCTGTACTCGGGCGAGCCGGGCTCCAGCGTCTTCAGCTCGGCGAACAGCACCTGGGTGAGCGCACGGGTGTCGGCGCCCCGGCTCTGCGGCTTGGAGCGGGCCGCGGCCTCGGTGGTGTCGTTCTGGGGCGGCACCTGAGGCGCAGTACTGGCCGGCACGTTCACGCCACCCCTTTTGTCGTCCACTCGTGGTCAACGACGGTCGGTCAACTACGGTCAACTCATCCGTCAAAAGCGGTCATAGCATCACAAGACATGTCCACTGTGTGCAAGCACCGGATAACGCCGTGTTGAGGGCATGTTGGGCATACAACGCAAAGCGCCCCTCACCGGGTGGTGAGAGGCGCCGAAGGGGCTAAGGCTCAGAACTCGTAGTCCGCGATCACCCAGGTGGCGAACTCCCGCCACAGCGCAGCGGCGGCCTGGTGGTCCGGGTGCTCTATGTACCGCTTGAGCGCATCCGTGTCCTCGACCGCCGAGTTGATGGCGAAGTCGTACGCGATCGGCCGGTCGGTGATGTTCCAGGCGCACTCCCAGACCGTCAGCTCCGGAATGGCCGAACCCAGGGCACGGAAGGCCTCCACGCCGGCCGCCACGCGCGGCTCGTCCCGGGACACGCCGTCGTTGAGCTTGAAGAGGACCAGGTGGCGGATCACAAGGACTCCTAGTTGATGAGCTCGGTCATGAACTCGCCGACGCCCTGCGCGGCGCTCGAAATGCCCTCGAACCCTACCTGGACCAGATCCGCGGCCCGGGCGGGGGAGGTGATGATCGTGTACAGCACGAAGACGACGACTATGTACAGCGCGACTTTCTTCGCCTGAACCATCAGCTCTCTGCCTCCCCGATCAGCACCCGCCCTGCGGACGCGTGAGTCTAACGGCTCTTTTTCAAGGGGTTGGCCTCGTACGCACGAAGGGCCCCGGTGCTGTGCACCAGGGCCCTTCAAGAGCGGTAGCGGAGGGATTTGAACCCTCGGTGACTTGCGCCACACTCGCTTTCGAGGCGAGCTCCTTCGGCCGCTCGGACACGCTACCGAGAGAGAGCTTAGCCCAAAGGTGCCCCCGCACAGAAATCCATAAGGACGCGCAGGTCAGCGGTTACGGAAGAAGTCCGTCAGCTGGGCCGCGCACTCGTCGGCGAGGACGCCGTGGATCACCTCGGGGCGGTGGTTGAGCCGGCGGTCGCGGACCACGTCGACGAGGGAGCCGGCCGCGCCCGCCTTCTCGTCCAGCGCCCCGAAGACCACCCGGTCGACCCGTGACTGCACCAGCGCGCCGGCGCACATCACGCACGGCTCCAGCGTGACGACGAGCGTGCAGCCGGTCAGCCGCCACTCCCCGTGCGCCGAGGCCGCCCGGCGCAGGGCGAGTACCTCGGCGTGCGCGGTCGGATCGCCCGTCGCCTCGCGTTCGTTGTGGCCGGTGGCGAGGACCGTGCCGTCCGCGGACAGCACGACCGCGCCGACCGGCACATCGCCGGCCAGCGCCGCTCGTTCGGCCTCTGCCAGGGCGAGCCGCATCGGCGCCCGCCAGGGATCCCGTACGGGATCGGGTTCCGCGTGTCCTGCCTCGGCCACTAGCGGACGGACTCCAGCACTTCTCCGGCGCCCAGGGCCTCCGCGATCTCCGTCAGGGCGTCGGTGTCCAGGGCCAGCAGCTCCTTCTCGGACAGGCCGAGGTCCCCGAGGATCTCCCGGTCGCCGACCGGAGCCGCGGGTACGGCCTCGACCGCGCCTTCGGGTCCGTCCTCGTCGTCGCCTTCCGTGTCGTCTGCGTCCGGTTCTCCGTCCTCCGTACCGTCGAGGTCCAGCGCGTCCAGGTCGTCGTCGCCGTCCCGGTCCGCGCCCAGCAGTTCATTGGTGAGGATCTCCCCGTACGAGGAGCGGGCGGCCGAGGCCGCGTCCGAGACGTAGATCCGAGGGTCCTCCTCGCCCTCCACCCGGACGAGGCCGAACCACGCGTCCTCCTGCTCGATGTAGACGAGGACGGTGTCCTCGTCCACGGAGGCCTCACGGGCCAGCTCGGTCAGATCCGACAAGGTCTCCACGTCGTCGAGCTCTGTGTCGCTCGCTTTCCACCCGTCTTCGGTGCGCGCGAGCAGTGCGGCGAAGTACACCGTGACTCTCCCACTGATCAGAGGTGTGACGATCCGGCGGCGCCCTCCTGAAGTGCCCCGCCCAATCGGCATCGTGGCAGAAACCCGGGCTTCAGGAGAGGTCTTCCGCTCTTGCGTCGTGCATCAGTCTGACCTTGGGCCCTCACCAGCGGAAAGTACGCATCCGCATCGCCTGGCGCATCCGGGCCGCCCGGGCCCGGCGTGGCTGCACCCGCTCACGCAGCGCCTTGGCCTCGTTGAGGTCGCGCAGGAACTGGGCGCGGCGCCTGCGGCGCTCCGCGTCGCTCTCCTGGCGTGGGCCGTCCTGCTGGGGCTCGGGTTCCGCCCGGTCCCGTTCCGCCATTTGCACCACCCCCGGCCGCTGGATGTGTACGTCCCCACCTTCCCTCGGCTGCATGGGTTGATGCCAGCGCGGGCTACTGTGGGGGCATGCGTCTCCACGTCGTCGATCACCCGCTGGTCGCCCACAAGCTCACCACTCTGCGCGACAAGCGCACGGACTCCCCGACCTTCCGCCGGCTCGCCGACGAGCTGGTGACCCTGCTCGCCTACGAGGCCACGAGGGACGTGCGGACCGAGCAGGTCGACATCGAGACCCCCGTCACGCCGACGACCGGTGTGAAGCTGTCGCACCCGCGGCCGCTGGTGGTGCCGATCCTGCGGGCGGGTCTGGGCATGCTCGACGGCATGGTGCGGCTGCTGCCGACCGCCGAGGTGGGCTTCCTGGGCATGATCCGCAACGAGGAGACGCTGGAGGCGTCGACGTACGCCACGCGGATGCCGGAGGACCTCTCCGGGCGCCAGGTGTACGTCCTCGACCCGATGCTGGCGACCGGCGGCACGCTGGTCGCGGCGATCCAGGAGCTGATCAAGCGCGGCGCCGACGACGTGACCGCGGTCGTGCTCCTGGCGGCGCCGGAGGGCGTCGAGGTCATGGAGCGCGAGCTCGCGGGCACGCCGGTGACGGTGGTCACCGCGTCGGTCGACGAGCGCCTCAACGAGCACGGCTACATCGTTCCGGGCCTGGGTGACGCGGGCGACCGGATGTACGGCTCGGCGGAGTAACCCGACCGCCTCGGACGAGTGAGCCGAAGGGGCGCACGCTCAAAGCGCCCCGGAGGCGGGCCGAGCCCTGATCAGCAGCGCTTCGGCGCGGTCTTGGGCTTGGCGAGGGCCGCCAGGGCCGCGTCCGACGCGGGCTTGGTGTTCAGGGTCGTGAAGGCCGTGCCGATGATCAGGTCCACGTCCGCGGTCGCGCGGGTGTCCGTCTTCGTCGTGGCGCCCTTCAGTTGGGTGGCCAGGACCGGGAAGGCGCCCTTGGTGGCCGTGGGGGCGCCCAGCAGCATGCCCGTGCCGGGGACCTTCTTGTCGTAGGCGGCGGGGGCGTTGCCGACCTTGCCGATGACGAAGCCGCGTTTCTTCAGCTCGTCCGCGGTGGACTTGGCCAGCCCGGAGCGCGGCGTGGCGTTGTAGACGTTGACCGTGACCTGGGCCGGTTTCGGCAGGGGGACCGGTGGGGCGGCCGCGGTCGTCGGGCCCGGCTCGCAGCCGGCCTTGCGGCCGGCCGTGGTCTTCTTGCCGGACCCGCCGGTGAAGACGTCGACGAGCTGCAGAGTCCCCCAGCCGGCCAGGCCCAGGGCGATCACGGCAGCCACGGCCGAGAGGACGATCCTGCGGCGACGTCGGGCGCGACGCATGCGGGGGTACTTGTCACCCGTGATGCGGTATTCCCCGCCCATCCCTGGGGGAGTGAGCATGCTCATGGGCGCAGCGTAATGCGACCGGGTGGCAATGCCTACTAGATGATCAATCGATCGCGTCCGGATGGGCCGCAAGTGACCCGAACGGTCGAGCGAGAGGCCGGGGGCCGGGGGTCAGTCGAGTTCGAGGACGCGCGCGTGCAGCACCTGGCGCTGCTGGAGCGCGGCGCGTACGGCGCGGTGCAGGCCGTCCTCGAGGTAGAGGTCGCCCTGCCACTTCACGACGTGCGCGAAGAGATCTCCGTAGAAGGTGGAGTCCTCGGCCAGCAGCGTCTCCAGGTCCAGCTGGCCCTTGGTGGTCACCAGCTGATCGAGGCGGACCGGGCGCGGCGCGACGTCCGCCCACTGCCGGGTGCTTTCCCGGCCGTGGTCGGGATACGGCCTCCCGTTACCGATGCGCTTGAAGATCACACGGAAAGCCTACCGGGCAAGGGGTACCCGGCGCAGCCACGCGGCGCCGGTGCGATGCTGGGGCAAATCGCCGCAAACCTGGAATTGAGGCCCTGATGAGTGCCAGCGAGGAGTCGGTGGAGGAGCTGCCGGAGGCCGCCGCGGCGATCGCCGCCGGGTACGCGTTCGACGGGGAGGCGCTGGAGCTGGGGGCGCTGCTGTGGGACGGGCGGTGCCATCCGGGGGCGCCGGTCCGGATCCCGCTGCCGATGCTGAACCGGCACGGTCTGGTGGCGGGGGCGACGGGCACCGGCAAGACCAAGACGCTCCAGCTGATCGCCGAGCAGCTGTCGGGGCAGGGGGTGCCGGTCTTCCTCGCCGACATCAAGGGGGACGTGTCGGGGATCTCCGCGCCCGGTGAGCCGGGCGAGCGGGTCCGGGAGCGGGCCGGGCAGGTCGGGCAGGAGTGGGCGGCGAGCGGCTTTCCCTGCGCGTTCTACGGGCTCGGCGGCATCGGCCCGGGCATTCCGCTGCGGGCGACGGTCACCAGCTTCGGTCCCGTACTGCTGTCGAAGGTGCTCGAGCTGAACCGGACGCAGGAGCAGTCCCTCGGGCTGATCTTCCACTACGCCGACGCCAAGGGCCTTGAGCTGGTGGACCTGAAGGATCTGCGGGCGGTCGTCGCCTTCCTGGTGTCGGACGAGGGCAAGCCGGAGCTGAAGGGGCTCGGGGGGCTTTCGACGGCCACGGCGGGGGTGATCCTGCGGGCGATCACGGCGTTCGAGCAGCAGGGGACGGGCGGCTTCTTCGGCGAGCCGGAGTTCGACACGGCCGAGTTCCTGCGGACGGCGCCGGACGGGCGGGGTGTGGTGTCCGTGCTGGAGCTGCCGGCGGTGCGGGACAAGCCGCAGCTGTTCTCGACGTTCCTGATGTGGTTGCTGGCGGATCTCTTCCACGACCTGCCGGAGGTCGGGGACGTGGAGAGGCCGAAGCTGGTGTTCTTCTTCGACGAGGCGCATCTGCTGTTCGACGGGGCGTCGAAGGCGTTCCTGGACGCGGTCACCCAGACCGTGCGGCTGATTCGCTCGAAAGGGGTCGGGGTCTTCTTCGTGACGCAGACGCCGAAGGACGTGCCGGGGGATGTGCTGGCCCAGCTCGGCAACCGGGTGCAGCACGCGCTGCGGGCGTTCACGCCGGACGACGCGAAGGCGCTGAAGGCGACGGTGCGGACGTTCCCGAAGTCGGCGTACGACCTGGAGGAGGTGCTGACCGGGCTGGGGACGGGTGAGGCGGTGGTGACCGTGCTGAGTGAGCGGGGCGCTCCGACGCCGGTGGCGGTGGTCCGGCTGCGGGCGCCGGTCTCGCTGATGGGGCCCGTCGAGCCGGCCGCGCTGGCGGCGGCGGTCGAGGCGTCGCCGCTGTACGGGACGTACGCGACGGCGGTGGACCGGGAGTCGGCGTACGAGAAGCTGACCGAGGCGCAGCGGGAGGCGGAGGCGGCGGCGGAGCGGGCGGCCCGGGAGGCCGAGGAGGCGGAAGAGGCGGAGGCGGCGCCGCGCCGTCGGGCGGAGAAGGCGGAGAAGGAGGAGCCGTCCGTGGTGGAGAAGGTGGTGGGGAGCGGGATCTTCCGGTCGCTGGCCCGGTCGGTCGGGACGCAGTTGGGGCGGGAGATCTCGCGGTCGGTGTTCGGTACGGCCCGTACGTCTCGCCGGCGCCGGTAGGCATGGAGAAGGGGCCCGGTGCGGTGTGCGCACCGGGCCCCCGGGGGTGAGCCTTACTCCGTGACCTCGTGGTGGTCGTCGTGGAGGCCGCCGCCGCTGCCCTCGTCACCGTCGGTGGGGACGGTGACGACCGGCTTGCGCAGGGAGCTCAGGTCGTGCGCGTAGGTGCCGACCGCGTTGGCGATGACGTCGATGTTGATGTCGAACGCCCGCATGTTGATGTTGTCCAGGTTGTCGCCCGCGGCGTGGTAGTTCACGTCGTAGGCGATGCCCGCCGTGCCGCCGAACTTCGCCGCCTGGGTGGGCGTCTTGATCCCCTCGGCGCCGGTGAACGTGCCGCCGGACGGGATGCCGATCGCGATGAACGGTCCGTAGTCGGAGCGGCCGGTGAAGTCGGTGCCCTCGTGCGGGACGCCGCGCTTGTCCATGAACTCGTTGATGTCGCGCTCGAGCTGGGCCGAGCCGGCCGGTCCGGCCGGGGCGCCGACGCCGTCGGAGTTGTCTCCGTCGTAGACGAACAGGCCGTAGTTCGGCGAGGCGATCATGTCGAAGTTGAGGTAGAGCTTGACTTCCTTCTTGTCCAGCTCGCTCATGTTGGCGACGTAGTGCTCGGAGCCGAGGAGGCCGTTCTCCTCAGCGGACCACCAGGCGAAGCGCACCTTGTTGGCGGGCTTGTCCTTGGACTTGGCCAGCTTCAGGGCGACGTCGAGCAGACCGGCCGAGCCGGAGCCGTTGTCGTTGATGCCGGGGCCGGCGGTGACCGAGTCGAGGTGGGAGCCGAGCATCACGGTGTTGGCCGCGTTGCCGGTCTTCGTCTCGGCGAGGACGTTGTTGGTGGTGCGCTTCTCCTGGAGCTGACGGATCTCCAGGGAGAGGTTGACCGGGCCCTTGGCCAGGTCGGCGGCGAGCTTCTCGCCGTCGGCCTTGGTGATGCCACCGGTCGGGATCTTGCCGAACTCCGGTCCGCCGAGCGTGCCGGAGAGCGCGCCGTCGGTGTTGTTGTAGATGATCGCGGCGGTCGCCCCCGCCGCCGCGGCCTGTGTCTGCTTGTCGGCGAACGTGCAGCCACCGCGCTGGATCAGCGCGATCTTGCCGGTGAACGCGCCGGCGGCGTAGTCCGTCGCCTCGCAGCCGGTGGTGGCGTCGACCGGGACGGCGGCCAGATCGGCCTTGATGCCGCCCACCGGCGTCGACTTGGTGTAGGTCATCGCCTTGATCTCGACGTCACTCGGCGCGGGCGTGACGACGGAGAGCTTCTCGGCCAGCGTCTGCGTGTACTGGAACTCGAACTTCTGGTACGAGACGTTGTAGCCGGCCTTCTTCATCAGCTGGTACACGTACGCGGCGGACGCGTCGTGGCCGAGGGAGCCGGCCGCGCGGTGGCCGCCGGCCGAGTCCGCTATCTGCTGGAACTTCACAAGGTGCTGGTACGCGTCCTTGGCGGACGCCTCGCGGACCAGCTTCTTCGAGAGCTTGGCGGCGTCCTTGGCCGCCGCCTTGCCCGGGTCACGGGTGGCGGAGGCGGGGGAGGCGGATGCCAGGAGGAGCGGGGTCGCGAGTGCGGCTGCGGCCAGTGTGGCCACGGCTCTGCGATGGGATGCGTTCACAGAGGTCCTTCCCGGTGCGAACGAGGTTGAGGGGAAGTTAGCGATCTCCGGGCTTCCTGTGAACAGATGTGCCGCAACTCACGCCATTGTTCGTAGATTTGCCCGCATCATTCGCCAGATTTGGCGGCTTTTGCGGCGCGTTTCGCTTCCTGCTTGAAGGCCCGGACCTTCGCCAGGGAGTCGGGCCCGGTGATGTCGGCGGCCGAGCGGTACGAGCCCGCCTCGCCGTACGCGCCGGCCGCCTCCCGCCAGCCCTTCGGCGTCACGCCGTACTGCTTGCCGAGCAGGGCGAGGAAGATCTGCGCCTTCTGCACCCCGAAGCCGGGCAGCGCCTTCAGCCGTGTGAGCAGTTCCTTGCCGTCGGCCGCGTCCGACCAGACCGCCTCGGCGTCACCGCCGTACTCGTCGACCAGGAACTGGCACAGCTGCTGGATCCGCTTGGCCATCGAGCCCGGATAGCGGTGCACGGCCGGCTTCTCGGAGAGCAGCGCGGCGAAGGATTCGGGGTCGTGCGCGGCGATCTGTCCCGCGTCGAGATCGTCCGTGCCGAGCCGCTGGGCGATGGTGTACGGCCCGGAGAACGCCCACTCCATGGGGACTTGCTGGTCGAGGAGCATGCCGACGAGCGCCGCCAGGGGGCTGCGGGCGAGCAGCGCGTCGGCCTCGGGGTGCTGGGCGAGCCGGATCGTGGTCATGGACCGATGATCTCCCCGGCGAACCGGTCGAGCGCGGCGAGTACGTGCGTACGGGTATCGCCGCCGCCCGTATGGCCCGCGTTCTCCACCACGGTCAGTTCGGCGTCCGGCCAGGCTTTGCTGAGCTCCCAGGCCGTGCCGAGCGGCCCGGCCAGGTCGAAGCGGCCGTGGATCAGGACGCCGGGGATGCCGGCCAGGCGGTGGGCGTCGCGGATGAGGGCGCCCTCCTCCAGCCAGGCGCCGTGCGCGAAGTAGTGGCTGCAGATGCGGACCATGGCGAGCTTGGCGTGGTCGGGCCGGTCGGCGTAGGGGGTGCCCGCTCCCTCCAGGGAGAGCACGGCGTCCTCCCAGGCGCACCAGTCGGCCGTCGCCTTCTCCCGTACGGCCCGGTCGGGGTGGTTCGTCCGGCGGGCGTAGGCGGGGACCAGTTCGTGCGGGGCGGAGGCCTCGGGGACGCCGGCCCGGAAGCGGTCCCATGCCTCGGGGAAGAACGCGCCGGCGCCCTCGTACAGCCAGGCGATCTCGGAGCGGCGGGTGGTGGTGACGGCGGCGATGACGATCTCGGACACCCGCTCGGGGTGGGCCTGGGCGTACGCCAGGATCAGCGTGGAGCCCCAGGATCCGCCGTACAGCAGCCAGCGGTCGATGCCGAGGTGCTCGCGCAGCCGCTCCATGTCGGCGACGAGACGGTCGGTGGTGTTGACGGACATGTCGGTGGCCGGGTCGCTCGCGTGCGGGGTGGAGCGTCCGCAGCCGCGCTGATCGAAGAGGACAACTCGGTAGCGGGCGGGGTCGAAGAGCCTTCGGCTGCGCGGGTTGGAGCCGGAGCCTGGGCCGCCGTGCACGACGACCGCGGGTTTGCCGTGCGGGTTGCCGCTGACTTCCCAGTGGATGTGGTTGCCGTCGCCGACGTCGAGCAGACCTTCGTCGTACGCCTGTGTGTCCAGGAACATCCGGTCGACTCTAGCCAGGGGCCGGCTTCGCCGCCGGGGTTTTCGGGCTGTCGCGGGGCGGGTGCGCCCGGCTGGGGCAGCCGGGGGACCCCCAGCTGCCCGACGGGCCCCCGGGTCAGCCGCCGACGTACTCCCGCAGGTGGCGGGCGGTCAGGGTGGTGCCGTTCTTGACCAGTTCGGCGGGGGTGCCGGTGAAGACCACGTGTCCGCCGTCGTGGCCCGCGCCAGGGCCGAGGTCGATCAGGTGGTCGGCGTGGGCCATGACCGCCTGGTGGTGCTCGATGACGACGACGGTGTTGCCCTGGTCGACCAGCCGGTCGAGGAGGGAGAGGAGCTGGTCCACGTCCGCCATGTGGAGGCCGGTCGTGGGCTCGTCCAGGATGTAGGTGGCTGCCTTCTCGGCCATGTGGATGGCGAGCTTCAGCCGCTGGCGCTCACCGCCGGAGAGGGTGTTGAGGGGCTGGCCGAGCCGGAGGTAGCCGAGGCCGACGTCGTTCAGCCGGCCGAGGATCGTGTGGGACTGGCCGGTGGGGAAGAAGTCGTACGCCTCGGCGATGGACATGCCGAGGACCTCGCTGATGTTCTTGCCGTTCAGGAGGTAGGTCAGCACCTTGGGCGTGTAGCGCTTGCCCTCGCACTCCTCGCAGACGGAGGAGACACCGGCCATCATCGCCAGGTCGGTGTAGACGAGGCCGATGCCGTTGCAGTTGGGGCAGGCGCCCTCCGAATTGGCGCTGAACAGGGCCGCCTTGACGCCGTTGGCCTTGGCGAAGGCCGTACGGATGGGGTTCAGCAGTCCGGTGTACGTCGCCGGGTTGGAGCGGCGCGAGCCCCGGATCGGGGACTGGTCGGCGACCACGACGCCGTCCCGGCCGGGCAGGTTGCCGTGGATGAGGGAGCTCTTGCCGGAGCCGGCGACGCCGGTGACGACGGTCAGCACGCCGAGCGGGATGTCGACGCTCACGTCCTTGAGGTTGTGCTGGTTCGCGCCCGTGATGGAGAGGTGGCCCCGGGGGGTGCGGACCTGTTCGCGCAGCTGGGCGCGGTGGCCGAGGTGGCGGCCGGTGAGGGTGCCGGAGGTGCGCAGTCCGGCGAGGTCGCCGCTGTAGCAGATCTCGCCGCCGCCCGAGCCGGCGCGCGGGCCGAGGTCGACGATGTGGTCGGCGATCTCGATGACCTCGGGCTTGTGCTCGACGACGAGGACGGTGTTGCCCTTGTCGCGCAGGCGCAGCAGGAGGTCGTTCATCCGCTGGATGTCGTGCGGGTGCAGGCCCACGGTCGGCTCGTCGAAGATGTACGTCACGTCCGTGAGGGACGAGCCGAGGTGGCGGACCATCTTCACCCGCTGCGCCTCGCCGCCGGAGAGCGTGGAGGACGTACGGTCCAGGCTGAGGTAGCCGAGGCCGATCTCGACGAGGGAGTCGAGCAGGTCGCGCAGGTTGGCCAGGAGCGGTGCGACGGACGGCGCGTCGATCTTCCGGATGAATTCGGCCAGGTCGCTGATCTGCATCGCCGAGCACTCGGCGATGTTGACGCCGTCGATCGTCGAGGAGAGCGCGGGCGCGCTCAGTCGCGTACCGCCGCAGTCGGGGCAGTCGGTGAAGACGACGGCCCGGTCGACGAAGGCCCGGATGTGGGGCTGCATCGCGTCGCGGTCCTTGGACAGCATGGTGCGCTGGACCTTCACGAGCAGGCCCTCGTAGGTGAAGTTGTTGGCGCCGACCTTCACCTTGAGCTGCGGCTTGTGGAGGAAGGTGTCCCATTCCTCCTCGGTGTAGTCCTGGAGTTTCTTGTCCCGGTCGAAGAAGCCGGAGTGGGCCATGATCTGCCAGTACCAGGAGTCCACCGGGAAGTTGGGCACGGTGATCGCGCCCTCGTTGAGGGACTTGGTCCGGTCGACGAGCTGGTCGACGTCGATGTCGGAGATCTGGCCGATGCCCTCGCAGCGCTGGCACATGCCCTCGGCGCTGTTGAAGCTGAAGGCGCTGGAGGAGCCGATCTGCGGGGTGCCGAGGCGGCTGTAGACGATCCGCAGCATGGTGTAGGCGTCGGTGGCGGTGCCGACCGTGGAGCGCGAGTTGGCGCCCATCCGCTCCTGGTCGACGACGATCGCCGCGCTGAGGTTGTGCAGTCCGTCGACGTCCGGCCGGCCCAGGGAGGGCATGAAGGACTGGATGAACGCCGTGTACGTCTCGTTGATCAGGCGCTGCGACTCGGCCGCGATGGTGCCGAAGACGAGCGAGGACTTGCCGGAGCCGGAAACGCCGGTGAAGACGGTGAGCCGGCGCTTGGGGAGGTCGACGGAGACGCCCTTGAGGTTGTTCTCGCGGGCGCCGCGCACCTGGATGACGTTATGGCTGTCTGCCGGGCCGGCCTGCATACGTACTCCGTCCAAGAGGTGTGCCATTGCGCCGCAAGGGTACTCTATACAGCGTACAAAGTAATGGGACACGGTCCTGAGCTGCGAGAATGGGCGTCATGTCGAAGGCGAAGGCCGGAGCCGGGGAGCGCGGTGGCGCGGCTGACCCCGCGCGCACGATGGAGCTGCTGTGGCGCGAGCCGGGGCGCCCGCCGGGCGCCGGCAGCGCCGGGCGGCGCGGGCCGCGCCAGGGGCTGACGGTCGACGCGGTGGTGGACGCGGCCGTGGAGCTCGCCGACGCCGGCGGCCTTGAGGCCCTGACGATGCGGGCGGTCGCCCAGCGCCTCGGGGTCACGCCGATGACGCTCTACACCTACGTCCCGGGCAAGGCCGAGCTGCTCGATCTGATGCTGGACGCGGTGCTGCTGCGGATGGAGCGCACGCGGACCGGCGGGGAGCCCTGGCGCGGGCGGGTGACGGCCGTCGCCGACGAGAACCGGGCGCTGTTCCTGCGCCATCCGTGGGTCGCGGCGCTCCGGCTCGCGCGGCCCCCGCTGGGACCCGGGGTGATGGCGAAGTACGAGCACGAGCTGGCGGCCTTCGACGGGCTCGGCCTCGACGACCTCGCCATGGACGGGGCCCTGACCTTCGTCCTCGGCTTCGTGGCCTCCGCCGCGCGCGCCGAGCTGGACGCGCGGGCCGCGGCCGGGGAGGGCTTGATGACCGACCACGAGTGGTGGGCGGCGCACGAGCCGCTGCTCGCCCGGGTCTTCGACGCGGAGCGGTTCCCGCTCGCGGCGCGGGTGGGCGGGGCGGCCGGGGAGGCGTATCAGGGGCCGTACGACCCGGAGTACGCCTACACCTTCGGCCTTGCCCGGGTGCTGGACGGGCTCGCGGCCCTGATCGAGGGGGCCGGCGGGGCGGGCGTCAGGGCGGGGGGCAGGGCGGACAGGTCAGGCGCAGCATCGCAGCCAGCCCGTCCTTGATCCGTTCGGCGTCCACCTTCTGATCCACCGCGAGGTGGCGGACCAGCGCCGGGGTGAACGGCGCCAGCGCGAGATGGGCGAGGAGGGCCCGGTCGGAGCCCGGCCGCATCATCCCTATCAGCATCGCCACATGGGTGTGCATGGTGAGGTACGCGCCGCTGGTGTAGCGGGCGCTCGGCACGGTCGCGGCGGCGGCGTACAGCAGCTCGCGCTGTTCCACGACCCGGTCGGTGAGCGCGTTCAGGAACGCGCTCAGCCGCTCCTCGGGCTCCGCGCCGGGGCCGAGCGGCGGCGGCCCGCTGAGGAAGGCCTCCTGGAACTGCTTCTCGCGCTCGTCGAGCAGGGCGAAGACCAGCTGTGCCACGTCCCCGAAACGCCGGTAGACCGTGCCGACGCCGACGCCGCAGGCGTGCGCGACGGCGTTCATGGTGAGGGCCTCGGGGCCCCGGTCGGCCACGATGCGCGCGGCGGCATCGAGGATCTTGCGTCGGTTGCGGGCCGCGTCCGCGCGTTCGCCGGGCCGGCCGGTGGTCGGCAGCTCGGTCCGGTGCGGTTCGCCAACGAACTCACTCACGTCCGGTTCGCCCTTCTTCTTGCAGTACCTGCCCCCCTGTGTACCGGAGGTCTTCCCCCCTGACACTGCGAGCATAGCGGAGCGCTATCCGGTTACGGCTTGCAGACGGATCGTTATCCGGTTAAGTTGAATCCCGAAGTGGAAAGCAATCCAGTTCTGGAGAGGTCCGCCATGTCTGTCAAGGTTGCAGTCGTCTACTACTCGGCCACCGGAAGCGTGCACCAGCTCGCCCAGGCCGTCGCCGAGGGCGCGGAGAAGGCCGGCGCCGAGGTCCGCCTCCGCCGCGCCCCCGAGCTCGCCCCCGCCTCCGCCATCGACTCCAACCCGGCCTGGCGCGCCCACCTGGACGCCACCAGCGACATCGAGGTCGCCACCCTGGACGACCTGACCTGGGCGGACGCCTACGCGTTCGGTTCGCCGACCCGGTTCGGCAACATCGCCGCGCAGCTGAAGCAGTTCATCGACACCACCGGTGGCCTGTGGTACCAGGGCGTCTTCATCGACAAGCCGGCGACCGCCTTCACCAGCGCGCAGAACACCCACGGCGGCAACGAGTCGACGCTGCTCGCCCTCTACAACTCCTTCCACCACTGGGGCTCGGTCATCGTCTCCCCCGGCTACACCGACCAGTCGGTCTTCGAGGCCGGCGGCAACCCCTACGGCACCTCGCACGCCAGCGGCAACGGCGCCCCGGAGGAGAAGACCCTCGCGGCCGCCCGCCACCAGGGCGCGCGCCTCGCCAAGATCACGGCCCGCCTGAAGGGCCTCGCCCAGGACTGACGGCCGCACAGGGCCGGCGGTCTGCCCGGGACTGGCGCCGGGGCGCGGACATGGTGGCGGGGCCGGGATTCCGTACGGACGGGATCCCGGCCCCCGCGCGTACCGGCGGGAAAGCATCGGCCGGAAAAGGCTGTTGCGAGGCGGACGGAACGGGGTGACCCTCTTCCACGTCCACCGCAGCCCTCCAGGTCAGGAGCCCCCTCTGAACGTCACCGCCACCACCGTGTCCCTCACCGTCGACGACGTCACCGCCTCCCGCGACTTCTTCGTCGCCCACCTCGGCTACCAGGAGACGGCGGCCGCCGACGGCTTCGCCTCCCTGCGCCGCGAGGACGCCGCCGCCGACATCGTCCTGCTCCGCCGGGGCACCGACGTCCTCCCTCCCGACCAGCGCGACCGGCACGCGACGGGCCTGATCGTGGCGTACACCGTCAGCGGCCTCGAAGCCGAGGAGAAGCGCCTGCGCGCCGCGGGCGTCCCGATCACGCTGCCGCTGCGCGAGGAGCCCTGGGGCGAGCGGCTGTTCCAGGTCACCGACCCGAACGGGATCGTGGTCCAGTTCGTGGAGTGGGCGGCGGGCACCGACGGCGGCTGAGGACCACCGCTCCGCGCTCACCCTCTTGAGGTCTTTGGGGGGCAGGAGCCGCGTCGGAGGGCGAGCATGGGGGGATGAACGCGGCCGAGAGCGCGACGAGTTCGCAGGCGACCGCTCGGGCCCGGGTCCTGCGGCCGTTGTCCGGGCTGCGGGGCGGGCTCGCAGAGGTCTACCGGGTCCTGCACGCCCACCCCGAGCTGTCGTTCGCCGAGCACCGCACCGCACGGGCCGTCGCCGCGCATCTGGAACGGCTCGGGATGCGGGTCACCACCGGCCTCGGTGGCACAGGCGTCGCCGGAGTGCTCGCCAACGGCGACGGACCCACCGTCCTGCTGCGGGCCGACATGGACGCCCTGCCCGTACACGAGCGGACCGGGCTGCCGTACGCCAGCACGGTCGACGGCGCCATGCACGCCTGCGGGCACGACATGCATGTGACGTGTCTGCTCGGCGCCCTCGAACTGCTCGCCCTCGGCACGGACTCCTGGTCGGGGACGGTGATCGGGGTCTTCCAGCCCGGCGAGGAGGTCGGCGGCGGGGCGAAGGCCATGGTCGACGACGGGCTGTTCGAGAAGACCGGCAGACCCGACGCCGTCCTCGGGCAGCACCTGGCCCCGCTGCCCGCGGGCACGATCGGCTACCACGCGGGCCCCGCGCTCGCCGCGACGGACGCGCTGCACGTGCGGATGTTCGGCAGAGGCGGGCACGCCTCGCGCCCCGAGACCGCGGTCGACCCCGTGGTCATGGCCGCCTCGACCGTGATGCGGCTGCAGACCGTCGTCTCACGGGAGATCGCCGGCAACGAGACCGCCGTCCTCACCGTCGGCGCCCTCCACGCCGGCAGCAAGGACAACGTCATCCCCGACGAGGCCGAACTCGAGATCAGCATCCGTACGTACACCGAGGACGTACGCCGCACGGTCCTCGCCGCCGTCGAACGCATCGTCAAAGGGGAGGCGGCGGTCGCGGGCGCCGAGCGGGAACCGGAGATCACACCCCTCGACAGTTATCCCGTCCTCGTCAACGACGAGGCGGCCACTGCCCGGACGGTGGCCGCCTTCCGCAACCACTTCGGCGCCGCCGCGGTCATCGACACCGGCCCCGTCACCGGAAGCGAGGACTGCGGCATCTTCGCCACGGCCGCCGGGGCGCCGCTGTGCTACTGGTTCTTCGGCGGCTGGGACCCGGAGGCGTACGCGGCCGCCGCGGCGACGGGCACGACCGCCCGGGACATCCCCTCCAACCACTCCCCGTACTTCGGCCCGGTCCTCGAACCGACCCTGACCACGGGCGTCACGGCGATGACGGTGGCCGCGCTCACCGCCCTCGCGGGGGAAGCCTGAGGCGGCGGGGCTCGACGGGCCTCCTGCGAGGCGGCCTCCTTCCAGGCGGCCTCCGGCGGACGGCGCGCACGGGGTCTCGTTGGGGTGAATCGGCGCGCGGTCCCCGGCTGTCGTACGGGCCTCCCGCCGCCCCTCTCGTTGAACTTCGGGTTGCCCCTCCCCACCCCCCTGTGACCCGAAGGAGCCCCATGCCCGCGCGCCGAAGGGCGGCGATGGGAGCCGGTCTGCTGACCCTGCTCTCGCTCGCCGCCGCCCTCTCGTCCCCCACGCCGTCCGCCGCCGACGGCACCGCCCCCGACGCCAACCGGCCGTGGGTCCTGCGCAGCCGCACCGTCCAGGCCGACCCGAAGGAGTACGCCCAGCTCTGCGCCCGGCAGCAGGACGGGGCGCCCGCCGAACGCACCGTCGAACTCTTCCCCGACGTGCAGGTCACGGCCGTCGCCGACCGTGTCGACGTCGACGAACACGGCACCGCCACCTTCACCGGCCACGTCGCGGACCGCCCCGCCGAACGCGTCTACCTCACTGTCACCGGCGCCTGCCCGCGCGGACGGGTGGCCGCGGGCCCGGCCGTCGACGGTCTCGTCACCCTCGGAGACCGTACGTACACCCTGGCCCCGGATCCGGGGCAACCCGGCCATGTCGTCATCACCGAGCAGGACCCCGCCCAGCGGCCCGCCCCGGTCGAACACGAGATCAAGGAGCGGTTCACCGAGGGCCGCGCGATGAGCCCCCGGCGCACCCCGTCGAGCGACCCGGTCGTCATCGACATGGTCGTCGGCTGGACGCCGGGCGCCGCCGCCCGCGTCGGCGGCGAGGCCGGGATGCGTTCGCGGGTCGCGCTCGCCGAGGCCACGCTCAACCGCGCCTTCGCGGACAGCGGGATCAAGGCCAGCGTCGACGTCGTGGCGACGTACGCGCCGGAGTACGCGGGCGGGGAGCGCGCCGCCGAGGTGTACCGCAAGCTGGCCGACCCCCGCGACCGGCGGCTCGGCGCCACGGCCGCGGCCCTGCGCGAGAAGACCGCCGCCGACCTGGTCGCGATGCTGGTGCGTGTGCCGCGCGGGACGAGCAGCGGCCAGGGCAGCCTGCCGATGCCGCCGTCGTCCGCCACCGACCGGGAGGCGTACTCGGTCACCGACGTCGACAGCGTCGTCGACTGGTACAACTTCGGCCACGAGGTCGGCCACAACCTCGGCCTCTGGCACGACCGCGCCACCCTCGACGCGCAGGCCGGCGGCGTCGACTACACCCCGTACCTCACCACGCCGTACAGCACCGGCTGGGTCACTCCGAACCGGCGGTTCCACACGCTGATGGCCTACAGCTCGGCGTGTGGCCAGCCGTGCGCGGCCGTCAACCGGTACTCGAACACCGTGCAGCCGTGGGAGGGGCAGCCGCTGGGCGACGCGCGCAGCGACAACGCCCGCGTCGCCCGGGCCACGGCCCCGATCGTGGCCGCCTACCGCGAACCGGCGACCCCACGCACCCGGCACGCGCTCACGCTCGCCGTCTCCCCGGCGGACGGCGGCACGGCCGCGCCGAGTGCGTGGGGCCCCTACCGCCCCGGCGGCCAGGTCACGGTCACGGCCGTCCCGAGCCCCGGCCACCGCTTCACGGGCTGGGTCCTGGACGGCACACGGCATGCCCACACCCGGCCGACGATGGCAGTGACGATGGACCGGGCGCGGACGCTGACGGCAGTGTTCGAGAAGGCGTGAGGGGCGACGCTGGACGGCCGGAGCCGGCCGGTCCTGGCCGGGACGGGCCGTCAGGTGTCGCCGTCCGGAATCGGCGGCCGGTCCTGGCCGGTGGCCGGGACGGGCCAGGCGTCAACGTACGAGACGGGCCGTCGGGCGTCGCGGTCCGGAATCGGCGGCCGGTCCTGGCCGGTGGCCGGGACGGGCCAGGCGTCAACGTACGGGACGAGCCGTCGGGCGTCGCGGTCCGGCGGCACCAGCCGTCCGGGATCGGCCGTCAGGCATGACCGTCCGGGGATGGGCCGTAGGTGTCGCCGTGCGGCGGCACCGGCCGTCAGGCGTCGCCGTCCAGCGGCTGCTCCGCCGGCTGCCAGATGCGGCTGCGCAGGTCGCGGCCGCGAAGCACCTGCACACGAAAGGGATCCATCCGCAGGATCGCGAAGCCCGGATCCTGCGGGCCGCCCTTCCAGTAGTGGGCCGGGTCGTATCCGACGCCCGGCGGGCCGCCCTGGACGTACAGGTCCCACACCCGCCGCTTCTCGTCCATGTCCTCCTCCCAGCGGGCCGCGCTGTCGGCGAAGGCGGCGTTCTGGCGCGGGTTCCAGTAGGAGACGGTGACGTGCGGGTTGCGGCGGACGTGGGCCGTCTTGACCGGGGTGGGGAACGCCGCGATCCACCCCACGGGACGCCCGTCCACCTCCTCCCACACCGGCAGCAGGACGCGGGCGCGGGGGCGGTTCAGCCGGTCGACGGTGACCAGGGTGGCGTAACGGATGTCCTGGACGTACCCGAAGAACTCGTCCCTGAGGTCGGCGAAGGCGTCCACCCGGTCCGCACTCATGCCGAGACCACCGGCAGGCCCTGAGCGAAGCCGCCGTCGACGGCCAGCTCGGTCCCGGTGGTGAAGGTGGCGTCGAAGGCGAGGAACAGCGCGGCCCTGGCGACCTCCTGGACCGTGCCGTTGCGCCGCAGCGGGGTGGTCTCCTCGCCCTGCTTCAGGAAGTCGGCCCGCTCCTCGGCGGTCAGCCCCACGACGCCCATCGTCGGCGTCTCGATGAAGCCGGGTGCCAGCGCGTTCACCCGGATCCCGCGCGGCAGCAGTTCGGCGGCGAGGACGTGCGCGATGGCGCGCAGCGCCTCCTTGGAGCCGGAGTAGGCGCTCAGGCCGGGGAAGACCATGTCGTTGGAGACGGTCGTGAAGACCAGCCCCGCGCCGTCCCGCAGCAGGGGCGCCAGCCGCTGCACGGTGAAGAAGGCGCCCTTGGTGTTGACCGTGAACTGCCGGTCGAAGGACTCCTCCGTGGCCTCCTCCAGGGTCTGGAACTCGGCCGTGCCGTGGTTGACGAACAGGGCGTCGATCTGGCCGAGTTCGCGCTCGACGAGCTCACCGAGCGCGGCGATGTCGGCCATGCTGGTGGCGTCGGACCGTACGACATGGGCGGGTCGGCCTGCGAGCGCCGCCCGCGCCTCCTCGACGGTCTTCTCGTTCCGCCCGGTCAGTACGACCTCGGCGCCGCCGTCGAGGAGGGCCTCGACGATCGCCAGGCCCATGCCGTGGGTGCCGCCGGTGACGACGGCCTTGAGTCCCGCGTACGTGTCGCTGCTCATCAGGTGATCCCTTCGTGGTGAGGGGACCACCGTGCCCGGGGCCGCTTGCGGTCCTCCGGCGGTCTTCTGGAGGTTTTCTGCCGGCCCGCTTGCGGCCGATTAGGCTCGGGCGTATGCGTTTCGGGGTGCTGGGGCCGCTGGCCGTGTGGACGGACGACGGCGGGGTGGCGCCCGTGCCGGAGCGGAAAGTACGGGGCCTGCTGGCCGAGTTGCTGATCGAGCCCGGGCGGGTGGTGGCCGCCGACACCCTCGTCGAGGACCTGTGGTCCGGCCGCCCGCCCGCCGACCCGGCGGGAGCCGTGCAGACCCGGGTCTCCCGCCTGCGCCGCGCCCTCGCGGCGGGCGGCGGCCGGGACCTCGTGGCGCACCGGCCGCCGGGGTACGCGCTGCTGGTCGCCCCGGAGCGTGTGGACGCGGGCCGCTTCGCCGCGCTGACCGCCCGCGCGCGGGCGCTGCCCGCCCCCGCGGCGAGGGCCGCGCTGCTCACGGAGGCGCTGGGCCTGTGGCGGGGCCCGGCGTACGCCGACTTCCGGGACGAGCCGTTCGTACGGGAGGCCGTCGCCCGCCTGGAGGAACACCGCCTCACCGCCGTCGAGGACCTGGCCGAGGCCCGCCTGGACCTCGGCGAACACGCCCCACTCGCCGCCGACCTGGCCGAACCGGTCGCCCGCCACCCCTTACGCGAACGCCTCCGCGCGTCCCACATGCGTGCGCTGTACGGCGCGGGCCGCCCGAGCGAGGCGCTGGACTCCTTCCACACCCTCCGCCACGCCCTCGCCGCCGACCTGGGCCTGGACTCGGCGCCGGAACTGACGGCGCTGTACGAGGAGATGCTCCGCCACGACCGCCCATCTGTACCCGTCGGCGATCAGCCGGGCTCCAGGCTCCGCGTGGCGCTCGGTGGTCTGACCGCTCCGGTGCCTGGCTCGGCTTCCGGCGAAGCGACTGGCGTCGGGCCCGGCTCGGCTTCCGGTGATGTGCCTGCTTTGGCGGCCCGTCCCGCGGTCGGCGACGCGCCCGGCCTCGGGCCTGGCACGGCTTCGGGCGACGTGCCCGGCTCGGCTTTCGGTGGGCTGTCCGCCCCGGCGGCCGGTTTGGCTTCCGGCGACGTGCCTGCCCTCGGCGAGGTGCCTGCCATGGGGTCCCGTCCCGGTGGCGGTGATGTGCCCGGGTTCGTGCCCGGCCCGGCTTTCGGTGGGCTGTCCGCCCCGGCGGTCGGTTTGGCTTCCGGTGATGTGCCTGCTTTGGCTGCCCGTCCCGCGGTCGGCGACGCGCTCGGGCTCGCGCCCGGCCCGGGCTCCGGTGACGTACCCGCCCTCGGCGAGGTGCCTGCCGCCGGGCCCAGCCCGGCTCCCGGTGGAGTGCCCGGGTTCGCGCCCGGCCCGGCTCCCGGTGACCTGCCCGCCCACGGCGACGTACCTGCCCGGGCACCCCGTCCCACCGGCGGCGACGCGACCCCGCCCGGCCCGGCTGGTGGCAACCTCCCCGCCCCCGCCACCCCCCTCATCGGTCGTGACGCCGCCGTCGCCGAGGTCACCGCTCTCCTGGGCGAGGCGCGGCTCGTCACGTTGACCGGGGCCGGTGGGGTCGGTAAGACCCGGCTCGGGCTGGAGACGGCCGCTCGCGCGGCGCGCGGCGACTTCCCCGACGGCACGTGGATCGTCGAACTGGCCGGTCGTGGCAGGGCCGAGGAGCCGGGGCTCGAGTGCACCTTGGCCGAGATCGCGGAGGTCGTGGCCTCGGCCCTGGGACTCCGCGACGACGGGCCGGCTACGCACGAGCCGGCCGGCCGGCTGCTGGCCGCGTTGCGGGGCAGACGGCTCCTGCTCCTGCTCGACAACTGCGAGCACGTCGTCGAGCCCGCCGCCCGCCTCGTCGAACTGCTGCTGCGGGAGGCCCCGGGGGTCCGCGTGCTCGCCACCAGCCAGGAGCCGCTGGGGCTCGCCGGCGAGCGGCTGTCCGTCGTGGAGCCGCTCGACGACGCCAGCGCGCGGCGGCTGTTCGCGGCGCGGGCGGCCGCCGCGGCGCCCGGCTTCGAGGTCACCGACGCGAACGGACCCGCCGTCGCCGCGATCTGCCGCCGCCTCGACGGCATCCCCCTCGCCCTCGAACTGGCCGCCACCCGCATCCGCGTCCTCGGCGCCGAACAGCTCGCCGCCCGCCTCGACGACCGCTTCCGGCTGCTCACCGCCGGCCGCCGCGACGCCCCCGCCCGGCAGCAGACGCTGCGCGCGGTGATCGACTGGAGCTGGGAGCTCCTGACGGCCGCCGAGCGGATCGTGCTGCGCCGGCTCGCCGTGCACGCCGAGGGCTGCACGCTCGCCGCGGCCGAAGCGGTGTGCGCGGGCGACGGGGTGAAGCCGGCCGAGGTCCTCGATCTCCTCGCCCGGCTTCACCCCGTCACACGCCCCGTACGCGGGCGGCCCCTGCCCGAGGCCGGAGGGCAGGCAGACCGCGCCGTCCGGCGCGCCTTGAGCGCGGGCGTACGGGCGATACGGACTACCTCTCCAGCGCGAGCTCGGCATCCAGCGCGGCGCGGAGCCAGTCGTGGGAGACGCCCGGGTTGGGCTCCGCGGGGCCCGAGATGTCTGTGACGAGCTGCCAGTAGTGGTCGATCCTGGGGTCCGCGGCGAGCTGCCCGCCGAGGCGGTGGCGGAAGCCGGGGGTGTCGCGCAGCCCGCACGCGCGCGCGTACGCGGCGACGAAGCAGTCCAGCGCCTCGCCCGCGCGGGGCGGCCGGCCGGCCCTCAGGTCCGGCGCGGCCAGGGCGAAGGCCTCGACGAGGCCGTCGTAGAGGACGGACGGGCGGTAGCCCTCGTCGGGCTGGTGGGCGGCGGGCTGGCAGTGGTCGCCGCCGCCGCAGTCCGCGGTGACGAAGGCGTGGAGCCGGGCGAAGGCGAGGACCTGCTCCGGGGTCGGGTCCGGCGGGGGCTGCGGCACCGCGTGGTCCAGGATGGCGGAGACCTGCCGGGCCGGGAGCCGTACGGGCAGCCAGCGCCGCCAGAAGCGGGCGAGGGCGTCCGTGCTCGGCGGTACGGACACGGCGCCGATCAGCCGTAGCCGCTGGGGGCGTTCGGCGGGCGGGCAGTCGTGGACCAGCTGGAGCGCGGCTTCCCGCCAGCGCAGGGCGGTCAGTTGGACGCCGAGATCGTCCAACTGCCGTGCTATGGCGCCTCCTAGGGCGTCCTCCAGATCCCCGTCGGCGCTGTCCCTCCGGTCGAGGATGCGGCCCACTTCGGGGACGGGAAGGTCGAGGGCGCGCAGGGAGCGGATCAGCCGGATCTGGTCGAGCGCGTCGGGGCCGTACCGGCGGTGGCCGCCGGAGCTGCGGGCCGCTTCGGGCAGCAGACCTCGGTCGGAGTAGAAGCGGACGGTCTTGACGGTGACACCCGCGCGTTCGGCAAGCTCTCCGATGCTCCACATGCCGTTGCTCCACATGCCGTCGGGCAACACGACTTGAACCTCCCTCAGGGGGAGTTCCTACCGTACCGGCGAGCGCGGACAGCCCGGCGGGCCGCTCGCGCGGACCTTGGTACGGCGAAGGAGAAAGGGGCCGGTCATGACGGCGCAGACGGCGTTCGTGCTGGTGTCGGAGTGCTTCACGGGTGGCTGGATCTGGCGTGAGGTGGCGGCGCGGCTGCGGCAGGCGGGGGCGGAGGTGCATCCGGTGACGCTCACCGGCATGGGCGACCGGCGCCATCTGGCGGGGCCGGGGACGGACCTGGAGACCCATGTGGAGGACGTGGTCCAGCTGATCGACCACGTGGACGCGGCGGAACTGGTGGTCGTCGGCCACGGCTACGGCATCCATCCGGTCCTGGGCGCAGCGGACCGCCGCCCGGAGCGGGTCGCCCGGATCGTCCACCTGGACGCGGGCGCGCCGCAGGACGGCGACGTACCGCTCGCGCTCGTACCCGACCCCGAGGTACACGCCTTGCTGGCGTCCGGCGAGGAAGGGCGGATCCCGCCGCCGGCGTCGGCGGAGGCGTGGGAGCGCTGGGGCAGCACGGCCGGGGTGTCGGCGGGGGACCTGGACCGGCTGGTCCGGCTGGCCGCGCCGCAGCCGGCCGGCACGCTCACCGGGCCGCTGCGGCTGACGGGGGCGGCCGCGGGGCTGCCGTCGACCGGTGTGTTCTGCACCGGCAACGGGCTGAGCATCGCGCTGGTCCAGTCGCTGGTGGAGTCGGGACCGCCGCAGTTCCGCGCGCTGGCCGTCCCCGAGAAGAGCTTCTTCGACCTGGAGACCGGGCACTGGCCGATGCTGTCGGTGCCGGACGAGGTGGCCGGCGTACTGCTGCGGGCCGCGGCGGGCGAGGGACACCGGCTGACCGCGCCGGCGGGCGATGAGCACCCGTACCTCCGGCCGTTCCCCTTCGACGTACAAGAGTGCCCGCGCGCGCGGATCGGCCGGGTCGACCTCCACCTCCCGCAGGCGGACGGCCCGCGCCCGGCGGTGATCTTCCTCCACGGCGGCCCGATCCCCGCAGACCTGCGGCCCACGCCCCGCGACTGGCCGCTCTACACGGGCTACGCGCGGTACGTGGCGAGCCTGGGCGCGGTCGGCGTGACCGTGGACCACGGCCTTCACGCCCTGGGTGACTACCCCCGCGCCGCCGACGACATCGCCGAGGCCGTCGAGCTCGTACGCGCGGATCCGCGCGTCGACCCGGACCGGATCGCCCTGTGGTACTTCTCCGGCGCGGGCCTCCTCACCACGGACTGGCTCGCGGCGCCCCCGCCGTGGCTGCGCTGCCTGGCGGCCACGTACCCGGTCCTCGCCCCGCTGACGACCTGGCCGGGAGTGGACCCCCGCTTCCGGCCCTCGGCCGCCGTCCGCACGGCGGGCGACCTGCCGATCGTGCTGACCAGGGTGGGCCTGGAGATCCCGGAGATCGCGGCGACGGTGGAGGATTTCGTCGCTGCGGCAAACGCGACAAACGCGAACCTCCACGTCATCGACGCCCCCAACGCCCACCACGGCTTCGAAACGGTCGACCTCACCCCGGAGTCCCGCACGGCGGTGACAGCGGCGGTCGACGCGGTCCTCTCCCACGTGAAGGGCTGATGTGAAGTCCCCGTCGCCTGCGGTCGGTTGATAGATTTGCGCGAGTGACGGCGGGAAGCCGTCGCAAGGCTCGCCGCAGGTCGACGGTGGACGGAACGGGGGACGAAGTGGCTTGGGACGAGTGGGAGCAGGCGAAGGCCGCCGCGTCGGAGGGGCAGGCCACCCGGATGCGGCTGAATCAGGCCGCGCCACGAGGCTCCAGCGACTCGGATCTCATGGTGTACCAGGACGACCTCGGGGCCGTCGGCCACGAGGCGTTCGTGCTCCACGGTGAGCTGCAGAAGAAGGCGGACATCGCCGGCACGGGCGCGGACAAGAACGGCTCCGGCAGCACCATGCAGGCGGCCGCCGCGCACTACGATCTCGGTTCCTCGACGTCCAACGGCGACCCGCTGCCGGGCCCGGGCGAGAGCAGGGACGGCCGCGAGAACGCCGCCCGTGAACAGCACTAGGACCGCACGACGAACCGGCCGCCGGGAAGGACGTACGTCCGATGAGCAACCTCTACGCATACGGGTGGCGCGCCGCCGGCGTGACCGTCGGCGTGCTGGCCCTCACGGGCGCCCTGTCAGCGTGCGGCGCCACCGGGGGCGGGGCGGCGGAGCGGTCGTCCGGCGGGACATGGGCCCCGGGGATCACTCCGAAGTGGATGAGCGAGCAGATGGGCCTCGCCGTCCCGGCGACGGCCGGCTCGCCCCAGGCGGCGTACGAGATCACCTCGCAGTTCGACAAGGGCCTGCTCACCTTCACGCTGACGAAGCCCGAGGCGGAGGCCTACCTGATGGAGAACCGCCCGTCCGGCAAGTGGCTGGAGCCCACCGCGGCGCAGACGGTCAAGCCCCACGACTTCGCCCACCTCGGCCTCCCGGAACCGGAAACCTTCAAGGACGGCATCCGCTACGGCTACGTCTGCCCCGACGCCCCCAAGACCCCGGAGCCCCCGACGTCCACCTCCGACGACCGCTGCGTCCGCCTGTACGCCCCCGAGCACACCCGCATCTACCTCCGCGCCCACTTCGAACCGGGCATCAGCCCTCTCCCGACACCCCCGTCGACTCCCGCCGGCTGACGCCGACCGGACCGGGACCACGTGGTGGCCGATGCCCGCACGGTGGTCGCACGACGGCGGCGAATAGACAACCCGGTGAATCCATGGCGCCTCGCCCCGGGCTTCAACGGCTGAGGCCGGTGGATCCGCTTTGGCCGGTGGCCTGCCCGGGCTGGGTTCCGTGACGCACGTCACGCCACCGATGTGGTTCTGCTTCTGCTCGCGTCGCGGGCGCTCCGACGGAAACTGAGACGGAGAACGTCGAAGGGCCCCACCGCGAACGGTGGGGCCCTTCGACATCGTGCCCGGTGAGGCACTGGCGGAGGATACGAGATTCGAACTCGTGAGGGGTTGCCCCCAACACGCTTTCCAAATGTTCGTGCGCCCGTCCAGCGAGGGTCGGGGGCGTGCTGACCTGGGGCGGAGTGTTCTCCTGGCCTCTGTCCGGACGGCCCTGGACAGAGGCGAATGCAACCAGAACTGCAACCACTACCCGGCTACTTACGACCCTCCGGGCCGTACCACTGGAGCGGCTGGCCGGTCACTGCGGCGATGCATTCGAAGTCGTGGTCACAGTGCAGGAGGGTGAGCCCCTGCAACTCGGCTGTCGCGGCGACAACGAGATCCACCGCACCGGCGCTGCGGTGCTTGCCTTGCTTGGTGAGGGCTTCCTGGACCTGCCAGGCCCGGTCGTAAGCGCGGTCGTCGACCGAGACCCAGCCGAAGAGCAGCCGCATGTCTTCGATGCCGCGTGTCCGGTCGGCGGCTGATCGGGCGCTGTAGAAGAACTCCAGCTCGGTGATGGGGCACGTGGCGATCAGGCCGGCTGCTGCTGCCTGGTCCCAGCCGTACTGCTCCGCGTCGCCCCGCATGAAGCGGGCGAGGGCGCTGGTGTCGATCAGGTAGAGAGCGGCATTCACCGTCGGTAGTTCCGCTTGTCCTCGAAGAGTGTCAGATCGAACGCGCCTTCGTCGGCCGCGGCGCGAAGGCGGGTCAGGGCCAGCGCTCGCCGCCTGCTCTCCAGCACCTCGCGCAGGGCTGTGTTGACCGTCTCCTTCTTGGTGCTGGTTCCCAGTGCTTTGGCCACGTCTGCCACCAGCTCGTCATCGAGGTCAATCACTGTCCGGCTCATGTTCACCCCTTTATATCAACTATGGAGACAAGTATACCTCCCATGGTTCAGTGACGTCATGGGTTCACGTCGGCATGACGCTGTGGATCCGGGAGAGGGTGAAGACGCGTTCGTCTTCGCGCAGGTGGCACCACGCTTCGAGGTAGGGTGGGTCGAGTTCGAGGCGGCTGAGGGTGCGCACCGTGCGGTTCCCGGAGGTGGCGACGTATTCGACGGTGAGGGGCGTTCCAGCGTCGATGGCATGGGCGAGCTGGCGGACATCGCTATAGGAGCCGCTCCGGTGCAGAGTTCAAGGATGGTGCCTTCGCCGGGCTCGCGGGTGCGGAACGGAAGGGGTTCCTCCCCAGGTGGCGGTACTTGGAGGGCGGCATCGGCCACCGATGTGCCGAAAGTCCGGATTGGGGCGATGTAAACGCAACTGGAAATGCAACCACGGCATGCCGAAGAGCCGGACCGCAATCAACGGCCCGGCTCTTCGTTTCGCCTGTTCAGGCGGCTGCGGAGGATACGAGATTCGAACTCGTGAGGGGTTGCCCCCAACACGCTTTCCAAATGTTCGTACGGGGTCCGGCGGGGGCCGTAGCCGTTCTGACCTGCGGCGGAGCGTTCAGTGTGGCCCTGTCTGGACGGGGCCGGACGGGGGTGAATGAGACCAGAACTGAGACCACGCTGGTCGGGGTTCGCCCGGGTCCGGCCTGCTCGGCGGCCGACCACTCTAGACTTGCCCCCAGGTACGGGCCCGCGGACCGCTTCGTGGAGGAGCCGATCATGAGTACTGCCCCGAACCTTCCGCTCCCGCCCCGTCGGCCTGGAGATCCACACCCGCTGCGGACGATTCGGGAGATCCGGGAGTCCTTGCCCGAACAGCAGCTCGGGCACTTCGACGCCGAACTCGCCGACACGGACATCGACGCCCTTCCGGAGATGCTTCACCGCTGGGCCACCCTCGGCAGTGACGGATTTCTTGATCGGCTTGAGTCGGCACCGTTCGAGGGTCTGGAGTTCGGGCAGCGTTCCTACGACGATGCGGCGGACGGCGAGTGATCTATCTGCTCGACACCAACGTGGTCTCCGAGATCACCACTCGGCCGAAGCCGGCTCCGGCTGTTGTCGCCTGGGCCCGTTCGGTCCCGTCTACCGGTCTCTACCTGAGTGTCATCACGATCGCGGAAATCGAGGCTGGCATCGCTGCGACACCGGACCTGGTACGGCGTGCCGTTTTCGAGCGGGCGCTCGAGAGCATCCGTGTCGACTACAGCGACAGGATCGCGGCCGTCGGAGAACAGGAGGCCCTCGCGTACCTCGCCCTTCATCGGAAGCTGAAGAGCACCGGAACTAGCATCGATCCGCCGGATGCTCTGATCGCCGCCACCGCCCTTGCGAACGGGTGGACCCTGGTGAGCCGGAACGTCAAGCACCTGGCCCGGACTGGCGCGCTCTTGCTCAACCCGTGGGAGTACGAGGGCTGACCTGGGGGCGGCTGCCTGAGCCCCCGCGAGATCGACTTCGCGGCAAATTCGCGGCGGGGCGCGTGGCACCGTGGAAGACCTGGTCGGTGTGCCAGGAGCGATGGCGCGTCGCTACGGGGTGGACTCCTGGCTGCGGGCCTATGAGCGGGCGGCCTGCGAGGGCTATGACGTGCTCGCGGGCCGCGGGGCTGCGTCCGACGAAGTGCTGCGAGACGAGGATGTGGTGGCCGTCGCCGATACCGAGGACGCCTTTGTCGAAGAGCTTGTGGTGCAGCGAGCACAGGCATAGGCGGTTGTCGACGTCATCTGGCCCACCGAACGCCCACCAGCGTACGTGCGCGGCTTCCAGTCCGACCGGCACCGTCCCGATCCGCCCGTCGTAGCCGCAGAAGGCGCACTGGTACTCGTACGCCGTCAGTACCAGCTCGCGCATCCGCCGGCCCCTTCGCCGCCGTGCCGGCGACAATCCGTCCGTCTCTGCCGGCTCCAGCTCCAGTCCGATCGCTTCGCACAGTTCGCCGTGCAGAGAGGGCGGGAAGTGCTGGTCGAGCAGTACGCGCACCATCCGACCCAACAGCGACGGCTCCCGCCGCATTGCCGCCCGTAGTTCCGGAGTCAGGCGCCCCGCAGCCCCGGCCGCCCGCAGGTCCCTCACCGCGCTTCCGGGACTGCCAGGTCCATGGGCGGTGCGCACTTCCCATACTCCGTCGCTGACCAGATGGTGGAACGGGTAGGCGGGCGTTGTCTTGTTGGGTGGTCCGTACTCGGCCAGCAGCCGCTTCAGGTCCTCCTCCACGGCGCTGTAGAAGAGCTCGCCGTCGGCATCCTCCTGGAACCGGCTGAGGGCGTAGAGCAGGAGCAGCGGCTTGTGGGGCGCACGCGCCCCACCCTTGGTCCACTGCCTCAACGTCGCGGCCCGCTCCAGCCAGTCCATGACGGGCGATCGTAGTGGTGCAGCAGAGGTACCGGCCTGGGCCCGTCACGGACATGCGCCCGGCGCCCTGCCGAATAAGCCACAGTGGTTCGTAGGTAAATGTCCGAAATAAATGAGACCGAAACTGAGGCCAGGCGCACGACGAAGACCTCGACCGCTGACGCGGTCGAGGTCTTCGTTTCGCCTGTTCAGGCGGCTGCGGAGGATACGAGATTCGAACTCGTGAGGGGTTGCCCCCAACACGCTT
>NZ_BMQQ01000003.1:315110-326609 GCF_014648195.1 Streptomyces purpureus
TGGCGGTTCTGGGGCGTACGGCAACGTCCTGACCTGCGGTGCAGCTGGTCCGGGCGGGGTTATGAACGGTGCTGTACGCCGGTGAATGCAACCAGAACTGCAACCACGGAAGTGGAGCAGCGTGAGTGTGTCCAGCGTCTGCTCGTGGCTCCTGGTCAGCGGGGAATCGCCTCCTTACTCCCCGTTCTGCGACCAGGCCGCAGTGAGCGCGGTGACCGGGTCACGGTCGGCTGGTGCCGCGGGCCACCATTCGCCGTCGCCGTCCTGGAGGTAGGGATACCAGCGGGTGTCGGGGCCCAGGCGCAGCTGGATGCCGCGGTGGGTGAGGGTGAGGGTGAGGCGGTTGCGCCAGGCTCTGAGATGTACGGGGGAGTCGGTCATCTCGGCGAGGGCCGCCTCCAGGGCGGCGCGGGTGGCCTTCATCACCGTAGGGTCGGGGGTGTGGGGCTGCTCGGCGACGGTGATGCCCATGGGGCCGCCGTGGCGCCAGGCGCGGGTGAGGCGTGCGAAGGCAGTGGGGTTGGCGCCGGTGTTCTGGATCAGGTGGTGGAACCACTCGGGTCCGGGGTTACTCGCGGCGATGCGGACGGCGTCCTGGTGCTGGGTCAGGTGCAGGTCGGCGGTGTCGCCCGCGAGGAGTCGGGCGGCGCGCGCGATGGCGTCGGTCATGAGGCGTTCCAGGTCCGCGGCGGCCAGGCCGGAGCCGGGTGGCGGGGCAACGGGCAGTGCCGTGGTGTGGGCGGCGGGGACCGGGAGTTCGGGCAGTTCGGGGGGCTCTTCGACCCAGTGGGCGTACGCGGCGGCAGCTGGGATGCCGGCCGGCGCCGGTGCGGCGGCGGTCTTCTGTACTGCCGTACGGCGTGCGCGCAGCTGGGTGAAGACCTCCTCGCGACCGCGGCCGCGCAGCGCGAAGAGCACGAACGGGTCGGTGTCGATGGTGGCGGCGATGGCGTAGCAGAGCGCGGCGGCGTGCTTGCAGGGGTATCCCCAGTCGGGGCAGGAACACTCGGGGTCGAGTTCGGTGGGTTGCGGGAGGAAGGGGACGCCTGCCTGGCAGGCGTCGTCGACGAGTTCGGCGGGCATCTCGCCGTCGAGAAGTGCTGCGAGATGCCCGGCGCGGGCCGCGATCGTGTCGAGCAGGGTGTCCCACTGAGGGTCGGTGAGGACGGGCAGGTGGACCGAGGAGCGGTACGGGCGTGGGCGGCTGCCCTGGACAGCGGCCTTGACCTGGCCCGGAGCGACGGTGACCGGGCCGACCATGCCTTTGCGGGCGTAGGTGCGTCCTCGCGAGAGCCGTCCGGAGTCCAGGGTGGAGTCCTCCAGGGCGGCCACCCATGCCTGGCCCCACCAGGTCGCGGCGAAGGCTCGCTTGCCGCGGGCGGGTGCACGGCGGGGGCCGGGGACGGCGGGGCTCATGACTGCCTTCCCAGGGCGACGAGTTCGGCGAGGTCGGCGTCGGACAGTTCGGTGAGGGCTGCCTCGCCGGAGCCGACGACGGCGTCGGCGAGGGCGCGCTTGGCTTCGAGCAGCTTCGCTACCTTGTCCTCCACGGTTCCCTCCGCGAGGAGCTTGTGCACCTGGACGGGTTTGTCCTGGCCGATGCGGTAGGCGCGGTCGGTGGCCTGGTCCTCGACGGCCGGGTTCCACCAGCGGTCGTAGTGCACGACGTGAGTCGCGCGAGTGAGGTTGAGTCCGGTGCCCGCCGCCTTCAACGACAGCAGGAACACTGGTACTTCACCGCGCTGGAAGCGGTCCACCATCTCCTCGCGCCGCGCGACGGGGGTGGCACCGTGCAGGAAGAGAGTGGGGACGCCGCGCTCGGCGAGATGCTTCTCCAGCAGAGCCGCCATCTGTTTGTACTGCGTGAAGACCAGCACGGATTCGCCTTCGGCGGTGATGGTGTCGAGAAGTTCGTCGAGCAGGTCGAGCTTGCCGGAGCGGCCCCGCAGGGGAGTGGACTGGCGCAGGCCGTGCTCTTTCAGATACTGGGCGGGGTGGTTGCAGATCTGCTTCAGCGCGGTGAGCAGCTTGAGTACCAGACCGCGCCGGGCGATGCCCTCCGACTCCGCGATCTTCGCCATGGTCTCGCGGACCTGTGCCTCGTACAGGCTGGTCTGCTCGGCCGTCAGCGGGACGATGTGGTCGGTCTCGGTCTTGGGCGGCAGTTCGGGCGCGATGCCGGGGTCGGACTTCTTGCGGCGCAGCAGGAAGGGACGTACGAGACGGGACAGGCGCTCGGCTGCCTCGGGATCCGAGCCCGCCTCGATGGCGCGGGCATGTCGGCCACGGAAGGCGGTGAGCGTGCCGAGGAGCCCGGGGGTGGTCCAGTCCAGCAGGGCCCACAGCTCGGAGAGGTTGTTCTCCACGGGGGTGCCGGTGAGAGCGACGCGGGCGCGGGCGGGCAGGGCGCGCAGTTCGCGGGCGGTGACGGCGTAGGGGTTCTTGACGTGCTGGGCCTCGTCGGCGGCCACAAGCGACCAGGCGGTCTCGGCGAGGGCTTCCCGGTCGCGGCGCAGCACCCCGTAGGTGACCAGGACGATCTCGTCGCCGGCCAGGTCCCCCAGGTGGCGGTCGCCGCCGTGGTAACGGCGTACGGGGGTGGACGGTGCGAATCTGGCGGCCTCGCGCTGCCAGTTGCCGAGCAGGGAGGCTGGGCAGACGACCAGGGTGGGGCCCGCGGTGGTGGGGTCGCTCTGGCGGTGCAGGTGCAGAGCGAGCAACGTGATGGTCTTGCCCAGGCCCATGTCGTCGGCGAGACAGCCGCCGAGGCCGAGCGCGCACATCTCGGCCAGCCAGGCCAGGCCCCGCTTCTGGTACTCGCGCAACGTGGCCTTGAGAGCGGTGGGCTGGGGCACGGGGGTGCGGGACTCGGGGTCGCGGATACGAGCGACCAAGTCGCCGAGCGCACCGACCGCCGTGCAGGGGACCCGGTCACCGTCCCTCTCGGTCTCGCCGGTCAGGGCGGCGCTCAACGCCTCCATGGGGGTGAGCGGTTCCATCCGGCGGCGCTTGGCGCGGGCCACCAGTTTCGGGTCGGCGACCACCCACTGGTCGCGGAGCCGGACGAGGGGACGGCGCGACTCTGCGAGGGCATCCATTTCGGCCTCGGTGAGCGGCTCGCCGCCGAGGGAGACCTGCCAGCGGAAGTCGAGGAGGGCCTCGGTGTCCAGCAGGCCGCCCGCGGCGGAACCGGGGGCGGTGCGCTGCCCGATCTCCGCGGTCGCGGTGAGTGCCTTGACCAGTTCGCGCGGCCAGTGCACGTCGACACCGGTCGCGCGCAGCGCGTCCGTGGCGTCCCCGAGGAGCTCGAAGGCTTCGTCGTCGGTCAACCGGAGCTGATCGGGAGCGGCATCGTCGAGCAGCCTCCGCAGCGGGGGCCAGGCACGGGCGCCGCGACGCAGGGCGAGCAGGGTCTCGGTCTCGGCGCGCGGGCCCAGCAGCCGCTCCACTTCGGTCGGCTCGCTCCACAGCCGTGCGGCCTCGATGACGAGCGCGGAGTCCGCCGAGGTGTGCAGTTGCAGGACGGCCCGGAACTGCCGTCGGCGTCCTTGGGGTACGTCGACGCGTAGGGAGACACTGACCTCGGCGGTGAGCGCCGCCTGGGTTTCCTCGGCCCATTCACGCAAGGCGGGCACGGCACGGGCCTCGCGCCAGGCGTACGGCAGCGCTCCCATCGCGAGCGGCGCCGCCGGCGTACGGACCAGGTCATCGGCGACCGCGTCGCAGAACTGGCGTACCAGCGCGGCCGGTTCGGCGATCCGTACCGGCGCAGGGCCTGGCTCGGGCAGGCAGTGGGCGTGCGGCGGGAAGGCGGCGGCCAGGGCATCCAGCGTCTGACGCTGGGCGGCGGTGAGGGGACCCACCTGCCAGGTATCGTAACCGGCGGGGGTGAGGGCCGGGTGGAGGCGGCCGTCGGCGAGCAGCCGCAGCGCGAAGCGAGTGGCGGTCTGCCAGGCGGCGCCGGAGGGATGCGTCGGCTCCGCGTCAGCCAGGGCGGAGATAGCGACGGCGACAGGCAGCGCGTAACCCTCGACCCTGTGCCGCCTGACCGAGCGGCCGTGCGGCAGGACCAGCTCCACCACCTCGGTCTCGAGGCCGGTGGGCGCCATACTGTCTCCGGCTGCTGCCCCGGTCGGCTTCCACAGCAGCAGGCGACCGAGGCGGGCGGGCTCACCGGGCAGGAACACCGCCGCCCAGCCGGTGCTGAGCAACTCCCTCACGAAGGTGGATGTTTCCTGCCTGGCCAGCGGCGGTGTGCTCCTCACGCCCGTACTCGGCTTTCGTACGATGACTCGTGCCACTCTCTTCCGCCCTGTCGCTTGCCGGACCCTCCCCAGGTCCGCTCACTACCGAACCCCACCAGGCAACGTCACATGCCGGCAACCGCGAGCCATGGCTTGACGGCTGGCGGCGGCGCCGCGACGGATACGCCGCTGCTGAACACACCGGTCCTCAACCGTACGGTGTGGCGCTACGGTGAGGCCATGAGCACCTGGGACCCATCCGCGCTGGAGGCGTTGGTCGAAGACGCCACCGTCGACGCCTACGGCGAGGATGAGCAGGTCACCGGCTTCTTCACGATGATCGAGGAGAGCCTTTCCGTGCCGTTCACCACGACTGTTCTCGGCGTCGACGTGAGCGTGGTCGGTGTCGATCTGGCCGAGGACGGGTGCGTGATCGCCCGCTGCGCCCGGGGGCCGGTCCGACAGGACATCGGAATTCTGGACCTGCCGCTGCCGGAACCCGCCCCCGAGGGCTCGCAGTGGATCGAGGCATACCGCTACTGGGCCCGCTGAACTGGCGCGTCGCACGACTGCCCGGCTGAGCCCGTGCTCGAACGGGCTGTCGCTCCGACCGCAGCTGACCTGACCGACTGCGGTAAACAGAGAGCACGTAGCGCGCATACCGCAGTATGCTTACCGCTATGGCTGACACCACACGCATCACGGTGACGCTGCCCACCGAGCAGGTGGCGGAGCTGAAGAAGATCACGGATAACGTCTCCGGCTACGTGGCCGAAGCGGTCGCCAGACAGATCCGGCACCAGCTTCTGGGGGCCGACCTGCGCAGCCACACAGACGAGCACGGCGCCTTCAGTGAGGAAGAGCTGGCCGAGGCGCGGGCGCGGATCTTCGGTACGACGCAGGCCGCCGGCGGCGCGAGCGCCGCGTGAGCGGGCACATCGAGACTGTCGTGCTGGACAGTGAGGGGCTGTCGGTCTGGGTGGCGCAGGACCGGAAGGTTCTGGCGATGTTCCAGGTGTTCCACGACATGGGAGCGGACCTTGTCGTCAGCGCCAACACCATCGTGGAGGTGAGCCACGCCAGGGTGAACCTGCCCCGACTGCAATGGGCACTCTCCCGGGTCAAGGTGGAGCCGGTCACGGAGGTAGCGGCCAAGGCGGCGGCGCAACTGCTCAAGGCCGCCGGTCTGCACGGACACAAGTACGCGATCGACGCCACCGTCGCCGAAGCGGCCTTGCGCCAGCCTGGCCCGGTAGCCATCCTCACGTCGGATGTCGATGACATGACCCGACTGTGCGGCAGCGAGGTCCGGATCATCGGGCTCTGACCGCTGCCGTGACTCCGTCACGGAGCCTGCGTCGGTCGCTCCATGGACGCGAGCGTGCACCTTTTCTGCTTGGCGACTATGTCCCGAATGTCGCCTGTAAATGCAACCGAAACTGCAACCACGGCATGCCGAAGAGCCGGACCGCAATCAACGGCCCGGCTCTTCGTTTCGCCTGTTCAGGCGGCTGCGGAGGATACGAGATTCGAACTCGTGAGGGGTTGCCCCCAACACGCTTTCCAAATGTTCGTATGGGGGGTCGGAAGTGGTCGTGGGTGTCCTGACCAGCTGTGGAGCGGACTGTTCAGCGGCGTCCGGACGCGGCTGAACGTAGGTGAATGAGACCAGAACTGAGACCACGATGTGAGTGGTGGGCAGCTCGCGTCGTTCGGCGGGTGCTGCATCCCGGTCAAATTCCTACTTGTTTGATAATGTCGATCCCATGAGCGAGGTTCCTTACAGCGTCGGCGAAGGGCCGGCCACCAGGGTCAGCCTCTCCCTCCCCGAGGGGACGGCGGAGGCGATCCGCCGACGGGTCGGCAAGCGTGAGTTCTCCGCCTTCATCACCGAAGCGGTGGAGCGCGAGCTGCGCGGTCAGATCTTGGATGAGTACCTGGCCGACTACGAACGCCGCCAGGGGCCGATCTCCGAGCACGAGCAGGAGCGGGCGCGCCGGGTCTTCGACGAGGTGTTCGCCGAGGAGGGGCAGTGGCCCGCCGCAAGCTGAGCCACGAAGGCACGCTCGTTCTCGACTGCGAGGGCCTGTCGAAGTTCGTCAGTGATCACGAGCCCGTCGTCGCCCTCGTCGCCGAAGCCCGCGGGCGGGGCATGGAGGTGGTCATCAGCGCACTCACCATCATCGAAGCGGTGCATCGCCGGACCGACAAGGCGCGGCTCGCGTGGGTCCTGTCCGGCGTGCGGATCGTGCACATCGGGGACGAGGAGGCCAAGGCCGCCTCAGCCATGCTGATCAACGCCGGGCTGCATGGTCACAGATACGCCATCGACGCCGCCGTGGCCGAGATGGCGCTGCGTCAGCGCCGCCCGGTCGTCATGCTCACATCGGACATCGACGACATGACGAAGCTCTGCGGCGACAGAGTGCGCCTCGTCGCCGTGTAGTAGACGCCCGAGACCCGAACGCCGAGGACGGAAGGCCGGCCCCGCACGTCCTTGTCCGAGCGCGGCGGTGTAGGGGGAGTCGGTGGCATCCAAGGCCGTGAACGGCTGCGTGGCCGGACGGCTCGTCTTTATGGTGCCGTGAGGCGCAGCAGCCGCGCATTGGCGTCGTCCGGCGCGAAACGGTCAGGGGTGAATTCCGTGGCGGACCGGAGTCCGAGCCACGCCAGCATGGCGAGGTGTTCCTCATGCGCCGGGTCGGCGAGGATCACTTTCAGGTCGCTGTAGCCGGGGGCACCGCCGCAGTCCTCTGGCGGGCACGCCCCGGCACCGTCCACGCAGTGCGGATAGTGAAGCCCGGCTGTGGCGGTCTGGAACTGCTCCACGGTGATGAGGTGCTCCCAGGAGTCCCCGAAGTCGTACATGTACACGAAGTGGGCGCCCGGCTTGAGCAGGGCGCCCAATGTGGCGGTGCGCTCGTCGCGGAACCCGAGTTCACCGCCGGGACGGCCGTACTGGACGCCATCGATGGTGAACGCGTGCATGTGGCAGTTCTGCCAGCCCATCGCTTGCTGGATCACGGAGTGAAGCCGGTCCAGCCGGATCGCGGCGGGCACCAGCAGCTGCCGCCAGACCCTGGGGTTGTCCACGTCGGCGAGTTCGACGAGGATCCGCAACACCGCGTCGCCCGGCTCGGCTTCGCCGCGCATCCGGGCCGTCTCGATGCGGCCGTCCGCCGTCAATTCGGCGGTGTCCTCGGCGAGATGGACAGCGCCCAGGGAGGCGAGGGCCTTCAGGACCCGTTGGACGTCGTGGTCGCCCGTGGTACGCAGATGTCCCAGACGGTCGGGGGGCAGGTCGTCGAGCACGTACAGCGGGCTGACCGCCTGCCACACCACCTCGTACAGGTCGCTGAGCGGCACCGGGGCCGTGGCCGTGTACAGGCGGTGCAGCAGCGCGCGCAGACCACGGTCGTACTCGTGCGAGAGCAGGGACTCCATCCAGCCGGAGATCGTCACGGCCGGGCCGATGTGCGGTAGCGCGGCGAACAGGGCGCCACGCAGTTCGTCGGGGTGGTCCAGCAGCTTGGAGTTCTTCTTCACCGGCAGCAGGCGCCCGCCCGCGGTCCGCAGCAGTCGTGCCGCCTTCGCCCACTCGACCAGCAGGGTGAGGTGGTACAGCTCCTCGCTGGACTTCGTCTTGAACGTACGGTCCCCGATCACCGGGTCCATCCGGTCGCCGGTGTCAAGAACCTCCACCAGTGCCCGCGCGTCGGCCAGCGTCACACGGCCGGTCTGGGTCAGCTTGCGGCCCGCGCCGACCCAACCGACCAGTGCTCGCACCTGCTCGACGGTCCTGCCCACTGTCTCACCCATGTTGACCCACACGTTCCGGCTCGATTGCGCCCGTTTGCCACCAAGCCCAGGATGACAGGCGGCGGGTAGCTGGTCCGGGATGCCTTCCGCCGACACACTCCTCCTGGACGCCTTCGCCGACCGGAAAACCGACCGGGTCTGGACACTCACCACCGCTTCTCTTCTGCACGCCCTCGACCGCGGACACACCCTCGACGAGCACCGTGGCTACCTCAACCAGGCCGCCCACACCCCGTACCCCAGACCGTCACCACCCTGCTCGACGACACCGCCCGCCGCACCGGCCGACTCCGCGACACAGGGCAGATCCATCTCCTCGAGTGCGCGGATGAGGCGCTGGCAGCCCTCATCATCAGCGACCGCCGCCTGCGCGTGCTGTGTACCCGAATCGGAGAACGCCACCTTGCAGTTTCCCCCGACCGTCTGCCGGCGTTCCGTAAAGCCCCCTGGCCCTGGGCTACCTGGGGCCGCACCCGTCCTGAGCTGTGGTGGAGCGTTGGAGGTGGCCTGATCCGAACAGGGTCGAACGGATGCGAATGAGACCAGAACTGAGACCAGCCCTGTCCCGGCTGCCGGTGGTCACTGCGAGGATCGGAGCTAGTCAGGTGAGTGAGGATCCCGGCTTCGGAGAGACTGCTCCGCGATGGCAGAGATGCGTCTGACCTGTTCTCGTAGCCGGGCAAGCTCAGCGGCCTGTTGCGGTCGCGCCACGATCTCGGACAGGGCGGCGACGACGGTTTCCTGGTGGTCGCCGGTGTCCAGCACCTGGGCGGCACGGTCGAGCAGCATGGCATCCACTCTGACCAGGCGGCTCGAATCCGGTGCTGATGGCGTGGTGGGCGCGGGGGTCGGCCGGGTCCCGGGGCGGGGTGTGGCCGGTGCCGGAGCCGGTCGGGGCTCAGCCATCGGCGAGGGTTCGGGCGCAACGCTGTCGGGGCTGCCGAGTACGGTGACCACCGGCTTCCGGTAGCAAACGTTTCTACCCGTCTTTGTTGTGCAGGCGATGAGTTCCATGGCGAGGTCGCAGACGGCTGGGCCGCTGAGGCGCTCCAACGCGTCTGTCAGCTCGGAGAGCTGGGCCGCCACCTGCCACGAGCTCGTCATGAAGTGGAACGTGCCGAGCTTGGGTGCCGCTGCGATCTGGAAGTTGATGTCGACGGAGGGCGTCGGGCCGCGACCATTCCTGGCCGCCAGCTTCCTGTCCGCAAGGAGCGGAGGGCAACCGCAGGGTTGGCCCTTCTTGTCCTCCGGCGACAGGAACTCCATGCCGTCGCACTCGTGGACGATGCCCCTACTGCCCCAGAGGACCATATGAGCCGCCACCGCGTCAGGTCCGTCCAGGAGAACGCGTACGCTCTCGCGGCTCGTCAGAACTTCGTAGGCAGGACCGCCGCCTCCTCCTCCGTTCGGTTGAGGCTCGCCACCCAGTAGCCCGGCAACCCGGGCGGCCACATCGGCATCGTCGGTGGTGACACGCCAGGCATCCAGGGCTTGGGGCCGACCGTCGGATAACCGTCCCTGGTGGAAGCGTCCGGCTCGGGTGGCTGTGCTCTGCGTCATTCGGGAACCTTGGTCGAGCGGGCAACAGGCAACGCGTCACCTCCCTGCCGGGCTGGATGCGGTGTGCCGCTACGCCACGGCAGGGTGGAGCTCCCCATGGTGCCCCCGGCGGTCACGGTTGCGTGGGCGTACATCAGACTTGGTTGTAGAGGGTCGCCAGGTCGACCAGCCGAATGTCCGGGCCGGCCGCCGCTGCAGCGTGCGCCTTGTCGTTGAATCCGGCTCCGCTGAAGCACAAGAGCTGTGTGTTCGTGGTGTCATAGCGGCCTGCCAGGGTGACGAGGTCGCGGATGTGCCGGAGACGTTCGATGTGGGCAGCGCCCATGGTGTCGTTCCATTTGGCCTCCCCGATGGCCAGCAGAGGTGGCTTGGTGCCATCTGCGATTCCGATGACCGCCACGTCGACCTCGTGGCCGGTGCGGGCCTTGGGGTCGTGAACGACTCCGTGTCCGATGCGGGCCGGCAGACCGCCGAGCAGTTCGGGGTCGGCGTGATGCAGGGCCCAGTCCCGGCAGACCTGCTCGAAGTGGGGCCCGAGGACGTTGCTGACGAAGCGGCGACGGCTGGCTTGCCAGACCCGTGCCGCGCTGCCTGGGCGTTCGAGCTGGTCCCAGACCGGTCGCATGATCGCGTGGTAAAAGCCGATCAGCGGTTCGGCGATGCGGTAGGTGGGGCGGTTGTCGCGGAAGGCGTCCGCGTCCCGGTGCAGTAGACCCGCGTCTTCGAGGACGTTGATGGGGTGGGCGATGTCGGTGGCCTTGCGTTCCAGGTAGCCGGCCATGCCCCCGCGGGTGGCGTTGCCGTCGGCGACGGCCGCCAGGACGGACAGGTACAGGGCGGTGTCGCGAAGGTCGGGTTCTTCGGCCAGCAGATAGCGGGCCTCGCGGAAGAGCGGGGTTTCGGGGTTGAGGACGGTGCGGACGACCCAGTTGTCGAAGTCATCCGGCCCTTTTGGCGTGTCGCCGCGTGCGAATTCGCGCCGATAGGCCGGGGTGCCGCCAACGATCGCGTTCACTTTCATGGCCAAGTGAGGGTCGGCGATGTCCCAGAACTCGGCGGCGAGGCGGTGGTCGAGAGGGCGGACGACCAGTTCCAGCCCCGCCCGGCCGCGCAGCGGGGCATTGCCCGACAGCAGTCGGCCCATGAAGGACAGTGCCGAGCCGCACAGCAGCAGCCGGGTACGGGAGCCGGTGCGCTGGTCACGCAGGGGCCGCAACGCCTCCTGGATGATCGAGGGCAGCTCGGGGTTGGCCTTGGCAAGGTACGGAAACTCGTCGATCACGACGGGGACGGGACGCTCGACGCCGAGGGCGAGCAGTGCGTCGACGGCCTCTGCCCAGTCGGCGAAGTGGAACGGGCTGGCAGGACGGACGTGGGCGGTCAGTGCCGCGCTGATCCGCCGTAGCGACTCGGCATCGGCGGCCTCGGTCGCACCGAAGTAGAACCCTCCGGCGGCTCGGCAGGTGGCATCAAGCAGGAACGTCTTGCCCTGGCGGCGGCGCCCGGAGACCACGCCCAGAGTCGCGCCGGGCTGCGGATCGGTGATGAACCGGCTCAGCGCCGACCACTCGTAATCCCGGTCGAACATCTCGGCAGGCTTGTCCACGAGTGGCTCCAGATATAGAAGTACGCCTACATAAAACATACTCCTACTTCTGAGCCCTCGCAGTGCGACGCCCGTCGACCCCGACGCTGCTCCCCTCTACCCCGCGGCGAGAAATGTCTTGAATGTCGCAAATGAATGAGACCAAAACTGAGACCAGGGCATGCCGAAGACCCCGGCCGCTGGAGCGGTCCGGGGTCTTCGTTTCGCCTGTTCAGGCGGCTGCGGAGGATACGAGATTCGAACTCGTGAGGGGTTGCCCCCAACACGCTT
>NZ_BMQQ01000003.1:326660-340979 GCF_014648195.1 Streptomyces purpureus
CGGGGGTCCGGCCGGGGCCGTAGGCGTCCTGACCTGCGGCGGAGCGTTCGGGACGGCCCCGTCCGGACGGTCCCGGACGGGGGCGAATGAGACCAGAACTGAGACCACGAAGCTGGGGCGTCTGCCAGGTCGGCAGCCTGATCCTGTAGCTGGTCACGGGCCCGCGGCGGCCAGGATCGAGGGTACTCGGCTCGCACAGGGTTTCGTGCTGACAGTGAGGCGTTGGTGAACCTCCCCAGGGCATAGGGACTTGTGATGGGGCTGAGCCCCTCGATGTTCCGGAGGGGGAGGACGTGTCGAAAGCCGAGTTTGGGGCGCTCATCTTCGCCGCTTGGACAATGTCGATATGGGCCCTGACCATGACGGCAACGTCGCAGCGCCGACGTAACAGAACGCTCCTGGAACGGATCTGCTGGGCTCACGCGCGAGCACACGCGAGACGGCGCCGCGCTCACCTGGTGCGCCAGGTCCGCGACAGCCCTTTGGCGACGCGTCCAGACCGTCCGACGCTGGACTACTTGCAGCGCGAAGACGTCCTGTATCAGGCGTCCCGGAGGGCACTCGCCCTCAAGATGGTCATCCCCGTCGCGATGTCCGTCTCAGCGGGTGGCGCCCTTGCCGCAGCCATCCAGCGCACAAGCTGGCACGTCTGGCGCGACGCCGTCGCCATAGGGGTCTTGGTGACGCCCATGTTGATCACTGCTGTGATCGCCTCGCTTGTCGCGAACCAAGGCATGCAACGGTGGACAACCGAGGCCATGACGGTCACGGTGCGTAGGGCCTATGAGGCACTTCTCCAGCCTCTGGAGGTAACGGGGAAGGAGCCTCCGACGGCGTCGCCCTTCAACTCTCCGCACGTTGCGGCAGTCCAAGCGTTGGAAGACTTCGCCATCGCGCTGGAGAGGTATGCCGTGCAACGTGCGCTTCCTGACGGCCGTAACCCCATGCCCCAGGTCGTGGCTCGGTTCGTAGCAGCCGCTGCCCTCGTGCGTGAACTTCGGGACGGGGTTGAGCTTGATCGGATCGACGGTGCGAAGCGTGCTCTGCTCGAAGTGGAGCGAATCCTGAAAGTGCTCGCCAGCGGCCGGCTGCAAGATCTCGCACCGGGGGACGTATCTGCCGACGGGCTGTTGCACAGCCACCGGGAGCGTCGAGCGTGGCGGCAGCAGGTGCTGCGAGGATCTGCGTTCACCTTGTGTCTCGCCGGCATCGTCTTTGCCCTGGCTTCGTCAGCTGTGGGCGTTGCTCTGGCCACGGCCGCCGCGGCGGGGCTAGTGGTCACCTGGGACAAGATCCTTCGCCTCTCCACCAGCTCGGACGCGAATAGGTCAGCGAGCACCTGACCGCTGATGGTCAACTCGGATCGGGGGGAAAGCCGGCCTGAGCGCTCACTTCGCTGCTGTCACTCGGCGCGATGAACGGCCTGGGGAAGGGCAGCCAGCGGTATCGGGAGCATTGGAAGGAGACGCACGAGTAGGGAAACGGCCGCGGCCAGCCTCGACCCCGGGACGTGTGGACGCTGAGTACCCGCCAAGAAAAGTCAACGCGTCACTCGACTGCAGATGGCAGAGGTACTGGGCTCCGGATCGCCCCTGAGGAAACCTCCGTGGCGCTCAGTTCCATCTGCTGGTTTTGGCAATCGCCGGGCAGGTGGATCGACAGACCTGGCTCAATGGACACATGGAGATGGGTGAGCACTGGGCCTACCGAGCGAGGCCGAAGGAGCTGGGCGGTCCGGTTCGTCGGGTCGAGGTTGTACGGGTAGGCGGTCGTGGCCGGGCTGATTGGCTACACGTGCGGTTTCTCGACGGTGACGACGCCGGACTGCAGGAGTGGGTCGACGTTGCTTCCCTCGTGGCGCGCTGGGAGGACGTCGAGGCGTTTCGTGCGGACGACGCGAGCGAGCTCGCTCTGGCCGAGGCGTCGCGTCATGTACGGGGGAGTGCCGACTTCGAGGCCGCGCGGTTGATCCTGGGGTTCGTCCGTCCGAAGAGCAAGCTGCGGCTGCGGCGTAGTGTCGCGGACGCGGGGATCCTGGAGATGGGCAGTCTCGACGGCAGCGCTCCTCTTGTCGAGATGGATCCCGCGGAGCTGCGAGGCGATCCGATGGTCCACGAGAACCGCTACGGCAGATGTCTGGCTGGGTGGTCGGCCACCGAGCGCATCGCACGCCACGTGGCCGGCCGTCTTGCCGAGGACATCCTTCCGGAGGTCGACCGCAGGCAGCAGGCTATCGACCAGGAGCGCACGCAGTCCTCCTGGTACTCCTACAGCCGCCGGGACGACCGCAAGCTGGACGCGGAAGCGGCCGTCCTGCGGACCGTCCGTGAGTGGTGTGGTCAGGACAAGGCCGAGCGTTACGACGAGCTGGTCGCCCTGCGCGAGGAGGTCGTCCGGCTCGGGAAGCTCGTGGAGAAGTCGGTGAAGGCCCTACGTGACCGTGGGCACGGCGTCATCGCCTCCACCATTGAGCGCGACCTCGGGGTCCATATCTCCAGCCTTGGTCCAGACGTTCGTCGGTGAACCCGCGCCACCGCTCCGGCTCCGGCTTGGGCGGTTCGGCCTCCGCCTTGGGTTCTTCCTGCTTCGGAGGCTTCTCTTTCTCTGGCCGCTGCGGGTGCCAGCCGTCGAGGAAGGGCCATAGCTGGTCGTCCGTGGGTTCCGCGTGGAGGCTGTGGGCGGTCAGGGCCCTGCCGGCCACGGTCGGGTCGAGTCGGTCGGCCTCCGCCTTCCCCCACGTAGACCACTCGCGCAGTCGCTCGGCTTCGTGGGCGTCGTCCGAGGTGGAGGCGGCCTCGTCGAGCGCGGCGCAGAAGGCCCGCATCTCCCCTGCGGCTCGCCACTGCGCCAGGGCGGTGCCGAACCGGTCGACCCGTACGGCGTCCACTGCCTTGATCGTCGCGACGCTGACCGCTGCTTCCCATTCTCGCCGCGTGCGCTCCTTCTTCTCCGCCTTCCGCCGGCGGTGCTCCTCTTCTTCCTGGGCCTCTCGCAGGCGGCGTTCCTCCTCCTGCCGCTCCCGCTCCTCACGCTGACGCTGTTGTTCCGCCTCCCGCGCCAGCCGGGCCTGCTCCTCTTCCTCCGCGCGGGCCTTCAGCGCTCGGAGGACGGCGTCGATCTGGTCCTCCAACGGCTTCTTGGCGGTGTCGGACCATTCCTTCGTCCAGCCGTAGCGGTAGCCGTAGCTGTACCCCGATTGCTGGGCCACCTGCAGCTCCAGCTCGCCGGACGGTTCGAGCCGGTGGGCCGGGGTGACCCGCTGCCATTCGTACGTCCGCCGGCCCGGCTGCGTGGGCACGTACCGGACCTGCTTCTGCCGTTCCTTGAAGCTGATCTCGTACGTCCTGCCGTGGACCGTGAGCAGCGGCCGCACCTGCCTACGCTTCTTCGACACCGCGATATCGCCGTGCCGCGCGAGGGCCTGCTCGGCGAGGAGCCGAAGGAGAGAAAGCACCCGTGGGAGGACCTCGTCCGAGATCTCGAAGGCGCTGTGATCTGCGGTGACCGCTGCGATCACGTCCTCGACGTCGGTGATCACACGGCTGCGCGCCAGGCGGATTCGGTTCCACTCGGTGTCGTCCTCACCCGTCACCCGGAGCAGGCCGAGGAAGAAGTCTCCCTTCGCCCGACCGCTGTATTTCAGGTGGTAGCCCTTTGGCGCGCACTGCCGCGCGGCGTCGAACGCCCGGCGATAGCGGGCCCGCTCCTCGGCGTTCGGATCCGGGATCCGGAGGAACCGGCCGGCCTTCTGCACCTCCGCGATCAAAGCAGTGCCGATTTCCACCGGCGACTGCCGTGGCGGTTTCGCGGGGCGCGCTGGCGCTGGCTTCGCCTCGGGCGGGGGTGTCGCCCGCTGACGGGGCGGTGTCGCAACCTTCGGCTTCGGCTCGGCTGCTGCCGGCCTTCGCGTGCGCTGGGCTGGCTCGGGCCGGTCTGGGTGGTGGCCGTGTTCCAGGTAGAAGCGGCCGTCATCGGTGATCTCCGCTTGCCACTTCCCGCCGTGCTTGGGCATGGCGATGAGGCCCCGGCCTTTGAGGGCACGGGCGGTGTGGGCGAGCTCCGGGCTTGCCGAGGTGACGGGATCCGTTCCCTCTCCGATGCGAGTGAGCAAGGCCAGCTGTCGATCGTTGAGCGGCGACCATCGGTACATGGTGACCGTCGTACCGGTCCCACCGAGCGCCTACAACCAGAATGGTGATGTTCCCGCATTCTGCTGCTCGAGCGTCTCCACGATCGGGCTGGCCATGCCGGCGGCGGCTGAATCCTGGTTCTGGTCCTCCTGCGCAAGCGTGTACTCCTCGCCGCGTGACCCGGCGTCCGCCCGACCCTGTCGGCGACTGTCCGTCAGCTCAGTACGGAAAGTGATCCAGGACCCGAGTTCAGCCGTCGCCGACATGCCGGGGACAGCGGCGTGTGCGCAGCTCGGTCGATGATCGTCATTCGGCCAAGTCTTTGCTGTCACCGCGATTGCGTTGCAGGGGCCCTTCACGCTCCCTATTCTCGTGGGCAACGCGCAGACGGAGACGAGTAGCCAAGGATCACGCGAGCAGAGAGAGCCGCCGGTAGCTGGGAAGGCGGACTCGCGCCCGAGGTGAAGACCCTCCTGAGCGCGGGGAGGAACGGCCCTATGGCCCAATGCCCCGCCGGTTTGCCGCCGTCATCGGGCTGAATGAGGCCGCCGCTATCTGGCGGTGGCAAAGGCGTGGTGGCACCGCGAGTACCCTTCTCGCCCACGCTCCCAAGGGATCATGACGACGCCCTTGGAGGGCTGCGATGATCCACACTACGACCCGCGTGCTGACCGCCGACCTACGCGGTCATATCGACCAGACCGTTTCGATCTCTGGATGGGTGAACGCGCTCCGTCTGCAGCGGAAGATGCAGTTCGTGATCCTGCGCGACCGTTCCGGCATGGTCCAGGTGACTCACAAGCGTGACGGCGGCCCGCTGGAGGCTGTCCTCGAGTCCCTCACCCCGGAGTCCGCCGTCCGGATCACCGGGCGCGTCGTGGACGCGGCCCAGGTCAAGCTCGGCGGTCTGGAGCTTGTCCCCGAGACAGTCGAGGTGCTGAACCTGGCGGAGACGCCGCTGCCGATCGACGAGCAGACCGGGCCCGAGCACCGGCTCGACTGGCGGTTCCTCGACGTCCGTAAGCGCGAGACCGCGCAGCTCGTGTTCACCGTGCAGACGACTTTGGAAGAGGGGCTGCGCGAGTACGCCATGGAGCACGGCTGCACGGAGATGCATACCCCGAAGCTGATGGGGACCGCCTCGGAGTCCGGGGCGGAGGTGTTCAAGCTCGGGTACTTCGACCGGTCGGCGTACCTGGCCCAGTCGCCGCAGTTCTACAAGCAGATGGCGGTGGCCGCCGGCATCGACCGGGTCTTCGAGATCGGGCCGGTCTTCCGGGCCGAGCCGTCCTTCACCTCCCGGCACGCGACCGAGTTCACCGGCGTGGACGTGGAGCTGTCGTGGATCGACGACGTCGAGGACGTGATGGCCTTCGAGGAGCGGATGCTCGCCCACGCCATCGCCAAGGTCGCCGAGGTCCACGGTGAACGGATCCGCGAGGTGTTCGGCGTCGAGGTCAACGTGCCGGAGACGCCGTTCCCGCGGATCACGATGGCCGAGGCGCAGGAGGTCCTGCGGGCCGGCGGCTGGGACCCGGAGGGGGTGAAGGAGGACCTGGACCCGGACGGTGAGCGTCGGATCGCCGCGCACATGAAGGAGCAGACCGGGCACGAGTTCGCGTTCATCACGCACTACCCGGCGAGCATCCGGCCCTTCTACCACATGCGCCCGGCGGACCGGTCGGACCTGACGCTCAGCTTCGACCTGCTGTGGAAGGGCCTGGAGGTCACCACCGGCGCCCAGCGAGAGCACCGCTCCGACGTCCTGCTGAAGCAGGCGGAGGAGAAGGGCATGAACACCGAGCCGATGCAGGACTACCTGAACATCTTCCGCTTCGGCTGCCCGCCCCACGGTGGCCTCGGAGCTGGCCTGGGCCGAATCCTGATGGTGATGCTCGGACTGGACTCCATCCGCGAGGCGGCCTTCCTGTTCCGCGGGCCGAACCGCCTCACCCCCTGACCGCGGCCGGATATACCGCTGCCCCCGCCGCCGGTCTGGCGGTGGGGGCAGCGGCAGCGGGGTGTGTTCAGTAGCGAGTGTGACCCAGGTCGAGGGTCCATGCCTCAGCCGGGTTCTTGTCCCAGTGGGACCGGAGAGCCAGCTCGCGCTCGGCATAGCGGCCCTGGTGGGACAGGGCGCCATGGGACAGCGTGACGCTGAGCGCGAGCGGGGACTCCGTAGTGACCCAGTGCGGGGTCAGGGCGTGGCTCCACAGGTGGTCACCGGGGTGCATGGTCACGGACTGCCGGTCCGTCTCGTCGTGGGCCGGCGGTTCCTCGGCTGTGGTCTCGCCGATGACGGCGGCTTCTGCCGACAGGTGCTTGTCGGGGTTGTGGTAGCTGTGGAAGGTCTTGGTGCCGTGGACCTGCCAGACGAGGCCGTGCGAGTTGTCGTTGTGGTACGTGGAGGTGGCCCCCTGCGAGGACAGGAAGAGGATGGGCGCGCACCGCTGCCAGGTGAATCCCTGGGAGGCGAGGTACGTGCGCCAGGGGATCATGACCTCGTCCTGGAAACCCTCCAGGAGTTCGCCGTAGAACCGGGAGAGGTTGAAGTGCACCAGGCGGAAGGGCCAGGTGATGATCTCCTCGACCGGGGCCGTCCGGAAGGCGGCCGTGCGGTCCATGCGGACCTGCCAGTCCTCCTCGCCGAGGATGGTGAACCGCACCTCTTCGTCCTGGCGGATGTGGTCGAGTATGTCGATGGCGGGCATGAAGAGGTAGTCGAACGGGACGTGCAGGCGAAAGTTCGGCGGCTGCCTCCAGCAGGCGGTGAAGTTGTGCGGGTCGGTGACAGAAACCGGTGCGTGCACGATGGCTCCCTGGGCTCAGGCCGCCGCGCAGGCGTGCGACGCGGGGCGGCAGATGGCGGCGCAGTCGGGTCCGACACGGTCCTTCGACGGCGCTTCGAGGAAGTCCCTGATCTCGGCACGCGGGGCCTGGACGCTGACCCCGTCCGCGCCGTAGGGGCAACGCCGTATCTCGCCTCCGGCGGACATGTAGAGGGTCGCTGACCGGCAGGGATGGCCCTCGTCGTCGGACAGCTGCATCCGACGCAGATCATCGAGGTAGGACCGGTACGCGTTGGACAGACGGAAGCGCCCGGCAAGGGTCGCCGTGTCAGCCTCTCTGAGCTTCACAGAGTCCTGGAGCGATCCGCCGGCCCTGATCAAGCCCTGCTCGTTCAGGAGTACGGGGCTGAGCTGGACCTCAATGCCTGTCCCGGCGACGAGGCCGGCGATCTGCGCTGCCTCCTCCTCCGCCACGTCCAAATAGGTCAAGTGGAGGACCTTCTCGGGAACGTCCACGGCCAGCAGCGTCGCAACGGCGGAGGCCACGGTCCGGGTCGTCCGACCAAGGGCCATCGCGCCCTCGGAATCGGCCGAGACGGTGACGTTGGTCAGAAGGTGCTCGACCGCCGCGAGGGCCATGACTTCGGCCTCGGTGCGGGCCGAGGTCACCATGGACACCGCCATGCCGAACTGGTGGGCCAAGCGGACGAGCTGCCGGAGCTGGGGGTGGTGGGTCGGCTCGCCTCCGGTCAGGCAGACGCCCTCCACCCCGGTCTCCTTCAGCCGGGACAGGGCCCGGGTGTAGGTGTCGATGGTGAGGAAGCCGTGGGCGCGGTCGGCGCGGAAGCAGAAGCCGCACGCGACCTTGCAGTGGCCGGCCGTCGAGACCAGCGCGGTACGGGCGGGCGCGCTCATTGCACCCCCGTGTTGTCCCAGACCGCGATGGCCACGGTGCTGGTGTAGAAGGCGCACATCTGCGGGTCCGGTGTGTCGCCGCCGATGAGGGCCTGCTCGTTGCGGGACGGGCCGCCGCAGATGGCCAGGGCCGGGCAGTCGCCACACGCCGGGATCGGGGCGACCTTCTTCGCCGCGACGGTCAGCAGGCCCGGGTTCTGGCGGAGCTCGTCGACGGTGTGGACGAACGAGGGCTCGGTGAAGTTGATGTCGCACACGCTGACCCGGTTGCCGGGCAGCAGGGCGGCGTTCAGGCTGCGGTCGCCCTGCATGTGGTCGAACAGCATCGGCCGGCGGGTGTCGAGGGCCTGGAACGCGCGGTCGAGGACGGAGAAGAGCATGCCGCCCTTGCCGAGCGCGGTCAGGCGGGCCTCGTACAGCTCGCGGGCCAGGTCCGCGCCGTTGACGCGCCACTCACCCCCCGTCGGGATGGGGGTGTTGACGTAGATGAACTTCAGGCCGAGGTCTTCGATGATCCAGCGCACGGTCTCGGCCAGGCGCCCGATGTTCGAGGCCGTGGGGGTGAGGTTGCAGCCGACGTGCAGGCCCTCGGCCGCGATCAGGCGGCCGACGTTGCGGCGGATCCGGTCGTCGGCGGGCTGGCCGCCCAGGAGGAGCCGGTTGGCGGAGTTGATTCCGGGCGGGCCGTCGATGGAGATCCCGACCCCGTACTCGCGCTGTACGAAGTGGTCGAGGGCTTCGTCCGTGAGTCGGGCGCCGTTGGTGACGACGGTGCGGCGGACGCGTGCGACCCCGTAGCGGGCGGCGAGGGTGTCGGCGAGCTCGTCGCCGTACTTCATGAGGTCGAAGCGGATGGTCGGCTCGCCGCCGAACCATTGGATCGACACCTCCTCCTGGCCGGCGTTCTGCTCGAACAGGAACTCCAGGCCGGTGGCGAGCTCCTCCTCGGTCATGTCGGGCTTGCCGGTGTTGGTGTCGACGAAGCAGTACGTACAGGCCATGTTGCAGCGGTCGGTGAGGACCACCCGAAGCCCGCTGATCCGTTGCGGTGTCGGGTCGAAACCGAGGGCGTGAAGGTGGTTGTGGAGTGCTTCACGGCGGTCCGCGGCGGGGCCGTCTTGGGTGAAGCCGAGCCCGGCGAGGGCTTCATGGGTCGCGGTCGGGGAGACCCCGGCGAGGTCAGCGACCTCGCCGGAGTCGAGAAGCACACTTTCCAGGGTGACCGGGTCGAGGAGGACAGCCTCCCCGGCCCGGTCGTACTGGAAGTACTTCCCCCACAGCAGCAGGGGAGCGGCCACTGGGTCAGGCCGCCGTTTCCTCTTCGGCGATGCCCAGCTCGGCCATCACGGCGCGGACCTGCTCCTCGGCGCCGGCCTGGAGCTGGGCCGAGGCCGCGGGGCTGCCGCCGTCGGAGAGGACGATGACGCCGGGCAGCGTCGGGTTCGGCACGATGACCGTGAGGCCGGCGGGCTCGGTGCTGATGACCATGATCGCGTCGCTCAGCTCGACCCAGTCGGTGCGCTCCTTGAGCGCCTCGAGGATGCGGCCCTGCTTCTCGCGGAAGGACGCACGCTCGCCCATCCACACGCCCGCCTTGGACTTGGAGTCCACGACGTCCGCGTAGATCAGGTGGTTCTGCTTCTCTTTCCTGGGTTTCGGCATGCCGATCTCCTTGATGGAAGGGTGACTGCCCGGGTTGGGCAGCTCTGATCCGCTCTGCTGGCCACCGGTCGGATTGCCGTATGGCACTCCGACCGGTTTGGTTCACGGCGCTCAGGGGCGCCGATTCCCGCGCGTCGTCGACTGGTTGGCCGGCAACGGGCGGGAAGTCTGTTCAGCTCCGGGTGCCGCTACCCCGTGCCGACTGGACAGTGGTCACCGAGTGTCCGCCGCCACGTTCGAGGCGCTCGGGCGCAGGGGCTGGAGTGATCCGGGATCCGCCGTCCACTCGCGACCCGAGTCGTCCATCGGACGCATGTGCGCCACCCTCTTGACCACCTTGTCGGTGGTCTTCGAGATGTAGATCAGGACGGTGCCGACGATTCCGCGTCGTCCGCTGGAGGGCTGGGCGACCTCTCGGCCGAGGAGCCGGTGGCCACGGTCGTCCGCCACCCAGAGATTCGCGTCGTTGGCCGTGATCACTGGGCACCCCCGAGGCCAAGGAAGGCATCGCACTGGCCGGAGTTCCAGGTAGCGGGATCAGCGTGCTCGGTTCGGAACGCCTCCGCCGCCCTCGGCAGGTGGCACCTCTCCGACGGCGGGCCCGCGTCGGTCTCCGCGTACGCGGCTACAGCCGCCTCGTACTGCGGGTTGGTCGCGCCGGGGGTTCGGCGGGGAAGCCGGGGGCTGCTCACGGTCCGTTCCCTTCGCTCGGCTCTTTGGGGTGGCGTAAGCGTCGCTCCGGTGCGGGTGTCACGGCCATGACGCGGCGGATGTCATCTGGTGCCCACTGGGGTGTGTGGGGTGTCATGGAGGTGGCATCGGCATGTCATGTGTGCGGATTCCGTTGCAGATCAAGCCTGTTGGCCGGTAGTCAACGGAGAGGGACGGGGCGGTGTGGCCCGTCTCCTGACTTTGAGGGAGCGACCGATGCACGATCCGGCCACGCTGTTGCGGGTATTAGTCCAGCAACGACGCTGGCGGTACCGGGACTTCGCTACCGCCTTCGCGCGGGCGGCTTCGCAGGTCGGCTTACCGGGCCTGTCGGTATCGGAAGCGCAGTTCCGACGGTGGACGTCGGGCCGGATCAAAACCCTTCCGGGACCGGATACATGCCGCGTGCTTGAGCATCTGTTCGAGGTGGAGACCGTTGCCCTTTTCGGTCCTCCACCTGCGTCGTCCCCGACCATGTCGGGGGCTCCCGCTGTGTACGACCTCGAAAGTGACATCGCCATGACCGCACGTGACGCCGCAGATGAAGCCGGTGCTGCCGCCGCGCAGTCCGTATCCGACACCACCATCGACCAGCTCCGCGACGATGCTCTTGCCCTCGCCCGCTCGTATGGGGCGGTGAGCGCGTTCGACATCTTCCGGCGCGCCAGAGTGCTCCGCACCGAGGCGGAACACCAGCGGGGGCTGACGCAGGTGCCTGCCCAGCAACAGGACCTGCTGATCGTGGCGGGGCAGGCGTGCGCGCTGCTCTCGACCGCCGCATTCGACCTCGGCTCCCTGGACGACTCGGCTCGCCTTGCTCGGTCAGCAGCCCTGTACGGGGAGATGGCTCGGTTCGATCCGCTGCGCGCCTACGCGACCGGGTCCTTGGCGATCTGTGCCTACTTCACGGGGCGGCCGTCGGAGGCGGTACGGCAGGCCCGGACGGCGTTGGCCTATGCCGGGTTGGGGGACACGGCTCGTCGTCGGCTGCTGTCCATCGAGGCTCGCGCCCATGGACACCTTGGGGACCACGAGCGGGCGACCCAGGCGCTCGTCGCATCGACCCGGCAGGATCGAGGGGAGCGCGACGAGCTGCACGACGGCGTGGGCGGTGAGTTCGCGTTCAGCGAGGAGCGGCTGTTGATGTCCAACGGCACGACGGCCCTGCTCGTCGGCGACGGGGTAGGTGCCGAGGCCACCGCGCAGCAGGCATTGGCTCTTGTCTCGTCCCGGCCGCCGGCCCGGCAGTCGGTGTCGGTGCGCGGGAAGGCCGCGGCCGACCTCGCCGCCGCGCAGCTCCTGCGGGGCGACCTGGACGCGGCGACAGTGACGCTGGAGACGGTCTGGGCGATCCCTGAAGACCAACGCGTGGCGGGGCTGCTGGAGCGCACCGGGACCTTGAGGCGGGCGCTGACCGCCCCCGCGTTCAGGGGGGCGGGCGCGGCGGTCACGCTGGGCGAGCGGATCGAGGAGTTCGGCCGCCGCTCAGCGCCGAGGCAGTTGGGTACTGGGCGAGGACTGCTCGCCATCGATTCCTGACCCGCTCTGCCCCTTCTTACACATGGCCGAGGGCAGCGAGGATCCGGGCCTCCTTGTCCGGGTCCACGCCGTGTTCGGACCACCTAGGGTGCTCGACCGGTCGTCCGTCCGCCTGCATCCACGCCCAGGTGTCGGCGATGGTGTCCGCGAGCGGACGGCACCGGAGCCCGGCTGCTGCGGCACGGGAGGCGTCGACGGACCACACGCCGGCATGGGTACGCCACAGCGGAAGCTCCGTCCACTGCTTGACGTCGTGCGCCGTGAGAGTCGCAGCGTCGGTCCACACCGGACGGCCGACGCCGCCCGTGATCACGAGGCATGCGCTGATGAAGTCCGCCCAGCTGATGCCCTCGGGGTGGGCGATGTTGAAGGCCCGCCCGGGGGTACCGGCCGCAGCCTGATCGACGGCGAAGACGGCGACGTCGCGCACGTCGACGGGCTGGATGCGCTGCTCGCCCGGCGCCGGGACAACGATCGGGCCGCCACGATGGGCCCTGGTGAGCCACCACGGGAGGCGGCCGACGTACTCGCCGGGGCCCAGGATTACCCCCGGCCGTACGCACACCGAGTCGTCCCCGAACGCGGTCCGCACCGCGGCCTCTCCGCCGGCCTTCTGGAATCCGTACTTCGTCGGGCTACCGTCGGCGCCGGTGTGACCGAACGACTCGTCAGCATCCGGTGGGCACTCCAGCAGCGGGGAATCCTCAGTGAGCGGGTAGTGGGGCCAGCCCTGGTAGACGGACACCGTGGAGACGTGCACCCACCGGGCGGCAACCGGGCGCAGGGCCTCGGTGGCGAGGAGTACATCACGAGGCGAAAAGTCGCTGCTGGAGGTGTCGATGACGGCATCCCACGGCCCTTGGCTGGCCAGCCGCTTCACGTCGTCGGGGTCAGTCCGGTCACCGCGGACCGTGTCGGCGCCCTCTACCGCACCGGAACGGCCGCGGTTGAAGGTTGTCACCTCCCAGCCCCGTCGCAGAGCTTCGTCAACAATCGCGCGGCCGAGGAACCAGGTGCCGCCCATCACCAAAATCCGCATGGGGTCGACCCTGTCACGAAGCACCAGGCGGGCACCATCCCGGCCCTGGTCGAGGCTGGCGGGATCTGGACAGTACGTGGCCCGGTAGCGCTGCGCCGTAGAGATCACACGGCGATATTCCGGATCAGCGAGGGGTCGCTGTTGCTACCGTCGCTCTGGAATCCCCATCCCACTCGCTGGATAAAAAGGATCCCCCTCATGCATGACGCCCGCGCCCTGATCGAAATGGGTGCCGAAGCTGTTCGCCGGCTCGCTCGTCGCGGTTACTCCCTGGACCTGTCCCGGCTGGAAGACCTCCAGTCCCGGCGCAACCAGAGCATCCGCTCGGCCGACGAGCTGCGGGCGGAAGCCAAGCGGGTGGCGAGCGAGGTTCAGCAGACGGCCAAGCAGGGCGGCGACATCTCCAAGCTGAAGGAGCGCGCCCGCGAGCTGAAGGACCAGATCCGAGACATCGACGCCGAGCAGGAGCGGGTGCAGGAGGAACTGCGCGAGCTGCTCCTGACCATCCCGAACCTGCCGGACGACGCAGCCCCCGACGGCGACTCCGAAGAGTTCGCGGTCGAGGTCCGGCGCGTCGGCACCCCGCCGACCTTCTCCTTCGAACCGAAGGACCACGTCGACCTGGGCGAGAGCACGGGCATCCTCGACTTCGCCCGGGCGACGAAGCTGTCGGGCTCCCGGTTCATCGTCTCCCGTGGGGCGGGCGCTGCCCTGGAGCGCGCCTTGGCGACGCTGTTCCTCGACATCCACACCCGTCGCCACGGGTACGTCGAGCACGCGGTCCCGTACCTGGTCAGCCGCAAGACGATGACCGGTACCGGACAGCTGCCGAAGTTCGAGGAGGACCTGTTCAAGACCGGCGTCGCCGACCGTGAGCTGTTCCTCATCCCGACGGCCGAGGTACCGCTGACCAACCTCTACGCCGACGAGATCATCCCGCCGGCCGACCTGCCGCTGGCCCTGACCGCGCACACTCCGTGCTTCCGGTCCGAGGCGGGGTCGTACGGGCGTGACACCCGCGGCCTGATCCGCCAGCACCAGTTTGCCAAGGTCGAGATCGTCCAGATGGTCGACCCGGCGGACGCGGACGCCACGCTGGAGACGATGGTCGGCCACGCCGAGGCGTGCCTGAAGGAGCTCGACCTCGCGTACCGCGTCGTCAAGCTGGCCGCCGGCGACACGGGCTTCTCGGCCCAGCTCACGTACGACATCGAGGTCTGGATCCCGAGCCAGAACACGTACCGCGAGATCTCCTCGATCTCGAACTTCGGCACCTTCCAGGCCCGCCGCGCGAACATCCGCACCCGCAGCGAGGACGGTAAGCCCAAGCTCGTCGCCACCCTCAACGGCTCCGGCCTGCCCATCGGCCGCACCCTGGCCGCGCTCCTCGAACAGTGCCAACAGCAGGACGGCTCGATCGTCCTGCCCGAATCCCTCTTCCCGTACCTCGGCTTCCGCCGGGACTGTAAATCGTTCGGTGTAACTCCCGATCATGGAGGATGCACCGATGACTAGTGAGAACGTGACCGAGGCC
>NZ_BMQQ01000004.1:0-5722 GCF_014648195.1 Streptomyces purpureus
CGTCTTGGCTTGGGTCGCCTGCGTGCCGGCCTGGCCCGGGCCGGGCCGCGCGCCCACCGCCCGGCCCGGGGCCCCCGACCCGCACGCGCACCCCCACCGTTGGCCGGGACCGCGTTCTTGACGGGCCGTCAAAAGCATCCCCCCGCACCCCCTTCGCGGAACCGCATATTCCGCCCATGCTCCGCGCATGACACCAAAACTGACGCGCCGTCACCTTCTGGGTCTCGGTGCCCTCCACACCGCAGCCGCCCTCGGTCTCACCCGGATCGGGCTCACCACCGCGCACGCCGCGCACGCCCCCGACCACGCCCCCGCCCTCGTCATCGGGTCCGGATACGGCGCCGCCGTCGCCGCGCTGCGGCTCGGGGAGGCGGGGATACGGACCACCGTGCTGGAGATGGGACGGCTCTGGGACACCCCCGGACCCGACGGCACCGTCTTCTGCCCCACCGGCGCCCCCGACCGCCGCTCCATGTGGTTCCGTACCCGCACCGAGGCCCCGCTCGCCACCTTCCTCTGGCTCGATGTCGTCAACAAGGACATCAGCCCGTATCCCGGCGTCCTCGACCGCGTCCGCTTCGCCGAGATGTCCGTCTACGTCGGCCGAGGCGTCGGCGGCGGCTCCCTCGTCAACGGCGGCATGGCCGTCACCCCTCGCCGCGACTACTTCACCGAGGTCCTGCCCCAGGTCGACCCCGCCGAGATGTACGACACGTACTTCCCCCTCGCCCGCCGGATGCTCGGCGTCAACACCGTCGACCCCGCCTGGTTCGAGGCGACCGAGTGGTACCGCTTCAGCCGGATCTCCCGCAAGCACGCCGCCAACGCCGGCCTGAAGACCGTCTTCGTGCCCAACGTCTACGACTTCGGCCACATGCAGCGCGAAGCGGCCGGCCAGGCCCCGAGATCCGCGCTGGCCGGCGAGGTCATCTACGGCAACAACCACGGCAAACGCAGCCTGGACCGGACGTACCTCGCCGCCGCCCTCGGCACGGGCAACGTCACCATCGAGACGCTCCACCGCGCCAGAGCCGTACGCCGCCAGCCCGACGGCTCGTACGTCGTCACCGCCGACCGGATCGACCTGACCGGCAGGACCGTCGAGACCCGGGAGATCTCCTGCTCGCGCCTCTTCCTCGGGGCCGGCAGCCTCGGCACCACCGAACTCCTGCTGCGCGCCCGCGAAACCGGCGCCCTGCCCGACCTCAGCGAGCGCGTCGGCACCGGCTGGGGCACCAACGGAAACGTGATGACCGGCCGCGCCAACCACATGTGGGACACCGTCGGGGCGAACCAGTCGACCATGCCCGTCATGGGCATCGACGACTGGTCCAACGCCGCCAACCCGGTCTTCGCCGAGATCGCCCCGCTGCCGACCGGCCTCGAGCACTGGATCAGCCTCTACCTGGCGATCACCAGGAACCCGGAGCGCGGCACCTTCCGCTACGACCCCGCCACCGACTCCGCCCGGCTCGACTGGACCCGGGCCCAGAGCCAGGTCTCGGTCGCCTCCGCGAAGAAACTCTTCGACCGGATCAACCTCAAGAACGCCACGATCTACCGCTACGACCTCTTCGGCGGCAACAAGACCTTCGCCGACGACTTCACGTACCACCCGCTCGGCGGCTGCGTCCTGGGCCAGGCCACCGACGCGTACGGCCGGGTCAGGGGCGCCCCCGGCGTGTACGTCACCGACGGAGCCCTGATCCCGGGCTCCATCGGCGTCAATCCGTTCGTGACGATCACGGCCCTGGCCGAACGGAACATGGCCAGGGTCCTCGCCACCGACCACGCGGCCTACGCGACGCGGTAGATCGCCTCGATCTCGTCCGCGAAGTCCTTCGCCACCACATTCCGCTTCAGCTTCAGCGACGGCGTGATGTGGCCGGCCTCCTCCGTGAACTGGGAGTCGAGGATCGTGAACTTCCGCACCGATTCCGCCTTCGACACCGCCGCGTTGCCGTCGTCCACGGCCCGCTGGACCTCCGCCAGCAGATCCGCGTCGTTCTTCAGCGACGCCGCCGTCGAACCCGCCGGCTTGCCGTGCTCGGCCGCCCAGCGGCCCAGGAACTCCTCGTCCAGGGTGACCAGCGCACCCACGAACGGGCGCCCGTCGCCCACGACCATGCACTCCGCGACCAGCGCGTGGGCGCGGATGCGGTCCTCGATCACCGCGGGGGCGACGTTCTTGCCGCCCGCGGTGACCAGGATCTCCTTCTTGCGACCGGTGATGGCGAGATAGCCGTCCTCGTCCAGCGTGCCGATGTCGCCGGTGTGGAACCAGCCGTCGGCCAGCGCCTCCGCCGTCGCCGCCTCGTTGTTCCAGTAACCCGAGAAGACGTGCTCGCCGTGGACGAGCACCTCACCGTCGTCCGCGATCCGCAGCACCGAGCCGGGCAGCGGCTGGCCGACCGTACCGATCTTCTGCCGGTCCCACGGGTTGAACGCCGTGGCCGCGCAGGTCTCCGTCAGGCCGTAGCCCTCCAGGACCGTGAAGCCGATGCCCCGGTAGAAGTGGCCCAGCCGCTCACCAGCGGCGCGCCGCCCGAGATCGCGGCCTCGCCGCGGCCGCCGAGCACCGCGCGCAGCTTGCTGAAGACCAGCTTGTCGAAGACGAGGTGCTTCAGCTTCAGCGCCAGCGACGGGCCCTTGGCGGTGTCGAGGGCGCGGCTGTAGGCGATCGCGGTGTGCGCGGCCTTGTCGAAGATCTTGCCCTTGCCGTCCGCCTGGGCCTTGGCCCGCGCCGAGTTGTAGACCTTCTCGAAGACGCGCGGCACACCGAGGATCAGCGTCGGCCGGAAGGAGGCCAGCTCGTCGGTGAGGTTCTTGATGTCGGGTACGCAGCCCAGCTTGATCGGCGCCATCGCCGGCGCCAGCGCGACCATCCGGCCGAAGACGTGCGCGGCGGGCAGGAAGAGCAGCACCGAGCTCTCGCCCGTACGGAACAGCGGCTTGAGCCGCTCGACAAGGTTGCCGCACTCCGCGAAGAAGGCGCGGTGGGTCAGCACACAGCCCTTGGGGCGGCCGGTGGTGCCCGAGGTGTAGACGATCGTCGCCGGGTCGTCCGCCTTCGCCACGCCGCTGCGCTCGTCGACGGTCTCGTCCGGTACGTCCGCACCGGCCGCGGTGAGCTCCTCGACCGCGCCCTTCTCGATCTGCCACACGCTGCGCAGCTCGGGCAGCGCGCCCCGCACCGCCTCGACGGCCGCGGTGTGCGCGTCGCTCTCCACGATCACGGCGACCGCGCCGGAGTCGCCGAGGATCCACTGCACCTGCTCGGGCGAGCTGGTCTCGTACACCGGCACGGTGACGCCGCCGGCGCTCCAGATGGCGAAGTCCAGCTGGATCCACTCGTAGCGGGTCCGCGACATCAGCGCGACCCGGTCGCCGGGCTTGACCCCGGCGGCGATCAACCCCTTCGCGGCGGCCCGGACCTCGGCGAGGAACTGGGTGGAGGTGACGTCCGTCCAGACGCCCGCAACCTTGCGCCCCATCACAGCGGCGTCTGGGTGCTGCGTGGCGTTGCGGCGGATCAGATCCGTCAGGTTGCCGTCCGTGGGGACCTCGTACAGGGCCGGAAGGCTGAACTCGCGCAAGACTGCTGCTCCTCATCGGGCGCCGGCGCCACGGCTCTGTGTATGCACCGGCTGCGGTCCAAGATCGGGCAGGTGCTCGGTGGGGGTGAGCACGACTGGACTGCCCGGACGTTACCCACCAGTACTCGGTTCCGGATAGGGGGTCCAGGCCAGATGTTCCGTGCGTCACACGCCCGTCACGCGCATGTGGCGATGCATTCGCGCACAGTAGTCCACTCGTGTCGCGACTCGAAAGTAACCGCAGGTCCGACCCCGTGAGGACACCGCCCCGAACCCCTAAGGTGAGCTGCATGCCAGGCATGAGGGTCAACGTCATCAGCGATGTACACGGAAACACCAAGGACCTCGCCCGCGCGGGGGACGGCGCCGACGCCCTGATATGCCTCGGTGACCTGGTGCTCTTCCTTGATTACGCCGACCACAGCCGCGGGATCTTCCCCGAGCTCTTCGGCGTCGAGAACGCCGACCTGATCGTGGAGCTGCGCACCGCCCGCCGCTTCGACGAGGCCCGGGCGCTGGGCCGCCGCCTCTGGGGCGAGCTCGGCATCGACCGCGAGACCGCGATCGAGTCGGCCGTGCGCCGCCAGTACGAGGAGATGTTCGCCGCCTTCCCCACGCCGACCTACGCCACCTACGGCAACGTCGACGTCCCCTCGCTGTGGCCGCAGTACGCGGGCCCCGGCACGACCGTCCTCGACGGCGAGCGGATCGAGCTGGGCGGCCGCGTCTTCGGCTTCGTCGGCGGCGGGCTCCAGACCCCCATGCGCACGCCGTACGAGATCTCCGACGAGGAGTACGCGGCGAAGGTCGAGGCGCTCGGCGAGGTCGACGTGCTCTGCTCGCACATCCCGCCGGACGTCCCCGAGCTCACGTACGACACCGTCGCGCGCCGCTTCGAACGCGGCAGCGGGGCCCTGCTGGCCGCGATCCGCCGCACCCGGCCGCGGTACGCCCTCTTCGGCCATGTGCACCAGCCGCTGGCCCGCAGGATGCGGATCGGCGCGACCGAGTGCGTGAACGTGGGCCACTTCGCGGCGACGGGAAGGCCCTGGACGCTGGAGTGGTGACGGGGGCCGATCGCGTACGCGATAGCCTTCACGCGGCACGTCAGTGCCCGACACACCCCGTCCGGACCGCACAGTGGAGGAGCCACGGCGATGGCGGAACACACCAGCTCGAGCATCACCATCGAGGCGCCGCCGGCCGACGTCATGGGAGTGATCGCCGACTTCGCCCGCTACCCCGAGTGGACGGGCGAGGTGAAGGAGGCCGAGGTCCTCGCCGCCGACGCCGAAGGCCGCGCCGAACAGGTCCGGCTGCTGCTCGACGCGGGCGCGATCAAGGACGACCACACCCTCGCCTACACCTGGACCGGCGCGAACGAGGTCAGCTGGACTTTGGTCAAGTCCCAGATGCTCCGCGCCCTGGACGGCTCCTACCGCCTGGCTCCGACGGGCGGCGGCGACCGCACCGAGGTGACGTACCAGCTGACGGTCGACGTCAAGATCCCCATGCTGGGCATGATCAAGCGCAAGGCGGAGAAGGTCATCATCGACCGCGCCCTGGCAGGCCTGAAGAAGCGCGTCGAGTCCCACCCGGGAGTCTGAGACGGGCGGGTCGGTAGGGCCGCCGCGTCGCCCGAGGCCGCCTGGCGGCCGCCTGCGGCGGCGACCCGGCCCACGAGCCGAGCCTGATCCGACCGACCGACCGGCCGGCCGCTGCGCCGCCCGGGCGGAACGGGCCTGCACGCCGTCTGAGCCGGGCCCCTTCCGACCGGTCTGCCGGCCAGTCGGCGGCTGTGGGCGTACGAGAGGACCCCTGTCCGCCAGGGGCGGCTGGACCTTCGCCCCAAGTTGGCGGGGCCGACTGCGGCCACCGGCGTGCGAGGCGGCCGAGACCGTCTGCGTCGCCCGGGCCGACCCAGCCCACGGGGGACGCAGCCCGGGTCGACCCGGCCCGCCGGGCGCTGCGCCGCTGGCGTAGGCCGCCCCCGGGGGCGCCCGTCCCCCTGCGGCCGGGCCGCACGAGAGGACGCCTGTCCGCCAGGGTCGGCTGGACCCAGGCGCCAAGGTGGCGGGACCGACTGCGGTCCGCGCTTGCGCCGCCTGTCGCGGCCACCGGCCTGG
>NZ_BMQQ01000004.1:5756-5962 GCF_014648195.1 Streptomyces purpureus
GCTGAGGCCGGCTCCGCCGCGCCGGGCCGACGGCTCCCGGGGCCGCCACCCGGCGAGGCCGCCCCCGGGGCGCCCGACCCCCCTCCCAAGCGGCTGTGGCCGCACGAGAGGACGCCTGTCCGCCAGGGCCGGCTGGACCCAGGCGCCAAGGTGGCGGGACCGACTGCGGTCCGCGCTTGCGCCGCCTGTCGCGGCCACCGGCCTGG
>NZ_BMQQ01000004.1:6017-46822 GCF_014648195.1 Streptomyces purpureus
CCTGAGACCGGCTCCGCCGCGCCGGGCCGAGCACGAGGCCCGGCAGGCCGCCCCCGGGGCACCCGACCCCCTCCCTCCCCGGCCGGCCGCAAGGCCGCCCGCCGTGGCCGGTACCGTTGCGGATCATGCGGATCATCCTTTTCACCGGGGCCGGCGGAGCCGGGCGGACCACCGTTGCCGCGGCCAGTGCTCTGAGTGGGGCCCGCCGGGGTGGGCGCGTGCTTCTGGTGTCTTCCGAGGCCGGCGGGCTGCTCGGCGCCGTCCCCGGGACCCGGCCCACGCCTGTGGCCGACGGGCTGTGGGCGGTGCGCGTCGACTCCGGGGCCGACTTCCGGCGGGAACTGCTCGCCCTGCAGGACCGTGCCGGCGCCGCGCTCGACCTCCTCGGGGCCGCGCCGCTGGAGGACGCCGAGCTCACCGAGCTGCCCGGCAGCACCCACTTCGCCCTGCTGCGGGCCCTGCGCGACGCCGCCGCGGGCGACTGGGACACCGTCGTCGTCGACCTGCCCCCGCTGCGCGACGCCCTCGCCCTGCTCGCGCTGCCCGCCGAGCTCCGCCGCTACCTGCGGCGCCTCCTGCCGCCCGAACGGCAGGCCGCCCGCGCCCTGCGCCCCATGCTCGCCCAGCTCGCCGGCGTCCCCATGCCCGCCCAGTGGCTGTACGCGACCGCCGCCCGCCTGGAGGAGGAGTTCGCCGCCGTCCAGGCCGTCGTCGACGCCCCCACCACCTCCGTACGGCTCGTCCTCGAACCCGGCCCCGCCGCCGAGGACACCCTCCGCACCGCCCGCCTCGGCTGCGCCCTGCACGGCCTCACCCTCGACGCCGTCGTAGCCAACCGCCTCCTGCCCGCGGAGACCCCCGACCCCTGGTTCGCCGGACTCGTCGCCCAGCAGCGCAAGCACCTCGACGAGCTCCACGCCGAGCTGGGCGCCGTCACCGAGCTGCCGCACCTCGGGGCCGACCCGCGCGGCCTCGACGACCTGGCCCGCCTCGACCCCGGCCCCGCCCCGGACGCCCCCGTACCCGCCCCCGCCACGGAGTGGACCGTCGAGGACCTGCGTGACAGCGACGGCATCCTCGTCTGGCGCCTGCCCCTGCCCGGAGCCGTCAAGAGCGACCTCGGGCTCGTCCGCCGCGGCGACGAACTCCTCCTGCGTGCCGGACCGTTCCGCCGCAACCTCCCCCTCCCGTCCGTCCTGCGCCGCTGCACCGTCTCCGGCGCCGGACTCACCGACGGCGTCCTCCGCATCCGCTTCACCCCGGACCCGGGGCTGTGGCCGACGACGGGCTGAACGCCCTACCGCCGTTCGGGTACCGTCGGAGGTAGTCGAAGGAACCCGTCCCGCCCGCAGGAGAAACGCCATGAGCGATGCCACCGAGCGTCCCGCCGCCGACTCGGACGCCTGGGCGAAGGCCTGCGCCGAGGACCTGGAGGCGGAGAAGGCGCGCCGCCGCGCGGAACAGGGCGGCGAGCCCGGCTCGGCCGCCGACGAGTTCCGCAAGCTCTTCGACGCCGTCGCGGACAAGGTGTCCTCGCTGAAGTCACCCCTGTTCGGCATGGCGGCGCAGGGCGGCGTGCAGCAGTTCGTCCAGCAGGCGAAGGCCGTGGTCGAGCCCGTCATCGAGCGCAACCCGCAGGTCTTCGACCACCTCGCCGCGGCCGGCAACGAACTCCTCGCCGCGTACCGCTCCGCCGTCGAGGGCCACGAGCGCCGCTGGACCCGCGAGCAGACCTGGAGCGACCGGGCCTCCGCCCAGGACGGCCCGGCCACCGAGCCCGGCACGGAGCCCGACGGCCCCCGCGGCAACCCCGGCAGCAACCCCGGCTCCACGCCCGGCACCAAGAAGGACGACGAAGGCCCCGCCACCGGCGAACAGATCGACCTGGACTGACCGTCCTCGACCTGGACGGATCGTCCCGGACTGATCAGCGGTGACCGCACCCTCGGGTACGGTTGGCCCTTAGCGGGGCTCGACCGAAAACTGAGGGACACATGGGACTCACCATCGGCGTCGACATCGGCGGCACGAAGATCGCGGCCGGCGTGGTCGACGAAGAGGGCACGATCCTCGACACCCACACGGTGCCCACCCCGCCGACCGCCGAAGGCATCGTCGACGCGATCTGCGCCGCCGTCTCCGAGGCCGGCAAGGGCCACCAGATCGAGGCCGTCGGCATCGGCGCGGCCGGATACGTCGACGACAAGCGCGCCACCGTACTCTTCGCGCCCAACATCCACTGGCGGCACGAGCCGCTGAAGGACAAGGTCGAGCAGCGCGTGGGCCTGCCGGTCGTGGTGGAGAACGACGCCAACGCCGCCGCCTGGGGCGAGTACCGCTTCGGCGCCGGCCAGGGCCATGACGACGTCATCTGCATCACCCTCGGCACCGGCCTCGGCGGCGGCATCATCATCGGCAACAAGCTGCGCCGCGGCCGCTTCGGCGTGGCCGCCGAGTTCGGCCACATCCGGGTCGTACCCGACGGCCTGCTGTGCGGCTGCGGCAGCCAGGGCTGCTGGGAGCAGTACGCCTCCGGGCGCGCCCTCGTCCGATACGCCCGCCAGCGCGCCAACGCCACCCCCGAGAACGCCCGGATCCTGCTGGGCCTGGGCGACGGCACCCCCGCGGGCATCGAGGGCAAGCACGTCTCCGCGGCCGCCCGCCAGGGCGACCCCGTCGCCATCGACTCGTTCCGCGAACTGGCCCGCTGGGCCGGCGCGGGCCTCGCCGACCTGGCCTCGCTCTTCGACCCGTCGGCGTTCATCGTCGGCGGCGGCGTCTCCGACGAGGGCGAGCTGGTCCTCGACCCCATCCGCAAGTCCTTCCGCCGCTGGCTGATCGGCGGCCAGTGGCGCCCGCACGCCCAGGTCCTCGCCGCCCAGCTCGGCAACAAGGCCGGTCTGGTCGGCGCGGCGGACCTGGCCCGCCAGGGCTGACGCCCCGCCAACGGCCGTACAGCGCCCGCCGCGTCCTCCAGTGGAGGCGGCGGGCGCTGCCGTATCTTGCTGCGCATGGCGACCAGCGAACTGCCCAACTCCCGCACCGAACCGGACGGTTCGGCCGTGATCCGGGTGCTCAGCTACAACATCCGCTCCCTGCGCGACGACGAGGACGCCTGTGCCCGCGTCATCCGCGCCTGCCGGCCCGACGTCGTCTTCATCCAGGAGGCGCCCCGCTTCTTCCGCTGGCGCAAGCACGCCGCCCGGCTCGCAGCCAAGAGCGAGCTGCTCGTCCTGAGCGGCGGCGCCACCGCCTCGGGCCCACTGCTGCTCTGCTCCCTGCGGGCGACCGTGGAACGGACCGAGGACATCCTCCTGCCGCTCACCCCGGGCCTGCACCGCCGCGGCTTCGCGACCGCCGTCGTACGCTTCGCGGGAGCCCGGGTCGGACTGGTCAGCTGCCATCTGAGCCTGCGCGAGGACGAGCGGTACGCGCAGAGCGGCATGCTCCTCGACCGGCTCGCCGGGATGGGCGTCCCGCACGCCGTCGCCGCCGGGGACGTCAACGAACGCCCGGACGGCCGCAGCTTCAAGCGTCTCGCCGCCGAGCTCCAGGACTGCTGGGCCGTACGCCCCTGGGGCGCCGAACACACCTCGACACCCGCCGACCCGCACCAGCGCATCGACGCCGTCTTCGCCACCCCCGGCATCGAGGTCCTCGGCTGCGGAGTCCCCCTGGACCTGCCGGGGATCGGCGCGGCGGACCTGACGGCGGCGACGGACCATCTCCCGGTCCTCGCCGCCCTGCGGATCCCCGCCACCCAGGACGCGCCGAAGAACGCGCCCCAGGCCGTGTCCTAGACCACCGCGCCCCGGCCGGGATCGTCGTCGTCCTCGTCGTCACCGTGCTTCATCCGGCCCACCAGCGTCGCGAACCCGCCGAGGAACCCGCCCACACAGACCGTCGTCAGCCACCACGTCATGTCCCACGACAGCAGCACGGCGAGCAGCATCAGGACCGGGCCGCCCAGCACCCCGAGCCACGCGAACTTCGTGGTCGCGTCGGCCTCCGGCAGCGGCGGCGGCTCCGGCGGCACGAAATGGCCCTCGTCGCCGTCGCCGTGCGCGGCGTCCCCGTCGGACGGCTCCGCCACGCTGTAGTCGCGCGGACCGGCCGCCGGGCCCACACCGGGCGCGAAGACCACCGAGCTGCCCAGCGGCTTGGCGGGCGGCGTCTCGCTGCCCCCGCCGGAGTCCTTCGGCCCCTTCGGCGTCTCGTTGACGTCGTCCTCCAGCAGGGCCAGGTCCTCCACCGACTTGAACGGCTTCGCCCCCGGCGGATCGGCCGGCTCGTCGCCGTACCCGGCGACGATCGCCGCCCAGGCCGCCTCCTCGTCGATCGGCTGCGGCTCGCGGTCCTCCTCGTGGTCCGATCCCTGTGAGTCCTGCTGCTCAGCCACCGGTCGTGCTTCCCTTCGTCGCGACACCCGAAGCGAGCCGGCCGATGAACGCGTAACTCTCCTCGAAGATCCGCCCCGCGTCGTGGTCCAACGTCGCCACGTGGTAGCTCTGTTCCAGCAGGATCTCCCGGACGTCCGTGGAGGAGATCCGGCTCAGGATCCGGGCCGAGTCCGCGGGCGGCACGACATGGTCCTGCGGGCTGTGCAGCAGCACCACCGGCTGCGTGACCTGCGGAAGCTCACGGTCGACGGTCCGGAAGAACTGGCGCACCGAATGGGCCGCGTGCAGCGGGACCCGCTCGTAGCCGACCTCCGTCACGCCCTCCTTGGCGATGTCGCTGGTGAGCCCCTTGGTCGTCCGCACCATATGGCGGGCGACCGGCAGCGCGTACGCCGACAGGCCGTGGACCTTGTTCGCCGGGTTCACCAGCACGATGCCGCTGATCGCGTCGCCGTGCTTGGCGGCGAGCCGCAGCGTCAGCGCCCCGCCCATCGACAGGCCGAAGACGAAGACCCGGCCGCACCGCTCGCGCAGCGCCCGCAGCTCCCGGTCCACCTCCGCGTACCAGTCCTGCCACGTCGTGACCTGCATGTCCTCCCAGCGTGTGCCGTGACCGGGCAGCAGCGGCAGCGACACAGTGAGCCCGCGCTCGGCCAGATACTCCGCCCAGGGGCGCAGCGACTGCGGGGAACCGGTGAATCCGTGACAGAGAAGGACGCCGACCTCTCCGCCCTCATGGCGGTACGGCTCGGCTCCGGGGAGGACCGGCACCGGGGTCTCCTGTTCGGTGGGAGGGATGTCAGGGAGGCATTTCCATACGGTGATACCCGTGGCTTCACCGTACGCGACCGGACCGACACCGACCAGGGCCGTCACCGCCCCGGAGGAGGGCGGGAGAGGGAGCGTGGGCCCGTCACGGGTTAAGGTCTGATCCATGGCACACAGGAGGCACTCGAGTTGATCTACGGCGCAATGAAGTTCTCCATCGGAGGGTCGCTGAAGCTCGCCTTCAGGCCCTGGGTGGAGGGCCTCGAGAACATTCCCGCCGAGGGGCCGGCGATCCTCGCGAGCAATCACCTCTCCTTCTCCGACTCCTTCTTCCTGCCGGCCGTACTGGACCGGAAGGTCACCTTCATCGCCAAGGCCGAGTACTTCACCTCGCCCGGCGTGAAGGGGAAGCTCACCGCCGCCTTCTTCAAGGGCGTCGGCCAGCTCCCGGTGGACCGCTCCGGCGCCCGCGGCGCAGGTGAGGCGGCGATCAAGGCCGGTATCGAGGTCATCGAGAGCGGCGGCCTGTTCGGCATCTACCCCGAGGGCACCCGCTCCCCGGACGGCCGCCTCTACCGCGGCAAGCCGGGCGGCCTCGCGCGCGTGGCGCTGGCCACCGGCGCCCCGGTCATCCCCGTCGCCATGATCGACACCGAGAAGATCCAGCCCCCCGGCAAGATCGTCCCGAAGCTGATGCGCCCCGGGATCCGGATCGGCAAGCCCCTGGACTTCAGCCGCTACCACGGCATGGACGGCGACCGCTTCATCCTGCGCTCGGTGACCGACGAGGTCATGTACGAGATCATGAAGCTCTCCGGCCAGGAGTACGTCGACATCTACGCGACCGCCGCCAAGCGCCAGATCGCGGACGCCGAGAAGGCCGCCAAGGAGGCCGTCAAGGCCGAGATCGCCGAGCGGGAGCAGTCCGGCGCGTAATCCCGCGCGCACAGCGGGGTTTGAGGTCCGGGGTTTCGGGGGGCAGGGAAGATGGCCAGGCGCGAGCGTGTCGTACGGATGTCGGTCGAGCAGCCGCTGTGGCGCGCGCTCACCGGCTACCGCCTCCTCACCATGGTGTACGCCGTAGCGATCTTCGTCTTCGGGCGGGACGCGTACGAGCGGCCCTGGGTGGCGATCGGCTTCCTCGGCGTCCTCGTGGTGTGGACGCTGGCGACCCTGCCCAAGGTGGCCGCCGCCGCCAGCTGCACCCGGCGGTTCCTGGTCGCCGACCTGACCATCGCCCTCACCGGCATCCTGCTCACCCCGCTCGCCGACGTCCACGCCCAGCAGTTCGACGGCCCGACCCTGCCGACCATCTGGACGGCCGGATCGGTCCTCGCCTACGCCATCAAGGGCGGCTGGCGCTGGGCCGCGTTCGCGTCCTCGCTGGTCGCCGCCGCCAACCTTGTCGAGCGCGGCAGCCCCAGCCGGGACACCCTGCACAACGTCCTGCTGGTCTGGATCGCCTCGGTCGCCATCGGCTACGTCGTCGAGATCGCCCGCGCCTCCGAACGCACCCTCGCCCGCGCCCTGGAGATCGAGGCAGCCACCCGCGAACGCGAGCGCCTCGCCCGGGACATCCACGACAGCGTCCTGCAGGTCCTCGCCATGGTGCAGCGGCGCGGCACGGCCATCGGCGGCGAGGCCGCCGAGCTGGGCAGGATGGCAGGCGAGCAGGAGGTCGCCCTGCGCACCCTGGTCGCCGGCGGCCTGTCCCGTCCCTCCCTGGTCTCCGAGGACGAGGCCGAAGGCGCGGTCGTACGGATCGTGGAAGAGCCGGACGACCCCGCCGGCCCGGTCGATCTGCGGGCGCTGCTCGCCCCGCGCGCCGGGGCCAGGGTCACGCTCGCCGACCCGGGCGCCCCGGTCCCGCTGCCGCCCGAGGCGGCCCGGGAGTTGGCCGCCGCTGTCGGTGCCGCCCTGGACAATGTCCGCAGACATGCCGGGGACGGCGCCCAGGCGTGGATCCTCGTCGAGGACTGGGGGGACGAAGTGATCGTGACCGTGCGGGACGACGGCCCCGGCATCCCCGAGGGCCGCCTCGCCCAGGCCGAGGGCGAGGGCCGGATGGGCGTCGCCCTGTCCATCCGGGGGCGGTTGCGCGATCTGGGCGGTACGGCCGAGCTGATCTCGGTCCCCGGGCAGGGTACGGAAGTCGAGTTGAAGGTTCCACGCGCGCGTGGGGGGAAGGCGGGCACGCGATGAGCGAGCAGGTCGAGCAGGTCCAGCAGGCAGAACAGTCGATCAGGGTGATGGTCGTCGACGACCATCCGATGTGGCGGGACGCGGTCGCCCGCGACCTCGCCGAGGCCGGATTCGACGTGGTCGCCACCGCGGGCGACGGCGAACAGGCCGTCCGGCGCGCCCACGCCGTCACCCCGGACGTCCTCGTCCTCGACCTGAACCTGCCCGCCAAGCCGGGCGTCCAGGTCTGCAAGGAACTGGTCGGCGCCCGGCCCTCCCTGCGCGTCCTGGTCCTCTCCGCCAGCGGCGAGCACGCCGACGTCCTGGAGGCCGTGAAGTCCGGCGCCACCGGCTATCTCCTCAAGTCGGCCAGCACCGCCGAGCTCCTGGACGCCGTCCGGCGCACCGCCGCCGGCGACCCGGTCTTCACCCCCGGCCTCGCCGGCCTGGTCCTCGGCGAGTACCGCCGGCTCGCCTCCGAACCGGCCCCCGCCGCCGGCCCCGACGAGCCCAAGGCCCCCCAGCTCACCGAGCGGGAGACCGAGGTGCTGCGGCTGGTCGCCAAGGGCCTGAGCTACAAGCAGATCGCCGAGCGTCTGGTCATCTCGCACCGCACGGTCCAGAACCACGTCCAGAACACCCTGGGCAAGCTCCAGTTGCACAACCGCGTGGAGCTCGTCCGGTACGCGATAGAGCGCGGACTCGACGACGCCTGACCGTTCGACCGGCCACACCGCCTTACACGTACGAGTGAACGGGAGGCGCCGACGCCCGTACGTGGTCCGGGAATTCACCTTTCGTCCCGTCCCGGAGTGACCTGGGTCACTACTAGCGTGACCCGCAACAGGTCACCAGGACGGCGAAGGGAAGGTTCCATGCGGGTCGGAGTGCTCACCGGAGGCGGCGACTGCCCCGGTCTCAACGCGGTCATCCGCGCCATCGTCCGCAAGGGGGTCCAGGAGTACGACTACGTGTTCACCGGCTTCCGGGACGGCTGGCGCGGCCCCCTCGAGGGTGACGCCGTGCCGCTCGACATCCCCGCCGTGCGCGGCATCCTGCCGCGCGGCGGCACCATCCTCGGCTCCTCGCGCACCAACCCCCTCAAGGTCGAGGGCGGCATCCGCCGCATCAAGGACAACCTCGCCAAGGCCGAGGTCGAGGCGCTCATCGCGATCGGCGGCGAGGACACCCTCGGTGTCGCCGCCCGCCTCAGCGACGAGTACGGCGTGCCCTGCGTCGGCGTCCCGAAGACCATCGACAACGACCTGTCCGCCACCGACTACACCTTCGGCTTCGACACAGCGGTCGGCATCGCCACCGAGGCCATCGACCGGCTCCACACCACCGCCGAGTCCCACATGCGGGTCCTCGTCGTCGAGGTGATGGGCCGTCACGCCGGCTGGATCGCTCTCCACTCGGGCCTCGCCGGCGGCGCCAACGTCATCCTCGTCCCCGAGCAGCGCTTCGACGTCGACCAGGTCTGCGCCTGGGTGACCTCCCGCTTCAAGGCCAGCTACGCACCGATCGTCGTCGTCGCCGAAGGGGCCATGCCCAAGGACGGCGACATGGTCCTCAAGGACGGCACCCTCGACTCCTTCGGCCACGTCCGCCTCTCCGGTGTGGGGGAGTGGCTGGCCAAGGAGATCGAGAAGCGCACCGGCAAGGAGGCCCGCACCACCGTCCTCGGCCACGTCCAGCGCGGCGGCACCCCGAGCGCCTTCGACCGCTGGCTCGCCACCCGCTTCGGACTGCACGCCATCGACGCCGTCCGCGACGGCGACTTCGGGAAGATGGTCGCCCTGCGCGGCACCGACATCGTGCGCGTCCCGATCGCCGAGGCGACCGCCAAGCTGAAGACGGTCGACCCGAAGCTCTACCAGGAGGTCGGCGTCTTCTTCGGCTGAGCCCCGCGGGTCGTACGGGGCCTCGGCTCACGCGGCCGGCCGGCGCGGCGGGAACGTACTCCTCCCCACCGCGCCGGCCGAGAGCCGTCCCCTCAACCGGCCTCGCGGACCAGCACCCCCGCCAGCAGCCCTTCGACGACCGCGGCACCGTCCAGCGTCAGCACCGACTCCGGGTGGAACTGGACGCCGGCGAACCCCGGCCCGCGCAGCGCGTGCACCTCCCCGCTCTCCGCGTCCCGGGTCACCTCGATCCCGCGCACCGCCAGCTCCGCCGCGTGCTTCTCGTCGCAGCGGGCGGTGAAGCTGTTGTAGAAACCGACCGTCTCCGGCCGCCCGAACAGATCGATCCGCAGCTGCGCCCCCTGGAACGGCGTCCGCTTGCGCACGATCGGCAGCCCCAGCTCCGCCGCGATCAGCTCGTGCCCGAGGCAGACACCCAGCAGACCGTGCCGGTGGTCACGGACGAGCTCGGCCGTGAGCCCCCGCAGGAAGCGCATCTTCGGATCGGCCGCATCCGCCGGATCGCCCGGCCCCGGACCCAGCACCACCGGCCCCTCGTGGGCGAGCGCCACCTTCCGCAGCCCCGGCTCGTCGTAACGGCGGACGGTCACCTCGAGCCCCAATGAGCGCAGCAGATGCGCGAGCATCGCCGTGAACGTGTCCTCTCCGTCGACGACCAGCGCGTGCCCGGCCATCCCCGCCGACCGGGTCTGCATCCGCAGCCAGAACGGCGCCAGATCCGCCCGCCGGGCATCCAGCGCGGCCCTTACCCGCGGCTCCTCGGCGAGCAGCGGCCGTACGGACTCGTCGAGCGCCCGGCCCTCCCTGACCCCCAGCGCCGTCAGCACACCCGCCGCCTTGGCATGGGTCTCGGCCACCTCCGACACCGGGTCCGAATGCCGGACCAGCGTCGCCCCGACCGGGACCCGCAGCCGCCCGTCCCCGGCGATGTCGGCCGTACGGATCAGGATGGGGGAGTCCAGCGTCTGGGCGCCGTTCGTGTCCGTGCCCAGCAGGGCCAGCGCGCCCGCGTAGTAGCCGCGGCCGCCCACTTCATGGCGCTCGATGACCCGGCAGGCGTTCTGCACGGGTGAGCCGGTGACGGTGGCCGCGAACATCGTCTCGCGCAGCACCTCCCGTACGTCGAGCGAGGACCGGCCGCGCAGCTCGTACTCGGTATGGGCCAGGTGTGCCATCTCCTTCAGCCGCGGCCCGACCACCACCCCGCCCATGTCGCCGACCGCGCACATCATCTTCAGCTCCTCGTCCACGACCATGGAGAGCTCGTCGGTCTCCTTGCGGTCGGCGAGGAAGGCGAGCAGACCCTCGGCGTCCGGCCCGCCGGCCGGATAGCGGTAGGTGCCGCTGATCGGATTCATCACGACCGTCCCGCCCGCCATCCGGACGTGCACCTCGGGGCTGGCCCCGACCAGGGTCCGCGAGCCGGTGTGCACGACGAACGTCCAGTACGCGCCCCGCTCGCTCGTCAGCAGCCTGCGGAACAGCGCCAGCGCGTCGGCCCGGCCGAAGCCGGGGATCTCGCCGGTGTACGTCCGCCGGATCACGAAGTTGGCGCCCTCGCCGCCGCCGATCTCCTCCTCGACGACCCGCCGCACGATCCGCGCGTACGTGTCGTCGTCGATGTCAAAACCGCCGCCCTCGACCCGTACGTCATGGGCCGGAAGCCGGTCGAGCACCTCGGCGAGGGGGAGTTCGTACGCCTCCTCGGCGACCAGCACCGACAGCGGCGTGCCGTCGTCGCGTACGTCGAAGCCGCGCTCCCGAATCTGCCGGAACGGCACCAGCGCCAGCGTGGGCAGTTCCCCGACGGGCAGCTCGGCCAGCCGCCCGGCCTCGTGGACCGGGCCGATCAGCAGCTCGACGGTGTCGTGGTCACGGCCGGGCGTGCGGCGGCGCAGCAGCGCGAACGGGGGGCAGGAGTCGTCGAGCAGGCGGGACAGGTCCATAGAGGCGTTCCTTCCGGGTGGAGTGGGAGGAACGGCCCCGTGAAACGGAAGAAGGCCGCCCCTCGGGCGGCCTTCGCGTGTTCGGTGTACGCGCAGTCAGTGGGCCGCCGGATGAGCGGTCCACCACCAGTTCTGGGTCGTCTGCGCGAACATGCCGCGAACCCTACCCCACCCCCCGGCCGCACCCCGGAGATCTGATCATCTGTCTCACCCATTGAGCGCGGTCATGGACAAACGTGACGACCCCGTAAGGTGTTACAGGTGACCGTGAACGCTAAGACCACCGCATCCGGTGGCAACACCTGGCGAGACCTTCCCGCGGCGCAGCAGCCCGAGTACCCCGATGCCGAGGCTCTGCGCGATGTGATCGCGGACCTCGAGTCGTATCCTCCGCTCGTCTTCGCGGGCGAGTGTGACCAGCTGCGCGCCCGGATGGGAGCCGTCGCCAAGGGCGAGGCGTTCCTTCTCCAGGGCGGCGACTGCGCCGAGGCCTTCGACGCCGTGTCCGCCGATCACATCAGGGCCAAGCTCAAGACCCTGCTCCAGATGAGCGCCGTGCTGACGTACGCCGCCTCCGTGCCCGTCGTCAAGGTCGGCCGCATCGCCGGCCAGTACTCCAAGCCCCGCTCCAAGGGCACGGAGACCCGTGACGGCGTGACCCTGCCGACCTACCGGGGCGACTCGGTCAACGGCTTCGACTTCACCGAGGCCGCCCGCGTCCCGGACCCCGAGCGCCTGAAGCGGATGTACCACGCCTCCGCCTCGACGCTGAACCTGGTCCGCGCCTTCACCACCGGCGGCTACGCCGACCTGCGTCAGGTGCACGCCTGGAACCAGGACTTCGTGAAGTCCTCCCCGTCCGGGCAGCGCTACGAGCAGCTCGCGCGGGAGATCGACAACGCCCTGAACTTCATGAAGGCCTGCGGCACCGACCCGGCCGAGTTCAAGGCGGTGGAGTTCTACTCCTCGCACGAGGCGCTGCTGCTCGACTACGAGGGCGCGCTGACCCGTACCGACTCGCGGACCGGCAAGCTGTACGACACCTCCGGCCACATGGTCTGGATCGGTGAGCGCACCCGCCAGCTGGACCACGCGCACATCGAGTTCGCGTCGCGGATCGCCAACCCGATCGGCATCAAGCTGGGCCCGACGACCACGGTCGACGAGGCGCTGACCTACATCGACCGTCTCGACCCGGAGCGTGAGCCGGGCCGGCTGACCTTCATCGTCCGCATGGGCGCCGACAAGGTCCGCGACAAGCTCCCCGAGCTGGTCGAGAAGGTCACCGCGTCGGGTGCCACTGTCGCCTGGGTCACCGACCCGATGCACGGCAACACCTTCGAGGCGGCCTCGGGCCACAAGACCCGCCGCTTCGACGACGTGCTGGACGAGGTCAAGGGCTTCTTCGAGGTCCACAAGAGCCTGGGCACGCACCCCGGCGGCATCCACGTCGAGCTCACCGGTGACGACGTCACCGAGTGCGTCGGCGGCGGCGACGAGATCTTCGTCGACGACCTGCACCAGCGCTACGAGACCGCCTGCGACCCCCGGCTCAACCGCAGCCAGTCGCTGGACCTGGCGTTCCTCGTGGCGGAGATGTACCGGGACCAGTGATCTTCCCGGGCTAGAGGTTCCTACGACTGTGGGGCGCGGATCCATGTGATCCGCGCCCCACAGCCATGACCGGGACTTTTGCGCCACCCGGGTGGCGGGTAAGGTTAGGTTAGCCTAATCGATCTCGGCGGGAGGTGAACCGCGTGTACGTCTGCTCATGCTTCGGTGTCACGGAGAAGCAGGTTCAGCAGCATGCCGACGCGGGTGCCTGTACGCCTCGCCAGATCGCGTCCGCCTGCAAGGCGGGCACCGACTGCGGGTCGTGCGTCCGCCGTATCCAGGCGATCCTCGGGCGGGGCAGCTGCCCCCGCCGCGACCTCCTCGACCAGGGCGAGCCGGCGCTCGCGGACCTCACCGAGGCGGGCGCGGAGGCCGACGCACTGTCGGAAGCGGCCTGACCTAGCTCTCCGGCTGTTCGATCAGCTGGGCGAGGTAGAGCGCCTCACCGAGCTTGTCGAGCAGATCCAGCTGGGTGTCGAGATAGTCGATGTGGTGCTCCTCGTCGGCGAGGATCGACTCGAAGATGTTCGCCGAGGTGATGTCGCCTTTGGCCCGCATGATCTCGATACCGCGCCTGAGCCGGTCGATGGCCTCGACCTCGACCTGGCGGTCCGCCTCGAACATCTCCTTGACCGTCTGCCCGATGCGGACGTGGAACAGCCGCTGATAGTTCGGCAGCCCGTCCAGGAAGAGGATCCGGTCGGTCAGGACCTCCGCGTGCTTCATCTCGTCGAACGACTCGTGACGCGTGTACTTGGCGAGCTTCGTCCAGCCGAAGTTCTCCTGCATCTTCGCGTGCAGGAAGTACTGGTTGATCGCGGTCAATTCGGCGGTCAGCTGCTCGTTGAGGAATTCGATGACCTCGGGGTCGCCCTGCATCGCAGCGGCTCCTTCCACACGTCTGACTGGGCAGGATGGCCGCATCCTTGCACTGCGGGTGAGGGCCGTCCAGTAAGTGCAGGCTTAGTATGAGTTGCCCGAATCGGGCCGGACCTGGTCATGACCACCCCTTCCGGTCTGTCACCATGGACGCATGGGTCAGCCGGAGAGCGGGGAACGCCGGAGCGCAGAGCAGTCGGATCTTCCGCCGGGGCAGCGGCTGCAGCGCGGCTGGCCGGTCACCCACTACGGCCCCGTCCCCAAGTTCAAGCCGGACCGCTGGGAGTTCCGGGTCTTCGGCGCCACGGCGGACGGCGACAAGAAATGCTGGAATCACGAGGAGTTCTCGGCCCTGCCGTTCTCCACGGTCGTGGCGGATCTGCACTGCGTCACGAAATTCAGCATGCTGGGGGCCGAATGGGGTGGGGTGCCCGCCCGTACGATCCTGGAACTGGCTCCGCCGGCCATCAATGTCACGCATGTGATGGTGTGGGCCGAATACGGATTCAGCGCGAATATGCGGCTCGCCGACTTCGCGTCCGAGCGCACGATTTTCGCCACGCACAAGGACGGTGAACTCCTCACAGCCGAGCACGGTTTTCCGCTGCGGCTGATCGTGCCGCATCTCTACGCCTGGAAAGGCCCCAAATGGGTCCGGGGCGTGGAGTACATGACCGCCGACCGCCGCGGCTTCTGGGAGGAGCGCGGCTATCACAACATCGGCGACCCGTGGAGCGAGCAGCGCTACTCCTACCAGGAGGAGCCGGGGGACGGCCCCGAGCTGTAGCGCCCGGGGGCCGTCAGTGGTGGTACTGGTGGACCACCGCGTGGCCCTTGCCGCGGCCGATCATCCACTTGTTGACCGGGGTGGTGATCACGAAGGCGACGAGGAAGGCGAAGGCCAGCGCGCCCCAGAAGAGGGCGTCCGACAAGTGCGCGTCCATGGCGCCGGGTACGAGCAGCAGCACGCCGTTGTCGACGATCTCCATGACGGTGATCGAGAGGGTGTCGGCGGCCAGCGCGACACCGATCGCCGCCCTGAGGCCCACGCCCGCGCGGAGGACCGCCCACAGGGTCAGTGAGTAGCCGAAGAAGAAGGCCAGGACGATGGCGAGGGCCATCGTCGGGGCGTTGCCCCAGCCCAGCGCCGTACCGATGATCATGCCCAGGACCTCGCCGATGGCGCAGCCGGTGAGGCAGTGGAGGGTGGCCTTGGCCGCCATGGCCCAGCTGACCGGGCCGAGGCCGTGGGTCTCGCCATGCCCGTGGTGCTGATGCCCGTGCTGGTGCTCGCCGTGGTGCGCGTGAGCGTCGTGCTGCATGGTGTCCCCCAATGTCGGACAGCGGTTCCTGCCGATGCAAGAACCGTATACCCCCCAGGGGTATTCCTCAAGGAGGATCGCCGCTCCCGAGCCTCAGTCGCGGAGCTCCTTCAGCCGTGCCACGTCCGCCGCATGGCCCTCCGGGCCACCGGGCGTCTCGATGATCAGCGGGACGCCCGCGGTGGCCGGATGGCGCATCAGCGCACGGAACGGCTCCGCGCCGATGTGGCCCGCGCCGATGTTCTCGTGCCGGTCCTTGTGGGCGCCGACGACGTCCTTGGAGTCGTTGGCGTGGATCAGCTTCAGCCGCCCCTCACCCACCGTCTCCACCAGCAGATCCAGGGTCTGCGCCATGCCGTGCGGCCCGGCGAGGTCGTGGCCGGCCGCGAAGACGTGGCAGGTGTCCAGGCAGACGCCGAGCTTGGGATGGCGGTCCAGGGCCTCGAAGTACGGCCCGAAGTCCCAGGTCCGCGAGCAGAGCGAGAAGCCCTGTCCGGCCGTCGACTCCAGCAGCAGGAACGGGTCGTCGTCGTGGGTGAGCTCGTCCAGGAGCGGCAGCATCCGCTCCCGTACCTGCGCGAGCGCCACCTCGCGGGAGCGTCCGCCGGTCGCCGAGCCCGTGTGGACGACGACACCCTGGGCGCCGATCTCCCGGGCGCGGCGCAGGGAGTGCCGCAGCGAGTCCACGGACCGCTCGACGGTGGCCTCGGTGTGCGAGCCGAAGTTGATGAGGTACGGGGCGTGGACCCACGCGGAGATGCCCTCGGCGGCGCACTCGGCACGGAACTTCTCGTCCTGGGCCGGGTTGCCCAGCGGCAGCGCCCAGCCGCGGGGATTGGCGACGAAGACCTGGACGGTCTCGGCGCCCAGCTCACGGGCGTAGTTCAGACCGGTCGTGGCGAGGCCGCCGGCCACGGGGACATGGCCGCCGACGGGGTTGCGCATGAGTTTCTACAGTCCCTTGGTCGTGATGGTGATGGTGCTGCCCTCGGGGGCCTTGCCGCCGCCCGGTACGGACTGGGAGGCCACCGTGTCGCTCAGGAAGGGGAAGGTCTTGTCGACCTTCACCTGGAATCCGGCCGCGATGAGCCTGGCCTTGGCGTCGTCGGCCTTCTCGCCGGTCACGTCGGGGACCTCGACCATGCGGGGTCCCTTGGAGACGGTGAGGGTGATCGTGTCGCCCTTGGCGGCGCGGCTGCCGACGGCCAGCGACTGGTTGGCGACCGTGCCCGCGGCCCGGGGGGAGTGGACCTGCTCGGGGGCGACCCGCACGGTCAGCCCGAGGTCCTGGAGGGTCTCCGTCGCCGAGGCGACGGAGGCACCCGCCACGTCGGGGACGTCGATCGGCGCGCCCTTGCTGACGACCAGGGCGACGGCGGAGTCGGGGCTGCGTTCGGTGCCCGGCTTCGGATCGGTGCTGATCACCGCGTTCCGCGGGATGTCCTGGCTGAAGGCGGTGGTGATCACACCGGGCGCGAGACCGGCCTTGGCCAGCTCGCGTCTGGCCTGCGGGAGCGGGGTGCCCTTGAGGTCGGGGACCTTCACGATCTCGGGGCCGCGCGAGATGGTCAGCTTCACCGAGCCGTTGCCCCGGATCCGCTGCCCAGGCTCGGGGTCGGTGCCCATGACCGTGCCCCGCTCGTAGGCGCCGCTGAACGCGCGATTGACCCCGGCGACGTCGAGGCCCGCGTCCGTCAGACGCTTCCTGGCCTCTGCCTCGGACTGGCCGAGGACGGCCGGGACGCGGGTGAACTGTCCGGAGTTGATGTACCAGACGCCGGTGCCGATGCCGAGCGCGAGCAGGACGCCGACGAGCGTGAGGTAGAGGCCGCGGCGCTGCGGGGCGGGCGCGCGCGAGGGCTCCGGCGGGGCCGGGGGCTGCGCGGGCAGCCGGGACGTGTGCTCGGCGGCGGGCAGCGGCCGCGGGATCACACTGGTCCGGTCCTCCGAGCCGTCGTGGTCGTCGCGGCGTGAGCTCGGCGGTACGAGGTCCAGCTGCTCGTCGCCGAGCCGGGCGCGGGCCTCGCGGACCTGGCCGAGCAGGGCCACGGCGTCGTGCGGGCGGACCTCGGGGCTGCGGGCGGTGGCGCTCGCCACCAGCTCGTCGAGCTCGGCAGCGAGGCCGGGGAAGGCGGCGGAGGGGGCGGGCACGTCCGCGTTCAGATGCTGGTAGAGCACCTGAGCGGGGGTGTCGCCGGCGTGCGGCTTGGCGCCGGTCAGCATCTCGTACAGCACGACACCGCACGCGTAGACGTCGACGCGGGTGTCGGTGGTGCCGTCCTCGATCTGCTCCGGCGCGAGGTAGGAGACGGTGCCGAGGACCGCGCCGGTGGTGTTGGTGACGGCGCCGACGGCCCGTACGAGCCCGAAGTCGGCGACCTTGACCCGGCCGTCGTCCCCGATCAGGACGTTCTCCGGCTTCATGTCCCGGTGCACGAACCCGGCCCGGTGCGCGGCGCCGAGCGCGGCGAGCACGGGCTCCAGGATGTCCAGCGCGGCCCGCGGCTGGAGGGCGCCCCGCTCGCGCAGCACGTCGCGCAGGGTGCAGCCGGCGACGTACTCCATGGCGAGGTACACGTACGCCCCGTCGGCGCCCTGGTCGAAGACGCCCACGACATTGGGGTGCGACAGCCGTGCGACGGACTTCGCCTCCCGGATGAACCGCTCGACGAACGACGCGTCGGCGGCGAGCGCGGGATGCATCACCTTGAGCGCGAGCACCCGGTCGAGCCGGGTGTCGACGGCCCGGTAGACCGTGGCCATCCCGCCGACGGCGATACGCGCGTCGACGCGGTAGCGGCCGTCGAGCAGCTGCCCGACGAGGGGGTCCTGAAGGGTCGTGTCCACCCGGGAAGTCTACGAGCCGCCACGGACAGGGAGGTACGTCGGCGGTGCCCCGGCCCCCGGTTAAGGGGGCCGGGGCCGCCGTCAGAACGCCGGGCGCTCGGGATCCAGGTGGGCGCGGCCCTCCGTCGGCGAGGACGCCTCGGCGAAGTGGCGGCGGGGGATCCGGCCCGCCCGGTGCGCCAGCCGGCCCGCCTCCACCGCGTACCGCATCGCCTCCGCCATCAGCACCGGCTCCTGCGCCCGGGTCACGGCCGAGGCGAGCATCACCGCCCCGCACCCCAGCTCCATCGCGAGCGCCGCGTCGGACGCCGTCCCCGCACCCGCGTCCAGAATCACCGGCACGCGCGCGTGCTCCACGATCAGCTGGAAGTTGTGCGGGTTGCGGATGCCGAGACCGGAGCCGATCGGCGAACCCAGCGGCATGATCGCCGCGCACCCCACGTCCTCCAGCTTCCGTGCGAGGACGGGATCGTCGTTGGTGTACGGCAGGACCGTGAAACCGTCGTCGACCAGCGTCTCCGCCGCGTCGAGGAGCTCGATCGGATCGGGCAGCAGGGTCCGCTCGTCCGCGACCACCTCCAGCTTGATCCAGGACGTGCCGAGCGCCTCCCGCGCCAGCCGCGCGGTCAGCACCGCCTCGCCGGCCGTGAAGCAGCCCGCCGTGTTCGGCAGCACCCGGATGCCCAGCTTGGTCAGGACGGACAGCACGGACCCCTTGACGCCCGGGTCCAGGCGCCGCATGGCGACCGTGGTGAGCTCGGTGCCGCTGGCCACGAGGGACCGTTCCAGCACGTCGAGGCTGGGCGCCCCGCCCGTACCCATGATCAGCCGCGACGAGAACGTGGTGTCGCCGATGGTGAGCAGATCGTCGGCCATGGTCAGCCTCCCTGGACGGCGGTGAGGACCTCGACCCGGTCGCCCTCGCCGAGCACCGTGCCCTTCCACTGGCTGCGCGGCACGACCGTCTCGTTGAGCGCGGCGGCCACGCCGGACGGCGCGGCCGTGAGCGTGGTGACGAGGACGTCGAGGGTGGTGGGGCCGGAGAGTTCGCGCACCTCCCCGTTGACGGAGACGTTCATGCGGGCTGCTCCTCACGTACACGGTCGAATCGGTGCGGGGTGAAGGCGGCCGCCTCCTCGGGCAGCACCCCCGTGGCCAGCAGCGCGCCCATCACGTCCCCGGTGACGGGGGTGAGCAGGACGCCGTTGCGGTAGTGCCCGGTGGCCAGGTGCAGGCCGGGCAGGGTGGTGGCGCCGAGGAGGGGCGCGTTGTCGGGGGAGCCCGGCCGCAGCCCGGCCCGGGTCTCGGTGAGCGGCAGTTCGGTGATGCCGGGGACCAGTTCGTGGGCGTCGCGCAGCAGCTCGTACACCCCGCCCGCCGTGACCGTGGTGTCCCAGCCGAGCTCCTCGCTGGTGGCGCCGACGACCAGTTCGCCGTTCTCGCGCGGCACCAGATAGACGTGGCTGCCGCGGACGACGGCGCGTACGGTCCGGGACAGGAACGGCGCGTACGCGGGCGGCACGCTCAGCCGCAGCACCTGCCCCTTCACGGGCCGTACGGGCGGCAGGACGTCGTCCGGTACGCCCGCGAGCCGTCCGCTGAGGCTGCCGGCCGCCAGGACGATCTGGTCCGCGGTGAGCTCGCCGCCGTCGGAGAGGACCACGCCCGTGGCCCGGTCCCGTACGACGGTGAGCCGCTCGGCCCAGCCGCGGAGCAAGACCACTCCGGCCCGCTCGCAGGCGGTCACCAGAGCGGCCGCGAGCCGCCGGGGGTCGATCTGGTGGTCGCCGTCGACCCGCAGCCCGCCGCGCACTCCCGGAGCGAGCATCGGCTCGAGGCGCCGGCAGTCACGGCCGGTGAGCCACTCGGACTCGAGACCGCAGCGCCGCTGCAGGGCGTGCAGTTCGCGCAGATGGGCCCGGTCGTCGGAGTCGAGGGCCACCGCGAGGGTGCCGCAGGCGCGGTGGCCGACGTCCTGGCCGGTGGCTTCCTGGAGTTCGGCGACGAAGTCGGGGTAGCGGCGCGCGGAGGCGAGGTTGAGACCGAGCAGGGTCTCCTCGCCGTAGTGGAGTTCGGTGACCGCGGCGAGCATGCCCGCCGCGACCTGTGCCGCGCCGCCGCCGGGGTCCGGGTCCACGACCGTGGTGCGCAGTCCGCGCTGCGCCGCCCGCCAGGCCGTGACCAGGCCGATGATCCCGCCCCCGACGACAAGGACGTCGGATCCGGTGGATGTACGTGGATGCATGGGCGTCCAGCCCCTCCCTTCGCCGGCATGACCCGGATCAGGTTCGTACGGTCGGAGGCCGGCCAGCCTCCCTCTCAGCCCGGTGCGTCCGGGCTCCCGCGAGTGCTCTACGGTGGCCAGACTAACCCCAGCCTCCAACCCCGAGTAAGGGAGCCTCCGCTGTGGCCCGCCCGTCCACCCGCTCTCTCGACGGGCTCGTGCTCGCTCCCGTCGCCGACCAGGCCCCCGGCCAGGTGGGCACCCGCACCCGGTTCACGTACCACGAGCGGGACGGCCGGATCTGGGCCGAGTACGAGGGCGGGGACGTCGTGCGCGGGTATCTCGTCGGCACGCGCGCGGGGGACCGGCTCGACTTCCGGTACGTCCAGTTGAAGCAGGACGGATCCACCGCTTCCGGGCATTGCGTCTCGAATGTGGTGCAGCTCACGGACGGGCGCGTTCGTCTGGAGGAGACCTGGGCATGGGAGTCCCAGGAGGGCAGCGGCACCAGTGTGGTGGAGCAGCTGCCTTCCTGACGGTCTGTCAGATGCGTAAGGTGATCGGGTGAGCGAGCAAACGCTGAGTCAGCCGCGGGACGAGCGGCGCGTCGTCATCGTCGGTGCCGGAATGGCCGGGGTCCAGACCGCGGTCGCCCTGCGCGAACAGGGCTTCGCCGGACCGGTGATCCTGATCGGCGCCGAGCCGCACCAGCCCTACGACCGGCCGCCCCTGTCCAAGGCCGTCCTGCTCGGCAAGGCCGAGGGCTCCGCCTTCGAGGTCGACTTCGAGGCGCTCGCCATCGAACTGCGCCTCGGTGTGGACGTCACCGGCCTGCGCCCCGGCGCCCGGGAGGTCGACACCGAGGCCGGGCCCGTCCCGTACGACGTCCTGATCATCGCCACCGGCGCCGAACCGGTCACCCTGCCCGGCTCCCAGGGCGTCCCCGGCGTCCACCTGCTGCGCACCCTCGACGACGCCGAACGGCTCCGGCCGGTGCTGGAACAACGCCACACCATCGTGGTCGTCGGCGCCGGCTGGATCGGCGCCGAGTTCGCCACCGCCGCCCGCGAGGCCGGCTGCGCCGTCACCGTCGTCGAAGCCGCCGACCGCCCCCTCGCGGGCGCGCTCCCCGCCGACATCGCCACCCCGATGGCCGAGTGGTACGCGGAGAGCGGCACCGAACTCCTCGTCGACGCGCGCGTGGACCGTATCGAGCCGGGCCGGGTCGTCCTCGCCGACGGCCGGACGCTGCCCGCCGACGCCGTCGTCGTCGGCATCGGGGCCAGACCCGCCACCGGCTGGCTCGCCGGCTCCGGGATCGACCTGGGCCCCGACGGCTCCATCACCGCCGACGACCGGCTGCGCACCTCGCTCCCGGACGTGTACGCGGTCGGGGACTGCGCCTCCTTCCCCTCGGCCCGCTACGGAGAGCGACTGCTCGTCCATCATTGGGACAACGCCCTCCAGGGACCCCGGACGGTCGCCGCCAACATCGTCGACCAGATCGCCCCCGGCTCCCACGTCTACGACCCCGTGCCGTACTTCTGGTCCGAGCAGTTCGGGCGCTTCGTGCAGTACGCGGGCCACCACACCGGCGCGGACGCCGCCGTGTGGCGCGGCGAGCCCACTGGCGCGTCCTGGGGCGTCGTCTGGCTGCGGGAGGGCGTCCTCGTGGCGCTCCTGGCCGTCGGCAGACCCCGCGACCTGGCCCAGGGGCGCAAACTGATCGAGGCGGGCGCCCGGCTCGATCCGGAGCGCGCCGCGGACCCGTCCGTCCCTCTGAAGGCCGCAGTCCTCTAGGCCCGACTACCGACTGTCAGTCCGGGATGGCACGCTTGTCCCGTGACCGAGATTGACGCAAAAATCGATGCTCTCGTCCCCGCCTGGCTTCACCTCCCCGACATCGCGGAAATCCTCGATGTCGAGGTGACGCGCGTGCGGCAGCTGGTCAAGGAGGGCCAGCTGATCGCCGTGCGCCGCGGTGAGAACCGGACGCTCCAGGTGCCGGCCGCCTTCATCAAGGACGGCAAGGTCGTCAAGGGCCTCAGCGGCACCCTGACGCTCCTGAAGGACGACGGCTTCACCGACGAAGAGATGCTGGAGTGGCTTTTCACTCCCGACCCGACCCTGCCGGGCACGCCCGCGCAGGCGCTCAGCGAGAATCGCGGCACGGAGGTGAAGCGCCGCGCCCAGGCGCTCGCCGTCTGAGCCAGCAGGACACCAGCAGGATCCGACACCAGGCGGTGTACGGGCCGGAGAAGGCCCGTCCCGTACGCCGCCGCACCACCACGGGGGGAACGCCTCATGTCCACGCCTCGCGCCCAGCTCGCCGACGCCCGCCTCTATCTGTGCACGGACGCGCGTAAGCGCCAGGGGGACCTGCCCGCGTTCCTCGACGCCGTGCTCGGCTCCGGGGTGGACATCGTGCAGCTGCGGGACAAGGGCATGGAGGCCGGCGAGGAGCTGGAGCACCTCGCCGTGTTCGCCGACGCCTGCCGCCGCCACGGCAAGCTCCTCGCCGTGAACGACCGGGCCGACAGCGCCCACGCCATCGGCTCCGACGTGCTGCACCTGGGCCAGGGCGACCTGCCCGTCCCGGCCGCCCGCGCCATACTCGGCGAGGACGTCCTGATCGGCCGCTCCACACACGGCGAGGCGGAGGTCGACGCGGCCGTCGCCGAGCCGGGCGTGGACTACTTCTGCACCGGCCCCTGCTGGCCCACCCCCACCAAGCCCGGCCGGTACGCCCCCGGCCTGGACCTCGTGCGGTACGCCGCCGCGCTCGAGCAGGACCGGCCCTGGTTCGCCATCGGCGGCATCGACGCGGGCAACCTCGACGAGGTCCTGGACGCGGGCGCCCGCCGGATCGTGGTCGTACGGGCCGTGACGGAGGCCGACGACCCAGCCGCGGCCGCCGCCGCGCTGGCCAAGCGGATCCGGGAACGCTCCCTCTGACCCCTCTGGGCCACTGGCTCTGCCGTGATCGCCTCCCGCAATCATGTCCACATGGTGGACGGAATCCCTCCGTTTTGGGGCTTCCGTCGCGGGAAGTGTCCGAAGTGTGGACGCTAAACCGGCAAAACCGGCCAAATCCCCCTCCTCTGGTTGGGGGACGGGCAGGGCCTCGTTAACCTGCGGGTATGGCCCTTGGCACAGCTTCGACCAGGACGGATCGCGCACGTACCGTGCGCGATCTGCTCGCGACCGGCAAAACTTCGTACTCTTTCGAGTTCTGGGCGCCCAAGACCCAGAAGGGTGAGCGGAACCTCTGGAACGCGCTGCGCCGGGTCGAGGCGGTGGCCCCGAGCTTCGTCTCCGTCACGTACGGCGCCGGCGGCTCCACCCGCGCCGGCACGGTGAAGGCCACCGAGCAGATCGCCGCCGACTCCACTCTCACCCCGGTCGCCCACCTCACCGCCGTCGGCCACTCCATCGCCGAACTGCGCAACATGGTCGGCCAGTACGCCGACGCCGGCATCAGGAACATCCTCGCCGTCCGGGGCGACCCGCCCGGTGACCCCATGGGCGAATGGGTCCGGCACCCCGAGGGAGTCACCTACGCCGCCGAACTGGTCCAGCTGATCAAGGAGTCCGGCGACTTCTGCGTCGGCGTCGCGGCCTTCCCCGAGATGCACCCGCGCTCCGACGACTGGGACACGGACATCCGGCACTTCGCCGACAAGTGCCGGGCCGGCGCGGACTACGCGATCACCCAGATGTTCTTCGACCCGGAGAACTATCTGCGGCTGCGCGACGCGGTCACCGCGGTCGGCTGCGAGACCCCGATCATCCCCGAGGTCATGCCCGTCACCAGCGTCAAGCAGTTGGACAGGCTCCCACAGCTCAGCAACGCCCACTTCCCGTCCGACGTGAAAGAACGGATCCTCGCCGTCAAGGACGATCCGGCCGCTGTACGCTCCATTGGCATCGAGTTCGCGACGGAGTTCTGCGCGCGGCTGCTGTCCGAGGGTGTCCCCGGTCTGCACTTCATCACGCTCAACAACTCCACCGCCACGCTCGAGATCTACGAAAATCTCGGACTGCACCAGCAGTCGTGACCGGCCGTACCCGCTCCTACCCGTGGCGGAGGCCATAGGGAGGGGCGGGCATGGGCTGGACGGTCCTCTACATCGCGTTCGGCGTCGTCGCGCTGTGGCTGCTCGGCGAGGTGCTGCTGCAGTACAAGGCGCGACTGCGCTGGCGGCTGCTGGCCTTCACCGGCTTCCTCGGCGTCGTCCTCGGCGTCCTGCTGCCGTCCGTGCTGGTGATCATCCTGGGCGCCATCGCGTTCGCGGTCGGCCAGACCTACGTCACGCTCTCCTTCCGCCGCGGCTTCTCCACCGGCTGGGCCCTCGGCGGCAAGCCCGGCGCGAGCCGCCGCCGCAGGTCGGCCGCCCCGCCGCCGGCCGCGGCCGCGGAACCGACGGCTGAGGCGGACGAGCCCTCCGCCGCGGAGACCACGGCGGTCTACGCACCGCAGCCGATGCCCGACGACACGGGGCAGTACGGCGTCTACGACGACCGGGGCCACGACGAAGCCGCCGCCCAGGCCCCCACGGCGTTCGGCACCGACTACGGCACCTACCCGCCCGGCTACGACCAGCCCGCGGGCCAGGACGCGTACGCCGCCGGCTACGACTACGGCACCGGCCAGCAGCAGTACGCCGCCTACTCCGACCCTTACATCGGCCCCGGCACCGACGGCCAGCAGTACACCGCGTACGACTACGGCAACGGCCAGCAGCAGTACGCCTCCTACCCCGACCCGTACGGCCCGCCCTACGGCTACGACACCCCGCCCGGCGGCGTCTGGGTCCCCCAGCAGCGCGACAACGACCAGCTCACCCCGCCGCCGATGCCCCCGATGCCGCCCGTGCCCCAGGAACCCGCCCCCTACGGCTACGACCAGGGCCAGGGCGAGCAGCAGCCCTACCGCTACTGACCGGCCCGCCGCCGGCCCCGCCCGTTACCGCGAACCGCGGAAGTCCGCGCCCTCCACGATCAGGCCGGCCACCAACGCGCCGGACATCCCGCTGTGGGCGAGGCCGCCGCCCGGGTGGGCCCAGCCACCCGCGAAGTACAGGCCCGGCAGCGGAGAGACGTTGGCGGACGGCAGCAGCCGCCCCGCCGCGCCCGCCAGAGCGGGCGCCGGGACCTCCGCCATGCCCGTTTCCCGGAGGGTGTCCGCAGGGGTCCGTACGTGGCGCCACAGCAGCCGCTCCCGCAGGCCCGGCACGGCCCGCTCCGCGGCCTCGGTCATCCGGTCGGCGAACGCCTCCCAGCCGTCCTCCACAGCCACCGGCACGGTCGCCGTGACCGTCACCGCCTCATGGGCGCCGTCCGGGCGCAGCCGCTCGTCGTCGGGGCGCAGCGCCACCACGGTCGGACGCAGCGCCGTCCGGCCCGCGGCGAGCGCGGCCCGTTCGTCCGCCGCGTCGGTGGAGTGCACCACCGTCCGGTGCGCCGCGTCCGCCTCCCGTGCCCCCCGCAGCGCCAGGCAGAGCGTGACCCGACCGGTCCGGACAGCCGACGGCGGCTCCTGGCCCACCGAGCCGATCACCCCGTCCCGGTACAGAGCGGGCACCGGCGCGGCGGCGACCACGTGGTCCGCCTCGGCCTGCCGCCCGTCCGCCAGCTCCACACCGGCCGCGCGCCCGTCCTTCTCCAGCACCCGCGCCACCTCGGCGCCGAAGACGAACTCCACCTTCCGCGCCAGGCACCGCTCGTGCAGGGCGTCCGCGAGGGCCCGTATGCCCCCGAGGACGTACCAGGAGCCGAACGTCTGCTCCATGTACGGCAGTACGGCGGCGGAGGCCGGAGCGGTCGCCGGGTCCAGGCCGTACGCCAAGGCGTAGCCGTCGAGCAGCGCCGCCAGGCGCGGGTCACGCAGCTCGCGCCGCCCCACCTCGGCGAGGGTCGTGGGGGTGCGCCGCAGCAGCCCGGACTTGAGCCCCGGATACGGCTCCCGGGCCAGGGGAGAGGTGTCGGCCGGCAGCGGTTCTTCGAGCAGCGGGCGCCGGGTGCGGTCCCAGGCCTCGCGGGCCCGGCCCATGAAGTCGCCCCACCGCTCGCCCGCGCCCGCACCCAGGGCGGCGTCGAGCGCGGAGACGACCCCCGCCCGTGAGGCGTTCGGCAGCGACACCGCCGTGCCGTCGGCGAAGACATGACGGCTCGACGGATCCACCTGCACCAGCTCGACGCACTTCTCCAGCGCTTCCTTGCCGGTCTTGACGAAGAGATCGCGGTGGACGGCGGGCAGATGCAGCAGCCCGGGGCCGGTGTCGAAGGCGAAACCGTCCCGTTCGAACCGGCCCACCGCGCCGCCGTACGTCGCCGAGCGTTCGTACACCGCCACCTGGTGGCCTGCCACGGCAAGCCGGGCGGCCGCCGCCATCGCGCCCATCCCGGCGCCGATCACCGCAATACGTGCCATGCCGAAAAGCCTATCGACCGCCACCGACAGCGACGGCCCTCACTCCGGCGGCCGAGGCGGGCCGGGCGGGCGGCGCGGCCCCGGCGCCCGGGCTTCGGCGAGCCGTCTCTCCTCGCGCCGCTGGGCCCTGCGCCGCCGGAACCGGCGGATCCGCGCCGCGAGCAGGACGAGCAGCACCACGCCGAGGACCAGCAGCACGGCCGCGATCACGGCCGCGGCCTGCGGGTTGAACACCGCGAAGGTGACGATCCCGGCGACTCCCAGGTCCTCGGCCGTGCTCATCACGACGTTGCTGAACGGCTCCGGCGAGGTGTTGATCGCCATCCGGGTGCCCGCCTTCACCAGATGGCTCACCAGCGCCGTCGAACCGCCCACGGCTCCTGCCGCCAGCTCCGGCAGCGACCCGCTCTCCCCGGCCAGCAACGCCCCCACCACGGCGCCCGCGACCGGCCGGACGACGGTGTGGACGGAGTCCCACACCGAGTCGACGTACGGGATCTTGTCCGCGACGGCCTCGCAGAGGAAGAGCACACCGGCCGCGATCAGGACGTCGGTGCGCTGGAGCGACTCGGGCACCTCGTCGGAGATCCCGGTCGCGCCGAAGATGCCGAACAGCAGGACCACCGCGTAGGCGTTGATCCCGCTCGCCCAGCCGCTGGTGAAGACCAGGGGGAGTACGGACACGGACGCGATCGTAACCAGAGGGGGCCACGCGCGCGTGGGGATGTGCGCGGGCCCCTGAGTATCCGTACCTAGGGGGCGAGATGAGTAGTTGTGCGGATGGGGTCCCACCTGCGTGGACGGAAGAGTGGAGACCACGGGAGGGGCGCCGCGCGGTACCGCCGGCACGGGGCTGCGGAACGGTGTGGCGCACCTGCCGGAACGGGGGTGCACGGGGGCACGGGGGTGCCTGGCGGACGACCACGGGGGACACGGGGGACGTCCGCGGGCGGGCACACAGCCGGTCCGGTGAGGCTCGGGGGGATCGAGCCTCACCGGACCGGTGTTTTTCGTTCAGGGAGCCGCTGCCGCGGCCTCACTGCCTGAGTCTCTAGCGGCCGCTCACGCGCCCGTGCAGCAGCCGGGACAGCGCCGCGTGCACATCGTCGATCGACCGCTCGTGCTGGAACGCCTGCCAGTCCAGCGCGGCAACCAGGACCATGCCGACCAGCGCCGCCGCCGTCAGCGGGATGTCGATCTCGTCGCTGAGCTCGCCGCCCTCGACCCCCTCCCGCAGCACGGTCTCCACCACGGCGACCGCCTCCTGACGGACCACCAGCAGCGTCGACTGCCAGGCGCGGTTGGTGCGCCACAGCTCGGCCACGTACAGCTGGGTGAAGGCGGGGTAACGGTCGATGAAGACCAGACCGGCCCTGATCATCGCGTCCAGGGCCTCGACCCGGGTGCCGCCGTGCGCCGCGGTCTCGTCGGCGGCGGCCCGCAGCTGGGCGGTGAGCAGGCCCACCCCGTGCCGCAGCAGCTCCTCGAAGAGCTCGGTCTTGCTCTTGAAGTTGTAGTAGACCGTGCCCTTGGCGACCCCGGCCCGTTCGGCGATCTCGTCCACCGTCGTCGCCGAGAAGCCCTGTTCGGCGATGAGGGTCACGGCCGCCTCGTAGAGCTTGGCCCGGGTCGCCTGGCGTCTGGTGCTGCTGCTGTCCATGCTGGTCACGTTCCGATTCTCACAGGCTCAGGTCGGGGTGGAGACGGTCCAGGCTCCACACCTGCTTGCGGCGGGCCGAGATGGCGGTGAGCGCCAGCGCCCCGACGGTGAACGCGGTCAGGACCGCGACCGCCTGCCAGACCGGCCCGATGGAGCCGCCGCTGATGAGCCGGCGCAGGGCCTCGACGACGTACGTCATCGGCAGGTACGGGTGGATCGCGTTGAAGAAGCCCGGGCTGGTCTGGACGGGGTACGTACCCCCGGCCGAGGTCAGCTGGAGCATCAGGACCGCGAGGACCAGGATGCGGCCGGCCGCGCCGAAGCGGGCGTTGAGCCACTGGATGATCGCGGCGAAGCAGCCGGTCACCAGCGCGAGGAAGCCGATCGTGCCGGCGGCACGGCTCATCTCCAGGCCCAGGCCCCAGTGCAGCACGGACATCAGCGCGGTCACCTGGAGGAAGCCGATCGTGGTGACCGGCAGCCAGCCCGCGAGGGCGATCCGCCAGGCGGACGCGCCGGCGGCGAGCGCCCGCCGGTTCATCGGCTGGATCAGCATGTACGCCACCATGGCGCCCACCCAGAGGGAGAGCGGGATGAAGTACGGGGCGAAGCCGGTGCCGTAGTTGGGCGCCTTGTGCATCGACTGCGAGGCGAGCTTGACCGGGTCGGCCATCACCTCGGTGCGGCGGTCGCGGTCCTCACGGTCGTAGTCCGGGATCTTGGAGACGCCGCTGTTGAGTCCGGAGGCGAGGTCGGTGGAGCCGTCGGCGAGCTTGAACAGGCCGCCGTCGAGGTCGCCGGCGCCCTTCTTCAGCTTGCCGATGCCGGTGTCGAGGTTGACCGAGCCGTTCTTGGTCTTGGTCAGGCCGGTGTGGAGCTGGTCGGCGCCCGTGGCGACCTTGTGGGCGCCGGTGTTCAGCTCGTTGATCTTGCTGACGGCGTACTCGAGGTCCTCGTCCAGGTGCGGGGCGCGCTTGGCGAGCGCGTCGGCCTGCTTCTGGACCTTCGCCAGCTCCTTGTCGAGCTTCTTCAGGTCGCCCTTGCTGTCCTTGGACAGCTCATGGAGATCGTCGGCGATCTTGGTCACGTCGGCGGCGGCCGTCTTGGCCTGCTTGGTCGCCTTGCACAGCTCGGCGTCCGGCGTGGGGTCGTTCTCGCAGCGCTTGCGGTAGATGCCGTCGAGCTTCTCGGACGCCTTGTGGGCGCCGGTACGGGCCGCCGGACCCGTCTTCGTGATGAGCTCCAGGTTGTGGCGCATGGCGGCGGACAGGTCGGAGACCAGCCGGGCCGAGTCGCCGATCTTCTTGCCGTTGTCCTTGAGGTACGGGCGGAGCTTGTCCGCCTTCCCGTTCACCTTGTCGGCGAGGGTCTGGGTGCCGTTGGCGACGCCGCGCGTACCGCGCTCGATGTCCGCCGCGCCCTTGTCCAGCTTCTTGAGGGCGGCGGCGAGGTCACCGCTGCCGTCCTTGGCGTTCGTCAGACCGTCCGAGAGGGCCTTGGAGCCCTTCTTGGCCTTGCCGACCCCGTCCTTGAGCTGGTCGGCGCCCTTGGCCGCCTTCTCGGTGGCGTCGTGGATGTCGGAGAACGAGATGAAGATCTTGTCGAGGAACGACCGGGACGACTTGGTCGACGCGGCGGTGCGCACCTCGGAGAAGACCGTCCGGGAGATCTGGCCGACGATGTAGTTGTTGGCGTCGTTCGTCCGGACCTGGAGCGCGCCCGTCTCGGGCGAGTCGCCGGAGCTGGAGGCGATCCGCTCGCTGAAGTCGGCGGGCATGGTCAGCGAGAGGTAGTACGTGCCGTCCTCGACGCCCTTGCGGGCCTCCGAGTCCGACACCTCGTGCCAGTCGAAGACCTGACTGTCGCGCAGGTTCTTGGTGATGTCGTCGCCCGCGGAGATCTTCTTCCCGCCGGCGGTGGCGCCCTTGTCGTCGTTGACGAGGGCGACGGGTATCCGGTCGAGCCTGCTGTAGGGGTCCCAGAAGGACCACAGGTAGAGCGCGCCGTACAGCAACGGCAGCAGCAGGATCGCGACGAGAGCGGCGCGGGGGAGCTTGCCCCTGCCGAACCGCTTCAGCTCAAGCGCGGCCAGTTTCGGCGAGCGCATCGGCTGCCCCCTCCTCGGTGTCGTCGGTGTCTGTCTTCTCGGCATCGCCGGTACCGCCGGCCTCGCCGGTGTCTTCGCCCGCGCCCATCGCGTCGTCCGCGTCGTCCGCGTCCTTGGCGTCGGTCGCGTCTTCGGCGTCCCGGTCGGTGGTGTCGGCGCCCGTGGCCTCGCCGGCCCCGGTGGCCGGAGCGCCGCCGCCCTGGGTGGTGATCCGCAGGGCGTCCTCGGGCGCCTCGCTGCACACGGCGAGCACGGTCACGCCCCGCCGCGCGACCGACCGGAGCAGGTCCCACGCCTCCGCCCGGACGGCGTCCGAGAGCTTGAGGTCCAGGTCGTCCACGGCCAGCAGCCGCGGCTCGCCGATCAGGGCCAGCGCCACGGACAGCCGCAGCGCCTCCAGCCGCTCCAGGTCCCGTACGGAGGTCCGCTCGGCCTTCGGCAGGGTGTCCAGGTCGAGCCCGGCGGCGTCGAGCGCCGCCTCGATACGGCGCCGGGTGGCCGCGGCGCGCTCGCCGGGCGGCCGCAGCAGCGCGAGCGGCGAGCCGTCGAAGCGGCGCTGGAGCAGAGCCCGCTCGCGCAGATGCTCGGCGACCGTGAGCGCCGGGTCCAGATCGCTGACGCCGGGCACCGGTCCGAGCGCGCTGATCCGGCGCACGGCGGCCATCTTGCGCGGCAGGCGCAGCCCGCCGACCTCGGCATGGCCTTCCGCCGGCTTCATCCGGCCGGTGAGCGCGAGCAGCAGGCAGGTGCGGCCCGAGCCCGACGGGCCCTCGATCGCCACGAGCGAGCCCGGCCCGGCCGTGAAGGTGACGTCACGGAACGCCCAGCCGCGCGGCCCCTTGAGCCCGAAGCCCTCTGCGGTGACAGCGGCGCCCGAGGACTCTTCGGTGCTCTTCACGCGCCCTCCCCCCAATTTGAACTGACCAGTCAGTTCAAAAACTATACCGCTTCGTAGCGGAAGGCAAAAGGGCAGGTCAGGGCGGATTGTCAGTGGTGGCGTCCACGATGGGACCCATACGGCCACAGCACCGTGACCCGACGACAGAAGGGTTCGTCATGGTGAGCGACGTCCACCCCGTCCGGCGGCGCGCCTCCGCGCCTCCCGCCGCCCTCGCCCTGCTCGGCCAGGCCCGCGAAGGGCTGACCGAGGCCCAGACCCTCCAGGAACCCAACGAGCGGTACGCCACCGCCCATCTCGCCGCCCTGCGCACCGCAGCCGCCGTGCTCGCCGCCCGCGCCCGCCCCGAGACCGGCGCCCGTACCCGCCAAAGGATCAGAAGCGCCTGGGAGGTCCTCCCCGAGCTCGCCCCCGAGCTGACCGAATGGAGCGCCCTGTTCGCCTCCGGCGCCCCCCGCCGGGCCCGGGCCGAGGCCGGTATACGGGGCGCCGCCTCCGCCCGCGACGCCGACGACCTGCTGCGTGACGCCGCCCTCTTCCTGCGCCTGGTCGAGCACCTCCTCACCCTCACCCCGACGCTGCCCAGGGCCCGCACCGACGGCCCCGGAACCAGCGAAGCCGCTGGGTGACCGGCCGGAGCGCAAGAAGCCATAGGGTGGGGAGCGATCACACCCGTAGCCGAGGAGTCAACTGCCGTGTCGGACCCTTCCCCCGCCTTCGGTCGGGAGACCACATCGCGCCCTTCGCGCGCCTCCCTGCGTACCGCCGTGGTCTGGGACGTCCTCCAGGACGCCCTGGAGCGCCGGGCAAAGGCCTCCGGGAAGGCCGTTCTCGACGTCCTCGACACCGGCGGCGGCTCCGGCAAGTTCGCCGTGCCCGTGGCGCGCCTCGGCCACCAGGTCACCGTCGTCGACCCCAGCCCCAACGCCCTGTTCGCGCTGGAGCGCCGCGCCGCCGAGGCCGGCGTCGCCGACCGGGTCCGCGGTGTCCAGGGCGACATCCACGGCCTCTTCGACGTCGTCGACCGCGGCGGCTTCGACGCGGTGCTCTGCCACGGCGTCCTGGAGTACGTCGACGACCCCGCCGAAGGCGTACGCAACGCGGTGGCCGCGCTGCGCCCCGCAGGCGCGCTCAGCCTGCTGGCGGCCGGACTCGGCGGCGCCGTCCTCGCCCGCGCCCTGGCCGGCCACTTCACCGAGGCCCGCCAGGCGCTCACCGACCCCGACGGCCGCTGGGGCGCCGGCGACCCGGTGCCCCGCCGCTTCACCGCCGAGCAGCTCGCCGCGCTCGCCGACGAGGCCGGTCTGGACGTGGGCTCCGTGCACGGCGTCCGGGTCTTCGCCGACCTGGTTCCCGGTGTCCTCGTGGACACCGAGCCCGGCGCCGTCGAAGCCCTCCTCAAGCTGGAGGAGGCCGCCGCCGAGCTTCCCGCCTTCCACGCGGTCGCCACCCAGCTCCACGTCCTCGGCGAGAAGCGCGCCTGAACCCCGCCCGCCGCGGCCCCTCACGGGCGGTCCACCGGGCTGATCAGCGGCGCAGCGGCAGAGGGAGTACGCCACAGACCCCCCGATCGCGGGCCGGGCGCCGTATGATCGGGGGACACCATCCGGCATGACGGATCGGCCGTCGGGGAATCAACGCCTCAACAGCCGTACCGGCATGGCGGCCCGGACTGGCGAATTGGCATTGAGGGCGGGTTTCACGGGGGCGATTCCCTGCCTATCCTGAAAGGGCCGCATCCCGGTCGCCCCCGCGACCGACGACTAGGAGGACTCCGTGCCGCTCTCGGAGCACGAGCAGCGAATGCTCGAGCAGATGGAGCGAGCGCTGTACGCCGAAGATCCCAAGTTCGCGACAGCGCTCGAGGGAAGCGGGCTGCGTACATACACCCGGCGACGGGTCTACCAGGCGGTCGCCGGCTTCCTGGTGGGTATCGCGCTCCTCATGGCCGGAATGGTCGCCCAGCAGATCTGGATCAGCGTGGTGGGCTTCCTCGTCATGCTCGGCTGCGCGGTGCTGGCAGTCACCGGATGGCGCAAGGCTCCCAAGCCCGGCGAGCGACCGGCTCAGGGAGGCCCGGCCACCGGCCGGCAGTCCCGGCAGCGCCGCTCGATGATGCACAGGATCGAGGAGCGGTGGCAGCGCCGCCGCGACGAGCAGGGCCACTGACCCCGTAGCCGATACGGACCAGGTCCCGCCCCGAGCCGGAACGACGCCTCCACATGGCCTCGAACCTCTCCAGGGCCGGCCAGGCCCCTCCTCACGAATCGACCTTCCCGGAGAACTCTCTCCCAGGATTCTTCCCGAACGGGTGAGGGGTGAGCGCTTCCCAGCGCTCACCCCTCACCCGTTCCGCTTGTCCCGGCCGGCAGCCCCCGGGCGCTACCCCCGCTGGCGCGAAGGCCGCCGCAGCGCCGCCGCCCACCGGTCGGCCCAGCGCCGCCGGCGCGCACCCCACCGGTCGGTGACCGCCGCCCAGCGCACGGACGCCGCCCACATCACCCGAACGGCCGAACGCGGCAGGAGCAGCGCCCGCAGCCGGGCCCCGCGGCCCGCCACGGCCCGCAGCCCCGCCCGGACCAGGGCTGCCTCGTCGGCGAGCCCCGCTCCCGGTCGCGGGTCCGGCGCGTACAGCACCTGCTCGACCGACCTCGCCACCCGGTGCACCGCATCGGCCGCGTCCCCTTCGAGCCGGCCGAGCCGCACGATCCGGGCGGCCGTCCTGCGCGGGGTCTGCGACTCGTCCGGCACGACACCGTGGTCCCAGGCCGTGTCGATGACCTCCTGCCACACCGCCAGCGTCCGGGCCGCGCCGTCCGCCGCCGTACGACCCGGCGAACCGAGCCGGAGCGCCCGTACCCGCGTCCGCCACAGCAGCGGCAGGAACGGAATCAGCAGCACCACGGCCACACCCAGACCCACCAGGGCGATCGTCGACGCCGGGGTCCCCGCGTCGTCCACCACCGGCGCGCCCGGCTCCGAGGGCCCGCCGCACTCACCGAGCCGCCGCGCCTGCGCGGGGCAGCTCTCCGACACCGACGGCGCCGCGGACGCGGCGGCCGAAGCGGTCGCCTCGGGCTGCGCCGGGCTGGTCGCCCCGCCACCCGGCGTCTGCTGCCGGGTGTACTCCGGCGCCGTACCGCGCGTGGGCGTCGGCTCGAAACGGGTCCAGCCCACCCCCTCGAAGTACAGCTCCGGCCAGGCGTGCGCGTCCCGGTTCCCCACCGACATGGCGCCGTCCGCCGTCGGCGTGCCCGGCGTGAAGCCCACCGCGACCCGCGCCGGAATCCCCAGCGTCCGGGCCATCGCGGCCATCGAGAACGAGAAGTGGATGCAGAAGCCTTCCTTCTGCTTCAGGAAGCGGGAGATCGCCTCCACACCTGTGCCCGACGAGACCGTGGTGTCGTAGCGGAACCCGCCGTCCGAGGCGAACCAGTCCTGGAGCTTGACCGCGCGCTCGTAGTCGTTCATCGCGCCCACGGTCACCTTCAGGGCCGTCAGCCGCACCTCTGCCGGCAGCGACTCGGGCACGCGGGTGTACTCCCGCACCAGCGGCACCGGCGCCTCGCCCGCCTTCGCCAGCTGCTCGGCCGTCGGCTGCACCCGCAGGCTGGTGACCTGGTACGCCACACCCTTCGTGGTCTGGCGGTCGTCGCCGACGAGCATCCGGCCGGCCGGCTCGTACCGCCAGCGCCCGCCGATGTCGACCGACGTCGCCGGGTAGGGCATCGGCAGCCACTTCTGCTCGTAGGCGCCGGACGCCGTCAGATTGGTGGTGATCTCGGTCGTCGGGACCGAGCCGCTCAGCCCGTCCGGCCGGGGCAGTTCCCTGGGCACGTCCCGCACGGGACGCTGCGAGGACTTCCACGACGTGCCGTCGAACTGGTCCAGCGCGACCAGCCGCAGGTACATGTCCGAGGTGCTGCCCGCGTTGGTGCGGTACTTGAGCCACTCCGTCTGCTCGCCCTGGTTCAGGCTGTCCTTCAAGGACACCAGCGGGTTCACCGCGGAGATCGTGCCCCCGCCGCTGCCCGGCCCGGCGCCGTCGCCGGAACCGCCCAGCAGCCCGCCGCTCAGCGCCGGCAGTGCTGCCGGCACGGCCAGCGCCACTCCCAGTGCGACCACACCGATCCGCCGCCCGGTACGCACCGGTGCCACCGGACCGCCCGCCAGGTCGAGCCCGCCCGACCCGCCGCCCGCGGCGCGCGGCGCGCCGCCGAAGACGCGGCCCCACTGCGAGAGCCGGTCGCGCCCCTCGGCCAGCAGCAGGACGAGATAGCCGCAGCCGGCGAGCAGGAACCACAGCCAGCTCGCGCCGCCTCCGCCCGCCAGGCCGGCCGCCACCGAGTACAGCGCCAGCAGCGGCAGTCCCGCCGGAGCCGCGCTGCGGAAAGTCACCGCCAGCGCGTCCACCGCGAGCCCGATCACCAGCACGCCGCCGACGACCAGCAGCCGGATGCCGTCGGTGCCGGGCGCGGGAATGGCGTACTGCCCGACGTCCGTCGCGCCCGCCGTCAGCAGCTCTCCGAACCGGCCGAAGGCCTCCGGCCCCGGCAGCAGCAGGAGCAGCGCCTCCTCACGGGCGAAGACGACCGTCAGGGCCAGCAGGGAGACGACGGCCTGGATCGCGATCGTCACCGTCCGGGCCAGCGGCACCCGCCGGGCCAGCGCCCCCGCCCCGCTCTGCAGCGCCAGCAGGAACGCGGCCAGCACGATCCAGGTGGCCGGATCGACCAGCGGCAGCAGCGCGGTGGCCGCCATCAGCGTGGCGGCGAAGGCGCACAGCGTCAGCCTTCCGCGACCGCTCATCCCCAACTCCCCGAGTGTTCCGTCGTCCCGGCGGCCGAGGCGCCGAAGACCGTACGGTCCTCGCCCGCCTGCCGCCACAGATCGGCCAGCGACGCCCCGGGCGGAACGGCCAGCGCCGTCCATCCGGCCTCGCGCAGCTGCCGCAGCCGTTCCTCGACCGCCCCGGGCACCGACCCGCCGGTCAGCCAGGCACCGCTGTCCAGCAGGAAGGCGACGGCTGTGCCGCTGCGCTGCCGCATCCGGGCGGCCAGCGCCGCCTGCTCCTCGTCCAGGTCGCCGAGGAACGCCACCAGCAGACCCTCGCCGCCGCGCAGCGCGTCGTATGCCCGCGAGAGCCCGGCGCCTTCGGAGTGGTCGACCACGGCGAGGGTGTCCATCATCAGCCCGGCCGAGTCCGCCGAGTCCTGGGACGTCCCGGCGAAGCCGCCGTCGCCCTCGCCGGGCACCGAGGTGCCCGTGTCCGTCAGCAGCCGGACCGAGAAACCCCGCTCCAGCATGTGCACCATCGCCGACGCGGCGCCCGACACCGCCCACTCGAACGCCGAGTCCGGGCCCGCCCCGTGGAAGGCGACCGCGCGCGTGTCCAGCAGGACCGTGCAGCGGGCCCGCTGGGGCTGCTCCTCACGGCGCACCATCAGCTCGCCGTAGCGCGCGGTGGACCGCCAGTGCACCCGGCGCAGATCGTCCCCGTACCGGTAGGTACGGGGGATCACGTCGTCGTCGCCGGCCAGCGCCAGCGAGCGCTGCCGCCCCTCGCCGTACCCCGATGCCTCCCCGGCCAGCCGCACCGGCGGCAGCACCTCTGTCCGCGGGATCACCGTCAGCGTGTCGTACGCGCTGAACGAACGGGTCAGTTCGCACATCCCGAACGGGTCGGTCAGCCGCAGCTGGAGCGGCCCGAGCGGATAGCGGCCGCGCAGATCCGAGCGGACCCGGTACGACACCTCGCGCCGGCCGCCCGCCTCCATCCGGTCCAGCACGAACCGGGGCCGGGCGCCGAGCACGTACGGCACATGGTCCTGGAGCATCAGCAGCCCGGTCGGCAGCCGCGAGACGTTGTCCATCCGCAGGTGCACCCGCGATTCGGAGCCCGCCGCCACCCGGCGCGGGGACAGCCGCCGGCTGCTCGCCACCCGGTAGCGGGTGCGGTACAGCACCGCCACACAGACCAGCGGCAGCGTCGCGAGCAGCAGCCCGACCCGCAGCAGGTCGCCCTGGCCCAGCACATAGGCGCAGATCGCCGCCGCGACACCCGCGGCGAGGAAGGAGCGGCCCCGGGTCGTCAGACCACCGAGCGCGGCCCGTACGCCGCCCTTGACCTCGCCGTCCGGGGCACCCGCCCCGTCGGCCGCCATCACAGCCGCCGTGCGCCGGGCTGCTGCTGGCCGAAGAGCGGGCCGCCCGCCTGGGGCACCGGCGTGCGCTGCAGGATCTCCACGACCACCTGCTCGGAGGTGCGCCGGTTCAGCTGCGCCTGCGCGGTGGGCAGCAGCCGGTGCGCGAGCACCGGCACCGCCAGCGCCTGCACGTCGTCCGGCAGGGCGTAGTCGCGGCCGCTGAGCGCGGCCGTCGCCTTCGCGGCGCGCAGCAGGTGCAAGGTCGCGCGCGGGGAGGCGCCGAGTCTCAGATCGGCGTGCGTACGGGTGGCGGCGACCACGTCCACGGCGTAGCGCCGGACCGCGTCGGCGACATGGACCGTACGGACCGCGTCGATCAGCTTCACGATGTCATGGGCGTGCGCCACCGGCTGGAGGTCGTCCAGCGGGGAGACCGCGCCGTGGATGTCGAGCATCTGGAGCTCGGCCTCGGGGCTGGGGTAGCCGATCGAGACCCGCGCCATGAAGCGGTCCCGCTGCGCCTCGGGCAGCGGATAGGTGCCCTCCATCTCCACCGGGTTCTGGGTGGCGACCACCATGAAGGGGCTGGGCAGCTCGTAGGTCGCCCCGTCGATCGTGACCTGCCGCTCCTCCATCGACTCCAGGAGGGCCGACTGGGTCTTCGGCGAGGCGCGGTTGATCTCGTCGCCGATCACGATCTGCGCGAAGATCGCCCCGGGCTTGAACTCGAAGTCCCGGCGCTGCTGGTCGTAGATCGACACGCCGGTGATGTCCGACGGCAGCAGGTCGGGCGTGAACTGGATGCGCCGCACGGAGCAGTCGATGGACCGCGCCAGCGCCTTGGCCAGCATGGTCTTGCCCACGCCCGGCACATCCTCGATGAGCAGATGGCCCTCGGCGAGCAGCACGGTCAGTGCCGTTCGTACGACCTCCGGCTTGCCCTCGATCACAGCTTCGACCGACCCGCGGACCCGCTCCGCTGTGGTGGTCAGATCTGTGAGGCTCGCTCGATCGTCATAGGTCGTCACCCGGCCCTCCTTGGCACGTTCCCAGGTTTCACGGGCCGACGCGTGGACTGCACGGTCCGGCCCACCCCAAACACAGGCACCGGCTCCGGACGGTTTCCGGAGGGTGCCGCACCCCGCATTCTTGTTGGCGTCACCGCGATGTGTCACTCGCCTGTGGACAACCGTGCGAGATATGTCGGGGGTTGCCGTGTTTTCTGCCCGCGGACCGCCGTACGGGGAGCAAGGCCGAAGCTCAGCCGGCGGGGTCGATCTCGCGCAGCAGACCCGTGGTCACGTCGAAGACGAAGCCGCGTACGTCGTCGGTGTGCACCAGGAACGGCGAGGTCCGCACCCGCTGCATCGACTGCCGGACGTCCTGGTCGACGTCGCGGAACGCCTCGACCGCCCACGCCGGGCGCTGCCCGACCTCCATCTCCAGCTCGTGCCGGAACTCCTCGGTGAGGGACTCCAGACCGCAGCCGGTGTGGTGGATGAGGACCACGCTGCGGGTGCCCAGCGCCCGCTGGCTGATGGTGAGCGAGCGGATCACGTCGTCGGTGACCACACCGCCGGCGTTGCGGATGGTGTGGCAGTCGCCGAGTTCGAGTCCGAGCGCCGCGTGCAGGTCGAGACGGGCGTCCATGCAGGCCACCACCGCGACCTGGAGGACGGGCCGGGCGTCCATACCGGGGTCGGTGAAACGGGCGGCGTACTTGCCGTTGGCTTCGACGAGACGGTCCGTGACCGTACCGGCCGTGGGGAGCGTGTCGGCGGGAGAGTGCGCGGAAGTCGACATAGCTATGACGTTAATGGTCACGGGCGTCTCGGTCCTGCTGTGAGAGTGGACAAAGAACGTCAATGAGGCCTGTTGTGAGGTAACCCACAGGTGTGAGGCACGTCCCCCCGAACGGGTGAGCTGTCCCGTTTTGCCCGCGGAGCGCACCCGCCCCGTGCGACGCGCCTGCCGGTTGATTGACCGGGCGCCCCCGTGGACTAAAGTGACGCGCAGTTCACGGAGACATTGAGCGATTTCAGCAGATTCTCCCCCGCGTGCGCGGCGGTACGGGCTGGGGGAGGCGGTACCCGGCAGCACGTACGCCGCGCCGGATCTGAGAGGGCGCATTGAGCAACGACCGACACGTCCCGGTGATGCTCCAGCGGTGCCTGGACATGTTGGCCCCTGCTCTGCGACGCCCCGGGGCCGTGGTCGTCGACTGCACCCTCGGGCTCGGCGGACACAGCGAGGCCCTGCTCACCCAGTTCCCCGAAGCCCGTCTCGTGGCACTCGACCGGGACAAGGAAGCCCTGCGGCTCTCCGGTGAGCGCCTCGCCCCCTTCGGCGACCGGGCCACCCTCGTCCACGCCGTCTACGACGAGCTCCCCGAGGTCCTCGACCGGCTCGGCATCCCCCGCGTCGACGGCATCCTCTTCGACCTCGGCGTCTCCTCCATGCAGCTCGACGAGGCCGACCGCGGCTTCGCCTACGCCCAGGACGCCCCGCTCGACATGCGCATGGACCAGACGACCGGGGTGAGCGCCGCCGAGGTCCTCAACACCTACCCGGCCGGCGAGCTGGTCCGCATCCTGCGCGCCTACGGCGAGGAGAAGCAGGCCAAGCGGATCGTCTCCGCCATCGTGCGCGAGCGCGAGAAGGAGCCGTTCACCAACAGCGCCCGGCTCGTCGAACTGATCCGCGACTCCCTGCCCCAGGCCGCCAAGCGCACCGGCGGCAACCCCGCCAAGCGCACCTTCCAGGCCCTGCGCATCGAGGTCAACGGCGAGCTGACGGTCCTGGAACGCGCCATCCCCGCCGCCGTCAAGGCGCTCGCCGTCGGCGGCCGCATCGCCGTCCTGTCGTACCACTCGCTCGAGGACCGGCTGGTCAAGCAGGTCTTCGCGGCCGGCGCGGCCAACACCGCCCCGCCCGGCCTGCCCGTCGTACCCGAGCAGTACCAGCCCCGGCTCAAGCTGCTCACCCGCGGCGCCGAGCTGCCCACCGAGGAAGAGATCGCCGAGAACCGCCGCGCGGCACCGGCCAGGCTGCGGGGCGCGGAGCGGATCCGGGAGGACGTGTGACCCAGGGGGCCAAGGGCGGGAAAGGGGCCAAGGACGCGCTCAGGGGACCGGCCGCGCGGCTGGCCCGGCTCATGCCGTCCGGGCCCAGCACCGCCGCCCGCACCCCCTTCGTCCTGCTCGTCGTCGTCCTTCTCGGCGGAGGCCTCATCGGCCTCCTGCTCCTCAACTCCGCGCTCAACGAAGGCTCCTTCCGGCTGAGCGAGCTCAAGCGAGAGACCACCGAACTCACCGACGAGGAACAGGCCCTCCAGCGCGACGTGGACGCCCACTCCGCCCCCGACGCCCTCGAACGCCGCGCCCGCCGGCTCGGCATGGTCCCCGGCGGCAGCCCCGCCTTCCTCGACCCGGACGGCACCGTTCGCGGCGCCCCCC
>NZ_BMQQ01000004.1:46850-182364 GCF_014648195.1 Streptomyces purpureus
GCCCCGCCGCCGCACCCGCACCGCCCCCCGAGCCCACCGCGCCCGCCTCCTCCCCGCCGCCCCGCACGGCCCCCGTGAAACCCGCCCCGACGACCTCCGGCAGGTGACGCAGTGCCGCCCCAGGACCCTTCGCGCCGCCGCGTACCGGGCCCCGCGCGCCCCCGGCCCACCGCGCGCCCCCAGCGTCCCCGCACCACCGCCCGGCCGCGCACGATCCGGCTCGGCAGCCCCCGCCCCCGGCTGCGCCTGGTCAGCCTCGGCCTGACCCTGGTGATGCTCGCCTTCGTCGTACGGCTCCTGCAGGTCCAGGCCGTCGACGCCAGCGCGTACGCCGCCAAGGCGGAGAAGAACCGGTACCTCAGCCACACCCTCGCCGCCGAACGCGGCGAGATCACCGACCGCTCCGGCATCGCCCTGGCCGCCAGCGTCGACGCGTACGACATCACCGCCGACCCCAAGATGTTCACGCCCGAGGACAGCAAGGTGAAGGACGCGCCCGAACAGGCCGCCGCCCTCCTCGCCCCCATCCTCGGCAGGGACGCCGCCGAGCTCGCCAAGAAACTCCGCGCCCCGGGGTCCCGCTACACCGTCCTCGCCCGCCGCCAGACCCCCCAGGTCTGGAACCAGATCAAGGACCTCAAGAACGTCTTCGCCGAGAAGGCCCGCGCCTCCAAGGCCAAGGGCGGCACCGGCATCAGCGTGCTGGCCGGTGTCTTCAACGAGAAGAGCAGCAAGCGGGTGTACCCCAACGGCCGGCTCGGCGCCGGGATACTGGGCTACGTCAACGCCGACGGCCACGGCGCCGGCGGCCTGGAGTCCATGCTCGACAAGGAACTCGCCGGCAAGGACGGCAAGATCACCTACGCCCAGTCCGGCGGCCGCCGCGTCCCCACCGCCGGAGCCCGCGAGACCCCGGCCGTCCCCGGCTCCGACATCGAGCTCACCATCGACCGGGACATCCAGTGGGCCGCCCAGCAGGCCATCACCGAACAGGTCACCAAGTCCAAGGCGGACCGCGGCTACGTGATGGTCCAGAACACCCGCACCGGCGAGATCCTCGCCATGGCCAACGCCCCCGGCTTCGACCCCAACGACCTCTCCCAGGCCAACGCCGCCGCCATGGGCAACGCCGCCCTCCAGGACGTCTACGAACCCGGCTCCACCGCCAAGGTCATGTCCATGGCCGCCGTGCTCGAAGAGGGCGCCGCCGCCCCCGACACCCACGTCACCGTCCCCAACCGGCTCCACCGCGGCGACCGGCTCTTCAAGGACGACATCGACCACCCCACCTGGCACCTCACCCTCAACGGCGTCCTCGCCAAATCCAGCAACATCGGCACGATCCTGGCCACCGGCCGCCTCGGCAAGACGCAGCCCGAGGCGAACGCGGTCCTCGACTCTTACCTGCGCAAGTTCGGCATGGGCAGCCCCACCGGACTCGGTTATCCGGGCGAGAGCTCCGGCATCCTCGCCAAGCCCAAGGCCTGGTCCACCTCGCAGCAGTACACGATCCCTTTCGGCCAGGGCTTCTCCCTCAACGCCATGCAGGCCGCGTCCGTCTACTCGACCATCGCCAACGGCGGCGTACGCATCCAGCCCACCATCGTCCGCGGCACCAAGGGACCCGACGGCCGCTTCACCCCCGCCCCCGCACCCGAGCGGACCAGGGTCGTCAGCGAGAAGACCGCCAAGACCCTCGCCCAGATGCTCGAATCCGTCGTCGGTGACGAGGAAGGCACCGGCACCAAGGCCGCCATCCCCGGCTACCGCGTCGCCGGCAAGACCGGTACCGCCAACCGCGTCGATCCGGCCACCGGCCGCTACAAGGGCTACACCGCCTCCTTCGCCGGCTTCGCCCCCGCCGACAACCCCCGGATCACCGTCTACTGCGCCATCCAGAACCCCACCAAGGGCAGCTACTTCGGCGGCCAGATCTGCGGACCGATCTACAAGAAGGTCATGGAATTCGCCCTGAAGACCCTGCACGTCGCCCCGACCGGCGCCCAACCCCCGCGGATGCCGGTCACCTTCAAGCCCTGATCCACGCCTGAGCCGCCGGGAGCACCAGTGACAACGATCACCCCCTCGTCCGGGAACCGGAAACCGAACCCCGACGGCGCGGCCCGCCCATTTAGGCCCTCGCAGGGTGCGCCCGGTACGCTCACCGCCGTGCCACACGCTGATCAGTACCGAACCACCCCGCCCCGGCCGGAACGGGTCCACCCGACCCCCCTCGGCGAGCTGGCCGCCCGCCTGGGTGCCGACCTCCCCGGCAGCGGCGAAGTCACCGGCATCACTCACGACTCCCGGGCCGTCCGCCCCGGTGACGTGTACGCCGCACTGCCGGGCGCCCGGATGCACGGCGCCGACTTCGTCGCCCAGGCCGCCGGACTCGGCGCCGCCGCGATCCTCACCGACCCCTCCGGCGCCGCACGCGCCGCCGAGACCGGCCTGCCGGTCCTGGTGACCGAGAACCCGCGGGGCCGGATGGGCGAGCTCGCCGCCGAGATCTACGGCCGCCCGGGCAGCGACCTCCTCCAGATCGGCATCACCGGCACCTCCGGCAAGACCACCACCGCCTACCTGGTCGAAGGCGGGCTCAAGGCGGCCGGCCGACACACCGGACTGGTCGGCACCGTCGAGATGCGGATCGGCGACGAACGCATCAAGTCCGAGCGCACCACCCCCGAAGCCACCGACCTTCAGGCCCTGTTCGCGGTCATGCGCGAACGCGGCGTCGACGCGGTCGCCATGGAGGTCTCCAGCCACGCCCTCGTGCTCGGCCGGGTCGACGGCTGCGTCTTCGACGTCGCCGTCTTCAACAACCTCAGCCCGGAACACATGGAGTTCCACTCCGACATGGAGGACTACTACCGAGCCAAGGCGCAGCTGTTCACCCCGCACCGCTCCCGCGAGGCGGTGGTCAACCTCGACGACGAGTACGGCAGGAGGCTGGCCAAGGAGGCCACGGTGCCCGTCACCACCTTCTCCGCCGAGGGCCACCCCGACGCCGACTGGCGTGCCGAGGACATCGACCTGCGCCAGGACAGCAGCACCTTCACGGCCGTCGGCCCCAAGGGCGAGCGGATCTCCGCCACCGCCCCGCTGCCCGGCCCGTTCAACGTCGCCAACACCCTCGCCGCCGTCGTCACCCTCGCCGTCGCCGGACTCGACCCGCAGACCGCCGCCGACGGCATCACCGCCGTCGCCGGCGTCCCCGGCCGCCTCGAGCGCGTCGACGCCGGCCAGCCGTACCTCGCCGTCGTCGACTACGCCCACAAGACGGACGCCGTCGAATCGGTCCTGCGCTCCCTGCGCAAGGTCACCGAGGGCAGGCTCCACGTCGTCCTCGGCTGCGGCGGCGACCGCGACACCACCAAGCGCGGCCCGATGGGCGCCGCCGCCGCCCGCCTCGCCGACACCGCCGTACTGACCTCCGACAACCCCCGTTCCGAGGACCCCCTCGCCATCCTCGCCACCATGCTCGCCGGCGCCGCCGATGTCCCCGTCCACGAACGCGGCGACGTGCTCGTCGAGCCCGACCGGGCCGCCGCGATCGCCGCGGCCGTGGCCCGCGCCGAGCCCGGCGACACCGTCCTCGTCGCGGGCAAGGGCCATGAGCAGGGCCAGGACATCGCCGGGGTGGTACGCCCCTTCGACGACCGCCAGGTCCTGCGCGAAGCCATCCAGAACAGTCAGGGATAAGTTGTGATCGCCCTCTCCCTCGCCGAGATCGCCGCAGTCGTCGGCGGGCAGTCGTACGACATACCGGATCCGGACCTGATGGTCACCGGCCCCGTCGTCATCGACTCCCGTGAGGTGCGGGCCGGCAGCCTCTTCGCCGCCTTCGCCGGCGAGCACGCCGACGGCCACGACTACGCGCAGCGCGCCGTCGAGGCGGGCGCGGCGGCGGTGCTGGCCACCCGCCCCGTCCAGGTGCCCGCCATCGTCGTGGACGACGTCCAGGCAGCCCTCGGCGCCCTCGCCCGTCATGTCGTCGAACGCCTCGGCACCGACGTCGTCGCCCTCACCGGCTCGGCGGGCAAGACCTCCACCAAGGACCTGATCGCCCAGGTCCTCCAGCACCACGCGCCGACCGTGTGGACCCCCGGCTCCCTCAACAACGAGATCGGCCTGCCCCTCACCGCGCTGCGCGCGAGCGAGGAGACCCGCCACCTCGTCCTGGAGATGGGCGCCCGAGGCATCGGCCACATCCGCTACCTCACCGGACTGACCCCGCCCCGGATCGGTCTCGTCCTCAACGTCGGCAGCGCCCACATCGGCGAGTTCGGCGGCCGCGCCCAGATCGCCCAGGCCAAGGGCGAACTCGTCGAGGCCCTGCCCTCCGCCGACGCGGGCGGCGTGGCCGTCCTCAACGCCGACGACCCCCTCGTACGGGCCATGGCCGGGCGGACCCACGCGCGCGTGACGCTGTTCGGCGAGGCCGACGACGCCGACGTACGTGCCGAGAATGTCCGGCTCACAGCGAATGGTCAGCCCTCTTTCAGTCTTCACACACCCACCGGGTGCAGCGACGTGACCTTGCGCCTGTACGGTGAGCACCACGTGTCGAACGCGCTCGCCGCGGCCGCCGTCGCCCATGAGCTGGGCATGCCCGTCGACGAGATCGCCACCGCGCTCTCCGAGGCAGGCACCCTGTCGCGCTGGCGCATGGAGGTCACCGAGCGTCCGGACGGCGTGACGGTCGTCAACGACGCCTACAACGCGAACCCCGAGTCCATGCGAGCCGCCCTGCGCGCGCTCGCGGCCATGGGCAAGGCCGCACAGGCCCAGGGGGGTCGTACGTGGGCGGTGCTCGGCCCGATGGCCGAGCTCGGCGACGAGTCGCTCGCCGAGCACGACGCGGTCGGACGGCTCGCCGTCCGGCTCAACGTCAGCAAGCTCGTCGCGGTCGGGGGCAGGGAAGCGTCCTGGCTGCAACTGGGCGCATATAACGAGGGTTCGTGGGGTGAGGAGTCGGTGCACGTGTCCGACGCGCAGGCGGCGGTCGACCTGTTGCGCAGTGAGCTGCGCCCGGGAGACGTCGTGCTGGTGAAGGCGTCCAGGTCGGTCGGTCTCGAGCGGGTCGCCCTGGCACTGCTCGACTCCGGGAGCGAGGTCGCCGGCCGATGAGGCAGATCCTCTTCGCGGGAGCCATCGGGCTCTTCCTGACCCTGATCGGTACCCCGCTGCTCATCAAACTGCTGGCCCGCAAGGGATACGGGCAGTTCATCCGGGACGACGGCCCGCGCACCCACGGCAGCAAGAAGGGCACGCCCACCATGGGCGGTATCTCCTTCATCCTGGCCACGCTCATCGCGTACGCGCTCGCCAAGGTCATCACCGGCGAGGACCCGTCGTACTCCGGCGTCCTGGTGCTCTTCCTGATGGCGGGCATGGGACTGGTCGGCTTCCTCGACGACTACATCAAGATCGTCAAGCAGCGGTCGCTCGGTCTGCGGGCCAAGGCCAAGATGGCCGGCCAGCTCATCGTCGGTATCGCCTTCGCGGTGCTGTCGCTGCAGTTCGCCGACTTCCGCGGGCTGACCCCGGCCTCCGAGAAGCTCTCCTTCATCACCGACTTCGGCTGGTCCATCGGACCGGTGCTGTTCGTGGTCTGGGCGCTCTTCATGATCCTGGCCATGTCCAACGGCGTGAACCTCACCGACGGTCTGGACGGCCTCGCCACCGGCGCCTCGGTGATGGTCTTCGGCGCCTACACCTTCATCGGGCTGTGGCAGTTCCAGGAGTCCTGCGCCAACGCGATGACGCTGACCAACCCCAACGCCTGCTTCGAGGTGCGCGACCCGCTGGATCTCGCCGTGGTCGCCTCCGCCCTGATGGGCGCCTGCTTCGGCTTCCTGTGGTGGAACACCTCGCCCGCCAAGATCTTCATGGGTGACACGGGCTCCCTCGCCCTCGGCGGCGCGCTGGCCGGTCTGGCCATCTGCTCCCGTACGGAGCTGCTGCTCGCCCTCCTCGGCGGCCTCTTCGTGATGATCACGATGTCCGTGGTCATCCAGGTCGGCTCGTTCAAGATGACCGGCAAGCGGGTCTTCCGGATGGCGCCGCTCCAGCACCACTTCGAACTCAAGGGCTGGTCCGAAGTCCTTGTGGTGGTCCGGTTCTGGATCATCCAGGGCATGTGCGTGATCGTCGGCCTCGGCCTCTTCTACGCGGGATGGGCAGCGGACAAGTGAGCACCCCGGACTGGCAGGGCAAGAAGGTCACCGTCGCCGGACTCGGCGTGAGCGGCATCCCCGCCGCCCGCGTCCTGCACGGCCTCGGCGCGGACGTGACCGTCGTCAACGACGGCGACGACGAACGCTCCCGGGCACAGGCGGCCCAGTTGGAGGCCGAGGGGATCACCGTCCGCCTCGGCGACGGGGCCACCCTGCCGTCCGGTACCGAACTGATCGTCACCACCCCCGGCTGGCAGCCCGACAAGCCGCTCTTCGCGGCCGCCGCCGAGGCGGGCGTGGAGGTCTGGGGCGATGTCGAACTCGCCTGGCGGCTGCGCGGCCTGGACGGCCGGGAACCGGCCCCCTGGCTCGCGGTCACCGGCACCAACGGCAAGACCACGACCGTACGGATGCTCGCCTCGATCCTTGAGGCGGCCGGACTACGCACGGCCGCCGTCGGCAACATCGGCGTCTCGCTGCTCGACGCGGTCCTCGGCGAGGAGACGTACGACGTCCTCGCCGTCGAGCTCTCCAGCTACCAGCTGCACTGGTCGCCGTCCCTGCGGGCCCACTCGGCCGCCGTGCTCAACCTCGCCCCGGACCACCTGGACTGGCACGGCTCCATGGCGGCCTACGCCGCCGACAAGGGCCGTATCTACGAGGGCAACAAGGTCGCCTGCGTCTACAACGCGGCCGACCCCGCCACCGAGGACCTGGTGCGCGAGGCCGACGTCGAGGAGGGCTGCCGGGCCATCGGCTTCACCCTCGGCACCCCCGGCCCCTCGCAGCTCGGTGTCGTCGACGACATCCTCGTCGACCGCGCCTTTGTCGAGAACCGCCAGAAGCAGGCCCAGGAGCTGGCGCAGATCTCCGACATCAACCCCCCGGCCCCGCACAACATCGCCAACGCCCTCGCCGCGGCCGCCCTCGCGCGCGCCTTCGGCGTCGAGGCCACGGCCGTACGGGACGGACTGCGGGCCTTCCGCCCCGACGCCCACCGCATCGAGCACGTCGAGAACATCGACGGCGTCGCCTACGTCGACGACTCCAAGGCGACCAACACCCACGCCGCCGAGGCGTCGTTGGCGGCCTACGAACCGATCGTCTGGATCGCCGGCGGCCTCGCCAAGGGGGCGACGTTCGACGCGACCGTCGAGAAGGCCGCCAAGCGGCTGCGCGGTGTCGTCCTGATCGGCCAGGACCGGGCCCTGATCGCCGAAGCGCTCGCGCGACACGCGCCCGAGGTCCCGGTCGTCGACCTCGACCGGACCGACACTGGGGCGATGTCGGCGGCGGTCCAGGAGGCGGCCCGGCTCGCCCGGCCCGGGGACACCGTACTGCTGGCCCCGGCGTGTGCCTCGATGGACATGTTCACCAACTACAACAAGCGAGGCGAGGCGTTCGCGGAAGCGGTCAGGGCGCTCGCCGCCGCGCGCGACTGACCAGCCATCAGGCCCGGCCGCGCCGGGCACGACTGGAGGGGACAGCGATCATGGCGCCGCAGGACACCGCGCACGCCGCCCGTAGCCGCAGGTCCTCGGCCTCCGGCGGCCGGCGGCCCGGTGCGTCGCGGCCCCCGCGCGGCTCCGGCGTACGACGCCTGTACGAGCAGGCGCGACGGGCCTGGGACCGGCCCCTGACCGCCTACTACGTCATCCTGGGCGCCGGACTGCTGATCACCGTCCTCGGCCTCGTCATGGTCTACTCAGCCTCCATGATCAAGGCCCTGGAGCTGGACAAGGGCGCCACGTACTTCTTCCGCAAGCAGTTCCTCGCCGCCACCATCGGCACCGTACTGCTGCTGATCGCCTCCCGGATGCCCTCCAGGCTCCACCGGGCCCTCGCCTACCCGCTGCTGGTCGGCAGCGTCTTCCTGATGGCGCTGGTGCAGGTCCCCGGGATAGGGATGTCGGTCAACGGCAACCAGAACTGGCTCTACCTCGGCGGTCCCTTCCAGCTCCAGCCCAGCGAGTTCGGCAAGCTCGCGCTGATCCTGTGGGGCGCCGATCTGCTCGCCCGCAAGCAGGACCGGCGGCTGCTGACCCAGTGGAAACACCTGCTGGTGCCGCTGGTGCCGGTCGCCTTCCTGCTGCTCGGCCTCATCATGCTCGGCGGCGACATGGGTACGGCGATCATCCTCACCGCGATCCTCTTCGGCCTGCTCTGGCTGGCCGGCGCGCCCACCCGGCTCTTCGCGGGCGTCCTCGGGGTGGCCGGCCTGGTCGGTGCGCTGTTCATCCAGACCAGCGCCAACCGGCTCTCCCGCTTCGACTGCGTCGGTGCGACGGACCTCGGGCCCAAGGGCGAGTGTTTCCAGGCCGTGCACGGCATCTATGCTCTGGCATCGGGCGGATGGTTCGGTTCCGGTCTTGGTGCAAGTGTGGAAAAATGGGGCCAACTACCCGAACCTCACACCGACTTCATCTTCGCCGTCACCGGGGAGGAACTGGGTCTCGCGGGGACGCTGTCGGTGCTGGCCCTGTTCGCGGCTCTAGGCTATGCGGGTATCCGCGTGGCCGGACGCACGGAGGATCCCTTCGTCAGGTATGCCGCGGGAGGCGTGACCACCTGGATCACGGCCCAGGCCGTGGTCAACATCGGTGCGGTGCTCGGTCTGCTGCCGATCGCCGGTGTTCCCCTCCCGCTGTTCTCCTACGGTGGATCGGCCCTGCTGCCGACCATGTTCGCCGTCGGGCTGCTGATCGCCTTCGCGCGAGAGGATCCCGCCGCGAAAGCGGCCCTGGCCATGCGCCGGCCCTCCGTGGGCAGGCGAGCCGGGGTGAGATGGAAGTCGATGCGACGGCGCGTCAAGAAGCGTCCGTCCGGAGAGCGGTGAATTTCGGTGCATGTCGTACTCGCCGGTGGGGGGACCGCCGGCCACATCGAGCCCGCGCTCGCCCTCGCGGACGCCCTGCGCAGGCAGGACCCCAGCGTGGGGATCACGGCCCTCGGCACGGAGAAGGGCCTGGAGACCAGGCTCGTACCCGAGCGGGGCTACGAGTTGGCGCTCATCCCCGCCGTGCCACTGCCGCGCAAGCCCACCCCGGAGCTGATCACCGTCCCCGGGCGGCTGCGCGGCACCATCAAGGCCGCGGAGCAGATCCTGGAGCGCACCAAGGCCGACTGCGTCGTCGGCTTCGGCGGCTACGTGGCCCTGCCCGGCTACCTCGCCGCCAAGCGGCTCGGCGTACCGATCGTCGTCCATGAGGCCAACGCCCGCCCCGGCCTCGCCAACAAGATCGGCTCGCGCTACGCCGCCGGGGTCGCCGTCGCCACCCCCGACAGCAAGCTCCGCAGCGCCCGCTACATCGGCATCCCGCTGCGCCACTCCATCGCCACCCTGGACCGCGCCCGGGTCCGGCCCGAGGCCCGCGCCGCCTTCGGTCTCGACCCCGGCCTGCCCACGCTGCTCGTCTCCGGCGGCTCCCAGGGCGCCCGCCGCCTCAACGAGGTGATCCAGCAGATCGCCCCGGTGCTCCAGCGCTCCGGCATCCAGATCCTGCACGCGGTCGGCCCGAAGAACGAACTGCCGCGCGTCGACAACATGCCCGGGATGCCGCCCTACATCCCGGTACCGTACGTGGACCGGATGGATCTGGCGTACGCCGCGGCCGACATGATGCTCTGCCGCGCCGGCGCCATGACCGTCGCCGAACTCTCCGCCGTGGGCCTGCCCGCCGCCTACGTCCCGCTGCCCATCGGCAACGGCGAACAGCGGCTCAACGCCCAGCCGGTGGTCAAGGCCGGCGGCGGACTGCTGGTCGACGACGCGGAGCTGAGCCCGCAGTGGGTGCAGACCAACGTCCTGCCCGTGCTCGCCGATCCGCACCGGCTGTACGAGATGTCCCGCGCCGCCGCCGAGTTCGGCCGCCGGGACGCCGACGACCTTCTCGTCGGCATGGTGTACGAGGCGATCGCCGCACGCCGACAGGCGTAGGAAGGCAGGGGACGTGGCCGGACCGACGACCGCCGAACGGGGCGCGCGCACACCGAAGGGGTCGTCGGGCCGGCCGTCCCGCCCGGGAGAACCGGCCGGCCGCGGCTTCTCGAGCCTGCGTACCCTCCTGCTGAGCGCGCTCGCACTCGCCCTCGCCGCCGGTGCGGTCTGGGTCCTCTACGGCTCCACCTGGCTCCGCGCCGAACACGTCAGGGTCTCCGGCGTCCGGGTCCTGACGGCCCGTGAGGTCCAGTCCGCCGCGGAGGTCCCGCTCGGCGACCCCCTGATCTCCGTCGGCACGGGAGACATCGAGGACCGGCTGCGCCGCGAACTGCCCCGGATCGACACGGTGGAGGTCAGCCGTTCCTGGCCGCACGGAATCGTTCTGGAAGTGACCGAACGAAAGCCGGTCCTCCTCATCGAAAAGGGCGGAAAGTTCACAGAAGTGGACTCGAAGGGCGTGCGCTTCGCCACGGTCGACAAGGCGCCCTCCGGCGTACCCCTGCTCCGCCTGGCCGCCGAGCGCTCCCCGAGCCTGCGCCGCTTCGACTCCGACCGGCTGCTGGCCGAGGCCGTGGAGGTGACCGGCGAACTCCCCGGAGAAATCGCCGAGGACGTCCGGGTCGTCACCGTGACCTCGTACGACTCCATCACCCTGGAGCTCGGCCGGGGCCGCACCGTCTTCTGGGGCAGCGGCGAGGACGGCCCCGCCAAGGCACGGGTCCTGACCGCCCTGATGAAGGCCGCGCCCAAAGCGGGGCACTTCGATGTGAGCGCCCCGAGTGCCCCGGCGGCAGCGCGGAGTTGACGCACATCCGTGCTGGCCAGCACCCTGGTTGGTCAGCGCTATGGGTGATCACATAGGGTGAAAAGAAAAACGGGAGGTTCGGCGTGTTCGTTGAACGTGCGCCACTTGTCGACTTAGTGTCCTGTTCGGAAGAGTCCAGCGAACAGACACACTGGTAACCCTAAACTTCAACGTTAGGGTTTGGGTCGGCGTTTCGGACCGTCCCATTCGGCATCCGTCGTCGCGACGCGTCTACCACCGCGCAGCGGCGACACGTAACTCGAGGCGAGAGGCCTTCGACGTGGCAGCACCGCAGAACTACCTCGCAGTCATCAAGGTCATCGGTGTCGGCGGCGGTGGTGTCAATGCCATCAACCGAATGATCGAGGTGGGCCTCAAGGGCGTCGAGTTCATCGCGATCAACACTGATGCGCAAGCCCTGTTGATGAGCGACGCCGACGTCAAGCTCGACGTCGGCCGCGAACTCACCCGCGGCCTCGGCGCCGGGGCGAACCCGGCAGTCGGCCGCAAGGCGGCAGAGGACCACCGCGAGGAGATCGAGGAGGTCCTCAAGGGGGCCGACATGGTCTTCGTCACCGCCGGTGAGGGCGGTGGCACCGGCACCGGCGGCGCACCCGTCGTCGCCAACATCGCGCGCTCGCTCGGCGCCCTGACGATCGGCGTCGTCACGCGCCCCTTCACCTTCGAAGGCCGCCGCCGCGCCAACCAGGCGGAGGACGGCATCGCCGAGCTCCGCGAAGAGGTCGACACCCTCATCGTCATCCCGAACGACCGGCTGCTGTCCATCTCGGACCGCCAGGTCTCGGTCCTCGACGCCTTCAAGTCGGCCGACCAGGTCCTGCTGAGCGGTGTGCAGGGCATCACCGACCTCATCACCACCCCGGGTCTGATCAACCTCGACTTCGCCGACGTCAAGTCGGTCATGTCCGAGGCCGGTTCGGCGCTCATGGGCATCGGCTCGGCCCGCGGCGACGACCGCGCGGTGGCCGCGGCCGAGATGGCGATCTCCTCGCCGCTCCTCGAAGCCTCCATCGACGGCGCCCGGGGCGTACTGCTCTCCATCTCCGGCGGCTCCGACCTCGGTCTCTTCGAGATCAACGAAGCCGCCCAGCTGGTCAGCGAGGCCGCCCACCCCGAGGCGAACATCATCTTCGGCGCCGTCATCGACGACGCGCTCGGCGACGAGGTCCGGGTCACGGTCATCGCGGCCGGCTTCGACGGCGGACAGCCGCCGGCCCGCCGCGACAACATCCTCGGCTCGGCCGCCGCCAAGCGCGAGGAGCCGGCGCCCGCCACCCGCCCGACCGAGCCCCGCCCCATCGGCGGCCTCGGCACGGTCACCTCCCGCGAGGAGCCGCCGGCCGCCCCGGCCGAGCCGGCCCCGGCCGCCAGCGAGACCGCGGCCACGCCGGTCGCCCCGCCGGTGGTCCCGCCGGCCCGTCCGTACCCGGACACCTCGGCCGAAGAGCTGGATGTCCCGGACTTCTTGAAGTGATAGGGCAGCACGATCACGTGAGCGGCGCCCACTTCGCCTTCACCGACCGGTGGGGCGGGGTGAGCGCCGTTCCGTACGAGGAGCTCAACCTCGGGGGAGCGGTGGGGGACGACCCCGCCGCCGTACGGACCAACCGCGAGCGGGCCGCCGCCACTCTCGGGCTCGACCCGGCGCGGGTGGTCTGGATGAACCAGGTCCACGGCCCGGACGTCGCGGTCGTCGACGGTCCATGGACCACGGACGACATTCCGGGCGTCGACGCGGTGGTCACCGCCCGGCGCGGACTCGCCCTCGCCGTCCTCACGGCCGACTGCACCCCGGTCCTGCTGGCCGACCCGGTCGCGGGGGTGGTCGCCGCGGCCCACGCGGGCCGGCCCGGAATGGTCGCCGGAGTCGTCCCCGCCGCGGTGCGCGCCATGATCGAACTGGGCGCCGAGCCCTCCCGGATCACCGCGAGAACCGGTCCCGCGGTCTGCGGACGCTGCTACGAGGTCCCCGAGGAGATGCGGGCCGACGTCGCCGCGGTCGAACCGGCGGCCTGGTCCGAGACCAGCTGGGGCACCCCGGCCGTCGACGTCACCGCCGGCGTCCACGCCCAGCTCGACGCGCTGGGCGTGAAGGAGCGAGCGGCGTCCCCGGTCTGCACCCTGGAATCGCGCGACCACTACTCGTACCGCCGGGACCGCACCACCGGGCGGCTCGCCGGATATGTCTGGCTGGACGGATGAGGCACACGGCATGACCGATCGAACCGATCACACCGATCGCAGGGACGAACTCGCGGCGAACCTGGCGCGGGTGGAGGAACGTATCTCCGCCGCCTGCGCGGCCGCCGGGCGCAAGCGGGAGGAGGTGACCCTGATCGTGGTCACCAAGACCTACCCCGCGAGCGACGTCCGGCTGCTGCACGAGCTCGGTGTCCGGCATGTCGCCGAGAACCGCGACCAGGACGCCGCTCCGAAGGCCGCCGCGTGCGCGGATCTTGACCTCACCTGGCACTTCGTGGGCCAGCTGCAGACCAATAAGGTCCGTTCCGTGGTGGGTTATGCCGATGTGGTGCAGTCCGTCGACCGGATCAGGCTCGTCGACGCACTCTCCGCGGCTGCGGTGAAGGCGGAGCGTGAGATCGGCTGCCTCGTCCAGGTCGCGCTCGACGCCGAGGCGGGGGAGCGCGGCGCGCGCGGCGGCGTCGCCCCCGACGGCATCGAGGAGTTGGCCGCGGCGGTGGACGCCGCCGAGGGGCTGCGGCTCGACGGACTGATGACCGTCGCGCCGCTCGCCGGACCGTTCGCGGGCCGGCAACATGCGGCGTTCGAGCGGCTGATGGAATTCGCATCCCGCCTGCGCGCGAACCATCCTGCTGCGAACATGGTGTCAGCAGGGATGAGTGCGGACCTCGAAGAGGCCGTCGCGGCCGGAGCGACACATGTGCGCATCGGTACGGCGGTACTCGGAGACCGTCCTCGGCTCGGGTAACGTCGCGAAGCAAGTCGGACCACAGCAGAAAATATGGTCATTCCCACTCAAAAGTGGGTAGACCGAGTGGATCGCGGGCACTTGGTGACGCTGCGACATTGGCCAGTAGGGCGATCCACCACAGAGCGGAGGACTCAGAGAATGGCCGGCGCGATGCGCAAGATGGCGGTCTACCTCGGCCTCGTGGAGGACGATGGGTACGACGGCCGGGGCTTCGACCCCGACGACGACTTCGAACCCGAGCTGGAGCCGGAGCCCGAGCGTGAGCGGCGCCGCCACCCGGCCCCGCACCAGGTGGAGCGGGAGGAACCGGTACGAGTCGTACCGCCGCCCGCCCAGCGGGAGCCGGTGCCCCACGCCGCCGCGCTTCCCGCCGACAACGGACGTCCGGCACGAATCGCCCCCGTGGCATCCATCACACCTGAACGCCCGAACCTGGAGAAGAACGCACCTGTGATCATGCCCAAGGTCGTGTCCGAGCGGGAGCCCTACCGCATCACCACACTCCACCCGCGGACCTACAACGAGGCCCGTACCATCGGGGAACACTTCCGCGAGGGCACCCCTGTGATCATGAACCTGACCGAGATGGACGACACCGACGCGAAGCGACTTGTCGACTTTGCCGCGGGACTCGTCTTCGGGCTGCATGGCAGCATTGAGCGCGTGACGCAGAAGGTGTTCCTCCTGTCTCCTGCTAACGTCGATGTCACGGCGGAGGACAAGGCCCGTATCGCAGAGGGCGGATTCTTCAACCAGAGCTGAGAGAACGACACCGGGAACGACCCGGCCGCGAGGCCGGTAAGACGAGAGCCAGGGGAGAGGGAAGCGCGGGATGGGCGTCGCACTACAGGTGGTCTACATCGCGCTGATGTGCTTCCTCATCGTGCTGATCTTCAGGCTTGTCATGGACTACGTCTTCCAGTTCGCCCGTTCATGGCAACCCGGCAAGGCGATGGTGGTCGTTCTCGAGGCCACCTACACTGTCACCGATCCACCGCTCAAGCTTCTGCGGCGGTTCATCCCGCCGCTGCGTCTCGGGGGCGTGGCACTCGACCTGTCCTTCTTCGTTCTGATGATCATCGTCTACATCTTGATCTCCATCGTGAGCAGCTTCGCGAGGTGAATGTGGACGATACGGTCTTGCCGACTGCCGACGACTACGTAGAGGTGAAGTAGAGATGCCCCTGACCCCTGAGGACGTGCGGAACAAGCAGTTCACGACCGTCCGCCTCCGAGAAGGCTATGACGAGGACGAGGTCGATGCCTTTCTCGACGAGGTCGAGGCCGAACTGACCCGCCTGCTCCGCGAGAACGAGGACCTGCGCGCCAAGCTGGCCGCCGCGACGCGTGCCGCCGCGCAGAACCAGCAGCAGGGCATGCGCAAGCCTCCGGAGCAGCAGGACCGGCCCGTCGGTCCGGGCGCCCCCGTGCCCGCCGCCATATCCGGTCCGCCGGTGCAGCAGCAGCCCCCGCAGATGGGTCCGCCGCAGCTGCCGTCCGGTGCTCCTCAGCTTCCTGCCGGCCCGGGCCACGGCCCCGGCCCGATGCAGGGTGGTCCGCAGGGCCCCATGGGTGGCCCCGGTCCGATGCAGGGCGGTCCGATGGGTGGCCCGATGGGCGGACCCATGGGTGGTCAGATGGGTCACGCTCCGCAGCTCCAGCAGCCGCAGATGCAGCAGCCCGCTCAGGGTCCCGGTGGCGACAGCGCCGCGCGTGTCCTCTCGCTCGCCCAGCAGACCGCCGACCAGGCGATCGCCGAGGCGCGCTCCGAGGCCAACAAGATCGTCGGCGAGGCGCGTTCGCGCGCCGAGGGCCTGGAGCGGGACGCCCGCGCCAAGGCCGACGCGCTGGAGCGGGACGCGCAGGAGAAGCACCGCGTCGCGATGGGCTCCCTGGAGTCCGCCCGCGCCACGCTGGAGCGGAAGGTCGAGGACCTGCGGGGCTTCGAGCGTGAGTACCGTACGCGCCTGAAGTCGTACCTGGAGTCGCAGCTGCGCCAGCTGGAGACCCAGGCCGACGACTCGCTGGCCCCGCCGCGGACCCCGGCGACCGCGTCGCTGCCGCCGTCCCCGTCGATGGCCTCGGCCGGCGCGAGCGCCCCGTCCTACGGCGGCAACCAGTCGATGGGCTCCGGCCCCTCTATGGGCGGCCCCTCCTACGGCGGCCAGCAGCAGATGTCCCCGGCGATGACCCAGCCGATGGCCCCGGTCCGCCCGCAGGCCCCGCAGCCGATGCAGCAGGCCCCGTCGCCGATGCGTGGCTTCCTGATCGACGAGGACGACAACTGACGGCGCCCACGGGCGCGGTGAGCGCGTAGCCGTCGGCAGGCGTCGCACCAAAGGGCCGGGCCCAGGACACGAGAGTCCTGGGCCCGGCCCTTTGGTGTGGGGTGGGTGCGGGTGGGCCTGCGGCGGGCTTGTTCCCCCACCCTCCCCCTACGCCCTGGGGCGTGGGGGGCGGACCCCCACTTCCCGAAACTGGGGCTCCGCCCCAGACCCCGCCAGGCGGCTGCTCCGCGCCGCGCGGCGCACAACCTCGGGGTACGGAACCGGCCCCGGACCCCGGGCCCGGCCGAGTCGTCGCCCGCGCTGTCGCGCGGCGCGCACGCCTCGGCGTACGGGGCCCGTCCAGGATTCGCGTCCCTGGGCACCGCGACGCGCCGTGCAGCGCGCAACTTCGGCCCCCCGGACCCCGGGCCCGGCCGAGTCGTCGCCCGCGCTGTCGCGCGGCGCACATCCCGGCGTTCGGTGCCGTTCGGCCCTCGGGCACGGCCCGGGCGTCGCCAGAGCCGTGCGCGGCGTACGCGCCTCGGCGTACGGGGCTCCGCCCCTGCCCGGGGCGCGGGCTGGGGCAGAGCCCCATCGTCCCGCTCCCCCCGTCTCGTCAGAGTTTCGGGAAGGGGTGGGGTGGGGGAGATCGCCCCGCCCCTGGGCGGGGGGAAACACCCGGGCCCGACCGCCCCCGGAGGGGCAGCCGGGCCCGGGGCCTCAGGCGTTACGCCTTGCGGAGGCGGAACGTCAGCGACAGGCCCTCGTCGGTGAACGGCGAGCCGAAGGTGTCGTCCGCGGGGGTCGTCGTGAACTCCGTCGCCAGGACCTCGTCCGAGATCAGCGACGTGTGGTCCGACAGCGCCGACTCGACCTCCGGGTCCGTCGACTGCCAGCGCAGGGCGATCCGGTCCGCCACGTCCAGGCCGCTGTTCTTGCGGGCCTCCTGGATCAGGCGGATCGCGTCGCGGGCCAGGCCCGCCCGGCGGAGCTCGGGGGTGATCTCCAGGTCCAGGGCGACCGTCGCGCCCGCGTCCGACGCGACCGACCAGCCCTCCCGCGGCGTCTCCGTGATGATCACTTCCTCCGGCGTGAGCGTGATCGTCTCGCCGTTGACCTCCAGCGACGCCTCACCCGAGCGCAGCGCCAGCGACAGCGCCGCCGCGTCCGCCGCCGCGACCGCCTTCGCCACGTCCTGGACGCCCTTGCCGAACCGCTTGCCCAGCGCCCGGAAGTTCGCCTTGGCCGTCGTGTCCACCAGGGAGCCGCCGACCTCGGAGAGCGAGGCCAGCGAGGTCACGTTCAGCTCCTCGGTGATCTGCGCGTGCAGCTCCGGCGACAGGGACTCGAAGCCCGCCACCGCCACCAGCGCCCGCGACAGCGGCTGGCGGGTCTTCACGCCCGACTCCGCGCGCGTGGCCCGGCCCAGCTCCACCAGACGACGGACCAGCGCCATCTGCGCCGACAGCTCCGGGTCGATCGCCGACAGGTCCGCCTCCGGCCAGGTCGACAGGTGGACCGACTCCGGGGCCTCCGGCGTCACCGGCACCACCAGGTCCTGCCAGACCCGCTCGGTGATGAACGGCGTCAGCGGGGCCATCAGGCGGGTGACGGTCTCGACGACCTCGTGGAGGGTGCGCAGCGCGGCCTTGTCGCCCTGCCAGAACCGCCGCCGCGACCGCCGCACGTACCAGTTCGAGAGATCGTCCACGAACGCCGACAGCAGCTTGCCCGCACGCTGGGTGTCGTACCCCTCCAGCGCCTGCGTCATCTGGTCCACCAGCGCGTGCAGCTCGCTCAGCAGCCAGCGGTCAAGCACCGGCCGCTCGGCCGGCGCCGGGTCCGCCGCGCTCGGCGCCCAGCCGGACGTACGGGCGTACAGGGCTTGGAAGGCCACCGTGTTCCAGTACGTGAGGAGGGTCTTCCTGACCACTTCCTGGATCGTGCCGTGGCCGACCCGACGCGCCGCCCACGGCGAACCGCCGGCCGCCATGAACCAGCGGACCGCGTCCGCGCCGTGCTGGTCCATGAGCGGGATCGGCTGCAGGATGTTGCCCAGGTGCTTGGACATCTTGCGGCCGTCCTCGGCGAGGATGTGCCCCAGGCAGACCACGTTCTCGTACGACGACTTGTCGAACACCAGCGTGCCGACCGCCATCAGCGTGTAGAACCAGCCGCGGGTCTGGTCGATCGCCTCGGAGATGAACTGCGCCGGGTACCGGCTCTCGAACAGCTCCTTGTTCTTGTACGGGTAGCCCCACTGCGCGAACGGCATCGAACCCGAGTCGTACCAGGCGTCGATCACCTCCGGCACCCGCACCGCGGTCAGCGCGCAGCCGTCCTGCGGGCACGTGAAGGTCACGTCGTCGATGTACGGGCGGTGCGGGTCCAGCGACGACTGGTCCGAGCCGGTCAGCTCGGTGAGCTCGGCGCGCGACCCGACGCAGGTGAGGTGGTTCTCCTCGCAGCGCCAGATCGGCAGCGGCGTACCCCAGTAGCGGTTACGGGACAGCGCCCAGTCGATGTTGTTGTTCAGCCAGTCGCCGAAGCGCCCGTGCTTGACCGAGTCCGGGAACCAGTTGGTGTTCTCGTTCTCCTCGAGCAGCCGGTCCTTCACGGCGGTCGTACGGATGTACCAGGACGGCTGCGCGTAGTACAGCAGCGCCGTGTGGCAGCGCCAGCAGTGCGGGTAGCTGTGCTCGTACGGGATGTGCCGGAAGAGCAGGCCGCGCTCCTGGAGGTCCGCGGTGAGCTTCTCGTCCGCCTTCTTGAAGAAGACCCCGCCCACCAGCGGCACGTCCTCCTCGAACGTGCCGTCGGGACGGACCGGGTTCACCACCGGCAGCCCGTAGGCGCGGCAGACCTTGAGGTCGTCCTCACCGAACGCGGGGGACTGGTGGACCAGACCCGTACCGTCCTCGGTGGTGACGTACTCGGCGTTGACGACGTAGTGCGCGGTGTCCGGGAACTCGACCAGCTCGAACGGGCGCCGGTAGGTCCAGCGCTCCATCTCGGCACCGGTGAAGGACTCGCCGGTGGTCACCCAGCCCTCACCGAGCGCCTTCTCCAGCAGCGGCGCGGCGACGACGATCTTCTCCTCGCCGTTCGACGCCACCACGTAGGTGACCTCGGGGTGGGCCGCCACCGCCGTGTTGGACACCAGGGTCCAGGGCGTGGTCGTCCACACCAGCAGCGCCGCCTCGCCGGCCAGCGGGCCGGAGGTGAGCGGGAAGCGGACGAAGACGGACGGGTCGACGACCGTCTCGTACCCCTGGGCCAGCTCGTGGTCCGACAGGCCGGTGCCGCAGCGCGGGCACCAGGGGGCCACCCGGTGGTCCTGGACCAGCAGGCCCTTGTCGAAGATCTGCTTCAGCGACCACCAGACCGACTCGATGTACGAGGGGTCCATGGTGCGGTACGCGTCGTCCAGGTCGACCCAGTAGCCCATCCGGGTCGTGAGCTCCGCGAACGCGTCCGTGTGCCGGGTCACCGACTCACGGCACTTCGCGTTGAACTCCGCGATGCCGTACGCCTCGATGTCCTTCTTGCCGGAGAAGCCGAGCTCCTTCTCCACGGCGAGCTCGACCGGCAGGCCGTGGCAGTCCCAGCCGGCCTTGCGGGCCACGTGGTAGCCGCGCATGGTCCGGAAGCGCGGGAAGACGTCCTTGAAGACGCGGGCCTCGATGTGGTGGGCGCCGGGCATGCCGTTGGCGGTCGGCGGGCCCTCGTAGAAGACCCACTCCGGACGGCCCTCGGACTGCTCCAGGGACTTCGCGAAGACCTTGCTCTCGCGCCAGAAGTCGAGCACGGCGTGCTCGAGCGCGGGCAGGTCGACCTGGGCGGGCACCTGGCGGTACTGCGGCGGTGTCATCGTCGGTCTCTCCTCCGGCGGGACTGTTCGTCGTTCCGTCGGAGGGACGAGAGCTGCGCGCTCCCGCGGTACCACCCTCCTTGGCGGCGCACAGGGCACCGCCCCCTCATTGGGGCCGCGAAGCCGGGTCTAGTCGCCCGCCGGGTATCTCACCAGCGGGTTTTCTTCCGGCGGCTCCGGGGTGATCCTTCACATCGCGCTCGCCCCCGGGCTCGCACCGTCCCCGGGTCGCTCATGGCTGCGTACGACGCTACTCGTCCCCATCCACGCCTTTCGCTGCGCCCAGTGTACGGGCCGGGGCACCGCTCGGCCGACCGGTTATCGGCGGGGCGCCCCGCGGCCCGGCCGTGACCCGAATGGCCATACGGGCCGTCGCGGGCTGGGGCGGCCTCCCGATGACGGATTACAGGGCGGGGAGCTGGGCACAACGGATGCAGGCTCCCGAGTCACAAGCGCAAGGAGGGCCCGGCGGGCGGCGTGCCCCGTTGCCGCGGGGCTGGGGTCGATTTATCGTCCCAGCACGATTCGCGAGCAAGATCACAAAATGTGAAGGGGCCGCGACATGGTGGCGAAGAAGACCGCCGCGAAGAAGTCCGCCGCGAAGAAGACGACGGCGGCCGCGGCCAAGGACGTGACCGGGAAGAAGTCCACGGCCACGAAGAAGGCCGCCGGGACGACGACCGCGGCGCCCAAGAAGTCCACAGCGAAGAAGTCGACGGCCAAGAAGACCGCAGCCACGAAGAGCACCACTCCCACGACCCCGAAGACGACGACCCCGAAGACGACGACCCCGAAGACGACGACCCCGAAGACGACGACCTCGAAGACGACGAGCGCGAAGACGACGAGCGCGAAGACCACGAAGACGGCGAAGACCGCCGGAACGAAGAGCACGAAGAGCACGAAGAGCAGGAAGACGCCGGCGACGAAGAACACCACTGCCAGGAACACCACGGCCAAGACGACGACGGCGGCCAGGAAGGCGCCCGCCAGGAAGGCGCCGCCCGTGAAGAAGACCGCGGCCAAGAAGGCCGCAAAGAAGACCACGACCGCGCAGCAGACGGGAGCCAGGACGGTGGCAGCGAAGAAGACCGCGGGTGGGACCACGACGGCCGGTGCCGAGGGCGCCGCCGCGGCGAGTGCGGTGCCCCCGGCCCGTACCTCCCCGGCCGCGCCCGGAGAGCTCGCCGTACGGCCCGGAGAGGACCCGTGGACCCCGGCCGAGGTGGACGAGGCCCGCGAGGGCCTGGAGAAGGAGGCGACCCGGCTCCGGAACGAGCTCAGCGCCTCCGAGGCCGCCCTCACCGGCCTCATGCGGGACTCCGGCGACGGCGCCGGGGACGACCAGGCCGACACCGGCGCCAAGAACATCACCCGCGAACACGAGATGTCCCTCGCCGCCAACGCGCGCGAGATGCTGGAGCAGACCGAGCACGCGCTCGAACGGCTCGACACGGGCACGTACGGCCTGTGCGAGGTCTGCGGCAAGCCGATCGGCAAGGCGAGGATGCAGGCCTTCCCCAGGGCGACCCTCTGCGTGGAGGACAAGCAGAAGCAGGAGCGGCGCGGCTGAGCCGTCCCGGGCCCGTACAGGTGTGCCGTACCCTCGTGCACAGTCAGGCACCTAGGTTGAGGGACTCACGTGGCAGAGGCGGAGCGCATCATCGGTACGCCGGATTCAGCAGGAGCCGAGGAGTCGGCGACCCCCGCCGCCCCGCAGACCCGGGGCAGGCGCAGGATCGCCGTGCTCTTCACGGTCGCGGTCATCGCCTACCTCTTCGACCTGGTCAGCAAGATGATCGTGGTGGCGAAGCTGGAGCACCACGAGCCCATCGAGATCATCGGTGACCTGCTGCAGTTCCGGGCGATGCGGAACGCCGGCGCCGCCTTCGGCATCGGCGAGGCCTACACCGTGATCTTCACGGTGATCGCGGCGGCCGTGATCGTGGTGATCGCCCGGCTCGCGCGCAAGCTCTACAGCCTGCCCTGGGCGATCGCGCTCGGACTGCTGCTCGGCGGCGCGCTCGGCAACCTCACCGACCGGATCTTCCGTTCGCCCGGCGTCTTCCAGGGCGCGGTCGTCGACTTCATCGCACCCGCCCATTTCGCCGTCTTCAACCTCGCCGACTCGGCCATCGTCTGCGGCGGGTTCCTGATCGTGATCCTGTCCTTCAAGGGCCTGGACCCGGACGGAACCGTCCACAAGGACTGATGGGCGGGACGGGGGTGTCGGCGGCGTCCTGCATACTCGACGGGTGAGCACGATTCCCGAGATCCGTACGCTGCCCGTTCCCGATGGCCTCGAGGGCGAGCGCGTCGACGCCGCCATCGCCCGAATGTTCGGGTTCTCCCGCACGAAGGCGGCCGAGCTGGCCGCTGCCGGGAAGGTGCAGGTCGACGGCTCGGTGGTGGGCAAGTCCGAGCGGGTCAGCGGCGGCGCCTGGCTCGAGGTCGAGATGCCCGGCGCCCCGGCGCCCGTGCAGATCGTCGCCGAGCCCGTCGAGGGCATGGAAATCGTCCACGACGACGACGACATCGTCGTGATCGTGAAGCCCGTCGGCGTCGCCGCCCACCCCAGCCCCGGCTGGACCGGCACCACCGTCATCGGCGGCCTCGCCGCGGCCGGCTACCGCATCTCCACCTCCGGCGCCGCCGAGCGCCAGGGCATCGTGCACCGCCTCGACGTGGGCACGTCGGGCCTGATGGTCGTCGCCAAGTCCGAGCGGGCCTACACCCTGCTCAAGGCGCAGTTCCGGGACCGCGTCGTCGACAAGCGGTACCACGCGCTCGTGCAGGGCCACCCCGACCCGATGAGCGGCACGATCGACGCCCCCATCGGCCGCCACCCCAACCACGACTACAAGTGGGCCGTGACCGCCGACGGCAAGCCGTCCGTCACGCACTACGACCTCATCGAGGCGTTCCGCGCGGCCTCCCTGCTCGACATCAAGCTGGAGACCGGCCGCACCCACCAGATCCGGGTGCACATGTCCGCCCACCGCCACCCCTGCGTGGGCGACCTCACGTACGGCGCCGACCCGACGATGGCCAAGCGCCTCGGCCTGACCCGGCAGTGGCTGCACGCCATGCGGCTCGGCTTCGAGCACCCCTCCGACGGCCGGTGGGTGGAGTTCGAGAGCGCCTACCCGCAGGACCTGCAGGACGCCCTGGACCGGATCGCCGCGGAGAGCCACTGATGCCCTCCTCCTACGTGGTGCGCGAGGCCGTCGACCCGGCCGACCGTGAGGCGTGCTTCGCCGTCCGCAAGGACGTCTTCGTCGTCGAGCAGCGCGTCCCGCAGGAGATCGAGTACGACCGGTACGACGCGACCGCCGTCCACCTGCTCGCGATACGCGCCGACGGCCTCCCGCTCGGCACGGGACGGCTCCTCCACGGCGCCGACGCGGCCGGCAAGACCGGCGGCGAGAGCGGTGTCGGCTCCCTGGGCCGGCTCGCCGTGTCGAAGGCGGCGCGCGGTCTCGGCGTCGGCGCCGCCCTGGTCCGGGCGATCGAGGAGGCGGCCCGCGCCCGCGGCCTGACCGCCGTCGACCTGCACGCCCAGACCCAGGCCCTCGGGTTCTACGAACGGCTGGGCTACGCTGCGTACGGCCCCGAGTTCCCGGACGCAGGCATCCCGCACCGCGCGATGCGGCGCACGCTCCAGTCGCCGCGGCCGGCGCCGTCCGTGACTGGCGTCGCACGCTGATTCATCCCGGTTCGTCCGGTCGGCGTGGCAGGGTTGAAGCCCGACCATCAACCGTGCCGACCGGCCGGAGGGCGCACCGTGGACCAACTGGCCCTGCTGTTCCTGCTGTTGCTCGGCGCCCTGCTCACCGTGCCGCTCGGGGAGCGGCTGGGGCTCCCCGCCCCGGTGCTGATGACGGTCGCCGGGGCGGTCCTCGCCTTCCTGCCGTTTGTACCGAACATCGAGTTCCCGCCCGAGTACATCCTCCCGCTGGTGCTGCCGCCGCTGCTCTACGCCGCCGTGCAGCGCACCTCCTGGCGGCAGTTCGCGGCCAACCGCCGGCCGATCTTCCTGCTCGCGGTCGCCCTGGTGTTCGTGACGACCGCCGCCGTCGCCGCGGTGGCGAACGCGCTCGTCCCCGGCCTGCCCCTCGCCGCCGCGCTCGCCCTCGGCGCGCTGGTCGCGCCCCCGGACCCGGTCGCCGCGACCGCCGTCGCCGGATCGCTGGGCCTGCCCAGGCGCCTGGTGTCGATCCTGGAGGGCGAGGGGCTGTTCAACGACGTCACCGCGATCGTGCTCTACCACGTGGCGATCGGCGCGGCCGTCGGCTCGGCCTTCTCCTGGGGAGCCGCCGCCCTGGAACTGGTCCTCTCGGCGGTCGTCGCGGTCGTCGTCGGGCTCCTCCTGGGCTGGCTGAGCAACAGACTCATGGGTGTTCTCGGCGAGGCCACCCTGCAGACCGGGCTCACCCTCCTCGTCCCCTTCGTCGCCTACGTCCTTTCCGAGGAGCTGCGCGGCTCCGGAGTGCTCGCCGTCCTCGTCGTCGCCCTCTACCTCGCCGAACATGCCGTCGACGCCGACGACGTGATGGGCCGGCTGGCTGGACAGACCTTCTGGCAGATCGTCGACACCCTCGTCACCGGCATCGCCTTCGGCCTCATCGGTCTCGAACTCCACAACGTCTTCGGCACGGCCGACGGGCGGATGGCCGAAATGCTCGGCTGGGGCGGCGCGATCCTCGGCGTCGTGGTCGGCGTACGGCTCCTGTGGCTGCTGCCCGCGACCTGGCTGGCCAAGCGGCTGCACACCCGCCGCGACTACGACGAGGAGATCCCGGTCGGCTGGCGGGAGACCGTCGTCATGTGGTGGTCGGGCATGCGCGGGGTGGCGTCCGTGGCGCTGGTGCTCGCCATTCCGCTGCGCAACGACGCCGGACAGCCCTTCCCCGCCCGTGAGGAGATCGTCTTCATCGCCTTCTGCGTGATCATGGGGACGCTGGTCGCCCAGGGCCTCACGCTGCCGTGGCTGGTGCGCAGGCTGGGCGTACGGGCCGACGCGGGCGCCGAGCGGGAGCTGGAACGTACCCTCGCGATCCGCGCCGCGAAGGCGGCCAAGCGGCGTCTCAAGGAGATCGAGGAGACCGAGGAGCTGCCGGAGGAGGTCCAGGAGCGGCTCCAGCGGGGCGCGTTCGACATCGGCGCCAGGATCAGTCCGGACATGCTCGACGACGAGCGGCGGGCGGCCTTCGCCCAGCGGGCCGAACGGTACAAGGTGGTGCAGCGGATCCAGCGGGAGATGATGTCGGCCGCCCGGCACGAGGTGCTGTCGGCGCGCAGCGAGCACGGCGCCGATCCGGAGGTCGTGGACCGGGTGCTGCGGCACCTGGACGTCCGCAGCATGCGCTGACCTCGGGTGGGAGGATGGTCCGTATGGACATCATGCTCTTCCACTCCGTCTACGGCCCGCGTCCGGCCGTACGGGACGCGGCCGACCGGCTGCGTGAGGCCGGACACCAGGTGCACACGCCCGATCTCTACGACGGTGCCACCGCCTCGACGATGGAGGAGGCCCTGGCGCTCAAGGAGCGGATCGGCAAGGAGGAGCTGCTGAAGCGGGCGATCCTGGCCGCCGCGCCGTACTCCGAGCGCGGGTTGGTGTACATGGGCTTCTCGCTGGGCGCCTCGATCGCGCAGACGCTGGCGCTGGGTGACGAGAAGGCGCGCGGTCTGGTGCTGCTGCACGGCACGTCCGACATCGCGGAGAACGCCTCGGCCGACGAGCTTCCGGTGCAGCTGCATGTCGCCGACCCCGATCCGTTCGAGTCGCACGACTGGCTCACGGCCTGGTACCTGCGGATGGGGAGGGCCGGCGCGGACACCGAGGTGTACCGCTATCCCGGTGCCGGGCACCTCTACACCGATCCGGATCTGCCCGACTACGACAAGGCCGCGGCCGAGCAGACCTGGCGGATCACGCTGGCCTTCCTGGAGAGCCTGTAGCCACACCAGGAAGGCCCTGACACCGGATCAGGCGCGGTATGCGGTCCAGTGGTTCTGCATGCGGGTCACCTGGCCCGAGGTGAACTGGTACATGCAGGCGTCGTACGTGTAGTCCATGAAGTTGTGGATCGGGTCGGCACCCGTCTTGGACGCGCAGCTGTCGCGGCCGGTCGGGCACTCGTACGCCGGGCTCTTCTCGGCCGGGGTGTCGGAGACGTAGTCACCGTTTCCGTTGCAGCCGCCCTGGAACGTGTGGTACAGGCCCATCCAGTGGCCGACCTCGTGGGTGGCGGTGTCGCCCTCGTTGTAGTTGGCCGCGGAGCCGCCGGGCAGCGAGGAGTCGAGGACGACGACGCCGTCCATGGACGGGTTGGAGGCGTACGAGGTCGGGAAGGTCGCCCAGCCGAGCAGTCCGCCGCTGAGCTTGGCGGTGTAGAAGTTGAGCGCGCCCGCGCCGCCCTTGCGCAGGGTCTGCTTCATCTGCTTCTCGGCGGTGGAGCCGGAGGCCAGGTTGTACCAGGACGCGTTGTTCGTGTAGTCCGTACCGGCCAGTGAGAACTGGAAGTTGGTGTTCGCATTGCCGGTGCCCTGGCCGCCGTAGGCCGCGTTCAGCACCGCGAGCTGCCTGCTGAGGTCGGTGGCGGTGAGCTTGCCGGTCGCGCCGTCGTGGATGACGTGGAAGTAGACCGGGATGGTGACGACGGCGGTCGCGCGGGTCGAGCGGCCGCTCGCCCGGGCGGCGTCGAGTCTCTTCTTCAGGTCGGCGTCCATGGCCTTGGCCTGGGCCGCGGTGACTTCGTTGGGCTCATGGGCGTGGGTGTTGCCCGAGGGGCGGCCTTCACGGGCGGTGGCGCTGGTCGCCGAGTGGTCGTCACACTCCTCGGCCGAGGCGCCCTTGGCGGCGGCGGTGGCGGGGGCCGAGGCGGCCGCGACTCCGGTGGGGGCGGAGAGCGGGGCCAGGGCCAGAGATCCGGCCAGTACGGCAGTGCCGAGTATGCGGCGTGTCATACGCGGCGATATACGGGCAAGAACGCCCATGGTGACTCCTCGCGGGGGGTTGGGGTGAGGGATTTCCTCGCCACCGCGGGGAGATTACGGGTCCATGACAGATGTCGAAGAGAATCGATCAAGCCCAATCAATCTTGGGGTAAACATGGGCAACGGGGAGAAAATTTTCCGGCCGATTCCGGAGTTTGAGATCTGCACGTAACGGATTCGGCTACAGGGGCGGGTGGTGTGTCCGGATTCGATCGCCCGAACACACCACCCGCAGTGGTGCTGTGATCTTCTGTTAACAGCGCGGAAAGGGGTGGCCGAGTGGCTGAAAATCGCCCCTACGGCGCCGCCAGTTACACCGGCTGGTACACCCGCTCGACCTTCTGCGTTCCGCTGAGCGTCCGGTACGAGCGCGCCCAGGCCGCCGTCGCGCCCTGCTCCGCCTTGTCCGACACCGTGTAGTAGTCCATCTGCGAACGCTCCGCGGTGACGTCGAGGACGCCGTAGCCGTGGCGGTCCATGTCGACCCACTTCACATGGCGGTTGGCGGCCTTGAGCGCCGTGGCCGCGACCACCGAGAGCGTGCCCGGGGCGACGTGCAGCAGGTCGTCGATGTTGTCCGAGCTCACCGACGTCACCACGAACTCGGTCGCCGCCGACTGCGACAGCGGATACGTGGCGGCCTTCACCGGCACGTCGTTGGCCCACGCCATGTGGATGTCACCGGTGAGGAAGACCGTGTTGCGGACACCGCTCGCGGTCAGATGGCCCAGCAGCTCCCTGCGGTCGTCGGTGTAGCCGTCCCACTGGTCCACGTTGATCGCGAGACCCTCCTTTGGCAGACCCATCAACTCCGCGAGGGGCCCCAGCAGATGGGCCGGTACGGAGCCGAAGGCGACCGGCGAGATCATCACCGACGTGCCGACCAGCTTCCAGGTCGCGTCGGACCCCGCGAGACCGGCCTTCAGCCAGTCCAGCTGCGCCCGGCCGGTGAGCGTACGCTCCGGGTCGTCCACCTTCCCGCTGCCGATCGAGGCCTGCTGCGAGCGGAACGAGCGCAGGTCGAGCAGGTGCAGATCGGCCAGCTTGCCGAAGCGCAGCCGGCGGTAGACCGTGCCCTCCGTCGAGGTGCGCACCGGCATCCACTCGAAATAAGCCTGCTTGGCGGCGGCCGCGCGGGCCGCGAAGTCGCCCTCGGCGCCCGGCGTGTGGTTCTCCGCGCCGCCCGCCCAGGCGTCGTTGGCTATCTCGTGGTCGTCCCAGATCGCCACGACCGGATGCGCGGCGTGCAGCGCCTGGAGGTCGGGGTCGGTCTTGTAGTGGGCGTGCCGGGTCCGGTAGTCGGCGAGCGTGACGATCTCGTGCCGCGGCTCGTGGCGCCGTACGACGTACTTGTCCTTCGGGTACGTCCCCGAGCCGTACTCGTAGATGTAGTCGCCGAGGTGCAGCACCGCGTCCAGGTCGGCCCGGGCCGCGAGATGGCGGTACGCGGAGAAGTAGCCCGACTCCCAGTTGGAGCAGGAGACCACGCCGAAGCGGACCCCGGGCGACGACGCGTCGGCCGCCGGGGTCGTACGGGTGCGGCCCACCGGAGAGGAGGCGCCGCCGGCCGAGAAGCGGAAGTAATAGCCGGTCGCCTGGCGCAGGCCCCTTACATCGGCCTTGACCGTGTGGTCGGAGGCGGCCGTGGCGAGGGCCGTGCCGCGGGCGGCGATCCGGGTGAACCCCTTGTCCTCGGCGACTTCCCAGGTCACCTCGGTGTCGGGGCCCTTCCCGGAGCCGGGCACGGCCTCCGGGGCGGGGGTGACGCGCGTCCAGAGCAGGACGCCGTCGGGGAGCGGGTCGCCGGAGGCGACGCCGTGGTGGAAGACGGGCGCCGCGGTGGACGCGGCGGCGGGGGAGGCCGTGGCCACAAGGGCCGGGGCGGCGACCGCGGTGGCGGCCGCGGCCTTGACGACGGTACGGCGGCTGGGTCTGCCGGCGATGTCGTCGGAGGCAGACGGTATGTGTCGACTGGTCACGGCCAGTCATATTACTTACCGGTACGACGAACGGGCAGACGTATGCACGAATGTTCGTCTGCCCGTGGTGAGTTGCTCGGCCGGGAGTCGGATTCCCGTGCCCCCGCCGCCCCTTGACGGGGCGGCGGAAACACATGCCTTCAGCGCGGAGGTCAGCCCTTCAGCGCGGGGGTCAGGGCCGCGGTGAACTGCTCCACCGTCAGGGGCGGGTTGTCGCTGCCCGGCGCGGTCAGCGCCTTGCCGTCCATCCTCAGCGCCGGCGTGCCCTTCACACCGCTCTCCTGGAAGGCGTCCGACATCTTCATCGCCCAGGCGTCGAAGGTGCCGTCCTCGACGTTCTTCTTGAACTGGGCGTTGTTCTTCAGCGCGGGCACGGTCTCGGCGACCTCCAGGAGGTAGGAGTCCTTGCCGAACTTGTCCTCGCTCTCGGCCGGATGGAACTTCGCCGAGTAGAGCGCGCCCTTGTACTCCAGGAAGGCCTCGGGGCTCACGTCGAGCGCCGCGCCCAGCGCGGACAGCGCGTTCTTCGAGCCCTCGCCGGCCGCGCTGTTCGGGCCGTCGAGGAAGGTGGCGCCGACAAACTTCAGCTTGTACTTGCCCGCGGCCACGTCCTTCTTGAGCGTCTCGCCGACCTCCTGCTCGAAGCTGGCGCAGATCGGGCAGCGGGCGTCCTCGTACAGCTCCAGGGTCTTCTTGGCGGTCGGCTTGCCGATGACGACGGTGGTGCCGTTGGTGCCCTCGGTGTTCTTGGGCGCGGTCACGCTCGCCTTCGCGGCGGCCTCCCACTGGTCGGGCTTGTTGGCCTGCATGACCAGGTAGCCGGCGCCGCCGACGACGGCGAGGGCGGCGACGACCGACAGGCCGACGACGACCTGACGGCGGGCCTTGTCCTTCTTGGCCTGACGCTCGCGCTCGGCGCGCAGCCGCTCGCGGGCGGCGGCCTTGTTGGCGTGGCTGTTGCGTGCACTCATGATCGTGATCTCCGTGACGTGATGAGGAAAAAGGGACTGCTGTGCTCAGGCGGGGAGGAGACCCGGGCACGGCGGCCCCCGTCGCGCGACGGAGTGCACGAGGAGACGGGCGGGGGAGCGGCGCGCCGGGGCGGGCAGCCACCGGCCGCGGCGCGCGGCCGGGCGGGGGGCGCCGCGCAGGGCGGCCATGGTCAGCAGCGGCCGGAAGGCGAACGCCGCGACGGCGTCCAGCAGGGCGGCCAGCGCCGCCTCACCGCGGCGCAGCCAGGCCGCGGCAAGGAGCCCGACCGAGGTGTGCGCGGCGAGCAGCAGCCACGGCAGGGACGGGTCGGGCGAGTTCAGCAGGGCGGCAACACCGCTGTCGGTGGCGGCCACCCCGGGCAGCGGGGAGCCGACGCCGCCCCCGCACAGCACGTCCACCCCGACCGAGCGCAGCGAGCCCGCCACCGGGCCGCCGGCGGCCCCGTAACAGACGTGCTGGCCGGTGGTGAAGACGGTGTCGGCGGCCAGCTCCAGCGGGACGAGCAGCCCGGCGATGGGCCAGAAGCCGCGCTCCCGGCCGGCCAGGGCGTACGCCACCGCGAAGACCCCGGCCGCGACCAGCGCCACGGTCAGCAGCGGCAGCGGGACGCCGGAGAGCAGCACATGCGAGGCCACGGACAGCGTCACGACCAGTGCCGTGAAGAGTGCCGCCCGCAGCCCCCTGAGCCGCGTCCCTGATATGTCCATCGCGAGCCGAGTGTGCCATGCCTGCCTGTGAGGTGCGTGTGAAGAAGCGCCCCCGCGGCGGCTACAGGCCCGGAATCCGGCCGTTGCGGAAGAGGTCCACGAAGATCTGGTGGTCGGCACGCGCGCGTGCGCCGTAACTGTGCGCGAAGTCGACCAGCAGCCCGGCGAAACCCTCCTCGTCCGCGGCGATCGCCGCGTCGATGGCCCGCTCGGTGGAGAACGGCACCAGCGAGTGGCCGCTCTCGTCGTCCGCCGACGCGTGCATGGTCGCCGTCGCCCGGCCCAGGTTCGCCACCGTGAGCGCGATCTCCGCCGGGTCGTCGATGTCCGACCAGTCCAGGTCCACCGCGTACGGCGACACCTCCGCCACCAGCTGGCCCGATCCATCCAGCTCCGTCCAGCCCAGCCACGGGTCCGCGTGCGCCTGCAGCGCCCGCTGCGAGATCACCGTGCGGTGGCCCTCGTGCTGGAAGTACTCCCGCACGGCCGCGTCCCTCACATGCCGGGAGACCGCCGGGGTCTGCGCCTGCTTCATGTAGATGACGACGTCGTTCTCCAGGGCGTCGCTGTTGCCCTCCAGGAGGATGTTGTACGAGGGCAGGCCCGCCGAGCCGATGCCGATCCCGCGCCGGCCGACCACGTCCTTCACCCGGTAGGAGTCCGGGCGGGCGAGCGAGGACTCCGGCAGCGTCTCCAGGTAGCCGTCGAAGGCCGCGAGCACCTTGTACCGCGTCGCCGCGTCCAGCTCGATCGAGCCGCCGCCCGGCGCGAAGCGCCGCTCGAAATCGCGGATCTCCGTCATCGAGTCCAGCAGCCCGAAGCGCGTCATGGCGCGGGCGTCGCGCAGCGCGTCCAGCAGCGCCCCCTCGGCCGTGTCCAGGGTGAAGGGCGGCAGCTCGTCGTCCTTCGCACCGGTGGCCAGTGCGTGGATCCGCTCCCGGTAGGACTCCGCGTAGATCCGGACCAGGTGGCTGATCTGCTCGTCGCTGAGCGCCTTGGTGTAGCCGATGAGCGCGAGCGAGGCCGCGAGCCGCTTCACGTCCCAGGTGAAGGGGCCGACGTACGCCTCGTCGAAGTCGTTCACGTTGAAGATCAGCCGGCCCGTGGCGTCCATGTACGTGCCGAAGTTCTCGGCGTGCAGGTCGCCGTGGATCCACACCCTGCCGGTCCGCTCGTCCAGGTACGGTCCGCCATGGGCCTCGCGCTCCAGGTCCTTGTAGAACAGGCACGCCGTGCCCCGGTAGAACGCGAAGGCGGAGGCGGCCATCTTCCGGAACTTGACCCGGAAGGCCGCCGGGTCGGCGGCCAGGAGCTCGCCGAAGGCGGTGCCGAAGACGGTGAGGATCTGCTCACCGCGCTCGGCGGCGGTGGGCTGCGGGACCGACATCGAGGTACCTCCTGGTGCAAACTGTTCATGACAAAACGGACAGGTGTTCCTGTCTCTCAACGGGCGACCGTACTCCCGAGTGCCCCCGGGCTGTCAGTGCGGAGACGTAGACTTCCACGCTGACCCCCCAGACTGTCATCGCTCGTTCTCCGGAGGCCTTCCGCCGTGACCAAGCCGCCCTTCACGCACCTTCACGTACACACTCAGTACTCGCTGCTGGACGGTGCCGCGCGGCTCAAGGACATGTTCAACGCGTGCAACGAGATGGGCATGACCCATATCGCCATGTCCGACCACGGCAACCTGCACGGGGCGTACGACTTCTTCCACTCGGCCAAGAAGGCCGGTGTGACGCCGATCATCGGCATCGAGGCGTACGTCGCCCCGGAGTCCCGGCGGAACAAGCGCAAGATCCAGTGGGGCCAGCCGCACCAGAAGAAGGACGACGTCTCCGGTTCGGGTGGTTACACCCACAAGACGATCTGGGCGGCGAACGTCACCGGCCTGCACAACCTCTTCCGGCTCTCCTCCGACGCCTACGCCGAGGGCTGGCTCCAGAAGTGGCCCCGGATGGACAAGGAGACCATCTCCCAGTGGTCGGAGGGCCTGATCGCCTCCACCGGCTGCCCCTCGGGAGAGCTCCAGACCCGGCTGCGCCTCGGCCAGTTCGACGAGGCCCTGAAGTCCGCCTCCGAGTACCAGGACATCTTCGGCAAGGACCGGTACTTCCTGGAGCTGATGGACCACGGCATCGAGATCGAGCGCCGGGTCCGCGACGGCCTCCTGGAGATCGGCAAGAAGCTCGGCATCCCCCCGCTGGTCACCAACGACTCGCACTACACCTACGCGCACGAGGCGACCGCCCACGACGCCCTGCTGTGCATCCAGACCGGCAAGAACCTCTCCGACCCGGACCGGTTCAAGTTCGACGGCACGGGCTACTACCTCAAGTCCACGGACGAGATGTACGCCATCGACTCGTCGGACGCCTGGCAGGAGGGCTGCCGCAACACCCTCCTGGTCGCCGAGCAGGTCAACACCGACGGCATGTTCGAGGCCAAGAACCTCATGCCGAAGTTCGACATCCCCGAGGGCTACACCGAGGTCACCTGGTTCCGCGAGGAGACCATGCGGGGCATGCACCGCCGCTTCCCCGACGGCATCCCCGAGGACCGCCTCAAGCAGGCGGAGTACGAGATGGACACGATCATCTCGATGGGCTTCCCCGGCTACTTCCTCGTCGTCGCCGACTTCATCATGTGGGCCAAGAAGCAGGGCATCGCGGTCGGCCCCGGCCGAGGCTCCGCGGCCGGCTCGATCGTCGCGTACGCCATGGGCATCACCGACCTCGACCCGATCCCGCACGGCCTGATCTTCGAGCGGTTCCTCAACCCCGAGCGCGTCTCCATGCCCGATGTCGACATCGACTTCGACGAGCGCCGGCGCGTCGAGGTGATCAGGTACGTGACCGAGAAGTACGGCGCCGACAAGGTCGCCATGATCGGTACGTACGGCAAGATCAAGGCGAAGAACGCCATCAAGGACTCCGCGCGCGTCCTCGGCTACCCGTACGCGATGGGCGACCGGCTCACCAAGGCCATGCCCGCCGACGTCCTCGGCAAGGGCATCGACCTCGACGGCATCACCAACCCCTCCCACCCCCGCTACAGCGAGGCGGGCGAGATCCGGGGGATGTACGAGAACGAGCCGGACGTGAAGAAGGTCATCGACACCGCCAAGGGCGTCGAGGGCCTGGTCCGGCAGATGGGCGTGCACGCCGCCGGCGTGATCATGTCCAGCGAGACCATCACCGAGCACGTCCCCGTCTGGGTCAGGCACACCGACGGCGTCACCATCACGCAGTGGGACTACCCGAGCTGCGAGTCGCTCGGCCTGCTGAAGATGGACTTCCTCGGCCTGCGCAACCTGACGATCATGGACGACGCCGTCAAGATGGTGAAGTCCAACAAGGGGATCGACATCGATCTCCTCGCCCTCCCGCTCGACGACCCCACGACCTTCGAACTGCTCCAGCGCGGCGACACGCTCGGCGTCTTCCAGTTCGACGGCGGCCCGATGCGGTCCCTGCTGCGGCTGATGAAGCCGGACAACTTCGAAGACATCTCCGCCGTGTCCGCGCTCTACCGCCCGGGCCCGATGGGCATGAACTCGCACACCAACTACGCCCTGCGCAAGAACGGCCAGCAGGAGATCACCCCGATCCACCCCGAGCTGGAGAAGCCGCTCGAAGAGGTGCTCGCGGTCACCTACGGCCTGATCGTCTACCAGGAGCAGGTGCAGAAGGCCGCCCAGATCATCGCCGGGTACTCCCTGGGCGAGGCCGACATCCTGCGCCGCGTGATGGGCAAGAAGAAGCCCGAGGAGCTGGCGAAGAACTTCACCATCTTCCAGGCCGGTGCCCGCAAGAACGGCTACAGCGACGAGGCGATCCAGGCCCTGTGGGACGTGCTGGTCCCCTTCGCCGGCTACGCCTTCAACAAGGCCCACTCCGCCGCGTACGGACTCGTCTCCTACTGGACCGCCTACCTCAAGGCGAACCACCCCGCCGAGTACATGGCGGCCCTGCTCACCTCGGTCAAGGACGACAAGGACAAGTCGGCCGTCTACCTCAACGAGTGCCGGCGCATGGGCATCAAGGTGCTCCCGCCCAATGTGAACGAGTCCGAGGCGAACTTCGCCGCCCAGGGCGACGACGTGATCCTCTTCGGCCTCACCGCCGTCCGCAACGTCGGTACGAACGTCGTCGAGTCGATCATCAAGTGCCGCAAGGCCAAGGGGAAGTACGCCTCCTTCCCCGACTTCCTCGACAAGGTCGAGGCGGTCGTCTGCAACAAGCGCACGGTCGAGTCGCTGATCAAGGCCGGCGCCTTCGACGAGATGGGCCACACCCGCAAGGGCCTGGTCGCCCACCACGAACCGATGATCGACAACGTGGTGGCGGTCAAGCGCAAGGAGGCCGAGGGGCAGTTCGACCTCTTCGGCGGCATGGGCGACGAGGAGAGCAGCGAGCCCGGCTTCGGACTCGACGTCGAGTTCTCCGACGTCGAATGGGAGAAGTCCTACCTCCTCGCGCAGGAGCGCGAGATGCTCGGCCTCTACGTCTCCGACCACCCGCTCTTCGGCCTGGAACACGTCCTGTCCGACAAGACCGACGCGGGCATCTCCCAGCTCACCGGAGGTGAGCACGCCGACGGCGCCGTCGTCACCATCGGCGGCATCATCTCCGGGCTCCAGCGCAAGATGACCAAGCAGGGCAACGCCTGGGCCATCGCCACCGTCGAGGACCTGGCCGGCTCCATCGAGTGCATGTTCTTCCCGGCCACGTACCAGCTGGTCTCCACCCAGCTCGTCGAGGACACGGTCGTCTTCGTCAAGGGCCGGCTCGACAAGCGCGAGGACGTGCCCCGGCTGGTCGCCATGGAGCTGATGGTCCCCGACCTGTCGTCCGCCGGGACCAACGCGCCCGTGGTCCTCACCATCCCCACGGTCAAGGTCACCCCGCCGATGGTCAGCCGCCTCGGCGAGATCCTCAGCCACCACAAGGGCAACACCGAGGTACGGATCAAGCTCCAGGGCCCCCGGTCCACCACGGTGCTCCGCCTCGACCGCCACCGCGTCCAGCCCGACCCCGCCCTCTTCGGCGACCTGAAGGTCCTCCTCGGCCCCTCCTGCCTGGCCGGCTGAGACCCGGCTCACCCCGACCGCGGGGCTCGGTTCTCCTCCGAGCCCCAAATGAAGAAGGGCCGTGCCCGTCGTCACGGGCACGCCCCTTTCGGTCAACGGATCAGTTGTGACCGAAGCGCTTCTGACGGCCCTTGTGGGCGATGTCCGCCGGCGTCACCGCCTGGGCGCGCTGCTGCGCCTGCGACTCCATGGAGGACTGCCGCGCCTGCTCGGTGCCGCGCTCCGCCTGGGACGCCTTCTGCTGACTTCGGTCCTGCTTCTTGTTCTTGGCCATGGGGTCGCCTCCTGGGGGATGTGGGGCCAGGGCCGCTGTCAGCCTCACACACCCCCCGAAACCACGCATTTTGGATCATTACCGGGCGTGACCGCGCGACCTCTGGGCATCCCACGCCGTTTTGCGTACGATCCGCCACGCCGATGATCGAGTTCCGGCCGTCAACCCTCCAGCCGTCGGGCAGACTCGAAGGAAACCCGAAGCACTCCCGATCCCGAGGTTCCCGAAAGAGGGTGGAACACGTGGACCGCTGCGTCGTTCTGGTGGACGCCGGCTATCTGCTGGGCGCCGCCGCCAGCCTTCTCGCCGGGGAACCGGCCCGCTCCCGCATCACCGTCGACCACACCGCCCTGATCCAGGGACTGCGCGAGCGCGCCGAAGCCGACACGGAACAGCCCCTGCTCCGTATCTACTGGTTCGACGGCGCCCCCGACCGGGTGCCGCAGCCCGAACACCGCCGGCTGCGGGTGATGCCCCGGGTGACCGTCCGGCTGGGCGCGCTGACCCGCAGCGACGGCCGCTGGGCACAGAAGGGCGTCGACGCGGCCATGCACGCCGAACTCACCGAACTGGCCAGAAACCGCGCCTGCTCGGATGTCGTCCTGGTTACCGGCGACGGCGATCTCCTGCCCGGCCTGATGTCCGCCAAGGAACACGGGGTGGCCGTCCACCTCTGGGCCGTCCAGGCCGCCGACGGCGACTACAACCAGTCCGAGGACCTCGTCGCCGAGGCCGACGAACGCCGCGTCCTCGACCGGGCATGGATCACCCGCGCCGTCCGCGCCAAGGACCTCACCGGCATCTGCGCCCCCGCCCCCGCTCCCCGCCCCGAGATCGCCGCGATCCTCTCCGCCCCGCTGCCCGAGTCCGCGCTCGCCGCCTCCGCCGAGCGGGCCGCCGAGGCCGCCGCACAGGCCGCCCAGGCCGCGCAGGCCGCCGCGGGGAACTCCCACGGCTCGCCCGAACCTCCCACCGCGGTCAACGGCTCGGCCGCCGCCGGGCCCGCCGCCCCCGCCAAGGGCGTCCCCACCCCCAAGGACCTCGCCGGCCTGCGCGGCCCGACCGCGCCCGCCCCCCAGACCCCGCAGCCCACCGGCGCCACCCTGCGCTGGTCCTCCGACAAGGGCTGGATCGAGCGCCCCGGCAACGGCTCGCTCGGCGAGCCCCCGGAGACCGCCTCCCTGCCCACCCTCGCCCAGCTCACCAGCGCCGAGCAGCGCTGGGCCGACCGCGAGGAGGACATCACCACCGTCGGCGGCGACCCCTTCGAGGTGGGCCAGGTCTTCGCCCGCCGCTGGATGGAGCGGCTGCCCGAGCAGACCCACGTACAGAAGCTGTCCACGATGTACCCGCGGATCCCGCACCGCATCGACGGCGAACTGCTGCGGTACGCGGCACGGTTCGGGCTGCTCGCGCACAAGGACGACCAGATCGACGAGCACGACCGGTACGCGATCCGGGCGGGCTTCTGGCGCGAGATCGACGTACGGGCGGCCGCGGAACACGCCCCCGCGGGGGAGTAGCCCAGGGGACCCCGTAGGCTCATCCCTCGTGAGTACGGTGTGTGTGGTGCGGGATCTGGTCAAGACGTACCCCGCCACGCGCGGCAGGCGCGGGGCGCCCGCGACCCCCGAGGTGCGGGCCACCGACGGGATCAGCCTGCAGGTCAACGGCGGCGAGATCTTCGGCCTGCTCGGCCCCAACGGCGCCGGAAAATCCACCCTCGTACGCCAGCTCACCGGCCTGATGCGCCCCGACTCCGGCACCGTCGACGTGCTCGGCCACGATCTCGTACGCCACCCGGAGCGGGCCGCGCGCCTCATCGGCTACCTCGGCCAGGAGTCGACCGCGCTCGACGAACTGACGGTCGCGCTCGCCGCCGAGACCACCGGCCGGCTGCGCGGACTGTCCATACGGGCCGCGCGGGCCGAGCGGGACGCCGTGCTGGCGGAGCTGGGCCTCACGGGCCTGGCCGGGCGGCCCCTGAAGAAGCTCTCCGGCGGCCAGCGGCGGCTCGCCTGCTTCGCCGCCACCCTCGTCGGCGAGCGCCCCGTCCTCGTCCTGGACGAGCCCACCACCGGGATGGACCCGGTCGCCCGGCGGTCGGTCTGGGCGGCCGTGGACCGGCGCCGCGCCGAGCACGGCACGACCGTGCTGCTGGTCACCCACAACGTCATCGAGGCCGAGACCGTCCTCGACCGCGTCGCCGTCCTCGAACAGGGCCGGGTCATCGCCTGCGACACCCCCACCGGACTCAAGGAGCGCGTCGCCGGAGAGGTACGCGTCGAACTGGTCTGGCGCGACCGGGCGCCCCTGGACGTCCCCGAGGTCGCCGCCCTGCGCCCGAGCGCCCAGGAGTCCGGCCGCCGCTGGGTGCTGCGCCTCGCCCCCGACGAGGCACGAGCGGCCGTCGCCGCGGTGACCGGCGGCGCCGCGTTCGCGGCCCTGGACGACTTCACCCTGGCGACGCCGAGCCTGGAGGACGTCTACCTGGCGCTCGGCGGCGCGACGAAGGGACTGTTGAAGGCATGAACACCACCCTGGCTGCCCGTCCGGGCGCGCAGCCCCACCGCGCCGTGCCGGCCGTGCCGCCCGTGCTCGGCACGGGCGACCTGCCGGCCGTGCCGGCCCCGTCCGCCGTGACTGACGTGACCGTAGTGAACAGGAGCAGTGCCCAGTGAGCATCGTGCCCGCGCAGGCGGGGTCCCGCGGCGTGCCGGTGGCGGCCGGGGAACGGGGGGAGCGGGGCGGCCGCGTCGCTCCGCTCGCGCCGCGGGCGCGGCTGCTGCCCGCGCTCGACGCCGTGTACCGCGCACAGCTGTCACGGGCCCGCGTCTCCCGCATCCCGCTGCTGTTCGTGGCGACCTTCCAGTCCGTCGGGATCATGGTCCTGATGCGGGGGGTCGTCGACGGCGGCTCCGAGGCCCGCGCCGTCGTCGCCGGGTCCGCCGTGCTCGTCGTGGCCTTCGTCGCGCTCAACCTGCTCGCCCAGTACTTCGGGCAGCTGCGGGCCGGCGGCGGCCTGGACCACTACGCCACCCTGCCCGTGCCGCCCGCCGCCGTCGTGCTCGGCGCGGCCGGGGCGTACGCCTCCTTCACCGTGCCCGGCACGGTCGTGACCGCGGTCGCCGGGTCGCTGCTCTTCCAGCTGCCGCTGACACATCTGTGGATCCTGGCCGCCGTCGTCCCGCTCTCCGGCGCCGCGCTCGCCGGGCTCGGCGCGGCGCTCGGCCTGCTGGCTCCCCGCCCCGAGCTGGCCACCCTCCTCGGCCAGCTGGGCATGTCCGCCGCGCTGCTGCTGGGTGTGCTGCCCCCGGACAGGCTGCCCGTACCGATCGCCTACGCCCGCGAGCTGCTGCCCTCGACGTACGGCGTGGAGGCGCTTGCCCGTACGTTCGACCCGCACCCGGACTGGTCGGCGGTGGCCCTGGACCTCACGGTCTGCGCGGCTGTCGGGGTCGTCTCGCTGGCCGTCGCCACCTGGGCCTACCGGCGGGCCGCGGTCCGATGAGGCGGCCGCCCGGCACGTTTGGCACGATGTGCAGGTGACCGCACCTCTGACGCCGCCTCACCAGCCGCCCCCGCACAACCCCTGGCCGTCGCCGGACCCGTCGTCGGAAGGCGAGGACGGCGGGCCGGATCTGCTGACCGAGCTGAAGCACTCCGCCGTGGTGGCGGGTGCCTCCCTGGTCGCCGGTGTGCTGCTGGGGCTGCTGTGGCTGTGGCTGGCGCCTCGGGTGCCGCTCATCTCCGACGGCAAGGCGGTCTTCCTCAAGGAGAGCGAAGGGGAGTCGGCGATCGGCGCCGACGGAACGTTTGTCCTGCTGGCGCTGGCCTTCGGCGCCCTCGCCGCGGCGCTCGTGTTCCTGCTGCACCGCCGCGGCGGTGTGATCCTCGTGGTGGCGCTGGCGCTGGGCGGGGTGCTCGGTTCGCTGCTCGCCTGGGGCACCGGCACGTTCCTCGGCCCCACCCACGACGTGGCCGCGCATGCCCGCGAGGTCGGCAAGGGAGTCGTCTTCGACGCCCCGCTGGAGCTCAACACCTGGGGCGCGCTCCTCGCCTGGCCGGTCGCGGCGATGGTCGTCCACCTGGCGCTGACCGCGCTGTTCGGCCCCCGGGACCCGGAAGAGGACTGGGACGCCTCCCACGACGCCTGACCCAAGCGCGGCCGCGGCAAGCGTCCCACCCCTGACGCCCGCCCCTTACGCCGGCCTGCGCCCGTGGTTCGCGCGGTGCTTGCGCACCCGCCACTTCCGCTTCCGGGTTCGCTTGGACATCGCGGCCTCCTGACGCCGACGGCAGTCCTTCAGGCGTAGCCGAGAAAGCCGCAACCGTCGATGGCCCGCGCGGGCCGGTGTCCGGCTACCCGCGCCCGATCGGGGCCAGAACGGCCGACGTCAGGGCCGCCAGGTCCGCCGGGGTGAGCTCGACCTCCAGGCCCCGGCGGCCCGCCGAGACACAGATCGTCTCGTGGCCCGAGGCCGACGCGTCCAGGACCGTACGCAGCCGCTTGCGCTGCCCCAGCGGGGAGATGCCGCCCCGGACGTAGCCCGTCGTCCGCTCCGCGGCGGCCGGGTCCGCCATCGCCGCCCGCTTGCCGCCCACCGCCGACGCCAGCGCCTTCAGGTCCAGCTGGCCCGCGACCGGGACGACCGCGACGGTCAGCTCGCCGTCCACGTCCGCCACCAGGGTCTTGAAGACCCGGTCCGGGGAGACACCCAGCGCCTCGGCCGCCTCCTCGCCGTACGACGGGGACGCCGGGTCGTGCTCGTAGGCGTGGACCGTGAAGCCGACCCCCGCCGCCGCCAGCGCCACGGTCGCCGGGGTGCCGCCCGCCTGCTGCTTCTTCTGCTTCTTCGCCACTCGGTACTCGGCTTCCTCGCGTCAGTTCGGGCTCGTCGGCGTCCGGGTCAGATCCGTTGCAGGAAGCGACGGCAGGTGGCGCAGCACCGCCGTCTCCGACCGCAGCAGCTTGAGCTCCTCCCGCAGCCGGGTCGCCGTGTCCGGCGCCTGGAGCAGCCGCTGCTTGGCCGGGGTGTCCAGGATGGCGGCGGCCGCCACCAGGTACGACACCACCGTCGGGTCGTCCGGCAGTTCCGCGCCGGTGGTCAGCGACCGCTCCCGCGCCCCGGCCAGCCGCTTCTGGTACGCCCGGAAGGCCCGCAGCACGCCTTCGGCGAGCGCGCCCGAACCCTCGCCCGGCTGCTCGTCCACGTACTCCAGCTCGGCCGTGAGGAACGGGCCCTTCGCGTCGACCGACAGCAGCTTCACCCGCCGCGTCCCGGTCGCCATCACCTCGAAGCTGCCGTCGGCCCGCTCCCGGATGCTCGCCGCGTCGGCCACACAGCCCACCCGGTGGAACGCCTGGATCGGGTCAGGGCCGAAGCCCGCCGCGGGCCCCTTCTCCAGCACGGCGGTCGGGTCCGGCATCCCGGGCGCGGTCGGCGCGACCTCGCGGCCGTCGCGGATGGCGACGACGGCGAACCGGCGCGGTTCGGACTCGTCCGTCGTGAGCAGCTCCCGCATCATGGCGCGATAACGCTCCTCGAAGACGTTCAGGGGCAGCACGAGGCCCGGGAACAGCACCGAGTTGAGCGGGAAGAGTGGCAGGCGAGCGGTGGTCACAGCGGTCAAGCGTAATGGCCGCGCGAGGCGCGGTGTCCGGCCCGTCCGCGCAACGGGATCATCGCGGCCACCTCGAGCCGTACGCCGTCGCGCGCGTCCAGGAACCGGCCCAGCGGATCGTCGCTCACCGACGCCCACGGGAAGGAGGTGGCGTACGGGCCGATCCGGCGGAACTCCGCCAGCGCCTCGGTCCACCGCCCCCGCGCCAGCAACACGTGGACCAGCAGGTTTCTTGTCTCCGCCGGCCAGGGATCGGCGGTCGGGCAGGCCGCGGACAGCGCGATCGCCCGGTCGGCGGCCTCGTCGATCCGCTCCGGGCGGACGCAGGAGGTGTCCCCGCTCAGCAGGTACGCGAAGGCGGCCGTGAGCGGCAGCGCCTGCGCGGTCGAGCCCATCGGCGCGTCCTCGGCGGCCTGTTCGGCGAAGTCGAAGCACTCGCGGTGGGAGCCGTACCCGTGCGCGGAGAGGTAGGTGAGAGCGGAGACATGGCAGCCGTAGTGGCGTGCGGAGCGGCGCACGGCCTGCTCCCACAGCGCCTCGAAGGCGGTGTGGGGAGCCCGGGTGCCACGGGCGTGGTCCAGGGCGATCCGCCAGGGCACCGGATCGTCGGGCGCGGCCTCCGCCGCCGCCGCGATCAGCGGCCCGGTCTCCCGCAGCCGCTCCGCGCGGGCCGGGGACTGCCAGGCCCTGCGGACCGCCAGCTCGGCCCTGACCAGCAGCGCGTCCGGGTCGTGCGGCGCCCTAGCCAGCCAGTCGGCGAGCCATTCGTCCCGGCTCAGCGCGAAGGAGGCGAGCCGCACGGTGTAGCGGTCGCGGTGCTCCCACTCGGCGGCGCCCCGGGTGGTGGCGAGCAGCTTGGCGGCCGGTTCGTGGTCGCCGAGGGCAGCGGCGACCAGCGCCGGACCGAGCCGCTCGTCCGGCGCGTCGAGCAGCACGGCATTGTCCGGCACCAGCCCGTCGGCGAGCAGCGGTGTGTGCCGGACCATGCGTGCGGTGCTGATCAGTGCGCGCAGCAATGACATGGTGCGGACCATTGAAAACCGCAGGTGGGAGCGGCGCCAGAGGGCGGCTGTGAAGAGTTGGTGGCGGCGGAATGGTTGTCCTGACGTAAGTCAAGAGACCGCAAAGAAAGCGGGGGCGGGGTGGCTCAATCGTTCCCCTCGCCACACACGCCCCGCCCGTCCCTCAGTGGCCGTACGGCCCGGAGGTCACCCGCGCCGCAGCAGCCTCGACGCTCCCGCCGCCACGGTCGTCGCCAGGACCCAGCCCAGCAGGATCAGCACCGCCGCGGCCCATTGCCAGCCGCCCTCCAGCCGCCAGTACCCGTCCTGCCCCAGATTGATCACCGGCAGCAGCAGATCCAGCGAGTACAGCGACGGGCTCCACTTCGGCGCCTCGTCCTTCTTGATCGGTACGGGGTCGTACTGCCCGAACGCCACCGCCCCGGCCGCCCAGAGCACCGCCATCCACAGCGCCGCCCGGCCCGGCCGGTAGCCGTACGCCACCGTCCAGTCCTGGAGAAAGCCCCACAGCTTCCCCGCCAGCGGCAGCGTCTCGCGCCGCCGCCGCTGCTTGGCGAGCAGCACCTCGCGCGCGTCGGCGTCCTCGCCGCTGTTGCGCAGCACGGTCGCCAGGCGTTCGTACGGCTCCGGCGCGTACTCCGGAGTCGCCGCCTCCACCCACTCCAGGCGGCGCGAAAGCGGGAAGTGGCCGTAGGGGACGAGGTTCTCGTAGACGAAACCGCCCATCTTCAGACCGCCGGGCCCCGGCCAGCTCGACGCCAGGTCGATCAGCGTGACGATCTTCGCGCCGTTGAGGACCACCCGGCCCTCCTCCGGACGCTCGCCGTTGAAACGCAGCTCCGGAGTGACGATCCGGCGCAGCGACAGCTCCTCGCGGCGCGCGGTCGACAGCACGAACCGGGCGTGGTGCAGATCCACCGCGTCCCCGAACCGCCCGTCGTCCAGCCGGATCCCGCCGACGCACTCGAAGGGCTGGCGCCGCTGCCCGCGCCCCGGGCCGGTGCTGGAGATCCCGAACGGGGGAGTCGTCCCGGCGTTCCCCGTCGCGTCGTCCACCCACGCGTGGGTCAGATACAGCGAACGCTCCACCGTCAGCTGGGGAGCGTTCAGCGCCCGCCGCTCCTGGGCGCCGCGCAGCCGGCTGCCCCGCAGGCTCAGCGACACGCCGACCTTCGCACCCCGCAGACTCACCTCGCCATGGGTCTCGATCAGCTCCGCCTGGAGGTCCTGCGCCACCGACATGCCGTCGGCGGTGATCGCCCGGCCGCGCCGGTCGGGCCGCACGTGGATCTGGTTGATCAGCAGGTCCGTACCGATCTGGGCGTCCGTCAGCCGGATCCCGCGCTCCACCCGGCAGCGCGGCAGATGCAGATCGCCCTCGGTGTGCAGCCGCGCCGCCTCCAGCCGCGGCAGGGCGCAGGCGACCATCCGCAACGTGGTGAAGTGCGACTCGGGCAGCACCACCTCGTTGTCGAACCGGCAGCTGTTCAGCTCCACGTACGGCGCTATCGTGCCGCCGGCGAGATTGAGCGTGCCGGTGATCCGCACCCCGCGCAGCTTCAGCGCCGACACCCGCCCGGCCCGCGGGGGCGGCCCGTCGAGCAGCAGCAGCGCCATCACATCGGCCCGCACACTGCGGTCCGAAGGCCACGGCCGCGCGGCGAACGGATCGTCCAGAACCGGATTGCCCGTGCTCATGTTGCAGGTCGCGCCGATCCGGAAGGCTTGCCACATGGTCTGTTCCGCGCGGGTCAGATCGCCCGGCATGCCGTCGTCGTGCGGCTCGGTCACTGCCGCCCCCTCGCTTCCCCTGTTTTCGTACAGCCGTTCTTCCCGCTGTGTGACGACCTGAACGCTAACGGTCAGCTGTGACACCGAGTACGTCTTGTGGCGTGTATCAGCCAGTGATACAGGCGACCGGCGTGGTGGGACGGTCTGCGAGAATTGATCCCGTGATCTCTCGAATCGATCTGCGCGGCGACGCCCTCCCCGAGGGTGGCGCACTGCGCGACCTGCTGCCCCGTGCCGAGTTCGACGTGGAAGCCGCCCTGGAGAAGGTGCGGCCCATCTGCGAGGACGTACGCCATCGTGGCTCGGCGGCGGTGATCGAGTGGGGGGAGAAACTCGACGGGGTGCGCCTCACGTCGGTCCGGGTGCCCGTGGAGGCCCTCACCGACGCCCTCGACCAACTGGATCCGGCCGTCCGCGCCGCGCTGGAGGAGTCCATCCGCCGCGCCCGCCTGGTCCACCGCGAGCAGCGCCGCACCACCCACACCACCCAGGTCGTGCCCGGCGGCACGGTCACCGAGAAGTGGGTCCCGGTCGAGCGCGTGGGCCTCTACGTGCCCGGCGGCCGGTCCGTCTATCCGTCCTCCGTCGTCATGAACGTCGTCCCGGCCCAGGAGGCCGGCGTCGAGGGCGTCGCCATCGCCTCGCCCCCGCAGAAGGAGTTCGGCGGCCTGCCGCACCCCACCATCCTGGCCGCGTGCGCGCTGCTCGGCGTCGACGAGGTGTACGCCGCCGGCGGCGCCCAGGCCATCGCCATGTTCGCGTACGGCACCGAAGGCACCGAGGACGAGGCCGGCTGCGCCCCGGTCAACCTTGTCACCGGCCCCGGCAACATCTACGTCGCCGCCGCCAAGCGCCTCCTCAAGGGCCGCATCGGCATCGACGCCGAGGCCGGCCCGACCGAGATCGCGATCCTCGCCGACGACACGGCCGACCCGGTCCACGTCGCCGCCGACCTGATCAGCCAGGCCGAGCACGACCCGATGGCCGCCGCCGTCCTGGTCACCGACTCCGAGGAGCTCGCCGCCGCCACCGAGCGGGAGCTCAAGACCCAGGTCGCCGCGACCAAGCACGTCGACGACCGGATCGTCCCCGCCCTCGCGGGCCGGCAGTCCGCGATCGTCCTCGTCAACGACCTTGAGGACGGCCTCAAGGTCGTCGACGCGTACGCCGCCGAGCACCTGGAGATCCAGACCGCGGACGCCGCTGCCCGCGCCGAGCGGGTCCGCAACGCCGGCGCGATCTTCGTCGGCCCCTGGGCCCCGGTCTCCCTCGGCGACTACTGCGCCGGCTCCAACCACGTCCTGCCCACCGGCGGCTGCGCCTGCCACTCCTCGGGCCTTTCCGTGCAGTCCTTCCTGCGCGGCATCCACATCGTCGACTACACCCGCGACGCCCTCGCCGAGGTCACCCACCACGTGGTGACGCTGGCCGAGGCCGAGGACCTGCCCGCGCACGGCGCCGCCCTCAAGGCGAGGTTCGGATGGAAGGTCCCCCAGCAGTGACCGGCATCGACGACCTTCCCATCCGGGACGAACTGCGCGGCAAGTCGCCGTACGGCGCCCCGCAGCTCGACGTGCCCGTCCAGCTGAACACCAACGAGAACCCCTACCCGCTGCCCGAGCCGCTCGTCGCGCGGATCGCCGAGCGGGTCACCGAGGCCGCCCGCGGCCTCAACCGCTACCCCGACCGGGACGCCGTCGAGCTGCGCACCGCGCTCGCCGCCTACCTCACCCGGACCGGAAAGCACCCGGTTTCCGTAGGAAACGTCTGGGCCGCCAACGGCTCCAACGAAGTCCTCCAGCAACTGCTGCAGACCTTCGGCGGACCCGGCCGTACGGCCATCGGTTTCGAGCCGTCCTACTCGATGCACGCGCTGATCGCGCGCGGCACCGGCACCGGCTGGATCTCCGGACCCCGTAACGACGACTTCCGCGTAGACCTCGCCGCCGCCGAGAAGGCGATCGCCGAGAACCGGCCGGACGTCGTCTTCATCACCTCGCCCAACAACCCCACCGGCACCGCGGTGGAGGCCGAGACGGTCCTCGCGCTGTACGAGGCCGCCCAGGCCGCCAAGCCGTCCCTGGTGGTCGTGGACGAGGCCTATGTCGAGTTCAGCCACCGCGACTCGCTGCTGCCGCTCATCGAGGGCCGCCCGAATCTGGTGATCTCCCGCACGATGTCCAAGGCCTTCGGCGCCGCGGGGCTCCGCCTGGGCTACCTCGCCGCGCACCCGGCCGTGGTCGACGCCGTGCAGCTCGTACGGCTGCCGTACCACCTGTCGGCCGTCACCCAGGCCACCGCGCTGGCCGCCCTGGAGCACACCGACACCCTCCTCGGCTACGTGGAGCAGCTGAAGTCGGAACGGGACCGGCTGGTCACCGAGCTGCGGGCGATCGGCTGCGAAGTCACGCCGTCCGACGCGAACTTCGTCCAGTTCGGGAAGTTCGACGACTCCCACGCCGCCTGGCAGCGGATCCTCGACCAGGGCGTCCTGGTCCGGGACAACGCCGTACCGGGATGGCTGCGGGTCACCGCCGGCACCCCCGAAGAGAACGACGCGTTCCTCGATGCGGTTCGCGCAATCAAGAAGGAGCAGAGCTCATGAGCCGCGTAGGACGGGTCGAGCGCACCACCAAGGAGACCTCCGTCGTCGTCGAGATAGACCTCGACGGCACCGGAAAGGTCGATGTGTCGACAGGTGTCGGCTTCTACGACCACATGCTCGACCAACTCGGCCGCCACGGCCTGTTCGACCTCACGGTCAAGACCGACGGCGATCTGCACATCGACACGCACCACACCATCGAGGACACCGCCCTCGCGCTCGGCGCCGCCTTCCGGCAGGCGCTCGGCGACAAGGTCGGCATCTACCGCTTCGGCAACTGCACGGTCCCGCTGGACGAGTCCCTCGCCCAGGTCACCGTCGACCTCTCCGGCCGCCCCTACCTGGTGCACACCGAGCCGGAGAACATGGCGCCGATGATCGGCAGCTACGACACGACGATGACCCGGCACATCTTCGAGTCCTTCGTCGCCCAGGCCCAGATCGCGCTGCACATCCACGTCCCGTACGGGCGCAACGCCCACCACATCGTGGAGTGCCAGTTCAAGGCCCTCGCCCGCGCCCTGCGCTACGCCTCCGAGCGCGACCCGCGCGCGGCCGGCATTCTCCCGTCGACCAAGGGCGCGCTGTGAACGGCCTCTCGACCGTCCTGATCGTCGTCGGGCTGTTCCTCCTCGGTGGCGTGTACTCCTTCGTCAAGCAGCAGATGCCCAAGGGCCTGATCGTGCTCGTCTCCATCGGCGCCGCGATGTGCCTGGCGGCCGGGGTGCTGCGACTGGATGTGTGGTCATGACCAAGCGTGTCGTGGTGTTCGACTACGGTTTCGGCAACGTCCGCTCCGCCGAGCGGGCCCTCGCCCACGTCGGCGCCGACGTCGAGATCACCCGTGACTACGACAAGGCGATGAACGCCGACGGGCTCCTCGTCCCCGGCGTCGGCGCCTTCTCCGCCTGCATGCAGGGGCTCAAGGACGCCCGCGGCGACTGGATCGTGGGCCGCAGGCTCTCCGGCGGCCGCCCGGTCATGGGTATCTGCGTCGGGATGCAGATCCTCTTCGCGCGCGGGATCGAGCACGGCGTGGAGACCGAGGGCCTCGACGAGTGGCCCGGCACGGTCGAGCCGCTGCGCGCCCCGGTCGTCCCGCACATGGGCTGGAACACCGTCGACGCCCCCGAGGGCAGCGAGCTCTTCGCCGGCCTCGACGCCGGGACCCGCTACTACTTCGTGCACTCCTACGCCGTACGCGAGTGGGGCCTGGAGGTCACCAACCCGGCGATGCGCGCGCCTCAGGTCACCTGGGCCACGCACGGCGAGCCGTTCGTCGCGGCGGTCGAGAACGGCGCGCTGTGGGCGACGCAGTTCCACCCCGAGAAGTCCGGCGACGCCGGCGCCCAGCTCCTCACCAACTGGATCGGAACGCTCTGATGTCCCGCACGCTTGAACTGCTTCCCGCCGTCGACGTCCGCGACGGCCAGGCCGTCCGGCTCGTGCACGGCGAGTCCGGTACGGAGACCTCCTACGGCTCCCCGCTGGAGGCCGCCCTCGCCTGGCAGCGCGCGGGCGCCGAGTGGCTGCACCTGGTCGACCTGGACGCCGCGTTCGGCACCGGCGACAACCGTGCCCTGGTCGCCGAGGTGACCGCCGCGATGGACATCAAGGTCGAGCTCTCCGGCGGCATCCGCGACGACGCCACGCTCGCCGCGGCCCTCGCCACCGGCTGCACCCGGGTCAACCTCGGCACCGCCGCCCTGGAGACCCCCGAGTGGGTCGCCAAGGTCATCGCCGAGCACGGCGACAAGATCGCGGTCGGTCTGGACGTACGCGGCACGACCCTGCGCGGCCGTGGCTGGACCCGTGACGGCGGCGACCTGTACGAGACGCTGGCCCGGCTCGACTCCGAGGGCTGCGCCCGCTACGTCGTCACCGACATCGCCAAGGACGGCACCCTCCAGGGCCCCAACCTGGAGCTGCTGAAGAACGTCTGCGCCGCCACCGACAGGCCGGTCGTCGCCTCCGGCGGCGTCTCCTCGCTGGACGATCTGCGGGCCCTGTCCGCGCTGGTCCCGCAGGGTGTCGAGGGCGCGATCGTCGGCAAGGCGCTGTACGCCAAGGCGTTCACCCTGGAAGAGGCGCTCGCGGCGGTGGCGTCATGAGCGAGGTGCGGCGTTTCCAGAGCGGCAGCCCCTGGGAGGACGCGTTCGGCTTCGCCCGCGCCGTCGCCGCGGGCGACCGGGTGATCGTCGGCGGCACGACGTCCTTCAAGGGCACCGTCCTGTACGGCGAGGGTGACCCGTACGAGCAGGCGAAGGTGGCCTTCACCTCGGCTCTTGAGGCCATCGCCGAGTTCGGGCTCACGGCGGACGCGGTCATCCGCACCCGCATGTTCCTGACGCACGTACGGGACATCGACGCGGTGGGCCGGGCCCACCAGGAGCTCTTCGACTCCGTACGCCCCGTGGCGACCCTGATGGTGGTCGAGGGCTTCGTCGACCCGCGCATCCTGGTCGAGGTCGAGATCGAGGCCTACCGAGGGGAGGGGCGATGACACTCGCCGTACGGGTCATTCCCTGCCTGGACGTGGACAACGGCCGCGTCGTCAAGGGCGTCAACTTCCAGAACCTGCGTGATGCGGGCGACCCGGTCGAGATGGCCAAGCTGTACGACGCCGAGGGCGCCGACGAGCTGACCTTCCTCGACATCACCGCCTCCTCGGGCAACCGGGAGACCACCTACGACGTGGTGCGCCGCACCGCCGAGCAGGTCTTCATCCCGCTCACGGTCGGCGGCGGGGTCCGGGCCGCCGAGGACGTCGACAAGCTGCTGCGCGCGGGCGCGGACAAGGTCGGGGTGAACACGGCGGCGATCGCCCGGCCCGAGCTGATCCAGGAGATCGCTGAGCGGTTCGGCCGCCAGGTCCTGGTCCTCTCGGTGGACGCCCGGCGCACGGAGAGCGGTTCCTTCGAGGTCACCACGCACGGCGGCCGCCGGGGCACCGGCATCGACGCCGTGGAGTGGGCGCACCGCGCCGCCGAGCTGGGCGCGGGCGAGATCCTGCTGAACTCGATGGACGCGGACGGCACGAAGGACGGCTACGACACCGAGATGATCGCGGCCGTGCGCAAGCACGTCACGGTCCCGGTGATCGCCTCCGGCGGCGCCGGCCGGCTCGCCGACTTCCCGCCGGCCATCGAGGCGGGCGCGGACGCGGTCCTGGCGGCGTCCGTCTTCCACTTCGGCGACCTGCGGATCTCCGAGGTCAAGGGCGCGCTGCGGGAGGCGGGCCACCCGGTCCGCTGAACCGGCCGTTTCAAGGAGGGGGCCCCTGCGGGGGCCCCTTTCTTCTTTCGCCATATCCACAGGATTATTTGTGCAATTTCTGTTGCGCAAGTTTTCTTTCGTATCTACGGTCGTGGACATGACCTCGCCAGAGCGCCGGATCACCGATCTCGGCACCCTCAAGGCCATCTCGCACCCGCTGCGGATGCGCCTCTACCGCGCCCTCTTCGTGGCCCGCACCGCCACCGCCTCACAACTCGCCGACCAGGTCGACGAGGCCGTCTCCCTCGTCAGCTACCACCTGCGCAAGCTCGCCGACGGCGGCCTGATCGAGGAGGCCGAGACCCAGTCGGCCGACGGACGCGAGCGCTGGTGGCAGCCCAGCTCGTACGGCTTCAGCATCCACGACGAGGACCTCAAGGACGCCCCCGAACTCGCCGCGGCCAGCGCCGCCTTCGGCCGTACCCTCGGCGAGCAGCGCGCCGAGATGCACACCCGCTTCCTCGACGAACGGCACACCTGGTCCGACGCCTGGCGCTCCGCCGCGATCAGCTCCGAGTGGCTGCCCCGCCTCACCGCCGCCGAGCTCGCCGCCCTCGGCGAGGAACTGCACGCCGTCCTCAGGAAGCACGACCAGGCCGCCCGCGCAGCCGAAGCCGCCGGCGACACCGAGGGCCGCGAGAACGTCGCCGTCCACCTCCACGGCTTCCCCTACCGCTCATGACGGCCACACTCGCCGCCCAGACGGCGACCCGCCCCGCCCACCGCGACCCCAACGTCCTGCGCTGGGTGGCCGCCTACACCGCCTCCACCCTCGGCGACAGCGTCTACCACCTCGCCCTGTCCTGGGCCGCCGTACGTGGCGGCACACCCGCCGAGGCAGGACTCGTCCTGGCCGTCAGCGCCGTGCCGCGCGCCCTGCTCATGCTCGGCGGGGGAGTGGTCGCCGACCGCTTCGGCCCGCGCCGGGTCGTCGTCGTCTCCGACACCGTCCGCTGCCTGGTGGTCCTCGCGGTGGCCGCCTCGCTGTTCCTCTCCTCACCCGGCCTGTGGTTCCTCGCCGCCGTCGCCCTCGTCTTCGGCTGCGTCGACGCCCTCTTCATGCCCGCCGTCGGCGCCCTGCCGCCCCGGATCGCCCCACGCGACCAGCTCGCCCGCGTCCAGGGCCTGCGCGGCCTCGCCTACCGGGCCGGCCTCGTCCTCGGCGCCCCGCTCGGCGGACTCGCCGTCGCCCTCGGCGGAGCGGCCGCGGCGTTCGGGACGGCCGCACTCCTCTTCGCGTTCTCCCTGCCCCTGCTCCTCGCCCTGCGCGTGGCCCCCCTGCCCGGGGACCAGGCCGCGAACGCCGGCGGCACCGCCGTACGCGACCTCGCCGACGGCCTGCGCTACATCCGGCGCCACCAGGTCCTCGGCCCGCTGATGATCGTCATCGCCCTCAGCGACCTCTGCTTCGTCGGCCCGCTCAACGTCGGCCTCGCGCTCCTGTCCGACGCGCGCGGCTGGGGCGCCGCCGGCATCGGCTGGGTCCTCGCGGGCTTCGGCACCGGAGCCGGTGCCGCCTCGCTCCTTTTGACCGTCAGGGGCCGGATACCGCGCGCCGGAGCCGTCATGGCCTGGACCATCACGCTCGGGGCGGTCTCCATCGCCGCCCTCGCGTACGTCCCCCTGCTCCCGGTCGCCGTAGCCGTCGCCCTCTGCGTCGGCCTGCTCGCCGGACTCAGCGGCGCCCTGTGCGGCGCGCTCACCCAGACCGAGTGCGACCCCGCCTACCTGGGCCGGGTCACCTCCGTCTCGCACTTCTTCAGCCTCGGCGTCGCCCCGCTGAGCTTCCCCCTCACCGGCGCGGCCGTGGGCCTGTGGGGCCCCGGCCCCGTCTTCACCGCCAGCGCGGCGATCTGCGCGCTCGGCGGCGTGTACGCCCTGTCCGTACGGGCCCTGCGCCGGGCCGAACTGCCGCGCTAGACCCGCTCAGATCCCCAGCTGCTTCGTCTCGTGCAGCCGGTCGATCGCGTCCTTGTCACCCTCGATGTCCACCCGCGCAGCGTCCTGCCGGCCGAACGCGAACATGACCAGCTCACCCGGCTCACCGGACACCGTCACCACCGGCGTACCGCGGTGCGCCACCACCGTCTGCCCGTTCGGCCGGCGCAGCACCAGACCCACCGGCGCCCGGCGGCACAGCACCCTCGCCGACCGCTCAAGCCGCGCCCACAGCACGTCCGCGAAGACCGGGTCCAGCTCGCGCGCCGTCCAGTCCCGCTGCGCCCGCCGGACGTCCTCCGCGTGCACATAGAACTCGACCGTGTTCGCACCCTCGTCGACCTGTTTGATCGTGAACGGGGACATCCGCGGGGGACCCGTACGGATGAGCTGGATCAGCTCCTCGTACGGCTTCGAGGCGAATTCGGCCTGCACCCTCTCCAGCCGCTCCTTGAGCACCGGCAGCAGCACCCCGGCGGCCGCGTCGGGCCGCCTCTCGCGCACCACCACATGGGCCGCGAGGTCCTGGGTCTGCCAGCCGTCGCACAGCGTCAGGGCATCCGGGCCGGCCGCCTCCAACAGATCGGCGAGCAGAAGTCGTTCACGCTTGGCATGGGTCGACATGCCCGCCAGCGTACGACCGCCGGGGCCGGTCCGCCCAGTGGACGCTCCGCCGTCGTTGTCCGTGGCCCACGGCACAATGGCGTCATGACCAGCACGCCCAGCAATCTGGACCCGGCCATCGCCGCCCGCCTCAAGCGCAGCCCCGACGGCCTCGTGCCCGCCATCGCGCAGCAGTACGACACCGGCGAGGTGCTGATGCTGGGCTGGATGGACGACGAGGCCCTGCACCGCACCCTCACGACCGGCCGCTGCACCTACTGGTCCCGCAGCCGCGGGGAGTACTGGGTCAAGGGCGACACCTCCGGCCACGTCCAGCACGTCAAGTCCGTCGCCCTCGACTGCGACGCCGACACCGTCCTGGTCAAGGTCGACCAGGTGGGGGCCGCCTGCCACACCGGTGCCCGCACCTGCTTCGACGCCGACGTCCTCCCGCTGGGAAAGTAGCCGCATGGATCTCGACACCTTCCGCAAGCTGGCGGCCGATCGCCGCGTCATCCCGGTCAGCCGCAGGCTCCTCGCGGACGGCGACACCCCCGTCGGGCTCTACCGCAAGCTCGCCGCCGAACGCCCCGGCACGTTCCTGCTGGAATCCGCCGAGAACGGCCGCACAGCCCAGTTGTGGTCTCGCTACTCCTTCATCGGCGTCCGCAGCGACGCCACCCTCACCGTCAAGGACGGCCAGGCGCACTGGCTCGGCACCCCGCCGGTCGGCGTCCCCCTCGAAGGCGACCCGCTCAAAGCCCTGCGCGCCACCGTCGAGACCCTGCACACTCCCCGCGACCTCGTGGGGGGAATGCCGCCCTTCACCGGCGGCATGGTCGGCTACCTCGGCTACGACATCGTGCGCCGCCTGGAGCGCATCGGCGAGAGCACCCAGGACGACCTGAAGCTCCCCGAGCTGACCATGCTCCTCACCAGCGACCTGGCCGTCCTGGACCACTGGGACGGCACGGTCCTGCTCATCGCCAACGCGATCAACCACAACGACCTCGACACCGGCGTCGACGAGGCCTACGCCGACGCCGTCGCCCGCCTCGACGCCATGGAGGCCGACCTCTCCCGCGCCGTGGCCCAGACCCCGGCCGCGCTGCCCGACTCCGCCCTGCCCGAGTACACCGCCCTGTGGGGCGGCCCCGCCTACCAGGACGCCGTCGAGGACATCAAGGAGCGCATCCGCGCCGGCGAGGCCTTCCAGGTGGTCCCCTCGCAGCGGTTCGAGACCCCCTGCACCGCCTCCGCGCTCGACGTCTACCGCGTCCTGCGGGCCACCAACCCGTCGCCGTACATGTACCTCTTCCGGTTCCAGAACGGCTTCGACGTCGTCGGCTCCTCGCCCGAGGCCCTGGTCAAGGTCGAGGACGGCCAGGCCATGCTCCACCCCATCGCCGGCACCCGGCACCGCGGCGCCACCCCGCAGGAGGACCACGACCTCGCCGAGGAGCTCCTCGCCGACCCCAAGGAGCGCGCCGAGCACCTGATGCTCGTCGACCTCGGCCGCAACGACCTGGGCCGCGTCTGCGAGCCCGGCTCCGTCGAGGTCGTCGACTTCATGTCGATCGAGCGGTACTCGCACGTCATGCACATCGTCTCGACCGTCACCGGCCGGGTCGCCCAAGGCCGCACCGCCTTCGACGTACTCACCGCCTGCTTCCCCGCCGGCACCCTCTCCGGCGCCCCCAAGCCCCGCGCCATGCAGATCATCGAGGAGCTCGAACCCTCCAGGCGCGGCCTGTACGGCGGATGTGTCGGATATCTCGACTTCGCCGGCGACTCCGACACCGCCATCGCCATCCGCACCGCCCTCCTCCGCGACGGCACCGCGTACGTGCAGGCCGGAGCGGGTGTCGTCGCCGACTCCGACCCCGTCGCCGAGGACAACGAATGCCGCAACAAGGCAGCCGCCGTACTCCGCGCCGTCCACACCGCCAACCGGATGAACGGCGCCTGACGCCGTAGGGGATAGTGGGGTACGTGAGTGCCGTACCCGTACCCCAGCCCCGCGCCGCGCGCGCCGGAGCCGCCCGCGCCGCCACCGGCGGCCGGCGCAGCCTCGCCGCGGCCCTCGTCCTGGGCGGTGCCGGCGCCACCGTCGCGCTGCTCTCCTCGGGCCAGATCTGGGCCAAGGGCACGGCAGCGGTCGGCGGCGGCACCGTCCCGCTGGAAGCCTCCGGCGGCGACGTCACCGGCGTCCCCTCCGCGCTCGCCGTGGTCGGCCTCGCCGCCCTGGTCGCCGTCTTCGCCGTCCGCAGCGGCGGCCGGCTCCTCGTCTCCTGCCTGCTCGCACTGAGCGGCGCCGGCGCGGCCACCGCCGCCCTGCTCGGCGCCTCCGACAGCGCCGCCCTCGACGAGAAGGCCGCCCGCACCACCGGCGACACCGCCGCCACCGTCGGCGCGCTCACCCACACCGCCTGGCCGTACGTCACCGTCGGCGCCGGAGCGCTCATCCTCATCGCCGGACTGCTCGCGCTCCGCTACGGCAAGGCCTGGCCCTCCATGGGCGGCCGGTACGAACGCGACGGCGCCCCCCGCCCCCGCAAGGCCCCGGCGGCCGTCGACCCCGACCGCCCCGAGGACCTCTGGAAGGCGCTCGACCGCGGCGAGGACCCCACCCGCGAGGCCTGAGCCCGCCCCCCACCCCCAGATCACGCCCACGGCCCCCCGTACGGGACAATGGGCGGCGAGTGTCCGCATTCGGCGGGACCTCACCCAGCACCAGCAACGAGGAGCAAACTCATGGCGGGCAGCGCCCACGGACACACCCCGGCCGCCTGGACCGGTGTCACCATCTCCTTCATCGGCTTCTGCATCGCCGGAGTCTTCATGGTCGCGGCCAACCCGCTCGGCTTCTGGGCCGGCATGGTGGTCGTCCTGCTCGGAGGTGTCGTCGGCCTCGCGATGAAGATGGCCGGCCTCGGCATGCCCAAGGAGTCGGAGGCGTCGGTCCAGGCCCGCGCCGCGGCCGCGGCGCAGAGCGCGCCCTGAGGCCCTTCTCAGCCTCCTGTGAAGGCGCGGTCCGGCAAGGCCGGGCTGCGCCTTCGCGCGTCGACGGGGACAATCACCGGGTGGACGCCCAGCCTCAGCCCGTAGCCCCGCCGCCCGCCCCGCTGCCGGCGGCGCCCCCGCCGCTCGCCCGGCGGCTCGCCACCCCGCTCGCCACCCTCACCGCCGTCGCCGCCGCCTGGACGTACGTCGGCCTGGTCGACCCGAACGAGCCGGGCCACTACCCCGTCTGCCCCATGCTCCGCTTCACCGGCATCCTCTGCCCCGGCTGCGGCGGGCTGCGCAGCGCCCACGCCGTCGTCCACGGCGACATCGCCACCGCCCTCGGCGCCAACGCGCTCGCCGTCGCCGGCTACGGCGTCTTCGCCGTCCTGATGGCCCTCTGGCTGGTTCGGGCCGTCCGCGGACTGCCCGTACGGGTCACCGCGGGCCCCGTCTGGTGGTGGGCCCTGGGAGCCGTCCTGGTGATCTTCACCGTCGTACGGAACCTTCCCTTCGGGGCCGCCCTCGCCCCCTGAGCCGGTCGGAGAAGTCCCAGGTAGTGGGACGGTCGTCAACCGGATGCGGGCGCTTCGCCGTCCTGCGGATACCATCGAGATGGCTGATCCTGGCCCACATCGACCTACATCACCGTCCCGGAAGGGGGCCTCTCGCGTGAGTGTGCTCGACGAGATCATCGAAGGCGTACGCGCCGACCTCGCAGAGCGGCAGGCGCGGGTCTCCCTCGACGAGCTCAAGGAGCGCGCGGAGAAGGCGCCGCAGGCCAGGGACGGAGTCGCCGCCCTGCGCGGCGACGGCGTCCAGGTCATCTGCGAGGTCAAGCGCTCCAGCCCGTCGAAGGGCGCTCTTGCCGCGATCGCCGATCCCGCGGGTCTCGCCGCGGACTACGAGGCGGGTGGCGCGGCCGTCATCTCCGTCCTCACCGAACAGCGCCGCTTCGGCGGCTCCCTCGCCGACCTGGAGGCCGTCCGCGGCCGGGTCGACATCCCCGTCCTGCGCAAGGACTTCATCGTCACCGCGTACCAGCTCTGGGAGGCGCGGGCCTACGGCGCCGACCTGGCGCTGCTCATCGTCGCCGCGCTCGAGCAGGAGGCCCTGGTCTCCCTGATCGAGCGGGCCGAGTCCATCGGCCTCACGCCGCTGGTCGAGGTCCACGACGAGGACGAGGTCGAGCGGGCCGTCGACGCGGGCGCCCGCATCATCGGCGTCAACGCGCGCGACCTGAAGACCCTCAAGGTCGACCGCTCCACCTTCGAGCGCGTCGTACCCGAGATCCCGGCCGGCATCGTCAAGATCGCCGAGTCCGGCATCCGCGGCCCGCACGACCTGATCGCCTACGCCAACGCCGGCGCCGACGCGGTCCTGGTCGGCGAGTCCCTGGTCACCGGCCGCGACCCCAAGGCCGCCGTCGCCGACCTGGTCGCCGCCGGCGCCCACCCGGCCCTGCGCCACGGCCGGAGCTGACCCGACCATGCCCATCGCCGCCCGCCTCGCCCCCGGCTGCCGCCCCCGCGGCTGCCGGGCGCCCGCGCGGCGCGTGCACGGGCGACGCGTGCGGTACGTGATCGGCGACGAGCCGGGCCAGGTCAACGGCATGCGATGGTGCGCGCGCTTCACGCGCGCGATCTGACCCGTCCGTAAGCCCGTTGTGCCCACCCCCTGACGTGGTCCAGGGGGACGATTGCCCACACGGGACGGCGGCGGATCGCGCGCATAACGTCGCCATCGAACCGCACGTCACACGGGGCCCCGCCCCGCGAGGAGCAGTCGCATGTCCAGCGAGTTCTTCATTCCGGACCCCCAGGGTCAAGTCCCCAACGCCGAGGGGTACTTCGGCGCCTACGGCGGCAAGTTCATCCCCGAGGCGCTCGTCGCCGCCGTCGACGAGGTCGCCGTCGAGTACGAGAAGGCCAAGGCCGACCCCGCCTTCGCCGCCGAGCTGAACGACCTGATGGTCCACTACACCGGCCGGCCCAGCGCGCTGACCGAGGTCCCCCGGTTCGCCGAGCACGCGGGCGACGCCCGCATCTTCCTCAAGCGGGAGGACCTCAACCACACCGGCTCGCACAAGATCAACAACGTGCTCGGGCAGGCCCTGCTCACCAAGCGCATGGGCAAGACCCGGGTCATCGCCGAGACCGGCGCCGGCCAGCACGGCGTCGCCACCGCCACCGCCTGCGCGCTCTTCGGCCTCGAGTGCACCATCTACATGGGTGAGATCGACACCCAGCGCCAGGCGCTCAACGTCGCCCGGATGCGGATGCTCGGCGCCGAGGTCGTCCCCGTCGCCTCCGGCAGCCGCACCCTCAAGGACGCCATCAACGAAGCGTTCCGCGACTGGGTCGCCAACGTGGACCGCACCCACTACCTCTTCGGTACGGTCGCCGGTCCGCACCCCTTCCCGGCGATGGTCCGCGACTTCCACCGCGTCATCGGCGTCGAGGCCCGCCGCCAGATCCTGGAGCGGGCCGGCCGGCTGCCCGACGCGGCCGTCGCCTGCGTCGGCGGCGGCTCCAACGCCATCGGCCTCTTCCACGCCTTCATCCCGGACACCGACGTCCGCCTGATCGGCTGCGAGCCCGCCGGGCACGGCGTCGAGACCGGCGAACACGCCGCCACCCTCACCGCCGGCGAGCCGGGCATCCTGCACGGCTCCCGGTCCTACGTCCTCCAGGACGACGAGGGCCAGATCACCGAGCCGTACTCGATCTCGGCCGGCCTGGACTACCCCGGCATCGGCCCGGAGCACTCCTACCTCAAGGACACCGGCCGCGGCGAGTACCGCGCGGTCACCGACGACGCCGCCATGCAGGCCCTGCGGCTGCTCTCCCGCACGGAGGGCATCATCCCGGCCATCGAGTCCGCCCACGCCCTCGCCGGCGCGCTGGAGGTCGGCCGGGAGCTCGGCAAGGACGGGCTGATCGTGGTCAACCTCTCCGGCCGCGGCGACAAGGACATGGACACCGCCGCCCGCTACTTCGGGCTGTACGACGACACCGCCGAGGGGGACTCGAAGTGAGCGGCAACATCCAAATCCTGAGCGAGACCCTCGCCAAGGCGAAGTCCGAGAACCGGGCCGCGCTCATCGCCTACCTGCCGGCCGGGTTCCCGACCGTCGACGGCGGCATCGAGGCCGTCAAGGCCGTCTTCGACGGCGGCGCCGACATCGTCGAGATCGGCCTCCCGCACAGCGACCCGGTCCTCGACGGCCCGGTCATCCAGACCGCCGACGACATCGCCCTGCGCGGCGGCGTCAAGATCGCCGACGTGATGCGCACCGTCAAGGAGGCCTACGCCGCCACCGGCAAGCCGGTGCTGGTCATGACCTACTGGAACCCCATCGACCGCTACGGCGTCGAACGCTTCACCGCCGAGCTCGCCGAGGCCGGCGGCGCCGGCTGCATCCTGCCCGACCTGCCGGTGCAGGAGTCCGCGCTGTGGCGCGAGCACGCCGACAAGCACGGCCTCGCCACCGTCTTCGTCGTCGCCCCCAGCAGCAAGGACGAGCGCCTGGCCACCATCACCTCGGCCGGCTCCGGCTTCGTCTACGCCGCCTCGCTGATGGGCGTCACCGGCACCCGCGAGTCCGTCGGCGAGCAGGCCGCCGACCTGGTCCGGCGCACCCGGGCCACGAGCGAGCTGCCGGTCTGTGTCGGCCTCGGCGTCTCCAACGCGCAGCAGGCCGCCGAGGTGGCCGGCTTCGCCGACGGCGTCATCGTCGGCTCCGCCTTCGTCAAGCGGATGCTGGACGCCGACGACCACGCGTCCGGTGTGGCCGCCGTACGCGAACTGGCGGCCGAACTCGCCGAGGGCGTCCATCGCGATTCGTAGTCCGAACGGGTGGAAGTGGGACCGGGGAGGCACGCACGTGCCTCCCCGGTTCGTTTGCGAGGCGTGAGCGAGAAGAACCGTGATGCAAAGCGAAGCGCCCGGGAGCGGCTCCACGAGGAGCGCGAGCGGCAGAAGGCGCGCGAGAAGCGACGGCGTCTGCTGATCGTGTCGTCCGCCGTGGTGGGCGTGCTGGCCCTGGCCACGGTCGTCGGCGTGATCGCCGCCAACACCGGCGGCAAGGGCGCCGACGGTGACAGCGCCACCGGCCCCGTCGTCGCCCCCACCGGCGCCAACGGCGACGATCAGCTGGCGATCCCGACCGGCTCGCCCGACGCCCCGTCCACGCTCACGATCTGGGAGGACTTCCGCTGCCCCGCGTGCGCCTCCTTCGAGAACGGGTTCCGGGACACCATCCACGAGCTGGAGGCGGCCAAGAAGCTCAAGGTCGAGTACCGCCTCGCCACGCTCATCGACCGGAACATGGGCGGCAGCGGCTCCCTGCGCGCCGCCAACGCCGCCGCCTGCGCGCAGGACGCCGGAAAGTTCACGCCGTACCACGACGAGCTGTACATCAACCAGCCGCCGGAGCCCGACGACGCCTTCGCCAAGAACGACCGGCTGATCGAGCTGGCGGGCAAGGTCGAAGGCCTCGACACCCCCGCCTTCCGCAGCTGTGTGCAGGAGGGCAAGCACGACAGCTGGGTGGTGAAGTCGAACGAGGCCTTCCAGAAGAGCGACTTCCAGGGCACCCCGACCGTGCTGCTCAACGGAGAATCGATCTTCCCGTCGAAGGGGGACGAGCAGATCTCCCCGGAGAATCTGAAGAAGTGGGTCGACGAGGCCAACAAGACCCGGAAGCCGAATTCCCCCTCGCCCGGCTGACCCCGTTACTCAGACGTAGCCGGGTGCGGTTGCCGCTTCGCCCACCCGGCACGGTAGCGTCGGGTCTGCCATGGACCTTGCCTACATTCCCAGCCCGTCGACCGGAGTGATCCACCTCGGACCCCTCCCGCTGCGCGGCTATGCGTTCTGCATCATCATCGGTGTCTTCGTCGCCGTCTGGTACGGCAACAAGCGCTGGGTCGCCCGCGGCGGCAAAGCCGGCACCGTGGCCGACATCGCCGTCTGGGCCGTGCCCTTCGGCCTCGTCGGCGGCCGCCTCTACCACGTGATCACCGACTACCAGCTGTACTTCAGCGAGGGTGAGAACTGGGTCGACGCCTTCAAGATCTGGGAGGGCGGCCTCGGCATCTGGGGCGCCATCGCGCTCGGCGCGGTCGGCGCGTGGATCGGCTGCCGCCGCCGGGGCATCCCGCTGCCCGCGTACGCCGACGCCCTCGCGCCCGGCATCGCCTTCGCCCAGGCCATCGGCCGCTGGGGCAACTGGTTCAACCAGGAGCTGTACGGCAAGCCGACGGACCTGCCGTGGGGCCTGAAGATCACCGCGGGCGCGAACCGCGAGGCCGGGATCTACCACCCGACCTTCCTCTACGAGTCGCTGTGGTGCGTCGGCGTCGCCCTCCTGGTGATCTGGGCGGACCGCCGCTTCAAGCTGGGCCACGGCCGGGCGTTCGCGCTGTACGTCGCCGCGTACTGCGCAGGCCGCGGCTGGATCGAGTACATGCGGGTCGACGAGGCGCACCATGTGCTGGGGCTGCGGCTCAACGTCTGGACCGCGATCTTCGTCTTCATGCTGGCCGTGGCGTACATCGTGATCTCCGCCCGGGTGCGGCCCGGCCGGGAGGCGGTCGTGGAACCGCCGAGGGACGCGGCGGCCCCCGTCGAAGCGGGCAAGGACGAGGACGAGGACGGGGTGGAGGACGCCGCCCCGAAGACCGCCGATGCCGATGACTCCGCCGTGGAGCGGAAGGACAAGCCGGACCAGGCCGAGAACTCCGGATCGGGGTCGGCCGCCAAGGGCTGAGCAGGACATGGCCGTCGTACGGGGCCGCCGGACCACACAGGGTCCGGCGGCCCCGTCGTGTGTCCGGCAGTGGTGGCGGCCCGCGCGGGTTCGGCGAGCCTGGTACCTGCCAGGGCGGGGTGGGCCGTGGCGGGCATTGGCGGCGGCCCTGTCGTGTGTCGGGTCGCGGTGGCGGCGGCCCGCGCGCGGGTTCGGCGAGGCTGGCATCTGCCAGGGCGGGGTCGGCCGTGGCGGGCAAGAGGCGGGGGCAGGGGTGACGTCGGATCGCACGGTCCGGCGGGCCCCGGGCTTGTCACAGACGGTCGGCCAGGGTCAGGGTGCGGTGGGCGCAGGCCACCAGGGCCGGGTCGACGAAGCGGCCGTCCGGCAGGGCCTGGGCGCCCTCGCGGGCCGTCGCGGCGTGGACGATCTCGCGCGCCGAGGCGACCTCCTCCGGCGTCGGCAGGTAGGCCCGTTCGATGACCGGCAGCTGGCACGGGTGGATCGCCGCCCGGCCCATGAAGCCCAGCGCCCGGCCCCGCGCACAGCTCGCCGCGAGTCCCTCCAGGTCCCGGATGTCGGGGTGGACCGACTGGGCCGGCGGGGGCAGCCGGGCCGCGCGGGCGGCGACCACGACCCGGCTGCGCGGCCACAGCAGCCCGGCCTCGTCCCGTACGCCCAGGTCGGCGCGGAGATCCGCCTCGCCGAGAGCGATGCCCGCCACCGAAGGGTGGGCGGTGGCGATGGCATAGGCGTGTTCCACGGCGAGCGCGGACTCCAGCAGGGGGTGGAGCGCGATGCCCGGGGCAAGAGCGGCCGCGCGGTGGACCTGGGACGGGGTGGCGGTCTTCGGCAGCCGCAGGGCGGCCAGGCCTGGCAGGGCGCACAAGGCCTCGATGTCCGGCTCGGCGTGGACCCGGACATGGACCGGGACCTCATGGCGGGTGGTGAGCAGCTCGGCCGTGGCGGCCAGCGCGTACGCCTTGCGCTCGGGGGCCACCGCGTCCTCCAGGTCGACGATGACCACGTCGGCGCCGCAGGCGAGCGCCTTGCGGACCGTCTCCGGCCGGTCGCCGGGCACGTACAGCCAGGTCAGCGGGGTCGTCATAGGGCGCCTTCGGTGGCCAGGGAGGTGATCTCGGCGGGGCTCAGGCCCAGCTCGGCGAGGACGTCGGCGGTGTCGGCGCCGTGCGGGCGGCCCGGCCAGCGGATGGCGCCCGGGGTCTCGGAGAGCCGGAAGAGGACGTTCTGCATCCGGATGGTGCCCAGCTCGGGATCGGGGAGTTCGGTGATGGTGTCCAGGGCCTGGAACTGCGGATCGGCCAGCACGTCCCGGATGTCGTAGACCGGCGCGATCGCCGCCTCCGCCTTCTCGAACGCGGCCAGCGCCTCGTCGCGGGTGTGCCGGGCGATCCAGGAGCCGACGGCCTCGTCCAGGACGTCCGCGTGCGCGACCCGCCCGGCGGCGGTGGCGAACCACTCCTCGTCGATCAGCTCGGGCCGGCCGACCAGAAGCATCAGGCGTTCCGCGATCGACTGGGCGGAAGTGGAGACGGCGACCCAGGAGCCGTCGGCGGTGCGGTAGGTGTTGCGGGGGGCGTTGTTACGGGTGCGGTTGCCGGTGCGGGGCTGGACGTAGCCGAGCTGGTCGTACCAGAGGGCGTGCGGGCCGAGAACCGAGAGGATCGGCTCGATGATCGCCATGTCGACGACCTGCCCGCGCCCGGTGCGCTCGCGCGCGCTGAGCGCGGTCATCACGGCGTACGCGGTGGCCAGCGCGGTGATCGAGTCGGCGAGGCCGAACGGCGGCAGGGTGGGCGGACCGTCCGGCTCGCCGGTGATGGCGGCGAAGCCGCTCATCGCCTCGGCGAGCGTGCCGAAGCCGGGACGGTGCGCGTACGGACCGAACTGTCCGAAGCCGGTGACCCGGGTGAGGACCAGCCGGGGGTTGACGGTGGAGAGCTCCTCCCAGCCCAGACCCCACTTCTCCAGGGTGCCGGGACGGAAGTTCTCCACGACGACATCGGCGGTGGCGGCGAGCCGCAGCAGGGTGTCGCGGCCGCCGGGGGTGGACAGGTCGAGGGTGACCGTGCGCTTGTTGCGGCCCAGGACCTTCCACCACAGCCCGACGCCGTCCTTGGCGGGGCCGTGGCCCCGGGACGGGTCGGGCCTGCGGGGGTGCTCGATCTTGATGACGTCGGCTCCGAAGTCGCCGAGCATGGTGGCGGCGATGGGCCCGGCGAAGAGGGTGGCGAGGTCGAGTACGCGGAGTCCGTGCAGGGGCTGGGCGTCGGTGTGGGGGTGCGGCTCGGGCGGCGGCTGATGACGTGGCTGGGTCACAGGGCGTCCATTCGCGAGTTGGTCTCCATGTCGATCTCGGAGCGGTACGGCATCGACGTCGAGGCGCCCGGCCGCTGGACCGACAGCGCGGCCGCGACCGACGCCCAGGCCAGGGCGCCGGGCACCGGACGGCCCTCGCCGAGGGCGACGGCCAGGGCGCCGACGAAGGTGTCCCCGGCGGCGGTCGTGTCCACGGCCGTCACCCGCGGCGCGGACACCGTGACCGGAGGGGCCTCGCGGGAGGCGTACAGACTTCCCCGCGCCCCGAGCGTGATCACGACCTCGGGCACGACCCGCAGCAGCGCCTCGGCCGCCGCGTACGGGTCGGTCACGCCGGTGAGGGCGGCGGCCTCGTGTTCGTTGGGCACCAGCAGGTCGGTGGCGGCGACGAGTTCGGGCGGCAGCGGCTTGGCGGGCGCGGGGGTGAGGATCGTCCGTACCCCGAGGCGGCGGGCGGTCCGGGCGCCCTCCGTCACCACCGACAGGGGCAGTTCGAGCTGGAGGAGCAGCGCGTCGGCGTTGCCGATCAGGGCCTCGTCGCCGTGGGTGAGCGCGGTGACGGCGCCGTTGGCGCCGGGAATGACGACGATGGCGTTGCCCCCCTCGTCGTCGACGACGATGTGGGCGGTGCCGGAGGGTCCCTCGGCGGTGCGCAGAAGGTCCGTGTCGACGCCCGCGCCGTCCAGCGCGGCCCGGAGGCGTACCCCGAAGTCGTCCGTGCCGACCGCGCCGATCATCGACACCTCGGCTCCGGCGCGGGCGGCGGCGACGGCCTGGTTGGCGCCCTTGCCGCCGGGGACCGTACGGAACTCCCGGCCGGTGACGGTCTCGCCCCGGGCCGGGGCCCTGGCGACGTAGGCGACCAGGTCCATGTTGGTGCTGCCGAGCACGACGATGCTGGTCATACGGGGCGTACCTCCTGGAGGGTGAGTGTGGCGAGCGCGTCGAAGCCGATGCCGTCGAAGCCGCCGACGGAGGTGGCGAGCCGGTTCTTGAGCGGGTCCGTCCAGCGGGCGGGGATCCGGTCCGGGTGGCCGGCGAGCAGACCGGCGACCGAGCCGGCGGTGGCGCCGTTGGAGTCGGTGTCCCAGCCGCCGGAGACCGCGGAGCAGATGGAGCGGGAGAAGTCGCCGTCGGCATGGGTGAGGGCGGCGGCGACCAGAGCGGCGTTGGGGACGGCGTGCACCCAGTGGTACGCGCCGAGGGCGTCGTGGAGGCGGTCGGCGACGGTGTCGAAGTCCTGGTGGCGCCGGGCGGTGTCGATTCCGAGGCGGACGGCCTGGGCGAGACGCGAGCCGGGCGGTACGACGGTGAGACCGGCGGCGAGGCACTGGTGGACGTCGGCCGTGCCGGTCGCGGCGGTGGCGGTCACGGCGGCCGCGAACAGCGCCCCGTACAGGCCGTTGGCCGTGTGGGTGAGGGAGGCGTCACGGTAGGCCTGCGCGGCGGCGGCCCCGGGGTCGCCGGGGTGAGTCCAGCCGTGCACGTCGGCGCGGATCTGGGCGCCGATCCACTCCCGGAAGGGGTTGCGGACGACGGCGGTCAGCGGGGGCTCGATGCCGTCGAGGAGGTTGCGGTACGCGACCCGCTCGGCGGTGAACGTCCGCCCGGCGGGCAGCTCGTCGAGCCAGAGCCGGGCGACGTCGGCGGTGGTGAAGTCCGGCCCGTACCGCCGCAGGAGCAGCAGATTGAGCAGCGGGTAGTTGAGGTCGTCGTCCTCGGGCATCCCGTCGATGTTCTCGGCGAGCGAGGTCGGCGCGGAGCGTCTGTTCCAGGGGTACGTGGCGGTGAGCTCGGCGGGCACGCCGCGTGCGGTGAACCAGCCGACCAGGGGCCAGTTGCCGGCGGCCCGGGCCAGGGCGCGGATACCGGCCAGGGGCAGCTTCTCGACCGGCTTCCCCAGCAGACACCCCGCGGCCCGGCCGAGCCACGCGGCGTGCAGCGCGCCGCGGAGCCGGTCGTCCGCCGGACACGGTCCGGACGGCGGTGTCCGGGGCCAGTCCGGGCAGGCGGCGACGATCGCGCCGAGGCCGCCCGGCTCCCGGGGCGCGAGCGGGCTCGGAAGGGCGGCCAGGTCGGCGAGGAGCCGCTCGGCCAGGGGGCGCAGATGGGGCGCCGGGGTGAGGGAGGCGCCGGAGGCGGGCGGGGCGGGGTGGCCACCGTGGGAGAGCCACTGGAACTCGAGGGTGTGCGGGGCGCGCCCGTCCTCGTGTGCCTGGCGCAGCTCATGCGCGACGAGGTCCTCCGGCTGGACCCAGGTGAGACGGAGGGTCATGTGGGGTCCGCGAGGTTGGTGGGGCGGGCGGGGCCGACTGGGGTGGCCGGGTGGGCTGTGTCAGCGGGGGCGGTCGGGATTGCTGGGGTGGCCGGGTGGGGCGGCGCGTCGGCGGGGGCGGTCGGGAGGGCTGAGGAGACCGGGGCTGGTGTGGCTGGTGGGGCTGCCCCCTCGGGCAGATCCGTCAGGCCGGACACGTCCGGCACGTCCGTCAGGACCGGCACCTCCGTCAGGCTCGGCAACCCCGCCGGCCCCGGGGTCTCGGTCATGCCGCCCGGCACGTCCGTGAGGCTCGGTACCTCCGCCAGGCCCGGGGTCTTGGTCATGCCGCCCGGCACGTCCGTGAGGCTCGGCACCTCCGTCAGGCCCGGGGTCTTGGTCATGCCGCCCGGCACGTCCGTGAGGCTCGGTACCTCCGTCAGGCTCGGGGTCTTGGTCATGCCGCCCGGCACGTCCGTGAGGCTCGGCACCTCCGCCAGGCCCGGGGTCTTGGTCATGCCGCCCGGCACGTCCGTCAGGCTCGTCGGGCCGGCCGGGTCCGTCAAGGACGCGAACGCGGCCTCGTGGGCGCGGCGGCGGGCCACGTCGCGGGCGAAGATCTCCCGGGCGACCCCGGCCAGGACCGTCGCGGGGGCCCGCAGGTCCAGCCTGCTCGCCTCGGCGACCGCCGTCGCCCATTCGGCCGGCACCGCCGCCTCGCCGTGCAGCGCGCCCACGAGCGCGCCGGCCATCGTGGCGATCGAGTCGCAGTCCCGGCCGTAGTTGACGGCGCCCAGGACCGTACGCCGGTAGTCGCCGCCCTCGATCAGCAGCATTCCCAGCGCGATGGGCAGCTCCTCGATCGAGTGCAGCCGGGAGGGGCGCCGGGCGCCGAGGGACGGCGAGCGGTAGTCCGGGCCGACGGTGTCGAACGGCGCGACCGCCTCCCGGAGCGGGACGAGCGCCGACTCGAAGTCCGCGTGGCCGGGGGCCACTTCGGCCACCGCCTCGATCGCCGCCTGGGTGCCGTCCTTGGCCAGCGCCACCGCCGTCTCGACCACCGACTCCGGGGTCGCCCCCGGTGCGCAGGCCGCCGCGACCGCCGCCGCGAAGACCCCCGCCGCCTCCCGACCGTACGACGACTGGTGCGCCCCGGCGAGGTCCAGGGCCTCGGCGTACGCGGCGCGCGGATGGGCGGCGTTGACCAGACCGACCGGCGCCATGTACATCGCCGCACCGCAGTTGACGATGTTTCCGTTGCCGGCCTCGCGCGGGTCGACGTGCCCGTAGTGCAGCCGGGCGACGAGCCACTTCTCGGCGAGGAAGATCCGCTGGAGGGGGAGCGCCTCGGTCTCCAGCTCGGGGATCCAGACAGGGGTCCCCATGAGCTGGGGGACCAGGTGGTCGGCCGTCGAGTACGCGTCGAGGTGGTCGCGGACCGTGTCGTACACGCGGATCAGCGCGTGGGTCATCAGGGTGTCGTCGGTGACGTGTCCGTTGCCCTTGTGGTACGGGGCGAGGGGGCGGGCGGTGCGCCAGTGGGCGCCGTTCCAGGGGCCGACGATGCCGGTGACCCGGCCGCCGTGGCGCTGGACGATCTGGTCGGGGCTGTACCCCTCGACCGGGCCGCCGAGCGCGTCACCGACGGCCGCTCCGACGAGACTGCCCGTGATCCTGTCCTCGAGTGTGGTGACCCTCCCGGCCACTGTGGTCGTCATGCCGGAATTGTCCACCTTGGGTGGTCAGTTCCGTGGGTGCGAGCCGCTCGGCGAGTTCGACGAGGTCGGTGCCCGCGAGGCGCGGCAGCGCGCAGCCCGCGAGGGTGCGGCAGGCCTCGCGCCAGGTCGCGGGGATCGCGTCCGCGCCGCCGAGCGCGCCGGTCAGCGCCCCGACGAGGGCGGGCGCGGAGTCCGCGACGCGAGAGAGGCAGGCGGCGGCGGGAAGGGCCGCGGCGACCTGGCCCCGGGCCACGGTCGCGAGGGCGAGGGCGACGGGGACGGTTTCGGCAGCCGCGATGCCGTAGCTGTAGACGTGGTCGACGATCTCGTGCTCCAGGAGCGGGACGAGTTCGAACGCGCTGCTCGCGGTGCGGGCGGTCTTGACGGCGTGCTGGGCGTTGCGGCCGATCTCGGTGGCGGGCGGGAGCTGGTCGAGCGCCGCCTCCACGGCGTCGTCGACCCCGGCCCCGCCGAGCGCCACCGAGACGGCCGCGGCCATGGCGCGGGCGCCGTGCACGCCGTCCCCGTCCTGGGTGTACCGGGCGTCGAACTCGGCGAGTTCGGCGGCCGATTGGGGATCGCCCGGATGGACGACGGCGAGGACGGCGGCGCGGACGCAGGCGGCGTCGTCGAAGTAGTGCGGGTTGTCGTGGCCGGTGGCGGGCGGGCGCAGACCGGTGGCGAGGTTGCCGAGCCCGGCGCGTACGGAGATCCGGGCGCGCAGGGGCAGGACGGCGGACTCGACCTCGGGGGCGCGGTCGGCGGCGGCGGCGATCTGGCCGGCGAGGGAGTTCCAGGCGAGATCGACGGCGGCGCGCAGCCGCAGGCCGGGCGCGATCCCCAGGAAGACCTCGCCGGAGGCGGCGAGTACGGCCTCGGCGGTGAACGCGGCCCACTCGGCGTCGTCGGAGGGCCCGAGCCGCAGGGGCTCGGGAGGCTGGTTGAGGGCGATGGGCACGGGCAGGGTGGTGGTGGCGTTCTGCTCGGCGAACGTGTCGAGCTCCCGGGTGAGCCGCCGCGTCCACTCCGGCATCCGCGCGGCCCGATGCCGCGCGGCGGGCCACCCGGCGGCATCCCCGGCGGCCAGCCCCAGCAGCATCCCCTCGACTCGGCGGGGGTGGGGGGCGGGGGCCCGGGCCCCACCCCCTTCCATGGAACCCAGGTCCGTCATCTCGACTCCTCCTCCGGGGTCAGCAGCTCCGCGATGTCCAGCACGTGGTAGCCCCGCATCGAGGGCAGACAACTGCCGCGGACCGGGCCGATCGCCGAGGACCACTCCTCGGGGATCGCGCTCGCGCCCGACATCGCGCCGGACAGCGCTCCCGCCACCGCCGCCGTCGTGTCCGCGTCCCGGCCCATGTTCACGGCCGTGAGCACCGCCGTACGGAAGTCGCCGCGCGCCGCCGCGAACGCGCCGAAGGCGAGGCCTACGGCCTCCGGGGCGAGGTCGGTCCAGGGGTAGCCGCCGATGACCACGGCCGAGCGGACCGTACGTTCGCGGATCAGCGGGTCCCGCTCCACGCGCTGCGCCGCGACCACCGCGCGCCGTATCGAGCGCGCCGTCCACGAATCCATCGGGACCACCGAAAGCGCCGCCGCGATGACCGACGTCACCCCCGCCCCGGACATCGCCGCCGCGACGCCCGCCGCCACCGCCTGGCCGCCGTAGATGCCCTCCCCGTCGTGGCTGACGCAGCCGTCGATGGCGACCAGGCGGGCCGCCTCCGCCGGGCGGCCCGCGGCGAACACCCCGAACGGCGCCGCCCGCATGGCCAGTCCGTCGCTCCAGGCGTGCCGGTGCTGCGCGGAGATCGGGGCGGCCAGCCCGCGCCGCAGGTTCTCCAGCGTGCCCCGCTCGCTGAAGCCCGCCCCGCGGAACGGGCCCTCGTCCAGATCCGCGATCCAGTGGTGCCACGCCTTCTCCACATGGGCGACGGTCAGCGCCGAACCGTGCCGGGCCAGCAGCAGCCCGGAGAAGATCGCGTACTCGGTGTCGTCCGTACCGGCCGGACTGTCCGTCACGAACCCCTCGATCCGGCCCCACCGGCGCCGGATCTCGGAGGGCCGCATGTTCTCGGCCGGGGCGCCGAGCGCGTCGCCGACCGCCAGACCGAGCAGCGCGCCCTGCGCCCGGTCCCGTAGCGTCTCGGCCTCACCGTGGACCGGATCGCATGCAATCGCCTCCAACGCCTGGCCCCTTCCTGCGTACCCGAGCCCCTCCTGGATCTGTGCCACACGGCGGGGCCCGGGAGTCGGGCGAGGCGCCGGAGTCACCCGGCTGACACTCCGGCCGCCCAGGCCCGGCACGGTGGCCCGCACCGGTCGGCGTCGCCATGCTCCCCCGCTGGTCAGGGTGGCCTTTCTGAGGTTCACCTACCTGAGGCAGACCTTCGTAAGTAAGGCCTTACTTGCTGGCAGACCCCTTACATCGGGCGTATTTTCGGGGGTGTTGGCGGGGGAGCGGACCCATCGGGGAGCCGGACCGCGAGAAACGTAAGGGGAGAGCTGTGTCCATCATCGAGACCGAGGCGACGCTTCACGAGGCGCACCGCGACAATCACACGCACCGCGATGTGAACGGCGGTTGGCTGCGTCCGGCGGTCTTCGGCGCGATGGACGGACTCGTCTCCAACCTCGCCCTGATGACCGGTGTCGCCGGAGGCGCCGTCTCCCAGCAGACCATCGTCATCACCGGCCTCGCCGGTCTCGCCGCGGGCGCCTTCTCCATGGCCGCGGGGGAGTACACCTCCGTCGCCTCGCAGCGTGAGCTCGTCCAGGCCGAACTGGACGTCGAGCGGCACCAGTTGCGCAAGCATCCCATCGACGAGATGGAGGAGCTCGCCGCGCTGTACGTGGCCCGCGGCGTCGAGCCCGCGCTCGCCCGCGAGGTCGCCATGCAGCTCTCCCGCGACCCCGAGCAGGCGCTGGAGATCCACGCCCGCGAGGAGCTCGGCATCGACCCGGACGACCTGCCGTCGCCGATGGTCGCCGCCGTGTCGTCGTTCGGCTCGTTCGCGCTCGGCGCCCTGCTGCCCGTCCTGCCGTACCTGCTGGGCGCGACCGCCCTGTGGCCGGCGGTGCTGCTCGCGCTCCTCGGCCTGTTCGCCTGCGGCGCGCTGGTGGCCCGGGTCACCGCCCGCACGTGGTGGTTCAGCGGCCTGCGCCAGCTGGCCCTGGGTGGCGCCGCGGCGGCCGTCACGTACGGCCTCGGCATGCTCTTCGGCGCGGCACTCTGAGTCGTACGCGTAGGCCGTAGGCGCGTGACGGCGCCCACGCGCGTGGCGGCGCCATGCGTGTGGGCCGTATACGCGTGGGTCATACACGCGTGACGGGCGCCGGCCCTTTACGGTCGCCCGTCGCGCCCGGCGCCTACTGCGGCCCGGGTGCCGCCCGTACGGCCCGGCGGCAGGCCCTGGGGCCGCTGTTCGCCCGTACGGCCCTGCGGCGTCGGCCCCTGCGCGGGCCGGGCGCCGTCGCCCGTACGGCCCAGCCCTCGCACCCCCCGCCCCCGGCGGGGTTTCGCGCGTCTCACGGCCGCTGTGACCAATCTCCCTGGGCGGATCCGGCCCGTCGATGAGACACTATGCGCAGCGCCGAATAAGTAGCCATTACCTGTCGGTTTCGATTCCCTCATCATCGGGCATGAGCCGAAGGCGCCGCGGGCAATGACGCCTGCTCCTGCGACGGGTCGCCGGCGACCCCCGGATACCGATCCCGTCCCTTGTGACACCACACGTGTGATCGCACCCGTGATGACGCCCCTGTGATCACACCCTGAGCACTCCACCGCCACCCCGCGGTGTCCGCATGCTGGAATGAGCTATCCACTTTCCGAGAATCACTCCATCATGTAACCTGCACGAAATTTCGCGGAGGGCCAACGTCGTCCCTCGGCTGCTTCATATGCCACGACGACGACGGGAGTGCCGATGCGTTCCGACGCCTGGTCGCCCATGGACGGTCGCCCTGCACCGCAGGGGATGTACGACCCCCGTAACGAACACGACGCCTGCGGTGTCGGGTTCGTGGCCACCCTCACCGGTGTTGCCAGCCACGCACTGGTCGAGCAGGCGCTGACCGTACTGCGCAATCTCGAGCACCGCGGCGCCACCGGCTCCGAGCCCGACTCCGGAGACGGCGCCGGCATCCTCCTCCAGGTCCCCGACGCGTTCCTGCGCGAGGTCACCGACTTCGACCTGCCCGAGCCCGGCGCGTACGCCGTCGGCATCGCCTTCCTCCCCGCCGACGGCTCCGCACAGGCCGTCTCGCGGATCGAGACGATCGCCTCCGAAGAAGGCCTGACCGTCCTCGGCTGGCGCGAGGTCCCCGTCGCCCCCGAGCTGCTCGGCGCCTCCGCCCGCTCCACCATGCCGGTCTTCAGCCAGCTCTTCGTCGCTGGGGGCACCTCCCGGACGGAGTCTGGGGGAGGCGAGAACACGGGCATCGCGCTGGACCGCAAGGCGTTCGTGCTGCGCAAGCGCGCCGAGCGCGAGGCCGGAACGTACTTCCCCTCGCTCTCCGCCCGCACGATCGTCTACAAGGGCATGCTGACCACCGGCCAGCTGGAGCCCTTCTTCCCGGACCTCTCCGACCGGCGCTGCGCCACCGCCGTGGCCCTGGTCCACTCCCGCTTCTCCACGAACACCTTCCCCAGCTGGCCGCTGGCCCACCCGTACCGCTTCGTCGCCCACAACGGCGAGATCAACACGGTCAAGGGCAACCGCAACTGGATGCGGGCCCGCGAGTCCCAGCTCGCCTCCGACCTCTTCGGCCAGGCCGAGCTGGAGCGGATCTTCCCCGTCTGCACGCCGGACGCCTCCGACTCCGCCTCCTTCGACGAGGTCCTGGAGCTGCTCCACCTCGGCGGCCGCTCCCTGCCCCACAGCGTCCTGATGATGGTCCCCGAGGCGTGGGAGAACCACGACTCCATGGACCCGGCCCGGCGCGCCTTCTACCAGTACCACTCCACGATGATGGAGCCCTGGGACGGCCCGGCCTGCGTCACCTTCACCGACGGCGTCCAGGTCGGCGCGGTCCTCGACCGCAACGGTCTGCGCCCCGGCCGCTACTGGGTCACCGACGAGGGCCTCGTCGTCCTCTCCTCCGAGGTCGGCGTCCTCGACATCGACCCCGCCAAGGTCGTCCGCAAGGGCCGCCTCCAGCCCGGCAAGATGTTCCTCGTCGACACCGCCGAGCACCGCATCATCGAGGACGACGAGATCAAGGCCGCCCTCGCCGCCGAGCACCCCTACCAGGAGTGGCTGGAGACCGGCGAGATCGAGCTCGAGGACCTCCCCGAGCGCGAGCACATCGTCCACACCCACGCCTCGGTCACCCGCCGCCAGCAGACCTTCGGCTACACCGAGGAAGAGCTCCGCGTCATCCTCGCCCCGATGGCCCGCACCGGCGCCGAGCCGATCGGCTCCATGGGCACCGACTCCCCGATCGCGGCCCTCTCCGAGCGGCCCCGGCTGCTCTTCGACTACTTCACCCAGCTCTTCGCGCAGGTCACCAACCCGCCGCTGGACGCCATCCGCGAGGAGCTCGTCACCTCGCTGCGCTCCTCGCTCGGCCCGCAGGGCAACCTCCTGGAGCCGACCGCGGCCTCCTGCCGCAGCGTCACCCTGCCCTTCCCGGTGATCGACAACGACGAGCTGGCGAAGCTCATCCACATCAACGCCGACGGCGACATGCCCGGCATGAAGGCCGCCACACTCTCCGGTCTCTACCGCGTCTCCGGCGGCGGCGACGCGCTCGCCGCCCGGATCGAGGAGATCTGCGCCGAGGCCGACGCCGCCCTCGAGTCCGGCGCCCGGCTGATCGTGCTCTCCGACCGCCACTCCGACGCCGAGCACGCGCCGATCCCGTCGCTGCTGCTCACCGCCGCGGTCCACCACCACCTCATCCGCACCAAGCAGCGCACCCAGGTGGGCCTGCTGGTCGAGGCCGGCGACGTCCGTGAGGTCCACCACGTCGCGCTGCTCATCGGCTACGGCGCCGCCGCCGTCAACCCGTACCTCGCGATGGAGTCGGTCGAGGACCTGGTCCGCGCCGGCACCTTCATCGAGGGCCTGGAGCCCGAGAAGGCCATCCGCAACCTGATCTACGCGCTGGGCAAGGGCGTCCTGAAGGTCATGTCCAAGATGGGCATCTCGACCGTCGCCTCCTACCGCGGCGCCCAGGTCTTCGAGGCCGTCGGCCTCGACCAGGCCTTCGTCGAGAAGTACTTCGACGGCACCGCCACCAAGATCGGCGGCGCCGGCCTCGACGTCGTCGCCCAGGAGGTCGCCGCCCGGCACACCAAGGCGTACCCCTCCTCCGGCATCCCCTCCGCGCACCGCGCGCTGGACATCGGCGGCGAGTACCAGTGGCGCCGCGAGGGCGAGCCGCACCTGTTCGACCCCGAGACCGTCTTCCGCCTGCAGCACGCCACGCGCTCCAAGCGGTACGACATCTTCAAGCAGTACACCGAGCGGGTGAACGAGCAGTCCGAGCGGCTCATGACGCTGCGCGGCCTCTTCGGCTTCACCTCCGACCGCCCCTCGATCCCCCTCGACGAGGTCGAGCCGGCATCCGAGATCGTCAAGCGCTTCTCCACCGGCGCCATGTCGTACGGCTCCATCTCCAAGGAGGCGCACGAGACCCTCGCCATCGCCATGAACCAGCTGGGCGGCAAGTCCAACACCGGTGAGGGCGGCGAGGACCCGGAGCGCCTGTACGACCCGGCGCGCCGCTCGTCGATCAAGCAGGTCGCCTCCGGCCGCTTCGGCGTCACCTCCGAGTACCTGGTCAACGCCGACGACATCCAGATCAAGATGGCCCAGGGCGCCAAGCCCGGCGAGGGCGGCCAGCTGCCCGGCCACAAGGTCTACCCCTGGGTCGCCAAGACCCGGCACTCCACCCCCGGCGTCGGCCTCATCTCCCCGCCGCCGCACCACGACATCTACTCCATCGAGGACCTGGCTCAGCTGATCCACGACCTCAAGAACGCCAACCCCGAGGCCCGCATCCATGTGAAGCTGGTCTCCGAGGTCGGCGTCGGCACGGTCGCCGCCGGTGTCTCCAAGGCCCACGCGGACGTCGTCCTGATCTCCGGCCACGACGGCGGTACGGGCGCCTCGCCGCTCACCTCGCTCAAGCACGCGGGCGGCCCCTGGGAGCTCGGCCTCGCCGAGACCCAGCAGACCCTGCTGCTCAACGGCCTGCGCGACCGGATCGTCGTGCAGACCGACGGCCAGCTCAAGACCGGCCGTGACGTCGTCATCGCCGCGCTGCTCGGCGCCGAGGAGTTCGGTTTCGCCACCGCGCCGCTCGTCGTCTCCGGCTGCGTCATGATGCGCGTCTGCCACCTGGACACCTGCCCGGTCGGCATCGCCACCCAGAACCCGGTCCTGCGGGAACGCTTCTCCGGCAAGGCCGAGTTCGTCGTCAACTTCTTCCAGTTCATCGCCGAGGAGGTCCGCGAGCTCCTCGCCGAGCTGGGCTTCCGCACGCTGGAGGAGGCCGTCGGCCACGCCGAACTCCTCGACACCACCCGCGCCGTCTCGCACTGGAAGGCGCAGGGCCTCGACCTCGCCCCGCTCTTTTACGTGCCCGAGCTGGCCGAAGGCGCTGCCCGCCACGCCCTGGTCGAGCAGGACCACGGCCTGGAGAAGGCCCTCGACAACGAGCTCGTCGAGCTCGCCGCCGAGGCGCTGAACGCGGCCACCGCCGAGGACGCCCAGCCGGTCCGCGCCCAGGTGCCGATCCGCAACATCAACCGCACCGTCGGCACGATGCTCGGCCACCACGTCACCAAGAAGTTCGGTGGCGCGGGCCTGCCCGACGACACCATCGACATCACCTTCACCGGCTCCGCAGGACAGTCCTTCGGCGCGTTCCTGCCGCGCGGTGTCACACTGCGCCTGGAGGGCGACGCCAACGACTACGTCGGCAAGGGGCTCTCCGGCGGCCGTATCGTGGTCCGCCCCGACCGGGGCGCCGACCACCTCGCCGAGTACTCCACGATCGCGGGCAACACGATCGGCTACGGCGCCACCGGCGGCGAGCTGTTCCTGCGGGGCCGTACGGGCGAGCGCTTCTGCGTCCGCAACTCCGGCGCGCTGGTGGTCTCCGAGGGCGTGGGCGACCACGGCTGCGAGTACATGACCGGCGGACAGGCCGTCGTCCTCGGCGAGACGGGCCGCAACTTCGCGGCCGGTATGTCGGGCGGCACCGCCTACGTCGTCGACCTCGACCGGGACAACGTCAACGCCGGCAACCTGGAGGCGATCGAGGCCCTGTCGGACACCGACAAGGCGTGGCTGCACGACGTCGTGCGCCGCCACCACGAGGAGACGGGCTCCACCGTCGCCGAGAAGCTCCTCGCCGACTGGTCCGTGAACGTGGACCGCTTCAGCAAGATCATCCCCACCACGTACAAGGCAGTGCTCGCCGCCAAGGACGCCGCTGAGCTCGCCGGTCTCTCCGAGGCCGAGACCACCGAGAAGATGATGGAGGCGGCGACCAATGGCTGACCCCAAGGGCTTCCTGACCACCGGCCGTGAGGTCGCCAAGACCCGCCCGGTGGCCGAGCGACTCAAGGACTGGAACGAGGTCTACGTCCCCGGCTCCCTGCTGCCGATCATCAGCAAGCAGGCCGGCCGCTGCATGGACTGCGGCATCCCGTTCTGCCACAACGGCTGCCCGCTGGGGAACCTGATCCCCGAGTGGAACGACTACGCCTACCGTGAGGACTGGGCGCAGGCCTCCGAGCGGCTGCACGCCACCAACAACTTCCCGGAGTTCACCGGCCGCCTGTGCCCGGCTCCCTGCGAGTCGGCGTGCGTCCTCGGCATCAACCAGCCCGCCGTCACCATCAAGAACGTCGAAGTCTCCATCATCGACAAGGCGTGGGACTCCGGCGACGTCACCCCGCAGCCGCCGGAGCGGCTGTCCGGCAAGACCGTCGCGGTCATCGGCTCCGGCCCCGCGGGCCTGGCCGCCGCGCAGCAGCTGACCCGGGCCGGCCACACCGTCGCCGTGTACGAGCGGGCCGACCGCATCGGCGGCCTGCTGCGGTACGGAATCCCCGAGTTCAAGATGGAGAAGGTGCACATCAACCGGCGCATCGAGCAGATGCGTGCGGAGGGCACCAAGTTCCGCACCGAGGTGGAGATCGGCGTCGACGTCGACGCGGCGCAGCTGCGCCGGCGCTACGACGCGGTCGTCGTCGCGGCCGGGGCGACCGTCTCCCGCGACCTGCCCGTGCCGGGCCGTGAGCTGAACGGCATCCACTTCGCGATGGAGTACCTGCCGCTCGCCAACAAGGTCCAGGAGGGCGACTTCATCGCCCCGCCCATCACGGCCGAGGGCAAGCACGTCGTCGTCATCGGCGGCGGCGACACCGGCGCGGACTGCGTCGGCACCGCCCACCGCCAGGGCGCGGCCTCGGTCACCCAGCTGGAGATCATGCCGAGGCCGGGCGAGGAGCGGAACGCCAACCAGCCCTGGCCCACCTTCCCGATGCTGTACAAGGTGACATCGGCCCACGAGGAGGGCGGCGAGCGGGTCTACTCCGTCTCCACCACCCACTTCGAGGGTGACGAGGACGGCAACGTCCAGGCGCTGCACCTGGTGGAGGTGGAGTTCAAGGACGGCAAGCTGGAGCAGAAGCCGGGCACCGAGCGCCGCATCCCGGCGCAGCTGGTCACCCTGGCGATGGGCTTCACCGGCACCGACCAGTCCAACGGCCTGGTGTCGCAGTTCGGCCTGGAGCTCGACGCGCGCGGCAACGTCGCCCGCGACGCGGACTTCGCCACCAACGTCGACGGTGTCTTCGTCGCCGGTGACGCGGGCCGCGGCCAGTCCCTGATCGTCTGGGCGATCGCCGAGGGCCGCTCGGCCGCCCGCGGCGTGGACCGCTACCTCACCGGTACGAGCGCCCTGCCGGCCCCGATCCGTCCGACCGACCGCGCGCTGACCGTCTGACGGACGGCACCAAGCGTCCCGTACAACGGCGTACGGAACTGAGCGTGGCGCCTGCCAAGTCCCCGACCGGACCACGGCAGGCGCCACGCGCCCTTTTCCCGAAGTTTTCTCCGAGCGTTACGGTCGCGCCACACCGGCCAGCCAGGCCGCGGCCGAGTCCAGCGCGGCGTCCGCCTCCGGCAGGACGCCCGTCGCGCCCAGGAAGCCGTGGAACATGCCGGTGTGCACATGCACCGCCGCGCGTCCGCCGGCCGCCGAGAGGCGACGGGCGTACGCCACGCCCTCGTCACGCAGCGGATCGCAGTCCGCGACGACGACCAGGGCCGGCGGGAGCCCGGACAGGTCGGCCGCCAGGCCGGGGGAGGCGGCCACCGGGTCGCCGTGCGGGCCCAGATACTGCTGCCAGTACCAGCGCATATGGGCGGTGGTGTGGAAGAACCCCTCCGCGTACGCCTCCGCCGACACACCGTCCAGCCGGTGGTCCAGCGCCGGATAGATCAGCAACTGCGCGGCGATCTCCGGCCCTCCCCGGTCCCGCGCCCGCAGCGCCGTCGCCGCGGCGAGGTTCCCGCCACTGGAGTCACCCGCCACGACCAGGGGCCGCCCCGGGTACCGCCGGGCGGCCCACCATGTGACCGTGCACGCGTCGTCCTCGGCGGCGGGGTGGCGGTGCTCGGGGGCACGCCGGTAGTCGACGGAGACGACGGTGGCCCCGACCCTGGCCGCCAGCGCCCGGCAGAGCCGGTCATGGGTGTCGAGATCGCACAGCACCCAGCCGCCGCCGTGACTGAAGACGATGACGGGGCCGGGCGCGCGCGAGTCTGGGGTGCCGGTGCCGGAAGCGGCCCCCGGGGCCTGCATGCCGGGGCCGGCGGCAGCCGACCTCGGGCCCCGCGCGCCCGTGCCGACGGGACCCGTCTCCCCGAGGTCGCGTCCCGGGCCCCCGCCCGAGTCCGCCGCCCCCGCCGCCCCCAAGTCCCGTACGCCCGCGCCGACGGCACCCGCGTGCCCCAGGCCACGCCCCGGGCCCCCGCCCGAGCCGCCCGCCGCCTCCGGCGGTTCGTAGATCCGCACCCGTACCCCGTCCGCCAACTCCTCCCGCGCCGCAGGCAGTTCGCCCAGGCGTGCCCTGGCCGCCGCGCGGAGGGAGGCCGGGTCGCCCGGGGGTGGGAAGCCTGCCGTCAGGGCGTCGCAGAACGCCCGTGCCGCCGGGGTCAGCGGATCCGTCAGTGAGTTCGTCATCCTGTCGTCAGCCCTCCGTCCACCGCGAACTCCGCCCCCGTGACGTACGAGGACGCGTCCGACACCAGGAACACGACCAGCTCGCCGACCTCCTCCGGCCGGCCCATCCGCCCCAGCGGCACGTGCGACCAGTCCCTCCCCGCGACCGCCGCCGTCATGGGCGTGTCGATCGCGCCCGGGTGGACCGAGTTGACGCGGACCCCGTACGGCGCCAGGTCAAGCGCCGAGGACCGGGTCAGGCCGCGCAGGGCGAACTTCGTCGAGCCGTACGCCGCGTGGCCCGGGATGCCGACCAGGCCCGCCGTCGACGACACGTTCACGATCGAACCGCCGCCCGCCTCCTTCAGCGCCGGCAGCGCCGCCTGGATGCCGAGGAAAGGCCCCAGCAGATTGACCCGGAGCAGGGTCTCGAAGGTCTCGTACGTCTCGTCCTCCACGGAGGCCGTACGCCACAGCGCCGCGTTGTTGACCAGCGCATCGAGCCGGCCGAAGGCCCGTACCGCGGCGACCACCGCCCGCGTCCAGTCCGCCGCGTCCGAGACGTCGTGCCGGACGAACAGCCCCTGCCCGCCGAGGGAGTCGGCGACCTCCCGGCCCTCCTCCTCCCGTACGTCCGTGACGACCACTCGCGCCCCCGCCGCCGCGCACAACCGGGCCTCCGCCGCGCCCTGACCCCGGGCCGCGCCCGTCACCAGGACCACCTTCCCGGTCAGTGATATCGCGCCGTCACATGGCACACCCGCACCCCGTTCCCGCTCGACTTCCCGCTCGACTTCCCGTTCGGCTTCCCGCTTCGACATGACGAACAGGAATACTTCTAGCAGTCATATCGAGACCCGGGAAGGGCAGCGGCGACGGGAGCCGCCCGGCGATCACGTAGGCTCGAAGTCACCGCACGGAGAAGGGACTTCCCGCCCATGGCCATCAGCCTGCGCAAGGTCGAGGAGACCGCGCCCACGCTCGTCAGCCTCTTCAAGAGCGCGGGTGTCTCCCTGCGCAAGCACGGCCTGGACGGGCAGCGCGTCGCCGTCTACCTCGTGATCGACTACTCCGGTTCGATGAAGCCGTACTACAAGGACGGCAGCGTCCAGGCCCTCGCCGACCGGGTCCTCGGACTGTCCGCGCGGCTCGACGACGACGGCCGGGTGCCGGTCGTCTTCTTCTCCACGGACGTCGACGCCGAGACGGACATCTCCCTCGCCGACCACGAGGGCCGCATCGACCGGATCGTCGCCGGGCTCGGGCACATGGGCAAGACCAGCTACCACCTGGCCATGGACGCCGTCATCGACCACTACCTGGACAGCGGCTCCACCGCGCCCGCACTGGTCGTCTTCCAGACCGACGGCGGCCCCATCAACAAGCTCGCCGCCGAGCGGTACGTCTGCAAGGCGGCGCGGCTCCCGCTCTTCTGGCAGTTCGTCGGCTTCGGCGACCCCGGCAGCAGGCAGTTCGAATTCCTGCGCAAACTGGACGAGTTGTCCGTCCCCGGCCGCCGGCCCGTCGACAACGCCGGCTTCTTCCACGCGGGCCAGGACCCGCGCCGGGTCACGGACGACGAACTGTACGACCGGCTGGTCGCCGAGTTCCCCGCCTGGCTGGCAGCCGCCCGCGCCCAGGGCATCGTCCGCACCTGACCGGGGCGCAGGCGAAGGGCGGCGAGCAGGCCGAATAATCGGCTCGCCGAGCGCGGGTGCCGGCCGCGATAGTGGCGAACATGGCATCTCTCGTAAGACATGTGACATTCGACTGCGCCGACGCCTACGCCCTGGCGACCTTCTGGGGCGCGGTCCTCGACGCCCCGGTCTCGGACGAGGACCAGCCCGGCGACCCGGAGGCGCTGGTCGAGACCCCCGGCGCGGCGGTCCTCTTCGTGACCGTCCCCGAGCCCAAGACCGTGAAGAACCGCGTGCACCTCGACATCCAGCCGCAGGACCGCACCCGCGACGAGGAGGTCGAGCGGATCCTGAAGCTCGGCGCCACCCTCGTCGGCGACCACCGCACGGAGGACGGCCGGGGCTGGGTGACCCTCGCCGACCCCGAGGGAAACGAGTTCTGCGTCGAGCGCAGCGCCGCCGAACGCGGCTGAGCGTTCGGCCGACCGGGGAAACCCGACAGAAGATGTCGGGGTTCCCCGCTTTCATGGACGCATGGAGAACAGCGAGACGAACACTCCCGCGGACCGTACGGGCATGAGCTGGGCCGGTTTCGCGGCGGCCGAGCCGGACTTCGCCGCCGTGGTGCGCCGACGCTTCGAGGCCTACACCCACCACGTCCTGGCGACCCTGCGCGAGGACGGCTCCCCCCGGCTCAGCGGACTGGAGGTCGACTTCCGCTTCGGCGAGCTGTGGCTGGGCATGATGCCCAACTCGCACAAGGTACGGGACCTGCTGCGCGACCCCCGGTTCAACGTGCTGGCCAATCCGGGCAGCGGTACGGACATGGGCGGCGGCGACGTCCGCGTCGGCGGACAGGCGGTCGAGGTCACCGACCCGGAGACCGTCGACCGGTACGTGAAGGAGACCGGCCCGCCACTGCCGTTCCACCTCTTCCGCGTCGAACTGACCGAGGTCGTACGGACCTCGGTCGACGGCGAGGACCTGGTCGTGCAGTCCTGGGCGCCGGACCGGCCGCTGCGCCGTGTCCGGCGCGGCCCCGACGACAGCGCCCCGCGCGAGGACGTGCCCTAGCCCCCGAAGCCCCCGGGGCGGTCCCCGAGCCCGTCGAGGACCAGGGCCCGGCAGCGCGCGGGCGTTCCCCATGCGTCGCGCAGCGGGCGGGCTTTGCGCAGCCAGAGGGAGAGGTCGAGCTCCTCGGTGTAGCCGACCGCGCCGTGCAGCTGGAGCGCGGTGCGGGCGGCCGCGTATCCGGCCTCGCCGGCCGCGGCCTTGGCGGCGGCGACGTCGGCCGTACGGAGGGTGAGCGCCGCCCCGTACAGCAGCGGCCGCGCGAACTCCAGGGCCAGGAGCGTGTCCGCCAGCCGGTGTTTGACCGCCTGGAACGAGCCGATCGGGGTGCCGAACTGGCTGCGCTGTTTCACATACGACACGGTGCGCTCCAGGAGCGCGAGCCCGACGCCCAGCGACTGGGCGGCGGTGGCGAGGGCCGCCCAGCGAGCCGCGTACCCGGCGGCCTCGGCGACGGCGGGCCCGACGGCCAGCGGCTCCCCGCCCGCGTCCGGGCGGGCGAGCCGCCGTGCCGGATCGAGTGACCGCACCACCGGCCCATGCCCGGCCGCCAGCCGCAACTCCTCACCCTGGACGACGAGTACGGCGTCGGCGGCATCCGCGTCGAGAGCCATGCCGAGGGCGCCGGGCCGTGGCGCCGCGCTCCCGGCCTCGGGTGGTCCGTCTGGAGCGGCGCTCCCGGCCTCGGGTCGGGGGGCCGCCCCGACGGTCTCGGCTCGCCCGTCCGGCGTCGCGCTCGCGGCCTCGGGGCGTGGTCTCGCGCTCCCGGCCTCGGGTGGCCCGTCCGGAGCGGCGCTCCCGGCCTCCGGTCGCGGCGCCGCGCTCCCGGTCTCCGGTGGTCCGGGTTCCGACACAACGAGCGTTGCCATCGTCCCTCCCCCCACGATCCCCGGCAGCAGCCGTTTCGCCGGAGTGTCATGGCCGAGGGCGGCGAGCCGGGACAGCAGGGCACCCGCCGCCGCGGTCTCCGCCAGGGGGCCGGGGACCGCGTGCCGGCCCAGCTCCACGAAGGCGACGACCGTCTCGACGGGCAGCGGGCCCACCCCCTCGTACGCCTCCGGGACCGCCAGCGACCACACCCCCGCCTCCGCGAGCCGCGTCCACACCGCCCGGCCCGGCGTGTGGTCTCCGGCGCCCCACGCCCGTACTGCCGCCGCCGTGTCGGCCGCGCCGAGCATGGTGTCCAGGGCGCGGGCGAAGGCCTGTTGCTCGTCGGTCAGCAGGAATCGCATCAGCGCCGGCCCTTCGGAAGGCCGAGCAGACGCTCGGCGACGATGTCGCGCTGGATCTCGTTCGTCCCGGCGTAGATGGGGCCCGCGAGCGAGAAGACGTACCCCTCCGCCCACTCCTGGTCCGCCCGCTCACCCTCCGGTCCCAGCAGATCCAGGGCGGTCTCGTGCAGTGTGATGTCGTACTCGGACCAGAAGAGTTTGTTCAGGCTCGACTCCGCGCCGATCGTGCCCCCGGCCGCGAAACGCGACGCGCCCGCCGCCGTGAACAACTGATAGGCCCGCGCGCCGATGACCGCGTCCGCGACCCGGTCCCGTGCCCCGGGTTCCTCGCCGCGCTCGCGCCACAGCCGTACGAGCCGGTCGGCGGCGGCCAGGAACCGGCCGGGGGAGCGCAAGGTCAGCCCCCGTTCGTCGCCCGTCGTCGCCATCGCGATCCGCCAGCCCTGCCCCGGCTCGCCGATCACGTCCTCGTCGGGTACGAAGACCTCGTCGAGGAAGAGCTCGGCGAACGCGGGCCGGCCGTCCAGCCGGCCGATCGGCCGGACCGTCACCCCCGGGGCCCGCAGGTCGAACATCAGGTACGTGAGGCCGTGGTGCGGCTTGGCGGCCTCCGGGTCCGTACGGAAGAGTCCGAAGGCCCGGTCGGCGAAGGCCGCCCGCGAGGACCACGTCTTGTGGCCGGACAGCAGCCAGCCGCCGTCGGTCCGTACGGCCCGGGAGCGCAGGGCCGCGAGGTCCGAGCCGGCCTCCGGCTCGGACCAGGCCTGCGCCCAGACGGCCTCGCCGCTCGCCATCGACGGCAGCACCCGGGCCCGCTGTTCCTCCGTGCCGTGGTCGAAGAGGGTGGGGGCGAGGAGGCTGATGCCGTTCTGCGAGACCCGGCCGGGCGCCCCGGCCGCGTAGTACTCCTCCTCGAAGACCAGCCAGCGGAAGATCCCGGCGTCCCGGCCGCCGTACCGCTCCGGCCAGGACACCACCGACCAGCGGTCGGCGGCGAGCTCGGCCTCCCAGGCGCGGTGGGCGGCGAATCCCACCTCGGTCTCCAGCGAGGGCAGCGGCCGGGCGGGCACATGGGCGCGCAGCCACTCACGCGCCTCGGCCCGGAACGCGTCCTCGTCCGCCGTGTGCGTCAGATCCATGCGGTTCCGTCTCCCCTTCGGGCGTCCGGGACAGCTTCCCTAACAAGTGTTTGGTAGGTTAACGTGCCGCTGTGACGGACAACAAGGCGCAAGGACGGGAACAAGGACAGGAACAACGGCAGGAAAAGCGACAGTCACCGGGGCGGCCACAGGGGCACGCGCCGGATCGGGACCAGACACAGGCGCGGTACGTGACAGGACACGCACTCCTCGACGGCCGCACCGCCGTGATCACCGCCGCCGCCGGAGCCGGCATCGGCGGAGCGACCGCCCGCCGCTTCCTCGAAGAAGGCGCGCGGGTCCTGCTCAGCGACACCCACGCCCGCCGCCTCAAGGAGACCGAGGAGGCACTCGCGGCCGAGTTCGGCCCGGCGGCCGTCGACTCCCTGGTGTGCGACGTCACCGACGAGGCCCAGGTCCAGGCCCTGTTCGACACGGCGGTACGGCTCCATGGCAGCCTCGACGTCGTCGTCAACAACGCCGGACTCGGCGGCACCGCCGAACTCGTCGACATGACCGACGGCCAGTGGCACCGCGTCCTCGATGTCACACTGCACGGCACCTTCCGCTGCACCCGGGCCGCCCTGCGCTCCTTCCGCGCCACCAACCACGGCGGGGTGATCGTCAACAACGCCTCCGTCGTCGGCTGGCGCGCCCAGGCCGGCCAGGCCCACTACGCCGCCGCCAAGGCCGGCGTCATGGCACTCACCCGCTGCGCCGCGGTCGAGGCCGCCGCCTACGGCGTCCGCGTCAACGCCGTCGCCCCCTCCCTCGCCATGCACCCCCACCTGGCCAAGGTCACCTCCGCCGAACTGCTCCAGGAGCTGACCGCGAGCGAGGCCTTCGGGCGGTACGCCGAGCCCTGGGAGGTCGCCAATGTCATCGTCTTCCTGGCCGGCGGCTACTCCTCGTACATGACCGGCGAGACGGTCTCCGTCAGCAGCCGGCACCCGTAGGACCAGAATGGACGTGTGTCCACGACCGAGAAGAAGCCCCAGGTGACCGCCGCGCCCGAGCGGCGCCGTGAACTCCTCGACACGGCCGCCGAGGTGTTCGCCGCCCAGGGGTACAACGCCACCACCGTCCGCAAGATCGCCGACGCCGCCGGGATGCTCGCCGGCAGCCTCTACTACCACTTCGATTCCAAGGAATCGATGCTCGACGAGATCCTCTCCACCTTCCTCGACGAACTCTGGCAGGGCTACGACACCGTGCTCGCCGCCGGACTCGGCCCCCGGGAGACCATCGAGGCCCTCGTCACCGAATCCTTCCGCGAGATCGACCGGCACCGCGCCGCCGTCGCCATCTACCAGAAGGAGGCCCGGCACCTCTCCGCCCAGCCCCGCTTCCACTACCTCAGCGAGTCGCAGGTGAAGTTCGAGAAGGCCTGGCTCGGCACGCTGGAGCGCGGAGTCGCCGCCCGGGTCTTCCGCGCCGACCTCGACGTCCGCCTCACCTACCGGTTCGTCCGCGACACCGTCTGGGTCGCCGCGTCCTGGTACCGGCCGGGCGGCCAGCACAGCCCGGACGAGATCGCCCGCCAGTACCTCTCCATGGTCCTGGACGGGATCGCCGTACGTACCTAGCCGTACGCACCTAGCCGATTGGGGAACAGTCATGGCCGAGGCCTACATCGTCGAAGCGGTACGGACCCCCGTGGGGCGCCGCAGGGGAGGGCTCGCCGCCGTCCACCCGGCGGACCTCGGCGCGCATGTCCTCACCGCCCTCGTCCGGCACTCCGGCATCGACCCGGCGGCCGTCGACGACGTCGTCCTCGGCTGCCTGGACACCGTCGGGCCGCAGGCCGGCGACATCGCCCGTACGGCCTGGCTGGCCGCCGGACTCCCCGAGGAGGTCCCCGGCGTCACCGTCGACCGGCAGTGCGGCTCCTCCCAGCAGGCCGTCCACTTCGCCGCCCAGGGCGTCCTCTCCGGCACCCAGGACCTCGTCGTCGCGGGCGGCACCCAGAACATGTCGATGATCCCCATCGCCTTCGCCTCCCGGCAGGCGGCCGAACCGCTGGGACTCACCGACGGCCCCTACGCCGGCAGCCGGGGCTGGCGCGCCCGCTACGGCGACGCCCCGGTCAACCAGTTCCACGGCGCCGAGCTCATCGCGCGGAAATGGGGCATCACCCGCCGCGACCAGGAGGAGTTCGCCCTGCGCTCCCACGAGCGGGCGATCCGGGCGATCGACGAAGGACGCTTCGACCGCGAGACGGTGCCGTACGGCGACGTCACCCACGACGAAGGCCCCCGCCGGGACACCACCCTGGAGAAGATGGCCGGCCTGAAACCCGTCGTCGACGGCGGCACGATCACCGCCGCCTGCTCCTCCCAGGTCTCCGACGGCGCAGCGGCGATGCTCCTCGCCAGCGAACAAGCCGTACGGGACCACGGGCTCACCCCGCGCGCCCGCGTCCACCACCTCTCCGTACGCGGCGAGGACCCCATCCGGATGCTGTCCGCGCCCATCCCCGCGACCGCCCACGCGCTGAAGAAGACCGGCCTGAGCATCGACGACATCGACCTCGTCGAGATCAACGAGGCCTTCGCGCCCGTCGTCCTCGCCTGGCTGAAGGAGACCGGCGCGGACCCCGAGCGTGTCAACGTCAACGGCGGCGCCATCGCCCTCGGCCACCCCCTGGGCGCCACCGGCGTGAAGCTGATGACCACACTCCTGCACGAACTGGAGCGCACCGGCGGCCGCTTCGGCCTGCAGACGATGTGCGAGGGCGGCGGGCAGGCCAACGTGACGATCATCGAACGCCTCTGAGTGGCGGCGGAGAGCCGGCCGGGGCCGCCGTCCTGCGATTCCGGTCATGAACATCTCATCTTTGAGATGTTCATGACCGGAATCTCGGGTCCTGGCGGCCCTTCGTGGTAAAGTCAGCGGGTTGTGGTTTTGGTACCCATGGACTTCATGTGCGCCTGACGGGAATGGCCCTCAGGCGCATTGTTGTTTCCGGCCAGACCGGATTTTCCCCGAAACCTCTCCGGACGCGTCGCTCGTAGCCGGGACCCGCACCGACGAAGGTGCGTGTCCCGGCTTGTGCTGTGCCCAGGCCAGGAAGGCATCTCCTCATGACCCGCTCCGAACGCCCCACCACCCGGCGGCGCCCCGCTTCGGCGGCCCCCGGCCAGGCGAAGGCGTCCGCGAAGGCGCCGGCCCGGAAGTCCGGCCGGGGCCGCGGGCCGGCCGCGCCCCCGCCGCCGCGTGAGTTCACCCCGCCGCAGACCCTCACCCCCGCGCTGCCCGCCGTGGAGTCCTTCGACGCCCTCGACATGCCCCCCGCGCTGGTGAAGACCCTCGCCGCGCAGGGCGTGACCGAGCCGTTCCCGATCCAGGCCGCCACCCTGCCGAACTCCCTCGCGGGCCGCGACATACTCGGCCGCGGCCGCACCGGCTCCGGCAAGACCCTCGCCTTCGGCCTCGCCCTGCTCGCCCGCACCGCCGGCCGCCGTGCCGAGCCCAAGGCCCCGCTGGCCATGGTCCTCGTACCCACGCGCGAGCTGGCCCAGCAGGTCACCGACGCCCTCGCCCCGTACGCCACCTCCGTGCAGCTGCGGCTCGCCACCGTCGTCGGCGGCCTGTCGATCACCAAGCAGGCCGCCACCCTGCGGCGCGGCGCCGAGGTCCTGGTCGCCACCCCCGGCCGCCTCAAGGACCTCATCGAGCGCGGCGACTGCCGGCTCGACCAGGTCGCCGTCACCGTCCTCGACGAGGCCGACCAGATGGCCGACATGGGCTTCATGCCGCAGGTCACCGCCCTGCTCAAGCAGGTCGAGCCCGGCGGCCAGCGGATGCTCTTCTCGGCGACCCTGGACCAGAACATCGACCGCCTGGTGCGGATGTTCCTGACCGACCCGGTGGTCCACTCGGTCGACCCGTCCGCAGGCGCCGTCACCACCATGGAGCACCACCTCCTCTACGTCGCCGACGAGACCGACAAGAAGGCCGTCACCGTACGGATCGCCGCCCGCGACGGACGCGTCATCCTCTTCCTGGACACCAAGCGGTCCGTGGACCGGCTCGTCAAGAAGCTCCTCGCCAGCGGTGTACGGGCGGCGGGCCTGCACGGCGGCCGCTCCCAGCCGCAGCGCAACCGCACCCTGGACCAGTTCAAGAACGGGCAGGTCACGGCGCTGGTGGCGACCAATGTGGCGGCCCGTGGCATCCACGTCGACGACCTCGACCTGGTCGTCAACGTCGACCCGCCGGTCGACCACAAGGACTACCTCCACCGCGGCGGACGCACCGCCCGCGCCGGCGAGTCCGGCAGCGTCGTCACCCTCGTCCTGCCCGAGCAGAAGCGCGACATGGGCCGGCTGATGTCGCACGCCGGGATCAGCCCGCGCACCGCGCAGATCAAGTCCAGCGACGAGACGCTCACCGAGCTGACCGGCGCCCGCGAGCCGTCCGGGGTGCCGGTCACCATCGAGGTGCCGCAGCCCGCGCAGCCGGCGACCGCGCCCAAGCGGACGCGCCGGGGCGGCTCCGGCCGCTCCCGTGGCACCGGCGGCGCCGCGGCCTCCGGCACGACGGCCCGTACGGCGGCGGGCACCGGCGGCGGGACGCGCAACGGCGCCGGGCGTACCGGCGGGGCCCGCCCCACCGGCGGCGGCGCCCGCACCCGCGGCGCGGGCGCCGGATCCGGCCGGACCGGCCGAGGCGGCCAAGGCGGCGGCCGCCGAGGCGCCGCCTGAGCCGCATGAGCCGCCTGTGCTCAGGCGCCCGAGGCGTCTGAGCTGCCTGAGCCGCCTGCGGTCAGCTGCCTGACCAGCCTGTTTCGCCTGAGCAGGTCGGCGGCGCGGTCAGGTCAGTCGACCAGCCTGGCGTGGAGCGCCGCGAGCGTGCCCAGGTCCAGGCCCAGGCCGGTCGTCAGATAGCGGTGGAGACCGCCGTAGCCGGACTTCACCTCGGCGAGGGCGGTCTCCAGATACTCCTTGCGAACCTCCTGGAGCGGTATGAGCAGGTCCGGGTTCTGCATCAGCCCGGTCTGCTTGAGGCTCTCCCGCAGCTTCGCGTCGTAGACCGCGCGGAACGTGTTCGACGCCAGGAAGTCGGCGACCGCCTCCCACTCCGGCACGCCGACCACGGTGAGCAGCAGGTAGCTCGTCCAGCCCGTACGGTCCTTGCCCGCGGTGCAGTGGTACATCAGCGGCGCCGCACCCGGGCGTGCGATGTCACGTAGCGTGGCGCCGAACTGGGCGCGGTTGCCGGGGCTGGTCACGAACGAGCGGTAGACCTCCCGCATGAACGCCGCGGCCTTGCCGTTGCCGAGCATCTCCTCCTGACGCACCGGGTCGCGGGACCCGATCACGGTCCTCAGCTGGGTGTACAGACCGTTGTCGGTGACCGGACGGCTCACCAGCGCGACACCGGCCGGGAGCCGGTCGGCCCCGTCGTACTGCACCTCGACGGGGATACGGAAGTCGACGACCGTGCCGAGCCGCAGCCCGGCCAGCGTGGTCACATCGGCGTCGGTGAGCCGGTTCAGGCCGTCGGCCCGGTAGACCAGGCCGCGGCGGACCCGGTCGCCGCCGTAGGTCGGATACCCGCCCAGGTCACGGACGTTGACCGCGCCCTGCAGGGGGATGTGCCGGACGGCCGTGGCCGCGTGGGTGCGACGGCCCGGTACGGCGGCGCTCGCCGCGGCGGGGACGGCGGCGGTGGCCGCCGTCAGGGCGGCGGCGGTGGCGGTGCTCAGCAGGGCGCGTCTGGAGAGAGGCATGAGCGGACTCCCGTGGGGGGGATGGGGTGTCACCCTGGTGTCGGCAGGGCGCGGAGCACGTGCGCGGCCTCGGACATGACGCGGAGGACGAGTTCCTCGCAGCTCGGGAGGTCCTCGATCACCCCCGCGACCTGCCCGGACGCCATGACGCCGAGGTCCGTACGGCCCTCGACCATGGACGCTTTGAGAAGCATCGGGGTGTTCGCGGCGAGCAGTACCTGGCTCCAGGTCAGGTCCTTGCCGTGCCGCATCGCCAGACCGTCCCGCACCATCGCGGCCCAGGACAGCCCGGAGACCTTCCGGAAACCGGCGGCGCGGCGCACGGCCTGCGCCAACGCCCGTACCCGGCCCGCCTTTTCGAGGGCGGCGACCATCTCCGTACGGAGCATGCGGTGCGGCAGCCCGTCGACGGCGGTGGTGAGCGTGACGTCCTTCACCGACGCCGCCAGATAGCGCGCCTTGACCGCGTCCGGCACGGTCGAGTCGGAGGTGAGCAGGAAACGGGTGCCCATCGCGATGCCCGCCGCGCCGTAGGCGAGCGCGGCGACCAGCCCGCGCCCGTCGTGGAAGCCGCCGGCCGCGACCACCGGCAGCTCCACGGCGTCGACGACCTGCGGCAGCAGGACCGTCGTCGCCACGTCACCGGTGTGCCCGCCACCCTCGCCGCCCTGCACGATCACCGCGTCCGCGCCCCACGCCGCGACCTTCTCGGCGTGCCGCCGTGCCCCGACGGACGGCACGACGACCACGCCCGCGTCCTTCAGCTCGGCGATGAGGTCCCGCGACGGGGCGAGGGCGAAGGAGGCGACCCGTACCCCCTCCTCGACCATGATCCGCACCCGTTCCCGGGCGTCGGCGGCGTCGGCCCGCAGGTTCACCCCGAACGGCGCGCCGGTGCGGGACTTCACCTCCCGGACGGCGGCCCGCAGCTGCTCCACACTCATCGTGGCGGAGGCGAGGATGCCGAGCGCCCCGGCGTTCGCCGTGGCCGAGACCAGCCGCGGCCCGGCGACCCAGCCCATCCCGGTCTGGACGATCGGGTACCGGACGCCGGTGAGCTTGGTGAGCGCCGTCTCCATCAGACCCGGACCTCCCGGTCCCGCAGCCCCTCGGGGTCGAGCACCTCGCGGATCAGCCGCAGCTCCTCGCCGGTCGGCTCGCGGGTGTACGGGACGTTCTCGCCGATCACCAGGTCGAAGCCGGTGGCCGCCCTGACCTGGTCGACGGTGACGCCCGGGTGGAGCGAGGCGAGCCGCATCGAGCGGTCGGGCGTCTCGAAGTCGAGGACGCCGAGGTCGGAGACGACGCGCCCGAGACGGTGGAAGCGGGTGGCCCCGGCGGCCGCCGCCCGGTCGTGGCCGACGCCGCTGACCATGTCCACGCGCTCGACGAAGACCCGGGGCGAGTGTTTCGGGATCCAGTAACTGACCGGATTGTTGAGGGTGTTGACGGGCGCGCCGCGTACGCCGAGGAGCTGGCGGGCGGGCCTGGACCAGTCGCCGATGCAGGAGATGTTCTGGTTGCCGTGCCGGTCGATCTGGCTGGCGCCCATCATGACGTGCCGCTTTCCGCCGGTGACCATCGTCAGGTGGCGGCGGTAGGGCAGCCAGCCCTCGGGCTCCCCGTCGAGGCCGACGAGCATCGCCTCGCCGTCGGTCAGGAGCAGGTCGGGGGCGAAGGAGCGCTTGGCGAGACGGGCGCCGAAGGTGGAGACGGGGGCCATGGCGGCGGCGAGGACCTCGCCGTTGTCGCGCCAGGCCTCGGCGCAGGCGACGACGCAGTATTCCGAACGGCTGATCATCGCAGCTCCTCGTGCCAGGCCCGTACGGCCTGCTGGTAGTCGTCCTCGCTCTTGCCGGAGAGGAACCGCTCGGCGAACGCGGGCCAGGGCGTGGTCGCGTACATCTTCTGGAAGGGCTCGTCGCGGTCGTGGTCGGGGACGCAGGAGGTGAAATGGGCGCCGTTGGGGGTCTCGACGACGCCCGTGACGCTGTGCCGGCTGACGAGCAGGGACTGCGGGGCGGTGTCGCGGGCGAACCGGTCGACGAGCTGTTCGCAGGAGACGTACGCGGTGTCGGCGGCCTCGCAGAAGAGGTCGTCGAAGTACGGGTCGGGGCCGAGGTACTGGCCGTTGCCCAGCCGGTCGGCGCGGTTGAGATGGACGAAGGCGGCGTCCATGCGCAGCGCGGGCACGGCGACGAACGTCTCGCCGTCCTCGTACGGTGAGGTGACCGTCCGCAGCCCGGCGTTGACCGTCATGACGTCGGAGCCGAGACCGGCCCGGACGGGCATGAACGGCAGCCGGTTGGCGGCGGCGTGCAGACCCCACATGAACATGGCCTCGTCGAGCTCGGTCAGGGCGAAGGCGCCGGATTCCCGGGCGGCACGGAAGTGCGGTTCGAGGGGGATGGAGTCGAGGGTGACGAAGGCGGCGACCAGCTTGCGGATCCGGCCGGCGGCGGCGAGCAGACCGACGTCGGGGCCGCCGTAGGAGACCACGGTGAGATCGGTGATCTCGGACCGGAGCAGCGCTCTGACCAGGGCCATCGGCTTGCGCCGGGAGCCCCAGCCGCCGATGCCGAGGGTCATGCCGGAGCGGAGACGGCCCACAACCTCCTCGGGGGTCATGGTCTTGTCGGTCACGAGGCGCCCTCCTCGGCCGTGTCCTTGCCGAAGGTGTCGCGGACGCGATCGGCGACCCCGCTGAGGTTCGCCTCGAAGGTGAAGCCCTGCTCGAAGCGGTAGCTGCGGCGCACGTCCACGGGGTCGATGCCGTTGATGGCGGCCTTGGCGAGCCGGATCAGATACCCGTCCTTACGCGCGATCTCACCCGCCAACTCCAATGCGGTGGTGAGGAGTTCGGCGCGCGGCACGACCTTCCAGACCGAGCCGTGGGCGTGGAGTTCGGCGGCGGTGGCCGTCCGGGAGGTGTAGTACAGCGCCCGCATCAGATGCTGCGGGACCAGCCGGGCGAGGTGGGTGGCGGCGCCCAGCGCGCCCCGGTCCAGCTCCGGCAGTCCGAAGACGGCGTCGTCGGAGGCGACGATCACGTCCGCGTTGCCGGCCAGGCCGATGCCGCCGCCCAGACAGAAGCCGCCGACCGCCGCGACGACCGGCACCTCGCAGTCGTACACCGCCGAAAAGGCCTCATAACAACCGTGGTTGGCGCCGATCAGCGCGCTGTGGCCGCGGTCGCGCTGCATCTCCTTGATGTCCACGCCCGCGTTGAAGCCCCGGCCCTCGGCGGCCAGCACCACACAGCGGTTGTCCGGATCGCGGCCGGCCGCGCGCAGCGCCTCGGCGAGGTCGAACCAGCCTTGCGCGGGCAGGGCGTTGACGGGCGGGAAGTCGACGGTGACCAGGGCGATGCCCTTGTCCGGGCGTGCGGTGGAGACACCCATGAGAGGATCAGCTACCTTTCCACCAAACATTTGTTAGGTGACTGCTTGGTGAGGAAAGGTAGCAGCGGATGGAGCTGGACGGGAGGGTTGCCGTCGTCACCGGCGGCACCCGCGGTGTGGGCGCGGGCATCACGCGGGCCTTTCTCCGGGCGGGCGCCCACGTCGTGGTCTGCGCCCGCAGACCACCGGACGCGCCCCTCGAAGAGGCGGGCCGCACCGCCGAGTTCCACCCCCTCGACCTGAGGGACGAGACCGCGGTCACCGCGTTCTTCGACCGCGTCGCCCAGACGTGCGGACGGCTCGACGTGCTGGTGAACAACGCCGGCGGAACCCCCTACCGGCTCCTCGGCGAGGGCGCCGCCGCCCAGCACGCCCGGGTCGTCGCGCTCAACCTGATCGCACCGCTGACCGCCTCGCTCGCCGCCCACGGGCCGCTGACGGCCGCGCGCGGCTCGGTCGTGATGGTCGGCAGCGTCAGCGGCACCCGCCCCTCCCCGGGCACCGCCGCCTACGGCGCCGCCAAGGCCGGCCTGGAGAACCTCGCCCGGTCGATGGCGGTGGAATGGGCGCCCGACGTCCGGGTCAACACCCTTCTCCTCGGCATGGTCCGCACCGAACTGTCCCACCTGCACTACGGCGACGACGACGGCCTCGCCGCCGTCGGCCGGACCGTACCGCTGGGCCGCCTCGCCGAACCGTCCGACGTCGGCGAGGCGGCCGTCTTCCTCGCCTCCGACCGGGCCGCGTACGTCTCGGGGGCGTCGCTTCTGGTGCACGGCGGGGGAGAGCGCCCCGCGTTCCTGGATGCCGCGACCGTCAACACCGTCGACAAGGAGAGCTGAGATGGGCATCTGCGACGGGCGGGTCGTGATCGTGACGGGCGCGGGACGGGGACTGGGCCGGGCCCACGCACTCGCCTTCGCGGCGGAGGGGGCGCGGGTCGTCGTCAACGACCTCGGCGTCGGCCTGGACGGCTCGGGCCCCTCCGCCTCCCCGGCACAGCAGGTCGTGGACGAAATCCGCCGCGCGGGCGGCGAGGCGTGCGCCCACGGCGGTGACATCGCGACGGGGGAGGGGGCGGCGTCACTCGTGGCCGCCGCGCTCGACACGTACGGACGGCTCGACACCCTCGTCAACAACGCCGGCTTCCTGCGCGACCGGATGCTCGTCAACCTCGACGAGGACGACTGGGACGCCGTACTCCGCGTCCACGTGAAGGGTCACTTCCTGCCCCTCAAACACGCGGCGGCCCACTGGCGCGCGGCGTCGAAGGCGGGCCGCCCGGTGGCGGCCCGGGTCGTCAACACCACCTCCGGCGCGGGCCTCCTGGGCAGCGTCGGCCAGGCCAGCTACGCGGCGGCGAAGGCCGCGATCGTCGCCCTGACCCTCGTCGCTGCGGAGGAACTGCGCCGCTACGGCGTCCAGGCCAACGCGATCGCCCCGGCGGCCAGAACCCGCATGACCGAACAGACCTACGCCAGCCTCCAGGGCGTCCCGGAAGACGTCTCCCCCCTCGTCGTCTGGCTGGGCTCGACGTCCTCGGCGGGCGTGTCGGGCCGCGTCTTCGAGGCGGAAGCAGGCCGCATCACGGTGATGGAGGGCTGGCACCCCGGCCCCACGACGGACAAGGGCACCCGCTGGACCCCGACGGAGGCGGGCGAGACGGCCTTGAAGCTCCTGTCAGCGGCGCGGCCGCCGGGGGAGGTGTACGGGGCGGCGGGGGGCTGAGGGGGGAGGGGGCGGTGCGTGGCGCGGGGCCCGCTCGGCGGCGGGGCGAGAGAGTGGCCCGCTGCCGACGACGGCGGGTTGCGGCCGCGTCGCGCGGCCCCAACGGGCCTACACCCCCGGGCCCCGGTGGGTGGGAGGCTGCCCGGCCCTCAGCACCGGCGGGTGGCGGCCGTCCCGTCGGCGCGTACGGCGGCCGCCCCACCCGGCGCGTACGGGCGGCCCGCCCCTCCACGCCCCCGCCCCCTCAGCGGTACCTCGGCGTCGTCCACTCCAGGCGCGTTCTCGTCAGCGGGTCCTGGATGTGGGACAGGGCGTCGAGGGCCGTGTCGCGGGCGCTGCCGTCCGGGTCCTCGTCGGCGAGGAGGCGGGTCAAGGGGGCGATCGCGCGCGGGTCCTGGCGGATCGCCAGGCCGCGGGCCGCCTCCGCGACGACGTCCGGGTCCGGGTCGTCGAGGCGGTCGGCGAGGGCCGAGCGCAGCTCGGGGGAGTCGTCCGGGAGCTCCGCGAGGGCCAGCGTCGCCCAGTCCCGGACCCCTTCGTCAGCGTCCCGGCTCAGGCCCACCAGGACCGCGCCCGCCTCCGCGTGCCCCGCGGGCACCATGCCGACCAGCGCGACCGCCACCCGCCGCCGCACCTCCGGCTCCGGGTGCCCCGCGCACGACAGCACCTCCGGCAGCGCCGCCGGGTCCCCGTACTGCCCGAGCGCGGCGATCACCGCCCGTACCAGCTCCTCGTCCTGCGCCTCCCGCGCCAGCTCCCGCAGCAGCGGCACCGCCCGGGCCCCGGCCCCCAGCCCGCCCAGCACGTCCACACCGAGCGCCTGCCGCAGCACGTCGTCGCTCGCGCACCACGCCGCGGCCGTCTCGAAGGTGTCCTCGTCGGCGCGGGCACGCAGCGTCGACACCACCTCGATCCAGTCGTCCAGCTCGGGATCCCCGCAGCTCAGGGCGCGGACCGCCAGCTCCTCGTCCGGGGTGCGGATGCCGAGCGCCACCTCCAGCATCGTCGCGATCGCCGCATGCCCGGTCTGCTGCTCCTGGCCCGTGGTCGGGCGGCCGTCGCGCACGATCTCGACGACGACGGTGATCCCGCCGTCCTCCGGCACACGCCGTGACACCACCTCGAACGAGCCGTCCTCGACGCCGCCCTCCATCTCCACCAGGGAGTCCCGCAGCACCTGCTCCACATCCGCCCCGATCCAGCGCCGCGCCTCCGCCAGCGCCTCGGTCAGGGCCGGACGCGTCGCCCCGGCGCCGTGCCGCAGCAGCGCCCGTACCGTCGTCGCCGAGCCGCGGCGGGCCGCCGCGACCAGCGGCGGAAGTCCGTTCGCGCCGGGCAGGAGCGGGTCGGCGCCGTGTTCGAGGAGGGCCTCGACTGTGTCCGCATGGCCCTGCTGGACCGCCCAGGACATCGCGTTCCAGTTGTACGACTCCCGCAGATCCACCTGCGCCCCGGCGGCCAGCAGCGCCCGCACCACCTCCGTATGGCCCCCGCACGCGGCGCCGCACAGCGGCAGCTCCCCGCCGTCCTCGCCGCTGGCCCCGTCGGGGTCGGCGCCGGCCGCCAGCAGCAGCCGGACGATCACTGGCTCGTCGCTGACGGAAGCGCGGTAGAGCGGCGTCTCCCCGTCCGGGTCGGCCGCGTCGGCGGGGACCCCCGCCCGCAGCAGCCGGACGACGGCGTCCGCGTCGCCGCCGTGCACCGCCTCGAACAGGCCGTCCGTACCCACCCCGTCCGTACCCACCCCGTCCGTACCCACCTTGTCCGTACTCATCCCGCCCACCTCGGGTGCCACGTCACACTGCGCCACGTCACACTGCACGTCATAAGGGCAACCCTACGGAAACCGGATCAGGTGTCGCATTCGAGAATCGTCCGGCACAACGCGCATCGCGCCCTCACCCGCCCCCGCACCGGCACCCGCACCCGCTGGTGGCAGGTGGGGCAGGGGAAGGAGACCCGCAGGTCGTCGCCCCGCCCGCGCTCGAAGGCGTACGGCACCCCGGCGGCGGGCGCGCCCCGCCTCTCCCGCGCGTACCGCCGCTCCTTCGCGTACCGGTGGCGCCCCGACCAGCCCGCGGCCACCAGCGGCGGCTGCTGCCCGTCGCGCAGCGCGCGGGCCCGCCCGGCGGTGTAGGCGCGGTAGGCCTGTGGGCTGGTGAACCAGGGCGAGGGGTCCTCGCCGAAGGCCAGCGCCCGCTTGGCGAGGACGTAGCCGAACTCCTCCGGGGTCAGATAGCCGAGCTTCTGGCTGGTGAGCTCGTCCTCCCGGAAGGCGTCGAGAAGCAGCCAGCCCGCGCCGAGGTACGTCGTCACGGTGTCGGTGAGGATCTCGTTGTCCCGGGCCCCGGGGAACTCCAGACCCAGCCGGTGCAGCAGCACATGGGTGATCTCATGGGCGAGGGCCGCCCCGATGTCCCTGCGGTGCGTGCGGAAGCGGTCGTTGAGCTCGATGAAGTACTCAGGACCGGCGGTGAGTTCGACGCTCGCGGCATGGTCCATCTCACGGAACGAGACAATCATCCGTGCCTCGGGCAGCCGCAGGTGCTGCACCAGAGCATGCGCCACCCGCTGGGCTCCGAGGTGCAGATCGTCCAGGTCGCCGAAGGTGACATCGGCGGGCGGGACGCTGGTCGCGTACTGCGTCATGCCGTCCGGTGACAGCCGCCGGTAGAGCGCGGTGATCGCGGCCCGCGCGGTGTCCAGATGCGGGTAACCGTGCACGACCTCACTGCCGTTGACCACGATCCGCACCCCCACGTGCGCCCATGTACGAAAGCTCCGACCCTCGGCCCGCTTCCACTGTACGGGCCCGCCGGGGCGGGCCGCGCGATGGCTGAAATCCCCTCCTTGTGACCACGGCCGCGACGTCCTCATAATCCGGACCACGCCTTGACGGGCTCATGTCATTGCGCCTGTCGAGGTTCTCAACCCCCCACGAAAGGCGAACCCTTGAACCTCGTCCGTACGCTCAAGAGATGCGTCGCCACCGCCGCCGTCATACTCGCGGCGGTCAGCCTCCAGCCCTCCACCGCCTCCGCCGCCCAGGCACCCGTCGTCGGCGGCACCAGGGCTGCCCAGGGCGAGTTCCCCTGGATGGTCCGGCTCTCCATGGGCTGTGGCGGGTCGCTGCTCACCCAGCAGATCGTGCTGACCGCCGCCCACTGCGTCAGCGGCTCCGGCAACAACACCTCCATCACGGCCACCGCCGGAGTCGTCGACCTCCGGAGCAGCAGCGCCATCAAGGTCCGCTCCACCAAGGTCCTCCAGGCCCCCGGCTACAACGGCAAGGGCAAGGACTGGGCGCTGATCAAGCTCGCCCAGCCCATCAACCTGCCCACGCTGAAGATCGCCGAGACCACCGCCTACAACAACGGCACCTTCACCGTCGCCGGCTGGGGCGCGGCCCGCGAGGGCGGCGGCCAGCAGCGCTACCTGCTCAAGGCCCAGGTCCCGTTCGTCTCCGACGCCACCTGCCAGCAGGCGTACGGCAGCGACCTGGTCCCCGGCGAGGAGATCTGCGCCGGCCTCCCCCAGGGCGGCGTCGACACCTGCCAGGGTGACTCCGGCGGCCCCATGTTCCGCCGCGACAACGCCGGCGCCTGGGTCCAGGTCGGCATCGTGAGCTGGGGCATCGGCTGCGCCCGGCCCAACTACCCCGGCGTGTACACCGAGGTGTCCACCTTCGCCGCGCAGATCAAGACCGCGGCGGCGGGAATGTAACCCAGCCCGCACCAGCGGGTGAACCGTGGCCCGCGATAGCGGGCGAACCGGGGGCGGGCCAGCCACACGGCCCGCCCCTTCGCTCCGCCCCCTCACAGCTGCACCCTCCTCCCACAGCTGCACCCCCGGGCCACGCCTCCTCGGAACAGCCGCACGTCCCCTCAGGACAGCCGCACACCCGCGTCCGCACCGGCCCCCTCCAGCTCCAGCACCCATACCTCGTTGCCACCCTCCCGCAACACCGGCCCCGGCACGAACAGCGCCTCCTGCGGGCCGACCGACCAGTACCGGCCCAGACAGAAACCGTTCACCCACACGAAGCCCCGGCCCCAGCCCGGCAACCGCAGCCACGCATCGCCGCGTACGGTCACATCGCACACCCCCCGATACAGCCCCACCCCCTCACCAACCCCGGCGCCCCCCTCCGCCTCCCGCCCCCGCTCAAGCGCGCGGAACGGCACCTTCGCCACCGCCTCCGGCACGAACGCGTCCAGCCGCAGCCCCCGCGCCCGTACCCCGTGCAGATACTGCCGCTCATGGCGCACTCCGGCCGTGATCCCCTTCGCCTCACCCAGCCGCGGCCCGTAGTTGACCCGCCCCCACGACTCCACCCACAGCTCCACCGACGCCGGCCCCGCCACCGCCGCCCCCGGCTCCGCCCGCCGACCGTCCACGTACAACGTCACATGGTCACGCAGCCCCTCCACCGTCAGCGGATACGGCCGCCGCGGCCCCGGCACCTCCAGCCGGTAGCACACCACCCCCCGGTCCACCCCCAGCTCCTCGAACGCCGGCGGCAGCGGAGTGTCCCACTCCTCGTCCCCGAGCACCTCCAGGACCTCCCCGAGCGGCGCCCACCCCTCCAGCACAGCCCCCACCGGGCCCGCCAGCCGCACCGGCGCCGCCGGAACCTCCGGCAGCGGCCCCGACGCGTACGCCGACAGCACCTCCCGGAACCGCCAGAACTTCTCCGTCGGCAACCCCGCCTCATCCACCGGCGCGTCATAGTCGTACGACGTCACCGTCGGCTCCAAAGGCCCGTCGTGCGCCCCACCCGACCGGTTCGCCCCCGCCCAGCCCGCGAAATTCGTTCCCCCATGCGCCATGTACACATTCACCGACGCCCCGCACTCCAAAATCTCCCGCAACGCCCCCGCAGCATCCCCCGCATCGCGCACCACACCCTCCTCACCCCAATGCGCGAACCAGCCACACCAGAACTCCATACACATCAGCGGCCCCCGCGGCTGATGCCGGCGCAACACCCCGAACGCCTCCCGCGCCCCGGACCCGAAATTCACCGTCGCCAACACCCCCGGCACACTGCCGCCGGTCAGCATGTGGTCCTCCGGCCCGTCCGAGGTGAACAACGGCACCGTCACATCGCACGCGTGCAGCAGATCCACCACATGACGCAGATAGCCCCGGTCGGAGCCGTAACTCCCGTACTCGTTCTCCGCCTGCACCATGACCACCGGACCGCCCCGGTCGATCTGCCGCGCCACGACCTGTGGCAGCAGCGCCCGGAACCAGCGCTCCACATGCACCAGATACTCCGCGTCGTCGGTCCGCACCCGCCGCCCCAGCCGCCCCGTCAGCCAGTGCGGCAACCCGCCGTTCTCCCACTCGGCACAGATGTACGGCCCCGGCCGCACGATCGCCCACATCCCGGCCGCCGCCACCACATCAAGGAACCGCCCCAGCGCCCCCACGTCCCGAAACCGCCCCAGCTCCGGCTCGTGCAGATTCCACGGCACATACGTCTCCACACAGTTGAGCCCCATCGCCCGCAGCATCGCGACCCGATGCCCCCACTGCTCCTCATGCACCCGGAAGTAGTGCAACGCCCCCGACAGCAGCCGCACCGGCCGCCCGTCCAGCAGAAAATCCTCGTCCCCCACCGTGAACACGCTCATGGCCCCCACCCTCGCCCTCTGGCGGCCGGCCGGTCCATGGACAAAGATCGGCGCTGATTGGACGCAGTCGCACGGACGTACGGGACGGGGAAGACGGGAACGGCGACCGGGACCGGGACCGGGACCGGGACTGGGACTGGGACTGGGAACGGACCAGGAACGGCGACCGGGAACGGGCCGGCGACCGGCGACCGGCGAGCGTACGCGACGAGCGACCGTACGAAAGGGGCGACCGCGGATGTACCACACCTGGATGCGCTACTTCACGCCCAGCCCCGTCCACCACCGCCTCGGACTGGTCTGCCTCGGCGTCGGACTCCAGCACGGCACCCTCCCCACCGTCGGCCCCCGCACCCTCGACCACCACGTCGCCGTCGTCATCAGCGCCGGCAGCGGCTGGTACCGCACCACCGACGGCCGCCGCACCACCATCACCGCCCCCGCCCTCATCTGGCTCACCCCCGGCACCCCCCACCACTACGCCGCCGACCCCACCACCGGCTGGGACGAATGCTTCGTCGACTTCACCGGCCCCGCCACCACCACCTACACCGAACTCGGCTACATCGAACCCGACCGCCCCGTCGTCCCCCTCGCCGACGCCACCCCCGCCCGCACCACCGTCGGCCGCATCGCCCGCGCGGCCCGCCGCGGCAACCCCCTCCTCGAAGTCGAAACCGCCGCCGCCGTCCACGAACTCCTCGTCACCCTCCGCCGCGCCCGCGCCGACACCACCGCCGACGGCGACCCCCTCCTCACCGCCCTCGCCCGCGACGCCTTCCAGCCACTCTCCGTCGCCGAACACGCCGCCCGCCACGGCATGACCGCCACCGAACTACGCACCGCCGTCCGCCGCGCCGCCGGCTGCAGCCCCAAGGACTACCTGCTCTCCCTACGCCTCGGCCGCGCCAAAGAACTCCTCGCCGCCACCGAACTCCCCGTCGCCGCCGTCGCCCGCCGCGTCGGCTACGACGACCCCTCCTACTTCTCCCGCCTCTTCACCCGCCGCGTCGGCACACCCCCCGTCCGCTTCCGCGAACAACAAGGCCGCACCGTCCCCGGCGGCTGGAGCGACCGCGTCCCAGATCCCGGGCATCCCCCGACAATCACCACATGATCCGTCTAAGCTCGCTGCTCATGAGCGAGATCGACGAGTCCGTCACCGCGGAACTGACCCGGCTGCGAGAGAGCATCGACAACATCGACGCGGCGGTCGTCCACATGCTCGCCGAACGCTTCAAATGCACCCAGCAGGTCGGCGTCCTCAAGGCCAAGCACCACCTGCCGCCCGCCGACCCCGCCCGCGAAGCCCGCCAGATCGCCCGGCTCCGCCAGCTCGCCGAGAGCGCCAGACTCGACCCCGCCTTCGCGGAAAAACTCCTCAACTTCATCATCGCCGAGGTCATCCGCCACCACGAGACGATCGCCGACGGAGCACACTGATGCCCCGCGTCAGGGTCATCACCCTCGGCGGCACCATCTCGGCCCGCGGCGGCGACGCCACCCGCATGAGCGGCACCGAAGTCCTCGCCGGACTCGGCGTCACCGACACCCCCGACCTCCACGTCGAACTGCACGACTTCCGCCGCCTCCCCAGCTCCTCCCTCACCCTGGAAGACCTCGCCGCCCTCGCCCACGACGTACGCGAAAGCGTCGCCGCCGGCTACGGCGTCACCGCCGCCTTCGCCCACCTCACCGGCGCCGGCCCCGCCTGACCCCCCGGCGCGGGCGCGCCCCACCCCGCCGGGCCCCCGCTCCCAGCCATCGGCGAAACCCCCTGCCCAGCCCCCACCCCCATCGGGCAGCATGGCCCCATGCCCGTACTGACGCGCGACGAAGCGCAGACCCGTGCCCAGCTCCTCGACGTCCACCGGTACACGATCACCCTCGATCTGACCACCGGCGACGACACCTTCGACTCCACCACCGTCATCCGGTTCACCACCCGCACCACCGGAGACACCTTCGTCGAGCTCAAGCCCGCCACCTTGCGCTCCGTCACCCTCGACGGACACCCCCTCGACCCCGAAAAACTCGTCGAGAACCGCCTCCCGCTCCCCGCCCTGAGCGAAGGCGAACACGAACTCCGCGTCGACGCCGCCATGCGCTACTCCCGCACCGGCGAAGGCATGCATCGCTTCACCGACCCCACCGACGGCGAGACCTACGTCTACACCCAGCTCTTCATGGAAGACGTCCAGCGCGTCTTCGCCGCCTTCGACCAGCCCGACCTCAAAGCCGTCTTCGAACTCACCGTCACCGCCCCCGACGGCTGGACCGTCCTCGCAAACGGCATCACCACCCAGCTCCCCGACGGACGCTGGCAGGCCGCCCCCACCCCACCCATCTCCACCTACCTCGCCGCCATCGCCGCCGGCCCATGGCACTCCGTACGCACCGAACACGCCGGCATCCCCTTCGGCATCCACTGCCGCCGCTCCCTCGCCCCCCACCTCGACGCCGACGCCGACGAAATCCTCGACGTCACACGACAGTGCTACGACCGCTACCACGAGAAATTCGAGGAGCCCTACCCCTTCGACTCCTACGACCAGGCCTTCGTCCCCGAATTCAACGCCGGCGCCATGGAGAACCCCGGCCTCGTCACCTTCCGCGACGAATTCGTCTACCGCTCCGCCGTCACCGTCACCGAACGCCAGACCCGCGCCATGGTCATCGCCCACGAAATGGCCCACATGTGGTTCGGCGACCTCGTCACCCTGCGCTGGTGGGACGACATCTGGCTGAATGAGTCCTTCGCCGAGTACATGGGCTACCAGACCGTCAACGAAGCCACCACCCGCTACCCCGACACCTGGATCGACTTCGGCATCGTCCGCAAGTCATGGGGCTACGACGCCGACCAGCGCCCCTCCACCCACCCCGTCGCCCCCGACCCCGACGCCGTCCCCGACACCGCCTCCGCCCTCCTCAACTTCGACGGCATCTCCTACGCCAAGGGCGCCTCCGCCCTGCGCCAGCTCGTCGCCTGGATGGGCGAGAAGGACTTCCTCGCCGGCATCAACGTCCACTTCCACCGCCACAAGTTCGGCAACGCCACCCTCGCCGACTTCATCGACAACCTCGCCTCCGTCACCGACCGCGACGTCCACGCCTGGGCCGAACGGTGGCTGCGCACCACCGGCGTCGACACCCTCACCCCCAAACTCACCGGCGAAGGCACCCGCTGGGACCTCACCGTCGACCGCACCGGCAGCCGACCCCACCGCGTCGCCGCCGGCATCTACGACCACGCCCTCGACGGCTCCGGCGACCTCGTCCTGCGCGAACGCCGCGAGATCGACGTCCCACAGCACGAACCCACCCACCTCTCCGGCCCCCGCCCCGCCCTCGTCGTCCTCAACGACGCCGACCTCACCTACGCCAAGGTCCGCCTCGACACCCACTCCGAAGAACCGGCCCTGCGCTGCCTCTCCAAGATCCCCGACCCACTCACCCGCGCCGTCGTCTGGAACACCCTGCGCGACATGGTCCGCGACGGCGAACTCGAACCGGACGCCTACCTCCAGACCGCCCACGCCCACCTCACCCAGGAGAGCGACCTCGCCATCGTCCAAGGCGTCCTCGGCTTCGCCCGCACCCAGATCGCCGACCGCTACCTCCCCACCGAACAGCGCCCCGCCGCACTCGCCCTCCTCACCTCCCTCGCCAAGGCCCTCATCCGCCGCACCGAGGACGGCGAAGCCCCCGGCCTGCGCCTGACCGCCGTACGCGCCCTCATCGACAGCGCCACCCAGCCCGGCACCCTGCAGAGCTGGCTCGCCGACGGCACCGTCCACGGCGGCCCCGAACTCGACCACGAACTGCGCTGGCGCATCCTCGGCCGCCTCGCCGTCCTCGGCGCCACCGACGAAGCCGCCATCGCCGCCGAACTCGCCCGCGACCCCAGCGCCACCGGCCAGGAAGGCGCCGCCCGCTGCCGCGCCGCCCTGCCCACCCCCGAGGCGAAAGCCGCCGCCTGGTCCCGCCTCTTCGACACCGACGACCTGTCGAACTACCTCTTCACCGCCGTCGCCCAAGGCTTCTGGCAGCCCGAACAGGCCGAAGTGGTACGGCAGTACGTGCCCCGCTTCTACCCCGACGCGATCGCACTCGCCGCCCGCCGCGGCCCCGCCATCGCCGAAGCAGCAGGGCGCTACGCCTTCCCCGTCCACGCCGTCGACGCCGACTCCCTGCACACCGGCGAACAACACCTCACCAACGACGACCTCACCCCGGCCCTGCGCCGCAAACTCGTCGACCAGCTCGACGACCTCCGCCGGGCCCTGCACGTCCGTACCTTGCGCGCCGACGCCTGACAGACGGCAGACGGCAGACGGCAGACGGCAGACGGCAGCGGACAGCGGACAGCGGACAGCGGACGCCCGACGGCTGACAGCAGACGGCTGACAGATGACAGCCAACGGATGACGGATGACGGATGACGGCCGACAAATGACAGCCATCACCTGACCGTTGGCAGCCGACCACCGACCGGACGGGGCCCCACACCAAGGGCCCCGTCCCCCGTTCGAGTGAGCTCAGCCGCTCGCCGGACGAATCCGGCAAACCCCCGGCAAGCTGGTCCCCATGCCCGCCCCGCCACCCCTGGCCCGCCCCGACGCCCTGCACCCCCTGCTCGCCACCGTGCTCGACGCCCTGCGCACCGGAGCCCAGCGACGCGGCGGACCCCTCCCCGCCGGCGGCCCGGCAGCCGTCGCCGACCGGATGCACACCACCCTCGCGCCCGTCCTGCCCGACACCGGCACCGGCGCCCAGGAAGCACTCCGCACCCTCGTCACCGCCCTCACCGAAGGCGCGGCCGACCCCGCCGACCCGCTGTGCGCGGCCCACCTCCACACCCCGCCGCTCGCCCTCGCCGCCGCGGCCGACCTCGCCGCCTCCGCGCTCAACCCCTCCCTGGACTCCTGGGACCAGGCACCGGCCGCCTCCGCCCTCGAAGCCGAAGTGGTACGGGCCCTCGCCGCCGAGATCTACCCCCGCGCCGCCCACCCCGACGCCCTCGCCACCACCGGCGGCACCGAGTCCAACCAGCTCGCCCTACTCCTCGCCAGGGAACACCACGGCTCCGTACGCCTCCTCCACGGCGACGGCGCCCACCACTCCCTGCGGCGCGGCGCCTGGCTCCTCGGCCTGCCCGAACCGGTCACCATCCCGGCCCCGGGCGGCACCCTCGACCCCGCCGCCCTCGACAACGCCCTCACCGACCTGCCGGGCCCCCACCTCGTCGCCGCCACCGCCGGCACCACCGACACCGGCCGCATCGATCCGCTCCCCGATATCGCCGACCTCTGCGAGCGCCACGGCGCCACCCTCCACATCGACGCCGCCTACGGCGGCCCGCTGCTCTTCAGCGCCGCCCACCGCCCCCTCCTCACCGGCCTCGACCGCGCCCACACCGTCACCGTCGACCTGCACAAACTCGGCTGGCAGCCCGCCGCCGCCTCACTCCTCGCCGTACGCGACACCCGCACCCTCGACGTCCTGGCCCACACCGCCGACTACCTCAACGCCACCGACGACACCGACGCCGGCCTGCCCGACCTGCTCGGCCGCTCCCTGCGCACCACCCGCAGGCCCGACATCCTCAAAACCGCCGTCACCCTGCGCGCCCTCGGCCGCACCGGCCTCGAAGCCCTCGTCGACCGCGTCCTCACCCTCGCCCAGGAGCTCGCTGCCCTCGTCGACCACCACCCCGGCCTTGAGCTCTACGAACGGCCCACCATCAGCACCGTCCTCTTCCGCCCCACCGACGCGGACGACGCCACCGTCGCCACCATCCGCCGCACCCTCCTCACCGAAGGCCGCGCCGTCCTCGGCCGCGCCCACGCCGACGGCCGCCTCTGGCTCAAAGCCACCCTGCTCAACCCGCACGCCACCCCCGGCGACCTGGCCCACCTGCTCAAGCTCGTGACCCACCTCGTGGAAGGCAGCACCGACCGATGACCGGCACCCCCCAGCGCGACCCCGCCCCCCACGCCCCAGGGACGCGCGAGGACACCCCGCCCCGCGACCTCGTCGGCATCGGCATCGGCCCCTTCAACCTCTCCCTCGCCGCCCTCGCCCACGGCATCCCCGACGGCCTCGACGCCGCCTTCTACGAACAGCGCCCCGCCTTCCACTGGCACCCCGGCCTCCTCATCGAAGGCGCCACCCTCCAAGTCCCCTTCCTCGCCGACCTCGTCACCCTCGCCGACCCCGCCAGCCCCTGGTCCTTCCTCAGCTACCTCCGCTCACGCGGCCGGCTCTTCCCCTTCTACTTCGCCGAGAAGTTCCACATCCAGCGCGCCGAATACGACGCCTACTGCCGCTGGGTCAGCGACCAGCTCCCCGGCCTCCACTTCGGCCACCAGGTGGACTCCGTCCGCTGGAACCCCGACCGATCCCTCTTCGAAGTCGACTTCACCCGGCTCGCCCCCGACGGCGAAGCCGAAGCCCTCGGCCGCACCTACACCCGCAACATCGCCCTCGGCGTCGGCACCGAACCTTACGTACCCGAACCCCTGCGCCCCCTCGCCGACGCCCCCGCCGTCCCCGTCTTCCACTCCGCCGACTACCTCACCCACCGCGACCAGCTGCTCGCCGCCGGACACATCACCGTCATCGGCTCCGGCCAGTCCGGCGCCGAGATCTTCCTCGACCTGCTCCGCGCCCGCCCCACCGGCGCCGAGAAAATCCACTGGCTGGCCCGGACCGAGGCATTCGCCCCCATGGAGTACTCCAAGCTCGGCCTGGAACACTTCACCCCCGACTACACCCGCTACTTCCACGCCCTCCCCGAAGCCGTACGCGACGGACTCGTCCCCCGCCAATGGCAGCTCCACAAAGGCATCGACGCCGACACCATCGCCGCCATCCACGACGAGCTCTACCGCCGCACCCTGCACGGCGGCTGGCCCGACGCCGTCCTCACCCCCGGCGTCCGCGTCCGCACCGCCGGCCGCGTCGCCACCACCAAGGTCGAGCTCCACCTCGAACACGTCCAGCAGGGCACCCGCTCCCGCCTCACCACCGACGCCGTCGTCCTCGCCACCGGATACCGCGAACGCCCCCTCGGCCGGATCCTCGCCGGGCTCGACCCCTACCTCCGCCACGACGCCTCCGGCCGGCCCCGCATCGACACCGAGTTCCGGATCGTCCTCGACGGCTCCGTCACCGGCTCGGTCTACGTCCAGAACGCCGAGAAACACACCCACGGCGTCGGCGCACCCGACCTCGGACTCGCCGCCTGGCGCAGCGCCGCCATCCTCAACTCCCTCACCGGCAAAGAGCCCTACCCCCTGCCCCGCCGCACCGCCTTCACCAGCTTCGGCCTGGAACGGCAAGAGGCGCCACACGTCCCGGCCCAGGCCGGCACACTGACGCCTCTCACCGGCACCCGCTAGAGCGAGCTCGGAAAACCGGCGCTCAGAAGAGCAGTGCTCAGAGGAGCAGTGCTGAGAAGACCGGTGCTCAGAACACCGGCACCCCGTCCCGGGTCAGCTTCCACCCCACCGACGCGAACTGCCCCGGGTCGACGGTCCCCTTCGCCCGCACCCACTGGATGATCGTGTTACGGATCTCGTCCGAGTTCGCCCACACCTGCGGCGCCCCGGCGATGTGCGGGAACGCCCCGCCACCACTCGCCCGGTAGTTGTTCACAGCCAGCACGAACCGCGCCGCCGGATCCACCGGCCTGCCCTCGAAGGACAGATTCACGATCCGCGAACCGACGGCCCGCGCGATGTCGATCTCGTACGTCAGCCCATACAGGGCGTCGTAGTTGTAGTCCGGCGTACCCTCCGCGTTGGACAGCTTCGCCGGCTCCACCGGCGCACCCGCCGGCGTTCGCACGTAGTACTTCGCCGAGTACTCCAGATAGTCCTTCAGCTGCGCCCCCGTCAGCACCCTCGCCTCCAGGGTGTTCTCGAAGGGGTACAGCCCGGCCGCGTCCTTGATCGTCACCTGACCGGCCGGGATCCCCGCCGTCCGGGAGAAGCACGACGCCTGCGACAGCACCGGCAGCGCCGCGTGCTCACCCCCGGCGAGGGCCGCCCGCACCGTCTCCGCCTGCACGTGGTTGATCAGATCGATGATCGGCTCGTCCTTCCAGGCCGCCTCGGCCGTCGACATCGCCACGGTCGACGTACCGATCACCTGATTGACGTACGCGACAACCTTGCGGTGCTCATCCGTGAGCAGCCGCGTGATCCGAGCGTCCTCCGCGACCGTGTTCGAGTTGAGCACCCGCGCGCCCACCTTCTCGACGACCCAGCGCCCCTTCTCCCACACCAGATCGAACCCGAACAGCGTCAGCCGCTGCCCCCACTTCAGCGGCTCGGACAGCACCACGTCCTTGCCGGTCTCCTTGTTCGTCACGCGGTACTCGGCGATCTCCGTGTGCGCGTGCCCGACCAGGATCGCGTCGATCCCCGGCACCTGCTCCGCCACGAGCGCGGCGGCGTTCTCGACGTACGGCAGCTGGTCCCCGTACGACGACGTACCGCTCGAACCACTGTGCGCGGACACGATCACCACATCCGCGCCCATCGACCGCAGCTTCGGCACCCACTTCGCGGCCTGCTCCTCCAGGCCGGGGAACACCATCCGCCCCTGGACGTTCGCCTTGTCCCACAGCGCGATCCCAGGATTGGTGAGCCCGAGCACCGCCACCCGCACATCCCGCCCGCACGGCGTACGCAGCCGGTGCATGCTGTACGGCCGGAACGCCGGCCGGAGCGTCTTCGCGTCCAGCGCGTTGGCCCCGAGCAGCGGGAAATCACACTGCTCCTCGAACTTCCGCAGTACCGGGATGCCGTAGTTGAACTCGTGGTTGCCGAGCGCGGCGGCGTCGTAGCCGATGGCGTTCATCGCCTGCGCCATCGGATGCACCGGACCGCGCCGCGCGGTGATGGGGTCGATCTTGGCGTAGTAGTACGACAGCTGGGTGCCCTGGATCGTGTCACCCGCGTCGATCAGCAGCGTGTTGCGCCGCCCCTTCTCCTTGCGGACCTGCTCCACCAGCGTCGATATCTTCGCGAGACCGACGTCGTTGTGAGCCTTGTCGTCGAACTCCCGGTCGGTGAAGTAGTCCCAGTTGAAGACGTGACCGTGCAGGTCGGTGGTGCCCATCACGGTGAAGGAGTACCGCTTCGGCGGCCGCCCATGGGCCTGGGCCGCCGGGGCCGTCCCGGCGACGAGGGCGGCCGCGCCCGCTCCGGCGGCAACCGACCCCTCCAGGAACGTCCTACGGTTCAGCGGCATGTGATCTCCTTCGTTCTCGGTGCACAACGCGCGTAGATTCTGGCCCAGGAGACCCGCCGCGCAACACCCCTGACGGGCAATCCGATGGGAGAGTGGAAGAGACCGCCGTCGCCGCTACCCGAGGAGCGCGTCCGTGACCACGGAAGAACCCACCCCCGCCACCGCCGTCCCCTACGGCACCCCCGAGGCGCCCCGGCTCGCCGTCCGAGGCGAAGCCAGGCTGGAGTTCGACCCCGAGATCGCGCGCATCGGCATCACCGTCAGCGCACGAGGCACCGACCGCCGCTCAGCCCTGGACGACCTGACCCGCCGCAACAACGAGGTCCTCGACCTCATCAAGTCCTACGGCGAATCCGTCGAAAAGGTCGAGACCGGCGCATTCTCCATCTCGCCCGAGCTCACCCGCCACGGCCGAGGAGAACGCATCCGCGCCTACCACGGCCGGGTCCACATCACCGCCGAACTCACCGACTTCACCGCCCTCGGCGAACTCACCACCCGCCTCGCCGACCTCGACCTCACCCGCGTCGACGGCCCCTGGTGGGCCCTGCGCCCCGACTCCCCGGCCCACGGCGAGGCCCGCCGCCAGGCAGTCCGCGAAGCGGTCCAACGCGCCCGCGAATACGCCGAAGCCCTCGGCACCACCCTCGCCTCCCTCGTCGAACTCGCCGACCTCGGCGCGGAGAACGCCCCCTACGACACCCTGCCCCCGGCCGGCGGCGGCCTCCGCATGGCCTTCGCGGCAGAGGCCACGGAAGCGGCGCCCCCACTGGACCTGGAACCCGAACGCCAGACGGTCTACGCCCAGGTCAACGCCCGTTTCACGATGGCCCCGCCAAGGCTGTAGCCCCGGGGGAGTGGCCCCCACCCCGCCCCTTCCCGAAACCCTGACGGGGACCAGGGGCCCAGCCTCGCCCCCGCCGCGGCAGCTTCGCGCCACAGACGCCCCCCTGTTGTGGGCAATCGTCCCGCGGGGCTGTGGGTCCCCCCGGACGGAGCCTGGGGGAGGGTGGGCGCAGCGCCCCGACAGGCGGCGCCCCCTTCGGTTCCGGCCCACCCGGACCGCCCTCGGGGCCCGTCCCGGCCCACCTCGAACGTCTTCGGGCCTCGGGGCCGACTACTCCGACGGCCGCGGCGCCCAGGGCCCGGCGGTTCCGACCCGGACCGCCCTCGGGGCTCAGGCGGTCCGCTCCGACGATCGCCGCGCCCTACCCCTTCAGCAGTCCGAACACCCTCCCCGCCTCCACCTCATGCGCCGCCCCGATCTCCTCCACATCCGCCCCCTCCAGCACCCGCTCCACCAACCGCCCGAACAGCACCCGCAACGCCCCTCCCAGCTGCGCCGCCACCGCGTACGGCGTGATGTCCTCGGCCGGGGATCTCACACCCGCCTCCTCCGCCAGCACCCCCGCCACCGCCGCCTCCCTCAGCTCATGGAACTCCCGCAGCCGCGCCAGCAGCACCGGGCTCTCCGTCAGCATCCGCGCGAACGGCTCCGGCGCGAAGCCGATCACCGGGTCCCGGCGGCGTACGGCCGCCAGATAGTCGTCCCGTAGCGCCTCCACCGGCGACACCCCCGGCGCCCGCGCGGCCACCGCCCGCGCCGGGCCCGAGACGAAGTCCTCACCGAGGTCGAGAACCAGGTCCTCCTTGCGCGGGAAGTAGTTGGTGACCGTCATCTTCGAGACGCCGGCCTCCGCCGCCACCTCCGCGATCGTCACATGGTCGAAGCCGTGCCGCAGGAACAGCCCCGTCGCCGCGTCGGAGATGACCTGCCGGGTCTGCTGCTTCTTCTGCTCCCGAAGGGTCGGTGCGCTCATGACTCAATCCTCTCATAGGTCGAACCTAAATTTATGCTTGACATAGTTTCTTGGTCCAGCCTAAATTTAGGCCCGTCACAAGGAACCGTCGACGTCACCCAACCGGAAGGCCCCGCGTGCCCACCACCGCCACCGCCCAGCACCACTCCGCCGACCAGATCCGCGACTACCTCCGCCAGATCGGCCGCATCCCCCTCCTCACCGCCGACCAGGAAGTCGCCCTCGGCGAACGCATCCAGGCCGGCCTCCGCGCCGAACAGCAGATCGCTGACACCGCCACCCCCACCCCCGAACTCGAACGCCTCTCCCGAGACGGCCGCCGCGCCAAGGATCAGATGATGGAGGCCAACCTCCGCCTCGTCGTCTCCATCGCCAAGCGCTACACCGGCCGCGGCATGCTCTTCCTCGACCTCGTCCAGGAAGGCAACCTCGGCCTGCTCCGCGCCATCGAGAAATTCGACCCCGCCAAGGGATTCAAGCTGTCCACCTACGCCACCTGGTGGATCAAGCAGGCCATCGGCCGCGCCCTCGCCGACCAGAGCCGCACCATCCGCGTCCCCGTCCACATGACCGAGGAGATCAACCGCCTCACCCGCGTCCGCCGCGACCTCACCACCACCCTGGACCGCGACCCCACACCCGAAGAACTCGCCACCGCCCTCGACATCCCCGTCGCCCGCGTCCTCCAGATCCAGGGCTACGACCGCACCCCCGTATCCCTGCACACCCCCCTCGGCGACGACGGCGGCGAACTCGGCGACGTCATCGAGGACCGGGCCGCCCCCACCGCCGAAGACATCGTCGGCGCCGACCTCCTCGCGGCCCAGCTCCGCACCCTCCTCGCCTCGTTCACCGAACGCGAAGCGGGCGTCATCACCCTGCGGTACGGACTCGACGGCGACGACCCCCGCACCCTCGACGAGATCGGCAAGGTCTACGGCGTCACCCGCGAACGCATCCGCCAGATAGAAGCCAAGACCATGTCGAAGCTCCGCCACCCCTCACGCCTGCGCGCCCTCAGCGGCTACCTCTCGTAACCGCTCATCGGAGCAGGCCCCCGCCCAATTCAACACTTGTCAACAACCCTTCATGCAAAGGTTGTTGAGTAGTCACGCAAGCCCAATTCTCTACCCGTCGGTAAGCCATAGGCTCGAACCATGCGCCGAGCAAAGATCGTCTGTACCCTGGGCCCCGCCACCGACACATACGACCAGATCAAGGCATTGGTCGAAGCCGGCATGGACGTCGCCCGGTTCAACCTCAGCCACGGCACCTACGCCGAACACGAGGAGCGCTACCAGCGCGTACGCAAAGCCTCCGACGAAACCGGCCGCAGCGTCGGCGTCCTCGCCGACCTTCAAGGCCCGAAGATCCGCCTCGGCCGCTTCCGCGAAGGACCCGTACTCCTTGAACGCGGCGACGACTTCACCATCACCGTCGAACCCATGGAAGGCGACCGCCACACCTGCGGCACCACCTACCCCGGCCTCGCCACCGACGTCACCCCCGGCGAACGCATCCTCGTCGACGACGGCCGCGTCACCCTCGAAGTCACCGAAGTCGACGGACCCCGCGTCCACACCACCGTCGTCGAAGGCGGCATGGTCTCCGACCACAAGGGCCTCAACCTCCCCGGCGTCGCCGTCTCCGTCCCCGCACTCTCCGACAAGGACGTCGAAGACCTCCGGTGGGCCCTGCGCACCGGTGCCGACATCATCGCCCTCTCCTTCGTCCGCAGCGGACGCGACATCGACGACGTCCACCGCATCATGGACGAGGAAGGCCGCCGCCTCCCCGTCATCGCCAAGATCGAGAAGCCTCAGGCCGTCGAGAACATCGACGGCATCGTCGCCGCCTTCGACGGCATCATGGTCGCCCGCGGCGACCTCGGCGTCGAAATGCCGCTGGAACAAGTCCCCATCGTCCAGAAGCGCGCCGTCAAACTCGCCAAGCGCAACGCCAAGCCGGTCATCGTCGCCACCCAGATGCTCGACTCGATGATCGACAATTCCCGCCCCACCCGCGCCGAAGCCTCCGACGTCGCCAACGCCGTCATCGACGGCACCGACGCCGTCATGCTCTCCGGCGAAACCAGCGTCGGCAAGTACCCCGTCGAAACGGTCAGGACCATGGGCCGCATCGTCGAAGCCGCCGAAGAAGACGTCCTCGCCAAGGGCCTCCCGCCCCTGACCGACCGCAACAAGCCCCGCACCCAAGGCGGCGCCGTCGCCCGCGCCGCCGCCGAGATGGGCGACTTCCTCGGCGCCGCGTTCCTCGTCGCCTTCACCCAGTCCGGCGACACGGTGAAGCGCCTTTCCCGCTACCGCTCACCCATCCCCCTCCTCGCCTTCACCCCCGACCCGGCGACCCACGCCCAACTCAGCCTCACCTGGGGCGTGGAGACCTTCCTCGGCCCCCACGTCGAATCCACCGACGCGATGGTCGCCCAGGTAGACGAACACCTCCTGCGCATCGGCCGCTGCGCGAAGGGCGACCTGGTGGTCATCACGGCGGGCTCCCCGCCCGGCGTAGCGGGCTCGACGAACCTGGTCCGGGTGCACCACATCGGGGACCCGGTGACGGGCTGAGGGGCCGCTCAGTACTTGGGCCCGACGTGGAGGTCCATGAGGGCGACGGACGCCTTGCGGGCGACGGATATGTTGAGCGGGTCGCTCCCCCTCGCGAGCGTGGTCCACTCCACGCCGACGAGATCGAGGGCCTTGCCGAAGAGTCCGCGGATGTCGTCCGACTTGTTGGTGAAGAAGTACCGGGGGTACTTGTACCGCTTCTTCTCGCCGCCCCCGAGGCGCGTGGTCCAGTTGGTGATCCGGCAACCGTCGGAGTGGATGAGCCCCCGGATGAACTCCCAGGGGTAGGCGTCGACGATGGCTTGCTGCCAGTCTTCGAGGGCGGTGCGTCGCTTGTGTTTCCGGCCCGGTCCGTGTTGCGGGAAGAGGCAGGTCCAGTGGCGGCCGTAGCTGGTGACGGCGACGCACCCCTGTTTCTGCAGCACGCAGACGCTGCCTTCCGGTCGTACGGCCAGGACGGCGTCGCGGCATGCGTCGATGAGGCCGGGCCACGCGTCCGCGCAGGCGATGCGGAGGACATGACCGCCACGCGGGTGGTCGCTGATGCAGCCGTCGCCCAGGTACAACCCGAGCAGATAGGCGTATGCGGCCGGGTCCTCGGGCGGGCCGGGTACGGCTCGGCAGCGCGGACACGGGGCGGACTGGGGGCCAATACGCGGGAGCGGCTCAAGTCGGGTGCGCCAGGCGCGTATCGCCGCGCGGGAGATCCCAGTCTGCTTGCTCACGGAGTTGAGACTGCGGCCACCGGCGACGAGGGCGAGGGCGTGCTCACGCGTTTCGAGGTCGTACACGGGTGCGAGCCTGGCGCAGTCGGTCGTCGCGCGGAGGCGAGTGCCGGGATATTCGCCGGAGCGGGTGAACGCCGCCCGTATGCCGTGACCTTGGAATTGGAGGGAAAGTGCCCCGGGTCGGATTCGAACCGACGCTGAATGGGTTTTGAATCCATGGCCTCTACCGCTGGGCTACCGGGGCTCCTTCGAAACGAAGGAAGGCAAGGACCCTCCGTGCCCCAACCATACCGTAGCTGGGTAGGCTCATGGTGAGCAGTATCGCCCCGCAACGAGGAGCCGCCCCCGTGACCGCCCCCGAGTCGCCCCAGCCCGTCGCCGACGACGACCAGTCGCACGTCCCGCCGCTGACGACCCGCGTCGTCATCGCCGAGGACGAGGCCCTCATCCGCCTCGACCTCAAAGAGATGCTCGAAGAAGAGGGCTACTCGGTCGTCGGCGAGGCCGGTGACGGCGCCGCGGCCGTCGAGCTCGCTCGGGAGCACCGGCCCGATCTGGTGATCCTGGATGTGAAGATGCCCGTTCTGGACGGGATCTCCGCCGCCGAGAAGATCGCCGGCGAGTCCATCGCGCCCGTCCTCATGCTCACGGCCTTCTCGCAGCGCGATCTCGTGGAGCGCGCTCGGGACGCCGGGGCCATGGCGTATCTGGTGAAGCCGTTCAGCAAGAGCGACGTCGTGCCGGCCATCGAGATGGCCGTCTCCCGGTTCGCCGAGCTGAAGGCGCTGGAGAAGGAGGTCGCCGACCTCTCCCAGCGGCTGGAGACGCGCAAGCTGGTCGACCGGGCGAAGAGCATCCTGCAGACGCAGTACGGCCTGACGGAGCCCGCCGCGTTCCGGTGGATCCAGAAGACGTCGATGGACCGGCGGATGTCCATGCAGCAGGTCGCCGAGGCGGTCATCGAGGACGCCGAGGAGAAGAAGGCCGCGAAGGGGCAGTAGCCCCGGCCCGTACGCGCGTACGTGTACATCGCGTACGTATACATACGACAGGAGGCCCGCCCCACAACGCTGTGGGGCGGGCCTCCTGGCTTGGTGGACCCTGCCGATAACAAGGCCGGGTCAGTCCTCTCCGAGGTAGGTCTTGCGGACCTCGTCGTCGTGCAGGAGATCCTGGCCCGTGCCGGAGAGCTTGATCTTGCCGACCTCCAGGACGTAGCCGTGGTCCGCGAGGGAGAGGGCGGCCTGGGCGTTCTGCTCGATGAGCAGAATCGTCATGCCCTCCGCCTTCAGGGTCGCGATGGTCTCCATGATCTTCTGCATCATGATCGGGGAGAGGCCCATGGAGGGCTCGTCGAGCATGAGCAGCTTGGGCTGGGACATCAGGGCGCGGCCCATGGCGAGCATCTGCTGCTCACCGCCCGAGAGGGTGCCGGCGGCCTGCTTTCGGCGTTCGCCCAGGATGGGGAAGAGGTCGTAGGCGCGCTGGATGTCCTTCTCGATGCCGTCCTTGTCCTTGCGGAGGAAGGCTCCGAGCTGGAGGTTCTCGGCGATGGTGAGCTTGGGGAAGATGTGCCGGCCCTCGGGGGAGTGGGCCATGCCGAGGGAGACGACCTTGTGGGCCGGGATGCCGTTGAGGACCTGGCCGTCGAAGGTGATCTTGCCGCTGGTGGGCTTGATCAGGCCGGAGAGGGTGCGCAGGGTGGTGGTCTTGCCGGCTCCGTTGGTGCCGATCAGGGAGACGACCTGGCCGGCTTCGACGGAGAAGGAGATGCCTTTGACGGCTTCGATCTTGCCGTAGGCGACCCTGAGGTCCTCGACCTCGAGGAGTGCGGTCACTTGGTGTCTCCTTCGGTGGTGCTGTCCGCTGCCGGCGCGTCGGCGTCGGCAGCGGGGGCGTCCGTGGCCTCGGGTGCCTCGTCGGCGGGTGTCTCGTCGGCGGCGGCCTCTGCTTCGGGAGCCTCCTCCTCGGAAGCCCCGTCGGCCTCAGCCTCCGCCTCAGCCTCCGCTTCGGCCTCTGCCTCAGCCTCAGGCGCGGCCTCAGCCGACGCCTCCGCCTCAGCCGACGCCTCCGCCTCAGCCGACGCCTCCGCCTCAGCCGACGCCTCGGCCTCAGCCGACGCCTGCGCCTCGGCCTCCGCGTGCGCCTCCGCCGCCTCGACCTCGGCGACCTCCTCCGCGCCTGGCGCGCCCTCGAAGGGTTCGCCGAGGTACGCGGCGACGACGCGCTCGTCGCCCTGGACGACGTCCGAGGTGCCCTCGACGAGCTTCTCGCCCTGGACGAGTACGGCGACCCGGTCGCAGAGCTTGAAGATGAACTTCATGTCGTGCTCGATGACGAGCACGGCGATGCCCTTGTCCCGGATGGCGAAGACGAGTTCCTCGGTGGTCCGGGTCTCGGCCTGGTTCATGCCCGCGGTGGGCTCGTCGAGCAGGAGCAGTCCGGGGTCGCTGGCGAGCGCGCGGGCGATCTCCAGCTTGCGCTGCTCGCCGTAGGGGAGGTTGCGGGCGAGGTGGTCGGCCTTGTTCTGCAGGCCGACGAACTCCAGCAGCTCCATGGCGCGTTCGACGGACGCGGCTTCGGCCTTCTTGAAGCCGGGGCCGCGCAGCAGGGCGGACCAGAGGCCTTCCTTGGTCCGGGTGTGGCGTCCGACGAGGACGTTCTCCAGCACGGTCATGTTGGAGAAGAGCCGGATGTTCTGGAAGGTGCGGGCGATGCCGGCCTTGGTGACGAGGTGCGGCTTGGGCGGGAGCACGGTGCCCTTGTAGCTGACCTGCCCCTCGGTGGGGACGTACAGGCCGGTGAGGCAGTTGAAGAACGTGGTCTTGCCGGCGCCGTTGGGGCCGATGAGTCCGACGATCTCGCCTTCGCGGACGGTGAGGTCGACTCCGCGTACGGCGGTGAGTCCGCCGAATCGCATGGTGACACCGCTGGCGTCGAGGACGGTGGCGGCGGTGGCCGCGGCCGTGGTTTCCGTGGTGGTGGTCATGGTGTTCACGCCCCCGCCTTCGAGGTTCCGACGATGGGGTCGGCGGGGGGCCGCTGGTCCGGTACGTCGAGCTTGTCAGCGTTCTCGTCGTGCTCGTGGTACTCGAGCTGGGCGCGCCGGTTGGGGATGAGGCCCTCTGGGCGGAAGCGCATCAGCAGGATGAGCGCGAGGCCGAACGCGAGGAGCTGGAAGTCCTTGAGGAAGGCCAGCTTCTCGGGGATGAGGAAGAGCAGCGCCGCGCCGAGGAGCGGGCCGCGGATGGTGCCCATGCCGCCGAGGATGACGGCCGCGAGGAGGAACGCGGAGTTCGGGGCGACGGGGCCGGCGAACACGTACATCTCGGGGAGGACGGTGCCCTGGAAGTGGGCTTGGACGGTGCCGGCGACGCCGGCGAGGGTGGCGCCGAGGGCGAAGGCGATGAGCTTGACGCGGAAGCCGTTGATGCCCATGGCGGTGGCGGCTGTCTCGTCCTCGCGGATGGCGACCCAGGCGCGGCCGATGCGGGAGTCCTGTGCCCGGCTGAAGACCAGGACGACGAGGACCATGACGAGCAGCATCAGCAGGTAGTAGTTGGCGTAGCTGCCGAGTTCCACGCCGAGGATGGTGTGGGTCTCGCCGAAGTCGTAGCCGAAGATGTTCAGCGCCGGGATGTTGGGGATGCCGTTGGGGCCGTTGGTGATCTGGGGTCCGTTGTCGCCGTCCATGTTGTTGACGGTGATGCGGAAGATCTCTCCGAAGCCGAGGGTGACGATGGCGAGGTAGTCGCCGTGGAGTCGGAGGGTGGGGGCGCCGATGATGACACCGAAGATCAGGGAGGTGACAGCTCCGATGATCATGGCGACCCAGAACGGGAGCTGGATGTCGAACGCGGAGGCGGTGGTTCCCGAGACGAGGGCGGCCGTGTAGGCGCCGACGCCGAGGAAGGCGACGTATCCGAGGTCGAGCAGTCCGGCGAGGCCGACGACGATGTTGAGTCCGAGGGCGACCGTGGCGAAGATAAGGATCTGCACGGCGATCACGGTGAACGTGTCGGTGGTCTGGGTGAAGGGGAAGACGGCCGCGGCGGCGAAGGCGGCGACGGCGGCGACCTGCTTGTTCTTCGAGGCGATGGCGGAGATGCGGCCCATCAGCCCGGACTTGTTGAGCGCGGCGGCGCCGAAGCCGGCGAGGAGCAGGTAGCCGATGAACAGCTCGGGGTACTCGGTCGAGATGCCGTAGGTGACGGCGTGCATACCGATGGCGAAGGCGGCGACGATGAGCAGGATCTCGGCCCAGGAGGGGATCTCCATGGGCTTGGCCGGCTTGTGGGAGTCGTCCTTGAGCGCGAACGCGGCCAGCGGGATCAGCGTGGCGACGGCGGCGACGAAGCCGCCGGGCTCCAGGTGCGCCAGTCCGCCGAGCTGTGCGGCGATGGCGATCACGGTGTACCAGGTGGTGCCGAGCGCGCCGAGGGCGAGGAACTGCAGAGCCTTCGTCGAGCCGGCGGGGGTGAGCCAGCGCAGGCCCTTGATGCCGAGCCCGGAGAGGGCGAAGAGCATCAGGAGGAGGCCGGCGACGAGGGTGAGGACCTGGAGGCCGCCGGGGTAGCCGGTGACGGTGAGGTCGCCTGGGAACTCGCTGGTGTAGGTCCAGGCGAGGAAGGTGCTGGCGACGGAAGCGAGGCCGCCGGCCGCGACGATCCAGTGGAGGAGGCCGGGGCGCTGGGCGTCGGTCTTCACGGGCGCCGGGGTGCCGGACTCTTCGGGGGTCTTGGTGAGGTCGGTCGTCATCGTGATCACGCCCTGTCCGCGACGCGCTGCCCGATGAGACCTTGTGGTCTGAACAGGAGCACGAGGATGAGGAGGGAGAAGACCCAGATGTCCTTCCAGGCGCCGCCGCCGAACTGTGCCATCCCGGGGATGTGCTCGACGTAGGCGATGGAGAGGGTTTCGGCGAGGCCGAGCAGGACGCCGCCGATCATGGCGCCGTAGATGTTGCCGATGCCGCCGAGGACGGCGGCGGTGAACGCCTTGAGGCCGAGCAGGAAGCCCATTTCGAAGCGGATCTGGCCCTTGTCGAGGCCTTCGGCGACGGCCGCGACCGCGGCGAACGCCGCACCGATGGCGAAGGCCATCACGATGATGCGGTCGGTGTTGATGCCCATGAGCTTGGCGGTGTCCGGGTCCTGGGCGGTGGCCTGCATGGCGCGGCCGCTGCGGCTCTTGGAGACGAAGACGCCGAGGGCGAGCATGCACAGGGGGGCGGCGGCGAGGACGAACGCGTCGGCGCGGGAGATGTGGAGGCTCCCGAGGATCTGGAAGGAGTCGCCGGTGAACTCGGGGAAGCTCACGGGGCTCTTGGCGCCGGGGTAGAAGCCCCAGACGAGCTGCTGGAGCACGATCGAGAGGCCGATCGCGGTGATGAGCGGTGCCAGGCGTGGGGCTCCGCGCAGTGGCCGGTAGGCGAAACGTTCGGCGGCGGTGGCGACGGCGACGGATACGACCGCGCCGCCTATGAGCATGACGGGTATCGCCAGGAGGAGCGAGGTGCCGTCGGGCAGGATCGTGTACGCCGAGAGGGCGCCGAAGCCACCGACCATGAAGATCTCGCCGTGGGCGAAGTTGATGAGCTGGACGATGCCGTAGACCATCGTGTAGCCGATGGCGATGAGGCCGTAAAGGGCCCCCAGGGCAAGGCCGTCGGCCAGCTGTTGCGGCAGTTCGTTCACCGCAGGGCCTCCGATGAGCGTGTCGGATATGACACCGCGCGAGGGCGCTGTTTGCGCCCTCGCGCGGCCTGGTTCAAGTGATGCGGGGCAGTGCGGTGGGTCAGTCCTCGAAGGTGGCGGACTTGACGTCGACCCAGGCGCCGTTCTTGACCTGGTAGACGGTGAGCTGCTTGTTCGTGGTGTCACCGAACTCGTCGAAGGAGACCTTGCCGGTCACGCCGTCGAAGGAGACCTTGGACATGGCGGTGGTGACCTTGGCGCGGGCGTCGTCGGGCAGCTTGCCGCCGTTGTCGGCGACGACGGCCTTGACGGCCTGGATGATGGACCAGGCGGCGTCGTAGGAGTAGCCGCCGTAGGCCGCGTACGGGTCCTTGTAGCCGGCCGCCTTGTAGTCGGCGATGAACTTCTTGGCGGTCGGGAGCTTCTCGACGGGGAAGCCGACGGAGGTGGCGAGGTCGCCGTCGTTGGCTTCGCCGGAGGCCTTGATGAACTGCGGGTCGTAGATGCCGTCGCCGCCCATGGTGGGGATCTTGGCGCCGGCCTTCTTGATCTGGTCGGAGAGGAGTCCGCCCTCGGGGTACTGGCCGCCGAAGTAGACGGAGTCGGCGCCCGAGCTCTTGATCTTGTTGGCGGTGGAGGAGAAGTCGGTCTCCTTGACCGTCACGGAGTCCGTGCCGACGACGGTGCCGCCGAGGCGCTTGAACTCCTCGGAGAAGATCGCGGCGAGGCCGGCGCCGTAGGTCTGCTTGTCGTTGACGACGAAGACCTTCTTCTTCTTGGCGTCGTTGTAGAGGTAGTTCGCGGCGAACTTGCCCTGGACGACGTCGGTGGTGGACGTGCGGAAGTACGTCTTGAAGCCGCGCTTCTTGTCGCCGGAGCCCCACTTGTCGCCCTGGCTGAGGGAGGGGTTGGTGTTGGCCGGGGAGACCTGGGTCAGGTTGGCCTTGTCGAAGTCGCCCTGCATGGACTGGGCGACACCGGAGTTGAGCGGGCCGACGACGCCGAGGACGTCCTTCATGCCGACGAGCTTGGTGGCGTTGGCCTTGCCGGTGGCGGGGACGGCCTGGTCGTCGAGGGCCTCGATCTTGAAGGTGACCCCGGGGACTTCGTTGTTCTTGTTGGCGGTCTGCACCGCCAGGTCCACGGAGTTCTTGATGCCCTGGCCGAGGGCGGACAGCGAGCCGGTCAGCGGGGCGTCGACACCGATGACGACGGTGGTGCCCTTCTTGCTGTCGTCGCTGCCGCTCTTGTCGTCGCGCGAACCGCAGGCGGTGAGAGTGAGTGCTCCCGTGGTGATCACGGTGGTGAGGATGAGCAAGGAACGGTGTCGCACGATGAATCCTTTCCCTGGCGCGGCCCCCTCGAGCTGAGGTGGTGCCGTGTAGCTGTGTAGCTAGAGGTGCCGTTTGAGATCGCCGGGCCGTACGGGGGTTTGGTAAGGCCGTGCAGTGGACGCGCCCGGCGGCGCGGTGACTGGCCGTGACTCTAAGCGCAGCCGGTGAAGGTGCGGGAGCGGCGAGGTCAGGATGTGACTGTCTTGTTATCGCGACGGGGAGAGACGGTGTCCATGGGGTGGGCAAATCAGGACGTTTGGGCTCGTTGGGCGGTGTTCACATCGTGAGAACGCCCAGTTCCGTTAAGGGGCTTGAGGTGATCTTGCTCCTGACGAGGGCTTTGTGAGGGTGTCCGGATATCGGACAACCCCCTGATTCCCAGCGGACGGCGAAATGAGCGCGCCCTTCCGCTTCTCGACCGGGCCGATGTTACGGAGTGTTACGACGGAGGCGAGTGGGACGGCGTCGCCGACAGGGGCGGCCGCCAGTTCTCCGAGCTTCCGGTGGCCCCCTCCGCCGCCGCGCAGCGCCGCGTCGCGAGCCGGTCGGCGAGCTGCTCCGCCGCCTGGCGTCCGGCTCGGCGCTCCTCGTCGCGGGCCCGCGCCAGCACGTCGTCGTGGATGGCGAGCTGCTCGTTGGACAGCCCCTTCTGCTCCCAGTCCAAACCGGCCCATTTGCTCCCTTTGAGCCCCTCTTTCACCCAGTACGAGACAAGGCTCGCGCAGACGTCCACGGGGGTGGTCGGCGTGGGGCTCCGGGCGGGCGGGTCGCCCGAACAGCCCACGACGGTCGCCCAGACGAGGGCGGCCCCGGCCGCGCGGGCGGCGAACCCCGCCGGGGCGTACGGCGAAAACCCCATGAGGGAACGCTAGTTCGTCCACGGTGACTCCACAACAGCCGGAGGCCAGGATCCCCGCTGTGACCCAAGTGGCCTATGGGAAAAGGACGTTGTGTGGCCGACGCGGTATGGGTCCTCTGGTGCGCCGGATGGGAAAGCGGTGGAATGTGGCCCGCGCCCCCGCGTGATCGTCGAGCACCCGGCCCCTGGAGGCAGGCACGATGACGAGACCCACCCGTAGCAGCGCACCGCCAACGCCGCGCCACCGCCGCCCCGGCGTCCGCGTCGTCGTCCTGGCGCTCGCCGCGTCGCTGATCACGGCGGTGCCGACGACCGGCGCGCGGGCCGAGGACGCCCCCGCGCCCCTGATCGCCGACGGCCGGACCCAGCCCGTCCACTCCCGCGCGGACGCGATCTTCCAGCAGGTCGACATCGAGACCGGGACGGACAGTGACCGTGACGGTGCCCTCGACACCGTACGGATGCGGATCCTGCGGCCGAAAGCGACCGGTACGGGCCTGAAAGTGCCCACGATCATCGAGGCCAGCCCCTACTGGGGCGGCGGCAACGACGTGCCCTTCCACGCCGTCGATCTCGACGAGGACGGCCTGCCCGGCCGCCGGACCGCCGCGCGCCTGCCCGCCCTGATCGGCCCCGCGCCCCGGGCCGCCGCGAACGCCGGCCCGGTCGTCTTCCCCGGCTACACCGACAACTACTTCCTGCCCCGCGGCTACGCCGTCGCCCAGCTCGACAGCATCGGCACCGGCGGCTCCACCGGCTGCCCCACCTCCGGCAGTCACGAGGAGACCCTCGGCGCCAAGGCCGCCGTCGACTGGCTGGCCGGCCGCACCAGGGCCTGGGACCTTCAGGGCCGCCCGGTCGCCGCCGACTGGTCCACCGGCGACTCGGCCATGATGGGCATCTCGTACAACGGCACCCTGCCCACCGCCGTCGCCGCCACCGGCGTCGAAGGGCTCAAGGCGATCGTCCCGATCGCCGGGATCTCGTCCTGGTACGACTACTACCGCGCCGGCGGCGGGGTCGTCGCCCCCGGCGGCTACCAGGGCGAGGACGCCGACATCCTCGCCAAGGCCGTCCACAGCCGCGCCGACCGGACCGTCTGCGGCCCCCTGCTGGACCGGCTCACCGCCGAACAGGGCCGCGAGACCGGCGACTTCACCCGCTTCTGGCAGGAGCGCGACTACCTGAAGGACGTGGCGAAGATCAAGGCCGGCGTCTTCCTCGTGCACGGCCTCAACGACTGGAACGTCCGGACCCGGCACGCCGGCCGGCTCTGGGAGGAGCTGACGGAACACGGCGTCCCGCGCAAGCTCTGGCTCCACCAGGCCGGGCACAGCAACCCCATGCCGCTGCGGATGGAGGAGTGGCTCGGCGGCCTGCACCAGTGGTTCGACCACTGGCTGTACGGCCTGGACAACGGCGCCCTGGACGGCCCGAAGGCGGAGATCGAGCAGGCCGACTTCAGCTGGCGCGCTCAAGTCCACTGGCCCGCCCCCGGCACCCGGCCGCTGACCCTGCACCTCACCGCGGACGGTCTCGCGTCCAGGCCCGACCGCCCGCGCGTGCAGTCCCTGACCGACGCCGGCCGTACCGTACGGGCCGAGGACCTCGTCGCCGGACCGGACGCGGCGCACCCCCATCGGCTCGCCTACACCACCGGCCCGCTCGCCCGGGACCTGCGGCTCGCCGGCACCCCGGAACTGTCCGTCCGCGCCTCGCTCGACGGCAGCTCGCCGTATGTCACCGCGCTCCTGGTCGACTACGGCACCGACACCCGGGCGACGGCCGCCACCACCGCCGACACCTCACAGCTGATCTGCTACGGCCAGGGCGTCCCCGGCGACACCGGCTGCGCGTACCGCACCCGGCACCGCACCGAGACCGCCGATTTCAAGATCGTCTCGCGGGGCTGGCTCGACATCCGCAACCGTCACACCCCGGCCCGGCAGAGCGAGGTCACCGAGGGCCGGGAGTACCGCCTGGAGTGGGAGATGCAGCCCCAGGACTACGTCTTCAAACAGGGCCACCGGCTCGGCGTGGTCCTGATCTCCACGGACCACGACCACACCCTGCGGTACCCGGCCGGGACGGTGATGACCGTCCGGACCGGGGTCAGCAGCGTGACGCTGCCGGTGACCCGGTGACCCGGTGACCCGGTGACCCGGTGACCCGGTGACCCGGTGACCCGGGCCGACGACCGCGGGCCCGGGGGCCCGCCGGTCTGAGGCCGTCAGGCGCTCTGGGCGCCGGGAACGTTCTCGGCGTCCTTGGCGCGCGCCTCGCGCAGCATGCAGGTCAGGCGGGCGGTGCAGACCCGCCGGTCCTCCTCGTCCGTGATCACGATCTCGTACGTGGCGGTGGAGCGGCCCCGGTGCACGGGCGTGGCGACACCGGTGACCAGGCCGGAGCGGATCCCGCGGTGGTGGGTGCAGTTCAGGTCCACGCCGACGGCGATCCGGGAGACCCCGCCGTGCAGCATCGAGCCGATCGATCCGAGCGTCTCGGCGAGCACGGCGGAGGCGCCGCCGTGGAGCAGTCCGTACGGCTGGGTGTTGCCCTCCACGGGCATCGTGCCGACGACCTTCTCGGCCGAGGCCTCGACGATCTGCACACCCATGCGGTTGCCGAGGTGACCGGCGGAGAACAGCGCGGGCAGGTCGACGCCGAGCGCCGCGTACTCGTCGATGACCTCTTGCGGGAACTTCACGGTGGTCTGCTCGCCCATGGGCCCGGCTCCGTTCGTGTGCGTACGTCGTCGTACGTCGTCAGATTGGTCTCTCTGGTCCAGCCGCCTGAGCAAACGCTTAGGCGGTCGGTGATTGTTCCAGACGCACGATCACGGACTTGCTGGCGGGGGTGTTGCTGATGTCCGCCGTGGACTCCAGCGGCACCAGGATGTTGGTCTCCGGGTAGTACGCCGCCGCGCAGCCACGGGCGGTGGGGTAGTGGACGACCCGGAAGCCGGGCGCGCGCCGCTCGGTGCCGTCCTTCCACTCGCTGACCAGATCCGTGTACGCCCCGTCGGCCAGGCCCAGCGCCCGCGCGTCATCGGGGTGCACCAGGACCACCCGGCGGCCGCCCTTGATGCCGCGGTAGCGGTCGTCGAGGCCGTAGATGGTGGTGTTGTACTGGTCGTGCGAGCGCAGGGTCTGCAGCAGGAGCCGCCCCTGGGGGACCTTGGGGTACTCGACGGGGGCGGCGGTGAAGTTGGCCTTGCCGGTGGCCGTGGGGAAGCGGCGCTCGTCGCGCGGGGCGTGCGGCAGGGCGAAGCCGCCCGGGTTCGCCGCGATCCGGGCGTTGAAGTCCTCGAAACCGGGCACCACGCGCGCGATGCGGTCCCGGATGGTGGCGTAGTCCTGCTCGAACTCCTCCCACGGCGTGGCCGATCCGGATCCGAGGACGGCCCGCGCCATCCGCGCCACGATCGCGGGCTCGGAGAGCAGATGGGGACCGGCCGGCGGCAGATTGCCCCGCGAGGCGTGCACCAGCCCCATGGAGTCCTCGACGGTGACGAACTGCTTGCCGCCGCGCTGCACGTCCTTGTCGGTGCGGCCGAGCGTCGGCAGGATCAGCGCGCGCGTGCCGGTGACCGCGTGCGAGCGGTTCAGCTTCGTGGACACGTGCACGGTCAGCCTGGCCCGGCGCATCGCCGCCTCGGTGACCTCCGTGTCCGGGGTCGCGCCGACGAAGTTGCCGCCCATCGCGAAGAAGACCTTCGCCTCGCCGTCGCGCAGCGCCTGGATGGAGCGGACCACGTCGAAGCCGTGGTGCCGCGGCGAGGTGATCCCGAACTCCTTGTCGAGGGCGTCCAGGAACGCCGGCGCCGGCCGCTCGAAGATCCCCATCGTGCGGTCGCCCTGCACGTTGGAGTGCCCGCGCACGGGGCACACGCCCGCGCCGGGGCGCCCGATGTTGCCGCGCAGGAGCAGGAAGTTGACCACCTCGCGGATGGTGGGCACGGAGTGCTTGTGCTGGGTCAGGCCCATCGCCCAGCAGACGATGGTCCGCCGGGAGGCGAGGACCATCTCCAGGGCCCGCTCGATCTCCGTCCGCCTCAGTCCGGTGGCGGCGAGCGTCTCGTCCCAGTCGGCGGCGCGGGCGGTGGCCGCGAACTCCTCGTACCCATGGGTGTGGGCGGTGACGAACTCCTCGTCGACGGCCCCAGGGGTCTCGAGAACCAGCTTGTTGAGGAGCCGGAACAGCGCCTGGTCGCCGCCGATGCGGATCTGCAGGAACAGGTCGGTGAGCGTGGCGCCCTTGAGCATCCCGTGCGGGGTCTGCGGGTTCTTGAACCGCTCCAGGCCGGCCTCGGGCAGCGGATTCACCGAAATGATCTTAGCGCCGGACGCCTTGGCCTTCTCCAGCGCGGAGAGCATCCGCGGATGGTTGGTGCCCGGGTTCTGCCCGGCCACGATGATCAGATCCGCCTGGTGCAGATCCTCCAGCGAGACGCTGCCCTTGCCGATGCCGATGGTCTCGTTGAGCGCCGAACCCGACGACTCGTGGCACATGTTGGAGCAGTCGGGCAGATTGTTCGTGCCGAACTCGCGGGCGAAGAGCTGGAGCAGGAACGCCGCTTCGTTGCTCGTGCGGCCCGAGGTGTAGAAGAGGGCCTCGTCGGGGGAGTCGAGGGCGGTCAGCTCCTCGGCGATGATCGCGAACGCCCGCTCCCAGGTCACGGCCTCGTACCGGTCGGCGCCCTCGGGCAGGTACATGGGCTGGGTGATCCGGCCCTGCTGGCCCAGCCAGTAGCCGCTGCGGGAGGCGAGATCGGCGAGCGGATGCGCGGCGAAGAAGTCGGGGGTGACCCGGCGCAGCGTGGCCTCCTCGGCGACCGCCTTCGCGCCGTTCTCGCAGAACTCCGCGACATGGCGCTTGTCACCCTCCGGCCAGGCGCAGCCAGGGCAGTCGAACCCGTCCTTCTGGTTGACCTTCAGCAGCGTCCGCGCTGTGCGCCGCAGCCCCATCTGCTCCTGGGCGATCTTCAGGGTGTGGCCGATGGCGGGCAGACCGGCCGCGGCGTGCTGCGGCGGCGCGACCTGCGGCGCGTCCTGGACCGGGTCACCGGCGGGGGGCTTGCTGGCCATCGCGCTCTCCCTTGAGCGATCGTTCCGTGCCGTACGTGTTCGATCCTGTCATGCGCCACGGACAGCGGCCGCCCCCTCCCACCGCCGTGGCCGGGATTGTCAGTGGTCCGTGGCAGGATCGGGTACGTGGCTGAGACAGCATCGAAGAAGACCGAAGACAACCGTCCGCGCCTGCTCCTCATGGACGGGCACTCTCTGGCGTACCGGGCGTTCTTCGCGCTGCCCGCGGAGAATTTCACGACCGCGAGCGGCCAGACGACCAATGCCATCTACGGCTTCGCGTCGATGCTGGCGAACACGCTGCGCGACGAGGCGCCCACGCATTTCGCCGTGGCCTTCGACGTGTCCCGCAAGACCTGGCGCTCGGCGGACTTCCCCGAGTACAAGGCGAACCGTTCGAAGACCCCCGACGAGTTCAAGGGGCAGGTCGAGCTGATCGGCGAGCTGCTCGACACGATGAACGCGGAGCGGTTCGCGGTCGACGGCTTCGAGGCCGACGACGTCATCGCCACCCTCGCCACCCAGGCCGAGGCGGCCGGCTTCGAGGTCCTGATCGTCACCGGCGACCGTGACTCCTTCCAGCTGGTCTCCGACCACGTCACGGTGCTCTACCCGACCAAGGGCGTCTCCGAGCTGACCCGCTTCACCCCGGAGAAGGTTCAGGAGAAGTACGGTCTGACCCCCTCGCAGTACCCCGACTTCGCGGCCCTGCGCGGCGACCCGTCCGACAACCTGCCGGGCATCCCCGGTGTCGGCGAGAAGACCGCCACGAAGTGGATCAATCAGTTCGGTTCGTTCGCGGAGCTGGTCGAGCGCGCCGACGAGATCAAGGGCAAGGTCGGCCAGGCCCTGCGGGACCACCTGGAGTCGGTCAAGCTCAACCGCCACCTCACCGAGCTGGTACGGGACGTGGAGCTGCCCAAGTCCGTCGCGGACCTGGAGCGCGCGCCGTACGACAGGGCCGCCCTCAAGGGCTTCCTGGAGGTGCTGGAGATCCGCAACCCCAGCCTGCGGGAGCGGCTGCTCGCCGTCGACCCGGGCGCGGAGGAGGAAGAGGCCCCGGTCCCGGACGCCGGGGTGGAGCTGGACGGCACGGTCCTCGGCGCGGGCGAGCTGGCCGGCTGGCTGGCCTCGCACGGCGGGCAGCCGCTGGGTGTGGCCACGGTCGCCACGTGGGCGATGGGCGTCGGCAACGTGAGCGAGGTCGCCCTGGCCGCGGCCGACGGCAAGGCGGGCTGGTTCGACACGACCCGGATCGACGAGGCCGACGAGCGCGCCTTCGCCGACTGGCTGGCCGACCCGGCCAAGCCCAAGATCATGCACAGCGCGAAGGAGGCCCTGCGGGTCTTCCCCGAGCACGGCTGGCACATCGAGGGCATCACGATGGACACCGCGCTCGCCGCCTATCTGGTCAAGCCGGGCCGCCGCTCCTTCGCCCTGGACGCGCTGTCGGTCGAATACCTCCACCGTGAGCTCGCCCCGGCCGCCGCCGACGGCCAGCTCGCCTTCGGTACGGACGAGCACGCCGAGGCGGACGCCCTGATGGCGCAGGCCCGGGCCGTCCTCGACCTCGGCGCCGCGTTCGGCGACAAGCTGAAGGAGGTCGGCGCGGCCGAGCTGCTCCACGACGTGGAGCTGCCCACCTCCCTGCTGCTCGCCCGGATGGAGCGGCACGGCATCGCGGCCGACCGGACCCATCTGGAGGTCCTGGAGCAGCAGTTCGCCGGCGCCGTGCAGCAGGCCGTGAAGGAGGCCCACGCCTCCGTGGGCCATGAGTTCAACCTCGGCTCGCCCAAGCAGCTCCAGGAGGTCTTCTTCGGCGAGCTGAACCTGCCCAAGACCAAGAAGACCAAGACCGGTTACACCACGGACGCGGACGCGCTGGCCTGGCTCGCCGGGCAGACCGAGCACGAACTCCCGATGATCATGCTGCGCCACCGCGAGCAGGCGCGGCTGCGCTCCACCGTCGAGGGCCTGATCAAGACGATCGCCGCCGACGGCCGGGTGCACACCACCTTCAGCCAGACCGTCGCGGCGACCGGCCGGCTCTCCTCCACCGACCCGAACCTGCAGAACGTTCCGGTGCGCACCGACGAGGGCCGCGCGATCCGGCACGGCTTCGTCGTGGGCGAGGGCTTCGAGGCCCTGATGACCGCGGACTACAGCCAGATCGAGCTGCGCGTCATGGCCCACCTCTCCGAGGACGAGGGCCTGATCGAGGCGTTCACCTCCGGCGAGGACCTGCACACCACCGTCGCCTCGCAGGTGTTCGGGGTCGAACGCTCCGCGGTCGACGCCGAGATGCGGCGCAAGATCAAGGCCATGTCCTACGGCCTGGCGTACGGCCTGTCCGCCTTCGGCCTCTCCCAGCAGCTGAACATCGAGGCGGGCGAGGCCCGTGCCCTGATGGACACCTACTTCGAGCGGTTCGGCGGGGTGCGGGACTATCTGCGCCGGGTCGTCGACGAGGCCCGTGCCACGGGCTACACCGAGACGATGCTGGGCCGCCGCCGCTATCTGCCCGACCTCAACAGCGACAACCGCCAGCGCCGCGAGGCCGCCGAGCGGATGGCGCTCAACGCCCCGATCCAGGGCACCGCCGCCGACATCGTCAAGGTCGCCATGCTGGGCGTCGACCGGGCGCTGACCGAGGCGGGCCTGACCTCCCGGATGCTGCTCCAGGTCCACGACGAAATCGTCCTGGAGCTGGCCCCGGGGGAGCGGGACCAGGTCGAGGAGATCGTCCGCCGCGAGATGTCCGGAGCGGTGGAACTGCGCGCCCCGCTGGACGTCTCGGTGGGCGTGGGCGCCGACTGGGAGTCCGCGGCGCACTAGCGCGTCGTACGGCCGGGGCGGGCGCGTCAGCCGCGCAGCCGGGTCCGGGGCTCCTGCCGGGGCGCCCCGGCCCGGGGGCGGGGCAGCAGCAGCCGCGCCCCCGCCCCGTACAGCACCAGACCCACCGCGAGCCCCGCGCCCGCGCCGAAGCAGGCCGTCGGCACGATGTCCAGCGGTGTGTCGATCCGGCCCCAGTAGGCGTACCAGCGCAGACAGCGGTGCACGGTGCCCGCGAGGAGGCACCCCGCGAGGAGCGCGAGGGCCAGCGCCCGGCCCCGCGGGGTCAGCACCGGCACCTCGGCCGGCACGGCGTACGGCATCCCCCGCACCCCGGTCACCGTGAACCAGGCCAGGACCAGCAGGGCCAGCGCCGAACCCCCGTACTGCGCGTACATGTAGACGGGGAAGCCGGCCAGGCTCTCGCCCAGGACGGGCAGGGCTCGGGTGCCCCAGCGGTCGAGATGGGTGAAGGAGTCCCACACCACATGGGTCGTCGCGCCCAGCACCGCCGACCCGTAGAAGAGCAGGGCCAGCGGGACGGGCCGGCGCCCGCGCCAGGACTCACCCCGTACGAACCCGGCCATTTTTCCCCGCACCCGTACCGGCAGCAGCGCGAGCAGCGGCTCACGCACCACCAGCCACAACCCCATCAGCGCGGCCGTGATGAGCGGATCGACGATGAGGATGCCGAGCGGCGCGTGCGTGACGTCGCCGAAGAACATCGCGTCCGGCACGGCCGTCGCCGCGAAGTACGTCATGTCCGGCGCGAACGAGCCCAGTACGAGCGCCGACGCGAGCAGCGGACCGCGCGCGGTGCCGTCCCTGCGTATCCCCGGCAGCACCGCCGCGGCATGACTGAGTGTGAACGGCATGAACGCCCCCCTTGGTGTGCTGCGAACCTCTCGTCCCCGTACGTCCCGAAGGATCCCGGCCCGGGTCCGGGCCGGACGGGGACGCCCAGTATGCGTGAACACGAAGTCCGGATTCCGGGCGGCAGAGAGGTGACGAAAGCGTGAAAACCGGTCAAGTGCCGGTGTTCCAGGGCTCGGAGTTGACGTAGGGTCGCCTGAGTGTTCGCGCTGGGGAGCGCGAGAGGCCACGGGGAGGGGACCACGGCATGGCACCGCACATCGGCCGCCGACTGCGCAGGGGAGCGACGACCACGGCGATAGCCGCCGCGGCGGTCGCCGCGCTGAGCGCTTCGCAGGGCCCGGGTGTGCCCTCCACTCCCACCACCGACGCCTCGCCCAGCGGCGACCGGACCGCCGAGGCGAGCACCCCGCCCGGTGATTCGGCCACCGGCGACTCGCCGTACTACACCGATCTGCCCCCGCTGAAGAGCCCCGCTCCCCTCCAGCCCGGTACGTCGAGCAACCTCCCGGTGGTCACCGGCCCCGCCGAGGCGGGCATCCCGGCGACCGTCCTCGCCGCGTACCAGCAGGCCGAACAGCACCTGCGCGACACCGACCCCGGCTGCAACCTCCCCTGGCAACTCCTCGCCGGAATCGGCAAGGTGGAGTCCGGTCAGGCCCGCGGCGGCAAGGTCTCCGCCGACGGCACCACGCTCTCCCCGATCCTCGGCCCGGTCCTCAACGGCGTCGGCTTCGCCAACATCTCCGACACCGACAACGGCGCGTACGACGGCGACACCACGCACGACCGGGCCGTCGGCCCGATGCAGTTCATCCCCTCGACCTGGGCGACCTGGGGCCGCGACGCCAACGGCGACGGCCGCAAGGACCCCAACAACATCTACGACGCGGCCCGCTCCGCCGGCCTCTACCTCTGCGCGGGCGGCCGTGACCTGGCCGTCAAGGGCGACCTGGACCGGGCGATCCTCAGCTACAACCGCTCGACCGAGTACCTCCGCACGGTGCTGTCCTGGTTCGACTTCTACCGCAACGGCTCGCACCAGGTCCCGGACGGCACCGGCACCCTGCCCGACAACCGCAGCGACGACGACCGGGTGACCCTTCCGGTGCAGAACCCCGGCATGCCCGCGACTCCCTCGCCGGCCAAGCCGCCCACGTCCAAGCCGAAGCCGGTCACCCCGACGAAGCCGACGACGCCGACGAAACCGACGACCCCCACCAAGCCCACCACTCCCACCAAGCCCACGGTCCCGACCAAGCCGACCACGCCGACGAAGCCGACCCCTGTCGCGGTCCGGCTCAAGGACGGCGGCAGCGGCCCGCTGACCGCCACCGCCGGTACCGCCTTCGCCGAGCGCGCCCGCATCGTGGCCGTCGACGCCACCGGCAAGCCGGTCGCCAAGGTCACCGTCACGTTCCAGCTCGTCGGCGACACGGACGCCCGCTTCACCGGCGGCGCCACCAGCGCGCGGGGCGTCAGCGGAGCCGACGGCACGGTCACAGCCCCGGCGCTCCAGGCCGGCGAAAAGACCGGCACGTTCACCGTACGGGCCACCATCTCCGGGCGCCCGACGACCGCCGTCGACCTCACCGCGAAGGTCACCGAGCGCCAGGCCGACACCCTCGTCCGCGTCGGCGACAAGGAACTGACCGCCGCGCCCGGCACCGAGTTCGCCGAACTGATCGGCGTGAAGGCCACCCACAAGGGCGTCCTCGCCCCCGGCGTCGCCGTCACCGCCACCCTGCTCGCCCCCGCACCTCCCGCCGAGGCAGGCGCCGATGCCGATGCCGATGCCGGGGCGGAGACGGACGCCAAGCCCCTCGACAAGGGCCCGTACTTCAAGGACGCCGAGGGCAAGCCGGTCCGCGTCCTCACCGGTCTCACCACCGGCAAGGACGGCATCCTGACCCTGCCCAAGCTCCACGCCGACGACACGACAGGCACCTTCCTGCTGCGCCTCGAAGCAGCCGGCGGCGCCACCCTGACCGTCGAGCTCACGGTCAAGGCCCCGCAGGAAGCCACGCCCGCGCCCTGACCCGTACGTGACATTCCGCCCCGCCCCCGCCCGGAAGCCCGGCGCGGGGGCGTCGTCGTGCAGCCGGCCGTACCGCCGGCCTTGTGGCTCGGGTGCAACGTGTTCTCATCTCACGGCCGCGTTGCTACGGTGCCCCCGCCCTGACGCCGCATCAGATCCGTGCACCGGGAGGCCGATCATGCGCGCCCTCGTCGCCGCCGCCATCGGACTGGCCCTCGCCTGCGCCCTCGTCGCCGGCGCCGCCGCGATGGGCGCGCCCCCCGGCGAGACCTCACCCAAGCCGCTGCTCACCACCGTCCCCGGCCCGAAGAAGTAGAAGGGACGGCCGCCATGCGCCGCACCGCGAGCCTCGTCCTCCTCGCCCTGGCCGTCTTCTTCGCGGCCATCGCCCCGCTGCTGCGCTGGTACGCCTTCCCCCGGCTGGCCAAGATCCCGCCCAGCCAGTACCAGGAAATGGTCCTCGAGGCGAAGCCCGCCACGCTCCTCGACTACACGACCCTCAAGGCCAAGCAGGTCGAGAAGGTCACCATCGTGCAGACCCTCAAGGGCAACGTGGAGGAGTCCGAGAAGATCGAACGCGACGCGGGACGCGACGTCGTCGTCTGGGACTCCCTCTCCCACGTCGTCGGCCCCGACGGCAAGATGGTCTCCCAGATCCCCGAGCGCTACATCTTCGACGCCCACAGCCAGGCACCCGTGCACGCCACCGGCGAGATGGTCGACGGCGACCCGGTCCGGCGCGAGGGCATCGAGTTCAAATGGCCCTTCCTCACGGAGAAACGGGACTACGAGTACTTCGACGCCCAGACCCGTACCTCCGCGCCCATCCACTACAAGGGCACCCGGACCTTCCGCGGCCTGGAGGTCTACTACTTCGAGCAGACCATCCCCTGGACCAAGGTCCCCATGCCCAAGAAGATGCCGATCGAGGGCATCACCCCGGAGATCATCGCCCAGTCCGGCATGACCCGCTGGTACACCACCACCCGCATGTTCTGGGTCGAACCGGTCACCGGCGCGCCGGTCAACGGCGAGGAAATCCACAAGGAGGAGCTGCGCGGCGCGAAGAAGATGGGCATGTCGCAGGACACCGTCACGGCGTTCGCCGGCCACGTGAAGATGCGCCCCGACTACATCGACCACACCGTCGAACTGGTCTCCGCGAACCGGCTCATGGTCCTGATACTCGTCTCCTACCTGCCCTGGACCTTCCTGATCGGGGCCGCCCTGCTGCTCACCCTCTCCCTCTGGCTGGAGGCCCGCTCCCGCCACCCACGCCCGACGGACAGCGAGCGAGCGGCGGAGCCGGTCGCCGCGTGAGCCCTGCGGGGCGTGGGGTTCGGTCGGCGTACGGGCGCTGCGGCGCCGGAGCCGGCCGGCGTACGGGCGCTGCGGCGTACGGGCGGTGCCGCGCCCGAGTTCGGTCGGCGTACGAGCGCCACGGTGTACGGGCGCTGCGGCGCCGGAGCTGGGCTGCTGCCCGGGCCGGGGCGGCTGAGCTCGGTCGCCGCTCAAGCTGGGTACTGCCCGAGCTGGCCGGCGTACGGGCGCGGCGGCGTACGGGCCTGCGGCCCCGAGCCTGGCTGGCGCCGGCTGCTGGCCGACCCGGCC
>NZ_BMQQ01000004.1:182522-229503 GCF_014648195.1 Streptomyces purpureus
GCGGGCCGTGCGGCGCCGAGCCCGGCTGGCGCCGTGGTTCGGCTGCTGCCCGAGCCTGGCCGACGCGCCCGAGCTCGGGCGGTGGCTGAGCTCGGTCGCCGCTCAAGCTGGGTACCGACCGGGCTGGCCGGCGCACGAGCGCTGCCGCGCCGAGCCCGGTCGGCGCCTGAGCTCGGCCGGGTGCCGAGCTCCGTTCGCCACCCGCGCCGGTCGGCGTACGAGCCCTGCGGTGGCCCGACCAATGGGCGCGCCCTCAGCGTCGAAGGCGCGCGTTCGTGTGGCGGGTCGGCTCCGCCGTCGCCGGGTTCTCCGGCCACGGGTGCTTCGGGTAGCGCCCGCGCAGCTCGGCCCGCACCCCCCGGTAGCCGTCCTTCCAGAACGACGCCAGGTCGGCGGTCACGGCCGCCGGGCGGCCCGCCGGGGAGAGCAGATGGACCAGCACCGGCACGCCCGCCACCCGGGGCGTCTCGGCCAGCCCGAACATCTCCTGGAGCTTCACCGCCAGGACCGGCCGCTCACCCGCGTAGTCGACCCGGATCCGCGACCCGCTGGGCACCTCGATCCGCTCCGGCGCCAGTTCGTCCAGCCGCGCCGCCTCACCCGTCGCCCACGGCAGCAGCCGCGTCAGCGCCGCGCCCGCGTCGATCCGGCCCAGGTCCGCCCGCCGCCGGGCCCGCGACAGCTTGGGCTCCAGCCAGGCGTCGGCGCACTCCAGCAGCGCCTCCGTGGCCATGTCCGGCCACGGCGCGCCCACCTCCCGGTGCAGGAAGGCCAGCCGGTCGCGCAGACCCGCTGCGGTGTCCGTCCACCGCAGCAGCCCGAGCCCCTCGCGCCGGAGCCCCTCCAGGAGCGCCGCCCGTACGAGAGCGGGCGCGGCGTCCCGCAGCGGGCGTACCGCCAGCTCCACCGCCCCGAGCCGCTCCGCGGACCGGGCGACGACGTCACCGCCCTCCCAGCGCACCTCCTCACCGGCCGTCAGCAGGTGCGCGGCCGCTACGCGCGCGATGTCCTCGTCGATCACCGCGGCCAGCCGCACGCGCGCGGACGCCGCCTGCCCGGACCGGTCGGCCACGGCGACCGCAAGCCACGGCGCCTGCCGCAGCCGCGACCCGCCGACCAGCTCGGCCCCGGTCCCGGAGGCCATGAGAAAGGCCCCTTCACCCCGCGCCCGCGCCACCCGCTCGGGAAACGCCAGAGCCGCCACGAACCCGGCGGCCCAGTCGTCCGCCTCCACACGCGCGTGGAGGTCGTCCCCACCGGGCCGGCCAGCACCCGGACCGTCCCCACCCACGCGCGCGCCCCTACCGCGCGGAGCAGCGCCCGCGCCGTCCTCACCCGCGCGTGCGTGGAGGTCGCCGCCCCGAGCAGGGCCCCGGCCGTCCTCACCCACGCGTGCGCGGACGTCGCCGCCCCGAGCGGGGCCCCCGCCGTCCTCACTCTCGCCCGCGTGCCCGCGCGCCTGCCCGCCCCCGGCCGTCTCCTCCCCGACCGCCCGGGCCAGCCGACGTGCCTCCGTCCGCCAGCGGGAGCCGTACGCGTCGCCGCCCCGGCGGGCCGCGCGCCATGCCGCCGACAGGTCGTCGCCGTACTCCCGCGGGGGCTCCTCGCTCAGCAGCGCCACCACCTCGGCCGCGCGCCGGGCCCCGACCCGCGGGACGCCGTCCACCAGCGCGCGGGCCAGGCGGGGATGGACCCCGAGGCGGGACATCGACACACCTCGGTCCGTCACACGGCCCGACGAGTCCACCGCGCCGATCGCCGTCAGCACCGCGCGGGCCGCCGCCATCGCCCCGGCCGGCGGGGCGTCGAGCAGCGCGAGACCCGACGCGTCCGGGTCGCCCCAGACCGCCGCCTGCAGGGCGAACGCGGTCAGGTCCGTCACCTTGATCTCCGGCGACGGGAACCGCGGCAACCGCCCGTCCTCCGCCTCGGACCAGCAGCGGTACACCGCACCCGGCGCCTCACGCCCGGCCCGGCCCGCCCGCTGCCGGGCGGCCGCGCGGGAGGCCCGTACGGTCGTCAGTGCGCTCAGCCCGCGCGCGTGGTCCACCCGCGGCTCGCGGGCGAGGCCCGCGTCCACGACCACCCGGACCCCGGGGACGGTCAGCGACGACTCGGCGACCGAGGTCGCGAGCACCACCCGCCGACGCGCGCCGGGCGACAGCACCGCATCCTGCACGGCCGCCGGGGCCCGCCCGTGGACCTGGAGCACCTCGGCGTCCACCGTGCCGAGCGCGCCCGCCACACGGGCGATCTCCCCGACACCGGGCAGGAAGCACAGCACGTCGCCGTCCCGCTCGGCCAGCGCCCGCCGCACCACCGACGCCACATGGGACAGCAGCGCCGGATCGACCCGCATGCCGTGCGGCGGCCGTACCGGCGCCGCCGGGGGAGCCCACACCACCTCCACCGGATGCGCCACCCCCTCGGCCTCCACCACCGGCGCGTCCCCGAGGACGCGGGCCCAGCCGGCGGCGTCCGTGGTCGCCGAGGCCGCCACCAGCCGCAGCTCCGGCCGCAGGTTCTCCCGTACGTCCAGGACGAACGCCGCGACGGTGTCCGCGTCCAGATGCCGCTCATGGCATTCGTCGAGGATCACCACATCGGCCCCGGCGAGCTCAGGGTCCCGCTGGAGCCGCTGGAGCAGCACACCGGTGGTGACCACCTCGACAACCGTCCGCGCGGACACGACCCGCTCGCCGCGCACGGTCAGACCGACCCGTTCGCCCACCTTCTCGCCGAGCAGCCACGCCATCCGGCGGGCCGCCGCGCGCGCCGCGATCCGCCGCGGCTCGGCGACCACCACTCTGGCCCCGCCCTCGGCGAGCGCCAGCGGTACGAGCGTCGTCTTGCCCGTGCCGGGCGGCGCGCACAGCACCGCCGCCCCGTGCTCCTCCAGCGCCCGCTCCAGCGCGGGCAGGGCCGTCCGTACGGGAAGGCCCCTCCCCTCCGGACGGATCACGCGCGCTCGCAGACGAAGATCGCCGTTCCCGGGATCAGATTCCCGCGCAGCGGGGACCAGCCGCCCCACTCCTGGCTGTTCCATGCCGGCCACTCCGGCTCGACCAGATCCACCAGCCGGAAGCCGCCGGCCACCACGTCCCGTACCCGGTCGCCGATCGTGCGGTGGTGCTCGACGTAGACGGCCTCGCCCTGCTCGTCCTGCTCCACATAAGGGGTGCGGTCGAAATAGGAGGCGGCGACGGACAGGCCCTCCGGGCCCGGCTCGTCGGGGAACGCCCAGCGGATCGGATGGGTGACCGAGAAGACCCAGCGGCCGCCGGGCCGCAGCACCCGCCGGACCTCCCGGAAGACCGCCACGGGGTCGGCGACGAACGGCACCGCGCCGTACGCCGAGCAGACCACGTCGAAGGAGGCCGTACGGAACGGCAGCGCCCCCGCGTCCGCCTCCACCAGCGGCACGTCCCCGCCGATCCGCAGCGCGTGCTGCAGCTGCCGGTGGGAGAGGTCGAGCGCGACCGGGCGGGCGCCCTGGGCGGCGAGCCAGCGCGAGCACTGCGCCGCGCCCGCGCCGATCTCCAGGACGTCCAGCCCCTTCACCTCGCCGAGCAGCCGCGCCTCGGCCTCGTCGAGCCCCTCGGGGCCCCAGACGAAGCGGTCGTCGCCGAGGAAGGCGCCGTGCTCGTTCTGGTACTCGTCGGCGTTCCGGTCCCACCAGCCGCGGCTCGCCCGGGTGCTCTCCGCGTCCCCCGCGTCACGCCGCGTCGCTTCCGGTTCGGAGTGCTCGTCGAAGTATTGGCTCATCCCGCCCGCCGTTGTAGTTTGCGCACAAGCACCGTCGCCCCGAAGGGGCGTTGGCCCTGTGTCCGCGCGGCCGTCATGGCCTCGCGAAACAATTATTGTGCCGGGTATGTGAGGAACCGCCCCCGGTGTGCGCCTTCGCGCATTGACCCTGTCCGGCCGCCCCCGTATGCTAAAGGTTGCGCTGCGGGCCTGCGCGCCTCAGACGTAGCAGGCTGCGCTCGCATCTGTTGTATGTCCCCTCGGTTGTCGAGGCGCCCTCCTTTCCGGGAAAGGCGCTTCCTAGGCTGTCCGGCTTCTTCAGCTGCGATACGGGCTCTCGGCGTAGCAGTACCTACGACTTCAATGTCCGTACCGGAGCCCTTTCCCACATGACGAGCAGCACCGAGACCACCGCCACCACCCCGCAGGTTGCGGTCAACGACATCGGTAACGAGGAAGCCTTCCTCGCCGCGATCGACGAGACGATCAAGTACTTCAACGACGGCGACATCGTCGACGGCGTCATCGTGAAGGTCGACCGGGACGAGGTCCTGCTCGACATCGGTTACAAGACCGAAGGTGTCATCCCGAGCCGCGAGCTCTCGATCAAGCACGACGTCGACCCGAACGAGGTCGTCAAGGTCGGCGACGAGATCGAGGCCCTGGTCCTTCAGAAGGAGGACAAGGAAGGCCGCCTGATCCTCTCGAAGAAGCGCGCCCAGTACGAGCGTGCCTGGGGCACCATCGAGAAGATCAAGGAAGAGGACGGCATCGTCACCGGTACCGTCATCGAGGTCGTCAAGGGTGGTCTCATCCTCGACATCGGCCTCCGTGGCTTCCTGCCGGCGTCCCTCGTCGAGATGCGTCGTGTCCGCGACCTCCAGCCCTACGTGGGCAAGGAGCTCGAGGCCAAGATCATCGAGCTGGACAAGAACCGCAACAACGTGGTCCTGTCCCGCCGCGCCTGGCTGGAGCAGACCCAGTCCGAGGTGCGCCAGACCTTCCTCACGACCCTCCAGAAGGGTCAGGTCCGCTCCGGCGTCGTCTCCTCGATCGTCAACTTCGGTGCCTTCGTGGACCTGGGTGGCGTCGACGGTCTCGTCCACGTCTCCGAGCTGTCCTGGAAGCACATCGACCACCCGTCCGAGGTTGTCGAGGTCGGCCAGGAGGTCACCGTCGAGGTTCTCGACGTCGACATGGACCGCGAGCGTGTCTCCCTGTCGCTGAAGGCGACCCAGGAGGACCCGTGGCAGCAGTTCGCCCGTACGCACCAGATCGGTCAGGTCGTCCCGGGTAAGGTCACCAAGCTGGTTCCGTTCGGTGCGTTCGTCCGCGTGGACGAGGGCATCGAGGGTCTGGTCCACATCTCCGAGCTGGCCGAGCGCCACGTGGAGATCCCGGAGCAGGTCGTCCAGGTCAACGACGAGATCTTCGTCAAGGTCATCGACATCGACCTCGAGCGTCGTCGCATCAGCCTCTCGCTGAAGCAGGCCAACGAGTCCTTCGGTGCCGACCCGGCCTCGGTCGAGTTCGACCCGACCCTGTACGGCATGGCCGCGTCCTACGACGACCAGGGCAACTACATCTACCCCGAGGGCTTCGACCCCGAGACCAACGACTGGCTCGAGGGCTACGAGACCCAGCGCGAGGCCTGGGAGACCCAGTACGCCGAGGCGCAGCAGCGCTTCGAGCAGCACCAGGCTCAGGTCATCAAGTCCCGCGAGGCCGACGAGGCCGCCGCTGCCGAGGGTGGCGCCGCCGCTCCGGCCGGTGCCCCGGCGGGCGTGTCGGGTGGTTCGTACTCCTCGGAGTCGGACGACAACTCCGGCGCCCTGGCGTCGGACGAGGCCCTCGCCGCGCTGCGCGAGAAGCTGGCGGGCGGCCAGAGCTGAACCGCTCTGACCACCAGCTGACTGGCTGACGGTCCACCGGGCCCGTTCCCCTTCGGGGGAGCGGGCCCGGTGGCGTTTGCGGCCCCCGCGGGCGCAACCATGGCTGGCGACCTCCCGCCGATTACCGCGAAGTGGGCGGAAGGAAGGTGCCTCCGGGGAATGCTGGTGGCCCGGGACGGCGTTCTTCCCTACGGACACGAGGAGGAGCGGTAATCGTGCTTGACCCCCAGGATTTGTACGCGTGGGACGCCAAGGGCCTGGCCGTCGTCGACCTGGCACTCGCCCAGGAGTCGGCCGGCCTGGTGATGCTGTACCACTTCGACGGATACATCGACGCCGGCGAGTCCGGCGAGCAGATCGTCAACAGCCTGCTGGGAACGCTGCCCCACCAGGTGGTGGCCCGCTTCGACCACGACCGGCTCGTGGACTACCGCGCCCGCCGGCCGTTGCTGACGTTCCGGCGCGACCGCTGGACCGGGTATGACACCCCCGGCATCGAGGTCCGCCTCGTCCAGGACGCCACCGGCGCGCCCTTCCTGCTGCTCTCCGGGCCGGAACCGGACGTGGAGTGGGAGCGGTTCTCCGCCGCCGTCCGCCAGATCGTCGAGCGCCTAGGCGTGCGGCTTTCGGTCAACTTCCACGGCATCCCGATGGGCGTCCCCCACACCCGCCCCGTCGGCATCACCCCGCACGGCAACCGCACCGACCTGATGCCCGGTCACCGCAGCCCGTTCGATGAGGCGCAAGTGCCCGGAAGTGCCGAACAGTTGGTCGAGTTCCGGCTGATGGAGGCCGGTCATGACGTCCTCGGCGTCGCCGCGCACGTCCCGCACTACGTGGCCCGCTCGCCGTACCCGGACGCGGCCCTGACCGCGCTGGAGGCGATCACCGCCGCCACCGGACTGGTCCTGCCCGGCGTCGCGCACGCGCTGCGCACGGAGGCCCAGCGCACCCAGACCGAGATCGAGCGGCAGATCGGCGAGGGCGACGAGGAGCTGGTCTCCCTGGTCCAGGGCCTTGAGCACCAGTACGACGCGATGGCCGGCGCCGAAACCCGGGGCAGCCTGGTCGCCGAGCCGGTCGAGCTGCCGTCGGCGGACGAACTCGGCCGCGAGTTCGAACGCTTCCTCGCCGAGCGGGAGGGTGAGGCGGGCTGATCGGCTAGGCTGCGAGCCGCTGCGCCTCGCTCCACCCGCCGACGCGGGGGCGGTCCGGTGGACCTGACCGGCGGAACCGGCGTCGGCACGTCGTCCCCCGCCGAGAGGGGGCCCGAGCGAGTGGAGGCGCGGCCTTGCTGTCCGTAGGCCTGACCGGTGGAATCGGCGCCGGCAAGAGCGAAGTGTCACGGCTGTTCGTCTCGTACGGAGCCGTGCTGATCGACGCCGACCGGATCGCCCGCGAGGTCGTCGAGCCCGGCACCCCCGGGCTCGCGGCCGTCGTCGAAGCGTTCGGAGCGGACATCCTCACGGCCGACGGCGCCCTGGACCGCCCCAAGCTCGGCGCGATCGTCTTCGCCGATCCCGAGCGGCTGGCCGCCCTGAACGCGATCGTCCACCCGCTCGTCGGTGCCCGCTCGGCGGAACTGGCCGGCGCCGCCGGCCCCGGCGATGTCGTCGTCCACGACGTACCGCTGCTCACCGAGAACGGTCTGGCGCCCCTCTATGACCTGGTCGTGGTCGTGGACGCGTCCTGCGAGACCCAGCTCGACCGGCTCGTACGGCTGCGCGGCATGACCGAGGACGAGGCGCGGGCCCGGATGGCCGCCCAGGCCACCCGGGCGCAGCGGCGGGCCGTCGCCGACGTTCTCATCGACAACGACGGGTCGCTGGAGGCGCTGGAGCCGCAGGTGCGCAAGGTGTGGGAGGACCTGAAGGCCCGGGCGGCCGTTGCCACGCGGCAGGAATAGCGTTCTTTCGCGAGGAGCGGTTTCGCGCCGGATGTTGAACGCCCCGAGCCAGGGGAAGGATGGGCCTTGTGACCGAGAGGACCCCGGAGACCCACGTCATCGACTTCCGCGCGGCAGAACACCTGCTCGCCGCGCGGGACCCGCGTGGCGCGATCAAGCTGCTCGACTCCGTCATCGCCGCCCACCCCGAGAGCCGTGCGGCCCGGCTCCTCCGGGCCCGCGCCTACTTCGCCTCCGCGCAACTGGGCTCGGCGGAACGGGAATTCCAGCACATCGTCGACCACGAACCGGACAACGCCTTCGCCCACTTCGCCCTGGCCCGCACCTTCCAGCGGGCCGGCCGCCCCGACCAGGCCAAGCGCCACTTCAGGCTGGCGGCCGCCCTCGACCCCAAGCCGGAGTATCTGGAGGCGGCGGGTTTTGAGGCTGGGGAGTGACGGGCTCGCCGGGCGGTCCGCCCAGGCCGCCGTGGTCCGGCTCGTACGGCGGGATGTCGGGGCCCGGCTGGTAGTGCGGCCCCTGATGGATGTGGCGCAGCACCATCGACAGATCGACCGCGGTCACCACCAACAGCACCCCACAGGCGATCGCCCACCCCGGCCGCCCCACGACCGCGAACGCCGCCGTGCCGGCCGCGGCCCACATCAGCCCCCACAGACTCAGCCAGAACCGCACCCGCAGCGGGCTGCGCGCGGTCACCGGCTCACTGCCCGTACGCATGACGCACGCATCTCCTTCCTAACCGGGGTCTACCCGCGACGGGCGGGGTGACGCGGGCAGGACGAAGGAGATGGGTCCGGCTCGGGAAGGAGCGGCGGGCGGCGGTGGGGTCAGTGGACCACGGTGTAGCTGCGCCAGGGCTCGGTGCCCGGGACGATCGTGTCGGACAGGCGGCTGGGTACGTACGCCGGATCGCGGCCCTCGCAGTCCGGCGTCAGGTACAGCCGGATGTCGTTGAGCGTGAGGTTCTCCACCTTCACCGCCCCGGCCGCGCCCAGCTTGTGGCAGCCCTTGACACCGGGGCTGGTCACCATGGTGTGGTGCTCCTTCTCGTCCTCGTACGTGATCGTGCCCACCGCGCTCCGGCCGAGACCGGAGCACCCGGCGGCGGCGACGGACAGGAGTGCGGCCCCGGCGGCGCGAGCGAGCCGCCGCTGAAGGCGTTGACGCCTCGGATCGGACATGGCGAGTCCTCGTCTGTACGGAACGGAAGCGGGCGGTAGCCCTGGGCTGCCTCCAGGCCACCATGCCGCCTGCCGGCGCGGGTGTCACGAGGGGATGGGCCGGGCGGGGTACGGCCACGGCGCCGGGTACGACACCGACGGCGCCCGGCCGCGCGGCTGATCCTCTACGCCGTCCGCCGATCCCTTGAAAGCGCAGGTCAGAGCGGGTTGTCAGACCCCCGGCGTAAGGTCGTGGATCAGTCGGGAATCGTCTCATGGTTCCCGCACAGCCCTGCGACCCTGCGTGAGGGGAGGCGAGACGATGACCGACACCCGGCTGCACACCTACGCCGCCGTCTTCCTCCCCGCCGCGCTCGCGCGCGAGGGCCGCATCGCCTTCTGGTCCCCCGACGGGACGCCCTTGCCGGCCCCGCCGTCCCCGGAGCCGTCCGGCGGCGGACAGGGCGGATCACCCGGGGGCCTGCCCGCCGTCACCGACCTCACCGTCGTGCGGCGGCACGGCGCCGCCGCCCGGAGCCGCACGGTGCCCGCGCTGGTGATGTCCGTCGGCGACGCGCTCGGGACGCTGACAGCGGCCCGCCGGCAGGCCGGTGCCCACCCGGCCGCCGCCTGCTGGGGCGCCGCCGCCCTGCACGCCCTTCAGCTCGCCGCCCGTGGCAGGCTCCTGCCCGGCCTGACCGCCGACGACCTCGACGCCTGGCGGGCCGGGCCCCTGGACGCCGACGACATCGCCCATCTGCGGGCCATCGCCGCCGCCATGCCGTACGAGGCGCACGCCACGCCCCTGCCCGGCCTCACCCCGCTCCAGCTCCCCGAGCCGGAGGCGCTGTTGCGGGCCTTCCTCGACGCCGTCGCCGACACCCTGCCGCGGACGCCCGCGGCCGCGCACGCCGTCGGCGAGCCGTTCGCCGCCCGAGCCCCCCAGCACCTGCCCCGCGCCCGGGCGTGGGCCGCCGAGGCCGCCGCCGGGATGGATGCCGGGGTACGCGTCTCGCTCCGCCTCGACCTGTCCGGGTACGAGCTGTTCGACACCAGCCACGAAGGCGGCCAGGACCGGCAGGCCGCCGCAGCGCTCCTGCAGGTGCACAGCCTGGCCGACCCCACCCTCGTCATCGACGCCGCCGGCCTCTGGGCCGGCCAGGGCGACGAACACTTCGGCCCCCGGGCCCGGATCGACGCCGTGCTCGCCCTGCGCCGCGCCGCCCGGGTCTGGCCGCCCCTCGGCGGCCTCCTGGAGCGCGACGTCCCCGACGTCCTGCCGCTCAGCGAGGACGAGCTCTACGAACTCCTCGGCCCGGCGGGCAGCCGGCTCGCCGCGGCCGGGGTCACCGTCCACTGGCCCCGGGACCTGGTCCGCTCGCTCGGCGCCACCGCCGTCGTACGGCCCGCGCCCGGCTCCGCCACCGACGGCACCGCCTTCTTCGACAGCCAGGAACTCCTCCGCTTCAACTGGCAGCTCGCCCTCGACGGAGACCCGCTCACCGAGCGCGAGATGGACGCCCTCGCCGAGGCGCACCGGCCCGTCGTACGCCTGCGTGACCAGTGGGTCGTCGTCGACCCCGATCTCGTACGCAAGGCCCGCAAACGCGAACTGGGCCTGCTCGAACCGGTCGACGCCCTCGCCGTCGCCCTCAGCGGCACCGCCGACATCGACGGCGAGACCGTCCCCGCCGTCCCCGTCGGCGCCCTCGCCACCCTCCGCGACCGGCTCACCAAGGGCCCCGGCACCGTCCCCGCGCCGCCCGGTCTCGCCGCCACCCTCCGCGACTACCAGCTGCGCGGACTCGCCTGGCTGGACCTCATGACCTCGCTCGGGCTCGGCGGCTGCCTCGCCGACGACATGGGCCTCGGCAAGACCGTCACCCTCATCGCCCTGCATCTGCGCCGCGCCCGCACCGCCCCGACCCTCGTCGTCTGCCCCGCCTCCCTCCTCGGCAACTGGCAGCGGGAGATCACCCGGTTCGCCCCCGGTGTCCCCGTGCGCCGCTTCCACCGCACCGATCGCGTCCTCGACGGCGTGGACGGCGGATTCGTCCTCACCACCTACGGCACGATGCGCACCAGCGCCGAGCAACTGGCCGCCCAGGACTGGGGCATGGTCGTCGCCGATGAGGCACAGCACGTCAAGAACCCGTTCTCCGCCACCGCCAAGGCGCTGCGCACCATCCCCGCCCCCGCGCGGGTGGCCCTCACCGGCACCCCAGTCGAGAACAACCTCTCGGAGCTGTGGGCCCTGCTCGACTGGACCACTCCCGGGCTCCTCGGCCCGCTCAAGGCCTTCCGCGCCCGCCACGCCCGCGCCGCGGAGAACGGCGATGACCAGGAAGCCCTCGAACGGCTTGCCCGGCTCGTCCGCCCCTTCCTGCTGCGCCGCCGCAAGTCGGACCCCGGCATCGTCCCCGAGCTCCCGCCCAAGACCGAGTCCGACCAGCCCGTCCCCCTCACCCGCGAACAGGCCACCCTCTACGAGGCCGTGGTCCGCGAGACGATGGCCCAGATCGAAGGCGCCGAGGGCATCGCACGCCGTGGGCTGGTCATGAAGCTGCTGACCTCCCTCAAACAGATCTGCAACCACCCCGCCCAGTACCTCAAGGAGTCACCGGCCCGGCTGGTCGGCCGCTCCGGGAAGCTCGCCCTCCTCGACGAGCTCCTCGACACGATCCTGGCCGAGGAAGGTTCCGTCCTCGTCTTCACGCAGTACGTCACCATGGCCCGGCTCCTCGCCGACCATCTCGCCGCCCGCGCAATCCCCGCCCAGCTGCTGCACGGCGCCACGCCCGTGGCCGAACGCGAGCGGCTGGTGGACCGGTTCCAGTCCGGTGAGGTCCCCGTCTTCATCCTCTCCCTGAAGGCCGCCGGCACCGGCCTCAACCTCACCCGGGCCGGCCATGTCGTCCACTACGACCGCTGGTGGAACCCGGCCGTGGAAGAACAGGCCACCGACCGGGCCTACCGCATCGGCCAGACCCAGCCCGTCCAGGTCCACCGCCTCATCGCCGAAGGCACCGTCGAGGACCGCATCGCCGAGATGCTCCAGGCCAAACAGGCCCTGGCCGACGCCGTCCTCGGCTCCGGCGAGGCGGCCCTCACCGAACTCACCGACCGTGAACTGGCCGACCTGGTGTCCCTGAGGAGGCCGACATGAACCGCTCGCCCCGGCCCCGCGTGGGCGGCGCCAAGCCCGCCCACCTCCACGACGACCGCCGCCGCACCTTCCCCCCGCTCGGACCGCACCAGGCCCCCGACGGGCGCTTCGCCGCCACCTGGTGGGGCAACGCCTGGGTCGAGGCCCTGGAGGACACCGCCCTCGACCCGGCCCGCCTCGCCCGGGGCCGCGCCTACGCCGGCCGCGGCCTCGTCGACGCGATCACCGTCACGCCCGGCCGGGTCGTCGCCTACGTCCACGGCACCCGCCCCCGCCCGTACCGCACCGAGATCCGGCTGCGCACCCTCGGCGACGACCAGTGGGAGCGCTTCCTCGACACCGCCGCCGCCCGCCCCGACCACATCGCCGCCCTCCTCGACAAGGACGTCCCGCACGCCCTGGCCGCCGTCGCCGACCTGCTGCCGGCAGTCGGCGACCTCGTCCCCGACTGCTCCTGCCCCGACGACGGCTACCCCTGCAAGCACGCCGCCGCGCTCTGCTACCAGGCCGCCAGACTGCTCGACGAGGACCCCTTCGTCCTCTTCCTGATGCGCGGCCGCGGCGAGCAGGAGATCCTCGCCGACCTCACCCGGCGCAACGCCGCCCGGTCCGCCGCGGAGGCCGGCGCCTCCGCGCCCACGATGCCCACCGTCCCGGCCCGCGCCGCCCTCACCGCCGGCGCCCCCGCACCGCTGCCACCACCGCTGCCCGTCCCCGCCCAGCCCGGCCGCCCGCCCTCCTACCCGCCGGCCCCCGAGGCCCCCGACCCGCTCTCCCTGGAGCTCCTCGCCACCGAAGCGGCCGCCCGCGCCCACACGTTCCTGACCACCGGGCAGGACCTCGTCGCCACCCTCACCCCCTGGCAGGACGCCGTCCGCCTGGCCGCCGCCCACCCCGGCTCCGGACTCACCGCCTCCACCCGCGCCCTCTACCGCGACCTCGCCGCCGCCATGGACCGCACCCCCACCGACCTGGCCCGCGCCGTCGCCGCCTGGCGCCAGGGCGGCCTCGCCGGACTCACGGTCCTGGAAGAGACCTGGGACCCGCCCGCGGGCCCCTTCGACCGTGCCCGACCCGCCCTCCTCGCCGCCGACTACCCCGCCTTCCGCCCCTGGCACAACCACCTGTCCACAAGATCGCTCCAGCTGCGCTACGGCCGCGACGGACTCTGGTACGGCTACGAGTCCGACCTCGACCGCGAGGACTGGTGGCCGCGCGGCACCCCGGACGCCGACCCGGTCGGCGCACTCACCGCGCTGCTCTCCCGCTGACCGTTAGGCTGGAGCCGTACCGTCGACCGATGTTTCAGGGGGCGTTGATGGAAGCCGAGTTGGTGGCGCTGGCGACAGCGGGAGCGACAGCGCTCGTGCAGCAGATGGTCGGTGACGGCTGGGGGCAGGTGAAGGGCCGGGTCACGGCCTTCTTCGCCCGCCGCGCGGGCACCGACCCCGAGGCGGTCGGCGAGGAGCTGGAGACCGTACGGGCCGAGCTGCTCACCGCCGACGAGTCCGGCGACGCCCAGGCCGTCTCCGAAGCCCAGGCCGAGGCCCGCACCGAATGGCGCGCCCGGATGCGCCGCACCCTGCGGGCCGACCCGCAGGCCGCGGCCGAACTGCGCGCCCTGCTCGACGAGTTGACCCCGCCCACCCCCGGCCGCGAGACCGGCCTTGAGGTCCACAACACCATGAGCGGCGGCGTCCAGCACGGCACGTTCATTCAGGCCGGCACGATCGGCAGCGTCAACCACGGTGCGCACGGCGGCAGCTGAGGCAGCCGGTGCGCAACGGCGGCGGCCGCACCGCCGCCATCGCCCCGGGGGGCGTACGCGAACCGCCCGCCGCCAGGAGTGGCGGCGGGCACGGATACGCGCGAAGGGCGCCCGGCTCGGAAGCTGGACGCCCTTCGTGGTTGTCTCCCGCCAGGCCGCAGGGTCCGGCGGTGCCGGGGGACTAACGGCCGGCGGACGCGGTCGCCGACGGCTTGGCCGAGGCCTTGCCGGGCCCCCGGGCCGGCTTGGTCGCGGCGGCGGAGGCGGACAGGGCGGCCGCCTTCTTCAGGCCCTCGACGGTCGTGGTGAAGGTGCCCTTGTGCGCGTGGCCGGTGCCCTGCTGCTTCAGCTTCGTCTCGGCCTCGGCGGAGGTGAGGGCGACGATGTTGGCCGAAGCCGGCTGGACGCCCCCCTTGCCGACGGTGAAGATGCCCTGGTTGCCGCCGACCGGAATCCAGAAGGTCGGCACCGAGGTGATGCCCGGGTGGTCGGCGGCGACGAGCTGCGTCAGGTACAGCGCGTACTGCTTGCCCACCACGAGGGGCGTGGTGCCCTCCATGTTCACGGCGTCCGTGTCGATGTTGCCGATGATGATCTCGTCGCCTTCGGTGACACCGAAGCCGCGCTTCATCATCCCGGAGACCCGGACCTTCATGAACACCATGGGCATGCAGTTGCTCGCGGGACCGTCACCCGCGACACCGCTGGGCGGCGCCGTGGGCTCCGGCTCGGCCGGCGCCGACGGGTCGGGGTTGGTGTCCACGTCGTCCGCGGCGGTCGGGTCGACGGTGACCGAGCCCGCCGGGTCGCCGCCGTCGTCGCACTCCTTCGTCTGCACGCTCAGCACGGCGGCCGTGATGGCGATGTCGGCGACGGTGCTGACTTCCTCGGCGCTTGCGTACTGGGCGTAGTCGGCGCTGATGTACGGCTTGCCGGCCTCGCCGCCCCCCGAGGATCCCGGCCCGGAGCAGGCGGTCAGGGCGAACAGGGCCACGGCGGCGGTCACGGCGCAGAGGCGAGATGTCTTCTTCACAGCGATCCTCCGCAGATCAGTACTTCGCCTTGACGCCCTGGACGTCGTCGTACCAGGGTCCGTCGCCGCCACAACCGAACTTACCCGTGCCCTGACGCATCACGGCAGGACCGGGGTTGGAGCAGGTGAGGCTCACATGGTTGAGGCCGTAGGCGTGCCCCAGCTCGTGCTCCGCCACGATCTTCTTCTCCCGCGCCGTCAGCCCGGACATCGTGCGGGAGTTGAAAGATATCTTCACCTCGTCGTACGCCCAGTAGCCGAAGGTGCACCCCTGCCATGTGGCGCGCGCCCAGTCGCCCCAGGCGTACGACCCGTCGTGGACCTCCACCGAAGGGTCGCTGTTGTTCTTCTCGTAGCGGAAGTAGCCCGGAGCGCTGGTGGCGTCCCACCGGCCCTGCGCGCCGTTGAAGGCGTTGTAGTAGGTGTTGGTGATGCTGTAGTAGCGGTACGAAATGGGGTCGTTGCCGCTGATTCCGTAGAAGGAACCGCACAGGTGCGTGTACGCCTGCGCCGGGGGCGAGAGCGTGAAGTTCGCCCCGAGGAAGGCGGTACAGAAGAGGAAGACCTGCAGGACTCGGGAGAGGCGTGAGCCTGCTCTGCCGGACGTCGGCTGCGGTCCCGGATTCGTCGCCAAAGTGACCCCGTTCGAGGAGTGTCGATGAGAGAGCCGCGACCGGGGCGATCGTCGCGCGGGTCCGCGGCGAACGACAACGTAGATGACATGGTCACCACAGTCGAGAGTTTTCCGATCTTGATTTGAGCAGGGGCTTTGCGATACAACCCGCGTCTAAACCCGTCCGTCTCGACCATGTCGGCCGACGCGTACGGTGACATGGTGCCGACCGCGCCAGGTGCGCACGGCCACCCCGCCGGCGAGCTCCGCCACCGGCCGGCCGCCGGCCAGGCGTGCACGGCGGAGGCGTACACCGCCGGGTCGCACGGATCGGGACAGCCGTCCCGGCCGGGGCGTGCGGCCACTTCGAGCAACAGGCCGTCGCGGGTACGCACCAGCGCACGGTCGGCGCCCGTCACCGCCGCGGCCGCCCCCGCGTGGGACGCCAGCGCCTCGGCGGTCCCACGGCCCCGGAAGCGCGGGCCGGGTTGGGGTGGAGCACCGCGCACAGGCGGTACTCGTCCAGGGGCAGCGTCGAGGTCAACTCGCCGAGCAGCCGGGGGAAGACGTCGGAGCCGAGCAGTGAGCGGGGCCCCAGGTGGAGTTCAGGACGAGCAGCCGCTGCCCGTCGCCGACACCGAAGGCGCGGCGCAGCTTGCGCTGCAAGGGGCCGCAGGGCGAGCATCCGGTCGAAGCACCAGCGCGCCGCGTCCGGGCCCACCGGCACCCGCAGTCACTCCTGCCCCGTCGCGTCGCGCGCCCCGGCCGTCCCCAGCGGTCAGCCCCTCGCCGCGGCACCCTACAATCGCGCGGCCCACCTCCTCAGCAGCGTGAAATCCGCTTCCCTCAGACCCTGCCGGGGATGGATCCGCAGCAGCAGCGCCGGGGCGTCGTGGTGGGCCGCCACATGGTCCGTGTCCAGATCCGTGATCATGTCGTCGACCCAGGCGAACGGCCTGCCCTCCGCCCACCGCAGCAGCGGGCGGGTCTTCCAGTACAGGCCGTCGGGGTCCTTGGCGAAGAGCTCCGGCCATTCGATGACGGGCAGGTCGCCCGGCAGGCCGATCGCCGGGGAGATCATCGCGTTCGCCTCGTGCATCCACGTGGTCGCCCAGGCCAGTTCGAAGGGGAGCGCCCTCAGCCGGGCGCCGTGGCCGGGGTGCAGGACGACCCTCAGGCCCCGCCGGTGGCGGCGCGAGCCCGGGGTCTGGCGGGCGAGCCAGTCGGAGGGCCGGAGTCGGTGGGTGGTGTAGCCGCGCAGCCGGGGCAGCCGGGCGGCGTACGGATTGAGGGGGCCGTCGACGTCGAGGAGGAGGAGCGGACGGTCAGTCATGGAGAGGCGATACCCAGCCAAACCGTTGATCGCTCCGACTGGCCGGAAGTTGGTGGGTGATCCCGTACGTTCGAGGACATACGCCCCCGAACGGGTGAAAGGCTGAGCAGTCATAACCAGCGTCGCCCAGCGGCGTTATTTCCGGTGCGGGCGGGTGCCCGTGGAAGAAATCCGGAAGGCAGGAAGCCATGAGGCACATTCGCCGAAGTGGTCTGGCCACAGTGTTGGTCACGGGCGGCGCACTCGCTCTGTCCGCGGGATATGTGCACGCCGACTCCCACGCGGCGGGCGTCGCGGAGAACTCGCCGGGCGTGGGCTCCGGCAACGGCGTGCAGTTGCCCGTGCACGTCCCGGTCAATGTCTGCGGTAACACGGTCAATGTCGTCGGCCTGCTGAATCCGGCCTTCGGCAACACCTGTGCCAACAAGGGCGGCGGCTCCCACAAGGATCTGCCCGGTACGTCGCGAGGCACCGACGGCCACGGCAGCGGCAACCACGGCAGCGGCAACCACGGCGGCCACGGTAACCACGGTGGTAACGGGGGCCACGGCGGGCACGGCCACGACGGCGGTCACGGGAACCACGGCGGCAACGGTGGCGGCTCCCACAACGGCGCGGGCAGCCACAACGGCGGCGGGGCCGACGCCGACGGAGTCGCGGCCGGTTCTCCCGGCCTGATCTCCGGCAACGGCATCCAGCTCCCGGTCGACCTGCCGGTCAACATCAGCGGCAACTCCGTCAACGTCGTGGGCATCGGCAACCCCGTCTTCGGCAACAGCTCCACCAACGACTCGGTGGAGCCGCCGCACGCGCCCGCCCCGGTCCAGCCGGGCAAGCCCGTCACGCCGGCCAAGCCCGCGCCCGGCCCGCAGGTCGAGCGGCCCACCGAGACCAAGCCGCAGACCAGCTCGGTCGCCCTCGCCGACACCGGTGCGGACGTCGCCGGAATCGCCGTACCGGCAAGCGCGGCCCTGCTCCTCGGCGGCGCGCTGCTCTACCGCCGCTTCCGCGCGCCGGGCGATGCCTCCTGACGCGATAACCACCCCCGCGCGGCCCCCGTGGCCGCGCGAACGCCGTCCCGACTCATCGCCGCCAGGCCCGGAGCACCGCCTCGATCGCCGGTGCGACCCTCCTCCGGGCCTGGTGGCGGGGGACCCTCTGCATCAGCAGGGCGTCGTACTCGGTGTCCACATGCCGTACGGCCGCCCGCACCGCCGCCCCGACCGCCCCCGGGTCCAGCGCCCGGCCCGCGGCCGAGCGCCCCACCCGGCCGCTGCCCCGCACCGACGCGTGCGCCGCTATCTCATCCGCACGCGCGGCCGGACAGTCCGGATAGAGCCGCAGGATCTCGGCCCGGAACGCCGCCATGAACCGCACGTCCTGCGCCGCCCGCCGGGCCGCGTCCCGCTCCCGCCGCCGCGCCCGGGCGTCAGCGTCGGCCAGACACGCGGCCTCCGCCACGGCCAGCGCGGCCTCCTCGACGAGCAGGCCCTGCCGCTCGTAGCGCGTACGCCGCTTGTTGTGCCGCACCACCACCGCCCACAGCGCACTTGCCTCGCGGGCCCGGCGGGTGAGCGCGGCGTCACCGCGCGGCAGGTAGACCAGATGACCGAGGTCGGCGCAGTCCAGGCAGTACGTGCGGTGGAACTCCATGACGATCATCGACAGCGGGCCCGTACGGCACTCTCCGCACCAACGGCCCTTGAGCGGCTGGACGACCAGCGGCGGTTCGACGGCCATCTCAGCGCACGCTCGGCGCCGCGGCCTCGATGAACTCCTCCAGCGCCTGCCGCGCCTGCTCGGAGCGGCGCGCCCGGTCCTCCCCGTCCCTCGCCTCGTGCATGCAGTTGGTCACCTCGAAAGCGGCGTCGGCCAGTTCACGGGCGCGGAGGTCGTCGCTCACCAGCTGCACCCGGAACAGCGCCTGCCGCGCCGCCGTCCGCAGCCGGTACGACTCGAAGCGGGACTCCTCGGCCTCGGGGGCGTGGCGCCCCGCGTCCATCGTCCGGAACCAGCGGTCGTTCTGGCTGCGGCGGTATTCGATGACGGCGCCGGCGAAGGCGCTGTACGTGGAGATGCGTTCCTGGCGCAGCTGCTCGTCCCGGGCGAGGGCCGCCGCGCGCTCGGTGGACCGGGCCTGGAAGAAGTGGGTGACGACCGCGCCGAGGAGGGTACCCAGCACCGCTATCAGAGCCGTGTCCATCGTTCTCTCGCTCCTCGCGTCCGACCAGGGATGTCCGCCCGGAGAAAAATCATTCGATCCGACAGTCCTGTACTGGCTAGATTCTCGGTCATGGCGAAGCTCAATCAGATCATCGCGGTCGAGAAGGGCGTCAAGTCCAAGGCGCATCAGGACCTGGCGACGGCTCAGCACGGGCTGCAGAAGCCCGCGTTGCTGGCCGGCCTCTCCCGTACGTACCAGCCGAAGGACGAGGAGGGCGAGCAGCTGCCGCCCGAGTCGACGCTCGTCCAGGTCAAGGCCGAGGACGTGCTGCGGGACACGGCGAAGACCCTGACCCGGCTGTTCGATGTGACCGCCACCAAGGACTGGGCGAACTGCGACGCCCGCGCGGACGTCACGGTCGACGGCCGTGTCCTGGTCGGCCAGGTGCCCGTCGCGTATCTCCTGTTCCTGGAGAAGCAGTTGGCGGACATCAACGCCTTCCTCCGCAAGCTGCCGGTGCTGGACGCCGCCGAGTCGTGGACACAGGACCCGTCGACGGACGCGTGGAAGACCGAGCCCGTACGGACCCTGCGGACGAAGAAGGTGCCCCGCAACCACGTGAAGGCGGAGGCGACCGACAAGCACCCGGCGCAGGTCGAGGTGTACTACGAGGACGTGCCGGTCGGCTACTGGACGACCGTGAAGTTCTCCGGCGCGCTGGCCGCCCGGCGGGTCAACGAGCTCCTCGACCGGGTCGAGAAGCTCCAGCAGGCCGTGAAGTTCGCCCGCGAGGAGGCGAACGGCGTGGAGGTCACCGACCAGCGGGTGGGTGACGCCGTCTTCGGCTACCTCTTCGGGTAGCCCCCATCAACTCCCCGGCCGCCGCAGCGCGGCCGGGGTGCGCGAGGAGCGCAAAGCTGAAGCTGAAGCTTGTCGTGAATCCGCGGCCCTTCTGTGAGGGGTCGCGTTCAAACTCAGACTATTGCTCCAGACTCAGCATCCGCCGCTCATCGCCGGACGACCGGGCCCGGGCCCGAAACGTCGAGTTGCCGGTTCAACTCCGGCCCGCGGAGCTCGATCTGCGGTGGTCTAAAGGTAGGACGCGACGTCATCATGCTGACCCGGACTCTTCACCGCGCCGGCGTGTGATTGTGAGCGGCACTGAAAGGGCTCGGGGGTTGGCTACGCCCCCGGGCCCGCTCCCGTTTCCGGGCCGGTCTCCGGGTCTCCGGGCCCGCTCTCCGTCTCCGGGCCGCTCTCGTTCCCGAGCCCCTTCCTGCCCCCCGGGGCCGCTACTGCCGGTACCCGCTCAGGAAGCGGCCGATCCGGCTGATCGCGGCGTCGAGGTCGTCGGCGTACGGAAGCGTCAGGATGCGGAAGTGGTCGGGGCGCGGCCAGTTGAAGCCGGTGCCCTGGACGACCTGGATCTTCTCGCGCAGGAGCAGGTCCAGGACGAACTTCTCGTCGTCGTGGATCTTGTGCACCTTCGGATCCAGGCGGGGGAAGGCGTACAGCGCGCCCTTGGGCTTCACGCACGAGACCCCGGGGATCTCGTTGAGCTTCTCCCACGCGCGGTCGCGCTGCTCGTACAGCCTGCCGCCGGGCGCGGTCAGCTCGCCGATGGACTGGCGGCCGCCGAGCGCGGCCTGGATGGCGTACTGGGCGGGCGCGTTGGGGCACAGCCGCATGGAGGCGAGCATCGTGAGCCCCTCCAGGTAGTTACGCGCGTGCTGCTTGGGGCCCGTGACCACGAGCCAGCCGGAGCGGAAGCCGGCGACGCGGTACGTCTTCGACAGGCCGGAGAAGGTCAGGACGACCAGGTCCGGGGCGAGGGCGGCGGCCGAGTGGTGGACCGCGTCGTCGTAGACGATCTGGTCGTAGATCTCGTCGGCGAAGACCATCAGGTGGTGGCGGCGGGCGAGATCGAGGATGCCCTCGACGATCTCGCGCGGATAGACCGCACCCGTGGGGTTGTTGGGATTGATGATGACGACCGCTTTGGTACGGTCGGTGATCTTCGCGGCCATGTCGTCGAGGTCCGGGTACCACTCGGCGGACTCGTCGCACAGGTAGTGCACGGCCTTGCCGCCGGCGAGCGTGGTGACCGCGGTCCACAGCGGGAAGTCCGGCGCGGGGATGAGGACTTCGTCCCCGTCCTCCAGAAGCGCCTGCACGGCCATGGAGACCAGCTCGGAGACGCCGTTGCCGAGGAAGACGTCGTCGACGTCGACATCCGGGACGCCGAGGGCCTGGTAGCGCTGGGCGACGGCGCGCCGTGCGGAGAGGATGCCGCGCGAGTCGGTGTAGCCGTGGGCCTGCGGAAGCATCCGGATCATGTCCTGGACGATCTCCTCGGGCGCCTCGAAACCGAAGAGCGCGGGGTTGCCGGTGTTGAGGCGCAGCACACTGTGGCCCGCCTCCTCCAGCGCGTTGGCGTGCTCGATCACCGGGCCCCGGATCTCGTAGCAGACCTCGCTGAGCTTGCTCGACTGCCGGAACTCCATGCGCGACGACCTCCCGAATGATGTGTTGCTTGGTTTTACCAAGCTCACGCTTGGAAAGTCCAACAACTTGTCTAGACTCCACGCATGCCACGTCAGCCGTCACGCCGCCGAAGCTACGACCAGTACTGCGCCGCCGCCCGCGCCCTCGACGCCGTGGGCGACCGCTGGACCCTGCTGATCGTCCGCGAACTCCTCGCGGGCCCGCGCCGCTACACCGACCTGCACGCGGACCTGCCCGGTGTCAGCACGGACGTGCTCGCCTCCCGGCTCAAGGACATGGAGCGCGACGAACTGGCCACCCGGCGCAGGCTCCCGCCGCCCTCCCCGGCGTACGTCTACGAACTCACCGACCGGGGCCGGGAGTTGATGCCGGTGCTGCGGGCGCTCTCCGGCTGGGGGGCATCGGTCCTCGACGGCCCCCGCCCCACCGACGCCGTACGCGCCCACTGGTTCGCCATCCCGCTGCTGCGGGCACTGGACGGGGTCGCGGGGGAGGGGGTGATCGGGATCGCCCTGGACGAAGGCGAGTTCCACGTACGGATCGGCCCGGACGGCCCCTCGTACGGCGACGGGCCCGCGCCCGCCCCGGACGCCCGGCTGCGGATGGACGCCCCGACGTGTCTGGCCGTCGGGCGGGGGGAGGTCTCCGTGGGGGAGGGGGTGCGGACGGGGCGTATCGAGCTGTCCGGGACCGGCCCGCTCGGCGCGGAACTCGCCCAACTCGACTGAAGCCGCACAGAAGCCGTACGGCTCGGAAGGACGGCTCAGGAAGCGGATGGCACGGGCTGCGTGGGCTGTACGGGGTTCGTGGGTTCCGCGAGCGCCGCGAGCTCCACGGGGTCGCCTGCCGCGTTCAGCGCCGCCGCCAGCCGGTCCCTGGCCTCCGTCTGCGCCGCGATCCGGGCGTCCAGCACCGCGAGGCGCCGGCGCGCGATGGCGAGCCCGACGGCGGACGGCGGCGCCACGGTCATGTCGCCGTCCAGGCAGACCCGGAACGCCGTCACGTCCTCCAGGGTGAGCCCGGCCTCCAGGAGGTACCGGATGTTCCGTACGCGGACGACGGCCCCGGCGTCGTACACGCGGTAGCCGTTGTCCGCCCGGGCCGATGTGATCAGCCCCGCCTGCTCGTAGTGGCGCAGGGCGCGGGCCGTCGTGCCCGTGGCCCGGGCCAGTTCACCGATGAGCACGCCGCCACCTCCGGCGGCCAGTAGACCACGCCGGATCACGCGACCAGCGCGCCCCCGTCCACGGACAGGACCGTCCCCGTGACGAACGACGCCCGCGGGTCGGCGAGCATCCCGATCGCCCAGGCGACCTCCTCCGGCCGCCCGATCCGCCCCTGCGGGGTGTGTGCCAACTGCCAGTCTCGTACGGCCGCGAGCTCCTCGGGCGTCAGACCGCGGTGCTCACCGATCGGGGTGTCCACCGCGCCCGGGGCGACCGCCACCACCCGTACGCCGCGCGGCGCGAGCTCCACGGCCCAGCTGCGGGTGAGCGTCTCCAGGGCGCTCTTGGTGGCCGGATAGACGGAGTTGCCCGGCCAGCCGCGCTGCCCGACCGCCGTGCTCACATTGACGACGACCCCGCCGGCGGCTTCCAGCGCGGGCAGCGCGGCCTGGGTGAGCAGGACCGGGGCGACGACGTTCGTCGCGAGGAGGGCGTGGACGGTCTCCCGGTCCAGGGTGCCGAGTGGGCCGCCGGTGGCGATACCGGCGTTGTTGACGAGGACGTCGAGGCGGCCGTGGGCGTCGAGGACCTGACGTACGAGCCCCTCGGGGTCATCGGTGACATCGGCGACCAGCGGCCGGATCAGCGGCTCGCAGTGAGCGGTCCGCGCCAGGGGCTCCGGGCGGCGCCCGACGGCGACGACGGTCGCGCCCCGCGCGGCGAAGAGGCGGGCGGTGGCCCGGCCGATACCGGTACCGGCTCCGGTGACGACGACGACCCTGCTGGAAGCGGTGTGGTTCGTGTTCATGGAGGTGATCCTCGAACCCTGCCGCCAATGGCAAGGTCAAACCATGCGATTCGAAGCGATCACCTGGGAGCGGATGGCCGGCGCCCTCGCCGCGTACGTCGACGGGCTGCGGCCGGGCGACGGGGGCCCCTGGCTGAAGGTGGGGATCGACGGTCCGCCGGCCGCGCCCGGGGCGGACCTCGCCGGACGCCTCGGTGAGGCGCTGCGGGTACGGGGCCGGTCGGTGGCCGTCGTCGCCACGGAGGGCTTTCTGCGGCCCGCGTCGCTGCGGTTCGAGTACGGGAAGGAGGACCCGGACACCTACTACTCCGGCTGGTTCGACACCGGAGCCCTGTGGCGGGAGGTGTTCGCCCCGCTGGAGCCTGGCGGCACGGGCCGGATCCTGCCGGACCTGTGGGACCCGGCCGCCGACCGCGCGACCCGCACCCCGTACACGGAGCTCCCGCCCGGCGGAGTACTGGTACTGCACGGCCCGTTCCTGCTCGGTCACTGGTTCCCCTTCGACCTCACGGCTCACCTGAGCCTGACCCCGGCCGCCCTGGCCCGCCGCACCGAACACCCCTGGACCCTCCCGGCCTTCGCCCGCTACGACACCGAGACCACCCCCGCCACCACCGCCGACATCCTGATCCGCGCGGACGACCCGTCCCACCCGGCGTGGTCCGGCCTGCCGGGGTAAGACGGGCGGAGCCCGGGGCGGGCTGCTCGCCGACGGGCGGCTGCGGGCGGAGCCGGGCGCGGCCGACAGCGGCCGGGAGCACCCCGGCCCGCCGACGCCGGGCCGGGAGCCCGGGGGCCGCCGGCCTGTCGCCCGGTCTGCGCCGACGCCAGCGCCGCGAGGACCCAGGCCGCCGCAGCCAGGCCCGGGGAGCTCTCCGGCCCCCGCCCACACTCCCCCGAGACGCCGCTACGCCCCCGTCGGTGGCCGGCCGCCCACCAGCGTCACCGCCTCGGCGCCCGCGCGGCAGCCGGCTGCCGCCGCTGTCGGGGCGTCCGCGCCGAGGAGGCGGGCCGCCAGGAACGCGCCGGTGAACGCGTCGCCCGCGCCTGTTGTGTCGCGGGCCCGCGCCGGCGTGCCCGGGACCTGGGTCACGACCTCCCCGCCCGCGGCGACCAGCGCGCCCGCCGCGCCCAGTGTCACCGCCACCAGTCCGAAGCGGCGGCTCAGCGCGGCCGCCGCCGCATGCGGGGTGGCCAGGCCGGTCAGGAGCCGGGCCTCGTCGGCGTTGGGGAACAGCAGCCCCGCCCCCTCCGCCGCCGCCAGGAACCGTTCGGGGCCCAACTCCTTGAGGAAGCCCGTCGAGGCCGGGTCCACACTCACCCCGATCCCCGCCTCGCGCGCGTGCCGCAGCGCGAGCCGCGCCGCCGCGCGGCTGACGTCCGCGAAGAACAGGTAACCCGACAGGTGGAGATGGGCGACCCCGTCGAGCAGGTCCGGGGACCAGTCCTCCGGCGCCAGCCGCAGCGCCGCCCCGCTGTCGGTCAGGAACGTCCGCTCCGCGTCCGCGTCGACCAGCGCGATCACCGTCGCCGTCGGCGCCGCCGGATCGGCGACGAGCTCCGGCCGTACCCCCGCCGCCCGCAGCGCCGTCTCGTGCCAGGCCAGCGACTCCGTACCGACCCGGCCGAGGAGCCGTACGTCCGGGGAGCCCGAACGAGCCGCCCAGCACGCGGCGTTGGCGCCCGCCCCGCCCGGCACCGTACGGATCCGCGCCGCCGTGTCCGTCGCGGGGGAGAGCGGGACACCGTGCCGGGCCACCACGTCGGTGACCACGTCCCCCACCACCAGCAGACCGCTCACAGCTCCGCCGCGATCGCCGCCGCCAGGCGTACGTTCCCCCGCACCGCCGCCAGGTTGGCCTCCAGGGACGCGCCCCCCGTCGCCCGCATCATGTACTCCAGCAGGAACGGCGTCACCGCCTGCCCCACGGTCCCCCGCTCCCGGCACTCCTCCAGCGCCTCCGCGAGCACCCTGTCGTGCAACGCCGGGTCCAACTGCTCGTCTTCCGCGACCGGGTTGGCCACGACCAGCGACGCGTACGGTCCGCCGAGCGCGTCCCGCGCCCGCACCACCGCCGCGGCCTCCGCGGGCGTCCGTACGGTCCAGTCGACCCGCTCACCCGAGGATGACAGGTAGAAGCCCGGGAAGAACTCGGTCCCGTACCCGACCACCGTCACCCCCAGCGTCTCCAGCCGCTGGAGCGTCGCCGGGACGTCGAGGATCGACTTCACACCCGCGCACACCACCGTGATCCCGACCCGGGCCAGCAGCCCCAGGTCCGCCGACTCGTCCTGGGTCCGCGTCCACTCCCGGTGCACACCCCCGAGCCCGCCCGTGGCGAAGACCCGCAGACCCGCGCGGTCCGCGAGGTACGCCGTCGCCGACACCGTCGTGGCCCCGCTCACCCCGGCCGCGAGCGCCGGACCCAGATCGCGGTGGCCCAGCTTCCGTATCCCGGGATCCCCGGCGATCCGCTCCAACTGGCCCTTGTCCAGGCCGATACGTGCCCGGCCGTCCAGCACGGCGATCGTCGCGGGGACCGCGCCGCCCGACCGGACCAGGCCCTCCAGCTCCTCCGCGACCGCCAGATTGCGCGGGCGCGGCAGCCCGTGCGCGATGATCGTCGACTCCAGGGCCACGACCGGAACACCGCCGGCCAGCGCCTCACGTACCTCTTCGGACAACACCACCGTGGTCTCAGACATGTCCCATCCCTGGCGCGGCCGACGGACCCGCAAACCTCACCGGCGCCGTCGCCGGCCGCCGCGGGCCCGATCACTCGGCCCGCCTCAGCCGCATCCCGGCAGCCCGGGCAGCCGGTCCGCCCGTACCACCTGGATCACCGCGCGCGACCCGTCGGCCTTGGCGTCGCCCTCGCTGAAGGCGACCGCCAGCGCCCCGCCCCGGGCCTGCGCGTAGCCGTACCTCGGAGTGATCCGCGTGTACGCCCCCGAGCCCAGGTCGAGCGCGTACGACGTCTCCGGCGTCCGCCAGGTGATCAGCCGGCCGGTGACCCGCACCTGGTCGACGCCGTCCACCGCGGGTACCCCGGAGACGGCCGCGGAGGGAGCCGCCTGACCCGGGCGCCACACCACCAGCCGTGACTCCGGCTCACCGGCCACCCACGCCCACGTCGTCCCGTCCGAGGCGACGGACCGTACGTCGCGCAGCGCCGCGACCGGAGCGGGCAGGGCCGCCGGTTCCAGGGTGGCGAGGGAGACGGCCGACAGCCGGGTCCCGCCGCCGTGGGCCTCCCGCCACACCAGCAGCTCCCCGGCGGCGAACGGGGCCTCCAGCACGCCCGTACGCACGGCCCGTGGCGCGCCTCCCGCCGCCGGAGCGGCGAAAACGGTCGCCTTCCCGCCGCCGACGCCCTGCGCCCAGAACACCGTGGAGTCGCGAAGCACCGGCTGGGGCAGCGGACCGGGCCGGTCCGCGCGGGCGAGCCTGCGCGTGCTGCCCGTCGTCGCGTCCCAGACGTACAGACTCCAGGGGCTGTCCAGGGTCCTTCCGTCCAGCACCCCGAAGACGGCGTGACGGCCGTCGAAGTCCGCCCCGAGGAGCTGGTGTTCGACCGGATCGGCGAAGGCCAGCAGTGTCCGGACCGGGCCGGCCCCGAGAAGCGCGGCGCTGCGCCGCCCGTCCCCGGTGAGCTGTACGGCCGTCCAGCCGGGCCCGGCCTCGGCCAGCACCGCGCGCGTGCCGCCGGGCGCCCGGACCTCGCCCGCGTCGAGCGCCGCGCGCCAGCTGCCGGGCAGCGGGACCTCGCAGGCGTCCGCCACCGCGCGCGTGGAGGGCGCAGGCGGCTCGGGCGGGGGCGGGCGCCGCGCCGACGAGCACCCGGCCAGGGCCAGGGCCGCCGCCAGGAGCAGGGCAGCCAGGGCCGGTCCGGGGCCCGTCGGCGCGAGCGTGTGCCTACCAGACGTATCCACGGCCCCCCATGATGGTGGTGATGGTGTCCGACGAGATCCGCGCGGACTTGGGCACCGAACCGGCCCACGAGATGACGCTCGTGCTCACCCCGCCCACCGGGTCCAGGTAGTTGACCTGACCGGCCGCCGTGTCGGTGTTGTAGCCGTCTATCGACACCCAGTGGAAGATCTCTATGTTCGGATGGCCGACGAGATGCGGCCCGCCGGGAACCTCCCAGGCGTTGCCCGCTATCGCGTAGTCCTTGTCGGTGTTGTAGATGATGTGCTGCTTGAAGTTGGCCTTGTCGGTGGCGGTCGGGGTGTAGGGCAGCGCCCGCGGTACGTACCCCGCCCCTGGCAGCCGTTTGTTGAGGGCGTCCGCCATGGGATAGCCGGTGGGGCTCGGGACGTTGATGTTGATGCCGTACCACGCGGTGCCGCTGGTGTTCGTCTTGAGCAGGGTCGCGGCGTCCCGCTGCGAACGGCCGGCCACCCCGTCACGCGCGGACTGGGTGATGACCAGCGTCGCCGGGCCGCACCAGTAGGAGGTCTGCTGCGACTGGTGCAGCCCTCCGGAGAGCTTGTACCCGGCGAGCGTCGACGACCGGCCGACTGCCGACGACTCGGCGAGCGTCGACTCGTCGAGGGACGCCGAGCGTGCGCGCGTGCGCTCGTACGATCTCGCCGCCTCGGCCTGCTTCGCGGCGTCGAGACTGCGCTGCTCCGGGGTGAGCCGCTGGACGCCGAGGGTGTCGTGGGCGGCCTTGTACGCGGCGCCCGGGGCCGTGGGGTCGGGCGTCGCGGCGGAGGCGGGGGCGCCGGCCGCCATGGCGAGCAGCGCGGCCGTGGCGGTGAGGGAGGCGGCGACGAGGGCCGCCCTCGGGGGCCGTGCCGTGGGAGGGGACTTCGGGAGCCGGGTGGTGGGGGGAGTCTGCGTGAGCAGGGGTGACATCGCACTCTCCTGTCCGAGTGAGGTGGGGGACTCGGGGCGAGTTTGACGGGTGCACGCCATGCCTGTCAGGGGTCCCGGGCCGATCCCGGCGACCAACATTGGGCGCACCAAAGACGCCGTCACCGACCTGCGCGGACACGGTTGTGCCGGCGGACGCCCCCGCCCGTCTTTCGGTCAACCGCGCGGGGTCGAGCGGGCTAGCGTGACCCCATGACGGACCACGTAGCTCCCTCGACTCGTCATTTCTACGACGAACTCGCCGCCGACTACGACCTCATGTACGCCGACTGGGGGGCGAGCGTCGGCCGACAGGGTGCAGCACTCGACCGGAAGGTTACGGAAGCGCTCGGTCCGGGCCGGTACGACATCCTCGACTGCTCCTGCGGAATCGGTACCCAGGCGCTCGGTCTGGCCGGTCACGGCCACCGGGTCAACGGCACCGACCTCAGTCCCGCGGCCGTCGCACGCGCGCGTGAGGAGGCCGCCGCTCGAGGGCTCCAGGCCCGCTTCTCCGCGGCGGACATGCGGGCTCTGCCCTTCCCCGACCGCTCCTTCGACGTCGTCGTGTGCGCCGACAACTCCCTGCCGCACCTGCTGACCGCCGAGGATGTCCGCGCGGCCGTCGGCGAGCAGCTGCGGGTGCTGCGACCAGGCGGTCTGCTGCTGCTGAGCACCCGCCCGTACGACGAGCTGCTCCGCGAACGCCCGCGCTCCACCCCGCCGGGCGTCCGCACCGGGCCCGGCGGCCGCGCGATCAGCTTCCAGCTCTGGCACTGGCACGACGACGGCGAGCACTACGAGCTGGAGCTCTTCCAGCTCCTTCCGAACGGCGCCACCTGGGCCACCAAGGTGCACCGCGCGACGTACTGGGCACTGCCCCGCGGCCGTACTTCGGATTTCGTCGCCGGGGCGGGTTTCGAAGAAGTCCGCTGGTCGGAGCCGGGGGAGTCGGGCTTCTTCCAGCCCCTCCTGACCGCGAGGCGCCCCGGCGGCCCCGCTACAGTCACCGGCCATGACGACACATGACCAGCTCTCCGCCCAGACCTCCGGCCGGCCGTCCTTCGCCGTCCACATCCCCGACGCGGAGCTGGAGCCGGAGCCCCTGGACCCCGAGCAGATCGTCTCCGGCGACCCGGTCGTCACCGGCAAGGTGCTCTGGGAGTCCGCCGACGGCACGCAGGTACGCGGCATCTGGCAGATCACGCCCGGCGTGGTCACCGACACGGAGGCCAACGAACTCTTCGTCGTCGTCAGCGGGCGTGCCACCGTCGCCGTGGAGGGCGGGGAGACCCTGGAGATCGGGCCGGGCGACGCGTGCGTGCTGCGCGAGGGCGACCGTACGACGTGGACGGTCCACGAGACCCTGCGCAAGGCGTACCACATCTCGCTGTAGGGCCCCGGAGGGGCGCTCAGGGCCCTGCGGTCCTCAGGCGCGGCTCGTGGCCCTGCGGACCGCCAGGGCGGCCAGCGGCAGGAGCAGCGCGGCGCCCACCGCGTTCAGCCAGCCGTAGCCCCCGTGCGCCACGATGAGCCCGGCCGCCACACCGCCCACGCCCGCCGCCGTGTTCATGGTCAGGTCGGACAGGCCCTGCACGGCCGCGCGGGCGGCCTGCGGCACCGAGTCGGTGAGCAGCGCCGAGCCCCCGACCAGGCCCGCCGACCAGCCCAGGCCCAGCAGGAACAGCCCCGCGGCGGTACGGGCATGACTGGGCCCTGCCGTACCGGCGAGCAGCGCGGCCAGCGCGAGCAGGCCGACGGCGAGACCGATCACCGACAGCCGGCCGAGCCGGTCCGAGAGCCAGCCCATCACCGGCGAGAACGCGTACATACCGGCGATGTGGCCGCTGATCACCAGACCGATCAGCTGGATGCCCGCGCCGTGGTGGGTCAGGGCGACCGGAGTCATCGACATGATCGACACCATCGCCGTGTGCGACACGGCGACCGCCACCAGCGCCAGCCGGGCCCGCGGAGACTCCCGTACGGCCGTCAGACCGGCCCGCAGGGAACGCGCCGCCGGGGATCCGTCCTCGGCCGGCCCGGCCAGCGCACGGGCCGTCAGCAGCGGATCCGGGCGCAGCAGCACGGCCACCATCACCGCCGAGATCAGGAACACCCCCGCCGCCCAGACGAACGGGCCCGCCGTCGCCGGGATCCCGAGGCCGGAGACCGTACGCCCCGCGGGCGAGGCGACGTTGGGCCCGAGGACCGCGCCGATCGTGGTGGCCCAGACGACCGTGGAGATCGCCCGGCCGCGCCGCTCCGGCTCGGCGAGGTCCGCCGCCGCGAACCGCGCCTGCAGGTTGGCGGAGGATCCGGCACCGAAGGCGGCCATGCCGACCAGGAGCAGCGGGAAGCTGCCGATCACCGCGGCGAGCACCACCACCCCCGAGCCGAGCGCGCCCACGAGGTAGGCGAGCACCAGGCCGGGGCGGCGGCCGCGGCTGGTCATCAGCGCGGCCAGCGGCATCGACAGCAGCGCCGTCCCGGCGACGGTGGCGGTCGGGGCGAGCCCGGCCAGCGCCTCCGTACCGCTGATCTCCTGGGCGAGGACGGCGGCCAGCGCGATACCGATGGCGACCCCGAGACCGCCCAGGATCTGGCTGGCGATGAGCACGGCCGCGATCCGCCGCCGCACGGCGGGCAGTTCATCGGCCGTGACGGCTATCGCGGGCTCCGCTGGCGGTCTGGCGTCGGCCGCGTCCGCGGCACCCCGAGATGTAGTCACCGAGGCAGTGTCCCAGCCCTTACGCCCCGAGAAAACGTCACGCCGGTCACGCGGCCCCGCCCCCGGTCGGACGCGCCCCTCGCCGCCGCCGGTCGGACGCGGCCCCTGCCCCCGGTCGGACGCGGCCCCTGCCGCCGCCGGTCGGACGCGGCCCCTGCCCCCGGTCGGACGCGGCCCCTGCCCCCGGTCGGACGGCGCGTGCCCCCGGTCGGACGGCGCGTGCCCCCGGTCGGACAACGCCCTTGCGCCCCGCCCCCGCCGCTGGACGAGGACCCTGGGCCCGCCCCCGCCCCGCCGGCCGAGGCTCCCACCCCCGCCCGCCGGAGGCGGTCCGCAGCCGGACCGGCCAGCCGTGCGGCCGGTCGAGGCGACGGCCGGCCGGGGAGTGCTCCGGCGCCGTGGCTCGGCCGGGAGGCCGGCCCGTCCAGGCGGCAGCGCGGTCGGTGCGCCGACGACGCTCGTCCAGGCGGCAGCCCGGTCGGTGCGGCAGCCCCGCCCAAGGCGCAGGCCGCCGAGTCCGCCCCGGCCGCCCGCCCGAGCTGACGCCCCGGCCGCCCGGTCGAGGCGATGCGCCGGTCAGAACAGCGGCGCAGGCAGGACGGCGCAGGCCGACTGGGCTGGGCGGTCCGCCGAGTCCGCCCCGGCCGCCCGGCCGGGCCGACGCCCCGGTCAGAACAGCGGCGCCGGCAGGACCCCCTCCAGGGCCAGCAGCTGCCGCTTCGTCTCCAGGCCGCCCCCGAAACCGCCCAGCCCGCCGTCGCTCTCGACCACCCGGTGGCACGGCACCACCACCGGCAGCGGATTGGCGCCCATCGCCGCGCCCACCGCCTGGGCCGCCGTCGGCTGGCCGACCCGGCGGGCCAGCTCGCCGTAGCCGACGACCGTGCCGTACGGCACGCCCGCCGCCAGCTCGCGCAGCACCTGCCGGTTGAAACCGGCCGTCAGGGACCAGTCCAGCGGCAGCGTGAACTCCTTCAGGCCGCCCGCGAAGTAGGCCGCGAGCTGGCGTATGGGCTCGGCCAGGCGGCCTTCCGCGTCCTCGACGAGCTCCCCGCCCAGCTGCGCCGACAGCCGCTCGAGCGACTTCTCGCGCACCGCCGCGTCGGCGTGGAAGACCACGCTCACCAGACCGTCGCCGGTCGCGGCGAGCAGCAGCGGCCCGATGTCCGTGCCGACCGTGGCCCACTCGATGCTCTTCATGCGGACCACCGTACGACCCGGCACCGACAACGCGGGCCGGTACGGCGCGGCAGGGCTCAGCCGGTGGCCTCCTGCACCACATCCGGCTTGTTCGTGATGATCGCGTCGACGCCGTAGCCGGCGACCCGGCGTGCCGCCGCCGCGTCGTTCACCGTCCAGGTGCTCACCTGGAGCGGCCACCCGTGGGCGCCCTTCAGCCGGTGCACCGCGGCCACGTAGGCGGCGTCGATCGTGGTGTGCGACGGATTGATCTGGTCCGTGAACCTGGCGTAGGCCGGCAGCTCGGAGACCTTCGGGGTGCCGAGGAAGCCGGTGACGACATCGGGGCGCCGGTCGTGCACGGCCCGTACGGTGTCGGCGCCGAAGCTCTGCACGACCAGCCGCTCCGCCACATGGTGCCGGTCCAGCCAGCCCCGCTCCCCCAGGACCCGCAGGGTGTCCCCTTCGATGCCCGGGTAGAGCTCCGGCTTCTTGATCTCCAGGAGCAGGTTCTGGCCGTTGCGCTCGACCCGGTCCAGGTACTGGGCCAGCGTCGGCACCCGCGCTCCGGCCCACCGTGAGCCGAACCAGCTGCCCGCGTCGAGCCGGGCGATCTCGGCGGCCGTGAAGTCCTTGACCTTCCAGGGGGAGCGGCCGGGGAAACGTTGCTCCACGTCCGTGGTCCTGGCCAGGCTCTCGTCGTGCATGACGACGAGCTGCCCGTCCCTGGTGCGCTGGACGTCGTTCTCCACCCAGGTGAACCCCATGACCCTGGCCTCGTCGACGGCGGCCAGGGTGTTCTCCGGGGCGTAGGCGGAGGCGCCGCGGTGGGCGATGACGAGCGGACCGCCCGGGGCGTCGTCCGCCTGGCGCTGGGCGCCGGCCGGCGCCACGGGGTTCGGGGAACTCGCCGGGGCCTCCGGCGGTGAGGCCGGGGCGAGCAGCACACCGGCGGTCAGGAGCGCGGTCACGGCACAGCCGGCCGCGGCGGTCACGGCGGCGGGGCGAACGGTCAAGGAAACTCCTCGCGTCGGCGTCACAGTCAGCGGATGGCCACGGAGAGTGGCTGGAGCTCGAACGGCAGCGGGGGCGGAGGCGAAAAGGAGGAGAAGAACAGGGAAACGATGATCGAAAACCCGTCGGGGGGCGTGCGGGACGCCCTACCGCGCAGTATCCCCGCCCCTACAGGGCCCCGCACACGTTGGCTTGGCGCGTCGCGGGCCATAATCTCGCCGGAACCACCGGCACACGACAGACCGGATCCGCGGCACAGGGACGGAGGGCATACGGCATGCAGCACGGCACGGTCGACGGCTTCAGCTACGGCCTGGTCACTCCGGTGGCCGCCTATCTCATGGCCTGCCTCGGCGGGGCGCTCGGACTGCGCTGCACCACCCGGTCCCTCCGGAACGGAGGGACGTTCAAGCCGGGCTGGCTCACCCTGGGCGCCACCTCGATAGGCAGCGGCATCTGGACGATGCACTTCATCGCCATGATGGGCTTCACCGTCGCCGGGGCGCCGATCAGCTACGACCGCCCGCTCACCTTCGCCAGTCTGGGCGTGGCGGTCGGCATGGTCGGCATCGGCATCTTCATCGTCGGCTACCGCGGCGCCACCCCGCTCGCCCTGATCACCGGCGGCACCATCACCGGTCTCGGCATCGCCACCATGCATTACCTGGGCATGGCCGGAATGCGGTTCCAGGGGCGGGTGGAGTACGACACCTTCACCGTCGTCCTGTCCGTGGTGATCGCGGTCGTGGCGGCCACTTCGGCGCTGTGGGCCGCCGTCTCCGTGCACGGCTTCCTGGCCAGCCTCGGGGCCAGTCTCGTGATGGGCCTCGCCGTCAGCGGGATGCACTACACCGCCATGGCCGCCGTCGACGTCCACCTCGACCCCGCCGCAGGCGCCGCCCCGGTCGGGGACTCCGCCCCCGGAGTCCTGCTGCCCATGCTGATCGGGCCCGTCGTCTTCCTCCTGCTGGCCGGCGTGGTGGTGATGTTCGACCCGCTCCTGGTCATGGGCGACCCGGCGCCCCGGGACCGCACCGCCCCCCGGCCCGGTCTGCCCGCCCAGCGCGGTCCACGTGCGTACGGCGAGCCCGCGAACTGGTCCGCCCGCCGCCCCGCCGGCGCCTCCGGCCGCTCCCCGCGCCGCGGACGGCAGCGCGGCTGACCGCTTCGCAGCCCGCCCGGGCCCATGCCGGGACGGGGGAGCGGGCCGATCCGGGCCCGACTGTCAGTGGGGGGTCGTACGGTGGATCCATGCGGCCCGTTTCCCAGATCGAACGCACGGTGGCGCCCTTCGAGGTCGTCAGTCCGTACCAGCCCAGCGGTGACCAGCCCACGGCCATCGCCGACCTCGAGCGACGCATCCGTGCGGGCGAGAAGGACGTCGTCCTGCTCGGCGCGACCGGCACCGGCAAGTCGGCAACCACCGCCTGGATGATCGAGAAGCTCCAGCGCCCCACCCTGGTGATGGCGCCGAACAAGACGCTGGCCGCACAGCTGGCGAACGAGTTCCGCGAGCTGCTCCCCAACAACGCCGTCGAGTACTTCGTCTCGTACTACGACTACTACCAGCCCGAGGCGTACGTCCCCCAGTCGGACACCTACATCGAGAAGGACTCCTCCATCAACGAGGAGGTCGAGCGGCTGCGCCACTCGGCGACGAACTCCCTGTTGACTCGGCGCGACGTGGTCGTGGTCGCCTCCGTCTCCTGCATCTACGGCCTCGGCACCCCGCAGGAGTACGTGGACCGGATGGTCCCCCTCAAGGTCGGCGAGGAGATCGACCGCGACCAGCTGCTGCGCCGCTTCGTCGACATCCAGTACACCCGCAACGACCTCGCCTTCACCCGCGGCACCTTCCGGGTCCGCGGCGACACCATCGAGATCTTCCCGGTCTACGAGGAGCTGGCCGTCCGGATCGAGATGTTCGGCGACGAGATCGAGGCGCTGTCCACCCTGCACCCGCTCACCGGCGAGGTCATCAGCGACGACCGCGAGCTGTACGTCTTCCCCGCCAGCCACTACGTCGCCGGCCCCGAGCGCATGGAGAAGGCGGTCAACGGCATCGAGCGGGAGCTGGAGGAGCGCCTCGCCGAACTGGAGAAGCAGGGCAAGCTCCTGGAGGCCCAGCGGCTGCGCATGCGCACCACCTACGACATCGAGATGATGCGCCAGATCGGCTCCTGCTCCGGCATCGAGAACTACTCGATGCACTTCGACGACCGCGAACCCGGCTCCGCCCCCAACACCCTCCTCGACTACTTCCCCGAGGACTTCCTCCTCGTCATCGACGAGTCGCATGTCACCGTCCCGCAGATCGGCGCCATGTACGAGGGCGACGCCTCGCGCAAGCGGACTCTGGTCGACCACGGCTTCCGGCTGCCGTCCGCGCTCGACAACCGGCCGCTGAAGTGGGAGGAGTTCCAGGAACGGATCGGCCAGACCGTCTACCTCTCCGCCACCCCGGGCACGTACGAACTCTCCCGCGGCGACGGCTTCGTCGAGCAGATCATCCGCCCCACCGGCCTCGTCGACCCCGAGGTCGTCGTCAAGCCCACCGAGGGCCAGATCGACGACCTGGTCCACGAGATCCGGCTGCGCACCGAGAAGGACGAGCGGGTCCTGGTCACGACCCTGACCAAGAAGATGGCCGAGGACCTCACGGACTACTTCCTCGAACTCGGCATCCAGGTCCGCTACCTCCACAGCGACGTCGACACCCTGCGCCGGATCGAGCTGCTGCGCGAGCTGCGCTCCGGCGAGTACGACGTCCTCGTCGGCATCAACCTCCTCCGCGAGGGCCTCGACCTTCCCGAGGTGTCTTTGGTCGCCATCCTCGACGCCGACAAGCAGGGCTTCCTGCGCTCCGGCACCTCCCTCATCCAGACCATCGGCCGCGCCGCGCGCAACGTCTCCGGCCAGGTCCACATGTACGCGGACACGGTCACCCCGGCGATGGAGAAGGCCATCGACGAGACCAACCGCCGCCGCGAGAAGCAGATCGCGTACAACACCGCCAACGGCATCGACCCGCAGCCGCTGCGCAAGAAGATCAACGACATCGTCGCGACCATCGCGCGCGAGGAGGTCGACACCGAGGAGCTCCTCGGCACCGGCTACCGCCAGGCCAAGGACGGCAAGGGCGCCAAGGCGCCCGTCCCCTCGCTGGCCGCCCACGCACCGGGGCGCGGCAAGGCGGGCGCCAAGGGCGAGGTGCGTGGCGACCGTCCGGCGACCGAACTGGCCGGGATCATCGAGGAGATGACCGAGCGGATGCGCGCCGCCGCGGCCGAGCTTCAGTTCGAGGTCGCCGCCCGGCTCCGCGACGAGGTGGGAGAGCTGAAGAAGGAGTTGCGCCAGATGAAGGAGGCGGGACTCGCCTGACGCACCGGCGGCCGGTGTGTTGCAAGACCGACACAAAAACGGACCGAACTTGCTGCGTTGTCGGTGCCCCTGCGTAGGGTGCTGCACAACCGCATGCGGAGACGGCCGCGGGGGATCGCAACGAGAGGGGACAGCGCGTGACGGTCAACATGACCAAGGGTCAGGCCATCAGCCTGGAGAAGCAGGGCGGGGGCACCCTTACCGCTGTGCGGATGGGGCTCGGCTGGCAGGCGGCGCCGCGCCGCGGCCTGTTCGGCTCCCGCACCCGGGAGGTCGACCTCGACGCGTCGGCGGTGCTGTTCGCCGACAAGCAGCCGGTGGACGTGGTCTTCTTCCGCCACCTCGTCAGCGACGACGGCTCCGTGCGCCACACCGGTGACAACCTCGTCGGCGGCGCCGGCCAGGGCGGCGACGACGAGGCGATCCTCGTCGACCTCGCGCGGGTCCCGGTCCACATCGACCAGATCGTCTTCACGGTGAACTCCTTCACCGGCCAGACGTTCCAGGAGGTGCAGAACGCCTTCTGCCGGATCGTCGACGAGTCCAACGGCCAGGAGCTCGCCCGCTACACCCTGGACGGCGGTGGCCAGTACACCGCGCAGATCATGGCCAAGGTCCACCGCGACGGCGCCGGCTGGAAGATGACGGCCCTGGGCAACGCGGCCAACGGCCGTACGTTCCAGGACCTGATGCCGGCGATCCTGCCGCACCTGTAGGCCAGGACGTATCACGTACGCGCAGCTCCCGGAGGCAGCAGGCCGCCGGGAGCTGCACTGCAACAGCACAGCGAACCAAGGGGGACAGAGGCGATGACGGCCGAGCTGATCCGGGGGCAGAACCACCCCCTGCCGCACACCCGACTGGAGATCCGGGTCTCGGCGGGCCATCCGGTCGTCGCCGGTGCCACGCTCGGCGACGACCGCGGCAGGGTCCAGGGGCCCGAATGGATCGCCCACCCCGGCTCGCCCGCACTGCCCGGCATCGAGGTCTCCCAGCAGGCGGCCGCCGACCACCGGCTCGCCCTCGACCTCGGCGCGCTGCCCGCCGCGGTGCACCGGGTCACGGTCCTGCTCGCGCTGCCCGTCGGCGCCGGCGGGCCGGCCCGCTTCGGCTCGGTCGCCGCCCCGTTCGTCGCCGTCACCGGCCTCGACGGCGACGAGGTCGCCACGTTCACCATCACCGGACTCGACGCCGAGTCCGCCGTCACCGCCCTGGAGCTCTACCGCCGCCAGGGCGCCTGGAAGGTCCGCGCCGTCGGCCAGGGCTACGCCGGCGGCCTCACGGCGATGCTCGGCGACCAGGGCGTGGAGCGGCCCGGGGAGATCGCCACGGCCATCCTCGACGCGGTCGCCCGGGGCATGGCCCGCGCGGTCTCCGCGCCACCGCCGCGCGTCCCGGACGCGGACCGTGTCCGCCACTCGGCGCCCCTCACCGGCTCCGACCACCCGGACACCGCCCCCACCCTGCCGGTGCCCCTGCCCGCCGACGCCACCGCGGCCGACAGCGGCGGCGGCATCAACTACGCCCACCCGCGCCGCCGGTCCGCGGCCCCTCCGCCGCCGCCCTCGGCCCCCGAAGCCGCCCCGCCGGGCCGGCCCGCCACCCCCGTCGCCGGGGACGCCACCGGCTGGTCGATGGACGAGCGGCTCTACAACCAGGTGTGGGGCATGTTCGAGGACCTCGCCCGCACCACCGCCGCCTACCGCAGCGCCGTGGACTTCGCCGAGTCCCGCATGGACCAGGAGCTCGACCGCGTCCTGTCCGACCCGCGCAGCCGCGTCGGCGCGACCGGGGACGCCGCGCGCGAAGCGGCCCGCGCAAAGTGCGAGGAGCTGACCACGCGGGCCCGCGAGGCCCTCGACCGCGATCTCGCCCAGCTCGACGCCGAGTCCGAGGTGGTCGAACCCGCCCTCCCGACGCCCTTCGCCCGCTGGGACAACCCCGTCTGGCACGCCTACCGCGTCCCCATGGAGATCCCGATGGCGCTGCGCCTGGGCGACCTCCACCTCCCCGAACGCCCCGAGCTGCGCATCCCCATGCTTGTACGGCTGCCGCTGGAGCGCGGCCTGTGGGTGGACAGCGGCCGTGGTCACTCCGAGGCCGCCGCCCTCCTCGACGAGGGCAGGCTGCGGCGGCTCGCCATGGACACCGCCGTCGCCCACGCGGCCCGGCTGCTCGCGGTCTACCCCGCGGGGGAGTTCACCGTCCATGTCATCGACCCCGCCGGGTCGGCCGCCGCCTCCCTCGCGCCGCTGGTCGAGACCGGAGTCCTCGCGGGCCCGCCCGCCGCCGGTGCCGCCGGAGTGGCGGCCGTGCTGGCCCGGCTCACCGAACGGGTCGACCTGGTGCAGATGGCGATCCGCGCGGGCGCCGCCGACTCCCTGCCGCCCGGCCTAGACCCGGCCGAGCAGCTGCTGATCGTCAACGACTTCCCGCACGGCTTCGACGACCGGTGCGTCAACCAGCTCCGCTACCTCGCCGACGAGGGCCCCGCCGTCGGCGTCCACCTGATGATGGTGGCCGACCGCGAGGACGCCAGCGCCTACGGCCCCGTCCTCGACCCGCTGTGGCGCTCACTGCTGCGGATCACCCCGGTCGCCGACGACCACCTCGCCGACCCGTGGGTCGGTCACGCCTGGACGTACGAACCGGCCCTCCCGCCTCAGGGCAGCGCGGTGATCCGGCAGGTCCTCGGCCAAGTCGCCGAAGCCCGCCAGGCCTGGGGCCGCTGACCTGGGCACTTGGGGCCTCCTTACCCTGGTCTTTACCTTCCTTTGGGTTTTCGGGTAATCTTCTCGGCGCGGAGGGGAGTACTCCCTGTGTGCGGCGTGCCCGTCAATACGGACAGATGCGAAAGCTCTGATCCCGGGGCGCCGGCCCGGAAAGCCCCGGGTGGAAGAGACCTCCGGCAGCGACGACGCTGATCAGTAGCCGTACGACGCCGGAGGCGCAGTGGACGTTTCAATGAACATGTGGGTGCTGACCATTCTCGGTCTGAGCGCCCTGATCGCGATCGACTTCTTCATCGGCCGCAAGCCCCACGACGTGTCGATCAAGGAAGCCGGCACCTGGTCGGTCGTCTGGATCGTCCTCGCCGCCCTCTTCGGCCTCGGTCTGCTGTTCTTCGGCAACAGCCAGGCGTCGGGAGAGTTCTTCGCCGGATTCATCACAGAGAAGTCGCTCAGCGTCGACAACCTCTTCGTCTTCGTCCTGATCATGGCGAAGTTCTCGGTCCCCTCCCACCTCCAGCAGCGTGTGCTGCTCATCGGCGTCCTGATCGCCCTCGTCCTGCGCGCCATCTTCATCGCCGCGGGCGCCGCGATCGTCGCCAGCTTCGCCTGGGTCTTCTACATCTTCGGCGCGTTCCTGATCTACACCGCCTGGAAGCTCATCCAGGAGGCGCGCTCCGACGAGGAGGAGGACGAGTTCGAGGAGAACCGGCTCCTCAAGTCCATCGAGAAGAAGTTCGGCGTCGCGGACAAGTACCACGACACCAAGCTCTTCATCCGCGTCAACGGCAAGCGCGTGCTGACCCCGCTGATGGTCGTCATGCTCGCCATCGGCACCACCGACGTGCTCTTCGCCCTCGACTCCATCCCGGCGATCTTCGGCCTCACCCAGGACCCGTACATCGTCTTCACCGCCAACGCCTTCGCCCTGATGGGCCTGCGTCAGCTGTACTTCCTGATCGGCGGTCTGCTGAAGAAGCTGGTCCACCTCAGCTACGGCCTGTCGGTGATCCTGGGATTCATCGGCGTGAAGCTCGTCCTGCACGCGCTGCACGAGTCCGGGGTGCACGTCCCGGAGATCTCCATCCCCTTCTCGCTCGCTGTCATCTGCGGCGTGCTGGTGATCACCACCATCACCAGCCTGATCGCCTCCAAGAAGCAGGCCGAGCGGGAGGCCGCGGAGCAGACGGCCGAGAAGGCCGGCATCGACGCCTGACACGTCCGCAAGGAGCCGCACGGCCGGTGCGGGCGGTGATTCGACCGCCCGCACCGGCCGCGGTGCGTCACAGGGCCGCTCAGACCGCCGCCGCGCCCTCGCGCTTGGGCGCCACGGCCCGGCCCGGCAGCGTCTCCGGCAGCAGCGCGAAGCAGCCCAGGCTCACCAGCGCCACCAGCGTCAGATACGCCGCCACACCCCACGGCGGCCCACTGCCGCCCGACAGCGCCGTCGCCACGATCGGCGTCAGCGCCCCTCCCAGCACCCCGGCGAGGTTGTAGCCGACGGCCGCGCCCGTACAGCGCACCCGCGGCTCGTACAGCTCCGGCAGATACGCGGCGACCACCGCGAACATCGTGATGAACGCCAGCAGCGCGCCCAGGAACCCCAGGAACATCAGCAGCGGCTCCCCGGTGTGCAGCAGCGCCACCATCGGGAACATCCACACCGCCGACGCCGCGCACCCGGCCAGACACAGCGGCCTGCGGCCGTAGCGGTCGCCCAGCATCGCGGCGAACGGGGTCACCACCCCCTTCACGGCCACCGCCGCCATGATGCAGACCAGCATCGACGTACGGCTCACCCCCAGCCGCTCGGTGCCGTACGCCAGCGCCCACGTGGAGACCGTGTAGAAGACCGCGTAACCCACCGCGAGCGCCCCCGCGGTCAGCAGGACGAGCCGCCAGTGACCCCGCGCCACCTCGGCCAGCGGCGCGGTCGCCTGCCGTCCGGACGCGGCGAGCTCGGCGAACTGCGGGGTCTCGTGCAGCGAGGCCCGCAGCAGCAGACCGCCGACGGCGAGCAGCCCCGCCGCCCAGAACGGCACCCGCCAGCCCCAGTCGCGGAACTGGGACTCCGTCAGCGCCGCCGACAGCGCCAGCATCACCCCGTTCGCGAGCAGAAAGCCGACCGCGGGACCGACCTGCGGAAAGCTCGCCCACAGCCCGCGCCGACGCTCCGGGGCGTGCTCGGCGGTCAGCAGCACCGCGCCGCCCCACTCACCGCCGAGGCCGAGCCCCTGGAGAAAGCGCAGCACGAGGAGCAGCACGGGCGCGGCCACCCCGAGAGTGGCGTACGAAGGAACGCAGCCGACCGCCACGGTCGCGAAACCCGTCAGCATCAGCGAGGCGAACATGACCGGCCGCCGCCCGTACCGGTCACCGATGTGGCCGAAAAGCGCCGAGCCCAGCGGGCGGGAGAGGAAACCGACGGCAAAGGTGCCAAAGGCGGCCAGCGTCCCGGCCACCGGGGAGAACGTGGGAAAGAACAGCGGCCCGAGGACCAGGGCCGCCGCGGTGCCGTAGACGAAGAAGTCGTAGAACTCGATGGCGGTCCCGGCCAGTGACGCGGTGGCCAGCCGGGGCATCGAGACGGGGCGCGGCGAGGGGGACGGCGCGGCGGAGACCGGGGGAGTGGGGGCGGGGGTGGGAGCGGGACTATGACTGTTGGGCATGTCGCGCCAACTACCCCTGCTCCCAAGGGGTTACGGGGGCGTACAGAAGCGCACGGCCGGATCCATGCGCCCCGGGAAAGCTCCCCGCGCCCCGTGTCACTTCGGTGCGACAGTCACCAGCCCCGCTCGTGCCACTCCGGGAGTTTCGGCCGCTCCTCGCCAAGAGTGGTGTCCTTGCCGTGCCCCGGATACACCCAGGTCTCGTCCGGCAGCACGTCGAACAGCTTGCGCTCCACGTCATGGATGAGACTGGCGAACGCCCTTGGATCCTTCCAGGTGTTGCCCACCCCGCCCGGGAAGAGGCAGTCGCCGGTGAAGACATGCGGATGGCCCTGCGGGTCGTCGTAGATCAGCGCGATCGAACCGGGCGTGTGTCCCACCAGGTGACGGGCGGTCAGTTCGACGCGGCCGAACCGGACGGTGTCGCCGTCCGCGACCGGCACGTCCGTCGGCACGGGGATGCCCTCGGCGTCGTGCTCACCGGCGTACGTCCGCGCGCCGGTCGCCGCGACGACCTCCGCCAGCGCCTGCCAGTGGTCGCCGTGGCGGTGGGTGGTGACGACGGCCTTGATGCCGTCGTCACCGATCAGCTGGAGCAGCGTCCGCGGCTCGGCGGCCGCGTCGATCAGCAGCTGCTCGCCGGTGGCCCGGCAGCGCAGCAGGTAGGAGTTGTTGTCCATCGGGCCGACCGCGACCTTCGAGATCATCAGCTCCGACAGCTCGTGCACGTCCGCCGGGCCGCCGACCTTCACCGCTCCGCTGTACGTCATACCCCTCAGCCTAGGCCCTGATCACCGGCGCGGGAGGCCGAGGACCGGGTGTCGTGCCTACAGCGGCGGGAGCGCCGGGAGCGGGCCGCCGGTCGTGTCCAGGCCGCCTCCGTCGGTGCGTCCGGCCAGCCAGCCGAGCAGGGCCGGAGCCGGGCCCGAGACGGTCACCTCGTCACCCTCGGTGCCACCCGTGCGCCACTCGCCGCCCTCGGTGACGATCCGGGTGGGCGGCACGGAGGCGTTGCCGGCGAAGCGGTCGGCGAGGAACTCGATCTCGCGCTCGACGAAGTCGGCCGGGAGGTCGGTCAGCTCGTAGCCGATGCCGAGGTCGACATGGTGCAGCTCGACCTCCACGAGCCGGCGGAAGGGCACCCGGGCGGCCTGGTCGGTGACGCCGTTGCGCAGCTCGACGGTCCGGCTCCAGTCGGCGTCGGCCTCGCCCTCGGCGTCGAAGCGGGCGGCGCTGCCGCGCACGTCCTCGAGTTGGGCGGCGAGCGGCCGGGGCGCGTCCCGCTCGATGTCGGCGTCGCGGGTCGCGGCGTCGGCGTACATGGGCAGGCCCCGCAGGACGTTCACCAGAGCGTCCGCGTTACGGGCCACGTGGGCCAGGACGTGGCCGCGGGTCCAGCCGGGGAGCCGTGACGGCTCGGCCACGGCCGCGTTGTCCAGTTTGGCGGCTGCGGTCAGGAGCCGCTCGGTCGCTTCGCGTACAGAAGCCAGGTCACGCGCATGGTCGATCATGGCGCCGACGATAGCGCCGCCACTCGTTCGGGTGAAGGTGGCAGAGCGCGTCCGTAAATCGAATGCGCGTGCTATAGGCTCGGGAGAGGCATCAGGCATCCTTGGTTGTCGGGCACTCATCTCTGCCCCCGCTTCTCTCAAGAAAGGTGCGGACCGGCGTGGCCGACCGTCTCATCGTTCGTGGCGCTCGTGAGCACAACCTCAAGAACGTCTCGCTCGACCTCCCGCGTGACTCCCTCATCGTCTTCACCGGGCTCTCCGGGTCGGGCAAGTCCTCCCTCGCGTTCGACACGATCTTCGCCGAGGGCCAGCGCCGCTACGTCGAGTCGCTCTCCTCGTACGCCCGGCAGTTCCTCGGCCAGATGGACAAGCCGGACGTGGACTTCATCGAGGGCCTCTCCCCGGCGGTCTCCATCGACCAGAAGTCGACCTCGCGCAACCCGCGCTCCACGGTCGGCACCATCACCGAGGTCTACGACTACCTCCGGCTGCTCTTCGCCCGCATCGGCAAGCCGCACTGCCCCGAATGCCGCCGCCCCATCTCCCGCCAGTCGCCGCAGGCCATCGTCGACAAGGTCCTTGAGCTGCCCGAGGGCAGCCGCTTCCAGGTCCTCTCGCCGCTGGTCAGGGAGCGCAAGGGAGAGTTCGTCGACCTCTTCGCCGACCTCCAGACCAAGGGCTACAGCCGCGCCCGCGTGGACGGCAAGACCATCCAGCTCGCCGAGCCCCCGACGCTGAAGAAGCAGGAGAAGCACACCATCGAGGTGGTCGTGGACCGCCTCACCGTCAAGGACAGCGCCAAGCGCCGGCTCACCGACTCCGTCGAGACCGCGCTCGGCCTCTCCGGCGGCATGGTCGTGCTCGACTTCGTCGACCTCCCCGAGGACGACCCCGAGCGCGAGCGGATGTACTCGGAGCATCTGTACTGCCCGTACGACGATCTCTCCTTCGAGGAGCTGGAGCCCCGCTCCTTCTCCTTCAACTCGCCCTTCGGTGCCTGCCCCGACTGCACCGGCATCGGCACGCGCATGGAGGTCGACCCCGAGCTGATCGTCCCGGACGAGGACCGCTCGCTCGACGAGGGCGCCATCCACCCCTGGTCGCACGGCCACACCAAGGAGTACTTCGGCCGCCTCATCGGCGGGCTCGCCCAGGCGCTCGGCTTCCGTACGGACATCCCGTTCGCCGGCCTCCCCGCGCGGGCGAGGAAGGCCCTGCTGTACGGCCACAAGACCCAGGTAGAGGTCCGCTACCGCAACCGCTACGGACGCGAGCGCGCCTACACCACGCCCGCCTTCGAAGGTGCCGTCTCCTTCGTCAAGCGGCGCCACAGCGAGGCCGAGAGCGACTCCAGCCGGGAGCGCTTCGAGGGCTACATGCGCGAGGTGCCCTGCCCCACCTGCGAAGGCACCCGCCTCAAGCCGATCGTCCTCGCCGTCACGGTCATGGACCGGTCCATCGCCGAGGTCTCGGCGATGTCGATCAGCGAGTGCGCCGACTTCCTCGGCCGCCTCACCCTTAACGCGCGCGACAAGAAGATCGCCGAGCGGGTCCTCAAGGAGGTCAACGAACGGCTGCGGTTCCTCGTCGACGTCGGCCTCGACTACCTCTCCCTCAACCGCGCCGCCGGCACGCTCTCCGGCGGCGAGGCCCAGCGCATCCGCCTCGCCACGCAGATCGGCTCCGGCCTGGTCGGTGTGCTGTACGTGCTCGACGAGCCGTCCATCGGCCTGCACCAGCGCGACAACCACCGGCTGATCGAGACCCTCGTCCGCCTCCGTGACATGGGCAACACCCTGATCGTCGTCGAGCACGACGAGGACACCATCAAGGTGGCCGACTGGGTCGTCGACATCGGTCCGGGCGCGGGCGAGCACGGCGGAAAGGTCGTGCACTCCGGCTCCCTGAAGGAGCTGCTGTCCAACCAGGACTCCATGACCGGGCAGTACCTGTCCGGGAAGAAGTCCATCGCCACCCCGGACATCCGCCGCCCCACGGACCCGACGCGCCGCCTCACCGTCCACGGCGCCCGGGAGAACAACCTCCAGGACATCGACGTCTCGTTCCCCCTGGGGGTCCTCACCGCGGTCACCGGTGTCTCCGGCTCCGGCAAGTCGACCCTGGTCAACGACATCCTGTACACCCACCTGGCGCGCGAGCTCAACGGCGCCAAGTCGGTGCCGGGGCGGCACACGCGCGTGGACGGCGACGACCTCGTCGACAAGGTCGTCCACGTCGACCAGTCGCCGATCGGCCGCACCCCGCGGTCCAACCCGGCGACGTACACCGGAGTCTTCGACCATGTGCGCAAGCTCTTCGCGGAGACGATGGAGGCGAAGGTGCGCGGCTATCTGCCGGGCCGCTTCTCCTTCAACGTCAAGGGCGGCCGCTGCGAGAACTGCTCCGGCGACGGCACGATCAAGATCGAGATGAACTTCCTGCCGGACGTGTACGTCCCCTGTGAGGTCTGCCACGGGGCGCGCTACAACCGGGAGACCCTGGAGGTCCACTACAAGGGCAAGTCCATCGCCGAGGTCCTGGACATGCCGATCGAGGAGGCCCTGCACTTCTTCGAGGCCGTCCCGACGATCGCCCGCCACCTCAAGACGCTCCATGAGGTCGGCCTCGGGTACGTCCGCCTCGGCCAGTCCGCGCCGACCCTCTCGGGCGGTGAGGCCCAGCGGGTGAAGCTGGCGTCCGAGCTCCAGAAGCGGTCCACGGGCCGCACGGTCTACGTCCTGGACGAGCCGACGACCGGTCTCCACTTCGAGGACATCTCCAAGCTGATCAAGGTCCTGTCGGGCCTGGTCGACAAGGGGAACACCGTGATCGTCATCGAGCACAACCTCGATGTGATCAAGACGGCGGACTGGGTTGTCGACATGGGCCCCGAGGGCGGCAGCGGCGGCGGCCTCGTCGTCGCCGAAGGCACCCCGGAAGAGGTGGCGAGCATCCCCGCGAGCCACACTGGCAAGTTCCTCCGCGACATCCTCGACTCGAACCGGATCACCGACGCGACGATCCCGGCGGCCCGAAGCGTGACGAAGAAGACGGCGGCGCCGAGGAAGAAGGCGACCCCGGCGAAGAAGGCCACGGCGGGCGCGGGAGCCACGGCAAAGAAGGCGTCGCGGACCCGGAAGGCCTGACGGCGCGGGCGGCCGCCGGCCCGCCCTGGCGGGCCGGCGGCTCAGGCCCGGGCCTGAGCCGCCTTGGCGGGCGTGCGCCTGAAGACGCGTGGTTCGCGGGCCGCAGACGTCGGTCGCGCGGGGCGCCCCGGGCTTCCGCCGCCTGCGAGGCGTTGTGGTTCGCGGGCTGCGGGCGCCGCTCGGGCGTCCTGGCGGGTGCGCGGGTCACCCCCGGGCTTCGCCCGCTTGCGAGGCGCGCGGATCGGGCGCCGTGGGCGGCAAGCGCCGTGCGCAGCCTGGCGGGTGGCCGGTCAGACCGGGCCTCCGCCGCCTTGGCGGGCGGTGCGCCTGAAGGCGCGAGGTTCGCGGGCCGTGGCCCCCGCAGGCGCCGCTCGCGCCTCCGCGCGGGCGCCGGGGGCACCCCCCGCCCCCGCCCTGCCCCGCCCCGGGCTTCGCCCGCTTGCGAGGCGCGCGGATCGGGCGCCGTGGGCGGCAAGCGCCGTGCGCAGCCTGGCGGGTG
>NZ_BMQQ01000004.1:229551-251280 GCF_014648195.1 Streptomyces purpureus
GAGCCGCCTTGGCGGGCGGTGGGCCTGAAGGCGCGAGGTTCGCGGGCCGTGGCCCCCCCGCAGGCGCCGCTCGCGCCTCCGCGCGGGCGCCGGGCCACCCCCGCCGCCCCTCAGGCCCGCTTCCCCGGGCGCCCCGCCCCAGCCGGTGCCACCCCCGCCACCCCCGCCAGCTCCGCCGCGTACGGCGGCTCCGCGCCCGGGCGGGTGCAGGTGAGGGCGGCGGCGTGGGAGGCGTAGGTCAGCAGGGAGGACCAGTCCGCGGCGGTCAAGGCGTCGAGGGGGCCGCCCGGGAGGCCGTGGAGCAGGGCCGCGTTCACGGTGTCGCCCGCGCCGATCGTGTCCGCGACGCGGACCGGCACCGCCGGGACCGAGACCGTCAGCCGGCGCGTGCACACCGTCAGGCCCGCGCCGCCCCGCGTCAGGACGACCGCCGACGGGCCCGCCGCCAGCCACTCCTGCGGCGTCCCGCCCAGCCACCGGGCATCGTCCTCGGAGAGCTTCAGCAGCGACACGTACGGCAGCCAGGCCGCGAACCGCTTCCGGTACGCCTCCGCGTCCCCGATCAGCCCCGCCCGCACGTTCGGGTCGAGCAGGGTGGACACCCCTCGCCGCGACTCCCGGCGCAGCAGCGCCTCGTACGCGCTCGCCCCCGGCTCCAGCGCCAGCGAGCACGTCCCGAAGGCCACCGCCCGTACGCCCTGCGGCAGCCGCTCCGGCAGCTCGAAGAGACGGTCGGCCGTTCCCTCCACGTAGAAGCCGTAGCCCGCCGAGCCGTCCGCGCCGACCGTGGCGAGCGCCAGCGTCGTCGGCTCGGGTCCCCGCTGGACGAGCGAGGTCCGTACGCCCGCCGAGCGCAGCCCCTCCATCAGGGCCTCGCCGAAGCCGTCCGTGGACACCCGGGAGCAGAAGGCCACCTCCGCGCCGAGCCGCCCGAGCGCGACCGCGGTGTTGTACGGCCCGCCGCCCCGCCGGGGGACCAGCGCCGCGAGCGGACCGGTCGCGGCCCCCTGCGGGACCAGGTCGATCAGGGACTCTCCGGCGACGACGATCACGCCCGCGAACGTAACCCATGGCGTTGCGTTCGCACACCCCCCTCGGCTCGCCCGGGCGCCGCCCCGCCCGCGCCACCGGCCACCCGCGCCGGTATCGTCGAGCAGGTCATTCGTCCCGCACCGTCCCGCATCGCACCGACCCGCACCATGGAGCGCTCATGTCCGGCCAGTCGCCCGCCCGCCGTACCGTGCTGAAAGGCGCCGCCCTCGCCGGAGCGGCCGGGCTCGGCGTGGCCGCCTGCTCCACGGAGTCCAAGCTGGGGCACGCCCAGACGCCGACCCCGACCGCGCCGGTCGCCCTCGGCGCCGCGGAGGAGGTCCCGGTCGGGGGCGCCAAGCTCTACCGCGAGCAGCGGGTGCTGGTGAGCTGCCCGGCGAAGGGCCAGTACAAGGCGTTCAGCGCGCAGTGCACCCACGCCGGCTGCGTCCTCGACAAGATCGAGAACAACGAGGGCAACTGCCCCTGCCACGGCAGCCGCTTCGACGTGACGACCGGCAAGGCGCTCAAGGGCCCGGCGACCGTGCCGCTCCCCGAGGTCCCGGTCAAGGTCGAGAACGGCAAGCTGATCGCCGGCCCCGACGCCTGACCAGGCCCGCGGCACCAGGCCCCGGCACCAGGGTCACGGTCAGGACCACCACCAGTCCCCTGACGCCAGGTCACTCCCAGTTCCACTCGATCCCCAGGATCCCCGGCCGTACCCCCTGCTCCACCAGATGCACCGTGCGGTGATGCCCGCTCAGCGTCAGATCGGCGCGGCCCCCGCGCGGCGCCCCCGCCGACGCCTGGGCGAACCGCCGGCACCGCACCGGCAGCGCCGCCTCGTCGAACCGCACCTGAAGCACGTACTGCCCGCCCGCGAAGCTGAAACCCCGGACGTACTCGGCGCTCGGCCCGCCCGTCGCGTCCTCGAAGCCGTAGCCGAACAGGTACGTCTCCCCGGCCCGCAGTCGGGCGTCGAACAGCAGCTCGGCGACGACCACCCCGGTCCCCTGATGCACCCGGACCCGCCCGGTGCGGCAGTTCTCGGTGGCCCGGACCGTCACCCGCGACGGGTCGCAGCCCGGGTCGCCGTGGTGGATGGCGATATAGCGGTCGATCCCGTCCCGGTGGGCGCGCACCACGTGCTGGGACTCGCGGCCCAGCAGCTCACGCCCCGCCCCGATCCGTACCCGCTCGTGGTGGCCGACCGTGTGCAGCCCGCCGTCCGTGGGCGACTCCAGCTCCGCGAGGAGCTGCTCGACCGCGCCGGACACCTCCACCAGCGAACGGTACGAGCGGGAGGCCGGCCGCTCCACCGTCCCGGCCGCCCCGCTCCCGGCCAGCAGCCGGATCAGCGAGTTGCCGGGCAGCTGGAGGACCTCCTCCAGGGCGCGTACGGCGCGCAGGGACTCGGGCCGCTGCGGCCGGCGGGCGCCCTGCTGCCAGTAACTGAGGCTCGTCACGCCCACCTTGACGCCGCGGTGCGCCAGATGGTGCTGGACCCGCTGGAGCGGCAGGCCCCGCACCGCGAGCGCGGTGCGCAGCGCCAGGTGGAAGGGTCCCGTGTGCAGGACCTGCGCCAGATCGGCCTCGCTGTTCCCCATCAGGACTCCTCCGGACTCCTCACAACTCCTCACCGCTTCCCGGGACTCCACGGTGAACGTTCACGACACGCCGCGCGCCCGCCCGCCGCGTCGGACGGACGCGCAGGTGGGCAGGGGCGGACCGTTCACACTCCGGCCTGACCGTTCACAGCTCCATGTCATCCCGCATTCAACCGTGTTGACCAGCTCACGACAACGATCGATGCTCCCACCAGCGTCCGGACGCGCTCCTCCAATCCCCACCCCCCACCCCCCGCCATTCGGGAGGAACGCGATGCGCAAGAGAACAGAACGACGCGGAGGGCTCTCCCTCACGGCGCTCGCCGCCGTGGCCCTCTTCGCCGTGCCGACCGCCACGGCAACCGCCGCACCGAGCCACGACCGTTCCGCGCAGACCGCCCAGAGCCAGGGCCGGTCCGCACAGAGCCAAGACCAGTCCGCCCTCGCCTCCAAGCGGCTCGGCATCACCATGCAGGCCCAGCAGAAGAGCAACTGGTGCTGGGCCGCCGCCGGCAACACCATCGCCACCTGGTTCGGCCGCGGCTACAGCCAGAACCAGTTCTGCAACGCCGCCTTCAACCGCCAGCAGGGCACCGAGTGCCCCAACAACCAGGCCACCCTCGGCCACGTCCAGACCGGCCTGCGCTGGGCGGGCATCAACGCCGGCTCGTACGTCAACGGCTGGCTGCGCTACTCCACCGTCCAGACCGAGATCAACAACAACCGGCCGATCGAGACTCGCATCCAGTGGTCCAGCGGCGGCGGCCACATGCACGTCGTCTACGGCTACGACGACGCCAACAGCTGGGTCTACTGGGGCGACCCCTGGCCCTCCAACGACCGCTACAACTGGGCCTCCCACGCCTGGTACGTCGACAACAACTCCTTCTCCTGGACCCACTCGCTCTACCGGATCGGGGCGTGAGTGCCATGACCCGACGCCTGATACCGGCCGCCGCCCTGACCGCGGCCCTCACCCCCGCACTGATCGGCCTGGCCTCCCCCCTGGCCCACGCGACCCCCGTCCCGACCACCCCGACAACTCCTGACCAGGCCGTCTCGGCCCCCGCCACCCTCGACACCCTCTCCCGCTTCTTCGCCCGCGACGGCGCGACGGCCCGCTCCGCCGTCCAGCCCCGAATCGAAGGCCGGTCCGTACCGGTGCGGTTCCTCTCCGCGGACTTCGTCGCGGGCCGGCCCGGCGCACCCGTCGCGAAGGTGGAGTTCCACGCCGCCAAGGCGGTCTCCGCCGACGGCCGCAAGGCCTCCCTGTGGACGGTGAAGAGGGCCGGCACCTGGCAGGTCGTGAACATCGCCACCGGCGACGACGAGACCCGCTACGCCGCCCAGGGCGCCCGCGCCCTGCCCGGCGGCATCGTCTTCCGCGAGCCGCAGATCGACGCCTGGTACGTCCACAAGGGCACCAAGATCCTCCCGCTCGACGAGGACGCCGTCCGCGCGATCGGCGCGAACGGCACCACCCTCGACCGGTACCACGCGCGCGTGGCCAAGGCGTACGGCGACAAGCTCCCCGGCTCGGCCTACGCGCGCGACGGCAAGGCCGGCGGCTACGACCGGCCCGCCCCCGCCCCCGCACCCGCCCCCGCCTCCGCATCCGTCCCGGTCACCGTGGCATCCGCCGCCCCCGATTCCGGCGGGTCCGCTGTGACCATCGCCTCGGCGACGGCGGGCGCCGGAGCCCTCACCGCCCTCGTCCTCATCACCACCACGGCCCTGCGCCGCCGCCGCACCCGACAGGAGTGACACCGCACCAGCCCCAGGGGTCCCTGGCGGGAGTGAGCCGCCCGCCAGGAGCCAGACCCCCGTGGTGAACGAACGCGCGACGCCCCGGCCGGGCCTGCACCACCCGGCCGGGGCGCCCGCCCGCCCCGCCCCCGACCGCGCCCAGGTCCGGCCAGGAGGCGCTCGAATCGGTCCGGGACCCCGCTCTGTCACTGCCCGCAAGTAGGGTGTGATGCATGGCAGACCCCTCCAGCTACCGCCCCAAGCCGGGACAGATCCCCGACTCCCCGGGGGTCTACAAATTCCGCGACGAGCACCGCCGGGTGATCTACGTCGGGAAGGCGAAGTCCCTGCGCCAGCGCCTCGCCAACTACTTCCAGGACCTGGCGGGTCTGCACCCGCGCACGCGCACCATGGTCACCACGGCCGCCTCCGTGGAGTGGACGGTGGTGTCCACCGAGGTCGAGGCGCTCCAGCTGGAGTACTCCTGGATCAAGGAGTTCGACCCCCGGTTCAACGTCAAGTACCGGGACGACAAGAGCTACCCGTACCTCGCGGTGACCATGAACGAGGACTTCCCGCGGGTGCAGGTGATGCGCGGCCACAAGAAGAAGGGCGTGCGCTACTTCGGGCCGTACGCCCACGCCTGGGCGATCCGCGAGACCGTCGACCTGATGCTGCGCGTCTTCCCCGTCCGTACGTGCTCCGCGGGGGTGTTCAAGAACGCCGCCCGCACCGGTCGCCCCTGCCTGCTCGGCTACATCGGCAAGTGCTCGGCCCCCTGCGTCGGCCGCGTCACCCCCGAGGAACACCGCGAACTGGCCGAGGACTTCTGCGACTTCATGACCGGCCGCACGGGCACGTACCTGCGCCGCCTGGAGAAGGACATGATGGCGGCGGCCGAGGGGATGGAGTACGAGCGCGCCGCCCGCCTCCGCGACGACATGGAGGCCCTGCGGCGGGCCATGGAGAAGAGCGCCGTCGTCCTCGCCGACGCCACCGACGCCGACCTGATCGCCGTCGCCGAGGACGAGCTCGAAGCGGCCGTGCAGATCTTCCACGTCCGCGGCGGGCGGGTGCGCGGCCAGCGCGGCTGGGTTACCGACAAGGTCGAGGCCGTCGACACGGCCGGCCTGGTCGAGCACGCCCTGCAGCAGCTGTACGGGGAGGAGACCGGCGACGCCGTCCCCAAGGAGGTCCTCGTCCCGGCCATCCCGGACGACGCCGACGCCGTCACCCAGTGGCTGGCCGGCCGCCGCGGCTCCCAGGTCTCCCTGCGCATCCCCCAGCGCGGCGACAAGAAGGACCTGATGGCCACCGTCGCCCGCAACGCCCAGCAGGCCCTCGTCCTGCACAAGACCAAGCGCGCCAGCGACCTCACCACTCGCTCCCGGGCCCTGGAGGAGATCGCCGACGCCCTGGAGCTGGAGTCGGCGCCGCTGCGCATCGAGTGCTTCGACATCTCCCACCTCCAGGGCGAGGACGTCGTCGCCTCCATGGTCGTCTTCGAGGACGGGCTGCCCCGCAAGAGCGAGTACCGCCGCTTCCAGATCAAGGGCTTCGAGGGCCAGGACGACGTCCGCTCCATGCACGAGGTCCTCACCCGCCGCTTCCGGCGCTACCTCGCGGAGAAGGAGAAGACGGGAGAGTGGGCCGTGCCCGCCGAAGGCGGTGAGGAGGCCGCCGAGGCCGCCCTGTCCGGCGAGGTCCCTGCGGAGGCCGCCGAGGCCGCCCTGTCCGGCGAGGTCCCCGCGGAGGACAACGGCCGGCCCAAGAGGTTCGCCTACCCGCCCCAGCTCGTCGTCGTCGACGGCGGCCAGCCGCAGGTCGCGGCCGCCCAGCGGGCCCTGGACGAGCTCGGCATCGACGACATCGCCGTCTGCGGCCTCGCCAAGCGTCTGGAGGAGGTCTGGCTGCCAGGCAACGACGACCCGGTCGTCCTGCCCCGCTCCAGCGAGGGCCTCTACCTCCTCCAGCGGGTCCGTGACACCGCTCACGACTTCGCCATCCGCTACCAGCGCACCAAGCGCCACAAGCGCCTGCGGGTCAGCCCCCTGGACGGGGTGCCGGGCCTCGGTGAGACCCGCAAGCAGGCGTTGATCAAGCATTTCGGCTCGGTGAAGCGGCTGCGGCAGGCGACAATCGAGCAGATCTGCGAGGTCCCGGGCATGGGCCGCAAGACCGCCGAGGCCGTGGCCGTGGCCCTCGCACAGGCGGCTCCGGCCGCACCCGCCGTGAACACGGCGACAGGAGAGATCATTGAAGACGACGGGGGAACGACAGCATGACCGAGTACGACCGAGAAGACGGAGCAGCACACGTGAGTACGGGCACGAAGGAGGCCGGTGAGGCCGCCGAGTCGGCCATCCCCGAGCTGGTAATCATCTCCGGCATGTCCGGCGCGGGCCGCAGCACGGCCGCCAAGTGCCTGGAGGACCTCGGCTGGTTCGTCGTCGACAACCTGCCGCCCGCGCTGATCCCCACCATGGTGGAGCTCGGCGCCCGCTCCCAGGGCAATGTCGCCCGGATCGCCGTCGTCGTCGACGTCCGCGGCCGGCGCTTCTTCGACAACCTCAGGGAATCCCTCGCCGACCTCGACGCCAAGCAGGTCACCCGCCGGATCGTCTTCCTGGAATCCTCCGACGAGGCCCTGGTCAGGCGCTTCGAGTCGGTCCGCCGCCCGCACCCCCTCCAGGGTGACGGCCGGATCACCGACGGTATCGCCGCCGAGCGCGACCTGCTGCGCGAGCTGCGCGGCGACGCCGACCTGGTCATCGACACCTCCAGTCTCAACGTCCACGAACTGCGCGCCAAGATGGACGCCCAGTTCGCCGGCGACGAGGAGCCGGAGCTGCGGGCCACCGTCATGTCCTTCGGGTTCAAGTACGGCCTGCCGGTCGACGCCGACCTCGTCGTCGACATGCGCTTCCTGCCCAACCCCCACTGGGTCCCCGAGCTGCGCCCCTTCACCGGCCTCAACGAAGAGGTGTCCAACTACGTCTTCAACCAGCCCGGCGCCAAGGAGTTCCTCGACCGCTACACCGAGCTCCTCCAGCTGATCGCCTCGGGCTACCGCCGCGAGGGCAAGCGGTACGTGACCATCGCCGTCGGCTGCACGGGCGGCAAGCACCGCTCCGTCGCCACGACCGAGAAGCTCGCCGCCCGTCTCGCCTCGGAAGGGGTCGAGACCGTCGTCGTCCACCGGGACATGGGGCGCGAGTGAAGCCTTACCGCCGGCGTACGAGCACCCTCTCGGTCCGTACGCTCCGCAGACGCGGCGCCCAGCCCAAGGTCGTCGCGCTCGGCGGCGGCATGGGCCTGTCGGCCTCGCTCGCCGCGCTGCGCCGTATCACCGGCGACCTGACCGCCGTGGTCACGGTCGCCGACGACGGGGGCTCCAGCGGCCGGCTCCGCGAGGAGCTCGGCGTGCTGCCCCCCGGCGACCTGCGCAAGGCCCTGGCCGCGCTCTGCGGCGACGACGACTGGGGCCAGACCTGGTCCCGCGTCATCCAGCACCGCTTCCAGTCCAAGGGCGACCTGCACGAGCACGCCGTCGGCAATCTGCTGATCGTCGCCCTGTGGGAACAGCTCGGCGACCACGTCCAGGCCCTGGACCTGGTCGGCAAGCTGCTCGGCGCGCACGGCCGGGTGCTGCCCATGTCCGCCGTGCCCCTGGAGCTCCAGGCCCTGGTCAAGGGACACGACCCGGCACGTCCGGAGGACGTGGACACCGTCCGCGGCCAGGCCACCGTCGCGCTCACCCCCGGCGAGGTGCAGTCCGTGCACCTCGTACCGAACGACCCGCCCGCCGTGCCGGAGGCCGTCGCCGCCGTCCTCGACGCCGACTGGGTGGTGCTCGGCCCCGGCTCCTGGTTCTCCTCGGTGATCCCGCACCTGCTCGTACCCGAGCTGCTGGACGCCCTCGTGGAGACCAAGGCCCGCCGGGTCCTCTCGCTCAACCTCGCGCCACAGCCCGGAGAAACCGAAGGGTTCTCTCCGCAGCGTCATTTGGAGGTTTTGGGGCGACACGCCCCTAAACTCGCCCTGGACGTGGTGCTCGCCGACGAGGCCGCCGTGCCCGACCGCGACTCCCTCGCCGACGCCGCCAAGCGGCTCGGTGCCGCGGTCGAGCTGGCGCCGGTCGCCCGACCCGATGGCGTTCCGAAGCACGATCCGGAGCTGTTGGCAGCCGCGTACGACCGTATTTTTCGGATGCATGGAAGGATCGGCCCATGGCGATGACGGCAGCGGTGAAGGACGAGATCTCCCGGCTCCCCGTCACCCGGACCTGCTGCAGAAAGGCGGAGGTCTCGTCGATCCTGCGGTTCGCGGGCGGGCTGCACCTCGTGAGCGGCCGGATCGTGATCGAGGCGGAACTGGACACCGCGATGGCCGCCCGGCGGCTGAAGCGGGACATCCTGGAGATCTTCGGCCACACCTCCGAGCTGATCGTGATGGCCCCCGGCGGGCTGCGCCGCGGCTCCCGCTTCGTCGTGCGGGTGGTGGCCGGCGGCGACCAGCTGGCGCGCCAGACCGGCCTGGTCGACGGCCGGGGCCGGCCGATCCGCGGGCTGCCCCCGCAGGTCGTCTCCGGGGCGACCTGCGACGCCGAGGCCGCCTGGCGTGGCGCGTTCCTGGCGCACGGCTCGCTGACCGAGCCGGGACGTTCCTCCTCCCTGGAGGTCACCTGCCCCGGACCCGAGGCCGCCCTCGCGCTGGTGGGCGCCGCCCGCAGGCTCTCCATCGCCGCGAAGGCCCGTGAGGTACGCGGCGTGGACCGGGTCGTCGTCCGCGACGGCGACGCGATCGGCGCCCTGCTGACCCGGCTCGGCGCGCACGAGTCGGTGCTGGCCTGGGAGGAGCGGCGGATGCGCCGCGAGGTCCGCGCCACCGCCAACCGGCTCGCCAACTTCGACGACGCCAATCTGCGCCGCTCGGCCCGCGCGGCGGTCGCCGCGGGCGCCCGGGTGCAGCGCGCCCTGGAGATCCTCGCCGACGAGGTGCCCGAGCACCTGGCGGCCGCGGGCCGGCTGCGGATGGAGCACAAGCAGGCCTCCCTGGAGGAGCTGGGCGCGCTCGCCGACCCGCCGCTGACCAAGGACGCCGTCGCCGGCCGGATCCGCCGTCTGCTGGCCATGGCCGACAAGCGCGCACAGGATCTCGGCATCCCCGGGACCGAGTCCAACCTCACCGAGGAGATGGACGACAGCCTCGTCGGCTGAGCCCTCCCACCGCCGCGCGACCGCTCAACTCCCGGCCGCCGACGCCTCCTTGAGGCGTCGGCGGCGGCATTCCGGTGGCCCGCCAGGCACTCTTGACATGATCATGGGCTGTCATGAGCCTGGCGTCTGTCCACTCTCGTGGCAGACAACAGCAAGGGGGGCTCATGAGACGCAGAGCGAGTTCGATCCTCGCCGCGGCTTCACTGCTGATCACCGCTCTGGCGGCGGCACCCACCGCCGGAGCCGACGACCGCCAAGGCGACACGGGCGGCGACGACGCCCTGGCCGTATGGCGCGCGCCCGTCGGCAAGGAACACGTACCTCTCCTGCTCGAAGCAGGCACCGACGGACACGAACTCACCGAGCAGGTGCCCGACCGGGGCACCGCCACGCTCGAGCTCCACCTCACCCACCGGCAGGCCCGGCAGCTGCGCGCCAAGGGCCTCGACCTCACCGAGCACACCCTCTCCGCCCAGGCCGCCCGCCGCGTCGCCGCCGCCGGAGACGGCGTCTTCCGCCCCTACGGCGGCCCCGGCGGCCTCAAGCAGGAGATCCTCGCCACCGCCCAGGCCCACCCCGGCCTCACCAAGGCCGTCTCCATCGGCAAGACCGTCAAGGGCCAGGACATCCTCGCCCTCAAGGTCAGCAAGGGCGCCAAGACCACCAAGGACGGCACCAAGCCGGCCACGCTCTACCTCTCCAACCAGCACGCCCGCGAGTGGATCACCCCCGAGATGACCCGGCGGCTGCTCCACCACTACCTCGCCCAGTACGGCAAGGACCCCCGCATCACCAAGATCGTCGACACCACCGAGCTGTGGTTCGTCCTCTCCGTCAACCCCGACGGCTACGACCACACCCACGCCTCCGGCGCCAACCGCCAGTGGCGCAAGAACCTCCGCGACAACAACGGCGACGGCCGCATCACCCCCGGCGACGGCGTCGACCTCAACCGTAACTTCTCCTACAAGTGGGGCTACGACAACGAGGGTTCGTCCCCCGACCCGGCCGACGAGACCTACCGCGGCACCGGCCCCATGTCCGAACCGGAGACCCGCGCCCTCGACGCCTTCCAAAAGCGCATCGGCTTCCAGTACGGCGTCAACTACCACTCCGCCGCACAGCTGATCCTCTACGGCGTCGGCTGGCAGGTCGCCACCGACACCCCCGACGACATCGCCCTCAAGGCTCTCGCCGGCACCCCGCAGAAGCCCGCCGTGCCCGGCTACCGCCCCCAGGTCTCCTCCGAGCTCTACACGACCAACGGCGAGGCCGACGGACACGCGGCCAACGTCAACGGGATGCAGATGTTCACCCCCGAGATGTCGACATGCGCCACCGCCTCCCGCATCGACCCCGACGACGCCTGGAACCCGGCCGACTGCGCCTCCGTGTTCACCTTCCCCGACGACGAGAAGCTGATCCAGCAGGAGTTCGCCAAGAACATCCCCTTCGCCCTCGCCGTCGCCGAGAGCTCCGCCCACCCCGACCGGCCCGTCTCCACCACCGGCATCGAGGCCCCCGACTTCACCCCCGACGCCTTCACCACCTCCTACGCGCGCGGTGGAGCCCAGGAAGTCGCCGTCACCGCCCGCAAGTCCCTGCGCCACAAGCAGCTGAAGTACCGCGTCAACGGCGGCCGCACCCACACCGCGGACCTCAAGGCCTGGATGGGCGGCGAAAGGTACGGAGGAGAGGACAACCTCTACTTCGACGAGTACCGCGCGCGCGTGAAGGGCGCCCGGCCCGGTGACACGGTCGAGGTCTGGTTCACCGGCCGCACCCGCGCCGGTACGACGAGCTCCTCCACCCCCTTCACGTACACCGTGGCTCAGCGGCCCCGCGGAGACGTCCTCGTCCTCGCCGAAGAAGGCGGCACCACCGCCGCCCGGCACACCGCCGCCTACACCAAGGCCCTCGCCGCCGCCGGCCGCACGGCCGCCGTCTGGGACACCGCCACCCAGGGCACCCCGCACCCCCTCGGCGTCCTCGACCACTTCCGTACCGTCGTCTGGTACACCGGCGCCGACCGCCCCTCCGGCGCCAACGTCCTCGCCGTACGCGACTACCTCAACGAGGGCGGCAAACTGATCAACGCCGGTGAGCAGTCCGGCGGACAGGCCCTCATCGGGCGCGCCGTCTCCAACGACTTCGCGCAGTACTACCTCGGCGCCTACCACCGCGCCGCACTGGCCTCTCCGCCGTCCTTCTCCGGCACCGGAAAGTTCGCCCGCACCACCGCCGCCCTGGGAGCCGCCGAAGGCAACCCGCTGGACAGCGCCGGCGCCTACACGATCACCTCCGACACCCTCACACCGGACGAGTTCCCCCACTTCGCCGCCGACTCGGCCGGCGACTACCCGGGCGTCCGCACCCCCTTCGAGCCGTACGACGGCACCTCCTTCGCCGCCGCCCGGCACACCGACAACGCCTGGATGCGGCTCACCCGCACGATCGACCTGACCGGCGTCGAGGCCTCCGCCAGGCCCAGCCTCCAGTTCCAGGTCAGCCACGACACCGAGGAGGGCTACGACAACCTCGTCGTCGAGGCCCGCACCGCCGGCCGGGACGACTGGACCACCCTCCCCGACGCCAACGGCGGCACCTCCGCCGCACCGCCCGCCGACTGCGCCGAGGGCTACTACGTCCGCGGCCACCCCTTCCTCGCCCGCTACCTGACCGTCGGCGAGGAGGCCTGCACCGCCACCGGCACCAGCGGCGCCTGGCACGCCTTCACGGGCGCCTCCAACGGCTGGCGCCAGGCCTCCATGGACCTGAGCGCCTACGCGGGCAAGAAGATCGAGGTCTCCCTTTCCTACATCTCCGACCCCGGCACCGGCGGTACGGGCGTCTTCGTCGACGGCGCCAAGCTGGTCGTCGGCGGCGCAGCCCAGGACACCGAGGGCTTCGAGACCTCCCTCGGCGCCTGGACCGTCCCCGGCGCCCCGGCCGGCAGCCCCGGCAACGCCGTCGACTGGGCCCGCTCCCAGGGGCTCTTCCACTCCCAGGCCGCCGTCACCACCCGCGACACCGTCCTCCTCGGCTTCGGCCTGGAGCACGTCGTGCGCGCGGAGGAGCGCGGAGCCCTGATCCGGAAGGCGCTCCGCGCCGTGCACGGCTGAGCGACCACCCGCACCTTTGATCACAGTCAGTGAACGGGATGAAAGACGCACAGTGGCTCGAACCCGTCGGTAGTTACGGGCCACGGCGCATTTCCAGGGTCTTCCGACCGCACACGATGTCACTCTGAGCCGACGGGAGAGGTAGGGTCGTAAGCGGTCGGGGACATCCCTAAAAGAATCTCGCCGGCGTCGAAACCCGGCGTACCTAACGAGGAGATCGGTTCGTGACGATCCGCGTAGGCATCAACGGCTTTGGCCGCATCGGTCGCAACTACTTCCGCGCGCTCCTTGAGCAGGGTGCCGACATCGAGATCGTGGCTGTCAATGACCTGGGTGACACCGCGACCACCGCTCACCTGCTGAAGTACGACACCATTCTGGGTCGCCTCAAGGCCGAGGTCACCCACACCGCCGACACCATCACCGTCGACGGCCACACCATCAAGGTGCTCTCCGAGCGCAACCCGGCCGACATCCCCTGGGGCGACCTGGGCGTCGACATCGTCATCGAGTCGACCGGCATCTTCACCAAGAAGGCGGACGCCGAGAAGCACATCGCAGGCGGCGCCAAGAAGGTCCTCATCTCGGCTCCGGCCAAGGACGAGGACATCACCATCGTCATGGGTGTGAACCAGGACAAGTACGACCCGGCCAACCACCACGTCATCTCCAACGCCTCCTGCACCACCAACTGCGTGGCGCCGATGGCGAAGGTGCTCGACGAGAACTTCGGCATCGTCAAGGGTCTGATGACCACGGTCCACGCCTACACCAACGACCAGCGCATCCTGGACTTCCCCCACTCCGACCTGCGCCGCGCCCGCGCCGCCGCGGAGAACATCATCCCGACCACGACGGGTGCCGCGAAGGCCACCGCTCTGGTCCTGCCGAAGCTCAAGGGCAAGCTGGACGGCATCGCCATGCGCGTCCCGGTCCCCACCGGCTCCGCCACCGACCTGGTCGTCCAGCTCGAGCGCGAGGTCACCAAGGACGAGGTCAACGCCGCGTTCAAGAAGGCCGCCGACGGCGAGCTCAAGGGCATCCTGTACTACACCGAGGACCCGATCGTCTCCTCGGACATCGTCAGCGACCCGGCCTCCTGCACCTTCGACTCCTCCCTGACCATGGTCCAGGAGGGCAACTCGGTGAAGATCCTCGGCTGGTACGACAACGAGTGGGGCTACTCCAACCGCCTCGTCGACCTGACCGTCTTCGTCGGCGGCCAGCTCTAAACCACCAGGGCGGGCACCTCGATGTGAGCCCAGGGCTCGGACAGCGCGATGATGCGCTGTACGAGCCCTGCGGCTTGTGTGGACCTTCTGAACCTTCAAGGAGTCACCAACCAGATGAAGACGATCGACGAACTTCTCGCGGAAGGCGTCACGGGCAAGCGCGTATTCGTCCGCGCCGACCTGAACGTGCCGCTCGAGGGCACCACCATCACCGACGACGGCCGTATCCGCGCCGTGGCGCCCACCGTCGCCAAGCTCGCCGAGGCCGGCGCCCGCGTGATCGTCGCCTCCCACCTGGGCCGCCCCAAGGGCGCCCCGGACCCGGCGTTCTCCCTCGCCCCGGCCGCCGCCCGGCTCGGCGAGATCCTCGGCGCCGACGTGGCCTTCGCGACCGACACCGTCGGCGAGTCCGCCAAGGCGACCGTCGCGGCCCTCACCGACGGCCAGGTCGCCGTCGTCGAGAACCTCCGCTTCAACGCCGGTGAGACCGCCAAGGACGACGCCGAGCGCGGCGCGTTCGCCGACCAGCTCGCCGAGCTCGCCGACGTGTACGTCGGCGACGGCTTCGGCGCGGTCCACCGCAAGCACGCCTCGGTCTTCGACCTGCCGGCCCGGCTGCCCCACGCCGCCGGCTACCTGATCGCCACCGAGGTCGGCGTCCTCAAGAAGCTCACCGACGACGTCCGCCGCCCGTACGTCGTCGTCCTCGGCGGCGCCAAGGTCTCCGACAAGCTCGGCGTCATCGACCACCTGCTGGAGAAGGCCGACCGCATCCTCGTCGGCGGCGGCATGGCGTACACCTTCCTCAAGGCCAAGGGCCACGAGGTCGGCATCTCGCTGCTCCAGGAGGACCAGATCCCCGCCTGCCTGGACTACCTCGCCCGCGCCGAGAAGCGCGGCGTGGAGTTCGTGCTCCCCCTCGACGTCATGGTCTCGGCCGAATTCCCCGACCTGAAGACCAAGGCCCCGGCCAACCCGGAGCTCGTCGCCTCGGACGCCATCCCGGCCGACAAGGAGGGCCTGGACATCGGCCCGAAGACGCGCGAACTGTACGCCGCCAAGCTCGCCGACGCGGGCACGGTGTTCTGGAACGGCCCCATGGGTGTCTTCGAGCACCCCGACTACGCCAACGGCACCAAGGCCGTGGCGCAGGCCCTGCTGGACTCCGACGGCTTCACCGTCGTCGGCGGTGGCGACTCTGCCGCCTCCGTCCGCATCCTGGGCTTCGACGAGAACGCATTCGGCCACATCTCGACCGGTGGCGGCGCCAGCCTCGAATACCTCGAGGGCAAGACGCTTCCCGGCCTCGCCGCACTGGAGGACTGACCTTTCATGACCACCCGCACCCCGCTGATGGCGGGCAACTGGAAGATGAACCTCAACCACCTCGAGGCCATCGCCCACGTCCAGAAGCTCGCCTTCGCGCTCGCCGACAAGGACTACGACGCCGTCGAGGTCGCCGTCCTGCCGCCCTTCACCGACCTGCGGTCCGTCCAGACCCTGGTCGACGGCGACAAGCTGAAGATCAAGTACGGCGCCCAGGACATCTCGGCGCAGGACTCCGGCGCGTACACCGGCGAGATCTCCGGCCTCATGCTCGCCAAGCTGAAGTGCACGTACGTGGCCGTCGGCCACAGCGAGCGCCGCCAGTACCACCACGAGACGGACGAGATCTGCAACGCCAAGGTCAAGGCCGCCTTCAAGCACGGCCTGACCCCGATCCTCTGCGTCGGCGAGGGCCTGGACGTCCGCAAGGCCGGCCAGCAGGTCCCGCACACCCTCGCCCAGCTCGACGGCGGCCTGAAGGACATCCCCGCCGAGCAGGCCGAGACCGTCGTCATCGCCTACGAGCCCGTGTGGGCCATCGGCACCGGCGAGGTCGCCACCCCCGAGGACGCCCAGGAGGTCTGCGGGGCGATCCGAGGCCGCCTCGCGGAGCTGTACTCGCAGGAGCTGGCCGACAAGGTCCGCATCCAGTACGGCGGCTCGGTCAAGGCGAACAACGTCGCCGCGATCATGGCCCAGCCGGACGTGGACGGCGCCCTGGTCGGCGGCGCGGCACTGGACGCCGACGAGTTCGTCAAGATCGTCCGCTTCCGCGACCAGTGATACCCACCGGTCGGTAGACCGGTGAGTATGCGGTAGGACGGATCCGTCGTACCCTTGCGGGGGCCTGTGGCACACGGCACCGGACGCGGCTCACGCCGCACGGCCGAGCCCGGGCCCCCGTCGTCCGTTCGAAGTCAGAGAATTGCCAGGAAGTAGGGTCCAGCCGTGGTTATGGGATTCTCGATCGCCCTGATCGTCTTCAGCGCGCTGCTGATGCTGCTGGTGCTGATGCACAAGGGAAAGGGCGGCGGTCTCTCCGACATGTTCGGTGGCGGCATGCAGTCGTCCGTCGGCGGTTCCTCGGTGGCCGAGCGCAACCTCGACCGCATCACCATCGTGGTCGGTCTGCTGTGGTTCGCGTGCATTATCGTACTTGCGCTGCTGATGAAGCTGGACAGCTGACCAGTAGCTTCCGCGTCCCGCGGCGGGGTGTAACTCCAATCACTGGACGCGCGTTGGGCCTTACGTAGACTGGGGCATCTTCGAGCACCATCACGCAGGGAGTTACGACCGTGGCAAGTGGCAACGCGATCCGGGGAAGCCGGGTCGGAGCGGGGCCGATGGGTGAGGCCGAGCGGGGCGAGTCCGCGCCGCGCCTGCGCATCTCCTTCTGGTGCTCGAACGGGCACGAGACGCAGCCTAGCTTCGCCAGCGACGCGCAGGTCCCCGACACCTGGGACTGCCCGCGCTGCGGCTTCCCCGCCGGACAGGACCGGGACAACCCACCCGCCCCGCCGCGCACCGAGCCGTACAAGACACACCTGGCATACGTGCGCGAGCGGCGCAGCGACGCCGACGGCGAGGCCATCCTCGCCGAGGCGCTCGCCAAACTGCGCGGCGAAATCTGAGAAGTGGACGAACGGGCCCTGCCCGCGAAGCGAATTCGCGGACAGGGCCCGTTCTCTTCCCGGCGGACGCGCTTGGCGGACGCCAGCCGCCAGCCGCCACACGCCGGACGTCGCCGCTGCCCTGCGGCAGCCCGCGCGTCCCTGGCGCGCGGCACCCCCCAGCCGCTGCCGCCGGCGTCTGAGCCGCACGGCGCGTTCCGGCACCGCTGCGGCGGCACGTGCGCCGCACCGGCGTCCCGGGCACGGGCGACCCGCCCCGCAGAGCCCCGCTCCGCCGACCCCGCGCCGTTGTCAGTGGCACCCCCTACCGTCGAGGGAGATCAACCGACCGCGCCGGGGGGCAGCATGGCGACAACACGGGCACCAGGCACCCAGGCCGCGCCCGCCTGGCGAGGCGGGTTCGGGCGGCTCTGGGGCGCGGCCGTCGTCTCCAGTTTCGGGGACTCGCTGCGCAAGACCGCCCTGCCCCTGCTCGCCGCGGCCCTCACCACCGACCCCCTCCTCATCGCCGCCGTCACCGCCTGCGGCCAACTGCCCTGGCTGCTCTTCGGACTCCTCGGCGGCACCCTCGCCGACCGCGTCGACCAACGCCGCGCCATGTGGGCCGTCGACGCCGTACGCGCCCTGCTCATGGGCGGCTTCGCCCTCGCCGTCGCCCTCGGGCACGCCTCCATTGCCCTGCTCCTGGCCGTCGCCTTCACCCTCACCACCCTCCAGACCCTCTTCGACAACGCCGCCACCGCCCTGCTGCCGTCCCTGGTGCCCACCGAGACCCTCGCCGGCGCCAACGCCCGCCTGATGACCGGCCAGCAGATCGCCGGCGGAATCCTCGCCGCCCCCCTCGTACCCGCACTGCTCCTCGCCGGCCCGGCCATGCCGTACGTCTCCGACGCCGCCACCTACCTCGTCGCCGCGCTCCTCATCGCCTCCCTGCGCACCGACCCACCCGCCCGGCCCCCACGCCCCGCGGGAGCCACCCTGCGCGCCGGCATGGCCGAAGGAATCCGCGCCCTGCGGCGCGACGACACCCTGCGCCGGCTCTGTACCGCCACCACCCTCTGCAACATCGGCATGGGCGCGCTGATCGCCACCCTCGTCCTGCACGTCACCGGCTGGCTCTCCGCCGGCAACACCGGCTACGCCGCCGCCCTCACCGCGTACGCCCTCGGCGGCGTCGCCGGCGGAGCTGTAGCCCGCAGGATCGCCCAACGCCTCGGCCGCATACGCACGGTGACGCTGGCCGGCGCCCTCCAGACCGGCTGCCTGCTGGCGATGGGCGCCGTCCAGGCGCTGTGGGTAACGATCGCGGCGATGGCGTTGTTCGGCTCCATGGGACTGGTGTGGAACGTCAACCAGGTGACGCTGATGCAGGAACGCAGCCCGGACGGGATGCTCGGCCGGATCAGCGCCGCCTTCCGCACGCTCGCCGTCGCCGGAGCGCCGCTCGGCGCCCTGGCGGCCGGCGCGGTGGCCGCGGCCTGGGGACCGAACACCCCCGCCCTGCTGGCGGCCGGGTGCTTCGCGCTCGCCGTCGCGTCGTTGACCCCGCTCGATCAATTAGGTTGGAGTGGCAGCGGGGCAAAGCAGACAGGTGAGAAAGAAGAAGTGGGCGATGTCCGAGATGAACACCGATAGCCGGGCCAGGCTCAACCAGACACCGGAGTGGGCCGCTCTCGGCAAACACCGGGAGCAGCTGGGCGACACCCATCTGCGGGACCTGTTCGCCGCCGACAAGGAGCGCGGCAGCCGATACACCCTCAGGGTCGGCGACCTATATCTCGACTACTCCAAGCACCTGGTGACCGACGAGACGCTCACGCTGCTGCGCGAGCTGGCCGCCGCCACCGACGTCGCCGGGCTACGGGACGCCATGTTCCGCGGCGAGAGGATCAACACCACCGAGAACCGCGCGGTCCTGCACACCGCGCTGCGCGCACCCCGGGACGCCGTGATCGAGGTCGACGGCGAGAACGTCGTCCCCGGCGTGCACGCCGTCCTCGACAAGATGGCCGCCTTCTCCGAGCGGGTCCGCTCCGGCACCTGGACCGGCCACACCGGAAAGCCCATCAAGAACATCGTCAACATCGGCATCGGCGGCTCCGATCTGGGCCCGGCGATGGCATACGAGGCACTGCGCTCCTTCACCCGCCGGGACCTGACGTTCCGTTTCGTCTCCAACGTCGACGGCGCCGACCTCCACGAGGCCGTCCACGACCTCGACCCGGCCGAGACGCTCTTCATCGTCGCCTCCAAGACCTTCACCACCATCGAGACCGTCACCAACGCCACCTCCGCCCGGACCTGGCTGCTCACCGGACTCGACGCCGGCCAGGAAGCCGTCGCCAAGCACTTCGTGGCCCTGTCCACCAACGCCGGCAAGGTCCAGGACTTCGGCATCGACACGGCCAACATGTTCGAGTTCTGGGACTGGGTCGGCGGCCGCTACTCCTTCGACTCCGCCATCGGCCTCTCCCTGATGATCGCCATCGGCCCGGACCGGTTCCGCGAGATGCTCGACGGCTTCCACCTCGTCGACGAGCACTTCCGCACCGCGCCGCCCGAGCAGAACGCGCCCCTCCTCCTCGGCCTCCTCGGCATCTGGTACGGCGCGTTCTTCGACGCCCAGTCCCATGCCGTACTGCCCTACTCCCACTACCTGTCCAAGTTCACCGCCTACCTCCAGCAGCTCGACATGGAGTCCAACGGCAAGTCGGTGGACCGCGACGGCAACCCGGTCGACTGGCAGACCGGCCCCGTCGTCTGGGGCACCCCCGGCACCAACGGCCAGCACGCCTACTACCAGTTGATCCACCAGGGCACCAAGGTCATCCCCGCCGACTTCATCGGCTTCGCCCGCCCCGTCGACGGCTTCCAGCCCGGCCTGGTCGCCCAGCACGACCTGCTCATGGCCAACTTCTTCGCCCAGACCCAGGCACTCGCCTTCGGCAAGACCCCCGAGGAGGTAGGCGCCGAGGGCGTCGCCGAGGAACTCGTGCCGCACAAGACGTTCCAGGGCAACCACCCCACCACCACCCTCCTCGCCGGCGAACTGACCCCCTCCGTCCTCGGCCAGCTCATTGCCCTCTACGAACACAAGGTCTTCGTCCAGGGCGCCGTCTGGAACATCGACTCCTTCGACCAGTGGGGCGTCGAACTCGGCAAGGTCCTCGCCAAGAAGATCGAACCGGTCCTGACCGAGGGCACCGGCGGCGACCAGCTCGACGGCTCCACCGCCACCCTCGCCGCCACCTACCGCGAACTGCGCGGCAGGTAGTCGCGATGACGGGGGAAGAAGCGGTGGAGGAGACCGTACGGCTCAGGCCGCCGCGGCACACCCTGAACGAACGGGCCGTCGGCTGGTGGCGGGTGCGGCTGCTGCTGAACACCGCCGCCCCGGTGGCCGTCCTCGCCGTCCTCGGCGCGTTCATCGGGCCCGCGCGGACCTGGCTGTACGTCTCCGCGACGGCCGTGGCCGTCATCGGCCTCGCCGCCACCGCCTTCTTCCCCCACTGGTGGTTCAAGGTCCACCGCTGGGAGGTCACCGACGACGCCGTCTACGTCCGCACGGGATACTTCCGGCAGGAATGGCGCATCGCCCCCATGTCCCGGATCCAGACCGTCGACACCGTCCGCGGCCCCCTCGAACAGACCTTCCGCCTCGCCACGGTCACCGTCACCACCGCCTCCGCCAAGGGCGCCGTGCGCATCGAGGGCCTCGATCACGAGACCGCCGCCGACCTCGCGGAGCGGCTCACCCGCATCACGCAGGCCACCCCCGGGGACGCCACATGACCCCCGCCGACGAGGACTGGCGGCGCCTCGACCGGCGTACCGTCCTCGTCACCGCCGCCGTCATGACCGGCGTCGCCGCCGGCGCCGCGCTCCCCGTCCTCCTCGCCCTCGCCGCCACCATGCCCCTGTGGCAGGCACTGCTGTGGGTCGCCGCCGGCGCCGCCCTCCTCGTCGGCCTCAGCGCCGCCGGCGACCACATCCGCTGGCGCCGCACCCGCTACCGCATCGGCCCCGAACGCGCCGAACTCCACACCGGACTCCTCCTCACCACCCGCCGTTCCCTGGCCCGCGAACGCATCCGCAGCGTCGACCTCGCCGCCAACCCCCTCCTGCGCGTCCTCGGCCTCGTCAAGGTCCGCATCGGCACCGGCGAACACACCGGCGGCGCGTCCACCCTCGAACTCGACCCCGTCACCAAGGCCGAAGGCGAACGGCTGCGCCGCCTCCTCCTCGGCCGGCAGGCCGCACCCGAACCCGGCCCCCACCACGGCACCCTCGCAGCCCTCGACCCCGCCTGGATCCGCTACGCCCCCGTCTCCTTCGTCGCCCCCCTCCTCGGCGGCGCCGCCGCCGGCGCGCTCATGCAGGTCAGCGAATGGTTCGGCGCCCAGCGCGACGTCATTCACTGGATAGGCGACCGCTTCCGCGACACACCCCTCGCCTGGACCATCGCCGCCCTGATCGCCGCCGCCCTGATCGCCGGCATCCTCGGCGCGCTCGGCCTGTGGATCGAGATGTGGTGGAACTACCGCCTGGAGCGGGAACCAGGCGGCACCCTGCGCGTACGGCGCGGACTGTTCACCGCCCGCTCCCTCTCCCTCGAAGAACGGCGGCTGCGCGGCGTCGAACTCGTCGAACCCCTCGGCGTACGGGCCTTCGGCGCCGCCCGCGTCGACGCCGTCGCCACCGGCATCGTCAAGGACGAGCAGGACCAGCACGCCGACCACAAAACGCTCCTGCCCGCAGCCCCACGGGCCACCGCCCACGACGTCGCCGCCCAGGTCCTGCGCGAACCCACCACACCC
>NZ_BMQQ01000004.1:251312-338216 GCF_014648195.1 Streptomyces purpureus
ACCGCCACCCCGCTCACCCCCCACCCCCGCGCCGCCCGCTCCCGCCGCCTGCGCCGCGCCCTCGCCGCCGCCCTGCTCCCCGCCGCCACCCTCGCCGTCCTCGGCACGGTCCTCGACACCACCGGCCTCCACATCGCCGCGGCCCTGAGCGCCCTCCTCCTGACCCCGCCGGCCGTCCTGCTCGCCCTCGACGCCTACCGCAACCTCGGCCACGCCACCACCGACGCCTACCTGATCACCCGCTCCGGCACCGTCCGCCGCACCACGGTCGCCCTGCAACGCGGCGGCGTCATCGGCTGGACCATCCGCCAGTCCCTCTTCCAGCGCCGCGCGCACCTCCTCAGCGTCACCGCCACCACGGCCGCCGGAGAAGGCGCCTACACCGTCCACGACGCCGACGAGACCGAAGGCCTCACCTTCGCCGCCACCGCCGTCCCCGGCCTCCTCGAACCCTTCCTGGAACGCCGACAACGCACATAACGCCGACCGAGCAGCAGGCAGGGCATACGACGAAGGCCCGGCCCACCTCCAGGTGGACCGGGCCTTCGCAAACGCCACGACAGCGATCAGGCGGACGCCGGCGGATACAGATCCCGCGGCAGCAGCGAAGCCGCCGCCGCGTCCAGCAGCCACAGCGTGCGGGAGCGGCCCACCGCACCCGCCGCAGGAGCCTGCACCGGACCCGCGCCCGACAAGGCCAGCAGGGCCGCCTTCGCCTTGTCCTCGCCCGCCGCGAGCAGCCACACCTCACGCGCCGCCCGGATCGCCGGGAACGTCAGCGAGATCCGCGTCGGCGGCGGCTTCGGCGCGCCGTGCACACCCACCACCGTCCGCTCGGTCTCACGAACCGCCGGCAACTCCGGGAACAGCGACGCCACATGCGTGTCCGGTCCGACCCCCAGCATCAGGACGTCGAACGTCGGCACCGGCCCATGGTCCTCAGGACCGGCCGCCGCCGCCAGCTCCTCCGCGTACGCCGCCGCGGCCGCGTCGGCGTCGGAACCGTACGGACCGTCCGAGGCGGGCATCGCGTGCACCCGCGCCGGATCCAGCGGAACACTGTCCAGCAGCGCCTCACGGGCCTGCGTGACATTACGCTCCGGATCGCCCTCGGGCAGGAACCGCTCGTCGCCCCACCACAGATCGAGCCGCGACCAGTCCACCGCGTCCCGCGCCGGAGCCGAACGCAGCGCCGCCAGCAGACCGTTGCCGTTACGGCCACCGGTCAGCACCACCGACGCCGAACCACGGGCCGCCTGCGCGTCCACGATCCGGGTGATCAGCCGCGCGGCCGCGGCCTGAGCCATCAGCTCCTTGTCGTGGTGCACGACGAGCTGCGGAGCACTCACTTCCCCGCCGCCTTCTTCGCCGGCGCCTTCTTCGGCGCGGGCGCCTCGGCCGCCGGCTCCGCCACGGGAGCAGGATCGGGCTCGACGTCGGAGTGCGCACCCAGCCGGTCCACGCCGTACCGCAGCGCCGACGCGTACGTGTCGTCCGGATCCAGCCGCCGCAGCTCCTCCGCGATCAGCTCCGCCGTCTCACGCCGCTTGAGCGCCACCGCCCGGTCCGGCTGACCCTGGATCGACAGCGTCGCCAGCGAACCGTCCGCCCGGTCGAGCACGATCGGCCCGCAACTGGACTCGAGCCTTACGGCCGTCAGACCCGGTCCCGTCGACAGCGACCGCCTGACCGGGATCTTCAGCCGGTCCGCCAGCCACATCGCGAGCAGCTCCACGCTCGGGTTGAACTCCTCGCCCTCCACCTCGGCCCCGGTGACCTCACAGTTCACCTGGTCCAGGGCGGCGGCCAGCATCGAACGCCACGGCGTGATCCGCGTCCAGGACAGATCCGTGTCACCCGGCGTGTACGCCTCGGCGCGCGCCGCCAGCTCCTGCACCGGCTGCTCACAGGCGTACGCGTCGGTCACCCGGCGCTGCGCCAGCGCACCCAGCGGGTCGTTGGCCGGGTCGCTCGGCGCGTTCACCGGCCACCACACCACCACCGGAGCATCCGGCAGCAGCAGCGGCAGCACCACCGACTGGGCGTGGTTGATGACCTCGCCGTACAGCCGCAGCACCACCGTCTCACCGGTGGACGCGTCCGCGCCCAGCCGCACCTCGGCGTCCAGCCGGGCCTTGGCCCGGTCACGCGCCGAACGCGCGGCCCGCTTGATGACCACCAGCGTCCGCGAAGGGTGCTCGCGGGACGCGTCGTTGGCGGCCCTCAGCGCGTCGTACGCGTTCTCCTCGTCGGTCACGATGACAAGGGTCAGCACCATGCCGACGGCCGGCGTGCCGATCGCCCGCCGCCCCAGCACCAGCGCCTTGTTGATCTTGCTGGACGTGGTGTCCGTCAGGTCGGTCTTCATGGCCGGCGCCAGCTCCGTCCGTCTCGTGCGAGCATTTCGTCCGCCTCGACCGGACCCCACGTGCCCGCCTGATACTGCGCGGGCTTGCCGTGCGCGTCCCAGTACTGCTCGATCGGGTCGAGGATCTTCCAGGACAGCTCGACCTCCTCGACCCGCGGGAAGAGGTTGGAGTCACCCAGCAGCACATCGAGGATGAGCCGCTCGTACGCCTCCGGGCTCGACTCGGTGAACGACTCGCCGTACGCGAAGTCCATCGAGACGTCCCGGACCTCCATCTGCGTGCCCGGCACCTTCGAACCGAACCGCAGCGTCACACCCTCGTCCGGCTGCACCCGGATCACCAGGGCGTTCTGCCCCAGCTCCTCGGTGGCCGTGTGGTCGAAGGGGGAGTGCGGCGCCCGCTGGAAGACCACCGCGATCTCGGTGACCCGCCGGCCGAGCCGCTTGCCGGTCCGCAGGTAGAACGGGACACCCGCCCAGCGGCGGTTGTCGATCTCCAGCTTGATCGCCGCGTAGGTGTCCGTCTTCGACTTGGGGTCGATGCCGTCCTCCTGCAGATAGCCGACGGCCTTCTCGCCGCCCTGCCATCCCGCCGCGTACTGCGCCCGCACCGTGCTGCTGCCCAGGTCCTTCGGCAGCTTCACCGCGCCCAGCACCTTCGTCTTCTCCGCCGCCAGCGCGTCCGCGTCGAAGGAGGCGGGCTCCTCCATCGCCGTCAGCGCCAGCAGCTGAAGGAGGTGGTTCTGGATGACGTCACGGGCCGCGCCGATACCGTCGTAGTAGCCCGCCCGGCCGCCGATGCCGATGTCCTCGGCCATCGTGATCTGCACATGGTCGACGTACGACCGGTTCCACAGCGGCTCGAAGAGCGTGTTGGCGAACCGGAGCGCCAGAATGTTCTGGACGGTCTCCTTGCCCAGGTAGTGGTCGATCCGGAAGACCTCGTTGGGCGGGAAGACCTCGTGGACGACCTCGTTCAGCTCCATGGCGGAGGTCAGGTCATGACCGAACGGCTTCTCGATGACCGCGCGCCGCCACGACCCGTTCTTCTGGTCGGCGAGCCCGTGCTTCTTCAGCTGCCGTACGACCTTGGGGAAGAACTTCGGCGGCACCGACAGGTAGAAGGCGAAATTGCCGCCCGTGCCCTGCGCCTTGTCCAACTCCTCGATCGTCGTCTTGAGCTGGTCGAAGGCGTCGTCGTCGTCGAAGTCGCCCTGGACGAAGCGCATCCCCTGGCTGAGCTGCTGCCACACCTCCTCCCGGAACGGCGTGCGCGCATGCTGCTTGACGGCGTCGTGGACCTCCTGCGCGAAGTCCTCGTCCTGCCACTCCCGGCGGGCGAAACCGATCAGCGCGAAGCCCGGCGGCAGCAGACCGCGGTTGGCCAGGTCGTACACCGCGGGCATCAGCTTTTTACGGGACAAATCGCCCGTGACGCCGAAAATCACCAGGCCCGACGGCCCCGCGATACGCGGGAGCCGTCGGTCTGCGGCGTCACGAAGCGGATTCGCTTCATGAACAGCGGTCAAGGTGTCACGCCTCCGAAGCTACGGACGGCGCAAGGCGCTTCAGCTCCGCCTCGGTCGACTCGAGCAGGTCGTTCCAGGACGCCTCGAACTTCTCGACGCCCTCGTCCTCCAGCAGCTGCACCACGTCGTCGTACGAGACACCGAGCTTCTCGATCGCGGCGAGCTCGCCACGCGACTGCTCGTACGTACCACGCACCGTGTCACCGGTGACCTCACCGTGGTGCGCGGTGGCCTCCAGCGTGCCCTCCGGCATCGTGTTCACCGTGCCCGGCGCCACCAGGTCCACCACGTACAGCGTGTCCTTGTACCGCGGGTCCTTCACACCCGTCGAAGCCCACAGCGGACGCTGCTTGTTGCCCTGCGCCTTGTCCAGCGCCGCCCACCGCTCCGACGAGAACACCTCCTCGTACGCCTCGTACGCCAGCCGGGCGTTGGCCAGCGCGGCCTTGCCCTTCAGCTCCTTGGCCTCGGCCGTACCCACCGCGTCCAGACGCTTGTCGATCTCCGAGTCCACCCGGGACACGAAGAACGACGCCACCGAATGAATCTTCGACAGATCCAGACCGCGCGACTTCGCCTTCTCCAGACCCGCCAGGTACGCGTCCATCACCGCGCGGTACCGCTCCAGCGAGAAGATCAGCGTCACATTCACGCTGATCCCCAGACCGATCACCTCGGTGATCGCCGGCAGACCCGCCTTCGTGGCCGGAATCTTGATCAGCGTGTTCGGCCGGTCCACCAGCCACGCCAGCTGCTTCGCCTCGGCGATCGTCGCCGTCGTGTCATGCGCCAGGCGCGGGTCCACCTCGATGGACACCCGCCCGTCCTGACCGTCCGTCGCGTCGAAGACCGGGCGCAGGATGTCGGCGGCGTCCCTCACGTCAGCCGTCGTGATCATGCGAATGGCCTCGTCCACCGTCACCTTGCGGGCAGCCAGGTCGGCGAGCTGCTGCTCGTACCCGTCACCCGACGAGATGGCCTTCTGGAAGATCGACGGATTCGTCGTGACACCCACGACATGCTGCTGATCGATCAGCTCCGCCAGGTTGCCCGACGTGATCCGCTTACGCGACAGGTCGTCCAGCCAGATCGCGACGCCTTCGTCGGAGAGGCGCTTGAGTGCGTCTGTCATGAGAGTTGCATCTCCATTAAGTCGTACGTATACGGCGTCAGCGCGCCGCGGCAGCCAGAGATTCCCGAGCGGCGGCCGCAACCGCGCCGGCCGTGAAGCCGAACTCACGGAACAGCACCTTCGCGTCCGCCGACGCACCGAAGTGCTCCAGCGACACGATGCGACCCGCGTCACCCACATACCGGTGCCAGGTCAGACCCACACCGGCCTCAACCGCCACCCGCGCCTTCACCGACGGCGGCAGCACACTGTCCTTGTAGGCCTGGTCCTGCTCCTCGAACCACTCCACCGAAGGCATCGACACCACACGCGTCGGCACACCGGCCGCCTGCAGCTGCTCCCGCGCCTCCACGGCCAGGTGCACCTCGGAACCCGTACCGATCAGCACCACCTCGGGCTGACCACCCTCGGCCTCGAACAGGACGTAACCACCCTTGGCCGCGTCCTCGTTCGGCGCGTACGTCGGCACACCCTGACGAGTGAGCGCCAGACCGTGCGGAGCGCCCTTGCCGAACACCTTCGTGTGACGCTTGAGGATTTCGCGCCACGCGATCGCCGTCTCGTTCGCGTCCGCCGGACGCACCACGTTCAGACCGGGAATCGCCCGCAGCGACGCCAGGTGCTCCACCGGCTGGTGCGTCGGACCGTCCTCGCCCAGACCGATCGAGTCATGCGTCCACACGTACGTCACCGGCAGGTGCATCAGCGCCGACAGCCGCACCGCGTTACGCATGTAGTCAGAGAAGACCAGGAACGTACCGCCGTAGATCCGCGTGTGACCGTGCAGCGCGATGCCGTTCATCTCCGCGGCCATCGAGTGCTCACGGATACCGAAGTGGATCGTCCGCCCGTACGGGTCGGCCTCCGGCAGCGGGTTGCCCTCCGGCAGGAACGACGAACCCTTGTCGATGGTCGTGTTGTTCGAACCCGCCAGGTCCGCCGAACCACCCCACAGCTCGGGAATGATCGCGCCCAGCGCCTGCAGCACCTTGCCCGACGCCGCACGGGTGGCCACACCCTTGCCCGCCTCGAACACCGGCAGCTGCTTCTCCCAGCCCTCCGGCAGCTCGTTGGCCTGGATACGGTCGAACTCTGCCGCCCGCTCCGCGTTGGCCGTACGCCACGCCGCCAGCGACTTCTCCCACTCGCCCCGCACCTCACGGCCACGGTCCAGCAGACCCCGCGTGTGTGCCAGAACCTCGTCGGAGACCTCGAAGGTCTGCTCCGGGTCGAAGCCCAGCACCCGCTTCGTCGCCGCGACCTCCTCGTCGCCCAGCGCCGAGCCGTGCGCGGCCTCGGTGTTCTGCGCGTTCGGCGCAGGCCAGGCGATGATCGAACGCATCGCGATGAACGACGGACGCTCGGTCTCCGCCTCCGCCGCCCGGATCGCCGTGTACAGCCCGGCCGGATCCAGGTCGCCGTTCTCCTGCGGCTCCACACGCTGGACATGCCAGCCGTAGGCCTCGTACCGCTTCAGCGTGTCCTCGGACACCGCCGTCTCGGTGTCGCCCTCGATCGAGATGTGGTTGTCGTCCCACAGCATGATCAGGTTGCCGAGCTTCTGGTGCCCGGCCATCGAGGACGCCTCCGCGGAGATGCCCTCCTGCAGACAGCCGTCACCGGCGATCACATAGATGTGGTGGTCGAACGGCGACTGGCCGGGCGCGGCGTCCGGATCGAACAGGCCACGCTCGTACCGGGCGGCCATCGCCATACCCACGGCGTTGGCGACACCCTGGCCCAGCGGACCCGTGGTCGTCTCCACACCGGCCGTGTGGCCGTACTCCGGATGACCCGGAGTCTTCGAACCCCAGGTACGGAACGCCTTGAGGTCGTCCAGCTCCAGCCCGAACCCGCCGAGGTACAGCTGGGTGTACAGCGTCAGGGACGAGTGGCCCGCGGACAGAACGAAACGGTCGCGTCCGACCCAGTCCGGATCGGCCGGGTCATGCCGCATCACCTTCTGGAAGAGGGTGTACGCGGCAGGCGCCAGGCTCATCGCCGTACCAGGATGGCCGTTGCCGACCTTCTGTACGGCGTCCGCGGCCAGGATGCGAGCGGTGTCCACGGCCCGCTGGTCCAAATCGGTCCACTCGAGCTCTGTGGTGGTCGGCTTGTTGCTCACCCTGAGTCAGGGCTCCTCTCCACATGTTCGAAACCCGGTGACTGAGGGCGCACCGGCGTTGTCGAGCCTACCCTTGCGTCAGCGCGCATCTTTTCGAGTGCAGGCCTTGGGAAAAAGAAGACACAGCCAGAGTGCGGGCGACTGTGTCACTTCGCCTCCCGGGTCACCCCCCGGACCACCCCCAGTCCTCCGGAAGGTCACCCCCAGTCGCCTCCCCGGCCGCCCCGCAGCGCCCACCCAACACGACCCGACCCCCGCGAAGATCGGCGTATGGGCAACGTCTAGAGTGGCGTGGTACGCGCAAGTATTTACCGGGCCTTCACACAGCGCCCGGGCAGCTTGCTGGGAATTCTCTGTCAGGGGTGTGCGTGACGGCCGTCGAGTCCCGACCCGCAGGGGTCGTCTTGACTCCCAGCCCGGGGGGCCATAGGCCATTCGGTGCCCGCGTCAAGGCATTCGTGGCGCTGACCAAGCCGCGAATCATCGAGCTGCTGCTCATCACCACCGTTCCGGTGATGTTCCTCGCCGAGCAAGGCGTGCCGAACCTCTGGCTGGTGCTCGCCACCTGCGTCGGCGGCTACCTCTCCGCCGGCGGCGCCAACGCGCTGAACATGTACATCGACCGGGACATCGACGCCCTGATGGACCGTACGTCCCAGCGCCCCCTGGTCACCGGCATGGTCTCGCCCCGCGAAGGCCTCGTCTTCGGCATCACCCTCGCCGTGGTCTCCACGCTCTGGTTCGGCCTGCTCGTCAACTGGCTCTCCGCCGCACTCTCGCTCGGCGCGCTCCTCTTCTACGTCGTCGTCTACACGATGATCCTCAAGCGCCGCACCGCCCAGAACATCGTCTGGGGCGGCATCGCCGGCTGCCTGCCCGTCCTCATCGGCTGGTCCGCCGTCACCAACTCGATGTCCTGGGCCGCCGTCATCCTCTTCATGGTCATCTTCTTCTGGACGCCGCCGCACTACTGGCCGCTGTCCATGAAGGTGAAGGAGGACTACGCCCGCGTCGGCGTCCCCATGCTCCCGGTCGTCGCCGGCAACAAGGTCGTCGCCCGCCAGATCGTCCTCTACAGCTGGGTCATGGTCGCCGTCTCCCTGCTGCTCCAGCCCCTCGGCTACACCGGCTGGTTCTACACCGCCGTCGCCCTGGCCACCGGCGGCTGGTGGCTCTGGGAGGCCCACGCCCTCCAGGCCCGCGCCAAGGCCGGCGCCACCGGCGCCAAGCTCAAGGAGATGCGGCTCTTCCACTGGTCCATCACCTACGTCTCGCTGCTCTTCGTCGCGGTCGCGGTGGACCCCTTCCTCCGCTAGCCGCACGCAGTTCCCCCGAGATTTCCCCCGCACGGGCGGGTCACGTGGTCAAGGCCACGTGACCCGCCCGTCGCCAGTCGATCTACCCGTCGGTAGCATCCTGCTCATGGCAGACACCAAGCAGGCGGAAGACCAGGCGGCGGACACCCGGCAGGCGGCGCGCGCCGAGCGCACGGCGGCCAGGCTCGCCAAGCGGATCACCACGTTCTCCAAGAAGCACGGCGGCGCCGAAGGCCAGCTCGCCTACATCGGCCAGACGGGCACCCGCATCGTCCTCGTCGGCGAGGACGGCGGCTGGGGCGACGTCGTGGCCCCCACCCACACCATCGCGCGCAGCGCCGCCGAGAAGGCCGGCCTCACCCTCCACGACACCTTCGACGGCGACCTCGCCGCCAAGGTCGTCACCGGCCCGTACGAGTGGACGCGCATGGCCGGCATCCAGATCGGCGGCCCCGCGAACCCGACCGCCGGCAACTGAGGCAACACCTCACACGGGGCTCACCCGTTAGGACGGGTGGAAGCGCGTCCATCGCAGGGAGCCCCCGAATGATCGACACCCCGACCCTGGTGGACCAGTACTGCCACGGGGTGCTCCGTACGGAGCTCGGCCTCGGCACCTTCGAGGCACACCTCGGCAGGACCGCCGGGCCACCCGCGCCCGGCACCACCTTCTTCGACACCCAGACCGGGTTCGCCGTACGACGCTGGTGCCCACCCCTGCTCGGCCTCGAACCCCACTGCCCGCCCGCCCGCTACCTGGCCCGACGACGAGAACTCGGCGTCATCGAATCAGGACGCCGGCTGCTGCGGGCGAGCGGCATCTCCACCTACCTGGTCGACACCGGACTCCCCGGCGACCTGACCCCACCCGCCGAGATCGCCGCGACCGGCGCCGCCGAGGCCCACGAGATCGTCCGCCTCGAACTCCTCGCCGAACAGGTCGCCGACACCTCCGGCACCGTCGACGCGCTCCTCGCCAACCTCGCCGAAGCCGTCCACGGCGCCGCCGCCTCCGCCGTCGCCTTCATCTCCGTCGCCGCCCTGCGCTGCGGCCTCTCCCTCGCCCCCGAACCCCCCGGCCCGGGCGAAGTACGCGGCGCCGCCTCCCGCTGGCTCACCCGCCGCCCCGTCGGCGGCCGGCTCACCGACCCCGTACTCCTACGGCACCTGCTGTGGATCGCCATCTCCTCGGGCCGGCCGCTCCAGCTCCACGTCGGCATCGAAGACCCCACGCAACTGGGCGAATTCGCCGCCGCCACCAGCGGCCTCGGCACCGAACTGATCCTCCTGCACGGCTACCCCCACCACCGCCAGGCCGCCCACCTCACCAGCGTCTTCCCCCACGTGTACGCGGACCTGGGCCCCGTCCTCGTCCAGACCGGGCCACGGGCGGCCGCGATCCTCGCCGAGATCCTGGAGCTGGCCCCCTTCGGCAAACTGCTCTTCTCCAGCGGCGCCCACGGCCTGCCCGAGCTCCATGTGGTGGCGGCGAGCAGCTTCCGGGAAGCACTCAGCCGGGTCCTCGCGGAATGGACGGGCGGGGGAGCGTGGTCACGTACGGACGCACAGCGGGTGGCGGGGATGATCGCGGCGGGCAACGCCCGGCGGGTGTACGGCCTGGCGGCGGGCGACGGCCGATGACGGACACCCGATGACGGACGACGGATGACGGGTGACAGATGTGGTCATCCGTCACCCGTCATCGGTCAGCTGTGATCCGCCGTCCGCCGTCCGTCATCCGCCGTCACGCGTTGGTCAGCGCCGCGTCCGTCTGTGCCGGGATCTCCGCCTTCTCGACCGGCCGCTCCCGCAGGCTCAGCGCCAGCCGCAGCACCGCGATCCACATCAGCGAGGAGCCGAGCATGTGGAGGCCGACGAGGACCTCGGGGACCGAGGTGAAGTACTGGACGTAGCCGATGCCGCCCTGGAGCAGTACGACGATCAGCAGGTCGCGGGCGCGCGCCCGGGTGTCGTTCGGGGCGTCCACGACCCGGAGCACCAGCCACATCGCCACGGCCAGGGCGCACACCACCCAGGCGGCGATGGCGTGCACATGGGCGGCGACGGTCCAGTCCCAGGGCATGCGCGGGACGTCGCTGCTGTCACCGGCGTGCTTGCCGGAGCCGGTCACGGAGGTGCCGAGGACGATCAGGAGCGCGGAGACGCCGGTGATCGCCCAGGACAGCTTCCGGACCGGACCCGGGACCCGCGGCCGGGGCGCGGTGTCGCCCTCGTGGGCGCGGTGCCAGGTGAGGACGGCCGCGGTGAGCAGGGCGTTGGCAGCGATGAAGTGGGCGGCAACGGTCCAGGGGTTGAGCGCGAGCCGGACGGTGATGCCGCCGAGGACGGCGTTGAACACGACGAGCCAGAACTGGAGCCAGCCGAGCCGGGTCAGTCCGCGCCGCCACGGTTTGGTGGAGCGTGCCGCGACGATCGCCCAGCCGACGGCGGCCGACAGGACGTACGTCAGCATGCGGTTGCCGAACTCGATCGCCCCGTGGAGCCCCTGTTCGGGGGTGGCGAAGAGGCTGTCGTCCGTGCACTTGGGCCACGTGTCGCAGCCGAGGCCGGAGCCGGTGAGCCGGACCGCGCCGCCGGTGACGATGATGACGACGGTCATCACGACGGGGGCGAGCGCGGCACGCCGGAGCGTGCGGGGGCTGGGCGTCCAGCGTCGGGCGATGTGGGCGAGGGGGGTCAACACGGCCACTATCGTAGGCGCACGCTTGTGCGCGTTTTCACGAGGGGTCCATTTCGTATGATCCCGTGTCACCGCGCGGGCTTCCCACCCCCCTGGGTCACTCCCAGCGGAACAGTTTCGCCGCCGCGCCCAGCCCCGCCGCCGCCCAGAGGGCGAGGATGCCGAGCTCGGCCCACGGCATCGCCGCCCCGTCCTGGAGGACGTCGCGCAGGCCACCCGAGAGGGCGGAGATCGGCAGCAGTTCGAGCAGACCGCGGGCGGCGTCCGGGAACTTGTCCAGCGGCACCACCACACCGCCGCCGACCAGCAGCAGCAGGAAGACCAGGTTCGCGGCGGCCAGTGTCGCCTCCGCCTTCAGCGTGCCCGCCATGAGCAGTCCGAGGCCGGAGAACGCGGCCGTGCCGAGGACGATCAGCAGCAGCACCGGCAGCGGGCCGCCCTGCGGTGACCAGCCGAGGCCGAGCGCGATCGCCGTGAGCAGCGCGATCTGCAGCACTTCGGTGACCAGCACGGCGAGCGTCTTCGCCGTCATCAGCGCCCAGCGGGGCAGCGGCGAGGCGGCGAGCCGCTTGAGGACCCCGTACCGCCGCTCGAAACCGGTGGCGATGGCCTGGCCGGTGAAGGCGGTGGACATCACGGCCAGCGCCAGCACACCGGGCGCCAGGAAGTCCACCGGCCGCCCGTCGCCCGTGTCCACGATGTCGACGGTGGAGAAGAGGACGAGCAGCAGCGAGGGGATGACGACGGTCAGCAGCAGCTGTTCGCCGTTGCGCAGCAGCATCTTCGTCTCGAAGAGGGCCTGCGCGGCGATCATCCGGCCGACGGGGGCGGCGCCGGGGCGCGGGGTGTACGTTCCGGCGCTCATGCGCGCAGCTCCTTGCCGGTCAGCCCGAGGAAGACGTCTTCGAGGGAGTGCCGCTCCACGGAGATGCCGTCGGGCATCACGCCGTGCTGGGCGCACCAGCTGGTGACGGTGGCGAGCAGCTGCGGGTCGACGGTGCCGCTGATCCGGTACGCGCCCGGGGTCAGCTCGGCCGCGGCGGTGCCGTCGGGGAGCGCTTTGAGTAGGGAGCCCATGTCGAGGCCGGGGCGGCCGGTGAAGCGCAGGGTGTTCTCCGCGCCGCCGCGGCACAGCTCCTCGGGGGAGCCCTGGGCGACGACCTTGCCCGCGTCGACGATGGCGACGTCGTCCGCGAGCTCCTCGGCTTCGTCCATGAAGTGCGTGGTCAGCACGGTGGAGACGCCGTCGGCGCGCAGTTCGCGTACGAGGTCCCAGGTGGAGCGGCGGGCCTGCGGGTCGAGGCCGGCGGTGGGTTCGTCGAGGAAGACCAGTTCGGGACGGCCGACCACGGCCATGGCGAGCGCGAGGCGCTGCTGCTGGCCGCCGGAGAGCCGGCGGTAGGTGGTGCGGCCGCAGGAGCCGAGGCCGAGGCGCTCGATCAGGGCGTCGACGTCGAGCGGGTCGGCGTGGAGCTTGGCCATGTGGCGCAGCATCTCCTCGGCGCGGGCGCCGGAGTAGACCCCGCCGGACTGGAGCATCACGCCTATCCGGGGCCGCAGCCGGGCGGCGTCGGCGACCGGGTCGAGCCCGAGGACGCGGACGGTGCCCGCGTCGGGGCGCCGGTAGCCCTCGCAGGTCTCCACGGTGGTGGTCTTGCCGGCGCCGTTGGGGCCGAGGACGGCGGTGACCGTGCCGGCCCGGACATCGAGGTCGAGGCCGTCGACGGCGGTCTTGGATCCGTACCGCTTGACCAGGCCCCTGACCTGGACGACGGACTCGTTCTTCATGCGGGGAAGTCTAAGGAGCCCCGGCGGGCCGCCGGGCGGCGGGGGAGAACCCGGGGGCTCAAGGGGCGGGAATGGCCTGAACTGGCACGTGAGGCACCTTCACATGGACCTGTCAAACCTTTCACGGTCAGGTGACGGTACGTGCCCATCGGTGCACCTCTCGTGAGGGGGTCGTGGCCCTGCTCCCTCCGTCCCGAACCGAGCCCCCGACCGGAACCGAGCCCGCTTCAGACCCGGGCGCCCCAGAATCACCTTCGACACCAGGGGCCAGGCCCCCGGCACCGTGCTCACCGGCATGCTCCAGGTGACGTCGCGCAGCGGCCGCCAGCCGGTGATCGACATCCCGGTGAAGCTGGTCGTCCCGGCCTACCGGACGGCGATCGACGCCGGCGCCGCCACCGAGTCGGTGGACGCGCTCGGCGACACCTGGGGACCCGACCGCAAGCACGCGGCCGGCTCGTACGGACACCTGGGCACCACCAGCACGCTGTCCACCACCCGGCGATCACCGGCGCCGCCGACCCGACGATGTACCGCACGGCACGCCAGGGCATGTACGAGTACCGCTTCGACACCCTCCCCGAGGGCACGTACGAGGTCGAACCGGGCTTCGCCGAGCTCGCCGCCAGGCGTCCGACCGGCCGGGTCTTCGACGTGATGGCCGAGGGCACGCAATTCGTACCCAATCTGGACCTCGCCCTGGAGGCCGGCGTGCGTGTCGCGCACACCCGTTCCTTCACCGTGAAGGTCACCGACGGCCAGCTGAATCTGTGCTTCGTGGCCAACGCCGGAAAGACGCGGGTGAACTCGGTAAGGGTCACTCACAGGCCCGACCTGACCAGCTGATACGTCCGATGTGAGGGCCGTGGCCGCGTCCGTCCGGACGCGGCCGCGGTGCGTCCCTGAGATCATTTCCGCAGGTCAGATTAGGTTTACCTAAGTGATGCAGCGCACCGTTCGATGATCAGGCGGTGGCTTGTCACTCTCTCGAGAATTACGCAACAATGGCGTTGTGAAAAACGTCGGCGAGGCCCCAGCGGAGGAACTCGCGACCGGTGAGCGGTCCACCCGCAACCGGGTCGCGCGCTCCATCCTGGACCACGGCCCGTCCACAGTCGCCGACCTCGCGGGCCGCCTCGGCCTCACCCAGGCGGCCGTCCGCCGCCACCTCGACACGCTCGTCGCCGAAAACGTCGTGGAAGCCCGCGAACAGCGCGTCTACGGCGCGCGCACCCGCGGCCGCCCCGCCAAGGTCTTCGCACTGACCGACTGCGGCCGCGACGCCTTCGACCAGTCGTACGACACGCTCGCGGTCGACGCGCTGCGCTGGATCGAGCAGAACGCCGGGGGAGAGGCCGCCGTCGCGGCCTTCGCCCGCGACCGGATCGAGGCCCAGGCGGAGGCCTACCGCCAGGCCGTCGAGACCGCGGATCCGAAGGACCGCACCGAGGCGCTCGCCAAGGCCCTGACGGCGGACGGGTACGCTGCCACTGCGCGGAACGCGCCGGTCGGCCAGCAGCTCTGCCAGCACCACTGCCCGGTCGCCCACGTCGCCGAGCAGTACCCCCAGCTGTGCGAGGCGGAGACGGAGATCTTCTCCCGCCTCTTGGGAACGCACGTCCAGCGTCTGGCCACCATCGCGCATGGTGACGGCGTCTGCACCACGTTCATCCCGCACGGCAACCCACAGACCACTTCAGAACCAGCATCCGCAAGCACGGCCGGGAGGAACCCCGCATGACCACCGAGATCAGCCACCCCGAGCTCGAGGGCCTGGGTCGGTACGAGTACGGCTGGGCCGACTCGGACGCGGCCGGTGCCACCGCCAAGCGCGGTCTCTCCGAGGCCGTCGTCCGCGACATCTCCGAGAAGAAGAACGAGCCGGAGTGGATGCTGAAGCTGCGGCTGAAGGGTCTGCGCCTGTTCGACAAGAAGCCCATGCCGAGCTGGGGCTCCGACCTGTCGGGCATCGACTTCGACAACATCAAGTACTTCGTGCGGTCCACCGAGAAGCAGGCCGAGTCCTGGGAGGACCTGCCGGAGGACATCAAGAACACGTACGACAAGCTCGGCATCCCCGAGGCGGAGAAGCAGCGCCTCGTCGCCGGTGTCGCGGCCCAGTACGAGTCCGAGGTCGTCTACCACCAGATCCGCGAGGACCTGGAGGAGCAGGGCGTCATCTTCGTCGACACCGACACCGCGCTCAAGGAGCACGAGGAGCTCTTCAAGGAGTACTTCGGCACCGTGATCCCGGTCGGCGACAACAAGTTCGCCTCCCTGAACACGGCCGTGTGGTCCGGCGGATCGTTCATCTACGTCCCCAAGGGCGTGCACGTCGAGATCCCGCTCCAGGCCTACTTCCGTATCAACACGGAGAACATGGGCCAGTTCGAGCGGACGCTGATCATCGTCGACGAGGACGCCTACGTCCATTACGTCGAGGGCTGCACCGCCCCGATCTACTCCTCTGACTCGCTGCACAGCGCCGTCGTGGAGATCATCGTCAAGAAGGGCGGCCGCTGCCGCTACACGACGATCCAGAACTGGTCGAACAACGTCTACAACCTGGTCACCAAGCGCGCCGTGGCGTACGAGGGCGCGACCATGGAGTGGGTCGACGGCAACATCGGCTCCAAGGTGACGATGAAGTACCCGGCCGTCTACCTGATGGGCGAGCACGCCAAGGGCGAGACCCTCTCCATCGCCTTCGCGGGCGAGGGCCAGCACCAGGACGCCGGCGCCAAGATGGTCCACATGGCCCCGAACACCTCCTCCAACATCGTCTCCAAGTCGGTGGCGCGAGGCGGCGGCCGCACCTCCTACCGCGGCCTCATCGAGATCGGCGAGGGTGCCCCCGGCGCCAAGTCGAACGTCCTGTGCGACGCGCTGCTCGTCGACACGATCTCCCGCTCCGACACGTACCCCTACGTGGACGTCCGCGAGGACGACGTGTCCATGGGCCACGAGGCCACCGTCTCCAAGGTCTCCGAGGACCAGCTCTTCTACCTGATGAGCCGTGGCCTGACCGAGTTCGAGGCGATGGCGATGATCGTGCGCGGCTTCGTCGAGCCGATCGCCAAGGAGCTCCCGATGGAGTACGCGCTCGAGCTGAACCGGCTGATCGAGCTGCAGATGGAGGGTGCGGTCGGCTGACGCCGCCCTGCCGTCCGTACCCCCTGGTCTTTGCGTAGTTACGTAGGAAGAGAGCAACACGACAGCCATGGCTGAGGCTCAGAACATCCCGGCGGGCTCCACCACCGCCGGCTCGATCGCGGTGGCCGCCGAGTCGACCGTCGCCACGCGCATGAGCGCGCCCCCGTCCTTCGACGTCGCGGACTTCCCCGTCCCGCACGGCCGCGAGGAGGAATGGCGCTTCACGCCGCTGGAGCGACTGCGCGGCCTGCACGACGGCACCGCCGTCGCCGACGGCGAGGGCGTCAAGGTCGCGATCGAGGCCCCCGAGGGCGTCACCGTCGAGACCGTCGGCCGCGACGACGCCCGCGTCGGCCGGGCCGGCACGCCCGTCGACCGGGTCGCCGCCCAGGCGTACAGCTCCTTCGAGCAGGCTTCGGTCGTCTCCGTGCCCAAGGAGGCCGTGCTCACCGAGCCCATCCGGATCGCCGTGCACGGCGAGGGCGGCACCGCCTTCGGCCACCAGGTGATCGAGCTCGGCGCGTTCGCCGAGGCCGTCGTCGTCATCGACCACACCGGTGACGCGGTCCTCGCCGCCAACGTGGACTACGTCCTCGGTGACGGCGCCAAGCTCACCGTCGTCTCCGTCCAGGACTGGGACGAGAAGGCCGTCCACGTCGCCCAGCACAACGCGCTGGTCGGCCGCGACGCCTCCTTCAAGTCCGTCGTCGTCACCTTCGGCGGTGACGTCGTCCGCATCCACCCCCGGGTGCGGTACGCGGGCACCGGCGGCGAGGCCGAGCTGTTCGGCCTCTACTTCACCGACGCCGGCCAGCACCAGGAGCACCGCCTCCTGGTCGACCACAACACCCCGCACTGCCGCTCCAACGTGGCGTACAAGGGCGCCCTGCAGGGCCAGGACGCGCACGCCGTCTGGATCGGCGACGTGCTCATCCAGGCCAAGGCCGAGGGCACGGACACCTACGAGCTCAACCGGAACCTGGTCCTCACGGACGGCGCCCGCGTCGACTCCGTGCCGAACCTGGAGATCGAGACCGGTGAGATCGCCGGCGCCGGCCACGCCTCCGCCACCGGCCGCTTCGACGACGAGCAGCTCTTCTACCTGATGGCCCGCGGCATCCCCGCCGAGGAGGCCCGCCGGCTCGTGGTCCGCGGCTTCTTCGCCGAGCTCGTCCAGCAGATCGGCCTGCCGGACGTCGAGGAGCGCCTCATCGCCAAGATCGAGGCCGAGCTGGAGGCGTCGGTCGCATGACCTACGTACGCGCCTGCGGGCTGAGCGAGCTGGAGGAGGACACCCCCAAGCGGGTGGAACTCGACGGCACGCCCGTCTCCATCGTCCGCACCGAGGGGGAGGTGTTCGCGATCAACGACATCTGCTCGCACGCGAACGTCTCCCTGTCCGAGGGCGAGGTGGAGGACTGCGCCATCGAGTGCTGGCTGCACGGCTCCAGCTTCGACCTGCGCACCGGCAAGCCGTCCGGCCTCCCCGCGACGCGCCCCGTCCCCGTATACCCCGTCAAGATCGAAGGGGACGATGTGCTCGTCTCCGTCACCCAGGAGTCCTGAGTCACCCATGGCAACGCTTGAAATCCGCGACCTGCACGTCTCCGTCGAGGCCGAGAACGGCCCCCGGGAGATCCTCAAGGGCGTCGACCTGACCGTGAAGCAGGGCGAGACCCACGCCATCATGGGCCCCAACGGCTCCGGCAAGTCGACCCTCGCGTACTCCCTCGCGGGCCACCCCAAGTACACGATCACCGCCGGCACCGTGACCCTGGACGGCGAGGACGTCCTGGAGATGTCCGTCGACGAGCGCGCCCGCGCCGGCGTCTTCCTCGCCATGCAGTACCCGGTCGAGGTCCCCGGCGTCTCGGTCTCCAACTTCCTGCGCACCTCCGCCACCGCCGTCCGCGGCGAGGCCCCCAAGCTGCGCACCTGGGTGAAGGAGGTCAAGGAGTCCATGGAGCGTCTCCAGATGGACCCCGCCTTCGCCGAGCGCAACGTCAACGAGGGCTTCTCCGGCGGCGAGAAGAAGCGCCACGAGATCCTCCAGCTCGAGCTGCTCAAGCCGAAGGTCGCCATCCTCGACGAGACCGACTCCGGCCTCGACGTCGACGCCCTGCGCATCGTCTCCGAGGGCGTCAACCGCGTCCGCGAGACCGGCGAGGTCGGCACCCTGCTGATCACGCATTACACGCGGATCCTCCGCTACATCAAGCCCGACTTCGTCCACGTCTTCGCCAACGGCCGCATCGCCGAGTCCGGCGGCGCCGAGCTCGCCGACAAGCTGGAGAACGAGGGCTACGAGGCGTACACGAAGGGCGGCGCATCCGAGTGATCCAGCTGCCGGGCCTTCTCGACACCGAGGCGATCCGTAAGGACTTCCCCCTGCTGGATCGTGTGGTCCACGACGGGAAGAAGATCGTGTACCTGGACTCCGCGGCGACTTCGCAGAAGCCGCGCCAGGTGCTCGACGCGCTGAACGAGTACTACGAGCGCCACAACGCCAATGTGCACCGCGGCGTGTACACGGTCGCCGAGGAGGCCACGGCGCTGTACGAGGGTGCCCGCGACAAGGTCGCCGGCTTCATCAACGCGCCCAGCCGCAACGAGGTGATCTTCACCAAGAACGCCTCGGAGTCGCTCAACCTCGTGGCCAACATGCTGGGCTGGGCCGACGAGCCCTACCGCGTGGACCACGAGACCGAGATCGCGATCACGGAGATGGAGCACCACTCCAACATCGTGCCGTGGCAGCTGCTGGCGCAGCGCACGGGCGCGAAGCTGAAGTGGTTCGGCCTCACCGACGACGGCCGCCTCGACCTGTCCAACATCGAGGAGGTCATCACCGAGAAGACCAAGGTCGTCTCGTTCACCCTGGTCTCCAACCTGCTGGGCACGGTCAACCCGGTCGAGACGATCGTCCGCCGCGCCCAGGAGGTCGGTGCGCTGGTCTGCATCGACGCCTCGCAGGCCGCCCCGCACATGGTGCTGGACGTGCAGGCGCTCCAGGCCGACTTCGTCGCCTTCACCGGCCACAAGATGTGCGGCCCGACCGGCATCGGTGTGCTGTGGGGACGCCAGGAGCTCCTGGAGGACCTGCCGCCGTTCCTCGGCGGCGGCGAGATGATCGAGACCGTCTCGATGCACTCGTCCACCTACGCCCCGGCGCCGCACAAGTTCGAGGCGGGTACGCCCCCGATCGCGCAGGCCGTCGGTCTCGGCGCGGCCGTGGACTACCTCTCGGCGATCGGCATGGACAAGATCGCGGCGCATGAGCACGCGATCACCGAGTACGCGGTGCGCCGCCTGCAGGAGGTCCCCGACCTGCGGATCATCGGCCCGGTGACGGCCGAGGACCGCGGCGCCGCGATCTCCTTCACGCTCGGTGACATTCACCCGCACGACGTGGGCCAGGTCCTCGACGAGCAGGGCATCGCGGTCCGGGTCGGCCACCACTGCGCGCGGCCGGTCTGCCTGCGGTACGGAATTCCTGCGACCACGCGGGCGTCGTTCTATCTGTACTCCACGCCCGCCGAGGTGGACGCCTTGGTCGACGGCCTGGAGCACGTACGGAACTTCTTCGGCTGAGGGGCTGACGCGGTTGTGAAGCTGGATTCGATGTACCAGGACGTCATCCTGGACCACTACAAGCACCCGCACGGGCGCGGTCTTCGGGACGGCGATGCCGAGGTGCACCACGTCAACCCGACGTGCGGCGACGAGATCACGCTCCGTGTGAAGTACGACGGCTCGCGGATCGAGGACGTGTCGTACGAGGGCCAGGGCTGCTCCATCAGCCAGGCGTCGGCCTCCGTGCTGAACGAGCTGCTGGTCGGCAAGGAGCTGGCCGAGGCGCAGAAGATCCAGGGCACGTTCCTGGAGCTGATGCAGTCCAAGGGCCAGATCGAGCCGGACGACGCGATGGAGGAGATCCTGGAGGACGCTGTCGCGTTCGCCGGTGTCTCCAAGTACCCGGCCCGGGTGAAGTGCGCCCTGCTGAGCTGGATGGCGTGGAAGGACGCGACCGCCCAGGCTCTGGGTGACGGACAAGACGATTCTGCGAGGAAGTCGGCATGAGCGAGAACGCAGAGGCCACGATGAAGCCGGCCTCCGAGGAAGAGGTCCGCGAGGCGCTGTACGACGTCGTCGACCCCGAGCTGGGTATCGACGTCGTCAACCTCGGCCTGATCTACGGCATCCACATCGACGACTCCAATGTCGCGACGCTGGACATGACCCTGACGTCGGCGGCGTGCCCGCTGACCGATGTGATCGAGGACCAGGCGAAGGCCGCGACGGACGGCATCGTCAACGAACTCAAGATCAACTGGGTCTGGATGCCGCCGTGGGGCCCGGACAAGATCACCGACGACGGCCGCGAGCAGCTGCGCGCGCTCGGCTTCAACGTCTGATCGCAGCACTCCGAAGGCCTGAAGGGCCCCGGCTCGATGAGCCGGGGCCCTTCAGGCTGTCGGCTTTCCGCGAATACGGGATCTTGCCGCCCCGGGCTGTAAGACTGGCGGACATGGCCGTATCCCTGTACCACATCGCCGTCGACGCCCATGACCTCCCCGCGCAGGCCAGGTTCTGGACCCAGGTGCTGGACTGGCAGGTCCTGTACGAGGCCCCGGACGAGATCGTCATCGGGGCGCACGAGCACGCGCTGCCCGGGTTGTGTTTCCTGCCCGTGCCCGAGGAGAAGGCCGGCAAGAACCGGCTGCACATCGATCTCGCGCCCGACGATCAGGACGCCGAGGTGGAGCGGATCCTGAGGCTCGGGGCGAGACGGGTCGACGTCGGGCAGGGCGAGGACGCGACATGGGTCGTCCTCGCCGATCCCGAGGGCAACGAGTTCTGTGTGCTGAGGCCCAAGGCCTCGCTCATCGACTGACGGGGACCGCCTGGACCGCCGCCGCCTCCGCCAGCGTCGGGGCCAGGTTCTCCTTGCGGATGCGCTGGTCGACGTAGAGCAGGCCGGCCACCAGCTGGGGGAAGGTCGCCGCGACGATCTGGCTCACCAACTGGGCGAGCAGGATCATGACGAACAGGACCGAGAACGCCGCCACCGCCTCGCCGCCGGAGTCGACCTCGTCGAAGGAGGCGCCGGGGACCGATATCAGCAGCGAGAGCACCTGCTGGATCACGTAGCACACCAGGCTCACCAGGCCCGCCAGGAGGCCCGCCAGCAGGGTGATGCCGAAGATCCGCCACCAGGCGCCGCGGACCAGGTCCGCCGAGCGGCCCATCGCGGCCAGCGCCCCCTGGCCCTCGAAGACGGCCGCGGCCGGGGCCAGGCTGTAGCGCACCCACAGCCAGGTCGACACCGGCGCCACCAGCAGCGCGCCGAACATGGCGAGCAGCGGCAGGGCCGGGGAGCTGGTGAAGGCGTCGCTGGCCGCCGCGATCATCGCGACCACCACCCCGACGATCCCGATCCAGAACAGCGCGATGGGCACGAGGATGATCAGGGCCGTCAGGAAGACCGTGCCGAGGACCGCCGGCATCCGCTTCCAGGCCCGCCCCCACACCACCCCGAACGTGGTGGGCCGGCCCAGGACCGCGTCCTGGAGGACCGCCGGGCAGGCCGCGTAGAGCACCGCGTTCGCCAGCAGCAGAGCGACGATGCCGACCGCCCATACGGCGGCCAGCGCGATCAGCAGCGGCTGTCCGTCCTCCCAGGAGGGGCCCTGCCCCGGGGGCGGGTCGAAGACGCGCGGCAGATGGTCGGCGACCGCCGCGTACGCGATCGCGAGCGTCGCGCCGAGCAGCAGCGCGGCTCCGCCGTAGGCGACCAGCGCGACGGCGAGCAGCTGCTTCCAGTGGCGGCCCAGCGTCGCGAACGCGCCGCCCAGGATCTCACCGAGTCCGAGCGGCGCGAGGGGTATCACTCCGGGCTTGGGTGGCGGCGGAGGAGTCCAGCCGTACGGCCCCGTAGGAAATGTCATGCACACAAGGTAGCGGGCGGTGGAGTGTACGACCGTACGCAACGTTGGGTACGCTCGTACACATGGGCGTACACATGGGATACGGACTGCTGGCCGGCGCCATCGCCGCCGAGATCGCCGCCACCACGGCCATGAAGTACAGCGACGGCTTCACCCGCCTCTGGCCCTCCCTGATCACCGTCACCGGCTACCTCATCGCCTTCGCCCTGCTCGCACAGACCCTCAAGACCCTCCAGATCGGCACCGCCTACGCCATCTGGTCCGGCATCGGCACCGCCGCCGTCGCCACCATCGGCATGATCTTCCTCGGCGAATCCACCAGCCTGATCAAAATCACCGGCATCCTGCTGGTCGTCGCCGGCGTCATCGTCCTCAACCTCGGCGGCGCGCACTGATGCCCCGCCGCTACGACCCCGACCGCCGCCAGCGCATCATCGACGCCGCCCTCAGAGTCGTCGCCGAGCACGGCATCGCCGGCCTCAGCCACCGCACCGCCGCCGCCGAGGCCGACGTCCCCCTCGGCTCCACCACCTACCACTTCGCCTCCCTCGACGAACTCCTCGTCGCAGCCCTCCGCCAGGCAGGCGAATCCTTCGCGGCGGCCGTGGCCACCAGCGAGGCCCTCACCGACGCCGGCCGCGACCTCGCCACCGACCTCGCCCGCCTGATGGGCCGCTGGATCGCGGGCGACCGCACCGCGGTGGAGCTGGAGTACGAGCTCTACCTCGCCGCCCTGCGCCGCCCCGCCCTACGCCCCGTCGCCGCCGAATGGACCGACACCGTCGCCGCCGCCCTCACCCACCGCACCGACCCCGCCACCGCCCGCGCGCTCGTCGCCCTGATGGACGGCCTCTGCCTCCAGGTCCTGCTCACCGGCGGCCAGTACGACGAAGCCCACGCCCGGGAGATGCTGCGCCGCCTCATCCCGTGAACCCCCTCGGCCCCAGCGGGCGACAAGGGGTGTGACAGCCACCGACATCAGACACGGAGTGTCCGTGACCGGACCCCCAGGGCCCGACGACGCGGCACTCATAGCCGAGTCCCTCGAACGGCCCGACGTCTTCGCCGACCTCTACGGCAGGCACGCCGCCGACATCCACCGCTACGCCGCCCGCCGCCTCGGCGACGCCGCCGCGGACGACATCACCGCCGACACCTTCCTCACGGCCTTCCGTCATCCGCCATCACGACCGTCCTCGCCCGCACCTTCCACCTCCCGCCCCGCGTACACGGCGCGCTGCTGCGGGCCCTCGCCACCATTCCCGGTGTGACCGTCGTCCCCGGCGAAGACGTGCGGACGAGGAGGCCCATGGCCGTGCACCGGCAGGCCTCGGTCCGGGGGCCGGGCACCAGCAGCCGTGACGAGCTCCTGGTGAACCCGGTCACCTACGCCTTCGCCGGGCTGCGCACCGTCCACGAGGCCGACGGCAGAACGACCGGGGAGGAGACCGAAGAGCTGACGTACTGGAACCCGGTGGCGAAGCTGGGCGACTCCCGCGCCGTCCGCCGGCGCGCTGACCGCCGGCCGGGCGCGGGCCGCCGCCGGGGCCGACCGGTACCTGAGACCGGTTCGCCCCGGCCCGCCCCAGCCGGTTAGGTTTCCCTCATGACTGACTCGCCCGACAGCACCACCGCACCGCGCACCACCGGCGCCGTCGCCGCCGGCCTCGCCACGATCGCCGGTGACGGCACCGTCCTCGACACCTGGTTCCCCGCCCCCGAGCTCGTCGCCGAGCCCGGCCCGGCCGGCACCGAGCGGCTCACCGCCGACGACGCCGTCCGCCTGCTCGGCGCGGGCGCCGCCAAGGCCATCGGCGTGGACGCCCGCCGCGGGGTCGAGGTCGTCGCCGTCCGTACCGTCATCGGCTCCCTGGACGACAAGCCGCTCGACGCGCACGACGCCTACCTGCGTCTGCACCTGCTCTCCCACCGTCTGGTCAAGCCGCACGGCCTGAGCCTCGACGGCCTCTTCGGGGTCCTCGCCAACGTCGCCTGGACCTCGCTCGGCCCGGTCGCCGTCGACGACGTCGAGAAGGTCCGCCTCAACGCCCGCGCCGATGGGCTGCACCTCCAGGTGACGTCCGTCGACAAGTTCCCGCGCATGACCGACTACGTCACCCCCAAGGGCGTCCGGATCGCCGACGCCGACCGCGTCCGGCTCGGCGCGCACCTCGCCGCCGGCACCACCGTCATGCACGAGGGCTTCGTCAACTTCAACGCCGGCACCCTCGGCACGTCGATGGTCGAGGGCCGGATCTCGGCCGGTGTCGTCGTCGGCGACGGCTCCGACATCGGCGGCGGCGCCTCCACCATGGGCACCCTCTCCGGCGGCGGCAACGTCGTCATCGCCATCGGCGAGCGCTGCCTGATCGGCGCCGAGGCCGGTGTCGGCATCGCCCTGGGCGACGAGTGCGTCGTCGAGGCCGGGCTCTACGTCACCGCCGGCACCCGCGTCACGATGCCCGACGGCCAGATCGTCAAGGCCCGCGAGCTCTCCGGCGCCTCGAACATCCTCTTCCGCCGCAACTCGGTCACCGGCGCCGTCGAGGCCCGCCCGAACAACGCGGTCTGGGGCGGCCTCAACGACATCCTCCACAGCCACAACTGATCGGACCGGCTCCGCGTTGAACAGACCGCAGAGCCGACCGATCATCTGATGCGAGGAGTGACATGAGGACCAGATCCACGGTGGCGGGGGCGCTGACGTTCCTGGCCGCGCTGCTGCCGGCCACCACCGCCACCGCTGACGAGACCAACCGCGACTCCCGCAACGGCCCTGTCGTCGCCCTGATCCACGCCGGTCAGATCGACGACCCGGCCGAAGACGTCCTGGAGCACGCGAACATCCTCGGCACCACTCACGTCTCCGGCTGAGCCAACTCGTCGTACGCAGCCCGCAGCCCGTCGGCCGCCTCCCGGCCGGCGGGCTGCAGCGGTTCCCGGACCGGCCCGCCGAGCAGCGCCTTCACGGTCACCGTGCCCGGCAGCCCGGACGCCATCATCAGCTCGGTCAGCGGCAGCACCCGCCGGTTCAGCCGCCGCGCCCCCACCGTGTCGCCCGCGTCGAACGCGTCGAGCACCGCCCGCATCGCACGCGGCGCCACATTGGCCACCGTACTGACGTACCCCGCCCCACCCAGCGCGTACAGCGGCAGATTCAGCTCCTCGGACCCCGAGTAGTACGCCAGCGACGTGCGCGCCATCACCTTCGCGCTGCCCAGCAGGTCGTACGAGCAGTCCTTGACCGCCACGATCCGCGGATGCCCCGCCAGCTCCAGCAGCGTCTCCGGCTCGATCCGGGTGCCCGTACGCCCCGGAATGTCGTACAGCATCAACGGCAGCCCGCTCGCGTCCGCCACCCGCAGGAAGTGCGCCCGCACCGCGTCCTGCGGCGGACGGCTGTAGTACGGCGTCACCACCAGCAGCCCGTCCGCGCCGGCCTCCTCGGCCTGCCGGGCCAGCGCCAGCGTGTGCCGGGTGTCGGACGTGCCGACGCCCGCCACGACCGCGACACCGGCCCCGACCTCCTCCCGTACGGCCCGTACCAGCGCCGACTTCTCCGCGTCGCTCGTGGTGGGCGACTCACCGGTCGTGCCGTTCAGGACCAGGCCGTCGCAGCCCTCCGCGACCAGACGCGCCGCATGGCGCCGCGCCGCCCCGAGATCGAGCTCCCCGGAGTCGGTGAACGGCGTGATCATCGCGCACAGCGCGCGGCCGAACGGACGTGGAGGCTGTTCAAGGTGAGGAGGCTGTTCAGAGTGAGCGATCGTCATCCTCGCAGTCTCCGCGCCCCCGAACGTGAAGGTCCACTTAGTTCTTCTTGTCAGGCAGGGTTAGCACCGCTGAACAATCCGGGGCTGTGCGCGGCCGTCTGGCATGATCGAGCCGCGCGACAGGGGGACTTCAGGAGGAATCACACACCATGAGCGAACAGCGCGTCGCGCTCGTCACCGGATCGTCCTCGGGCATCGGAGCCGCCGTCGCCCGCCGCCTGGCCGCCGCCGGGATCCGGGTCGTCGTCAACTCCGCCCGGTCGGTGGAGGCGGGCCAGGCCCTCGCCGCCGAACTGCCGGACGCCCGCTACATCCAGGCCGACGTCTCCGACGAGACCCAGGCCACCGGGCTCGTCGCCGCCGCCGTCGAGGCGTACGGCCGGCTCGACATCCTCGTCAACTGCGCGGGCACCACCCGCTTCATCCCGCACGACGACCTCGACGCGGCCTCGCCCGACGTCTGGCGCCACCTCTACGACGTCAACGTCATCGGCGTCTGGCAGACCATCACCGCCGCCGTCCCGCACCTGCGCGCGAACGGCGCCGGCTGCGTCGTGAACATCTCCTCGCAGGCGGGCGTACGCCCCGGCGGCAGCTCCATCCCGTACGCCGTCTCCAAGGCCGCCGTCAACCACATGACGAAGCTGCTCGCCAAGACCCTCGGCCCCGGGATCCGGGTCAACGCCGTCGCCCCGGGCTTCATCGACACGCCCTGGTTCGACGGCGTCGAGGGCGCCGACGAGGCCAAGGCCCATGTGGCCGGGGCCGTCCCGATGCGCAGGGTCGGCCGCCCCGAGGACATCGCCCAGGCCGTCTTCGACCTCGCCCACGCCGCGTACATCACCGGAGAGGTGCTCCTCGTCGACGGCGGCGGCCACCTCCTCTCCTGACCCCCCGCCGCCGCATCGCCCGCCGTCCGGCCCTGATCGCACCGCGCCGATCAGGGCCGGAGGTCTCTCCGGTCCACGCTTGACCTCAACTTTGGTTGACGTTCCACGATGTTCCTGCGCGCCGGCCAGGCGCCCACCACCGGAAAAAGGGGACCATCATGACCGTCCACGCCCGCCTCGACTCCGACGCCCGCCCCGACCTCACCCGCACCGACGTCGGTGTCGTCAAGGCCGGCACCTGGCGGGTCGGGACCCCCGAGCGCCAGCGCGCCGCCGTCGACGCCATCCGCAAGACCTGGCAGAGCCGCGCATGGCCCGACAGCGGGATCCTCTCCTACACCGTGTACACCGGGGAGGACGGCGACACGCTCTTCCACTACTCGCAGTGGCGCAGCGAACAGGCCTTCCAGGACTTCTTCGCCCGCCACCGCGGCGACCGCAACGGCGAGATCGACGCCGCAGTCCCCGGCATCGAGCGGGTCGAGGTCAACTCCTACGAGCTCTACCGCGCCAAGGAAGCGGACAAGGACGACCCCCGCGTCCCGGGCAGCATCGTCGTCGTGGACGTCATGTTCGACGGCCCGGACGCCGACCGGCAGCGGGACTGGGTGGACGGCGTCTTCGAGGCGCTGGCGACCGACCCGAACCCGCACCCCGGTGGCATCTCCGGACACTTCCACATCAGCGTCGACGGCACCCGCGTCCTCAACTACGCCGAGTGGGAGAGCGCCGAGGCCCACATCGAGGCCCTCGCCGCCCCCGGCGACGGCATCGGCGCGGACACACCCCAGTGGCGCAAGGTGCAGAACTACCCGGGTGTCGTCGGGGGTGGCGTGAAGCGGTACACGCCCGCGCTGAGCCTCAGCCCGGGCGTGTCCTGAGGGACATGCGGGAGCTACGGACGGAAGCGCAGCACCTGCGGGTCGTGGTCGCTGTTCTGCTCGGCGAACTCCGCGTTGATGTGGACGCTGTCGTACTCGAAGTCGTCGATCGACGGGCTGGTCAGGATCTGGTCGAGGACCTGGCTGTTGCCCTGGAAGACGTACGAGTACCGCTCGCTGCGCGGCAGCGACTTCACGGCCGGGTACAGCACACCGCCGTCGGTGAGCGCCTTCGTCGTCGCGGAGAACTCGAAGTCGTTGATGTCACCGAGGACGACCACGTCCGCGCCGCGCTGCACCTTCAGGATGTCCTTCACGAAGGTGTTCACGGCCTGCGCCTGCTGCAGACGCTTCACCTCGGAGGAACGGTTCGGCGGCTGGTGGTGCGAGACCAGCGACTCGTCACCGCCCTTCGAACCGAAGTGGTTCGCGATCACGAAGACCGTCTTGCCCTTGAAGGAGAACTCACCCGCGAGCGGCTTGCGGCTGTTGTCCCAGGCGGTGTTCGCCGGGTCGATCCGGCCCGGGGACAGCGTCAGCTCCGCCCGGCCCTTCTCCCCGCGCACCACACCGGTCGCGCTCTGCGCGTCGCCGCCGGCGCGGTCGGTGAAGGAGACCCGCTCCGGGTTGAAGAGGAAGACCTGGCGGATGTTGCCGCCGGGCTCGCCGCCGTCCCGGTTGTTGGCCGGGTCGATCGAGCGCCACGCGTAGGACGGGCCGCCGGCCGCCGCGATCGCCTCCGTGAACTTCTTCAGCGTCTCGTCGGCGGCCACCGTGCCGTCGTTCTTGGCGCCGTTGTTGTCCTGGATCTCCTCCAGGGCCACGATGTCGGGCGAGGCGAGGTTCTCCACGACCGCCTTGGCCAGCGCGTCGAACTTCTCCTGCGGGTCCGACGGGTCCAGGTTCTCCACGTTGTACGTGGCCACCGCCAGCTCGCCGCGGCGCTGCGGCTCGGTGGTCTCCCGCTCCAGCCCGCGGTCCACGACCGTGCCCAGCGTGCGGGCGGTCAGCGTGTAGCCGCCGAACTGGTTGAAGTCCAGCGGGCCCTCGGTCGTCCCCGCCAGCACGTCACCGACGTTCGCCTTCGGGAACGGCTGCTGGGCGATCGGGGTCAGCGACTGGATCTGGAGCCGGCCGGTGTTCTGCGAGGTGTACGAGCCGTAGACCGTGCCGCCGCGGCGGTTGGCGTGCTCGTACGGCTTCACCGTCACCCACAGCTCGGAGTACGGGTCGGTGGCGCCGACCACCCGCGACGAGCCGATCGCGACGTTGGTGCCCTCCAGGGACTCGTAGTAGTCCAGGGCGTACGTCTTCGGGCGCAGCGTCAGCCCGTTGATGGAGCCCTCGGCGGCCGGGTCGCCCTCGGGCGCGTACACGGACGGAACGGACTTCGCCGAGATCCGGACCGGCGCGGGCAGCGCGTTCCCGGAGGAGACGACCGTCACGGCCGGCTTGGTGATCTGCGTGACCGACTGGTTGCCCGACTTCGTGCCGCCCGGCACGTACTCGCCGACCGTGCCCGACACCTTCACCGCGTCGCCGACCGCGACCGTCGGCGCGGAGCCCGTGTAGACGAAGACGCCCTCGCTGGTGGCCGCGTTGCCGTCGCCCTCGGGGTCCTGGAACCAGAAGCCCTTGGAGCCGTACGTCCGCACGCCCGTGACGATGCCCGAGACATCCGTGACCGCCTGGCCGGCGAGCGGCGAGACGCGGGTCGTGCCCTGGATGTCGTGGATGTGCACGACGGCGGGGGCGGTGTCCTCGGCGGCGGCGGTGGCGGAACCGGCCAGCAGGCCGGCGGCGAGGGCGGCGGCGACGACGGTGGACACGGCCGCGGATCTCGGTATGGAGGAAGGCATCAAAAGGCTCCGAAAGTGCTTGGAGGATCGGTCGATTGATCTACGCGCGTCAATCTCTTGTGTGAGTACGGAACTTGTCAAGAGTTGCCGGGGGTACGGTCGGTGACCGGTTCATGAACCGGCAGGCACCGGGCGAAGAGCGTCTACGCTGGGTCGGCCTGCAACACGCGCCTGGAACACGTACGCCCCGAGGAGAATCCCTGATGGTCTCGGACCGCCCCACCCTGCCGCCCGTACGGCTGCACTCGGACGCGGAGCTGGCGAGGGACGCACTCGCCAGCCCGCTGCTCGCGCGGGCCGTCCGCCTCGCCCGCTGGGCCGGACCCGACACCCGCGTCGGCGCCGGCGGCGAACTCGCCGACGAGCAGCTGCCCGAGGCCGCCCGCGTCCTCGGCCTGGAGCCGGACAAGGACGGCGCCGCCTACGCCAGCGAGGCCTGGCGGGTGGCCGTCGACACCGGACTCGTCGACGTCGTGGAGCCCTCGGAGACGGAGGAGGGTGACCACGGCACCGCCACCGCGGGCGAGAACCTCGCCCTCGTCACCGGCGGCGCCCCGCAGGACGTCCTCGGCCTCTGGCTCGACGGCCTCGACGTCGTCTTCGCCGACGCCACCGCGCCCGTCCTCGACGACATCGCCGACGTCATCGGCGAGAACGGCGAGATCGACTTCGACGCGCTCGACTGGGACCCCGAGGCCGAGGCCGAGTTCCTCGAAGGCGTCCTCGGCAACCTCTACCTGCTCACCGTCGCCGAAGGCGGCTCCGGCGAAGGCCCGGTGCCGCTGCCCGCCCTCGCCGCCTCGATGATCGTCCCCGACGACATGGGGGAGCCCACCGACGACGTCCTGGAGCAGGTCTCCGAGGCGATGATGCGGCTCGACGACCAGTTCCGGCTCCTCGAACCGATCGGCCTCGTCGCCTACCAGCCCGTCGACGAAGCCCTCATGGCCGAGGAGGGCGAGGAGCCCGCGCCGCCCGTCGACGACGAGGACGTCAGCCGCTACGGCATGGTCCGGCTCACCCCGCTCGGCCTGTACGGCATCCGCGCCCGCATGCTGGAGGCCGGTGTCGACGCGCCCGCCGTCGGCGACCTCGCCGACAAGGGCGCGGACACCCTGCTTGACGGCCTCGCCCAGTACCCCGAGCCGTCCGCCCGCGCCGAGACCGCACTGTGGCTCGCCCGCCGCGACCCCCTCGCCGGCGCCCGCGAACTCCTCGCCGCCGCCCGCGGCACCGACGCCGGCTCCCCGCTGCGCCGCCTCCACTGCCAGCAGGCCCTCTCCCTCGTCGGCGCCGACGCCGAACCCGCCGTCCGCGACGTCCTCGACGACCCCGAACTGGGCGGCCTGGCCCGCGTCTGGCTCGCCGAACGCGGCGCGTCGGACGTCCCCCCGCCGCCGGAGGCCATGATCTTCTGGCTGGCCATCGACACGATCGCCGCCCAGCTCGACGCCGACGGCGACCTGGAAGAACTCCAGGACCTCGTGGAGGGCCTGACGGGCCAGCACAGCGGCTTCTTCGACGCGGCGTGGCGGGTGAACCATCCGTCGACGGCGGAGGTCCTGGAGGCGATGGGCCGCCTCCACCGCGACAAGCAAGCGGCGAAGGAGGCCCGCAAGGCCGCCTTCAAGGCCCGCTCCCAGGGCTGAGCTCCCCCCACCCCGCCCCTTCCCGAAGCCCTGCCGGGGGCGGTGGGGAGTGAGGTGATCCGGGGCGGGGCCCCGGGCCCGGGTGCGCCGGCTGCGGGTCACCCGCCCGCTGGGTGCGCCGGCTGCGCGGGGCGGTATGGGGGCCTCGGCGGCGGGGACGTCGGCTGCACGGCGCGGCGCGGTGCCCCGGGGCGCCGGCTGCACGGCGCCCCGTTGTGGGCATACGTTCCGCTGGGGCTGGGGGCCCCGGACGGTGGCGCCGCACCCCCCGCGCCTGACCCTCACTACCCCTGCCGTACGACGCAAGCGGCCCGCCGGAGATCCCCGGCGGGCCGTTGCCGTTGCGCTTCCGTACCGTCAGAGCGCCTGCGCGGCGGGCTTCACCATGCCTCGGACCGTGCGGGACTTCACGAAGTCGCCCATCGCCGTCATCTCCCACTCGCCGGAGAACTGGCGGATCAGCTTGCACATGATCACGCCGGTCTGCGGTTCGGCGTTGGTGAGGTCGAAGCGGACCAGTTCCTCGCCCGTCGCCGCGTCCATCAGCCGGCAGTACGCCTTGGCGACCTCGGTGAACTTCTGGCCGGAGAAGGAGTTCACCGTGAACACCAGGCCCGTCGCCTCGGCCGGCAGGCGGCCCAGGTCGACGACGATCACCTCGTCGTCGCCCGCGCCCTCACCGGTCAGGTTGTCGCCGGAGTGCTTGACCGAGCCGTTCAGGATGGCCAGCTTGCCGAAGTAGCAGCTGTCCAGGTGGTTGCGCTGCGGGCCGTAGGCGATCACCGACGCGTCGAGGTCGATGTCCTTGCCGCGGTAGGCCGGCTCCCAGCCCAGGCCCATCTTGACCTGGGAGAGCAGCGGACGGCCGCCCTTGACCAGGGAGACCGTCTGGTTCTTCTGCAGGCTGACCCGGCCCTTGTCCAGGTTGATCTTCCCGGCGCCGGGCGCGGGCGCTGCGGCGGCAGGGGCCGCGGGCGCTGCGGCCGGGGCCGGGGGAGCCGTCACCCTCGGGTCGGCCGGAGCCGCGGGCGCGGGGGTCGCCGGGGCCGTCGCGGGCTCCTCCTCGACCGAGACGCCGAAGTCCGTGGCGATCCCGGCCAGCCCGTTCGCATAGCCCTGGCCCACGGCGCGCGCCTTCCAGGCGCCGCCCCGCAGATAGATCTCCACGATCACCAGCGCCGTCTCGGCCCCGAGCCGCGGCGGCGTGAACGTCGCCAGCGCCGCGCCGCTGTCGGCGTCACGGATGGTCGCCGTCGGCTCGATGCCCTGGAACGTCTGCCCCGCGGCGTCCGGGCTCGCCGTCACCACGATCTTCTCGATCCCGGCCGGCACGGCCGAGGTGTCCACGATGATCGCGTCGGGGGCGGTGCCCCCGCCGGACCGGTAGGTCACGCCCGGTCCCGTCGGCTGGTTGTAGAAGATGAAGTCGTCGTCGGAGCGCACCTTGCCGTCGGCGGTGAGCAGCAGGCCCGATACGTCGAGCCGCACCGGTGCGGTGACGTCCACCGCCACACGCGCGACGCCGAGGGGGATGTTCGAGCCGGGGGTCATTGCGGTCATGCTCTCGGTAACGAGCGACGCCGCTTTGCCGTTCCCTTACCTTGCTAAACGTTCCGCTATCCGCGTGCACCCCGGTTGCGCGGATGCTGCCGGGCAAGCCGTTCGTTGCCGTGCTTGTACGCGCCGGTCCAGCGCGCCATCACCAGCTGGGCGTCGCCGGACTCCGCCTCCTGGAGGAACTTCTCCGCCCGGGCGCCGCGCAGCGTCCCCGCCGCGCGGCCCTGGTGCACGATCTCGACGGTGCCGTCGGCGCGCTGCTCGTAACTGAATCCATACGGTCGTGGCATGGCCGCATCATCCCGGCCACTGACCGCGCCCGTCACCCGAATATCCTCAGTCGCAGACGAACCGGTTCCCCGCGCCCCGGAACATCAGCCCCCGCAGCGGCCCCGGCCGCGCCCCCAGCGCCCGCTCCTGCTGCCGCCGCACCACGTAGCGCCCCGGCGCGATCCCGCTGGCGCCGTGCTCCGGATGGATCAGGTACGCCACCGAGGCCGCCTCCAGCGCCCCGATCGCCAGCCCGGTCGGATCGTCGACACGCGTCGTCCAGCGGCACCGGCCCCGGTCGGCGACGAGGGTGTGCGGGTTCCCGCCCGCCGAGCTGCGCAGCAGCTCCACCCCCTCCGGCGGCACGCCCCACCACCCGTCGTCGTCCACCCGCAGCTGCCCCAGCATCGCGAGCGGAACGACGATCAGGTCGCCCTGTGCCTGCATTCCGTCGACCACCGGGACGGTCACCTCCCGCTCCAGGTGGTCCAGCACGTCGAGTCCGGTCCGGGCCGTCAGCTCGCCCAGGGTCACGTTCACGTTCATGGTCATGGCAGATTCCTCCAATGTCTGTTGGTTCGTCAGATGACAGATGACAGATGACGTCATCCGCCCTCACGTGCGGCGCCGCAACCGCCCGTACTGCTCCCCGCTCAGGCCGTACGACCACCCCGCCGCCGCCACCGGGTCGTCCAGGAACGCCGGGACACCCAGCGCGTACTGCCGCCGCCGCCCGTCGGGCTCCACCGAGCCGTTCACCGTCAGCAGCAGCCGGGCCGAGCGGCCCCACAGCTCCCGCGGCACGTCGTAGAGGCGCAAGCGGAAGCCGGGGTTGCCGGGGTCGTCGGCCGTGCCGACGAGCCGGAGCCCGGCCTGCTCGATGTACGCGTCCCAGCCGATGCGTTCGATCGCGGCGCGCCGGACCTCCACATTGGTCTCGGCGTGGATCCGCTCCACCGTCGGCCCGGTGACCACCCAGCCCGGCACCCGCGCGCCGTGCAGGACGTACACCCCGCTCCCGTCACGGAAGCGGACCGCCGGGCCGTCGTCGTGGTGCAGCCGGATCTCGCCATGGACGGCGCCGGGAGCTGGTTCGGTGTGTACGGCGGCCGGTCGCTCGGCCATCACGCACCGGCCCTCCCCCGCCCACCACCAGCCGGTGGACCGGGCCAGCCGGGCCCACAGACCCAGCTGCGCGAGGTCGCCCGCCGCGAACCACCCGTGACCGATCCGGGCGCAGGCGTCGTAGTGACCGACCCAGGAGGCGTCGTGCTGCCCCCACCAGGTCAGCGGGTCGGGCGAGTCGGTGCGCAGCGCGCTGCGCACCGGGGCGCGGACCGCGTCGCCCAGCGACCCGCGCAGTGCGTCCCGTACGGCCACCCACAGCACCCGGTCCAGCGAGGCGCCGGCCGCGAGCGCCTCCCGCGGGGCCGTCGAGCGGAGCTGTTCCCAGTCCGGCTCGGGCTTGAGCGGCCGCAGGGACCACCCGTACCGATCAGGCCCGCGGACCGAGCTCTCCAGCCGGTCCCGCAGCTCCGACTGGAGCGTGGCGAGACGTGAGGGCGGCGACCATCCTTCGGCCCGATCGGGCAGCACACCCGTGTGCAGCCGCACGGGCCCGAAGGCGGGGTCGGTTCGTACGAGTTCCAGTCCGGCGGACGGAGAGTCCACCCAGGTGAAGCGGGGCGCCGGCGCGTCGATCAGCCGGTACAGCTCCCGTACGGCATCCTCGGCCTCCGCGCGCTCGGCGCTGTGCGCCGACAAGCCGTGGGCCAGCCATGCGTCACGGACCGCGCACGCCTCGCGTGCCCGGTCCATCTCGGCGGCCCTCACCGCTCGATGGCGGAGGCCGCCTTTCCGTCGTTCACGACGTCAACAGAGATCATGCGCGCAGCATGCCATCCCAACTCCGCTCCCGGCAAAGGAATTTCGGCGGCGCAAAACAGGGGAGTGTCATGCGCGGGCGGCCCGGCGGTTCTCGTACCGCAGCGCCGCGCCGGTCACCACCGCCCCCACGCCCTCCCAGATCCCCACCCCGAGAAAGCCCTCCGCCGCCCGGCCCGACAGCACCGCCGTCGTGAACACCGCGCAGGTCAGCAGCCGGAAAGGGACCGTCCAGCGGAAGAACGCCCGCCAGTCGGCCAAGGCCGCCAGCACGTAGTACACACCCATGTTGAGCGCCGCCATCGACGACGCCATGAGGAACACCAGGGTGTGGTCTCCCTCCGCCCGGCGGGCCGAGGGTATGGGCTCGAAACCCATCAGCGAGATCATCACATCGGGGGCGACCAGCCCCACGACACCGAGCGCCGCGGCGAGCACGCCGAAGACCGCCATGGTCCAGCCGGACAGGGAACGAGGCAGCCGCACGGAACTCCTCCGCCAACACAGGGACGTCGATCGACACCCCCTGCATATCGTGCGGCCCGCCCCGCCCCCGACCCAGGGTCTACTTCAGCGCCGCGGCCATCATCTTCTGCGCCACCGGAGCCGCCAGACCGTTGCCGCTCACCTCCGAGCGCGCCGCCCCCGAATCCTCGATGAGCACGGCCACCGCGACCTCCTTCCCGCTGGAGGAATCCTTCGCGTACGACGTGAACCACGCGTACGGCGTCTTGCTGTTGTTCTCGCCGTGCTGCGCCGTGCCCGTCTTGCCGCCCACCTCCGCGCCGTCGATCCGGGCGTTGCTGCCCGTGCCCTGCTCCACGACCGTCCGCATCGCGTCCCGCAGCTGCCCGGCGGTCTGGGACGACACGATCCGCGTCGATCCGGTGTCCTCGAACGACTGGAGCGTATTGCCGTCCCCGTCCACCACCTTCGACACCATGTGCGGTGCCATCAGGACTCCGTCGTTGGCAATGGCGGCCGACACCATCGCCATCTGCAGCGGCGTCGCCGTCACATCGAACTGCCCGATCCCCGACAGCGCCGTCTGCGCGTCGTCCATCTTCGACGGGTACACACTCGCGTAGGCACGCACCGGCACGTCCAGCTTCTGGTTGTTGAAGCCGAACTTCTCCGCCATCGCCTTCACCTTCGCCTGGCCCAGATCCACGGCCATCTTGGCGAAGACGTTGTTGCACGAATACCGCAGCGCGGTACGGATCGTGGCGTTCTCGCACGGCGCCGACGGGTTCTCGTTCTTCAGCACCCGCACCGTCCCCGGTAGCGTGTACGGATCCGGGCTCTGGGTCGCCGTGTCCACCGACCCGTACAGCCCGTCCTCCAGCGCCGCCGCGGCGACCACCAGCTTGAACGTCGAGCCCGGCGGCAACGGCTGCCGCATCGCCCGGTTCACCAGCGGCTTGTCCTCATCGGCGGTCAGCTTCCCCCACTCCGCCCCGTCCGTCCCGCCCGCGATCTTCGACGGGTCGTACGACGGCGTACTGACCATCCCCAGGACGCGGCCGGTCTTCGGATCGAGGGCCACGGCCGCGCCCTTCTTCGAGCCGAGCGCCTCGTACGCCGCCTTCTGCACCGCCGGATCGATCGTCGTCAGCACATCGCCCGGATCCTGCTGCTCACGGGTGAGCGTGTCCAGCGGACTCTTCAGCCGCGAGTCGGTCCCGTCGAGCACATCGGCGTAGACGCCCTCCAGCTGCGTGGCGCCGTACACCTGCGAGCTGAACCCCGTGACGGCCGCGTACAGCTCGCCCTGCGTGTACGTGCGCTTGTACGCCAGATCACCACTCTCCGTCCTCTTCGAACCGGTGACCGGCGAACCGGCCACGATGATGTCCCCGAGCGGCCGCGCGTACTGCGCGATCACCTTCCGGCGGTTGTTCTTGTCGTCCGCGAGTGCCCTGTCCTCGTACGCCTGCACCCAGGTCGCCCGCATCAGCAGGGCGGCCACCAGCAGCAGCGAGAAGACAGCCGCTCGCCTGATCGTTGTGTTCATCCCACAGACGGGACGAGCGGAATGCAGGCCTCCGTTCCCGATGTGTCCGGTTTCTCAGGGAATCCTCATCTCCGCGCCGCAGCCCTCAGGGGAGCCCTACCCCGGTGTGATGAACCCCGACTCGTACGCCGCGATCACCGCCTGCGTACGGTCCCGCGCCCCCGTCTTCGCCAGCACCGCCGCCACATGCGTCTTCACCGTCGCCGGACCCACCCCCAGCCGCCCCGCGATCTCGGCGTTGGCCAGGCCCGTCGCCATCAGCCGCAGCACGTCCGCCTCCCGGTCGGTCAGCCGCGCCGCCCATGGCGGAGCCGCCGGCCGCCGCCGCGCGTGCTCCGCGGCCAGGCCCCGCACCGCCGCCGGGTACAGCAGCGAATCACTCCGCGCCACCAGCCGCACCGCGCTCACCAGCTCGTCCGCCGCGGACCGCTTCAGCACGAACCCGGCCGCCCCCACCCGCAGCGCGTCATACACATACGCGTCGTTCTCGAACGTCGTCACCACCACGATCCGCGGCGGCCGCTCCATCGTGGCCAGGATCTGCTCCGTGGCCCGGATCCCGTCGATCTCCGGCATCCGCACATCCATCAGCACCACATCGGGCCGCACCTCACGCACCACCGAGACGGCCTCGGCCCCCGTCGACGCCTCCCCGGCCACCTCGACATCCGGCTCGGCGTCCAGGATCACCCTCAGCGCCGTACGTACCATCCGCTCGTCGTCCGCCAGAACGACCCTGATCGGAGTGCCCGTCACCGGCCACCGCCCACCGGCAGCCGGGTCGCCAGCCGCCACACCTCGCCGACCGGACCCGACGCCGCCGTACCGCCCAGCAGCCGGGCCCGCTCCTCAAGGCCACGCAGCCCACGGCCCCCACCCGGCCGGACCACCGGCCCCCCGGCCGGCAGCGGATTCTCCATCACGATCTCCAACTCCTCCCCGTCCACACCGATCCACCCCGTCACCGGCTGACCGCCGGCATGCCGCACCGCGTTCGTCAGGCCCTCCTGAACGATCCGGTACGCCTCCCTGGACACCGCCGCCGGCACCCGGTCGAGACCCTCACCGATCCTTAAGCCCACCTTCGCCGCGGCCGCCCCCGCGAGGAGCCCGTCCAGCGCCTCAAGGCCCGGCCCCGGCAGCTCCCCGTCGTCCTCGCCCTGCCGCAACAGGCCGAGCACCGCGTCGAGTTCACCGACCGTGCGCCGCGTGGTCTCCTCGATCGCCGCCAGCGCCTCCCGGACGAACGCCACATCCGCCGCCGCGTCCGAATCGAGGACCCGCCGCGCCGCACCCGCCTGCAAGGTCACCGCACTGAGCGCATGACCCACCGAATCGTGCAGCTCCCGCGCCAGCCGGTTGCGTACGGCCAGCTCGGCTGCCCGCCGCTCGGCCGCCGCCAGCCGGTCCGCCGGGGTGGGACCCAGCAGCCGCGGCGCCTGACGGGCCATGAACGACCCCGCACACGCCGCCGCCGCCACGAGCGCCAGCAGCATCAAAAGACCGGCGGGCACACCCCCGTAGACCAGCCACTCCTGGTCAAGCGACCAGAAATGGGCCACCGCGGAGGCACGCAGACCGGGCGAGAACGGCAGCAGCATCGTCGTCACCGCGAACGGCGGCAACGCCAGCGTCGCACCACTGACCAGCCCGCCCAGCCCGACGTGCAGCGTGTACCAGCCCGCCGTCCGCAGCCGCGCGTCCCGGCTGTCCGCCGGACCCTCCGCGAACCGCCCCTCCGCCACCCCGCACAGCGACCTCGCCGCCGCCACCGACATCGGCCGGGTCAGCGGGAAAAGCGCCGTGACGGCGGCCAGGGGCAGCGCGATCGCATACGCCGTGAACTGCACGGCCGGCGACGACGCGAACATCGCCTGCCCGCCCAGCAGCGGCCCGGCGACCACCGTCCCCAGCAGCCAGTACGGCATCAGCAGGGCCCCGCCCAGGATCAGATGCACCCAGCGCAGCCGCGCCCGCCGCCCGAACAGCCTGCCGGCCACGGCCCTGCCCGTATTCCCCCGCACTCCTGAGCCCCCGCCCTACGCGCCGCGGCGCCGCAGCACGACCGCCAAGCAGCCGGCCATCAGGAGCCCCGTGATCATTTCTCCAGCGTAGGCGGTCAGCATCCACCCGGTGACCCGCTTGCCGGGATCGTCGACCGGCAGCAGCGCCGCCGTCAGCAGGTAGGCTCCCCAGGAGCCGAGCGCAGCCGAACCCAGCCAGGCCAGCGCCAGCGGGGTCCGCACCCGCAGCGACCGGCCCAGCCGGAACACCAGCATCAGCGTCCCCGCCACAGCGACCGCCGCGAAGGCGACCCGCATGCCCTCCAGGAGGGCGAAGTCGCTGGTGCGCTCCGCGATCCGGGCGGGCGTCAGGCCGCCCTCCACACCGAAGGCCCAGAGGGTGTGCAGGGCCACCGGTACGAGAGCGAGGAGCGAGGCGACGACGGCCGTGGCCCGCGTCCCCGCGCCGGACAGCGACCGGGGCAGCTCACCGACCCGGCCCCGCGCCACGTGCCCCCAGCGGTCCCGGGCGTACGTCACGAACAGGGCGCCGAGTGCGAGGGCCTGCACGATGAAACCGCCGTAGACGACCCCGAAGACCCAGTCCTCCAGGAACGGGCGGCCGTCGGCGACCCGGCGCGGGGCGCCCATGAACGCCGCGAGGACCAGCTGGGCCGGGTAGGCCACCACGATCGGGGAGAGCAGCCCGGTCGCCCCCCACATCGGCACGGCCGGCAGCCAGGCCCGGACCCGCAGCCCCCAGGCCTGGGTCAGCAGGAGGGCGAGCACGACGACGGCGGCGTCCATCAGGACCGTGACGCCGTTGGCGACGGCCATCACCGTGCGGTGCTCCAGCAGCACACTGCCGTCCGGTATGCCGATCCGGCTGCCCGCGATCCAGGCGATCTTCAGCGAGACGTACGGCAGGCAGGCGGCGACGGTGATCGCGCGCAGGGCGCGGCGGGCGGGGGAGAGCGGTGGTGTCATGGCTCCCACGCTCCCGGCCGCACTGTGCGGGCACGTCCTGCCTGATGACGAACCGCCTCCGCCGTGCGGGGGAGAGCTGTGCGGGCGGTCCGGTGGGGCGAGGGGGAAATTGACCCACGATCGAGGGGTCTGAATGACCTGCCTGGCGGGTCGATCTGCTCCTAAGCTGATCTTCATGAACACGCAGACGCCTTTGAACATCCCGGCTTTCGCCCCCGTCCTCACCCGCGGCGCCGACGCCGAGACCACCGCGGACCCGAGCAGTGTGATGACCCTCCTGACCGACTCGGACACCACCGGCGGCCTGCTCACCAGCTACCGCTCGTCCTTCGCGAAGGGCGCGGTCGGAGCCCCCGCCCACTTCCACACCAAGGCGTCCGAGATGTTCTTCGTGCTCGGCGGCTCACTGGAGGTGCTGGTGGGGGAGGAGCTGACCGTCCTGAACGAGGGCGACTTCCTGCTCGTACCGCCGCACACCCCGCACGCCTTCGCGGCCGCGCCGGGTGCCGAGGCGGACGTGCTGTTCGTGTTCACGCCGGGGATGGCGCGCTTCGACTATCTGCGGCTGCTGGGCCGGGTGATGCGCGGTGAGGCGGGGTTCGAGGAGATCAGGGAGTCGTCGGAGCGCTTCGACAATCACTACGTCGACAGCCCGGTGTGGCAGAAGGCGCTGGCCGTCAGAGCCGGCGCGTCGCCAGAGTGAGGCGGTCGCGCGCGTCGAAGAGCGCGTCCTTGATCGTCTGTTCGTGGCCCGGTGTCAGCCGTGCCACGGGCACCGAGCAGCTGATCGCGTCACGCGACGGTGTCCGGTACGGGATCGCGATGCCGAAGCAGCGCAGCCCCAGCGTGTTCTCCTCGCGGTCCACGGCGTATCCCTGCTCGCGGACGGCGTGCAGCTCGTCGATGAGCTTCTCGCGGTCCGTGATCGTGTGCTCGGTCACCGCGGGGAGGGTCTCGGGGAGCAGCTTGCGGACCTGCTCGTCGGTGTGGGTGGCGAGCAGGGCCTTGCCGAGCGCGGTCGAGTGGGCGGGCAGCCGGCGGCCGACGCGGGTGAAGGGGCGCAGGTAGTGCTGGGACTGACGGGTCGCGAGGTAGACGACGTTGGTGCCGTCGAGCCGGGCGAGGTGGATGGTCTCGGTGGTGTCGTCGGAGAGCCGGTCGAGGGTGGGCCGGGCGGCGCTCACGACTTCGTCGCCGTCGATGTACGAGGTGCCGACGAGCAGGGCCCGTACGCCGATTCCGTACCGCGTACCGGTGGCGTCGGTCTCCACCCAGCCGAGATCGACCAGGGTGCGCAGCAGCATGTACAGGCTGGACTTGGGGTAGCCGACGGCTTCCTGGACGGCGGCGAGGGAGTGCATGCCGGGGAGGCCCGCGAAGTATTCGAGCAGTTCCACCGTGCGTACGGCCGACTTGACCTGCGCCCCACCCGAATCGGCAGTCGACATTCGCCCCGCACCCCTTGTGTTCGCGTTCACCTATAGGAACTGCGGTCAGAATAGCGAACAGGGGCAGGGCGGGCAGCAGAACCAGTGTGGAGCCCGGACCCCTGGACGGAAAGCCCGCCCGAGCAGTCTGCGGTCGAGACCACAGCGGACGGGATCCCCCGGACGCTGCTCCCTTGGGAGCCGTGTGACGGCAATACTCCCGGTCTTCCCCGTCGTGCCGACGGGCGCCTGGAACACTGACCCCCATGGATCTGGTTCTCCCCGAACTCCCTTTCCCGCTGCGCGCCTACGGTCCCGACGCCGACTGGTCGTACGAACGGGGTGTGCTGAACGGCTGGGCGGGCGCCCGGCAGGACCGTTTCGTGCCGCCCACGGGCGACGCGCTGGACCCGGCGTCGGACGCGCCGCGTCTGCTGGGCGCGCCCGAGGGCGATTTCCAGCTCCTCGCGCGCGTGAAGGCGGGCTTTGGTGCCGCCTTCGACGCGGGTGTGCTGTACGTCCACGTTGCCGAGCGGGAGTGGGCCAAGCTCTGCCTGGAGCTCTCCCCGGACCGGCCGACGGTGTGCACGGTCGTGACGCGGGGGCACTCCGACGACGCCAACTCCTTCGTGGTCGACGGCGACAGTGTCTGGCTGAGGGTCAGCAGGACCGGAGGCGCGTTCGCGTTCCACGCGTCGACGGACGGCGAGAAGTGGACGTTCGTGCGGATCTTCTCGCTGGGGACGACGGAGCAGGCGTCGGCGGCGCTGGTCGGTTTCATGGCGCAGTCGCCGGTGGGCGAGGGCTGTGTGGTCTCCTTCGACCGGATCGAGTACCGCCCGGCGTGGCCGCAGGGTCTGCGGGACGGCTCCTGAACGACCGGTACGGGCCTCAGGCGCGGGGCAGTCGCAGCGAGGCCGCCGTCGTAACCGTCAGCAGCACGGCGCTCACCAGCAGGCTGGTGCGCAGGCCGGTGGCGAAGCCGCCCGCCACCAGCGAGCCGAAGACCGCGATGGCCAGGCCGCCCGCGGTCCGGCGGACGGCGTTCAGGAGACCCGCGGCGGTGCCCGCGCGGTCGGCGGGCATGGCCTCCATCATCGCGGCGATCAGCGGCGGCAGCGAGAAGCCGCAGCCGAGGGCCAGCGGGACGAGGGTGACGGCCAGCGGCGGCAGAGGTGTTGCCGGGCCGACCGTCAGCAGGAGCAGCAGTCCGCCGACCGCCACCAGCTGGCCGGTGACGATCGGCAGCCGGGGGCCGTAGCGAGCCGCGACCTTCGCCGAGGCGATGTTCACGGCCGCCAGCAGTAGTGGCCCGAATGCCATATGCCCGGAGGTTCTGGCCATGTCGGTGGCGCTGGGGTCGTCGGCCCGGCGGGTCGAGGTGATCGCCGCGCCGCCGGTGTCGATGTTCAACCTGTCCATCCCCGAGATGCTGTTCGAGAAGGCCGAGGTGGACGGGGAGCGCTGCTACGAGACGCTGATCTGCGCCCCCGACCCGGGGCCGGTCGCCACGGCCGGGGGTCTGGAGCTGGTCGTCGCGCACCGCCTCGACGTGGTGGACACGGCGGACACGGTGGTCCTCGCGGGCAGCGGGGTGTACGACGCGCCCGACGCGCGGATCCTGGACGTGCTGCGGCGGGCCGCAGCGGCCGGGAAGCGGATCGCGTCCTTCTGCACGGGCGCGTTCGCGCTGGCGGCGGCGGGGCTGCTGGACGGCCGGGCGGCGACGACGTACTGGACGTACCGCGAGGCGCTCGCCGCCCGTCATCCGTCGGTCGACCTGCAGGACGACGTCCTGTACGTGCAGGACGGGCCGATCTGTACGTGCAGGACGGGCCGATCCTCACCTCGTCCGGGACGCGGCCGGGATCGACCTGTGCCTGCACATCATCCGTACCGACTACGGAGCCGCCGTCGCCAACGCGGTGGCCCGGCTCGCGCTGGTCGCGCCGGTACGGCCCGGCGGGCAGGCGCGGTTCACGCACACCCCGCTGCCGCCGGAACGGGGCGTCTCCTTCGCCTGCACGCGCGCGTGGGCCATGCGCCACCTGGACGAGCCGCTCACGCTGACCGACCTGGCCCGGCACGCGGGGGTGTCGGTGCGGACGCTGTCGCGCCGGTTCCACGCGGAGACCGGGGTGAGCCCGCTGCAGTGGCTGCTGCACCAGCGGGTGGAGCGGGCGAAGGAGCTCCTCGAGACGACGGAACTGGCCATGGACCAGCTGGCCCGGGCCGCGGGCCTGGGCTCGGCGGACTCCCTTCGCCGGCATGTGCTGCGCCGCACGGGCCTGACCCCGACGGCGTACCGCGCTTCGTTCACCCGCCGCGGCCTGCCCACGGACCTCAGCGCCGACCGCCCCGGTCTGCCCGCGGGCATTCCCTGCCTTCCCGCAACCGCCGCCGGTCCGTCCGCGTCCTCGGTCGCGTGATCCGATACGCCCACGCCGAAGATCTTGACGCCATCGCCGCCCTGCACCGCCAGGCCCGGGCCACCTACTACCGCGGTCATCTGCGGGAGGGGGAGTTCCTGGGCCCCGAGGAGCTGGCGCGCGGCCGGGCCGGGTGGACGGCCGCCGTCGCGGAGGGCCGGGTGCTGTGCGCGGAGCGGGAGGGCGAGGTGGCCGGGGCCGCCGCCTTCGGCGTCCGCGACGGCGTCATGTACCTGACCCAACTGCATGTCGCCCCGGCTCACTGGCGCCAAGGCGTCGGCACGCGGCTGCACGCGGCGTGCGTCGAGGCCTGGCGTACGGCCGGGGTCACCACCGCCCGCCTGGAGGTGTACGAACACAACGCCCGCGCCCAGGCCTTCTACGCGGCCCACGGCTGGCGCCCCGACCCGGCGGCCCCGCGCGCCGGCAGCCATCTCGTGCTGCGGCTCACACTCCCCGCAGGTCAGGAATGAGCCGGGTGACGGCCGCGTTGGCCCTCCCGTGAGCGGAGGAGGTCCCTCCGGGCCGTATGAGTGGGAGTGGAACAGCATGCGCGTCGAGATCTGGAGCGACATCGCCTGCGCGTGAACCAACGGAACCACAGGTTATCGCAGGGCCGTTGACCAGCGGTGACGAACGCGAAGATGCCCCGGTCGGCGCTCGCGGGGGAAGCGCAGACCAGGGCAGTGCGGGGTGTCAGCCCACGGCGGGGACGGGGTGGTCCGGGGAGTCGAGCCAGGCGCGTTCCATGCCGTCAGCCACGGTCAATCCGAACCGATCGAACCCGGGTCGCTCCTGTCCGTGCCACCAGTAGTAGGCGGCTTCCGTCTCGTCCCACAGCCGGCGGGGACCCGCCTGCACCACCGCGAACGAGTCGGCCCCGGGTTCGTAGTCGGCCGATGCCCACGACTCCGTGTCGGTGCTGTACGTCCACAGGGTGTACGTGCCGTCGTCATAGCGTTCCACGCTCCAGAACGCCCCAGACATCTGGAGCCCGATGGCGAACTGTTCCACCCACCCGCCAACCTCGGCGGGCGAAAGCGTGGTGGTGCTCCTGGTGCCGTCCGCAGGCCACTCGTGGCCGTTCAGATAGGCGTCATGCCGTGGTAGGTCCGGGCGCTGCTGCCGCAGGCGCATGAAGGCGCTGGAGCGCGTGAAGCGCCCGCTCGCCGTTCCGCCGTCCACGGTCAGCCTGACGATGGCTTCACCGCCGTACAGGGTTCCCCAGGGGGCCACGATCAGCCCGCCCGAACGCGTCTGGTCCACCCATGCCCGGGGAACCTCGCCGACCGAGCACGTCGCGATGACACGGTCATACGGTGCCCCTCCTGCGTACCCCAGCCGGCCGTCACCGACGATCACCAGCGGAGACAGACCCGCGGTGCGCTGGTTCTCCCCGGCCCCCTTCGCAACCTCAGGGTCGAACTCGATGGAGACGACGTTCTCGGCGCCGAGCCGGTGTGCGAGCAGTGCCGAATTCCAGCCCGTGCCCGTTCCGATCTCCAGCACCCTGTGCCCGTCTGCGACGCCGAGATCGGCCAGCATCGAGAACACCATGTGAGGCTGCGAACTGGAGTTGGAAGGCGTCTTGCCCAGCCCGTCCCCGGTGTGGCTGCCGTCGTCCCACTGGGTGGTCAGCGGGATGTCCGAGTACACCGCCGCGAACCACGCGTCCGGGTCCTCGGTGCGGTCCACCATGGGGTTCTGCCGGGTGCCGTCCGAGATTCCGGGCCAGATGCGGTCAGGTACGAACTTGTCCCGGGGCACCGCCTCGTAGGTCGGCAGCCAGTCCGATTGCAGAGCGCCCGAAGCAACGAGCGCGGAGGCGAGCCCCGAGGGGCCCACCTCCTCTTTGCGCGCGGCCATCCGGTGCTACTTCTTCGCGGGGCCGGAGCCGTCGGAGCTGTTCCCGCCGCTCGTCTCGGACCCGCCGCCCCCGTGTCCGCGTCCGCTGCTGCCGTCGTCCTGCTGGCTTCCGCCCTGTCCGCTTCCGGTACCGCCGCCGTGCTTGGGCATCTCGTGCTCCTCAACTCGTGATGGTGTGGGGCTTTCACTTACTGACCCGCCCTGGCGGGGGCGGGGGCTGTGGGGGTCAGGCGGGCCTTGCGGTGGCCGGGTCGGCGTGCCACTCGCGGCCCCGTGTTCGGACCAGAGAAAGGCGATGGGGCGCTTCCTGCGTCGGTTCGGCGGGTCGGACGGGTCTTCCCACTCGGGGTCGAGATCCCGCAGGATGCCGACACGACCCGCGCTGTCCTCCACCAGCTTTCCGACATCCCGTTTCGTGATCACTTCGGGCACTCGTTCTCGCGGTGCCGGTACACCACGGTGGGCGGGGCACCGATCCGCGCAACGATGTCCCGGTGCACCTGTTCAAGGCTGCCGATAGGCCCGTCGCAGTTCGAACACCTCTCACCCGTAGGCGCGTAAGTCAGGTACTCCGATTTCGCGCCCGCATTCGATCTGGTTTGGCTCGCCATCGTCCGCCGTCCCCTCACGTGATCCGACGACGACCACGCTACGGAGAGCGAAAGCCCAATCCTCAGTGCATTGCACGAGGTTGCACGCGAGTTACCCGAGGGCGTCCAAGGCTGATGTGATCAGCGCGCGGGCGGAGGCCCCGTACACCGCGAGCGCTGCAAGCTCCGCGAACGTGTCGGCGTAAAGCGCAATCTCGCTCGGCTGCGTGAGCGTGAGGTAGCCGGAGATCAATTCGACGTTGACCTGTGCCGTGTCGTAGATCCAGAACCCTTCAGCCGGCCAGCGCTCCCGGTCCGGCGCCATGGGGACGACTCCCAGACTGACATTGGGCAGTGAGGCAACGGAGATCAAGTGGCCGAGCTGACCGGACATGACGTCAGCGCCGCCGATTCCCGTCCGCAACACCGACTCCTCGACGAGGAACGCGAACCGCCGGTCACCCTCGTACAGGACCCGCTGACGCTCCATGCGGGCGGCCACGGCTTCGGCCACGTCGTCCACCAGGCCGCGCCGTCGTTGGATGGCTTGTAGCGCTGCCGTCGTATAGGGCCGGGTCTGGATCATGCCGGGCACGAGCCACGATGAGTATGACCGGAAACGGCGGGTGCGCTGGTACAGCGGTAGGCGGGCTTCCTGCGCCTGCCTGAGCCCGGCCCGCTCCATCCGTCGCCAGCCGACCCACATGCCCTCGGCTGTCCGCAGCATGGCAATGAGGTCTTCGGTCTGGTCGTCGGCTCCGCAAGCCGTGCACCACGCCCGGATGTCGTCCGCTGACGGGGGCGTACGGCCGTTCATGATCCGGGAGGACTTGGACCGGCTCCACTCGCAGCGCTCGGCGAGTTCGGCCCCGGTCAGCCCGGCATCCCGGCAAAGCTCCCCGAGTCGATCCGCGAGAGCCTGCCGGGCTTGCTGGGCACTGGAAGATGCAGAGACAGCCATGGGTACGTGATCAGTCGGGCCGGTACTCCGCGTGGGGAACCGCGCGCTCCCACGCTGCCTCGTACGCACTGACGTACTGCGCGGCCAACGTCGCGTCGTGGACTACCTCCATGCGAGGCCCGGTCCACTGACCCTCGCCGCTGAAGTGGTGCAGGATCACGGTCTCCTCATCCATGACCCACCCGTCCAGGGCGGGGAGCAGGAGATCACGGGCCCGAGAACGCGGCAGCCAACGTACTTCCTCGCCCGCTGCGACGTTCGTGAAGGTGCCGTCGTACTCGTAGCGGACGTAATCGCTCAACGGCTCCGAGACGACGCGCAGCCGGCGCATGACCACACCGCGGCGTGTCGTCTCGGCCACCACGTCCAGCCACGAGCGCCACCACGACTCCCGGTCGGCCGGGTCGTACCGGTGCCCCTCCTGCCAGCGGATGAACTCGGGGTCATCCCGCATGTAGCTGTCCCGCATCTCAAGGTGCATCGCCGAGCGCTGCGCCTTCGCGAGGCATTCACGTACCGCTGTTGCCACCGTTGTCCTCACTGTCCGGGCGGGGGATGAACTGGAGCATGTTGGCAGGCAACCGGATCACGGTCTCGTGGTCCGGCACGTCCGTGGAGTGGCCCGGAACCGAGCCGACTTCCTGAGCCTGCCGGATCGTCTCGTCGTCCGCCTTCCACGACTGGATGATCAGGTCTCCGGTCTCCTCCTCTACCCAGATCGTGGGCGAGCCGTCATCGGGGGTGTTGGGCCAAATCCCCAGGAACCTTAGGGCCATTGGGCACTCCTGTACCGAGTCGGTTGCACGGATGTGCACGAGCCTCACCCCTCCAGCGCATCGGCGCAAGAGCGCAGCGCGACGCACGCTGTGCTGCCGACTGAAAGCACGAAAGCCCCGCACCGGCCACCCTGGTACTGGCGACGCGCGCGGGGCTCTGCGATGAGGGAATTTCTCGGCTGAATCAGGTGACCGACCGTATTCGCTGGGCGCGGGATCCCCCAAGCTCACTGAGGCGATGGCAGCGGACTCGTTTGAAATCAATCTGCACTCTGAAGTATTCACCGCCGCCAAAACGACCTAATCAGCCATGCGAGTTTTTTGCCTCCCTGCCGTTCTGGCGTGAGAGGGGTGGGGGGTACCCCCCTGGTCGAGCCGTGCCCTAGGACCGGATCGGCTTGACGTTCGCGGCAGCCCCCCCCGCCCGGTTGACGCTTAGCGGTCTCTCGGTTGTGGCAGCGAACGCACAGCGGGCGGAGATGCCTCGCCCCGTCCGGATCCGCCTCACCCCGTGCCACCAGCTCTCGCTGGCTCAAGGGGAAGTGGTCCGCGACGTCGCCGCAGAACCGCACAGCAGACACATGGTTCCGGTACAGGTACGCCCGGCGGACGCGCTGCCAACAAATGTCGTACGCGGGTTCTATTCTAGGGACCGAGGGATTCCTTCCCGGGTTAAAGGAGGGGCGAAGGTTTCCAAGACACACGTTTCCGCAGGTCAGGCGTGGTGTGGCTCCGTTGGTCCATGCCTGCCCGTGGTGCTACATCGGGAAGGCGCGCTTCGAGAAGGGGCTCGCGGCCTTCGCCCACCGTGAAAAGGTCGAGGTCGTGCACCGTTCCTTCGAGCTCGACCCGGGCCGGGCCAAGGGGGACACCGCGCCGGTGGTGGACATGCTGGCGCGGAAGTACGGGCGGAGCCTGGAGGAGGCGCGCGCGATGGAGGAGCGCGTCGCCGCCAACGCCCGCGCCGAGGGGCTCGGCTACCGCACCGAAGGCCGTGACCACGGCAACACCTTCGACATCCACCGGCTGCTCCACCTGGCCCGTGAGCGCGGCCGGCAGAACGAGCTCCTCGACCTCGCCTACCGGGCGAACTTCGCCGAGGAGCGCTCCGTCTTCGACGCCGAGGTGCTCGTGCGGCTCGCCGTCGAGGCGGGTCTGGAGGAGGCCGAGGTCCGTGCCGTCCTCGCCGACGAGGACGCCTACGCCGAGGCCGTACGCTCCGACGAGCGCGAGGCGGCCGAGCTCGGCGCGAACGGTGTGCCGTTCTTCGTCCTGGACCGCCGCTACGGCGTCTCCGGCGGACAGCCCGCCGAGGTGTTCACCCGGGCGCTGGAGCAGGCATGGGAGGGACGTGTGCTCCAGCCCGTGGGCGGCGAGGCGGAGGTCTGCGACACGGACGGCAGCTGCGCCGTCTGAGCCCACCCCCCCGGCCCACCCCCGTTATCCATAAGCATTGCTTAGGGTGGACGTGTAAATCTCGGTAATTGACTTTGAGTTGAGGGGAATCCAGGCTGGACCCATGGAGACCCTGGGTGGCGCCGAGTTCGCGCCGAAACTGACGTATCTGAACACCTCCAGCTGCGGTCTGCTGCCCCGCAGCGCCGTCGACGCCGTCAAGGCCCTCGCCGAGAGGCTCGCCGAGGGGAGCCCCGAGGGGGCGGGCAGTTTCGAGCTGGCGGAGCGGGCCCGCGCCGCCTTCGCCCGGCTCGCGGGCGTCGGCGCGGACCGGGTGGCCCTCGGCAGCTCGGTCGCCGTCCACGTCGGGCTGATCGCCCAGTCGCTGCCGGCGGGCGCCGAAGTCCTCTTCCCCGAGGGCGAGTTCAGCTCCGTCATCACCCCCTTCGCGGTCCGCGGCGACCTCAAGCTGCGGTACGTGCCGCTGGAGTCGCTCGCCGAAGCGGTCGGCTCGCAGACCGCGCTCGTCGCCTTCTCGTCCGTGCAGTCCGCCGACGGGCGCGTCGCGGACATGCCGGCGGTCCGCGCCGCGGCCGCCGCGCACGGCGCCCGTACGCTCCTCGACGCCACCCAGTCCGCGGGCTGGCTGCCGCTGGACGCCGGGGCGTACGACTACACCGTCACCGGTGCCTTCAAGTTCCTGGTCTCCCCGCGCGGCGCGTCCTTCCTCACCGTCACCGAGGAGGCCCAGGACTCGCTGGTGCCGGTGCACGCGGGGTGGATCGCGGGCGAGGACGTGTGGGGCAGTGTGTACGGCCCGGTCCCCGAGCTGGCCCGCTCGGCGCGGCGGTTCGACGAGCCCCCGGCCTACCTCTCGTACCACGGCGCCGAGCGCTCCCTCGCGGTGCTGCTCGACACCGGCATCGACACGATCCACGCCCATGTGACCGCGCTGGCCACCCGTTTCCGGGCCGGACTCGACCGGCTCGGCCACCCGGCCGTCCCCTCCGACTCGGCGGTCGTGGGCGTGCCCGGCCTCGGCGACCGCCAGCCGGCCCTGCTGGAGGCCGGCGTGGTCACCTCCGCCCGCGCGGGCAATCTGCGGGCCTCATTCCACCTGTACAACTCGGCGACGGACGTCGACCGGGCGCTGAACGCGCTGGAATCGCTGGGCGGCTGAGGAGCGACGGAAGGGCAGGGGGCCGGGGCACGCCGCCCCGGCCCCTCAGCCTCCAGAAGAGCTCACCGCACCGGCGTGAAGTCCCGCGCCCCAATGAACTCCGGTCGCCGCACGGGCGCCGCGAACGGCTCCTGCGCCGCGTTCTCCACGCTGTTGAAGACGATGAAGACGTTGCTGCGCGGGTACGGCGTGATGTTGTCGCCCGAGCCGTGCATGCAGTTGCAGTCGAACCAGGTCGCCGAACCCGCCCGGCCGGTGAACAGCTTGATCCCGTGCGCGTCCGCGAGCCGCGTCAGCGCCTCGTCGGACGGCGTCCCCGCGTCCTGCATCTGCAGCGACTTCTTGTAGTTGTCCTTGGGCGTCGCCCCAGCGCAGCCCAGGAACGTCCGGTGCGAACCCGGCATGATCATCAGGCCGCCGTTGGTGTCGTGGTTCTCGGTCAGCGCGATCGACACCGACACGGTCCGCATCCGGGGCAGCCCGTCCTCCGCGTGCCAGGTCTCGAAGTCCGAGTGCCAGTAGAAGCCGGAGGCGCCGAAGCCGGGCTTCACGTTGATCCGTGACTGGTGGACGTACACGTCCGAGCCGAGGATCTGCCGGGCCCGGCCCACCACCCGCTCGTCGCGCACCAGCCGGGCGAAGACCTGGCTGATCTTGTGCACCTCGAAGACGGACCGTACGGCCTGCGACGCCGGCTCCACGATCGAGCGGGCGTCGGCCCGCACCGCCGGGTCGGCCACCAGCCGGTCCAGCTCCGCCTTGTAGAGCGCGACCTCGTCGTCGGTGAGCAGACCGGGCTCGGCGAGGAAGCCGTCACGCTCGTACGACTCCAGGCCCGCGCCCGGACCCCACACCACCGGGTCCTGGCGGGGGGTGAGGGTCTCGACCGTGCCGCGCGTGGGATAGAGGTCCGTCGTGGCCGTGGCCGTCGTGGGATGGGGGTACAGATCCGTCATGGTTCAGCCCTCCTCGGTCAGCAGGGGGTAGACGCCGTTCTCGTCGTGGTCCTCCCGTCCGGTCACGGGCGGGTTGAAGACGCAGACGCACCGGAAGTCGGTCTTGGGGCGCAGGGTGTGCCGCTCGTGGCCGTCGAGGAGATACATCGTGCCGGGCTCGATCCAGTGGACCTCACCGGTCTCGTCGTCGGTGAGCTCGGCCTCGCCCTCGACGCAGAGCACGGCCTCGATGTGGTTGGCGTACCACATGGACGTCTCCGTGCCCGCGTACAGCACGGTCTCGTGCAGGGAGAAGCCCACCCTCTCCTTGGCGAGCACGATGCGCTTGCTCTCCCATGTGCCGGACTTGGCCCGGACGTGCCGGTCGGTGTTCTCGATGTCCTTGAGCGATCGGACGATCATCGGTGGTGCAACTTCCCTTCGTACGTGCGGTGTTCAGGCGGTCTCGCGGACCGCGCGGTCCAGGGTGCGCAGACCTTCGTCCAGCTCCTCCGGCGTCACGGTCAGCGGCGGCAGGAGCTTGACGACCTGGCTCTCCGGGCCGGAGGTCTCGAGCAGCAGGCCCAGCTCGAAGGCGCGGGCGCAGACCGCCGAGGCGCGGGACCGGTCGGCGAACTCCAGGCCCCAGACCAGGCCGCGGCCGCGGAAGTGGGCGCCGTAGGCGGAGTTCTCCTCGCAGATCGCGAGCAGGGCCTGCTCGACCTGCTCGCCGCGGACGAGGGTCTGCTTCTCCATCTGCCCGTCGGCCCAGTAGGCGTCGAGGGCGGCGGTGGCGGTGACGAACGCCGGATTGTTGCCGCGGAAGGTGCCGTTGTGCTCGCCCGGCTCCCAGACGTCCAGCTCGGGCCGGAACAGGCAGAGCGACATCGGCAGCCCGTAGCCGCTGATGGACTTGGAGAGGGTGACGATGTCCGGGGTGATCCCGGCCTCTTCGAAGGAGAAGAAGCCGCCGGTGCGGCCGCAGCCCATCTGGATGTCGTCGACGATCAGCAGCATGTCGCGGCGGTGGCACAGGTCGGCGAGGGCCCGCAGCCACTCGGGACGGGCGACGTTGATACCGCCCTCGCCCTGCACGGTCTCCACGATCACCGCGGCGGGCTTGTTGAGCCCGGAGCCCTGGTCCTCCAGGAGCCGTTCGAACCAGAGGAAGTCCGGGACCTGGCCGTCGAGGTAGTGGTCGAACGGCATCGGCGTGCCGTGCACCAGCGGGATCCCGGCCCCGGCCCGCTTGAACGCGTTGCCGGTGACGGCGAGCGAGCCCAGCGACATGCCGTGGAAGGCGTTGGTGAAGGAGACGACCGACTCGCGGCCCTTCACCTTCCTGGCCAGCTTCAGCGCGGACTCCACGGCGTTGGTGCCGGTCGGGCCGGGGAACATCACCTTGTACGGCAGGTCGCGCGGCCGCAGCACCACCTCCTGGAAGGTCTCCAGGAAGGCGCGTTTGGCGGTGGTGGCCATGTCCAGGCCGTGGGTGATGCCGTCCCGCTCGATGTAGTCGAGCAGCGCCCGTTTCAGTACGGGATTGTTGTGGCCGTAGTTGAGCGATCCGGCGCCGGCGAAGAAGTCGAGGTAGGACCGGCCGTCCTCGTCGGTGAGCCGGGCGCCCTGCGCGGTGTCGAAGACGGCGGGCCAGCCGCGGCAGTAGCTGCGCACCTCCGACTCCAGGGTCTCGAAGACGCTCAGGTGGTCCAGGGGGGTGGTGACAGTCACAGCGAATCTCCTGTGGGGCGGGAGGGGAGGGGGCCGACGCGGTAGAGGACTTCGGGCTGGTGGGCCCGGTCCGGGAAGAGGTCCCCGGCGAAGAGGACTTCGCGGGCGAGGGGGACGTCATGGCGCCGGGCGTACGAGGTGAACAGTCGGTCCGATGCGGTGTTGTCCGGGGTGACGGTCGTCTCGACCGTGTCGATGCCACGGGAGGCGACCCGCGTGGTCAGCGCGTCGAGGAGCACCCCGGCGAGGCCCCGGCCGCGGTGGGTGTGGTCGACGGCGATCTGCCAGACGACGAGGGTGTGGGGGCGTTCCGGCCGTATGTATCCGGTGACGAAGGCGACCGGCTCGCCGTCCGCGCCGCGGGCCACCAGCGAGGTGGCGGCGAAGTCACGGCACCACAGCAGATAGCTGTACGAGGAGTTGAGGTCCAGAACCTCGGAGTCGCGGGCGATACGCCAGATCGCGGCTCCGTCCTCCACTCGTGGGCTGTCCAGAACAATGGCTGCTTGTGCTGCGGTCATGCCGAGGGAATTTACCGAGGGAATTCTTGGATTGCATTCCCCGCAGGTCTGGGCAGGCGGCTTCCCATGTGTTATCGCGCGGGCGCGTGCCCCGCGCGGACGGTCGCAGAAATGGCCGATATGCCCGGTAATATCCGGGCATATCGCTTGTGGTGTGGAGTCCGTCACAGGGGCGAAACGCCCGCTCGCCCGCTTGAAAATCTTGGTGTTTGAGGTCGGGGGAACCGGGCAGAAGAATGCGGGGACCTAATCATCTTGAAATTGTCCCGGTGATTCTCCAGTTTCTGACGGATGGGGCCGCCGAATTTCATCTCCCGGCGCCGTTCGGGCTCTTTCCCGTCGCCTTCCGCTTTCACGATCCGGAAATCATCGTCACGATTCTTCTTGGGTGAAGTGCACGCAGATCCGCCGGCGCGTGCGGCGCCGCCCCGAAGGCGTGGGGCAGGCCCGGCGGTACGACGACCAGGTCGCCGGCGGCCACCCGTACCCGCTCCGGCTCCGGCCACATGTCCAAGGCGCCGTCCAGGACGTGGAAGACCTCCGTTGAGCGCGGATGCCGTGCGGCTTCGCGCCGTCCGCGCCGGCCGGCGGCGTCAGCCGGTTCCCGCCCAGCGCCCCGCCCGTGGCGTCCCCGTCCGCCAGCAGCCGGAACACGCCCCCGACGGCAGCTCCACACGCTCCGCCGCGCTCCCTCGTACCACCAGAGGACGCACCCAGCCCTCCTTCGCTCCGGCCCGAATGCCGAGAGCCAGTCCATCCCGGGAACCCGGCGCGACCAAGAAGCAGTTGAGCAGCACAGTGATCACGAACGTAGATGACACGTACGGGGGTGACACGTACGTGGATGACATCGATCGGCGAGGGTTGGGGGGAGCGGTCCTGTGGAACTGCGTCAGCTGGAGTACTTCGTCGCGGTCGCGGAGGAGCTCGGCTTCGGCCGGGCCGCCGAGCGGCTGCACATCGTCCAAGGGGCGGTCAGCCGGCAGATCGCCCGCCTGGAGCGGGAGCTGGGCTTGCGCCTCTTCGACCGCTCCACCCGGCACGTACGGCTCACCTCGGCCGGGGAGCGGCTGCTGCCGGAGGCCAGAGCCGCGCTCGCGGCGAGCGCCCGGCTGCGCGAGACCGCCGCCGGGATCGCCGCGGGCACCGACGGGCTCGTACGGCTCGGCACCAGCCGGGCCTTCGCGGACCGGGTCTACCGCGCCCTGGACACCCTCGCGGCCGGCCGCCCGGGACTTCGGGTCCGCCTGGAACGGGCCCCGCAGGACGCCCGCCTCGCCGCCGTACGCTCAGGGCTCTTCGACGCGGCCCTGGTGCGCACCCTGCGCCACGCCGACGGCCTCACCCTCCACCACCTGTGGTCGGACCCGCTGATCGCCGCGCTCCCGGCGTCGTACGACCCAGGGTCCTTCGACCCGGCGTCCTTCGACCTGGCGTCCTTCGACCTGGCCGCGGCGCCTGCCGCCGCCGAGCCCGTCGGCGTCGGGGCCGGTGCCGGTGCGGCCGGCCGGCCGGTCCCCGCCGCGGGGCCCGGCGCCGGGCTCGACCTTGAGCGGCTGGTGCGCCTGCCCCTGCGGCTCGCGCCGCGCGAGGCCAATCCCGCCTTCCACGACCTGGTCACCGCCGCGCTGCCCGGCTGGGTGCCGGGGCCGGAGTTCACCACCCTCCAGGAGACCCTGACCGACCTGGCCGCCGCCCCCGAGCCGTCCTGGACGGTCTTCTACCCGGTCGGCCCGCTCCCGCCGACCGACCGGATCGTCTTCCGTACGCTCCCGGGACTGACCGTCCCGGTCTCCCTCGCGCTCCCGGCGGGCCCCCCGGCCCCGCCGGTCGCGGCACTGCTCGACGCGCTCGCGGTCAGCGTGGCGCCTCGGTGACGGCGTGCGGCGCCGACGCGGCTCGCGGTCAGGGCTGCGTCCGGTGAGCGCGGCGGTGTTCGATGGGCTCGGAGGCAGCGCGGCGCCTCGGTGACGGCCCGGCCCGTGGGCAGGGCCGCGCCTCGGTGACCGGCCTGTCGCGCGGCGGTGTTCGATGCGCTCGGGTTCAGCGCGGCGCCTCGGTGACGGCCCGGCCCGTGGGCAGGGCCGCGCCTCGGTGACCGGCCTGTCGCGCGGCGGTGCTCGATGGGCTCGGGTTCAGCGCGGCGCCTCGGTGACGGCCCGCTCCGCAGCCGCCAGGTCCACCACCGCGCCGCTGTCGCGGAGCGCCGCCCCGAGCGCCGCCAGCGACCGGCGGGCCATCTCGGGCGTCGCGTCCACGCCGTAGTGGTTGACCCGGATCATCTCTCCGGCGAGCGCGCCGCCACCGGCGGCAAGCGGCACGGACGGGTCGGCGGCGAGCGCCTTCGCCACCAGCTCCGAGGCGTCGGTCCCGGCCGGGGCACGCAGCGTCGTCGCCACCGGGGCCGCCTCGGCGGCCTCGTACACGTACGGCTCCAGACCCCCGCCCAGAGCCAGGGCGCCCGCGCGGGTGGCCGCCGCGGCCGAGGCGTGCCGGCCCATCAGGGCGTCCAGGCCCTCCGCCTCGATCCGCTCCAGGCACGCCTCAAGGGCCAGCATCTCCAGCTGTGCCGGAGCGTGCAGCAGCGCCGGGCGGCCGCCGTCGATCCAGCGCTCCTTCCAGTCCAGCAGGGAGAGGTACGAGCGCCGCGGAGCGGCCGGGTTGGCGGCGAACCGCTCCCACGCCCGCGCGCTCACCGATACCGCCGACACCCCCGCCGGGCCGCCCATCGCCTTCTGCGCGCCGATGATGCACATGTCGACGCCCCAGGCGTCCGGCAGCACCGGCTCGGCGCCGACCGAGGCGACCGCGTCCAGGTAGAAGAGGGCGCCGTGGGCCCGTACGACCTCGCCGATCTCCGCGACCGGATTGGTGTTGCCGGTCGCCGCCTCGGCGTGCACCAGTGACACGAAATCGGTCTCCGGATGCTCGGCCAGCGCCCGCTCGATCTGCTCGGCGGTGACGGCCGTGTGGAACGGCACCTCCAGGTCGACGACGTGCGCCCCGCAGTCCCGCAGCCAGTTGCCGAAGGTCTGCCCGTACGGTCCGGTGACCACGTTCAGCGCGGTGGAACCGGCCCGCGCGCCGCTGCGGATGCATCCCTCCAGGGGCAGCAGCGCCTCGCCCTGGGTGATCACCACGTCCTGTTCCGTGGAGAGCAGGGCGGCGACCCGCCGCTCGATCTCCGCGAAGCGCGCGGCGGTCAGCGGGGGCAGGTCCAGGAGCGGGTGCGTCACGGTGGTGCCTTTCTCGAACGTCTGCGCCCGAGGGTATCCGGGGCGTGTCGGTGGGCTCGTACAGTGCAGACATGAGCGATCGCGTGGTGCTGCATGTGAAGGGGCGGGTGCTCGTCGGCCCGGAGGACGTACGGGACGAAGTGTGGGTCGTCGACGGGCGGATAACGTACGACCGTCCGGCCGCCGAGGCGCACACCGTACGGGGCTGGGCGCTGCCCGGGCTGGTCGACGCGCACTGCCATGTCGGGCTCGACCGGCACGGCGCGGTGGACGAGGCCACGAGCGAGAAGCAGGCGCTGACCGACCGGGACGCGGGCACCCTGCTCATCCGGGACGCCGGGTCCGCCGCGGACACCCGCTGGATCGACGACCGCGACGACCTCCCGAAGATCATCCGGGCGGGCCGGCACATCGCCCGCACGCGCCGCTACATCCGCAACTACGCGCATGAGATCGAGCCGGAGGACCTCGTCGCCTACGTCGGCCGGGAGGCGCGGCGCGGTGACGGCTGGGTGAAGCTCGTCGGCGACTGGATCGACCGGGAGGCGGGCGACCTGACGGCCTGCTGGCCGCGGCCCGAGGTGGAGGCGGCGATCGCCGAGGCGCACCGGCTGGGCGCGCGGGTCACCGCGCACTGTTTCGCGGAGGACTCCCTGCGGGACCTCGTCGAGGCCGGCATCGACTGCATCGAACACGCCACGGGCCTGACCGAGGACACGATCCCGCTCTTCGCGGAGCGGGGCGTCGCGATCGTGCCGACCCTGGTCAACATCGCGACGTTCCCGCACCTCGCGGACGGCGGCGAGGCCAAGTTCCCGCGCTGGTCGGCACACATGCGCAGGCTGTACGAGCGCCGCTACGACACGGTCCGGTCGGCGTACGACGCGGGCGTGCCGATCTTCGTCGGCACGGACGCGGGCGGCTCGCTGCCGCACGGCCTGGTAGCGGCCGAGGTCGAGGAACTGGTGAAGGCCGGCATCCCACCCCTTGAGGCCCTCTCGGCGACGACCTGGTCGGCCAGGCGCTGGCTGGGCCGCCCGTCCCTGGAGGAGGGCGCCCCGGCGGACTTGGTGGTCTACGACGACGACCCCCGGGCGGACGTACGGGTGCTGGCGGCGCCGCGGGGGATTGTTGTCTCTGGGCGGGTGGTGGGCTGAGGGGGCGGGGGCGAGCGGGGGCGGTGCGGGCGGGGTTTGTGGCCTGGGCCGGTAGGCGGCCGGTCTGTTTCCGCCGGGGCGCGGGGCGCATGCGCGGGCCGACGGCCTGGCCGGGGGCGGTTCCCGCCGGGCGCGCGCAGGCAGGTTCCGGCGGTTGGCGGGAGGCCGGTGGGCGCCGCCGCTCGGCCCCCGCCGAGCCAGCGCGCCGACGGCGGTGGGTGTTCCCACCCCCTGCGGTCGGCTGTGCGGCCGCGTGCCGGAGCGTTGTTGGCTGGGCAGGGCGGTGGCGTGGCGCAGCCCGGGCGGGGCGAGCCTCGGCACCCGTCGGTCGGCGGGCGCCGGTGCTCGCGCTGTCCGGCTACGCGCCGGAGCGCCCCTCGCCGGGCCGGGGCCGGCGCCCCGGCCCGCACGTGGCTCAGCGGGTGAAGAACGCCAGACGGGCTCGCTTTTCGGGGATGAAGACCTCTGGGAGATCCACCTCCGGGAGCACGACCTCGGGGCCCAGGCCGAAGCCGAGGCGGACCAGGCGGGCGATCGCCTTCTCGTTGGCCGCGTCCGGTTCCGCGACGAGGCGGTCGTGGCCCTGGAGGGCGAAGTCCAGGAGTACGCCGAGGACCTTGCCGGAGAAGCCGGGGCGCGCGTCGCCGCCGGCCGGAGCGAGCATCAGGTGGACCCCGAGGTCGCCCGGCGCGGCGTCGTAGCACTCGCTGACCCGGTCGGCGTCCGGCTCGTACGTCTGGAACAGCGCGACCGGCACGCTGTCGAGGGTGACGAGGAAGCCGTGGTGGGTGCTGAGCGAGTCCAGGTGCGTGTAGATCTCCCGGACCTGCTCCACCGTCGCCTCGCCCATGCCCCAGAACCTGGCCCGCTCCTGGCTCACCCAGGAGTGGATCAGGGCCGCGTCCCGCGCGGGGTCGACCGGGGCGACCCGGACCGTGCCGAACCCCTCGACGGTCTGCTCGTACAGCTCCTTGGACCCCTGCTCGCGGGCCAGGCGGTCCCAGTCGGTGATCACGGGCGCGAGCTCCCCGCGCAGCCACAGCGGCAGCTGGTCGGTCTGGTGCGGGTCGCCCGGGACACCGGACGCACCGAACGGTACGACCCACAGGCTGTTGTCGCGGTCGGCGAGGTCCCACACGTAACGGGCGGCCGAAGCGCGGGCGCTGCGGTCGGTGACACCCGGCACGCTGGAAGTGGACATGACGCAGTCGTGGTCGCCGTCCAGGCCGGGCCACCGCGCGTCGTCCCGGTCGGGCAGCGCGCTCCACGGCGCGAGCCGGTGGGTCTCCCCCCAGGCCCGCGGCGGTTCGCCGGCCGCGACCTCCTCCAGCGCGTCGCGTACGGCCGAGGCGATGTCGGCGGCCGGTACGGGCCCGCGGGTCAGCAGCATCTCCAACGCGTAGGCGACCCGCGGCACGAGCGCGAGCCACGGCTGGAACAGCGCGGGGTAGGAGGGGGGTTCGGCGAGCGGGGCGAGCGCGGGGTGCGCCGCGATCCGCCGCACGACGGCCGCGCGTACGGCCGCGTACGCCCCCGCGTCGGCGGAGGCGGCGTCCATCCGCCGGTCCCAGCCGAGCAGCCGCGCCCGCAGCGCCTCGGCGCCGGGGGAGAGCGGCCGTCGGCCGGCCGGCGCTCCGGCGCCTGTGGCGAGGGCATCCGAACCCGCCGCGTCCGAGCCGCGGGCGGCCGGGACTCCGGCCCCCTCGGCCTCCGCAACCGCCCCCTCCGCAGAGCCGCCCGTGCCCACCGCCTCCACCACCGCCAGCAGCCCCGCCGCCGAGGCGAGATGCGTGTCCGTGTGGATCGTCGGCATGTCCGTCGCCGACCATGCCGTCGACGATTCCAGCAGCTCGGCGATCCGGCGCGCGCGGTGGGGGGCCGCGAATTCGATGCCGAGCGGTGTGGCCAGGCCGCGCGCGTTGGCCATCACGGCGACGCCGTCGACCTCGGCGCGGGGGAGCGGGTCGTGCCAGCCCTGCCAGGCATGGGCGGCCTCCCAGGCGGGGACCACCCGCAGCGAGTTGTCGCGGTCGCGCAGGGGGACCCGCCCGGCGACCCGGTGAAGCAGTCCGCCCGCGGTGTCCGCGGCCTGGACGACGTTGACGGGCTCCACCCACCGGTCGAACGCCCGGTCCACGTCGTCGACGGTACGGGCGGCCAGCAGCGCCGGCAGCGCCGAGAACCCCAGGTCGCCGGTGACGCGCGGTGGATGGCGCAGGCTGATCGCGCTCGCGCCGTCCGGTGCGGTCAGGATGACCGGCCCGCGCTCGGTCTCGGCCACCTCGACGGTGACCGGGTCGCCGCCCGCGACCTCGATCGTCTCGGTGTGCGTGTGGACGGGCTCCCAGCCGCCGGGGCCGAGCGCCTCCAGCCGTCCCTCGACCCGGCGCAGCCGCTCGCGGTACAGGTCCTGGTAGTCGGCCATGGCGTTGGTGATGGCCCAGGCGACGTGCCCGGTGTGCCCGAAGTGGGCCAGGCCCGGTACGCCCGGCACCGCGAGTCCGACCACGTCGTACTCGGGGCAGGCCAGATGGATCTGCTGGTAGACGCCGGGCGCCTCGATGAAGCGGTGCGGGTCGCCCGCGATCAGCGCGGCGCCGGTGGCGGTCCGCCCGGGGGCGACGAGCCAGCCGTTGCTGCCGGAGGTGCCGGGGCCGTCGGTGGCGAACAGCTCGGTCCACTCCTCGCCGAGCCGCCGCGCGACCTCCTCGCGCCACAGCTTGGTGGGGAACCCGGCGAACAGGATGTGCGTGGAGAGCCAGACCGCCAGCGGCGTCCACGGCTCCCAGCGGCCGGGCGCGAGACCGGTGTCGGCGAACTCGGCCGTACGGTCCGCCCCTTCGGCCAGCCCGTCGTTGACGCCGTCGACGTACGCGGTGACCCACGCGGCGGTGGCGGGGTCGAGCCGCTCGAAGCAGCGCCGGGCGGTGTCGGCGAGGCGGACCTGGCGGGCGAAGGTGTCCCAGCCGGTCTCGGCCGCGCCGAGGAAGGACGCGGAGGTGCCCTGGGCGCGGTGCCGCTCGACCTCCAGCTGCCACGCGCGGTCGAGCGCGGTGTGGCGGCCCTGGGCGAAGGCGAGTTCGGCCGGGTCGGCGGCCCTCAGATGCGGGATCCCCCAGCTGTCCCGGATGGCCTCGATAGTCACAGCGACCCCGATCTCTTTAGGTTAGGCTGCCCTAACTTATGGCACGGCTGTCCGAGAAGCAATCTCGGGCCTTCCGTCTGGCTGCCCTGAGCTGCGACAGGCGCGCGATTGACGCTCCGTGACTGCACGTCGCCCTGGCTTGTTATGACACTTTCCGTGCGCTCCGGCGTGTACAGCTGCGCGCCCTGCCCTCGCCCCCTGGAGCGGTGAGGCTCCGGGGATTCCTGGAACGCCTGTGCCGGAATATTCGAATACGAGCGCGGAAACCACCCTTTGGGATGAACTCACTTCAGGTGTCTGTCAGTTCACCCTCAGTGCGTAAAGATTCCGGTGTCTCAAGTCGCCGTGGCCACGTGTCCCCGTGGGCCGCCGGGCGACGCCATGTCTCTTGTGGGGGTTCCACCACCTTGAACAGCAACACCTTCCGCATGCCCGCACGCCGCACGGCCGCCCTCGCGGCCGCCGTGGCGCTCGCCGCCGGCCCCGTGCTGCTCACCGCCCCCGCGGCGCACGCCACCGGCACCGGCTCCGGCGCCCAGGGGCAGGCCGGCGCGGTGGTCCTGCGGACCGGCCTCGACGTGAACCTGCTCAACAAGACCGTCAGCGTCCCCCTCAAGGCCTCGCTCAACGAGGTCAAGGCGCCCGCGAGCGCCCGGAAGACCGCGCTGAGCGTGCGACTGGACGGCGTCGACCAGGGCAAGCCCTTCAGCGTGCTGCGCGCCGACGTCGCCACCGCCAGTGCGACGGTCACCCCGACCAGGGCGGAGGGATTCGCCAACCTCGCCAAGGCCCGCGTCCACCTGCCCGGACTGCCGCTGCTCTCCCTGATCGAGGTCGAGAAGGTCACCTCCAAGGCCGTCTGCGAGAAGGGACGGCAGCCGGTCGCCGAGTCGAACGTCCTCGGTCATGTCACGGTGCTCGGCAAGAAGGTGAAGCTCACCGCCGGCGGCCGGACCAAGGTCACCGTGCCCGGCGTGGGCGAGGTGACCCTCGACCTCTCCCGTACGCGGACCACCTCGACCACGGCCGCCGCCACCGCGCTCGAACTGAAGGTGTCCGTCAACCCGCTCAACCTCAACGTCGCCGAGGTCGAGGGCGTGGTCACCCTCGCCGAGGCCACCTGCACGGCCCCGCGGCCCGGCGGCAAGCCCACCGAGCAGCCTTCCGCGCCCCCCTCGCAGGAGCCCGACGACGCCAGTGGCACGAACGGCAGCCGGGACACCGGCATCACGGCGCAGGGCGGCGAGCCCACCGCCAACCTCGCCGAGACCGGCGGCAGCTCCGCCACCCCGTACGTGACCGGTGGCGCCCTCCTCCTCGTCGGCGCGGGCGCCGGAGCCCTCGCCCTCAACCGCCGCGCCCGCGCCCGCGGCTGACCCCCGTCATGGAGGCGGCCTGAGCGCGCGACGCGCCGCGCTCGGTCCGGCCTCGGGCAAGTCCGGTGCCGCGCCTCGGACCGGCCCTGAGTCGCTCGGGCCGGCCTCGGGCAGCCCGGCGCCGCCTCCGGCACGCAGGGGAGGCGCGGTGGCCGCCCAGGACAGGCCCGGATTCGCCACGGCCTTCGCGGGGCGCCCCTGGGCGCGCCGCTCAGGCCGTGCCCAGGCCGTGCCCAGGCCGTGCTCAGGCCGTGCTCAGGCCGTGCTCAGGCCGTGCCCAGGGCCCCGCGTCACCGGATCGCGCAGCCGGTCATCACCAGTGCCTGGTCCAGCGCCTGCAGGAAACGGTTGGTCGTCGCCCGGTCCCTTACCGCGAGCCGGAGCCACTGGCGGCCAAGACCCGGGAACGTGTCGCCGCGGCGCGCCGCGAACCCCAGGCTCCGCAGCCGCTCCCGCACCTCGTCCGCCCGCTCCATCCGGACCAGCACGAACGGACCCTCGGCCGTCTCCACGGCCCGTACCTCGTCGAACTCCGCAAGGCCCGCCAGCAGATGCGCCCGCTCGACGGCGACCTTGTGCGCCGCCTCCTCCGCCTCCGCCAGCGCCGCCGCCGACATGCACGCCTCCGCCGCCGCCAGCGCAGGCGTCGACACCGGCCACAGCGGCTGCGCCCGCTCCAGGGCCTTCACCGTCGCCGGTTCGGCGAGGACGTAACCGATCCGCAGCCCCGCGAGCCCCCACGTCTTCGTGAGACTGCGCAGCACCACCAGGCCTGGTACGTCCGTCCGCCCGGCCAGCGCCTCACGCTCACCCGGCACCGCGTCGATGAACGCCTCGTCCACCACCAGCGTCCGCCCGGGACGGGCCAGCGCGGCGATCGCCGCCGCCGGGTGCAGCACGGACGTCGGGTTGGTCGGATTGCCGACCACCACCAGATCCGCGTCCTCGGGCACCGCGGCCGGATCGAGCCGGAACCCGTCCTCCTCCCGCAGCAGCACCCGGGTCACGTCGTGCCCCGCGTCCCGCAGCGCCGACTCCGGCTCCGTGAACTGCGGATGCACCACCACCGCATGGCGCACCGGCAGCGCCCGTGCGATCAGCACGAACGCCTCGGCGGCGCCGGCGGTCAGCAGCACCCGGTCGGGTTGCAGATCATGTCGGGCGGCGACCGCCGACCGGGCGGCCCGCCCGTCCGGATAGGCCGCCAGGCCCATGAGGGAATCGGCGATCCGCTCGCGCAGCCATGGCGGGGGAGTGTTCGTCCGCACATTGACCGCGAGATCGATCAGCTTCTCGTCCCGTACCTCCGCGTCACCGTGGTGACGAAGATCGTGGACGACCTGGTGGACGTCGGGGATGTCAGGGTGTCTATGCATGGCCGCCGTGGTGTGGGTGGGGGGTGGACGGCGTGCCGTGGGGAACGGCCTGCCGCGGGGACAACTCCAGGGTGGATCCGACGACATCGGCGGACCGCACCCGTTTTCGGGGTACCCCGGTGGGGACGACCGGGGCGAAGGGAGCGGCGAAAGCCGTTTCCCCACGGGTGTACCCGGGTCCCTCCGTCAACAACCGCGCAGATGAGCCACGTTCGCGACGGATGAATCGGTGCATAACGGCTGCTTGGGGTCGGTCGACGACCCCACCTCGGCCGTTCCGCCCCGCCCCGACGCTGCGGTCGTCCGGCCCTCCATGGCCGTACCCGTCACCCGGGCCACCGCGCACGTCACCCGCGCCGGCGGGGGTGACTTCCGCTTCGGTACGAGGAGTTCGCCGCCGTTCGCCCAGGCCAGCGCCGCCGCCTCCGCCACCGAGGGCGTGCCCGTCCGCGCCCGGACCAGGCCGGACGGGTGCGGCACGGGCACCGACGCCAGGACGCCGGGCGGGTACGCCACCAGCGGCAGCCCCAGCCGCGCCGCCGCGCCGACGATCCCCGGCTCCGCCGCCCTCGCCTCGACCGTGGCCAGCGCCCGTACCGCCGTCAACGCCAGGCCCGCGCCCCGCAGCGTCTCCTCCACCAGCGCGCACACCTCGTCCACCGACACCCCCCGACCGGCCCCGACGCCGACCACGAGCCCGCTCACCGGGCACCGGGCCGGGCCGGGACACGACACGGCCGGATGTGCGCGGTGGCCGCCGGATCGGATAGCAAGGCCCCATGGCCGTATTCGTCGCGCTCGGCGCGTTCCTGATGACGCTGTTCGGCGGCTGGGTCGCCGGCCGTGTCACCGACCGGCGCCACCTCGTCCTCGGCCTCGCCGGCGGTCTGATGCTCGGTGTCGTCGGCCTCGACCTCCTCCCCGAGGCGGTCGAGGCCGCCGGGGCCGAGGTGTTCGGAGTCCCGCAGGCCCTGCTGCTCTTCGTCGGCGGGTTCCTCCTCGCGCACCTGGTGGAACGCCTTCTGGCGGTCCGTCAGGCCGCCCATGGCGCCGACCGCGACGAGCGCGTCCCCCAGGTCGGCCTGACCGCCGCCGCGGCCATGGTCGGACACAGCCTCATGGACGGCATCGCGCTGGGCGCCGCATTCCAGATCGGCGGCGGCATGGGCGCCACCGTCGCGCTCGCCGTCATCACCCACGACTTCGCCGACGGCTTCAACACGTACACCATCACCAGCCTCTACGGGAACGCCCGCCACAAGGCCGTGGTCATGCTCGTCGCCGACGCGCTCGCCCCGATCGTGGGCGCCGCCTCGACGCTCTTCTTCAGCCTCCCCGAGGAACTGCTCGGCAGCTACCTCGGCTTCTTCGGCGGCGCGCTGCTCTACCTCGCCGCGGCCGAGATCCTCCCCGAGGCACACCACGACCACCCCGCGCGCTCCACGCTGGCGTGCACGGTCGCGGGGGTGGCGTTCATCTGGCTCGTGGTGGGCCTGTCGCACTGAGACGACGGCCCGGCACAGGGAGGTCACGCGGGTCACGGACGCCGAACCTCGCGGCAGTGCTCGGCCAGGCGCCACGCCGTCCCCGGCGCCGCCGCCCAGTGCGTGTGCAGATAACTCGCGTGCACACCGCCCTGTACGAACCCCTCCACGCGCCGCTCCGGCTGCCGCAGCCCCCACGCCGGAACCGGGCCCGCACCCGGCTCCAGGACGGTCCGGTGGAACTCATGCCCCCGCATCCGGGTCCCCGCCGCGGCCAGCGGGCTGTCGCTCACCGCGACCGCGTCGCGGTAGCCCAGCGTCAGCCGCTCCGACATCCGCGCGTCGGCGTCCAGCACCCCGCACATCGGCTTCCCGTCCAGCGACCGCGCCAGATACAGCAGCCCCGCGCACTCGGCGGCGACCGGCGCACCGGAGCGCGCCAGCTCGGCGACGGCCTTGCGCAACGGCTCGTTGGCGGACAGCTCCGCCCCGTACATCTCGGGAAACCCGCCACCGATGACGAGCCCGCTCGTCCCCTCGGGAAGCGCCTCGTCCCTGAGCGGATCGAAGGTCACCACCTCGGCGCCGGCCGCCTCCAGCAGCTCCGCGTGCTCGGCGTACGAGAACGTGAACGCCGCCCCGCCGGCGACGGCGATGGTCGGCCTGCGGCCGTGCCCGCCCGTTCCGCCCTGCGGAGCGCCTGCCCACGACCAGGCGGACCATGGCTCCACGCGCAGCTCCGGCGCCGACCGCGCCAGCGCCAGCAGCCCCTCCAGGTCGCACCCCGCCCGCACCTGCTCCGCCTGCGCCGCGACCGCCTCCACCGCCGCGGCCTGCCGCTCGGCCACCGGTACGAGCCCCAGATGCCGCGACGGCGTCGCCACCGCGGGCGCCCGCCGCAGCACCCCGAGCACCGGCACCCCGGACTCGCCGAGCGCCTCCCGCAGCAGATGCTCATGACGGTCGGTGGCGACCTTGTTGAGGATCACCCCGCCGATCCGCACCTCCGGGTCCCAGGACGCGAAGCCGTGCACCAGCGCCGCCACCGAGCGGGACTGCGACGACGCGTCCACGACCAGCACCACCGGCGCCTTCAGCAACTTGGCGACCTGCGCCGTCGACGCCAGCTCGCCCTGGTCGGCGGCGCCGTCGTACAGGCCCATCACACCCTCCACGACGGCCAGGTCGCAGCCGCGCGCGCCGTGCTCGAAGAGCGGCGCGATGAGCTCCGTACCGCACATAAACGCGTCGAGGTTGCGGCCCGGCCGGCCCGTGGCCAGCGCGTGGTAGCCCGGGTCGATGTAGTCCGGGCCGACCTTGTGCGGCGAGACCGCCAGACCACGGCCGGCGAACGCGGCCATCAGGCCGGTCGCGACCGTGGTCTTGCCCGCGCCGGAGGACGGCGCGGCGATGACGAGACGTGCTACCACTCGATGCCCCGCTGCCCCTTCTGACCGGCGTCCATCGGGTGCCTCACCTTCGACATGTCGGTCACCAGATCCGCGAAGTCCATCAGCTCCTGCGGCGCGTTCCGCCCGGTGATCACCACATGCTGCTGACCCGGGCGGTCGCGCAGCACCTCGACGACCTCGGCGGTGTCGACCCAGCCCCAGTGCAGCAGATACGCGAACTCGTCCAGGACGTAGAACTTGTACGTCTCGGCAGCGAGGTCCCGCTTGACCTGCTCCCAGCCCTCACGGGCCTTCTCCTCGTGGGACTGCTCGCCCTCGGCGACCTCGCGCTGGATCCACGACCAGCCCTCGCCCATCTTGTTCCAGCTGACCGTGCCGCCCTTGCCGGTCTCGCCGAGGGCCTTGAGCGCGTTCTCCTCGCCGACCTTCCACTTCGCCGACTTGACGAACTGGAACACCCCGACGGGCCAGCCCTGGTTCCAGGCGCGCAGCGCCATCCCGAACGCGGCCGTCGACTTCCCCTTGCCGATGCCCGTGTGCACCATCACCAGCGCACGGTTACGGCGCTGACGGGTGGTGAGACCGTCGTCGGGTACGACGGTCGGCTGTCCCTGCGGCATTAGGCGGCCCTCCTCGTTGTCCTGTGCGATTCCTGTACGTCCCTCACGAGACCGGCGATGCTGTCGGCCCGCAGCTCGTCCAGCGTCACGGCGGTGCCGCCGAGCTCACGGGCGAGGTCCCCGGCGAGGCCGAGCCGCACCATCCCCGTCTCGCAGTCCACGACGACCGACGCCGTCCCCTCCGCGGCGTGCAGCCGCGCGGCCCGGGCGGCCAGCGCCACAGGATCGGGGCCGCCGGTCGCCCGGCCGTCCGTCACCACGACCAGAAGCGGGCGGCGCGACGGATCACGCAACCGCTCCACGCGCAGTACGTCATGTGCCTTCAGCAGGCCCGCCGCCAGCGGGGTACGGCCCCCGGTCGGCAGCTCCTCGAGCCGGACGGCGGCCGCGTCCACCGACGACGTCGGCGGCAGCGCCACCTCGGCGCCCTTGCCCCGGAAGGTCACCAGACCGACCTTGTCCCGGCGCTGATACGCGTCGAGGAGCAGCGACAGCACCGCGCCCTTCACCGCTCCCATCCGCTGCCGGGCCGCCATCGAGCCGGAGGCGTCGACGGCGAACAGCACCAGATTGCCCTCCCGGCCCTCGCGGGTGGCCTGCCGCAGATCGTCCCGGCGCACCACCAGACCCGGGCCGGAGCGGCCCCGCGCCCTCTGGTGCGGGGCGGCCGCGGTGACTGTCGCGGTCAGGTGCAGCTTGGTCAGCGCGCCGCGCGGGCGGGTCGAGCCGGTGGTCCGGCCGTGCTCGGTACGGGCCCGGGAGCGGCGTCCGGCCGCGCCCTCGCCGAGTCCGGGCACGCTGAGCACCTTCGTACGGAACGGCTCACCGGCCTTGACGGCGGCCCGCTCCCCGGCACCGGGACCGCCGGTGGACGGCGCGGGTTCGGGGGACTCCTCGGGCCCTTGCTCAGGCGCCTGGTCGGGCGCGTCGCCCTGCGGAGGGACACCGCCCCCACCGCCCGGACCGCCGTCGCCCGGGCCCTGCGGGTCCGGGTCGTCGTCGGGCTCGTCGTCGCCCTTGAACTGCTCCAGGGTCTCGTCGAGCTTGTCCTGGTCCAGCCCCGGCGCGTCGAACGGATTGCGCCGTCGGCGGTGCGGAAGCGCTAGCAGCGCGGCCTGCCGTACGTCCTCGGAGGTGACGTCGGTCCGGCCCGCCCAGGCGGCGAGCGCCGTCGCCGTACGGGCCATCACGATGTCGGCGCGCATGCCGTCGACCTCGAACGCGGCGCAGGTCGCGGCGATCTGGAGCAGGGCCGCGTCCCCGAGCACCACCTGCGGCAGCAGGGCGCGCGCGGCGACGATCCGGTCCCGCAGCGCGGCCTCCTCCTCCGCCCAGCGGGTGGCGAACACGGCCGGGTCGTCCTCGAACGCCAGCCGCCGCCGCACGACCTCGACCCGCTGCTCCGGATCCCGGGAGGCGGCGACCTCGACGGTCAGACCGAACCGGTCGAGCAGCTGGGGCCGCAGCTCGCCCTCCTCGGGGTTCATGGTCCCGACGAGCAGGAAGCGGGCCGCGTGCCGTACGGAGACGCCTTCGCGCTCGACGTGGGAGGCGCCCATGGCGGCGGCGTCGAGGAGGAGGTCCACGAGGTGGTCGTGGAGGAGGTTGACCTCGTCCACGTAGAGGATGCCCCGGTGCGCCTGGGCGAGCAGCCCGGGCTCGAAGGCCTTCACGCCTTCGGACAGGGCCCGCTCGATGTCCAGCGCCCCGACGAGCCGGTCCTCGGACGCTCCGACCGGCAGTTCGACCAGCCGCGTCGGACGCGTGACGCCTGGCGCGGGCTCGTGCGGCCCGTCAGGGCACTGCGGGTCGGGAGCCTCGGGCGCGCACGAGAAGCGGCAGCCCGCGACGGCGTCCATGGCGGGCAGCAGGGCCGTCAGGCCGCGCACGATCGTCGACTTGGCCGTGCCCTTCTCTCCTCGGACGAGGACACCGCCGATGGCCGGGGAGACGGCGTTGAGCAGCAGGCTGAGCCGCATGTCGTCCATGCCGACAACGGCGGTGAACGGGTAGGGAGCCGAGGCCATTAACGGGTACCCCTTTCGAGGGAAGTGCAGTGCTCGGGCACGTCGGCATGGTGGGGGAGGGCGGTCCCGCCTGCCCGGGGGCAGTGCCGGGACGGCCGGGTGGACGGTCGTACGGGCTCGTTGCGCTCCGCCCAGGCGGGCGCGTGGCCGGGGCCGTTCACGGCGCCCCCGGCGGCACGAACGGCAGCCCCGCCCGCGGGCCCTGCTCGATGAGCCGCAGCAGCGCGTCGGTGTCGGCGTGCTCCTCGATCAGGTCGCCGAGGCGGTCCAGCTGTTCTTCGCGGAGCGCGCCGAAGGACGTGTCCGGCGCGGGTACGAAACGGCGGCCCGCCGCGGCCGCGACCTCCCGCAGGAACGCCCGCCGGAAGCCGTCGCTCTCGAGCGACCCGTGCCAGTGCGTGCCCCACACCGCGCCGACTCGGCAGCCGTCCAGGAACGGCTCGCCGCCGCGCACGTCGGCGACGCCGTGGTGGATCTCGTACCCCTCGACCCACTCGCCGAGGGCCTCACCGACGGGCCGCGCGAGGGTCTTCTCGGGGGCGAACCGTACGTCCACGGGCAGCAGCCCGAGCCCCGCGACCTCGCCGGCCCGGGACTCGACGTCGTCCACAATCCGCTCCGCCAGGGCCTGGAAGCCGCCGCAGATGCCGAGCACCGGCCGGCCCTCGGCCGCCCGGCGCCCGATCGCGTCGGCGAGGCCGCGCTCACGGAGCCAGGCCAGCGCCTTCACCGTCCCCCGGGTGCCGGGGACGACGACCAGGTCGGCGTCGACGAGCTCCTCGGCCCGGTCCACGAACCGCACCACCACACCGGGCTCCGCGGCGAGCGCGTCCACGTCGGTGAAGTTGGACATCAGGGGGACCGCGCACACGGCGACCCGCAGCACGTCCTCGCCGACCGGCGGCGCCACCTCCGATTCACGGACCGCGCCGCGCAGGGAGACCCGCAGCCCGTCCTCCTCGTCGATGCCGAGACCGTGGGCGTAGGGCAGGACGCCGAACGTGGGCCGTCCCGTGAGCCCCTTCAGCATGTCGAGTCCCGGCGTCAGGAGCGTCACGTCGCCCCGGAACTTGTTCACGAGATAGCCGGCGACGAGCTCCTGGTCCTCGGGCGCGAGCAGCGCCGTCGTCCCGAAGAACTGGGCGAACACCCCGCCCCGGTCGATGTCCCCGACCACGACGACGGGGAAGCGCGCGGCGCGCGCTATGCCCATGTTCACGATGTCGGTGCGGCGCAGATTGATCTCCGCCGGACTTCCGGCCCCCTCGCAGATCACGGCGTCATACGTGCCCCGCAGCTCCTCCAGGCACGCCACGACCGGCTCGTACAGCTCGCGCTGCCGTCCGCCGTGGTAGCCGCGGGCGCTCATCTCGCCGACCGGCTTGCCCATGAGCACGACCTGGCTGGAGCGGTCGCTGCCGGGCTTCAGCAGGACCGGGTTCATCAGCGCCGTCGGCTCCACGCGCGCGGCCTGCGCCTGCATGGCCTGCGCCCGGCCGATCTCCGCGCCCTCACGGGTGACGAAGGAGTTCAGGGACATGTTCTGCCCCTTGAACGGCGCGACCTTGATTCCCTTGCGGACCAGCCAGCGGCAGATGCCGGCCGTCACGACGCTCTTGCCCGCGTCCGACGTTGTCCCGGCGACCATCAGCCCGCCGCCGGGGCCGCCCCCGCTCCCGCCCCTCATGTACGCCTCCGCTTCATGGCCGTCACGGCCAGCCGCCCGCCCACGCACGCGGCCAGGGCGAGCGCGCTCACCCGGCGCGACAGCCGCACCGCGCGTTCGATGTCCGCCACCTCGACGGCCCGGCCGTCGCCGTTGAGCACGGGCCGGTGCTCGACCCGGCCGCCGTACGAGAGGGTGCCGCCGAGCCGTACGCCGAGCGCGCCCGCGAACGTGGCCTCCACCGGGCCGGCGTTGGGGCTCGGGTGCTTGCCCGCGTCGGCCCGCCAGGCCCGCAGCGCGCCGCGCGGGTCGCCGCCGGCGGCCGTGGCCAGGGCGGCGGTGAGCCGGGCGCCGGGCCAGCCGGCGAGGTCGTCGAGGCGGGCCGAGGCCCAGCCGAAGCGGCGGTGGCGCGGCGACTTGTGACCCACCATGGCGTCCAGGGTGTTCACGGCCCGGAAGCCGGCCAGCCCCGGCACCCCGGCCACCGCGCCCCACACCAGCGCGCCGACCACGGCGTCGGAGGTGTTCTCGGCGACGGACTCCACCACGGCGCGGGCGATCCCGGGACCGTCCAGGGCCTGCGGGTCACGGCCGCACAGATGGGGCAGCCGCTCGCGGGCCACCTCCAGGTCTCCGGCGGCGAGCGCCCCGCCGATGGCGCGGGCCTCGCGGCCCAGGGACGTGCCGCCCACGACGGACCAGACGCAGGCCGCGGTCAGGGCGACGGACGCGGCGCCGTGGCCGCGTACGGCGCGGGCCGCGAGCGCGCCGGCGGCGGCGGCTCCTCCGGCGCAGACGGCGGTGTGCAGTGCGCCCCAGCCGCGGTGGTCGCGCCAGAGCGCGCGCTCGACGGCTCCGGCGGCCCGGCCGAAGGCGGCGACGGGATGGCCCCGGCGGGGGTCCCCCAGGACGAGATCGGCCACCAGTCCTGCGGTGGCGCCGTACGCGTAGACAGCGGTCGCTCTGCTGCGGCCAGGCATGGCGCAATGTCCTCACTCAGGGTCCGCGCCCTGGCTCGACGTGACCGGCGGTGAGAGTTCCTGGCTCCCGGGGATCAGCTCCCCGGTCACAGTGGCGGGACCGCGCCGGATTCGCACCGGACTTCCTCTACTGCCGCCGTAATGGCCCCGGCAGTCCACCACGCTGCCCGAATGCCCGTCAACTCACCCTTGACCTGCGCATACGGAAGGGGCGGACTGCACCTTGTGGTGCGGCCCGCCCCTTCCGTATGCCGTGGAGCGCCGTGGTCAGACGACGATCAGATAGATGCCGTACGCCACGGCCGCCGCGCAGAGCGCGAAGCAGGCGTAGGCGCCGGTACGGGCCAGGGTGGCGGAGCCTCCCTGGGCGGCGGCCGACTCCTGCTTGGAGAGGCCGACGATGCCGAGGGTGAACAGGCCCACCAGAGCGACGGTGGCCACGAGGCTGACACCGAAGACGGTGCCGAGAGCTGCCCAGTCGATCTTCATGCGTTTCTTTCCTTAGACCGTGGCGGCGGCCGGGGCCGCCGGGTCGGCGGGGGACGCGGCCGGGGCCGCGATGGTGGTCTTGAGGTCGGTGTCCGCGACGACGGCACCGGCCGGCGGCGGGGTGACGGCCGCGATGGCGGTGGTCACGACACCCGCGGGCTCGTCGAGCTCGTCGTCGGTGACGTTGGTGTGGTCGACCGGCTTGCGGCGGGAGGCCACCCAGATCGCGGTGGAACCGGCGATCAGCAGACCGGCGACGGCGAAGACACCCCAGGTGCCCTGAGCGGTCAGGAACTCGGCGGCGGCGGCGACCAGACCGGCGGCCGGCAGCGTCAGACCCCAGGCGACGAACATCCGGGTCGCGGTCGACCAGCGGACGACACCGCCCTTGCGGCCGAGGCCCGCGCCCATCACGGCGCCGGAGCAGGACTGCGTGGTGGAGAGCGAGAAGCCCAGGTGGGAGGAGGCCAGGATGACCGTGGCGGCGCTGGTCTGGGCGGCGAAGCCCTGCGGCGGACGCAGGTCGGTGAGGCCCTTGCCCATGGTGCGGATGATGCGCCAGCCGCCCAGGTACGTACCGAGCGCGATGGCCACACCGGCGGAGACGATGACCCACATCGGGGGGTTCGCGCCGGGGACGAGGACACCGCCGGTGACCAGGGCGAGGGTGATGACACCCATCGTCTTCTGGGCGTCGTTGGTGCCGTGCGCGAGGGAGACGAGACCGGCGGAGGCGATCTGGCCGGCGCGGTAGCCCTTGGCGGTGTGCTTCTCGTCCGTACGGGCACCGATCTTGTACGTCAGCTTGGTGGCCACCATCGCGGCGAGACCGGCGACGAGCGGCGCGGCGATCGCGGGGATGAGGACCTTGGTGACGATGGTGCTGCCGTTGACGGCGGACCAGCCGGCCGACATGACCGCGGCGCCGATGAGGCCGCCGAAGAGGGCGTGGGAGGAGCTGGACGGCAGGCCCAGGAGCCAGGTCAGCAGATTCCACAGGATGGCGCCGACGAGCGCCGCGAAGATCACTTCTGTACGAATGCCCTGTTCGTTGATGATCCCGCCGGAGATCGTCTTGGCGACCTCGACGGACAGGAACGCGCCGACCAGGTTGAGCACGGCGGACATGGCCACCGCCGTCTTGGGCTTGAGGGCACCGGTCGAGATGGTCGTCGCCATCGCGTTGGCGGTGTCGTGGAAACCGTTCGTGAAATCGAACACGAGAGCTGTCACGACCACAATCGCGAGCAGCAGCGTGATGTGTTCCATTTACCCAGGCAATCGTTTGACGTCAGTGGCTGGATGAACGTAGGCAACCTGAGTGAACGGAAGGTGAACTGGGAGGGTTGCGGGGGTGTCCCCATTCGGGTGCATGTCCCTCCGCTTTCCGTTCGAAGCGGCCCTCCGGCCCATGGTTTCGGGGCAGGACGCGGCTTTCGGGCTCTCGCGCGCCTCTTCGGGCGGTCTGCCCGGCCCTCCCGAAGAGATACTGATCACGTCGGCGCGGCCGCCCGCCCCGGCTGGCACGATCACCCCATGGACCCCATGGAACAGACTCTCGAAGAGGCCTGGCGGGAGCTCGTGGCCACGGCCCGCAGGACCGTCACGGACGGCCTGGTCGTCGGGACGTCGGGCAATGTCTCCGTCCGCGTCGGGGACCTCGTCCTGGTGACCCCGAGCGCGGTGCCCTACCACCGTCTCACGGAGGAGGACCTCCTCGCCGTCGGCCTCGACGGCCGGCCGGTACGGGGCACGCTCCCACCCACCAGCGAGCTGCCGATGCACCTGGCCGTCTACCGGAACACCTCCGCCGCCGCCGTCGTCCACACCCACGCCGTCCACGCCACCGCCGTCTCCACCCTCGTCACCGAGCTCCCGGCCGTGCACTACATGACCGGCGCCCTCGGCGGCCCCGTCCGCGTTGCCCCGTACGCCCTCTACGGCACCCAGGAACTCGCCGGCCATGTGCTCGACGCCCTCGACGGCCGCACCGGCTGCCTCCTGCGCAACCATGGCACCCTCACCTACGGCGACACCCTCACCCAGGCCTACGACCGCACCGCCCAGCTCGAATGGATGTGCCACGTCTGGCTCACCGCCAGCACGCTCCCCGGCCGCACCCCCTCCCTGCTCACCCCGGCCCAGCTCGACGAGGCCGCCGAGAAGCTCCACGGCTACGGCCGCCCCGCCTGACCCGCCCTCCGGGGCAGGGGCGCGGGGCCCGGGGCCGCCCACTGGCAGGGCATGGCCGTCGTACCGACACTGGGAGGGTGCGCCCGGCTACAGCGACGGCAGCGGCCGTCACCACCCTGATAGGCATCGGTGCGGCCGCCATCGCGGCCGGCCGGTACGCCAGCGACGCGGCCCTGCGAACGCCGCCCGACCGGCCCCTGCCCGGCGACCCCCGGCTCACCGTCCACGACACGGCGCCCGGCCGGATCACCCTGACCCGCAGCCTCGCCGCCCTGCGCCCCGGCATCTACGGCCTCGCCGGGAACGACCTGCACGCCGTCGTCGGCCCCGTCGACGACGGCGTCGCCCACACCGCGGACACCGTCGTACGCAGCCTGGAGCGCGTGGAGCACGGCACCCCGCGCACCGGCAGCCGCGTCCGGATCACCCCCCAGCTCTACAGCGGCACCCCCGCGGACTCCCTCGGCCTCGCCCACGAGGACCTGGAGATCCCCGGAGAGCTCGGCACCCTCCCCGCCTGGCTCGTGCCGGCCGCCCGCGGCACCTGGGTCATCACCGTCCACGGCCTCGGCACCACCCGGCACCACCCCCTCAATCTCCTCCCCTTCCTCAACCGCCACCAGTTCCCCGTGGTCAACCTCGCCTACCGGGGAGACCCGGGCGCCCCCCGCTCCCCGGACGGCCTCGGGCACCTCGGCGACTCGGAGTGGCGCGACGTGGACGCCGCCATCCGGCACGCCGTCCGCCTCGGCGCCGACCGCGTCATCCTGCACGGCTGGTCCACCGGCGCGGCGATGGCCCTGCACGCCGCCGCCAACTCCGGCCTGCGCGACCGCATCAGCGGACTCGTCCTGGACTCGCCCGTCCTCGACTGGCAGGCCACCCTGCGCGCCCTCGCCGCCGCCCGCCGCACCCCCAGCAGGCTCCTGCCGCTCGCCGTCCGGGCCGCCCAGGGCCGCACCGGCCTGCACGGCGACCGGCTCCAGGAGGCCGCCGACCCGGAGGTCATGCGCGTCCCCGCCCTGATCTTCCACGGCCCCGACGACACCCTCGCCCCCTGGGGCCCCTCCCAGGAGCTCGCCGCCCGGCGCCCCGACCTCGTCACCCTGCACACCGTCAGGAACGCCCCGCACGCGTCCATGTGGAACGCCGACCCCGCCCGGTACGAAGAGGCGCTCCGGCGCTTCCTCACCCCCCTCATGTAGCCCCGCGCCCCCCTCATCCGAGCGCGGTGAGACTCATTCCGTTTGGGCTTTCGGGCCGTCAGCGGGAAGACTGCTCCCGTGACGTCTCGAAAGCCTGATGAGCAATTGGCGCGCAACTCCAGACTCCGACTCGTCCGTCCGCGGCCCCTCACCACGGCCCGACGGGCCGTGACGGCCCGGCGCACCCGGCCGGCGTCGCGGCCGCCCGAGGGGACCCCGCCCGCCGCGGAGCTGGCCCGCCAGGCGCGGGCCGTCCTCGCCGACGCCGTCCGCGTCGCCCGCTGGGCCGCCGCCGGGCACCGCCCCGACGCCCCGCCCACCGGAGAACGGGCCGCCGCCGCACTCGACCTGACGCCCGACCAGGTCCGCGCGGGCTGGGACCGCGCCCGCCTCGCCGGACTCGTCGAGCTCCACGGCTCCACCGCCCGCCCCGGCTGGCGCCTGCACGCCTGGGACCGCGACGACACCGCCGTCCTGCGCGGCTGGGTCGCGCTCTTCGACGCCTGGTCGCTGGTCCACCCGGCCCCGGCCGCTGTGGCACCCGCCGCCGTCGCCGAGGTCGTCGAAGCCGTCCCCCAGGTGCTCTCCCTTCTTCAGCTCTCGGCCGGCCCCGTTCACGTACCGGCCCTGCTCGACCTGCTGGAGCAGCGCGTCGCCGAACTCCGCGAGGAGCGCTGCGAGGTCCCCTACGACCCGCAGGACCCCGATTCCGCCCGGGCCTCGGACCCCGTCCAGACCGCGGACGCGATCCCCGTGCCCGTGCCGGTCCCGCTCCCCGACGGGCCCGCCGCCCCCGCCGTCCCGCTCGCCCCCCTCCTCGACTGGGCCCTGGACGGCCTCGCCGCCGTCGGCGCCCTGACCCTCGGCGACGGCCACGCCACCCTGACCCCGCTCGGCAACTGGGCGGTCTGGGTCAAGCTGGAGCAGATCTGCGTCGCCGCGCAGAGCCCTGCCGGCCATATCGAGCAGTCGGCCGAGGACATGCTCCGCGGCTCCACCCGGCTCACCCCCGGACCCGCCCGCACCGAGTACCGCGCCTGGCTCGCCGCCCGCCCGCTCGCCGGCGCCGTCTCCGAACTGCTCACCGTCGCCCGCGGCGAGGACGCGCTGCTGCGCGGCCTCGCCTTCGACGCCCTGCGTGTCGTCGGGGCCCCGGCCGAGGCCGAGGTCCGTGCCGCCGCCGGGGAGCCGTCGCTGCGCCCTTACGCGCTGCTGTGGCTCGCCGAGTTCGAAGGCATGGACCCCGACGACGCCCCCGACGTCCTCAGCCGCGAGGAAGCGACCTGGCTCTGGGTGGACACCGCCGCCGCCGTCGCCGACCACGGCGAGAGCGCCCTGCTGGTCCGGCACCTCGAATCGGCCGTGCAGGGAACCGTCCCCGCACTCCTCGACGAGGTCCGGGCCGTCGGACACCCCCGCACGGTCCAGGTCCTGGTCGCCCTCGCCGCCGCGCACCCCGATCCGGCCCTGGCCAAGGCGGTCCGCAGAGCCGCCTTCCAGGTCCACACCGGAGGGGCGTGAGGGGCCCGCGTCCGAAGGGCTTCTGACGTCCCTTCGGGCCGGTCCGCCCTACTCCGAGGCGCCGGGGGTGTACGTCCCGAAACTCCAGATGTTCCCCTCGGCGTCCCGGGCCATGTAGTCGCGTGAGCCGTAGTCCTGGTCGGTCGGCGGCATCACGATCTCCACACCGTGCTCCACCGCCCGCGCGTGATGCCGGTCCACGTCGTCGACATGGACGAACACCCCCGCCGGACCGGCGTCCCGCATCAGCTTGTCGAACTCTCCTCCCGTGCCCTTGCTGCCCAGCATCACCATCCCGTTGCCGTACGACAGCTCCGCGTGCAGCACCTGGCCGTTCTCGCCCTCGTACACGGCGTTCTGCGTGAAGCCGAAGGCCTCCGTGATCTGTTTGATCGCGGCCTTGGCGTCGTCGTAGGTCAGGGTGGGGCAGATGTGGGGTGCTTCTGACATCCCGATCACTCCTTCTCGCTCGGTACGTTCGGTACGCAGGTCGGGACCTAGGAATGTGACCTGGATCTCAGTCTGGCATCCACCACTGACAACGCGCCGAAAGCGGCCGGAGGATCAGCGGAAGGTGTTGCAGCGTGCCATGTCGCCGGTGCGGTAACCGGTGGAGAACCACTCCTGACGCTGCTGCGCGGAGCCGTGCGTCCAGTTCTCCGGCGTCACCCGCCCCTGGAATTTCTCCTGGATACGGTCGTCCCCGACGGCCGCCGCCGCGTCCAGACCGTCCCGGATGTCGGTCTCGTCGAGCCGGGTCAACAACGGTCGCCCCGTCTTCTCGTCCGGTGTCGTCGTCGCGTGCCGGGCCCACACCCCCGCGTAGCAGTCCGCCTGCAGCTCCACCCGCACCGCGTTGCTCGCCGCGCCCGTCCGCCCGTCCTGCGCCCGCGCCAGCGTCCCGGTCAGGTTCTGCACATGGTGGCCGTACTCGTGCGCCACCACGTACGCCTGCGCGAAGGGTCCCCCGCTCGAACCGAACGTGGTCCGCAGCTCGTCGAAGAAGCCCAGGTCCAGATAGACCTGCCGGTCGCCAGGGCAGTAGAACGGCCCCACCGCCGCGGTCGCCGACCCGCACGCAGTACCGATCCGCTGGGTGAAGATCACCGTGCGGGCGTCCGCGTAACGGCCGCCCCGGCGCACGTACTCCGCCCGCCAGAAGTCCTGCACGCTGTTGACGACCGCCACGATCCGGCAGTCCTGGCGGGTGTTCGCGTCCGCTCCCGTCCGGCAGCCGCGCTCGACCTCCGCCGCCGACGACGCCGTGGCCGCAGGCTCGTCACCGCCCGGTGACAGACCCAGCTGCTCCGGACCCACCCCGAAGAACAGCCCCAGGATCAACGCGATGAATCCGACGATGCCGCCGCCGACGGTGGCCCGTCCCCCGGGGATGCGGCTGCCGCGGACGTCCCGGACCTCCGAGGTGTCCAGATGCGCGTCGTCGTCGAACTGCACGGCCCACCGTCCTCCGCGTCGCTGCCGCGGCAGAGGCCGCCGCCCTGCGCCGAGTATCGATCACTGCGGTGCGTCTCGCCCCTTTTGTCCCACCAGCGCCGCTACGCTCTGCGCCTGATTCGCCGGATCAATGGCCAGAACCACGGCCCGTTCCCTAGCCTGTGCTGCCGTGGCACCAAGAAATCAACGCCGTGCCCACATGGCGTCGAAGGGGGAAGGGTGACCGCTCAGCCGCACCGCAGCGCCGACCACGCCGCGGAAAGCAGTGCCGACCGCAGCGCCGAAAGCAGCGCCGACCGCACCGCGGAACGCGACACCGACCGAAGCACAGGCGGCAACGCCGGCCGGAGCGCCGACCGGAGCGTCAACCGGACGGGGGTTCGGACGGTACGCCGGGGCGTACGCCTGGCGCTCGCCGTCGTCACCGCCGCGCTGGCCCTGCCCCTGGTGACCGCGGCCGCCACCCACTCCCGGGCCGTGCCCTACGGCGACCGCCTCACCGCCCACACCTCCGCCGCCGTCACGGCCATGGAGCCCGCGCTACGGGTACGCGGCCACGCCGTGGAGGCGTATGACCCCGCCACCGGCCACCGCCGCTGGACCTACACCCGCGAGGGCCGCCACCCCCTCGCCGTCCTGCCGCTGCCCGGCCACGCCCTGGCCCTGTGGAGCGACGGCATGGTCACCGACACCGTCCGCGAGGACGGCAGCGCCGTGCGCTGGCACCGCGTCATCCCCGCCTTCGACGCCCGGAGCGGATCCGTGCTCCAGCCGCTCGACCCCCAGGCGAAGATGCTCGCCGTCGTCACCCCCGAACGCATCGCGGCCTACCGCGTCGCCGACGGCGACCTGCGCTGGATCCTGCCTCCCCGCCGCGGCTGCACCTATGTCCCGCAGCGCCACCTGCGCACCTCCGACGCGCTCCTGATCGCCCAGCCCTGCACCGAGCCGGCCGCCTGGACCGCCGAACTCGTCGCCGTCGACGAATTCGGCCGGATCGAGCCGGACCGCGAGCCGCTGGGCAACGAGATCCCCACCCCGAAGCCTTAGCCCCCCGGCCACCAGGCGCGGGAGTGCGCGGGGGCCGGTGCCCCCGGAGTGACCCTCGTCGCACGGCAGAAAACCAGTTGCACACGCCCGTTAGACTGGCCTCCATGGCCATTCTCCCTGTGCATTAGCGGCGTCGAAGCCCCGCCCCCGCCGTCCTTCCGCCGTCCATATCCGCCCTGGAGTCTGTCCGTGATCACCGCTTCCGGCATCGAGCTGCGCGCCGGCGCCCGCGTCCTCATCGAATCCGCGTCCTTCCGCATCGCCAAAGGTGACCGCATCGGTCTCGTCGGCCGCAACGGCGCCGGCAAGACCACCCTCACCAAGTGCCTCGCGGGTGAAGGCATCCCCGCCGCCGGCCAGATCGCCCGCTCCGGCGAGGTCGGCTATCTGCCGCAGGACCCGCGCACCGGCGACCTCGACGTCCTCGCCCGCGACCGCATCCTCTCCGCCCGCGGCCTGGACGTACTCATCCGCAAGATGCGGATGAACGAGGAGCGCATCGCGAGCGGCCAGGGCGCCACCCGCGACAAGGCGCTCAAGCAGTACGAGCGCCAGGAGACCGAGTTCCTCACCAAGGGCGGGTACGCCGCCGAGGCCGAGGCCGCCACCATCGCCGCCGCGCTCGGCCTGCCCGACCGGGTCCTCGGCCAGCCGCTGCACACCCTCTCCGGAGGTCAGCGCCGCCGTGTCGAGCTCGCCCGCATCCTCTTCTCGGACGCCGACACGCTCCTGCTCGACGAGCCGACCAACCACCTCGACGCCGACTCGATCGTCTGGCTGCGCGACTACCTGAAGACCTACCGCGGCGGCTTCATCGTCATCTCCCACGACGTCGACCTCGTGGAGACCGTCGTCAACAAGGTCTTCTACCTGGACGCCAACCGCTCCACCATCGACGTCTACAACATGGGCTGGAAGCTCTACCAGCAGCAGCGCGAGGCCGACGAGAAGCGCCGCCGCCGCGAGCGCCAGAACGCCGAGAAGAAGGCCGCGGCCCTCAACGCGCAGGCCGACAAGATGCGCGCCAAGGCCACCAAGACCGTCGCCGCCCAGAACATGGCCCGCCGCGCCGAGCGCCTGCTGTCCGGTCTCGAGGACGCCCGCGTCTCCGACAAGGTCGCCAAGCTGCGCTTCCCGGACCCGGCGCCGTGCGGGAAGACCCCCCTGACGGCCGACGGCCTGTCGAAGTCGTACGGCTCGCTCGAGATCTTCACCGATGTGAACCTCGCCATCGACAAGGGCTCGCGGGTCGTCATCCTCGGCCTCAACGGCGCCGGCAAGACCACGCTGCTGCGGCTCCTGGGCGGCGTGGAGCAGCCCGACACCGGCGAGGTCAGCCCTGGTCACGGCCTCAAGCTCGGCTACTACGCGCAGGAGCACGAGACCCTCGACCCGGACCGCTCGGTCCTGGAGAACATGCGCTCCGCCGCGCCCGACCTCGACCTCGTCGAGGTGCGCAAGGTGCTCGGCTCCTTCCTCTTCTCCGGCGACGACGTCGACAAGCCGGCCGGGGTGCTCTCCGGCGGTGAGAAGACCCGGCTCGCCCTGGCCACCCTGGTCGTCTCCTCGGCGAACGTCCTCCTCCTCGACGAGCCGACGAACAACCTCGACCCGGCCAGCCGCGAGGAGATCCTCGGCGCGCTGCGCACCTACAAGGGCGCGGTCGTGCTGGTCACCCACGACGAGGGCGCCGTCGAGGCGCTCCAGCCGGAGCGGATCATCCTGCTCCCGGACGGTGTCGAGGACCTCTGGGGAGCCGACTACGCGGACCTGGTGGCCCTGGCCTGATCGTCTCCGTATGGATCATTCGGCCTACGGGTGATCCATCATCTGAGTGAGTGCGTCTCGTACCGCGGCGTGGCTTCCGGTGGATTGCGTCCACCCGGGCCACGCCGCGCCGTCGTTCCCGGCGTGCCGGGGGCGCCCCGCTGACCTGGCGATACGTGCCCGTCCCGGCTCGGACCAAGGAAAACGGTTCACCGGAATCTGGGATTCCGGTCGTGAGGACGGCGTTCCGCCCGCCAAACCTCGTCGCACAGACCTTGTCGAATGGGTGGCCATCCCGCTCCAGAGGGGTGATCATGAGAGTCCAGAGCGCACTTCCCATGAGGAGGCACGGGTGGCCGAGACTCTGAAGAAGGGCAGCCGGGTGACCGGCGCCGCGCGCGACAAGCTCGCGGCAGACCTGAAGAAGAAGTACGACTCCGGTGCGAGCATCCGGGCGCTGGCCGAGGAAACCGGCCGCTCCTACGGATTCGTCCATCGGATGCTCAGTGAGTCCGGAGTGACGCTGCGGGGACGCGGCGGAGCGACCCGAGGCAAGAAGGCCCCCACGGCCTGACGCCCAGGGGCGTCCCCGGCCCTCCCGGAGCCTCCGGGACCGAGGGCGCTGCTCGTCCGGGCGCGGTTCGTCCGGCCCCACCGATTTCGGCGTGGCCACCCGGTCGGTCCTGCGGTCGACCGGGTGGTTACTGTGCAGTCACTTGACTGTGCTGCACCGGAACCGGAGGAGCCCCATGACCTCGCTCGACTCTGTGCTCGTTGTATTCGACAAGGACGGTGTGCGGCTCACCGTCGAGGACGCCGTTGCCACGGTGACCCTGACCAACCCGGCCAAGCGCAACGCCCAGTCTCCCGCTCTGTGGCGGGCGTTGGCGGAAGCCGGACGGTCGCTGCCGGGCAGCGTGCGGGTCGTGGTGCTGCGCGGCGAGGGCAAATCCTTCTCCGCGGGGCTCGACCGGCAGGCGTTCACGCCCGAGGGCTTCGACGGCGAGCCGTCCTTCCTCGACCTCGCGCGCGGCTCCGACGCGGACCTCGACGCGGTCATCGCCGAATACCAAGAAGCCTTCACCTGGTGGCGCCGTAACGACCTCGTGTCCATCGCGGCCGTCCAGGGCCACGCGATCGGCGCCGGCTTCCAGCTGGCCCTCGCCTGCGACCTGCGCGTCGTGGCCGAGGACGTCCAGTTCGCCATGCGTGAGACAAGCCTCGGCCTGGTGCCGGACCTCACGGGCACGCACCCGCTGGTCGGCCTGGTCGGCTACGCCCGCGCGCTGGAGATCTGCGCCACGGGCCGCTTCGTGGGCGCGGCGGAGGCAGAACGCACCGGCCTCGCCAACCTCGCGGTCCCCCTCGACGAGCTCGACGGCGCGGTACGAGACCTGAGCGCGGCCCTGCTCGCGGCCCCGCGTGACGCCGTCATCGAGACGAAGGCCCTGCTCCGGGGCGCCACGGACCGCACGTACGAGGACCAGCGCACCGCCGAACGCGCCGCCCAGGCCCGCCGCCTGCGCGACCTGGCGGGCCTCGGCGACTGACCACCCCAGCGTCCGAGGCGGCCCGCCCGCCCGTCCCCCGGCGCCGGACGGCCTCCGCCGGACGTCTAGCGCACCTGTGTGATCAGGACCGTCACGGGCAGCGGCCGGGGCTGGGCCGTTTCGGCCGCGCGGCGTACCGCGTGGACGACGGTCGGTGGGCGGTGCCCCGCGGAGACGGCCAGTTCCACGCGGAGGTGGTCCGGCGCGCGGTGGACGGACGGGCCCAGGGTGGTCGTCAGGGCGTCGACGCCGTCGACCGCGAGCACCGCGGCGGCGACGGGATCGGTGGCTGCGGTCGCCAACGGAACGCCCGCCGCCGCGCCGACGGCATCGCTTACGTCCTTCCCCAGGGGCGCGCCCGCCGCCGCGCCCACCGCATCGCTTACGTCCTTCCCCGGGGGCGCGCCCGCCGCCGGGGCGGTTCGCCCGGTCGGCCGAGGCGCCGCGCCTGGATCCGGGGGCGCGTCACCCAGGCCCGTCACGCGGAGGTCCACCCGGGCGATGGTCAGCCCGAGCCACTCGCCCGTGGTGAAGAGCGCGGTGCGCAGCTCCTCGGCCAGCTCCGGCAGGGGCGAGTCGCCCGAGGCCACGAACTCCCCGTCGATCAGCAACGGCCCCGGCCCCGCCGCGCCGGGGGGCGCCGGGAACTTCGATGGCCGGGGCGCGTCCGGGTCCGCCAGGCGCACTCTCATCGCGCCCGGCGCCACCCCTCGTACCTCGCCCGCCGCCCGACGGAGGACCGAGACGGCCGCCCGTTCCGCGAGCCAGGCACCGTCCTCCGTCCCGCCCAGGGGCAGCAGCCGACTGAGGCCGAGCCGGCCCCGTACCGCCGCCGACCAGCCGGTGCCGGTCGTCCCCGTGCCGCCCGACGCCGTATCTGCCGTCACACCTGCCATTCCTCCAGCCTGCCGCATCCCCGGCGCAGGATCGGGCAAGCGCACCTAATGTGGGCAAGGGAGTCCAGACCCGGCCGGAAGGGATGAACGGCGATGACCGAGGCCGCACAGAGCAGGCAGCAGCAGACCTCCGACGAGACCGTTCGGACGCCGTTGGCCAAGCCGTCCCCGACGCGGCGGGGCGGGGGAGACCCGGGCGTCCGCGGGCGGACGACGATCGCCGACGGGGTCGTGGAGAAGATCGCCGGGCTGGCCGCCCGGGACGTGGTCGGTGTCCATGCCATGGGCGGCGGACTGTCCCGAACGCTCGGCGCCGTACGCGACCGGGTCCCCGGCGGTACGAAGTCCAGTGTCACGCGAGGTGTGAAGGCCGAGGTCGGCGAGGTGCAGACCGCGCTCGACCTGGAGATCGTCGTCGAGTACGGCGTCTCGATCTCCGATGTCGCCAGGGCCGTACGCGAGAACGTCGTCACGGCCGTCGAGCGGATGACCGGCCTGGAGGTCGTGGAGGTGAACATCGCCGTGAGCGATGTGAAGCTCCCCGACGAGGAGGAAGAAGAACCGGAGACCCGGATTCAGTGACCGGCTTCGCCGGACCGGGCGGGCAACGGCCCGGGCAGGCGAGGAAGCAGCCGGGCTGAGGCGGGCCGAAGCAGGCGTTGAAGGGGCACAGCATGAGCATGGCAGCGATCGGCCTGGTGGCCGGAATGGCGCTCGGCTTCGCCGGATACTTCGGCGGCTTCGGAGCGTTCGTGCTGGTGGCGGCCTTGGGAGCGATCGGTTTCGTGGCCGGCCGGTTCCTGGACGGAGACATCGAACCCGGCGACTTCTTCCGAGGTCGCGAGGGGCGCGAGCGCGTCGACCGGCGGCGGTGACCCGGCGTGGCGGCGCAGCGGATCGGAGCCGCCGACCGCGGGGCGACCTCGATCGCCGACCGGGTGGTGGCGAAAATCGCCGCACAGGCGGCGCGCGAGGCGGTGGTACGCGTACCGGAGGGCGGCGCGGCGCCGCGCGCCTCGGTCGTCGTACACCGTGACATGGCACGTGTGAGGGTGAGTCTGGAGCTCGACTATCCTTCCGACCTCGGCCGCCAGTGCGGCCGGGTGCGTCACCATGTCGCCGAGCGGGTAAGGGCGTTGGCGGGGATGGAGGTGCCGGAGGTGGCGGTCCAGGTGGAGCGCCTGCACTCCGCGCACACGCGCCGCGAGGACCGGGGGAAGCTCCGATGACCGAACTCGACCAGACCACCTCCGGCGCGTCCTACGACCCGGCGCCGGCGCCGGACGGCGAGCAGCGGCCCCCGCCGCGGCGCTTCTGGGCCGCCCGGCGGGTGCCGGCGGTCCTGGTCTCGCTGGTCGTCCTGGGCGCGGCCGGGCTGCTCCTCTACGACATCGCGTCCGTACGGGCCGGCCGGCAGGCCATGCGCTGGCGGCGGACCCTCGCCGACGAACTGGCCACCCGCCCCCTCGACAACATCTGGGTCCTCGTGGCGGCCGGGCTCGCGATGCTCGTCGGTCTCTGGCTGATCGTGCTCGCCCTCACGCCGGGCCTGCGGGCCGTGCTCCCGATGCGGTGCGACGCGCCCGCCGTCCGGGCGGGCCTCGACCGGGAGGCGGCGGCGCTCGTGTTGCGGGACCGGGCCATGGAGGTCTCCGGTGTGCAGTCCGTACGGGTCGGCATGGGCCGGCGGAAGGTCGGCGTCCGTGCAGTCTCCCACTTCCGCGAACTCGACGACGTACGCGCCGACCTGGACGAGGTCGTGGGCGCCGGGATCAGAGAACTGGGGCTGGCCCGGCAGCCGTCGCTGACGGTGCGCGTCGGGCGTGCCCCGAGGAAGAAGAGGTGAGGGCGTGACGGCGGTGGTCCGGGGAACCGTCCGCGGGGTCGACCGCGCGCTGCTGGGCGTCGCGGGCCTGGCACTGCTGGCCGTCGGGGGCGCGGTCCTCGCGGCCGGCCTCGGCCTCGGCGTACCGTCCTGGTGGCCCTGGTCCGGCCCCGACGACGTGCTGCTCGGCGCGTCCGCCCGCACCCGCTGGAAGGACGAGGTCTGGTGGTGGCCGGCGGTGATCGGCGGGCTCGCCCTGCTCGTGGTGCTGGCGCTGTGGTGGCTGCTCGCCCAGTTCCGCCGCGCCCGGCTGGCGGAGGTCCTGATCGACAGCGGCGACGGCGAAGGCGCGCTGCTGCGGGGCCGGGCCCTGGAGACCGTACTGGAGCGGGAGGCGGAGTCCCTGGACGGCGTGGCCCGCGCCCAGGTCCTGCTGACCGGCCGTCGTACGGCCCCGAGGGCCCGGATCGCCCTGCTGCTGGAGCCGTACGCCTCGCCCGGCGGGACCCTGACCCGGCTGACCGACGAGGCGCTGGCCCACGCCCGGGACTCCGCGGGCCTCAAGGAGCTCCCGACGGAGACCCGGCTCAGGGCGGTCCGGCACGGCGCGCGCCGCGTCACCTGACGCGGGCCGGCGCCGGCGGGGGCCCGGCGTTCCCACGGGCCCGGCCCGTACCTGGAGCACCGGGCGTTCCCACGCGGCCCCGGCCCGTTCCGCAGTACCCGGCGGCCCGTACGCGGAGCACCGGGCGCTCCCATGGGCCCCGGCCCGTTCCGCAGTACCCGGCCCGTACCCGGAGCACCGGCGTTCCCATGGGCCCCGGCCCGTTCCGCAG
>NZ_BMQQ01000005.1:0-26340 GCF_014648195.1 Streptomyces purpureus
CCCCAGCCGAGCGCCTGCGTGATCTACTGACGACCACGTAGGCCATCAGGTGTTGCGAGGACCCCAAGAATCCGCCCGGGGGACACGGGGCGGCGGGTGTTGGAGTGTGCGGTGCGCGTCAGAAGGACGGGATCAGGCCCTCGTCGGTGAGCATCGCGCTCACCTCCTCAAGGGTGGCGTCGGGGGCCGGAAGGATCAGGTCGGAGGGGTCGAGGGAGGCATCCGGAAGCGGCTCCCCCAGCTCCCGTACCTTCTCCAGGAGGGCGTGCAGCGTCCGGCGGAAGCCGTCGTGATCGCCCTTCTGCATCTCCGCGAGCAGCTCGTCGTCGAGCTTGTTCAGTTCGGTGAGGTGGCTGTCGGCCAGCCTCACCTGCCCCTCCCCCATGATCCTTACGATCATGATGCCGTCCTCAGGACTCGTAGGGTGCTTGACTCGGTGCTCGACTCCGCCGCCGGCTACTGCTTGTCGAACTTCGGGTGCGAGGACTGCTGCGCCTGGTCCTGCGGGGTGTTCGCGCCGCCCTCGATCGCCTGCTTCGGCGCCGGCCCGCCGGCCAGCTCCGCCTTCATCCGCTGAAGCTCCAGCTCGACGTCCGTACCGCCGGAGAGCCGGTCGAGCTCCGCCTGGATGTCGTCCTTGGCCAGCCCCGACTGGTCGTCGAGCGCGCCGGAGGCCAGCAGCTCGTCGATGGCCCCCGCCCGCGCCTGGAGCTGCGCGGTCTTGTCCTCGGCCCGCTGGATCGCGACGCCGACGTCGCTCATCTCCTCGGAGATGCCGGAGAACGACTCGGCGATCCGGGTCTGGGCCTGCGCCGCCGTGTACGTGGCCTTGATGGTCTCCTTCTTCGTACGGAAGGCGTCGACCTTGGCCTGGAGCCGCTGCGCCGCGAGCGTCAGCTTCTCCTCCTCGCCCTGCAGCGTCTGGTGCTGCACCTCGAGGTCGCTGACCTGCTGCTGCAGCGCGGCCCGCCGGGACAGCGCCTCACGCGCCAGGTCCTCGCGGCCGAGCGCCAGCGCCTTGCGGCCCTGGTCCTCCAGCTTGGTGGACTGGCCCTGGAGCTGGTTCAGCTGCAGTTCCAGGCGCTTGCGCGAGGTCGCCACGTCGGCAACGCCGCGGCGCACCTTCTGGAGCAGCTCCAGCTGCTTCTGGTAGGAGTAATCGAGGGTCTCGCGCGGATCCTCGGCCCGGTCAAGGGCCTTGTTTGCCTTCGCGCGGAAGATCATCCCCATACGCTTCATGACACCGCTCATGGGCTTCGCGCGCCCCCTTCTGACGGACTCGGCTCAAGCACTCCAACAGAACCCACAGTACGGGCCCTGCATCCATTACCGCACTGTTCGAGGGCGGATGCGCTCCTACCCAAGGACGACTGCGATCGGCTCCCGATCCGGCGCAAGGAGTAGGTGGCCGTCGGGAAACCGTGCCGGCTCCGCGAGACCGTCCCATTTCCGCCCGGTACGGACGCTTGTACGGACGCTGTTACGGACGCAGCTCGTTGCCGGATCGTTCCCCGAGGGGGTGGGGTCCATGCGCGGCACCCCGTACCCTTGGGTTTTGTGTTCCGTAGCCGTTCGAAGGAAGAGAAGGCCCCCACCGACAAGGTGACGGCGGACCTCTCCAAGCAGCCCCGCGACCCCGAGGCCCCCAAGGGCCGCCCGACCCCGAAGCGGAGTGAGGCCCAGGGCCAACGCCGCCGTGCGTCGTCGGCGCCGCTCGACCGCAAGGAGGCCATGCGCCGCCAGCGCGAGGCCCGCCGGACCGATCTCGCGCGTCAGCGTGAGGCGCTGGCCAGCGGTGACGAGCGTTATCTGCCGGCCCGTGACAAGGGTCCGGTCCGCCGCTTCGTGCGCGACTTCGTCGACTCACGCTTCTGCATCGCGGAGTTCTTCCTCCCGATGGCCGTCGTGATCCTGGTCCTGTCCATGATCCGCGTCGGTCAGCTGCAGAACATCTCGCTGCTGCTCTGGCTCGGTGTGATCGTGATGATCGTCATCGACTCGATCGGTATCTCGATCCGGCTGAAGAAGCAGCTGAACGAGCGCTTCCCGAACGAGCCGAAGCGTGGCGCGGTGGCCTACGGCCTGATGCGTACGCTCCAGATGCGCCGACTGCGTCTGCCGAAACCGCAGGTCAAGCGCGGAGAGCGGCCCTGAGCGCGGACCTCTCCGGCTTCGGGGGCGGAGCGCCCGCACACTGGTCGACCGGGTTCGGCGGGCTGCGTGACACCGTCCGCCAGGAGCTCGTGGCCCGTCAGCTCGACGAGCAGATAGCGGGCCGCTACCCGGTGGGCCAGCGCCTGCGGATACTCGATGTCGGCATGGGCGCGGGCACCCAGGCGCTCCGCCTGGCCCGTGCCGGGCACACGGTGACCGGCCTGGAGTCGGACGCCGAGCTGCTGAAGGCGGCCCGTGAGTCGCTGTCGACCGAGCCGGCCGGGATCCGCGAGCGGGTCCGGCTGATCGAAGGGGACGGACGCGAGACCGGCGTCCACTTCCTGCCCGGCAGCTTCGACGTGGTCCTCTGCCACGGCGTGCTGATGTACGCGCCGGACCCGGACGCGATGCTCGCGGGCCTCGCCCGGATGCTGGCACCCGGTGGCCTGCTCTCCCTGGTCGTACGGAACGCGGAGGCGCTGGCCATGCGGCCGGGGCTGGCCGGGGACTGGGCGGGCGCCACGGCCGCCTTCGACTCGGACGTGTACACGGACCGTACGGGCCAGAAGGTACGGGCGGACCGCCTGGACACCCTCACCTCGGCCCTCGCCGGAATCGCGGCGCCGCTGCACGCCTGGTACGGGGTGCGGGTCTTCACCGACGGCGTCGCGAACGACGTGGGCCTGCCCGCGGCCGAGGAACTGGAACGGCTCCTGGCGGCCGAGGACCGGGCGGGCCGGACGGAACCGTACCGGCGGATCGCGGCGCTGCTGCATCTGTGCGGCGTGCGCGGCTGAGACGGGGTATCGCGGCGGTGGGCCGGTAAGGGCGCCGGGCCCGGCGCTGTCCGCTCGGCGCCGTATGAGCGGCCGATCCGGCGAGTTGGGCCGGCCGGTCCGGCAACGTACAGACGGGCTGATCCGTCCAGTTGGATCCGCTCGGCCGGTCCGGCAACGCAGAGGCGGGCCGATCCGGCGAATTGGGCCAGGCGGTCCGGCAACGTACAGACGGGCCGATCCGGCGAATTGGATCCGCTCGGCCGGTCCGGCAACGTACAGGCGGGCCGATCCGGCGAGTTGGATCCGCTCGGCCGGTCCGGCGCCGTACAGACAGGGCCGGCTCCGGCACCTGGCGTGGATTCGGCGCGGCTGTCAGGCAGGACAGCTCCGGCTGCGTCCTGAATGTCGTGACCACGACCACCCCTCAGGCCGCGCGCGGCGAGACCTGGCGCGCCCTCTATCTGCATTTCCGGCCGCACCGCTGGACGGTCGCGCTCGGCGCCGTCTTCGCGCTGATCGGCGCCGCGAGCGGACTGGCCCAGCCCCTCGCGGCCAAGGCGCTCGTCGAACGGCTCGGCGGCGACCAGTCCATCGCGGGAGTACTCCTCGTCCTCACCGCGCTGGTGGTGGTGGGCACCGCCATCGACGCCCTCGGCGGGTACATCCTGGAACGCACCGCCGAGTCCGTCGTCCTCGCCGCCCGCCGCTCCCTCGTCGGACGGCTGCTGCGGCTGCGGCTCGTGGAAGTCGAGAAGACCCAGCCCGGCGATCTGATGTCCCGGGTCACCTCCGACACCACCCTGCTGCGCGCGGTCACGACCCAGTCGGTGGTCTCCGCCGCGACGGGCGGGCTCGCCTTCGTGGCGACGATCGTGATGATGGGCTTCATGGACCCCGTACTGCTCGGGGTCACCCTCGGTGTGATCGTGCTGATCGGCGGCGCGGTCGGGCTGGTCATGCCGAGGATCGCGCGGGCCACACAGCGCTCCCAGGAGGCCGTCGGGGAGATGTCGACGGTCCTGGAGCGGGTCTTCGGGGCGTTCCGTACCGTCAAGGCGTCCGGCGCGGAGGAGCGTGAGACCGCGATCGTGGAGGAGGCCGCGCGCGAGGCGTGGCGGCACGGTGTGAAATCGGCCAAGTGGCAGTCGGTGGCAGGGTCTTCGATCGGCCTCGCGGTGCAGGTGTCGTTCCTCGCGGTGCTGGGGATCGGCGGGGCGCGGGTGGCGTCCGGCGCGATATCCGTGGCGTCGCTCATCGCCTTCCTGCTGTTCCTCTTCTACCTGATCGACCCGGTCTCCAAGCTGGTGGAGGCGGCGACCCAGTTCCAGGTGGGGTCGGCGGCGATCGCCCGGATCCTGGAGGCCGAGCGGCTGGAGACGGAGGACCTGGGGTCCGGGCCCGGCTCCGGGAAAGCGTCGACCGGCTCCGAGGTGGTGCGGGACTCGGGGCCCGCGACGGTCACCTTCGAGGACGTCGAGTTCCGCTACCGGGACGACCTGCCGCCGGTGCACCACGGTGTCTCCTTCGAGGTGCCGGGCGCGGGCATGACGGCCTTCGTGGGCCCGTCCGGCGCGGGCAAGACGACCGTGTTCGGGCTGCTCGAACGGTTCTACGAGGTGACCGGCGGCCGGGTCCTGATCGACGGCAAGGACGTACGGGACTGGCGCCTGCCGGAACTCCGGGCCGCCATCGGCTATGTGGAGCAGGATGCTCCGGTGCTGTCGGGGACGCTGCGGGAGAACCTGGTCTTCGCTGCGCCGCACGTGACGGAGGAGGACATCCGGGACGTGCTCGTACGGGCCCGGTTGGACGGGGTCGTGGAGCGGCTCCCGGACGGCCTGGAGACGGTCGTGGGACACCGGGGTTCGAAGCTGTCCGGCGGCGAACGCCAGCGGGTGGCCATCGCCCGGGCGCTGCTGCGCAAGCCACGGCTGCTCCTGCTCGACGAGGCCACCTCGCAGCTCGACGCGGTCAACGAGCTGGCGCTGCGGGACGTGGTGGCGGAGGCGGCGCGGGAGACGACCGTGCTGGTGGTGGCGCACCGGCTGTCGACGGTGACGCTGGCCGACCGGATCGTGGTGATGGACGCGGGGCGGGTACGGGCAGTGGGCACGCACCAGGAGCTGGTGGCGGCGGATCCGCTGTACGGGGAGCTGGCGGCGACGCAGTTCCTGGCGGCGGGGGCGGGGGTGGAGACGGGGGCGGAGGCGCCCTGATCGGCTGTCTAATACGGGCCGGGTCGGGTGGACAAACGTGATACTCCGGACATGACTGTTTCTCTCTTCGCCCGCACGGTGGTCGCCGTGGCCGCCGTGGCGGCTCTGGTCGGGGGCTGCTCGGCGGCGCCTTCGTCGGCGCCGACGGCGCGGACCACGCAGGCGGCGGCGCCGGCGGTCGACAACGATCTCGAGAGCGACTACAAGACGGTGATCAGGAACGTGCTGCCGTCGGTGGTGCAGATCGAGGCGTCCAACAGCCTCGGCTCGGGGATCGTCTACGACGCCCAGGGGCATGTGGTCACCAACGCGCACGTGGTGGGCGGGGAGAACGCCTTCAAGGTCACCGTCGCCACGGGCGAGGCGGCGCTGGGCGCGAAGCTGGTGTCCAGCTACCCCGAGCAGGACCTCGCCGTCATCAAGCTGGACAGTGTCCCGGATGGGCTGAAACCGGCCAGGTTCGGCGACATCTCGAAGGTCGAGGTCGGCCAGATCGTGCTGGCGATGGGCTCGCCGCTGGGCCTGTCGAGCAGCGTCACCCAGGGCATCGTCTCGGCGACCGGACGGACCGTCAGCGAGGGCCGGGCGGGCGGCGGTACGGGCGCGACGATCGCCAACATGGTGCAGACGTCGGCGGCGATCAACCCGGGCAACAGCGGGGGCGCGCTGGTCAACCTCGACGGCGAGGTCATCGGCATCCCCACGCTGGCGGCGACCGACCCGGAACTGGGCGGCAGCGCGGCGCCGGGCATCGGCTTCGCGATCCCCGTCTCCATGGTCCGCACGGTCGCCGACCAGATCGTCAAGAGCGGCCGCGTCACCGACTCGGGCCGCGCGGCCCTGAACATCACCGGCCGCACGTTCCTCGACGACGAGTACCGCCCGGCGGGCGTGGCCGTGGTGGAGGTCCCGGCGGACGGAGCGGCGGCGAAGGCGGGGATCCGGCCGGGTGACGTCATCACGAAGGTGGACGACTCGGAGATCACGACGCTGACGTCGCTGGCGGAGGCGTTGGCGGGGAGGGGGCCGGGAGAGAGGGTGACGGTGACGTATGTGAGGGCGGGGGCGACGAGGACGGCGGCGGTGACGCTGGGCGAGATTTAGGGCCGCGGTGGTCTGCCCCCCGGTGCCCGGGACCGCCGGGGCGCCGCGTTCCCGGGCGACCGGGACCGCCGGGCACCGGGGCCGTTGGGGCGCCGCCTTACCGGGCGACCAGACCGACCGGGACCGCCGGGGGCCACCGGGCACCGGGACCGCCGGGGGTGCCGTCTTCCTGGGCGACCAGGACCGCCGGGGCACCGTCTCCCCGGGCCACCCGGGCCGCCGGGGCGCCGCGTTCCTGGGCGACCAGGACCGCCGGGGGCCACCGGGCACCGGGGGTGCCGGGGCCGTCGGGGCGCCGCCCACGTGGGCGGCCGACGCGGTCGGGGTGAACGGCGACGAAAGGGCGCCGCCCGTCGGTGCGTTGTGCCCACCCTCCCCCAGACTCCGTCCGGGGGACCCCCAGCCCTGCGGGACGATTGCCCACATCGGGACGTACCCGCGGCGCAAAGCTGCCGCGAAACGAGCCGGCCGCCCCGCAGGGCGCGGCGAAGCCGCCGCCTCCCCACCGGCGCCCGGGGGCCCAGCCCCCGGCAGGGTTTCGGGAAGGGGCGGGGTGGGGGATCGAAAAGCCCCCGCACACCGGTCCCGCCAGGCACGGCGGAGCCGCCGCCTCCCCACCGGCGCCCGGGGGCCCAGCCCCCGGCAGGGTTTCGGGAAGGGGCGGGGTGGGGGACAAAAACGCCCCCAGCCCCGCCGTCCGCTCTAGGACTCCGCGTTCAGGGGCATCGGGCCGTAAATCTTCGTCGCGTCCTCGAAGAGGACCACCTGATCCGCCCCGCCCTCCAGCAGCGGCCTCCAGTACTCACCGATCCACGACTCCGCGTCCCCCTGCGTCGTGAATTCGTCCGGCTCCACCGCCGGGGTGACCTCCGTGCCGTCGGACTTCTCGAACCGCCACGTCCATGCCATGTGTCCGCCTCCCGAGTCCCAACCGTTCCTGCCCGCAGCGTAGCCGGGCGCGCACCCCGCGCGGGGACGCGGGAGGATCGTGGGCGTGGAACTGACTCTGCTCGGCACCGGCGCCCCCGGTGGGCTGCCCCGCCCCGACTGTCCCTGTGCTGCCTGCGCCCTCGCCCGGGGGGAGCGGGCGCGGGCCGCGACCGCCGTGCTCGTGGACGGGGCGCTGCTGCTCGATCTGACGCCGGGCGCCGCGCTGGCCGCCGCCCGGGCGGGGCAGACGCTCGTCGGCGTACGGCAGGTGCTGCTGACGCATCCGCACGAGGGGCCCGCGCTTGAGCTGCCCGCCGGGCTGCCGACGGCCGGGCGGGTGCCGGACGGGCGGGAGCTGACGCTGATCAGCGGGCACCGGGTGCGGGCGGTGGCGATGGACTCGCCGGGCACGGGGTACGAGGTGACCTCGCCGGACGGGGAGCGGCTGCTGTACCTGCCGCCCGGCGGGGCGCCCGCGGGGCTGCTGGAGGACCACCGTACGTACGACATGGTCGTCGCGGACATCGTCGGGCGGCCGGACGCGCTGGCCCGGCTGCGGGCGAGTGGGGCGATCGGGCCTACCACGGACGTCGTGGCGGTGCACCTGGACCACGACGTGCCGCCGGGGCCCGAGCTGGACCGCCGGCTCGCCGCGGCCGGGGCGCGGGCCGTGCCCGACGGGACGACGCTGGTCGTGGGCGAGTACCACGAGGTGCCCGACGTGCCGCGCCGCACGCTGGTGACGGGCGGGGCCCGGTCGGGGAAGTCGCTGGAGGCCGAGCGGCGCCTGGAGTCGTTCCCGGAGGTCGTGTACGTGGCGACCTCGGGGACCCGGGAGGGCGATCCGGAGTGGGCGGCGCGGGTGAGCCTGCACCGGGACCGGCGCCCGGGGTCGTGGCGGACGCTGGAGACCTGCGATCTGGTGCCCCTCCTCGAAGAGGAGGGGCCGGCGCTGCTGATCGACTGTCTGGCACTGTGGCTGACGGACGCGATGGACCGGGTCGGCGCCTGGGACGACGACACCTGGGCCGACGGCGGGCAGGAGGCGCTGCGGGAGCGGGTGGCGGAGCTGCTGGCGGCGGTGCGGGCGACCTCCCGTACGGTCGTGGTGGTGACCAACGAGGTGGGGTCCGGGGTGGTGCCGGCGACCGCGTCGGGGCGGCGGTTCCGGGACGAGCTGGGGCGGCTGAACGCCGCGTTCGGCGACGAGTGCGAGCACGTCCTGCTGGTGGTCGCGGGACAGGCCCTGCCGCTGCGCGGCTGACGGCCGCGCAGCGGTGGGCGCGCCCCCGGCCCAGGACCAGGGCCGTCGAGGCCGGGCCCGCCGACGCCGGCCCCCGGCCGCCCCGCGCTCCCCGACGGTACGTCACAGGCTCCCGGTACTGTTCGACGAATGACCTGGCTGCTGTTGACGTCTCGAGGCGGAATGCTGTGAACCTGGACGACTTCTCCGACCTGATCGAACGCCCCGACAACGGGATGCGCCGCGACGCCGAGGAGCGCCGCGAGCGGCTCGCCGTGGCCCCCGGCGCGCTGGGCCGGCTGGACGAACTGGGCGAATGGCTCTCGGCCGCGCAGGCCTCCGTGCCGGTCAAGGCGATCGAACAGCCGCGAGTGGTGCTGTTCGCGGGCGACCACGGGGTGGCGCGGCTCGGGGTGTCGGGCCGTCCGGCGGGAACGTCGCACGAGCTCGTACGGTCCGTCCTCGACGGTGCGAGCCCGGTCGCGGTCCTGGCGCGCCGGATGGGCGTACCCGTGCGGATCGTGGACGCCGGCCTGGACTGCGACCCGGAGCTGCTGCCCGACGAGGTGGTACGGCACCGGGTGCGGCGGGGCAGCGGCCGGATCGACGTCGAGGACGCGCTGAGCGCCGAGGAGGCGGAGGCGGCCGTACGGCTGGGGATGGCGATCGCCGACGAGGAGGCCGACTCGGGCACGGATCTGGTGGTGCTCGGCGATCTGAGCGTGGGTGGCACGACGCCCGCCTCGACGCTGATCGCGGCGCTGTGCGGGACCGACGCCTCGGTGGTGACCGGGCGGGGCGGCGCCGGGATCGACGATCTGGCGTGGATGCGCAAGTGCGCGGCGATCCGGGACGCGCTGCGGCGGGCCCGGCCGGTCCTGGGTGACCAGCTGGCGCTGCTGGCGACGGTGGGCGGCGCCGATCTGGCGGCGACGACCGGGTTCCTGCTGCAGAGCGCGGTGCGCCGGATGCCGGTGATCCTGGACGGTGTGGTGTCGGCGGCGTGCGCGCTGGTGGCGCAGCGGGCGGCGTTCCGGGCGCCGGACTGGTGGCTGGCGGGCCAGCTCACGGGCGAGCCGGCGCAGGCGAAGGCCTTGGACCGGATGGCACTCAACCCTCTGCTCTCCCACAGCGTCACTGTGGGAGAAGGAACCGGGGCATTGCTCGCGCTTCCGCTCGTCCAGGCCTCCGCCGCGCTCGCCGCCGAGCTGCCGGAGGCCGCCCCGGACCTGACCCGTCCGGAGGCCGCGTCGGACGGTGCGGACGTGCGGGCCTCGTCGTAGTTCGGAGTTCGGACCGGATGGCCGGTCCGGCCGCCACCGCAGCGCGGTGACAGCCGGACCGGCGCCCGTCATGACCCGTGATGCCCCATATGATCACGTTTCATGGGAGAGGTCCGTTTGTCTGCCGCACCGTCCGTCGAAGGAACGCCCGGGGGCAGCGGCCGGTCGCGACGCGCCGCCGCGTTCGCCGTCTGGTACCTCCGGGTCGTCACGTTCATCAACTTCCTGGGCGCCGTCTGGGTCTCCCTCGGCCAGGACCTGCGCCGGCACAACTCGGACGACCTCTTCACCCCGTACCTGCTGACCGCGGGCTTCGCCTCCGGGGCCTTCACGCTGCTCCTGGCGGTCACCATGCGCCGCCGCAAGCGCGCCGCGTGGATCCTCAACCTGGTGTTCAGCGGCGCCTTCCTGGTGCTGTTCGCGCTGGTGATGGTCTTCCCGGAGATCCGCGAGCATCCGCAGAACTGGGTGTCGCTGGTCCTCACCGCCGCGTTCGTCTGCTCGCTGCTGCTCGGCCGCAAGGAGTTCTACGCCAAGGGCGACCGCTCCAACCCGGCGCTGGCGGCGGCCGTCGGCGCCGGCGGGCTGCTGGTCACCTCGCTGCTCGCGGCCGTCCTGGTCACCGCCACCAACACCGCCGCCGGGCCGTCCAGTTTCCTGGAGCGCTGGCGGTACGGCGTGATGCGGCTGGTCACCCTCGCCGCCGACGACTCGGGCTTCCCGGGGATCGCCACACCCGGCTGGGTCGACGTCACCATCAACGTCCTGTCCACGCTGCTGCTGTTCGCGGTGCTGCTGGCCGCGTTCCGCTCGCGCCGGGCGGTCGACCCGCTCACCGAGGAGGACGAGGAGCGGCTGCGCCGGCTGCTCGACAAGCACGGGGAGCGTGACTCGCTGGGCTACTTCGCGCTGCGCCGGGAGAAGAGCGTGATCTGGTCGCCGAGCGAGAAGGCGGCCGTCGCCTACCGCGTGGTCGGCGGGGTGTCGCTGGCCTCCGGCGACCCGATCGGCGACCCGGAGGCCTGGCCGGGCGCGATCGAGCCGTGGCTCGCCGAGGCCCGGGAACACGGCTGGATCCCGGCGGTGATGGGCGCGAGCGAGGAGGCGGGCACGATCTACGCCCGGCACGGTCTCGACGCGCTGGAGCTCGGGGACGAGGCGATCGTGGAGACCGCCGAGTTCACCCTGGAGGGCCGGGCGATGCGCACGGTCCGCCAGGCGTACAACCGGGTGAAGCGGGCCGGCTACGAGGTGCGGATCCGCCGCCACGCGGAGATCCCGGCCGACGAACTGGCCGAGCTGCTGCGCAAGGCCGACGACTGGCGCGACGGGGCCACCGAGCGCGGCTTCTCCATGGCGCTGGGGCGGCTGGGCGACCCGGCCGACGGGCAGTGCGTGATGCTCGAATGCACCGACGCCACGGGGCGGCTGAGGGCGCTGCTGTCCTTCGTGCCGTGGGGGCCCAGGGGTCTCTCGCTGGACCTGATGCGCCGTGACCGGGACTCCGAGAACGGCCTGATGGAGTTCATGGTCATCGAACTGCTCCAGCGCGCGAAGGAGATCGGGATCACTCAGGTCTCGCTGAACTTCGCGATGTTCCGGTCGGTCTTCGAACGTGGCGCGAAGCTCGGGGCGGGCCCCGTGCTCCGGCTGTGGCGCTCGCTGCTCAGCTTCTTCTCCCGCTGGTGGCAGATCGAGTCGCTGTACCGCGCCAACGCCAAGTACCGACCGATCTGGGAGCCCCGCTTCATGCTGTTCGAGAAGAGTGCCGACCTGCTGCGCATCGGCCTGGCGGCCGGCCGCGCCGAGGGCTTCCTGGAGGCCCCGGGTCTCCCGAAGTTCCTGCACCGCAAGCACCTGGCGGGCAGACGGTGAGGGCGTTCGCACTGCGCGAGTGGGGGCCGCTGTTCCGGTCCGTACGAAACGCTCTGGCCGCCCGGCGGTGGCGGGCGGTGCCCTTGACGCTGGTGGCGGTCTGTCTGACGGCCCTGTTCCAGTTCGTCCAGAACCAGGACTGGGGCTACCAGCCGGTGCAGAACATCGGCTCCGTACGGGCCGAGGATCCGCTGTGGCTGGCGCTGCTGCGTACCCCGCTGTCGCTGTTCGTGCCGGCGCTCGACCTGCCGGTGTGGGGCGCGCTGGCGCAGATCCTGCTGGTGTTCGGGATCGCGGAGATATGCCTGGGCCGGTGGCGGACGCTTCTCATCGCCTATCTGGCGACGCTGGGCGGGACGCTGTACGCGCGCGTGGGCATCGCGCTGGGCCCGGACCACCCGCTCGGGCTGCCCGCATCGGACGCGCAGGTGGTGGACACCGGGCCGTCGGCGGCGGTCGTCGGGCTCGCGGTGTACGTCTGCTACCGCAAGCGGGCCTGGCTGACGGGCGCGCTGGTGATCGTGGCGATGGTCGTCGAGATAATGATCAAGAACAATCTGGCGGGCAAGGAGCACCTGGCGGCGATCGCGGTGGTGCTGGTGGTGTGCGCCGTCTCGGCGCTGCGCGATCACCGATGGTCGGGTCCGCGTCCCGGCACCCGTTCCTGGAAGCCGCCGATCAGATCCTGAAAGCGGCGGGCGACCCGGCTCCAGCGGCGGTCGTGGTGGTAGGCGCGCAGGCCCGCACGCGCGCGTGCCTTGGGCCGCCGGGCGTAGACCCGGCGGGCCCACAGCGAGCCGGGCCGGGCCAGCCGCAGGGCGGCGACGATCGCGACGAACGGCAACAGGGTGCCGATGACGGCGAGCCGGAACTTCCCCTTGAACAGCGCCACGAGCACGAAGAGGAAGTTCAGCGCGAGGCTGACCACCAGCGATACGCGGTTCTGCCGTTCCTCGGTGGTGAGTTCGTTGACACCGAGCGGTGAGAAGCCGCCGAGCGTGAGCGTCACCAGGGCGGCGGTGAGGACGACGACCTCCACGCTCTTGCGCCCCTGCTCGCTCCAGTAGACGTCGTCGAGGTGGAGGATCAGCGCGAACTCGTCGAGGACGAGCCCGGCGCCCGCCCCGAACAGGACGGCGAAGACGCCGGCCGCCCAGCCGCCCTGCCGACCGGCCGCGACGGCGCCGAAGCCGCCGACCACGACGAGGACGACGCCGGGCACCACGTGGTGGATGTGCAGGCCGCCGGAGGAGACGTTACGGAACGGCCCCTTCCCGGCCCGGATGAGCCGGGTGACGGTCCGGGTGGCCAGAAAGGTCAGCACGAAGGAGGCGAGCGCGAGCAGCAGCGGGAGCTTGCCGGGCTCGACGATGTTCTGGGAGAACCAGTGACCCATGCCACCTGCTTCCGATATGCGCGTTATGCGTAACTTACCGGGCAGGGGCGGCCGCTACCCTCCCGGGCATGGACGGCATCCGGTTCGCTTTCGGCACGCTCACCGTGCTCCCCGCCCGCGTCACCCGCTGGGACCGGGACGCGGCCCGCGCCGGAATGCTCTGCGCCCCGCTGGCGGGACTGGTCGTGGGTGTGCTCGCGGCGGCGACCGCGGGGCTGCTCCTGCTGGCCGGCGCGGGTCCGCTGCTCGCCGCCGTCGCCTCGGTGGCGGTCCCGGCGGCGCTGACCCGCGGGCTTCACCTGGACGGCCTCGCGGACACCGCCGACGGGCTCGGCAGCGCGAAGCCCGCCGAGGACGCCCTGCGGATCATGAAGCAGTCGGACATCGGCCCGTTCGGCGTCCTCACCCTCCTGTTCGTGCTGCTCGCGCAGGTCGCGGCGGCGTACGAGCTGTACGGCGAGGGCTGGGCGCGCGGCGCGGTGGCCACGGTCCTCGCCGCCGCCGTCTCCCGGCTCGCCCTGACCCTGGCCTGCCACCGGAGCGTGCCCGCGGCCCGCCCCGAGGGACTGGGCGCCATGGTCGCGGGCACCGTCCCCCAGCCGCACGCGCTGGCCGCCACCGCCCTCGTGATCGCCCTGTGCGGGGCAGCCGGCGCCCTCTTCGACCCGTACGCCGCCGTGCTCCACGCCCTGGCGGCCGTGGCGGCGACGGCGGCGGCCATGGTGCTGCTGCGCCACTGCGTACGCCGCTTCGGCGGGGTGACCGGCGACGTCTTCGGCGCCGTGGAGGAGACGGCGGCCACCACCGCCCTTGTCGCCCTGACCCTCGGCTGAGTCCTCGAAGGCCTTCGGTGGGGGCGGCCCGTCAGCCGGCGGGCTCCAGGCTGTGCGGCAGCGTCCCCCAGGGCTGTGCCCCGGCGCCCGGCACACAGCAGTGGACCGAGGTGGCGATCCGGGCGTCGGCCGGAGCCGCGTAGACCAGATGGCAGTAGTGGTCGGCGACCGGCAGGTCCAGGCCGCGGTAGCTGTCCCAGGGCCCTTCGAAGGTCACCAGCAGGTCCGCCAGGGAGGCGTAGGAAGGGTGCGGGTGGGCGCCGTGGTTGAGGACGAGGGTCCGCGCGCCCGCCGCCCGCGCGGAGGCCGCGAGACGGCGGTAGTGCGGCAGCGACTCCGGCCCGGTCGGCACCTGGTCGAGGAACGCCCCGTCCACGCCGTACCAGTCGCGGTGGCGCAGCAGATCGGTGACGACCTCGGCGTGCGGGCGGCGGCCGTACGCCGTGTCGGCGTAGCCGAGGACCCGTACGCCCGCCGTGCGCAGCCGGGCGGCGACGGCGGCGAAGTCCGGGTCCGCGCGGTGGCCTGCGCCGTCGTCGGGGTTGAGCACGACCCCGTACAGCCGGGGCGCCGCCTCGACCATGGCCGTCCAGGCCTCGGGGCGGTCGGCGGGGTGGGCGTAGAAGGGCACCAGGAGCGAGGAGTTCACCGGCGCTCCCTCGCCGCGGCCGCAGCGGCCGCCGTCCCGCGGAATCCCCGTACACGCATCTCTTCAGCCCCCGGATCCGTGGAGATGGCACAAAGGGGACATCCCCCTTGTACGAATGAGGCGAGTGTGGCTCAGCGCACCGAGTCCGCGCGGTAAACATGAAAGAGACGCCACGGATGAGTGAATCGGCGGCGGCGTGATCGAAGGCGACGACCGCGCGTAGGCTCGTTCCCGGCGCTCGATCGGGCCGAATTACGATGCGGCGACCCGGTCGGCCACCCCTCCGACTGCGCGGACCGCACTCAGAACTCAAACGGAAGCGAGATTTCACCACCGTGACTGCTCTCACTCTCAGCACTGCCGGCGCGGCGACGCTGCGCGCCGACGCCCTCGTGGTCGGCGTCGCCAAGGGCGGCAAGGGGCTCGTCGTGGCTCCGGGCGCCGAGGCCGTCGACACGGCGTTCGACGGAAGGCTGGCGGCCGTCCTGGAGACCCTGGGTGCCTCCGGTGCCGAGGGTGAGGCCACCAAGCTTCCCGCCCCGGCCGGCGTCAAGACGCCGGTCGTCCTCGCGGTCGGCCTGGGCCAGGCCCCCGCCGACGGCGAGGGCTACGACCCCGAGGCGCTGCGCCGCGCGGCCGGCACCGCCGCCCGCGTCCTGGCCGGTGCCAAGAAGGCCGCCTTCGCGCTGCCCGTCGAGGCCGTGGAGGACGCCGAGGCGATCGCGGAGGGCGCGCTGCTCGGCGCGTACTCCTTCGACGCCTTCCGCTCGTCGGCCAACGGCAAGGACGCCAAGAAGCCGCTCGCCGAGGTGGCGCTGCTCGGCGCCAAGCCCCGCGACAAGGCCTACAAGGCCGCCGCCGAGCGCGCGCTGGCGCTGACGGAGGAGATCAACCGCGCCCGCGACCTGATCAACATGCCGCCGAACGCCCTCACCCCCGCCTCCTTCGCCGCCACCGCCACCGCGGCCGGCAAGGAGCACGGCCTGAAGGTGCAGGTGCTCGACGAGAAGGCGCTCACCAAGGGCGGCTACGGCGGCATCCTCGGCGTCGGCGCCGGCTCCGCCAACCCGCCCCGCCTGGTCCGGATCGCCTACACCCACCCGGACGCGGAGAAGACCCTCGCCCTGGTCGGCAAGGGCATCACCTACGACTCGGGCGGCATCTCGCTGAAGCCGGCCGGTCACAACGAGACCATGAAGTGCGACATGAGCGGCGCCGCGGCCGTCTTCGCCGCCGTCGTCGCGGCCGCCCGCATCGGCCTCGCCGTCAACGTCACGGGCTGGCTGGCCCTGGCCGAGAACATGCCGTCCGGCACGGCCACCCGCCCGGGTGACGTCCTCACCATGTACACGGGCAAGACCGTGGAGGTCCTCAACACCGACGCCGAGGGCCGTCTGGTGCTGGCCGACGCGCTCGCCAAGGCCTCCGAGGAGAACCCGGACGCGATCGTCGACGTGGCCACCCTCACCGGCGCGATGGTGCTGGCGCTGGGCAACCGCACTTTCGGCATCATGGCCAACGACGACGCCTTCCGCACCGCGATCCACGAGATCGCCGAGGAGGTCGGCGAGCAGTCCTGGCCGATGCCGCTCCCGGCGGACCTGCGCAAGGGCATGGACTCCCCCACGGCCGACATCGCCAACATGGGTGAGCGGATGGGCGGCGGCCTGGTCGCCGGTCTCTTCCTGAAGGAGTTCGTCGGCGAGGGCATCACCTGGGCCCACCTCGACATCGCGGGCCCGGCCTTCCACGAGGGCGCGCCGTACGGCTACACCCCGAAGGGCGGTACGGGATCCGCCGTCCGCACCCTGGTGAAGCTGGCCGAGCGCACGGCCGAGGGCGACCTGGGCTGACGCCGAGCCTCCATGAAAGCGGCGCTGGACGGCCCTGGGCATTGTGGCCCGGGGCCGTCCTCGCGGTTTCGCCCTCGACGAAATCCGTACGTTCGTACGCTCCGGTAACCGGCGGACACGGACGATCAGCCGTCTCAGACCCCGGCCCCGCGTCTCCTCTTCCGGCAACAAGTGCGAAGATGGGTGACCGGCAGGACAGGGCCCCCACCACAGGGCCGAAGAATCAGCGGCCGAACACCAGCCGCCCGCCCGGTCATCGAGGACCGGCGACCGGCGCACATGCATGGAGGACGTGACGTGGCGAACGACGCCAGCACCGTTTTCGACCTAGTGATCCTCGGCGGCGGTAGCGGCGGCTATGCCGCGGCGCTGCGCGGAGCGCAGCTGGGCCTGGACGTCGCACTGATCGAGAAGAACAAGCTCGGCGGCACCTGCCTGCACAACGGCTGCATCCCCACCAAGGCCCTGCTGCACGCCGGTGAGGTCGCGGACCAGGCCCGTGAGGCCGAACAGTTCGGTGTGAAGGCCACCTTCGACGGCATCGACATCAAGGCCGTCCACAAGTACAAGGACGACGTGATCTCGGGCCTCTACAAGGGCCTCCAGGGACTCGTCGCCTCCCGCAAGGTGACATACATCGAGGGTGAGGGTCGTCTCTCTTCCCCGACCTCCGTCGAGGTGAACGGCCAGCGTGTCGAGGGCCGCCACGTCCTCCTCGCGACCGGCTCCGTGCCGAAGTCGCTGCCGGGTCTGGAGATCGACGGCAACCGCGTCATCTCCTCGGACCACGCGCTGACCCTGGACCGGGTCCCGGAGTCCGCGATCATCCTCGGCGGCGGTGTCATCGGCGTCGAGTTCGCCTCCGCGTGGAAGTCCTTCGGCACCGACGTCACCGTCATCGAGGGCCTGAAGCACCTCGTCCCGGTCGAGGACGAGAACAGCTCGAAGCTTCTTGAGCGCGCCTTCCGCAAGCGCGGCATCAAGTTCAATCTCGGCACCTTCTTCCAGTCCGCCGAGTACACCGACAACGGCGTCAAGGTCACCCTCGCCGACGGCAAGACCTTCGAGGCGGAGGTGCTGCTCGTCGCCATCGGCCGCGGCCCGGTCTCGGCCGGCCTCGGTTACGAGGAGCAGGGCGTCGCGATGGACCGCGGCTACGTCCTGGTCGACGAGTACATGCGTACCAACGTGCCGACGATCTCGGCCGTGGGCGACCTCGTCCCGACCCTCCAGCTCGCGCACGTCGGCTTCGCCGAGGGCATCCTGGTAGCGGAGCGTCTGGCCGGTCTGAAGACCGTTCCGATCGACTACGACGGCGTGCCCCGGGTGACGTACTGCCACCCCGAGGTCGCCTCCGTGGGTATCACCGAGGCGAAGGCCAAGGAGATCTACGGCGCGGACAAGGTCGTCGCCCTGAAGTACAACCTCGCGGGCAACGGCAAGAGCAAGATCCTCAAGACCGCGGGCGAGATCAAGCTCGTCCAGGTCAAGGACGGTGCCGTGGTCGGCGTCCACATGGTCGGTGACCGCATGGGCGAGCAGGTCGGCGAAGCGCAGCTGATCTACAACTGGGAGGCGCTGCCGGCCGAGGTCGCGCAGCTCATCCACGCCCACCCGACGCAGAACGAGGCGCTCGGCGAGGCGCACCTGGCGCTCGCCGGCAAGCCCCTCCACTCCCACGACTGAGCCCCTCGGCCCAGGGCGCGACGACCACATTCCGCAATTCGTTAGGAGCAACTGAAACCATGTCGGTTTCCGTAACCCTGCCGGCGCTCGGCGAGAGCGTCACCGAGGGCACCGTCACCCGCTGGCTGAAGGCCGAGGGTGAGCGTGTCGAGGCCGACGAGCCGCTGCTCGAGGTCTCGACCGACAAGGTCGACACCGAGATCCCGGCCCCGGCCTCGGGTGTCCTGGCCTCCATCAAGGTCGCCGAGGACGAGACCGTCGAGGTCGGCGCCGAGCTCGCCGTCATCGACGACGGCAGCGGCGCCCCCGCGGCCGCTCCGGCCCCCGCCGCCGAGGAGGCTCCGGCCCCCGCCGCCGAGCCCACCCCGGCTCCGGCCGCCGAGGCCCCCGCCGCTGCCGCTCCGGCCGCCGAGGCTCCGGCCGCCCCGGCCGGCGGCGCGTCCGGCACCGAGGTCGTCCTGCCCGCGCTGGGCGAGTCGGTCACCGAGGGCACCGTCACCCGCTGGCTGAAGGAGGTCGGCGAGTCCGTCGAGGCCGACGAGCCGCTGCTCGAGGTCTCCACGGACAAGGTCGACACCGAGATCCCGGCCCCGGTCTCCGGTGTTCTCCTGGAGATCACCGTCGCCGAGGACGAGACCGCCGAGGTCGGCGCCAAGCTGGCCGTCATCGGCGCCCCGGGTGCGGCTCCGGCCGCCGCCCCGGCCCCGGCCGCCCCGGCTCCGGCCGCCGCCCCGACTGCCGCTCCGGCCCAGGCCGCCCCGGCTGCCCCCGCCGCTGCTCCGGCCGCCCCGGCCCCGGCTCCCGCCGAGCCGGCCGCTCCGGCTCCGGCTCCGGCTCCGGCTCCGGCTCCGGCCCAGGCCGCCCCGGCCGCCGCCGCGCCGGCTCCGGTCACCCCGGCTCCGGCCGAGGACGGCGCGTACGTGACCCCGCTGGTCCGTAAGCTCGCCGCCGAGAACGGCGTCGACCTCGCGGCCGTCAAGGGCACCGGCGTCGGTGGCCGCATCCGCAAGCAGGACGTCCTCGCCGCCGCCGAGGCCGCCAAGGCCGCCGCCGCCGCCCCGGCGCCGGTCGCCGCCGCTCCTGCCGCGGCCAAGAAGGCCCCGGCCCTGGAGGTCTCCCCCCTCCGCGGCCAGACGGTCAAGATGACCCGCATGCGCAAGGTCATCGGCGACAACATGATGAAGGCGCTGCACGGCCAGGCCCAGCTGTCCTCGGTCGTCGAGGTCGACATCACCAAGCTGATGAAGCTGCGCGGCCAGGCCAAGGACTCCTTCGCCGCCCGTGAGGGCGTCAAGCTGTCCCCGATGCCGTTCTTCGTCAAGGCCGCGGCCCAGGCGCTGAAGGCCCACCCGGTCATCAACGCCCGGATCAACGAGGACGAGGGCACCATCACGTACTTCGACTCGGAGAACATCGGCATCGCCGTGGACTCCGAGAAGGGTCTGATGACGCCGGTCATCAAGGGCGCCGGCGACCTGAACATCGCCGGTATCGCCAAGGCCACCGCCGACCTGGCGGGCAAGGTCCGCGGCAACAAGATCACGCCGGACGAGCTGGCCGGTGCGACCTTCACCATCAGCAACACCGGCTCGCGCGGTGCGCTGTTCGACACGATCATCGTGCCGCCGAACCAGGTCGCGATCCTGGGCATCGGTGCCACGGTCAAGCGTCCGGCGGTCATCGAGACCGCCGAGGGCACCGTCATCGGCGTCCGGGACATGACGTACCTGACGCTCTCCTACGACCACCGTCTGGTGGACGGCGCCGACGCCGCCCGCTACCTGACCGCGGTCAAGGCGATCCTGGAGGCCGGTGAGTTCGAGGTCGAGCTCGGCCTCTGAGCTACTCGGCTGTAACCAGCCTCACCAGCGGCGCCCCCGTCCGGGAGTACTTCGGACGGGGGCGCCGCCGTATTGTCTTCACTGTCCACTGGTTTGAGGGAGCGCCCATGACCATGCCCGTCGTCCACTCGCTGCGCGAACAGATCCGCGAGCACATCGTGGAGGGCATTGTGAGCGGGCGCTGGAAGCCGGGCGAGCGGATCGTCGAGCGACGGATCGCCACCGAACTGGAGGTCAGCCAGACGCCCGTACGGGAGGCGCTGCGCGAGCTGGAGTCGCTGCGGCTGATCGAGTCCGCGCCCAACAAGGGCGTACGGGTCCGCAATCTCACCGCGGCCGACCTGGAGGAGAGCTACCCCGTCCGGGCCGGTCTGGAGCAGATCGCCGCCGAGCTCGCGGCCGGCCGGCTCGCGGACGACTGCTCGGCCCTGGAGCCGCATGTGGCGGCGCTGTACGAGGCCGACCGGGCCGCCGACGGCACGGCGCAGGTGCGTCACACGGTGGCCTTCCACCGGGAGCTGGTGAAGGCGGCCGGAAACAGCGTCCTGCTGCACACCTGGGAGGGCCTGGGGATCGAGGTCTTCACGGCCCTGTCGATCCGCTGGCTCGGCACGGTGCAGAAGTCGTACGCGGAGGAGCACCAGGAGCTGGTCGACGCGTTCCGGCGACGCGATCCGAGGATCGGTGCTCTGGTGAAGGAGCACGTTCTCGGGTGTGCGCCGCGCGCCTGATTTAGGCCGATTCGTCGCGGCACCCCGTGCCCTCTTTCAAGGCACGGAATGCCAATTTCGTTGTGCGGAGAAGTTTTTGGCCGTCCCCCTTTGATCGATCATCGATCAGCCATTTACAGTCGACGGCGGGCCGCACCCCGGCCCCTGCCCTGTCCTGCCAGACATGGCCTTTTCTCCACCCCCATCCTGTCCGGAAGGCGGCGATCATGACCGATCCCGTAGGCAAGATTCCGAGCGAGCTCGACCAGCTCCCGGACCGTGACACCGAGGAGACCGCCGAGTGGGCGGCCTCCCTCGACGCCGTCACCAAGGCCGCCGGCCCGCACCGGGCCGCCTACCTGATGCGCCGCACGCTGCAGCACGCCGAGGGCGTCGACGGTGTCGACCTGCCCAAGCTGCTGGAGACCGACTACGTCAACACCATCCCCACCGCCACCGAGCCGTCGCACGGCGGCGACGAGGAGATGGAGCGGAAGATCACCGCGTGGAACCGCTGGAACGCGGCCGCGATGGTCAGCCGCGGTGCCAAGAACGGTGTCGGCGGCCACATCGCGACCTTCGCGTCGGCGGCCTGGCTCTACGAGACCGGCTTCAACCACTTCTTCCGCGGGAAGGAGGGCGACGGCTCCGGCGACCAGCTGTACATCCAGGGCCACGCCTCCCCCGGCATCTACGCCCGCGCCTTCCTCGACGGCCGCCTCACCGAGGCCCACCTCGACAACTTCCGCCAGGAGGCCGGCGGCAACGGCCTCCCGTCCTACCCGCACCCGCGCCGCCTGCCCTGGCTATGGGAGTTCCCGACCGTCTCCATGGGTCTCGGTCCCCTCTCCGCCATCTACCAGGCACGGTTCAACCGCTACCTCACCAACCGCGGCATCAAGGACGTCTCGTCCTCGCACGTGTGGGCGTTCCTCGGTGACGGCGAGATGGACGAGCCCGAGTCGACCGCGGCTCTCGCCCTGGCATCCCGCGAGGGCCTGGACAATCTGACCTTCGTCATCAACTGCAACCTTCAGCGCCTCGACGGCCCGGTCCGCGCCAACTTCAAGATCGTGCAGGAGCTGGAGGCGCAGTTCCGCGGCGCCGGCTGGAACGTCGTGAAGTCGCTCTGGGGCAACGCCTGGGACGAACTGTTCCAGCTCGACACCACCGGCGCCCTGGTCCGCCGCCTCCGTGAGGTGCCGGACGCGCAGGTCCAGACGTACCAGACCCGCGACGCCGCCTACATACGCCAGGACTTCTTCGGTGCCGACCCGGCGCTCGTCGAGATGGCGAAGCTGCTGAGCGACGACAAGATCCTCGAGTGCTTCCACCTCTCGCGCGGTGGCCACGAGCCGCGCAAGGTGTACGCCGCGTACAAGGCCGCCGTGGAGCACAAGGGCGCCCCGACGGTGATCCTCGCGCAGACCGTGAAGGGCTTCACCCTCGGCGAGGGCTTCGCCTCCAAGAACGCGAACCACCAGATGAAGAAGCTGTCGGTGGACGAGTTCAAGGCCATGCGTGACCTGCTGGAGCTGCCGATCTCGGACGCGCAGTTCGCCGACGGCGTGGTGCCGTACGGCCACCCGGGCGCCGACGCCCCCGAGGTCCGCTACCTCCAGGAGCGCCGCGCGGCCCTCGGCGGCCCGGCCCCGGCCCGCCGTACGCACCCGCTGGCCCCGCTGCCCGCCCCCGCCGACAAGGCGTTCGCCGCCTTCGACAAGGGCTCCGGCTCGCAGTCGGTCGCCACGACCATGGCGTTCGTGCGGCTCGTCAAGGACCTGGTCCGCGACAAGGAGACCGGCAAGCGCTGGGTGCCGATCGTCCCGGACGAGGCCCGGACCTTCGGCATGGAGTCGCTCTTCCCGTCGCTCGGCATCTACTCCCCCAAGGGGCAGACGTACGAGCCGGTCGACCGCGACCAGCTCATGTACTACAAGGAGGCCGTCAACGGTCAGATCCTCAACGAGGGGATCACCGAGGCCGGTTCGATGGCCGACTTCATCGCCGCGTCCACCGCGTACGCGACGCACGGCGAGGCGATGATCCCGTTCTACATCTTCTACTCGATGTTCGGCTGGCAGCGCACGGCCGACCAGATGTGGCAGCTCGGCGACCAGCTGGGCCGCGGCTTCCTGGTCGGCGCGACCGCGGGCCGTACGACGCTGACCGGTGAGGGTCTGCAGCACGCGGACGGCCACTCCCCGATGATCGCGGCGACCAACCCGGCGGCGCTCACCTACGACCCGGCGTTCGCCTACGAGATCGCGGCGATCGTCAAGGACGGTCTGCGCCGGATGTACGGGGAGGCGGCCCCGGGCGAGGACCCGAACGTCTTCTACTACCTCACGGTCTACAACGAGCCGATGCCGCAGCCGGCCAAGCCCGAGGGCGTGGACGAGGGCATCATCAAGGGCCTGTACCGCTTCAACACGGCGGAGTCGGCCGGTCTGGACGTGCCGGCGAACGCCGGGCGCATCCAGCTGCTCAGCTCCGGCACGGCCATCCACTGGGCTCTTGAGGCGCAGAAGCTGCTGGCCGCCGACTGGGGCGTGGCCGCCGACGTGTGGTCGGCGACCTCCTGGACGGAGCTGCGGCGTGACGCCCTGGAGGCGGACGCGGCGCTGCTGCGCGGCGAGGAGCGGGCGCCGTACATCCGTACGGCCCTGGAGGGCGTCGAGTCGCCGGTGCTGGCCGTGACCGACTACATGCGCCAGGTCCCGGACCAGATCGCGCAGTGGGTCGAGCAGGACTACTCGTCGCTGGGCGCCGACGGCTTCGGCCTCTCGGACACCCGCGAGGCGGCCCGCCGCCACTTCGGCGTCGACGCCCAGTCGATCGTCGTCGCGTCCCTGGCGCAGCTGGCCCGCCGCGGCGAGGCTCCGGCCTCGTCGGTGAAGGAGGCCCGGGACCGCTACGGGCTCTGACGCGCCCGGGCGTGGGGGTCCCCCGGCGAAGCCAGGGGGAGAACCGAGCCTCAAAAAAAGGGGGTGGCACGCATGATGGAGTCATGCGTGCCGCCCGGCTGATCAAGATGGTTCTTCTGCTCCAGTCCCGTCCGTCGATGACGGCGGCCGAACTGGCCGCGGAGCTGGAAGTGTCCGAACGCACCATCACCCGTGATGCCCTCGCCCTCTCGGAGGCGGGGGTTCCGGTGTATGCGGACCGGGGCAGGGCCGGTGGCTACCGGCTCGTCGGCGGTTACCGCACCCGGTTGACGGGGCTGGCCCGGGGTGAGGCGGAGGCGTTGTTCCTGTCCGGGCTGCCGGGGGCGCTGCGGGACATGGGGCTTCAGGACGCGGCCTCGGCGGCCCGGCTGAAGGTGTCCGCCGCACTCATGCCCTCGCTGCGGGACGCTCCGGAGTCGGCGGCGCAGCGCTTCCTGCTGGACGCGCCGGGCTGGTACCAGGAGCCGGAGACGCCGTCGTTCCTCGCGCCGATCGCCGAGGCGGTCTGGGACGACCGGATGATCTCGGCGCGCTACCGGCGCGGGGACACCGAGGTGGAGCGGGAGCTGGCGCCGTACGGGCTCGTTCTGAAGGCGGGCGTCTGGTATCTGTGCGCCCGCGCGGGCGGGGCCTTCCGTACGTACCGGGTGGATCGTTTCACGGCGGTCGCGCTCGGCGAGGAACGGTACGTACGGGACGAGGCGTTCGACCTGCCGGCCTACTGGGCGGAGCGCGCGGCGGAGTTCGCCCGCTCGATCCTGCGCGCCGAGATCGTGCTGCGGCTCTCGGCGGCGGGGGCGCGCCGGCTGCCGTATGTGACGGACCGCGCTGCGGCCGAGGAGGCGCTGGCGGGCGGTGTGGTGGAGGACGGCGGCCGGACGACGGTGACGCTCCTTGTGGAGAGTGAGGAGGTCGCCTTCGCCCAGCTGCTCGCGCTCGGCCCGGAGGCGGAGGTGCTCCGGCCCGAGTCGCTGCGGTCCCGTTTCGCGGCGGCGGCCGAGGGCCTGGCGGCTCTCTACCGGTAGTCGGCCACGTCCACCTGCCCGCCCGCCTCCTTGGCGACGATGAAGCCCCAGGCGTCCGGCTGCGAACCGTCGGCGTCCGTGAAGCCGTACTCCTTGGCGAGCTGGCCGCTGGAGAGCGACTGCCCGTTCCAGCGTGCCCGGTCCGGGTCCGCGGCGAGGGCGGTGACGGCGCGGCCGACGTAGACGGGGGACTCGGCGACGGCGAAGTCGGGGAGTTTCCCGGTCGCGTCGCGCCAGTTCGCCTCGGTCACCTTGAAGTGGTCCAGCATCTGTTCGGAGCGCAGCCAGCCGGGCGTGACGGAGACCGCGGTGCAGCCGGAGGGCTTGAGGTCGTGGGAGAGGGCGAAGGCCATCCGGATGGGGGCGGTCTTCGCCAGGTCGTAGTAGATGTTCTCGCGGTAGTGCGTGCTGTTGTAGTCGTGGGTGCCGTCGGTGACCTCCACGAGCAGTCCGCCCGGGTTGCGGATGAGCAGCGGCACGGCGGCCGAGCTGGTGATGAGGTGGCTCTTCACGCCCAGTTCCAGCATGCGCAGTCCGTCGGCGAGGTCCACCTCGTGGATCTTCTTGCCGAAGCCGGCCACAACCAGGTGCTCGCCGCCCCAGATGTCGTTGACGAGGATGTCCAGCCGGCCCTGCTCGGTGTCGATCCGCTCGACGAGCGCGCGGACCTGATCGGCCTCCAGGTGGTCGGTGGGTACGGCGATCCCCTTTCCGCCGGCCGCCGTGACGAGTTCGGCGGTCTCTTCGATGGTCTCGGTCGTCCGGCCGACTTCACTGACCTTCGTACGGGTGGTCCGGCCGGTGACGTAGACGGTGGCCCCGGCCGTGCCGAGCTGGACGGCGATGGCCCGGCCCGCGCCCCGGGTCGCGCCCGCGACCAGGGCGATCCGGCCGGCCAGAGGCTGCTGGGTGGTGTTTTCGGTCGTCATATGTCGACGGTCACACGGATACCCGACACCTGCTGTCCGGTTTCATTTCGGCTGCTCCACGTGCGCGGCCCTGCGCGAAGCCCGATGCTGGTCCCGTGATGGACGAGACGGAGTTCTGGGAGATCGTGGACAGCGCCCGTGAGGCGGCCGAGGGCGACCCCGAGGAGCAGGCGGATCTGCTCGTCGAGCGGCTGCTTCAGCTGGATCCGGACTCCGTCCTCGACTTCGCCCGGCACTTCGAGGCCCGCTACAACCGGGCGTACCGCTGGGACCTCTGGGGGGCGGCGGCGGTGCTTCTGGACGGGGCCGGTGACGACGTCTTCGACTACTTCCGCTGCTGGCTGATCGGGCAGGGCCGGGAGGTCTTCGAGGGGGCGGTGCACGACCCGGACGCGCTGGCGGAGCTGCTGGAGGACTTCGACGAGGAGATCGACGGGGACGGGGAGGAGCTGGGCTTCGCCGCGGACGAGGCGTACGAGCAGCTGACCGGGGTGGTGGCGCCGGACCTGGGGATCGCGCCGCAGACGGCGGAGCCGGAGGGCACTCCGATCGACCTGGAGGACGAGGAGGCCCTGGCGGGCCGCTACCCCCGGCTGTGGGAGCGGTTCGCCCGCTGACCGACGGCCGGGACCCCACCGGTGGATCCGGTCGCCCCGGCCGGCACCCGCCGGGTGGATCCGGTCCGCCCCGGAGACCTCGGGGCGGACCGGCGGGCGGGGCGGGGAGGCCGTCCTCCTCCCCTGCCCGCCCGGGTCGGGAGCCCGTGCCTGTCCGTGGCCTCAGGCTCGTGCTCAGGGGCCATGCCCAGAGGCCCGTGCTCAGGGCCCGTGCTCAGGGCCCGTGCTCAGGGCCCGTGCTCAGGGCCCGTGCTCAGGGCCCGTGCTCA
>NZ_BMQQ01000005.1:26400-28187 GCF_014648195.1 Streptomyces purpureus
AAGTGCGTGCCGCCGTCGATCCGGACCTCGGTGCCGGTGATGAACCGGCCGTCCGCGGAGGCCAGCATCGCGACGACACCCGCCACGGTCTCGGGCCCGGCGAAGCCCTGGCCGAGGGCGGGCGCGAGCTTCATGAAGAGGGACATGTCGGCGTCGGCGGGCAGGCCGGGTCCGACGCTCGCCCGGCTGGCGCCCGAGCCGTCCGTCATGCCGGAGGAGATGGAGCCGGGCTGGACGGCGGTGAACCGGATGCCCTGGCGGGCGTACTCGCTCGCGAGCGCGTGCGTCATGGACTGGATGCCGCCCTTGCTGGCCGCGTACGCCGCCATGTAGGGGTGCGCGAACACGGCCGAGGTGGAGCTGAAGTTGACGACGGCCGAGTCCTGACCCTCCAGCAGGGCCGGTATCGACTCACGGATCATCAGGAACGTACCGGTCAGGTTGACCGCGATGATCCGGTTGAAGTCGGCGAGGGTCGTCTCGTGGGTGTGCGAGGAGCGCAGGATGCCGGCGGCGTTGACCAGGACGTCAAGGCCGCCGAGGGCGGACACGGCGGCGGCGACGCCGTCCCGTACGGAGGTCTCGTCGGCGATGTCGACGACGAGGGTGGTGAGCCGGCCCTCGTGGCCCGCGGCGGCCGCCTGCTCCGCGGTGTCCTTGAGGCCCGCCTCGCTGACGTCGGCGGCGACGACCCGGCCGCCCTCGGCGAGCAGGCGCAGGACGGTGGCCTGGCCGATGCCGGATCCGCCGCCGGTGATCAGGGCGCGGCGGCCTTCGTAGCGGTTCATGTCCAACGACCTCTCGGGACGGTGCGGGTACTGCCGTTCACTACACGGTACGCCTTCCTGGCACGTTTTGTCATCCCTGCATGACGTGCAATGCGTGCACGTGCGTACGCTTTGCCGGGTGAGCACCCAGCAGCCGCCGACGCCGCCCCTCTCGCTGACCGAGCGCCGCAAGGCCGCGACCCAGCTCGACATCGCGCGCGCCGCCGCGGAGCTCTTCACGGAGCAGGGCCCCGACGGCACCACCGCCGAGGAGATCGCCCAGCGGGCCGGGGTGGCCCTGCGCACCTTCTACCGCTACTTCCGCTCCAAGCAGGACGCGGTCGCGCCGCTCCTCGCGGCCGGCGCGGACCGCTGGCGCGACTCCCTCGCCGCGGCCCCGCCGGGCTCGACCGTCCCCTCGGCCCTGGAGTCCTCCATCGCGGAGGCCCTCGCCGGCCGGGACGACGCCGCCGCCGAGGGGCTGCGCCGCACCCGCGTCCTGCTCCGCGCGGCGGCCGAGGACCCCGCCCTGCGGGCGGTCTGGTACCGCGTCAACCAGGAGTCCGAGGAGAAGCTGCTCCCCGTCGTCGCCACCCTCGCGGGCCCGACCGCCGACCCCCTGGAGGTCCGCCTCGCCGCGGCGGCGGCCACGGACGCGATCCGCGTCGCCCTGGAGACCTGGTCCCAGACGGACGCCCCGGTCACCGGCCCGGGCTCCCCGTCCGACCTGGCCGTACGCTGCCTGCGCGAACTGATGGGCGGCATGGGCCCGCTGACGCCGGAGGCCTAGCGGGCGACGGACCGGGCCGCCGGAACCGCGCGCCGGCCCCGGCGTCCACGCGGCGCGGGGCTCCGGCGACGGGCAGGCCGGCTTCTGCGCGGGCGGCCAAGCCGGCAACCGGCCGGACGGCCACGAACCGCGCGCCGGACGCGACGTCCGCGTGGCGCGGGGCTCCGGCGACGGGCAGGCCGGCTTCTGCGCGGGCGGCCAAGCCGGCAACCGGCCGGACGGCCACGAAC
>NZ_BMQQ01000005.1:28222-121618 GCF_014648195.1 Streptomyces purpureus
CGACCCGACGTCCGCGCGGCGCGCGCTCCGCACACGGGGCCCGGGCGGCGGGCAGTCCGGCCCCCGTGCGCCGGAGATGGCGCACCGGGCAGGATGGGGCCATGCAGCCTTCGCGTATCGCGGTCACCGGATCGTCCGGACTCATCGGCTCCGCTCTCGTGCGCTCCCTGCGCGCCGACGGCCATTCCGTGGTGCGGCTGGTACGCCGGCCGGCGCGCGGCGGCGACGAGGTGGAGTGGGATCCCCGGCGCGGTCATGTCGACGCTGCGGGGCTGGCCGGCTGCGACGCCGTGGTGCATCTGGCCGGCGCGGGCGTCGGGGAGCGGCGCTGGACCGAGGCGTACAAGCGGGAGATCCGCGACAGCCGGGTCCTCGGCACCCGCGCGATCGCCCGGGCCGCCGCCTCGCTCGCCGACCCGCCGAAGGTCCTGATCTGCGGCTCGGCGCTCGGCTACTACGGCGACACCGGCAGCCGCGCCGTCGACGAGGACGCCCCGGCCGGCGACGGCTTCCTGCCGTCGGTCTGCGTGGAGTGGGAGGCGGCCGCCGCCCCGGCCGAGGCGGCCGGCATCCGCGTCGCGTATGCCCGTACGGGCCTCGTCGTGGCCCGCGAGGGCGGCGCCTGGGGGCGGCTCTTCCCCGTCTTCCGGGCAGGCGTCGGAGGCCGGATGGGCTCCGGGGAGCAGTACTGGAGCTTCATCGCGCTGCATGACGAGGTCGCCGCGCTGCGCCACATCCTCGACACCGACAGTCTCTCCGGTCCCGTGAACCTCACCGGCCCGGAACCCGTCACCAACCGCGAGGTGACCGCGGCCATGGGCCGCGTCCTGCGCCGCCCGACCCTCTTCACGATCCCGCCGTTCGCCCTGCGGCTCGCGCTCGGTGACTTCGCGCAGGATGTGCTGGGCAGTCAGCGGGTCCTGCCGGGACGCCTCCTGGAGTCCGGGTTCAGCTTCGCGTTCCCGCGGATCGACGACGCGATCCGCGCGGCGGCACACGCCTGACCCCACTCCGCGCCGTCGCACAGCAGCATCATCCGGACACCGCCGGCGACCTGAACCGCCCCCACGACCGGATCCGGCCGCCCCCGACGACCGAAACCGTACGCCCGTGCGACCCCGTGCTCCGGTGACCCGGGTACGCGCGACCCCCACACCCGGCGCCCCTTTCTACCCTCGATCCGAACTCGGGCATTCCGGGGGCCTGTTGGGGGCATGAGCCTCCCACCAGCCGGGCCGACCTCGGGGAGGGGCACGTGCTCAGTACCTCACGTCATACGGACGTCGTCATTGTCGGAGCCGGAATCGCGGGGCTGTCGGCCGCTCATCAGCTGACCAGCGCCGGCGTCACCGTCACCGTCCTGGAGGCCGCGCCCCGGGTGGGCGGGCGGATGGCAACGGAAGTGGTGGACGGCTTCCGGCTCGACCGGACCACTCAGCTGCTCAACACCTCGTACCCGGAACTGCTGCGCCTGCCGGGCCTGGACGGCGCGGCACTGCGGACGTTCTCGCCCGGCGTGCTGGTGCGCGCCGACGGACGGCTCGTCAGGACCGGCGAGGTCGGCGGGGCGCGCTGGGGCTCCCCGCACGGGCTGCGGGGCGGCGCCTACACCGTGGCCCGCGCCCTCGCGGGCTCGCCGCGCTCGCTCGACCAGGCCCGCCTCGGCGCCTCGCTGGCCCGGCTCGCGGCGATCCCGCCCGCGCGGCTGCTCGCCCGGCCCGAACGGACCGCCCGGGAGGCTCTGTCCGCCCGGCTCCCGGCCCGTACGGTCCAGGGGTTCCTGCGGCCCCTGCTTGCGGCGCTGCTGTGCGACCCGGACCTGTCCACGTCCAGCCGGTGCGCCGATCTCGCGCTGCGCGGCTTCGCGCGCGGCCGGCTGTGCGTACCGGAGGGCGGCGCCGCGACCCTGCCCGAGCTCCTCGCGCGGGCGCTGCCGCCGGGCACGGTGCGGACGGGCGTACGGGTGCGGGAGGCGTCGATCAGTTCGGTGGCGACGGAGGAGCACGGCGAGTTCGGCTGCCGGTCGGTGGTCCTTGCGACGGGCGCGCGCGCCGCCGCCGAGCTGCTGCCGGGGCTGCGGGTGCCGTCGTTCCGCCCGGTGACGGTGGTGCATCACACGGCACCGGTCGCGCCGCTGTCCGAGCCGGCGCTGCTGCTTTCGTCAGATCCGTCCGAGCCGGTGAGCCACACGGCGGTGATGAGCGCCGTCGACCCGACGCGCGCCCCGGGGGGCCGGGCCTTGATCACCTCGACGGTGCTGGGGACGCCCCCGCCGGACCTGGACCACCGGGTACGCACCCAGCTCGCCCGGCTGTACGGCTCCCCCACCGACGACTGGGAGCTCCTGGACGTCCATCACGCCCCGGAGGCGGTCCCGGCGATGCTCCCGCCGCACGACCCCCGCCGCCCGGTCCGTCTCCTCGACGGTCTCTACGTCTGCGGCGACCACCGCGACACCAGCACCGTCCAGGGCGCCCTCTTCTCGGCCCGCCGCGCGGCCCACGCGGTCCTGCGCGACTTCGGCATCCGCGCGGGGTACGGGGCGATCCCCCTGGAGGCGGCGGAAGCGGCGGCATGACGCACGGGTGCCCCGGACGGCGTCCCGCCCGGGGTACCTGCCAGGCGGCCGGGGAACCGGGGAGCGGGCCCGCGCGGCCCGCTCCCCGATCGCTGTCAAAATCTGACCGTTGTCAGTCGTCAGTCGTCAGTCATCAGCTGTCAGCCGTCAGCCCTCACCCGTCAGCGGTCAGCTGTCATCGGTCACCAGTCAGCCGGCCACGGTGACCGAGCGGCCCACGCCCCCCGACCGCCGTCCGCCGACCCCCGTCAGCCGATGGCGGCCACCCGGTCCCGGTAGCTGCGGACGGCCGCCGCGTCGCGGTACGGCTCCAGGCGGCGCTCGAAGTCCCGGACGTACTCCACCGCGCGCGCCGAGCGCATCTCGGAGGCCTGCTGGGCCGCCTCCGCGCCCAGGGCGCACGCCTGGTCCAGCTCACCGAGGCCGAGCCGGGCGGTGGCGAGCACGATCCGGCAGAAGAGGCGGCTGCGCGCATAGGCGGGTGAGCGCAGCTGGAGGGACCGCTCCGCGTGCTGCGCCGCCGCCCGGAACTGCTGCAGATCGCGGTGGCAGTGGCCGAACTCGTCGGCGAGCTGCCCCTCGTCGAAGTTCCGCGCCCAGTACGGCACCTCGTCACCGGGCCGCGCCGCCTCCAGGGCCCGCTCCGCGCGAGCCAGGGACGCGCTGCACGCCCGTACCTCACCGAGCACCGCGTGCCCCCGCGCCTCCACGCCGTGCAGCAGCGCCTGCACCACGGGCGGGGCGGCCGACCCGACGCCCTGCTGGGCGACCCGGGCCAGCTGCACCGCCTCCCGCCCGTGCCCGAGGTAGACCGCCTGGCGGCTCATGGTGATCAGGACATACGAGCCGTACGCCCGGTCCCCCGCGGCCTGGGAGAGCCGCAGCGCCTGGACGAAGTAGCGCTGCGCGAGGCCGTGCGCGGCGATGTCGTACGAGGTCCAGCCGGCCAGCCGGGTCAGATCGGCGGCCGCGGCGAACAGCCTGCGCCCGACCGTCTCGCCGTACGTACCCCGCAGCATCGGCTCGGCCTCGTGTTCCAGGTAGCGGACGAGGGCCTGGCGGGCGTGACCACCGCCGTAGGCGTGGTCGAGGGTGCGGAAGAGCTCGCCGACGGAGCGCAGGGCGGCGATGTCACCGCCGGAGACCCGCTGGCCGGGGCCGCGGTCGGTGGTGCGCTGGCGCGGTACGGAGGGGCGGCCCTGGGCCGGCACCCGCAGGCCGGCCGGGCCGGGGTCCCCGCGCCCCACCCGGTCGTCGGGCCGGCCGATCAGCCAGTCACGGCTCGGCACGACCAGCCCGGCCGGGGTGAAGGCGATCTTGCGCAGTTCGGCGTGGCTGCCGGAGTCCTTGCGCCACAGGCCCCCGACGATGTCGACCGCCTCTTCGGGGGTCGCGGCGAATTCGAGGCCCGCGTAGACCGGGGCGCAGGCGTCGAGACCGAGGTCCTGGGCGGAGAGCCGACGGCCGAGGCGCCGGGTGAACACCTCGGCGATCAGTGCGGGTGTCGTGCCGCGCGGCTGCTGCCCGCGCAGCCAGCGGGTCACCGACGTCTTGTCGTACCGGAGGTCGAGCCCGTGCTCCAGGCCGAGCTGGTCCACCCTTCTGGCCAGGCCCGCGTTGGAGAACCCGGCCTCGGCGATGAGCGCGGCGAGCTGGCGGTTCGGGATGCGCTGCGGGGGTCGTTCCGTCATCAGCTGTGCGGTCTCCTGCCTTCCGGGCCCGGGCTGCGGCCCTCATGGAACGGCGTGAATTTAGCGGCCCCCGACGTCCGTACCGCCACCTTCGCCCCACATTCATCCGATCGTGTGAGGATTGGGGGCGGCGCTGACGGGGACCGCGGAATCCGTCGCCGGAGGCCGGGCCCGACCGCCCTGCCCGACCCTCGGCGCGAGCGCCGCCGTACAGTGGCGGGGGCGCGACATGTGCACCATGCAGTTGCTAGGGAGGCGTTGCCGTGAGTGAGCTGCGATTCGCCCGTCTGGGCTTCGGCGAACAAGCCGTCGAGTACCGGACGGCCTGGGACAAGCAGCGCGAGGTGCACGCGGCCAGGTTCGCCGACGAGATCCCCGACACCTGCCTCCTCCTGGAGCACCCGCCCGTCTACACGGCGGGACGGCGCACTGAGGACAGCGAGCGCCCCCTGGACGGGACGCCCGTCGTCGACGTGGACCGCGGCGGCAAGATCACCTGGCACGGCCCGGGCCAGCTCGTCGGCTACCCGATCCTCAAGCTGCCCCGCCCGGTCGACGTCGTGGCGCACGTCCGCCGCCTCGAGGAGGCCCTGATCCGTACGGCCGCCGAGTTCGGCCTGGAGACCACCCGGGTCGAGGGGCGCAGCGGCGTCTGGGTCCTCGGCGACCCCGTCGAGCAGCGGCCGGCGCTCGGCGGGCTGTCGCTGGACTTCGACCCGCGGCTGCACGACGAGGAGTTCGACCCGCGGCTCAACGGCCCGGAGTACGCGCCCTCCAACGCCGGCCAGCGCCGCGAGGACCGCAAGCTGGCGGCCATCGGCATCCGGGTCGCCAAGGGCGTCACCATGCACGGCTTCGCGCTGAACGTGAACCCGGACAACACCTGGTTCGACCGGATCGTGCCGTGCGGCATCCGGGACGCGGGCGTGACCTCGCTCTCCAACGAGCTGGGCCGGGAGATCACCATCGCCGAGGTCCTGCCGGTAGCGGAGCGGCATCTGCTCGATGTCCTGGAGAACGCGGAGCTCAAGCCGCGCCTGGTCGAGCGCCCCGCCGAGGCCGGCGCCGACACCCGGTCCGCCACGGAATCCGCAGGCCAGGGCGTAGTCACGGCCGAACGCGAGGCGGAGACGGCCACCGCCTAGGGAATGCCCGGTCATGGCCAGAGGTTGGCCAGGCGTAAGGCATGCGAAGCAACGGGCGTACCCTGGTGTACGCCGAAGAATCGAAGCTACAGGAGCCGATGTGTCCGCAGTCGCACCCGACGGACGCAAGATGCTGCGCCTGGAGGTCCGGAACAGCCAGACCCCCATCGAGCGCAAGCCCGAGTGGATCAAGACCCGGGCGAAGATGGGCCCCGAGTACACCAAGATGCAGAGCCTGGTGAAGACCGAGGGTCTGCACACGGTCTGCCAGGAAGCGGGCTGTCCGAACATCTTCGAATGCTGGGAGGACCGCGAGGCGACCTTCCTCATCGGCGGTGACCAGTGCACCCGGCGCTGCGACTTCTGCCAGATCGACACGGGCAAGCCCGAGGCCCTGGACCGTGACGAGCCCCGCCGCGTCGGCGAGTCGGTCGTCACGATGGACCTGAACTACGCCACCATCACCGGCGTCGCCCGCGACGACCTGGCGGACGGCGGCGCCTGGCTGTACGCGGAGACCGTGCGCCAGATCCACGAGCAGACCGCGGGCCGCGCCGACGGCCGTACGAAGGTCGAGCTGCTCGCCCCCGACTTCAACGCGGTCCCGGAGCTCCTCGAAGAGGTCTTCGCCTCCCGCCCCGAGGTCTTCGCGCACAACGTCGAGACCGTGCCGCGGATCTTCAAGCGGATCCGCCCCGGCTTCCGTTACGAGCGCTCCCTCGAGGTCATCACCAAGGCGCGCGACTACGGCCTGGTGACGAAGTCGAACCTGATCCTCGGCATGGGCGAGACCCGCGAGGAGATCAGCGAGGCGCTCCAGCACCTGCACGAGGCGGGCTGCGAGCTGATCACCATCACGCAGTACCTGCGCCCGTCGGTGCGGCACCACCCCGTGGAGCGCTGGGTGAAGCCGCAGGAGTTCGTGGAGCTGAAGGAGGAGGCCGACGAGATCGGCTTCTCCGGAGTGATGTCGGGCCCGCTGGTCCGCTCCTCGTACCGCGCCGGCCGCCTGTACCAGCAGGCCATGGAGCGGCGCGGCGAGACCGTCGCGTAGCTCGGGGCGGCCCCGCGCCGTGTGAATTCCCGCACAAGGCATTACCGGCCAGTAACGGCCGATTCGACGCGGTCCATACGTCCCCCGCAGGTCCGGGGCCCGTATGGGCCGCGTCGGCGTGCGGGGGCCGCGTATCAAGGCTTCATTGGTGTTTGACCGGTCGGTCACGTCCTGGTAACACCAATCAGTGAGCCTGGGCTGACTGAACGCGACGAACGCGACCGACCGCCGCGGCGCAACCGCGCACCCCCCACCTCGTCTCATCCACCTGAGGGAGGACCTCCACCATGCAGGCCGCGACCCATGTACGCGCCAGTGCGATCCCGTCCGTCACCGGCGCGCTCCGCGCCGTCGAATCGTTCCTTCTGCGCGGCGGACAGCGCACGGCCCGCCGTAACGCCTGGACGTCCGTCCTCGAGGACCGCCGCCGGGCCAAGGACCGGGTCGAGGCTCAGCATGTGATGGAGGCCGTGGCTGGCCGCGCTTCGCGGGCCACGTAAACTTCAGGACATGGCGAGGAAGGCAAACACAGACAGCGTTGACGCTGATGCGAACCCCGGGCGACTGAAGCAGATCGCCCTGACGTACAAGATGACCCGACGGGCCGACCCGAAGGTGGGTCTTGTCGTCGCGGGTGTCGGCATCGTCACTCTCGGCGTCTTCCTCGGGATCGGTTTCGCGATCGACCATCCCGTCTATCTGGGCATCCTGGGCTTCATCCTGGCCCTGCTCGCGATGGCGATCGTGTTCGGCCGCCGTGCCGAGAAGGCCGCCTTCGGACAGATGGAGGGGCAGCCGGGCGCGGCCGCCGCGGTCCTGCAGAACGTGGGACGCGGCTGGACGACCACCCCGGCGGTGGCGATGAACCGCAGCCAGGACGTGGTGCACCGGGCGGTCGGCCGGGCGGGCATCGTCCTGGTCGCCGAGGGCAACCCCAACCGGCTGAAGCCGCTGCTGGCCGCGGAGAAGAAGAAGATGGCCCGGATCGTGGTGGACGTGCCGGTGCACGACATCGTCGTCGGCAACGACGAGGGCCAGGTGCCGCTGAAGAAGGTCCGCGCGACCATGCTGAAGCTGCCCCGCGTCCTGTCCGGCCCGCAGGTCACGGCGGCCAACGACCGGCTGCGCGCGATGGGCGACCTGATGAGCAACATGCCGCTGCCGAAGGGCCCCATGCCCAAGGGCATGCGGATGCCGCGCGGCGGAAAGATGCGCTGAGGCGCCAGTACGTACGAGAAGGGGCTCCCCGGTCGGACCGGGGAGCCCCTTCTCGTATCTGGCCGGATGCCGTGACTCTGGGAGCTGGATCCGGACCTGGACGGCGCGGACTAGATCCGGACCTGAACGGCGCGCGAGAGGCGGTCGTGCAGGCCGCGGCCGTCGCGGTCCCAGATCAGCGCCGGGACGGCGACACAGACGAGCGCGCTGCGGGCCAGGACCCGGACGATGCCGAGGCGGCCGCCGTCCACGGAGATCACCCGCAGGCCGAAGAGGCGCTTGCCCGGGGTGCAGCCGATGGTGCCGACGGTGAGTACGCTCAGTACCAGGAAGATGAGCAGCGCCCAGTTGCCGGTGGCCTGGTTGTAGCCATGGGTGACCAGGCCGTATGCGATGAGCATGCACAGGGCCCAGTCGACGGCGATGGCACCGATACGCCGGCCGGGGCGGGCGATCGAGCCGGGGCCCTCCTCGGGCAGACCGAGCTGCTGGCCCCGGTAACCGAAGTCGACACCCGCTTCTTCGGCGGCCGCGCGGGGCCCGGAGAGCCATGATCCGATTGCTTGCCTGTTGTCCACCGGACCACGGTACTGCGCCCGTTTTTGATCACTTCGACCCGGGTCGGCTACGGGCCCCGTGGCCGGGTCGCGGGCTGCGCCGGGCGCCCAGCCCGGTTAACTTGGGCGAAACAAATGGGTCACGCTTGAGAAATCCCGCCTGCCTAAGGTCGGGACCAGCGTGTGCCACCGCACTGGCCGCACGACCGAGCTACAGCCCCGCCCGGCCCGGGCGGGAGTAGGAGGAGTTGGATGTTCCAGAACGCCGACGACGTCAAGAAGTACATCGCGGACAACGACGTCAAGATGGTCGACGTCCGGTTCTGCGACCTTCCCGGCGTGATGCAGCACTTCACGATCCCGGCCACGGCGTTCGACCCCGCCGAGGAGCTCGCCTTCGACGGTTCGTCGATCCGCGGCTTCCAGGCGATCCACGAGTCCGACATGGCGCTGCGTGCCGACCTGTCGACCGCGCGGGTGGACCCCTTCCGCCGCGACAAGACGCTGAACATCAACTTCTTCATCCACGACCCGATCACGGGCGAGCAGTACAGCCGCGACCCGCGCAACATCGCCAAGAAGGCCGAGGCCTACCTCGCCTCCACCGGCATCGCGGACACCGCGTACTTCGGCCCCGAGGCCGAGTTCTACGTCTTCGACTCGGTGCGCTTCGAGACCTCGGCGAACCAGGGCTTCTACCACATCGACTCCGAGGCCGGCGCCTGGAACACCGGCGCGCTCGAGGACAACCGTGGCTACAAGGTCCGCTACAAGGGCGGCTACTTCCCGGCCCCGCCGGTCGACCACTTCGCCGACCTGCGCGCGGAGATCTCCCTGGAGCTCGAGGCGGCCGGCCTCCAGGTCGAGCGCCAGCACCACGAGGTCGGCACCGCCGGCCAGGCCGAGATCAACTACAAGTTCAACACGCTGCTCGCTGCGGCCGACGACCTGATGCTCTTCAAGTACATCGTGAAGAACGTCGCCTGGCGCAACGGCAAGACCGCGACCTTCATGCCGAAGCCGATCTTCGGTGACAACGGCTCGGGCATGCACGTCCACCAGTCGCTGTGGTCGAACGGCGACCCGCTCTTCTACGACGAGACCGGCTACGCGGGCCTCTCGGACACCGCCCGCTACTACATCGGCGGCATCCTCAAGCACGCCCCGTCGCTGCTGGCCTTCACCAACCCGACGGTGAACTCCTACCACCGCCTGGTCCCCGGCTTCGAGGCCCCGGTCAACCTGGTCTACTCGCAGCGCAACCGCTCCGCGGCCATGCGTATCCCGATCACGGGCTCCAACCCGAAGGCCAAGCGCGTCGAGTTCCGCGCGCCGGACCCGTCCTCCAACCCGTACCTGGCCTTCTCGGCGCTGCTGCTGGCCGGCCTCGACGGCATCAAGAACAAGATCGAGCCGGCCGAGCCGATCGACAAGGACCTCTACGAGCTGGCCCCCGAGGAGCACGCGGGCGTCGCGCAGGTCCCGACGAACCTCGAGGCCGTCCTCGCGGCCCTGGAGGACGACAACGAGTACCTCCAGGCCGGTGGCGTCTTCACGTCCGACCTGATCGAGACGTGGATCGACTACAAGCGCACCCACGAGATCGCCCCGATCCAGCTGCGCCCGCACCCGCACGAGTTCGAGCTGTACTTCGACCTCTAAGCGGACCGGCAGGTCGCACCGGCGTGACGACGAAGCCCCGCCGCTCTCTTCGGAGAGCGGCGGGGTTTCGCGTTCCGGTGCTGTGCCGTTCCCGTGTTCGCCGGGTGGGTCAGCGGCCGTAGCGGATCAGGGCGCGGACCATGCGGCAGGTGGTGTCGGACGGCGGGTGAATACCGAGGCGCTCCGCCGTGTCGCGTATGGCCCGGTTGTGGGCTCGGGCGGTGTCGTAGACGCCCGAGTCGAGCAGGGCGATCGCCAGGCGCATGGCCTTGAGGCGGCGGTTGTGGTTGATGTACCACTCGCGCGGCAGACCTGCCGGCAGTGGCTTCTTCGTCAGCGGCTTCCAGGGTTCGAGGGACAGCGTCGTGAGCGCGGCAACAGCCATCGGCGACCTCCTGGTGCAAGGGGGTGGGAGCCCTCCCCGGGACCCTCACCTTCATCTACGATTTTAGTGGCCGGCACTGACAATCGCCCCTGGCCAGACGGGCTTTGAGCGGTCCGGCACCGAGCGCGGGGGCGAGGCCGGGGGTACGGTGGCGGGCATGGAGATCTGGATCAATCCCGCCTGTTCGAAGTGCCGCAGCGCGGTGAACCTGCTCGACGCGGAGGGCGCCGAGTACACCGTTCGCCGCTATCTGGAGGACGTACCGTCGACCGACGAGATCCGGGAGGTCCTGGACCGGCTCGGGCTGGAGCCATGGGACATCACCCGGACCCAGGAGGCGGCCGCGAAGGAGCTCGGGCTGAAGGAGTGGCCGCGGGAGGCCGCCTCCCGTGAGCGCTGGATCGGCGCGCTGGCCGCGCATCCGAAGCTGATCCAGCGGCCGATCATCACCGCGGACGACGGCACGGCGGTCGTGGCGCGGACGGAGGAGGCCGTGCGGGACGCGTTGTCCCGCTGACGGTGTGCGGCGCCTGTCAGTTGTCATCGGTCGGTTGTCATCGGTCAGCCGCCATCTGCCGGGCGCCATCCGTCCAGGAACTGGGCGATCCGGGCGTTCATCTCCTCCGGTGCCGCGATCGGCAGCGTGTGGTGCGTGGCGTCCGGCAGCGTCGCCGTTTCCAGCTTCGGGGCGAGGGCGCGCGCCCGGGTCGCGAGCTTCCGGATGTCATGGGCTTTGCTCCGTTCCGCGAGGAGCAGCAAGGTGGGCGGTGTCAGACCGCGCAGCTCGGCCGGGGTCGGGCGAGGACCGGTCACCGGGCGGGTGGTCGGGAAGTCGGCGGTGAGGCCGTCGAGGCGTACCCAGTCTGGGTCGAGGGGCGTGCCGTCGGTCTCCCATTCCATGAAGGAGCGGTTCCGGCCGGGGGTGGGGCGCAGCAGCATCGGCAGGGCGCGGAGCAGGTAGCGGGGGCTGAAGCCGGTGAAGCAGTTCGTCGGGTCGAGGAGGACGAGCCGGTGGACACGGTCGGGGGCCGTGAGCGCGTGGCGGAGGGCGATCCAGGCTCCGTACGAGTGGCCGACGAGGGCTGCGGTGTGCAGGCCAAGGCCGTCGAGGAGAGTGTCGAGCCAGTGGGTCAGGTCGGCGGCGGTCTTCAGGGGCCGGTCGCCGGGGACGCTGCGGCCGGGTTCGCCGATGAGGTCGGTGGCGTGGACGCGGTGGGTGTGGCCGAGATGGGCGGCGGTGGCGTACCAGACGGTGGAGGTGGCGCCGCCGCCGGGCAGCAGGAGGACGGGCGGGCCGTTGTGGGGGCCGTAGCTGTGGACATGGGTGGTGCCGTAGGGGGTGGCGATGTCGTGGTGGGTGGTTCCGTGGGGCCATTTGGCGAGGACGGCGTCGTATGCGGTGAAGAAGTCGCTGGTGGGCGTCGCGGGCATGGTGGGCCTCCCAGGTGAGATGACTCGTGGAGCGATAATCTCGCCGAGCGAGATGTTACGGGCATGAGTGGAGAGGAGGCGGGTCTTTTGTCCGAGGGACGGGAACGCGGATCCGAGGAGGGGCCCGAGCGGGAGATCTTTCATCTGCTCCGGGCCGTCACGGTCGAGTACGGGCTGCGCCAGGCCGAGTTCGCGAGCGACAACGGCATGCACGCCACGGACGTACGTGCGTTGATCTGCCTTCTGGACGCCGAGCGGGCCGGTGTCGAGGCCACTGCCGGGTGGCTGGGCGGGCAGCTGGGAGTGAATTCGGCCGGTACGACGGCTGTGATCGACCGTCTGGAGCGGCTCGGCCATATCGCGCGGGTGCGCGACGGGCGCGACCGGCGGCGGGTCCTGCTGCGAGTGGAGGACCGGGCCAAGGAGCTGGGCTGGGCGTACTTCGGCCCGCTCATCGGCGGTACGGACGCGATGCTGAAGGGCTTCGACGACAGTGAGGTCGCCGCTGTGCGGCGCTTCCTGTCGGGCGTGCTGGGCATCATGGCGGGTTCGAAGGACAACACGTAGTGGGGGAAATGCGGCGAGTGGCGGCGAGACGAGTGGCATGGCGAGCGGCACCGTGAACGGGCTGGGGCGGCTGCGGTTTCCGGAGGAGTACGTCGACATCATCGGCTCGGGTACGGTCCGGGGCGCCGAGGCGGCCTGTACGCCTGACGATGTGACCGTGTTGCTCGGGGAGGACTCCTTCGAGGATGTGACGGAGGACCATCGGTTCCGGTCGTACGGCTCCGACGGGATCGTCGAGTTCTGGTGGCGGCGGCCGGAGGACGACGGGCTGTATTTCAGCGTCAAGCCGTTCCGGCTGGAGGAGCCGCTGTCGATGGCGGTGCTGTTGCGGGCGGCGGAGGCGGCGGGGTGTCCGCTGGAGTTCCAGGGCGGTGAGTCCGGCTGGGTCCGCTATCTGCGTGCCGAGAGCGGGATTCAGGTCACTGGCTGGGAGGACGGCGCGGAGGTGTACTCGCTGTTCTCCGGAGGGGGTACTCCCCCGTCCTACGGGCCGCGCTGGTCGCGGCAGGCGATGAAGGGTTCGCTCGCGTTTCTGCTGGATGTGGACGGCTCTGGGCGCAGGCGCTGGCTGGAGCGCCGGGTGGGGGATCCGGAGCGGCCGGAGTGGTGGTGGAGGGTGCTGGGCGGTGTCTGCGAGGAGTTGATGGAGCGCGGGGGGCCGCAGGAGCGCGGGAAGTGGCTGAAGCTGCGGCTGTGGTTGGCGCGGTCTGGGGGTGCGTACGGGGTTGTGGGCGCCGAGGAGGCGGCGATGGAGCTGTCGTATGTGACACATCGGTTGTACGCGGACGGGGTGTTCGACGCGGACGAGGCCGTACGGGCCTGTCTGGCGGCGATGCCGGTGGCGACGCCGTCGCAGGTGCCGACGCGGGGGACGACCGTACTGGCCCGGGAGAACCTGGAGGCCATGCGGTTGTCGCGGCGGGTGCGGGTGGTGGTGGAGGCGGCCGCGCCACATCTGGGGAGGGTGCGGGATCCGGCCGTGCGGGCCGAGCTGGCTGCCTGGGTGGGGTTGCGGGAGCGGCTGTTCTGATACGAATCCTGGCGTGGCAGGTACGTGGATCGATGTGGCTGAGGCGCTGGGCGCCGATCTGCATCTGGAGCTGACGGGGTCGGGCAGCCGGCGGGCGGTGCTGATGCGGGCGCTGCGGGAGGCGGTGAGCAGTGGGCGGCTGGCGCCGGGGACGCGGTTGCCGCCGTACCGTTCGCTCGCGGCCGATCTGGGGATCGCGCGGAACACGGTCGCCGACGCGTATGCGGAGCTGGTCGCCGAGGGGTGGCTGACGGCGCGGCAGGGGTCGGGGACGCGGGTTGCGGAGCGGGTGGCTCCGCTGAGCCCGCGCGGTCCGGCGGTGGTGGGGCCTGGGAGTACGGAGGGGCCGGGCGGCCCGGCACGGGGGGCCGGGGTTCGGTTCGATCTGGTGCAGGGGAAGCCGGATCCGTCGTCGTTTCCGCGTACGGCGTGGTTGGCGTCGGCGCGGCGGGCGCTGGCTGTGGCGCCTGCGGAGGCGTTCGGTCCGGGTGATCCCCGGGGGCGGGTGGAGCTGCGGCGGGCGCTGGCGGGGTATTTGGCGCGGGTGCGTGGGGTGCGTACGGCTCCGGAGCGGATCGTGGTCTGTTCGGGTACGGCGCATGCGCTGCGGTTGCTGGCGCGGGTGGTGGGCGGGCGGTGGTCGGTGGAGGCGTACGGGCTGCCGTTCCATCGGTCGTTGCTCGCTGAGGCGGGTGTGGCGACGGTGCCGGTGGGGGTGGATGAGGAGGGCGCGCGGGTCGGTGAGGTGCGTGGGCGTGCGGTGTTGTTGACGCCGGCGCATCAGTTTCCGACGGGTGGGCCGCTGGGGCCGGAGCGGCGGGCGGCGGTGGTCGCCTGGGCGGGGCGGTCGGGCGGGCTGGTGCTGGAGGACGACTACGACGGGGAGTTCCGGTACGACCGGCAGCCGGTGGGGGCGGTGCAGGCGTTGTCTCCGGAGCGGGTGGTGCTGATGGGTTCGGTGAGCAAGAGCCTGGGGACGGCGCTGCGGCTGGGGTGGATGGTGTTGCCGGAGGAGTGGGTGGATGAGGTGGTGGCGGCGAAGGGGGCGCGGGAGCAGTACGCGTCGGTGGTGGATCAGCTGACGTTGGCGGATTTCGTGGAGTCGGGGGCGTACGACCGGCATGTGCGGCGGATGCGGCAGGGGTATCGGCGGCGGCGGGATGTGCTGGTGGGGGCGTTGGCGGAGCGGGTGCGGGTGCCGGGGGCGCGGGTGACGGGGATCGCGGCGGGGCTGCATGCGGTGGTGGAGTTGCCGGCGGGGAGCGAGGGGCGGGTGGTGGAGCTGGCCGCGGCGCGTGGGCTCGCGGTGGAGGGGCTGGGGGCGTTTCGGCATCCGGCTGCGGTGGGTGTGGGCCCGGACGGGCTGGTGGTGGGGTATGCGACGCCGCCGGAGTATCTGTATGCGGAGGCGGTGGACGTGCTGTGTGACGTACTACGGGAGGCGCTGTAACCCGTGTGATTTGGGGGGCAGTTGAGACGATCCGGCTTGCTACCCGTACGTAGGGGCACACGGAACCGATCCGGCCGCTTATCGCGCCGGGGACAGGAGCCACACGTGTCACGCAAGAGGATGTTGAGCCGGAAGAAGAAGATCGCGCTGCTGGTGGGGGGTGCAGTGCTGGCGGGCGGTACGGCGGTGCTGATGACCGGGACGAGCCAGGCGTCGGTGGCGTGTGACGGCCTGGCCACGGCACTGGCGAACAACGAGCGGTTCATCGCTGATCAGCGTGCGAATCCGGATGCGCTGTCGGAGGCGCGGATCGCGAACCGGCAGGCGGTGATCGAGGAGATCCGGCGTAAGCAGGCGGCGTCGGGGTGCGCGGTGGGAGCGGGAGGTGGCGCTGACGCCGGGGCCGGAGCCGGGCCTGGCGCTGAGCCACCGGTGGTGGTGGATCCGCCGGCCTCGGCGCAGCCGCCGGCGGGGCAGCCGGACCCGGGGGCAGGTGGTACGGGTGGTGGCGGCGCGGGGGGTGATGTCTCCGGCGACGTGGTGTGTGCGGGGTCGACGGTCACGCTCTCCGGCGAGGGTGGCGCCCCGGCGGCGTCGAGCAACCAGTTCCCCGTCGGGACGCGGCTGAAGGTGACCAATCTCGACAACGCGAAGTCGACGACGGTGGAGGTCACGTCGGTGTCGGGGAGCTGCGTGCTGCTGAACAACGCGGCGTTCGAGCAGGTCCGCGAGCCGGGGAAGTTCCTGATCCGTAAGGCCCGGATCGAGCGGGTCGGGTAGCCCGCCGACGCGCGAGGGCGGGGCAGGGGGCCGCCGACGGGGGGACGGGATTCCGGGCGATGGGGTTGTCCTACTAGGGGCTGATTCCTCCCCGGACCTCTCGTCCCCTTTGAGGAGGGATTGGGCGCTTTGCGCCCGTATGGTGGGCGTGTGCGCCAATGGATGTTCGGCGGCGTGTACGGCACCGTCCTCGCGAGCGCCCTGCTGGCCGCTCTGCACAGCGAGGGTGACCGTTACACGCCCTACTACGACGCGGCCTGGATTCTGGTGACGGCCGCCACCGCTGCCCTTGTGCATGGCTATGCCCGTTACATGTCCACCCACGAGGCCTCCGGCGCTCATCCGTGGCGGCGGTTGACTCGTGAATTGGCCGACGAGTGGCCGTTGGTGGTGGCCTGTCTGCCGACGGTGCTGCTGCTGTGCGTGGCCGGGCTCGCGGGGTGGCCCGAGGAGTCGGTGACCACGGTCGGGCTGGCGATCAACATCGCACTGCTGGCCGTCTGGGGAACGTTCGCGGCGCTGCGGGTGGGCTATCGGCGCTGGACAGCGGTGCTGATGGGAGCGGTGGACGCGGCGGTCGGCCTGGGTATCGCCGTGGCGAACGCGCTGATCAAGTGATCGGTGACCACCGGCGCGTACGGTGACATGGCACCGCGCGTACGTGACATGGCACGGCCCGTACGGTGACATGGCACGCGGCCCGGCACCGCGGAAATGCGGTGGCGGGCCGTGGCATGTGTGGTGTTACGTTTTTCCGGCCGGCCGCGGGACTCCGGCGCGACTTCCGGGACTTGCTTCTGACGCAGTGATTTCGCTGTTCGCGCCCCCATTCCCCGGCCGGCTCCATGTTTCGTGGGGTGCATACGGGGGCGCGGCATCATGACCGAGACGTACGCCGATCTGATCGCGGCCGAGGACGTCCTGCTCTTCGTGAACTCCGCCGTCACGTCCACGGGGCAGCGTGAGTTCCGTTCGGACGCCTATGAGCAGCGGCTGTCGCTGGCGTTCGTGCACGAGTACGTACGGGTCAACTACCGCTCCGTGTATGCCGCTTCGCTGGCGCTCGACATCAACGACCACAACGCGGCGCGGATCGTGACGCAGCTGCTGCGGACGGCCGGTGAGGCCGACGCGGAGCAGAAGCGGGTGGAGGGCCGGCTGATCGCGGCGCGGCTGGCGGTGCTGCCGCCGCAGCGGGTCTACCGGATCTTCCGTGAGCTGCGGGCGGCGGGGGTGAACAACCGCCGGACGCGGGCGATCGTCCGTGACTGGCTCGCCGCGCGGCCGGATCTGGCGCATGACGCGGTGAAGTACCGGCCGGGCCTGAAGGCGGCGGCCCGCCACGCCCACCTGCCGCTCGACCGGGGCGAGTTGGGGGACTTTCTGTTCGCTCCGGGGCGGCGTGTGCGGTACGAGCACCGGTTCCTGGACGCGTACCGCCGGGCCCACTACGAGCAGGCGGCCCTCTACGAGCTGCCGTTCACGGTCGCCGAGGGGTTCGCGGCGCGGCACGGGGTGGAGCGGAAGGTCTTCCTGGAGCGGATCGCGCCTCGGATGACGCGGCTGGAGCGGTTGCGCTCGGGTCGGGCGGCCGATGCGGACCTGGCGGTGATGCCGCTGACGCGGCTGGCGCTGTACGTGCTGTCGCTGGGGTTCGAGGAGCGGGTGGCGCGGCGGGCCGAGCTGACGGGGGCGCTGCGGGCGGCCGCGCGCCGGGCGGCGGGGCCGTACGCCGGGACGTGGGGCCGGGTCGCGGCCGTCCTGGACGACAGCTATTCGGCGTCGGGGTCGGGGGTGAAGCGGCGGCGGCCGCTGGCGGTGGCTTTGGGGTGTCATTTTCTGCTGGAGGCACTGGCGGGGTCGTACGTTCCGCTGTGGACGTCGGGTGCGCGCGATCCGCTGCTGGTCCGGCCGTGGGGGCCGACGCCGCTGGGGGTGCGGATCGTGGACGCGCTGGAGGCGGCGCCCGAGCGGCTGGTGATCGTCTCCGACGGCTGGGACAACGCCCCGCCGGGGCTGGCGGGCGAGGTGCTGCGGGTGTGGCGCACGCAGCTGGACCAGGAGCGGCGGACCAGCGTGGTGCATATGAACCCGGTATACGACGCGGCCGGTTTTGATGTGCGGCGGCTCGCGCCGAGTGTGCCGACAGCCGGGATCCGTGATGCGGAGGATCTGCCGGCGCTGGTGGAGATCGCGCAGTTCGCGGAGGGCCGGACGGGGCTCGGGGAGCTGCGGGCGTATCTGGACCGGCGGGTGGAGCTGTTCGTGAAGGGGGTGGCGGTGTGAGCCGGATCGATCTGACCGGGCTGCGGGTGCTGCCGGCGCAGGTGTGGGGCGGGGTCCGGTTGGTGCCGCTGGTGCGGGAGGAGCCGGTGGCGGGGCTGCGCCTGCACCGGGAGGTGTACGGCGGCGTGGGCGGCGTGGGCGGCGGGCTCGGGGTGGTGGATGTGGGGGACGGCACGTCGTACGCCTCGTACATTCCGCATGGGTTCGTCGCCGACTGGTCGCATGCCGAGAACGGGGACGGGGGCGGGGGCGGGAGCAAGGCCGGGGGCGAGTCGGCGGCGTACGGCACGCGGCTCGGTGACATGTCACACCACTGTGTGCCGGTGCGCCGCCACCACCGGATGGCGAAGCGGGCCCGTGCGAAGCAGGCCCGTACGAAGCGGGCCGAGTCCCGGCTGCGGTTCCTTCCCCTGCATCTGGCGCTGGAGGGGTATCTGGCGCTGCACTTCGGCGGCCCGTCCATGGTCTGGGAGGAGTGGTCGCGGCAGGCGCTGCGCCAGGGTCTTTCGCCGCGCGCGGAGGACGCGTACGCGGGGTGGGAGGTGCGGGGCCTCGGGGAGGCGCTGCGGGTCTTCGAGATCCATCCGGGGCAGTGCGGTGTGATGGTGTACGCCGGTGACGCGCTGGCGGCGGCGTTCGTGGTCCCGCACCCGGAGGACTACCGCGTGCTGCATCCGACGCTGGTGCAGGACCTGTACGGGGAGCTGGTGCATCAGTACGCGTGGTTCGGGGCGCCGGTGCCGGAGTTCACGGCCCGGATCCGGGACACGTACGTGCGCTCGCTCGACGGTCTGCGGGCGGCGGCCGAGGAGCAGGGCCGGGCCTGGGCGGCGGCGCACGACTCGGTGATGGCGCGGGATCTGCTGGAGACGCCGTACGCCTTCGAGCGGGTGTACCGGATGGGGGGCGTCCGGGGGGGGCGGCGGCGGATTTCACGTTGTACCGCTTCCTGCCGCCGTTCCAGCGGGGCGGACGGGAGCAGCACATCGGTGAGATGATCACGGACCGGAAGGGCCGGGCGGCGTATCTGAAGACGTTCCGGCTGTCGGAGAACCAGGTCCGGCGGGGGTATCTGCTGCAGAGTCTGGCGGATCACGACTGGCATCTGGGACGGACGGCGCAGGCTCTGGGCAGCAGCTATGCCGAGGTGGTGCGGCGGATCCGGGCGGCGGGCTTCGGCTCGCTGCTGGACGCGCACGTGGTCGCACGGCGCACACGGGAATCACAGGAAAGCTGAGTAACACGGGGTTCACAGTCGGGCAACGGCCGGGAAATCCCGTGTTGCCAAGCTGCGCCCATACCGCGTACCCGCCGCGCACCGTCGCGTACCCGCACCGTACGCACCGGCGCGGTACCCCGCAGCACCGCAAAGGATGAGGCCCCGTGACCTTCAAGGCTGAGTACATCTGGATCGACGGCACCGAGCCGACCGCGAAGCTTCGCTCCAAGACGAAGATCCTCGCCGACGGCGCGGAGCTGCCGATCTGGGGCTTCGACGGTTCCAGCACGAACCAGGCCAAGGGCCACGCCTCCGACCGCGTGCTGAAGCCGGTCTTCACCTGCCCGGACCCGATCCGTGGCGGCGACGACGTGCTGGTGCTGTGCGAGGTCCTCAACACGGACATGACGCCGCACGAGTCGAACACGCGGGCCGCGCTGGCCGAGGTCTACGAGAAGTACGCCGCGCAGGAGCCGATCTTCGGTATCGAGCAGGAGTACACCTTCTTCGACGGCGAGCGTCCGCTCGGCTTCCCGGTGGGCGGCTTCCCGGCCCCGCAGGGCGGCTACTACTGCGGTGTCGGCTCGGACGAGATCTTCGGCCGTGACGTGGTCGAGGCGCACCTGGAGAACTGCCTGAAGGCGGGCCTGGGCATCTCCGGCATCAACGCCGAGGTCATGCCGGGCCAGTGGGAGTTCCAGGTGGGCCCGCTGGCGCCGCTGGAGGTCGCCGACCAGCTGTGGGTGGCCCGCTGGCTGCTGTACCGCACGGCGGAGGACTTCAACGTCTCCGCGACGCTGGACCCGAAGCCGGTGAAGGGCGACTGGAACGGCGCGGGCGCGCACACCAACTTCTCCACGAAGGCGATGCGCGAGGGTTACGACGCGATCATCACGGCGTGCGAGTCGCTGGGTGAGGGCTCGAAGCCGCTGGACCACGTCAAGAACTACGGCGCGGGCATCGACGACCGCCTGACGGGCCTGCACGAGACGGCCCCGTGGGACCAGTACAGCTACGGCGTCTCGGACCGCGGTGCGTCGGTCCGTATCCCGTGGCAGGTCGAGCAGGACGGCAAGGGTTACATCGAGGACCGCCGCCCGAACGCGAACGTGGACCCGTATGTGGTGACGCGTCTGCTGGTGGACACGTGCTGCGAGGCGCTGGAGAAGGCCGGCCAGGTCTGATCGGTCGGTTTTCGTCGGTGAGGGGCGCTCCGCCGGGTTTCCGGCGGGGCGCCCCTTCAGCCTCCACGGCAGCGCCTCGGATCTCAGTTCGCCTCAGTTCGCCAGATGCACCGGCTTCGGGCCGTTAAAACCAGTTACCCCAGCCGAAGGTTGCACGGTAGGCGCGTTGGAGAGCGTCCACCCCCCGGCCTCCCCCGAGCAGAACGACCAACAAGGCGATTGAGAACCATCCGCCCAGCACGGCCACGAGGACCACCGCCCACCGGAGTTCGAATACAGCGCCTAGAACCACGGTGGCGACGAGGCTCAGCGCCGCGCCCATGTGCGCTGCGGGTAGGTCTACCCTCAACGAGTCCCGCACGGCTTCACGGTCGGCTTGCAGGTCACTGCGGTATCGACGGGCACTGTCATCGTCATCACCGGATCGAACCAGATCTTCGTTCTCCACTCGAGCCCCCTTGCCTTTGAGTCCACCGCAGCGTCAGTCGCTGATGCCCGACGCCCACTGGGCGGCGCCTATGCCATGCTTGATCACATCAGATTCCGGAGCCACCCCTTGAGGGCAGATCCCCATTGCTTCTGTGGGACTCCGGAGAAGAGTGGATCTGATCCGCCTCTACCATTAGACAAGGCTGAATGGTACTTGGGCGCCTTGGGGCCCCGGATAGCTGCCATTCCGGCGCCACGGCCAAATGTCGCGCCAGCCACCATCCCCTCAACCTGCGAGATCGCTGTGGGCAAGATGAACTTTTCCGGATTTTTCGCGTCCACCTCATCCGCCAGTGCTATATGAGCACCGAGCCCGACGGCGAACAGAGACAGGGCCCCAACTGCGAATAGACCCGCGCCGCAAATCGCTGAGGCTATGCATGCAGTCGTTCCGACCGTTGCCAGGAATTTTATACCAAGGTCTACGCCCGTATGCGTCCACCAGTATCGGCTACCTAGACTGTTATCGAAGGCATCCTTGAAATTCCCTTTCGCAATGCTGGCCAGGATGCCATTCTCCTTCTTGCGCCGCTCTGCCTCAGCCCGAGCAGCTCGTTCCTTGGCCCGCTTCACCGCCTGGGCCTTGGCCGCCGCCACCGCCTTCGCGTTGTAGTGGTACACCTTGTAGTGACTCGGGTTCGCCCGGTACGCCCTGTACCGCTTCTGCGAGTCCGCGTCCTTCCTCGGGGTCTGGTGCCAGATCCACCGGCCGCTCTTGTACGTGTAGCCGGCGCTCATGCCCCGTTCCTTGGCCCAGAAGTAGTCGGCGACGCCGTTGCCGCCGACCGGGCCGTCCGGGCGGAGGCCGTCCGGGTCGGACTTGGTGACCGGGTTGTTGTGGGCGTAGCTGTAGGCGTTCATCTGGGCCGGGTCGTCGTGGTCGATGATCGGGTCCACCGACAGGAAGCGGCCCAGAGTGGGGTCGTATTCGCGGGCTCCGAGGTGGGTGAGGCCCGTCGGGTCGTTCGTGCCGCCGACGAAGCCGCGGGGGCCGAAGTCGGTCGACTGCTCCGACCGCAGTCCTCCGAAGGGGAGCTGCTTGCGACGGGTGATCGCGAGCGTGCCGAGGGCGACGGCTGCCATGGCCGTGCCCTGGTGGTCGCCGAACAGGTAGGCGGTCTCGGCGCCTTGGCGGACGGCGACCGTCTCGCCGTTGTGCGTGTAGTAGCGGGTGCCGGTCTTCGCGCCGCCGGCGGAGACCTTGAGCTCGTCGCCGTTCGGGAGCGTGAGGATGCTGCTTCCGTCCGCGTTCCTGGTGACCATCCGGCCGCCGTCCGCGTCGTACAGGTAGCTGGTCGTCTTGCCGCTCTCGACGAGCGTGGCCAGGTGGCCCTCCGTGTTCCAGGTCAGGTCCTGGACGCGGGTGCCGATGGTGCGCTTCTTCGTGTTCCCTGTCTCGTCGTAGGTGAAGGTGCTCTTGCGTCCGTCGTTGGCGCCGCCCTTCACCACCGCCTGCTGCACGGCGTGAGGCAGGTTCCCCTTGGGGGCCGGGTGGGTGTAGGTGGTGGTGGCGTCCGATCCGGCGAGGGCTCCGGTGCCGTGCTCGACGAGCTGGGTGCGGTTGCCGGCCGCGTCGTAGCCGTAGGTGTGCCAGTACGCGTCCGGGCCGCCTACGCTGCTCGCCGAGGGGGCTGCCGCGCAGTCCGCCTTGGCGGTCCAGGCCTCGGTGAGCCGGCCCAGGGGGTCGGTGGTGAAGCACTGAGTGTCCGTGGACTTTGTGGCGTCCTGACCGCTTACGGTCGTCACGCCTCTGATGTTGCCCGCCGGGTCGTAGGCGTACGTGGTGTCGTCGATACGTTGCGGGGCGATGCTTCGGTCGGTGGTCTGCCGGGTCAGGCGGCCGGTGTGTTCGTCGTAGCTTCTTGCCTGCCTGACGCTCTTGCCCAGGGGGTCGCCGAACTCGGTGACACCGGGCCGTGCGAAGGCGTCGTACAGGGTGTTGGCGACGAGCGCGATGCCGTCGCGGCTGGTGCGGAAGGGCAAGTCGTCACTGTTGTAGTTGGTGGTCACGCGCTCGGAGGGCACGTTGCCGACCGCGGGGTTGAGCGTCCATTCCAGGGCACCGGTCTCGGCGTTGTAGCCGTATCTCCAGGCGTAGGTGCCCGCCAGTGCACCGGCCGCCGTCGGTGCGGTGAAGCTCGTGGAGGTGGGCTGGTACCGGTCGGTGTAGCCGCCGGTGGATGTGGTGTAAGCGGCGCCGTCCACGTAACGAGTGGCGCTGGTCAGCTGCCCCTTCGCCACGGTGTCATAGGTCCACTTGGCGAGGAGGATAGGGCCGTTCTTCACCTCCGCCTTGCGGCCGAGCTCGTCGTAGACGGTGGTGAGAATGGCCCCGCGGGCGTCGGTCGTGGTGGCGACGCGACCGGCCCTGTCGTAGGTGAGCTTGGACAGGCCCTTGTCGGGGTCGTCGACCTGGGTCTTCTGGCCCCGGCTGTCGAAGGTGTACGTCCAGGTGTTGCCTGCGGGGTCGGTGACGGTCTGCGGTTCGTCGTACTTGCCATAGGTGTACGTCGTCTTCTGCGGCTGGGTGAGGTCCGCGCCCGCGTACTGCAGGAGCTCGGTCGTGCGGCCGTCCGCATCGGTGACCTTGGTGGTCGCCGTGCCTCCCCGCGGCGGGATCAGCGTCACGCGGTCGCCGCCGTACGTGGTGGTCGTGCGCCACTGCTCGTCGCCGAACTTCAAAGAGAGCGAGGCCGTGACGCGCCCCATGCCGTCGAAGACGTTCTCGGTCGCGACCGGCACCTGGTTGACGGACTTGGCGGTGAACAGGGTGGTCGAGGGTGCGATGTCGGCGATGTAGGCGCCGAAGCTCCTCCAGGCCCGTCCGTGACTGTCGTAGTGCGTCTCGGTCACGACCGTCTGTTGCGTGCCGATGGCGGGGCTCTGGGTCTGCCGCTCGCGCAGTTGACCGTCGAAGAGCGCGTATGACGTGCGGTACTCGCCGTTGTGCTTCAGGGACTTGGTGGTGACGGAGTTCGCCTCGGTGCGGGAGATCCGGTAGCTGTACTCCTCGGAAGGCTGTGTGCTGTGGTCCGCCTTGGACCAGCCCGGCTGCCACACCTTCAGCACGCGGCCGAGGCCGTCGTGGACGGCGTCGGTGCGCTTGCCGTTGGCGTCCACCACGGAGGTGGCGACACCGCGAGCCGGTTCGTAGGTGGTTGTCATGGTGTGGCCGAGTGCGTTCGTCTCGGTCTTCGCGGTGGGCGCGAGGACCGTCGCGGGGGTGTAGGCCGTGGTCGTGGTGTGGCCGAGCGCGTCGGTCTCGGTCAGTTCGCGGCCGTGCTGGTCGTAGGTGTGCCTTGCCGTGGTCAGGAAGCCGTTGCCAGTTTCGTCCTGTTCCTCCAGCCGGGTCACGTCGCCCTCGACGGGAGCCGCGGTGAGGCTGGTCGCTCCGTCGTAGTACCGGCGCTCGACGGAGATCAGGTCCGCGGGCAGTGTCGGCACGGTGGTGCAGGGCTTGGCGACGGTCTTGGCCTCGGCCAACAACGTGAGGATGTTCTTGGCGGTGTTGCGGGCGTAGGTGTTGGTGACGCACTCCTCGTCGCCGGCCTTGGCGGTGTCACCGAGCTTGGACTCGGTGAGCACCTGGCCGACGGCGTCGAAGGTGCGAGTCGTCTGCGTGGTGCGCCAGCCGGCGCCGACAGCGGTACGCGATTTCTCGGCTTTGCCGCCGGTCGCGTGTGCCTTGCGCGCGGGCAAGCCTTCCGCGCGGGTCTCGGTGGCGGTGGCCGCCGAGAGCCATGGTTCGTAGCTGGTGACGGACTCCAGCTTTCCGCCGTCGCCGTTGTACGTGGCTTCTTCACGGGTCATTCCGGCGAAGGGTTCCCAGTCGGTAATCGCCACACCTTCGGAGTCCTTGACGGCAGCACCCTCGATGCCCCGGAAGTAGCGGTACTCCTTGAGCGTCTTGCGGGCGCTGTCGTCACCGGTGCGAATCTGGATCCGGCCGTAACCCTTGCGGTCGCTGTAGGTCAGGTGCTTGGCCTTGGTGAACTCGTCGTCCTTCGACTTGCCCCAGGCCATTCCGTCCAGGTACGCGTAATCCGTTCGCTTGGCCGGCGCTCCGCCGGTCTGGTCGGTCTCCAGCACCTGGGTGACCACGTAGGAGTGGAACCAGTCGAGGTAGGGCTCGTAGTCGTCGGCCGGGGCGTCCGGCGGGGACCAGATGACCGGATAGCACCGCCGGGTATTCGTGGCGGGTGACGGCACGTCTCCGGCCTTGCAGTCCCGCGCCGAGTAGGTCACACCGATGACGCCGCCCGTCTCGGTCTCGATGCCGTACACGCGGTGACGCCACAGGGGCGGTACGGGGTCGGGGTCGCCGCCGGTCGTCGCGCCCTCCACGCGGTTGGGGAGCGGCAGCGCCTTGAACGTCACGGCGGGCATGGTGACATCACCGGCGCCGGTGTGGCCGGTGCGTGTGATGGAGGCGAGCCAGAGCGCCGGCTTCATGCCGTCCCCGCTGGCGGGGAACTGCTGGCCGAGCGTCCAACTGTCGACGGGCTTGTAGACGCTGCCGACAAGCACCGAGGTGGCGATCTTGGTCAGCCGCATCCTGGACCAGAAGGACGGAGAATAACGGTCCTTGCACTCCGTTCCTGACGCGCAGTACTGATCGAAGGGGACGTCCGGCCAGTTGGCGGCGTGCCCCTTGTCGAATGCGGAGCAGTTGGTGAGGCAGCGCTCGGCGACGGTGAAGTCCACCTTGGCGGCCGGCTTGGCCCCGTACATGTCGGTGCCACGCAGTCCGTACTCGATGCGGTCGAGGGTGCCGCCGCGTGCGTACACGGTCGCGGTGGAAGCGCCGGTCGACGCGTTCACGTTCCGGCCGTAGTAGTTGAGCTCCTTGTTCCAGTAGTAGGCCATCGCGTCACCGTGCGGATCCACGACATAGTCGAGATTCCACCGCCAGGCCTGCCTGCACCACGAACCGCTGAACGAACTGCTGTAGCACGGCTCTCCGGCGTGGTTGCCGAACACCGGGACGGTCCAGGCGGAGTCGGTCTCAGGCTTGCCGGACACCCAGCCGGGGAGCCGGTTGTAGCCGAAGTAGTACTGGGTGCCGTCCGGGGTGGTCACCTTCCAGTACTCGCCGTCGGCGTCCTCGTTGCCGCGGCCCGAATCGGCGACCTTGACGATCTGGGTGCCGTCGTCGCTCTCCAGGTGCCATTCGCCGCTGGCCGTGTCCTTCACGAGGGTGTTGGTCCGGCCTCCCAGATTGAGGACGGCGTTGTCCTTCTTCCAGCACAGGTCGCCGACCTTCGCGGCGGTGTTGTTACTGCCGGCTTTGTCATCGGTGCAGGGAATGTACTGCCGCTCGATGTAGCCGGGGTCCATGGACCAGCCCTCGCCGATCCAGTTGGCCTGGTTGTTCGTCGCGGCGGTACGGCCGTCCACCGACTGGGAGGAGTAGGCCAATTGCAGCTTGGGGGCCACATCTCCCGGGACGTCGGGCGTGTGGATGTCGTAGTTCCAGGTGAAGCCGCCGTTGGAGCCGCCCGCGGTCCAGGACGCCGATGCGGCGAGCGAGGTCGCCTTGAAGTCGCCCGCAGAGCCGGACGCGCCGGCGGTCACGGCGAACAGCGCGGTGCCGGAGCCGTCCGCGAGAGCAGTGGTCCGGGGCGCCGCTTTCCCTGCGGAGGTTTTCGGAGCGATGGGCGCGGCCCCCGGAAGCTCCACCCTGGCTTTGAGTGTGCCGGCCTTCGCGTCGTTGGTGGAGGGGACGTCCTGGCCCCCTCCACAGCCTTTGACGCGAGGGGTGGTCAGGGCGCAGGCGGGCAGCTGCCGGAGTTTCAGGCGGCTTCCCCAGTCGCCCCCATAGGCGTCGCGGAAGGGCCTGTAGTCGACTTCGACGCCGACCTTGCCCTTGGAGCCCCTCGTGGCACGCAGGGCGACGACCAGACCGTCTACGCCCAGGGCCTCGCTCGCCTTCCGGTCGAGGATCCGGACCTGGGCCTGCTCAGGACCTGCGGCGGAGGTGACTCCGCTGCTCGTCCCGGATCCGCCGGAAGCCTTCCCCGACGGACTCGTCGCCTTGGCCGTGGGCACCTTCACCAGACGCACCGGTCCGGCGTTCCGGCCTTCGGTGAGCACGTCGACCGTCGCCGTGCCCGCCTTGGGCCAGGCCACCTTCGGTGCGCCCTTCCAGGCGTTCCGTGCCGCGAAATCCGTGAGGCCCGACGCCTTCGGTTCTACCTCTTTCGTCGGCACCGGAGCCGGGTTCCTCAGCCCAAGCTCCTCCAGTGCCGCCGCGGCCGCGACCGGGCCGCCCAGTAGACCGGTCAGCAGCAGCCCGGCCAGAACCGCGGCTGTCTGCCGCGTCCATACGGCCCATGCGGCCCCGCGTCTTATGCCGCCGCCCCTCACCTGAGACATGCCTACAACTCCCCCACCCTGACAGAAAGATCACAGTTGGGCACGGAAGGTAGCAGCAGCCCCAAGGGACAACAGCCGGAATATTTCATTCAGCATCTACTTTTTGGACAGGTCAACGGCGCGCCCGTCGAGCCCCTCGCCGCAGGGAACGCCCATGAGGGGCTCATGGCGGCCTTTTCAAGCCATTCCCCATTTGGGAGGAACACAGGAAAAGGCCCGCCGACGAAACCCATCCCCGAAATCCCGCCAAACGATCTAAGGTGCAAGGCGATTCAAATCGGGAGGGGAATTGCCACGATGAGATCTCCAACGGTCAAGGTGAGACAGAGATGGTGGGGGACCGCCGTTGCCGCGGCGGTGACAAGCGCCGTATGTGCCACTCTGCTTCCGCAGCAGGCGTTCGCCACACCAGATGCCTCGGCGGCACACGGCGCCTCCACCGCAGCGATGGGGGAGGCCGGCTCCGCCGAGAACCAGGCGCTGTCAAAGGCACGCAAGATCGGCAAGCGCGTCGAGGTACTGGCGCAGCGAACCGAAACGTCCCAAGTGTTCGCGAACCCGTCGGGGACGTTCACCGAAGAGCGGTACACGACACCCCAACGGGTGCGTCAGGGAAATAAGTTGGTGCCCATCGACACCACCTTGAAGACTGCCGCCGACGGCCTGCTCTCCCCCAAGTCAGCCGCGCTGGGCATCGCCTTCTCAAGCGGCGGCCGCGGTCCGCTGGCCACGCTGACCCGGGACGGCCGCAGCATGTCGCTGACTTGGCCGTCGCCGCTGCCGGCCCCGGAGGTCGAGGGGGACTCGGCCACGTATCCGGAGATCATGCCGGGAGTCGACCTGAAGCTGCGGGCCTCTGCCTCGGGCTTCAGCCAGCTGTTGATCGTGAAGACGGCGAAGGCGGCGGCCAATCCGGCGCTGAAGTCCGTGGGCCTGAAGCTCTCCACGAACGGCGTCACGCTGTCGTCGGACAAGCGGGGCAATCTGATCGCCGTTGACCCCGCCGGGCAGAAGGTCTTCACCGCGCCGACGCCGCTCATGTGGGACAGCTCCGGCGCCTCCCCTGCCGGCCCCTCGGCCCGTGCCGGCACCTCCGCGGCCTCCCGCATGGGCGCGTTCGAACCGAGTCACGGCGCGAAGCAGTCGGCGATGCCCGTCTCCGTCACCCCGGGGAAGCTCACGCTGACTCCGGACCGATCACTGCTGACCGGGGCGAAGACGACCTACCCGGTCTACATCGACCCCTCCTTCGGTGGGGTCATGCAAGCCTGGACCATCGCGTACAAGGGATCGAAGAACCAGAACTTCTACAACGGTGCCGGCTGGAGGAATCCGGACGGGTCGACCGGCACGGATCTGGCGCGGGTGGGCTACGAGGACTGGACGGACGGACTGTCCAGGTCGTACTTCGGCATGAAGACCACCGGCCTTCGGGACAAGCAGGTCATCAGCTCCACATTCCGGATCAAGAACACGTGGTCCTACTCCTGCACGCCGAGAACGGTCGAGGTCGGCCTGACCGGTGCGATCTCCACCTCGACCACCTGGAACAACCAGCCGACGTGGATTCGCACACTCGACTCGGTCAACGACTCCAAGGGATGGGGCTCTTCCTGCCCCGCCGGGAATCTCGCCTTCGACGTCACGTCCGCAGCACGTGACGCCGCCGCCAAACGGTGGACGAACATCACGTTGGGCATGCGTGTACCGGCCTCGCTGGAGGGCGACCGGCTCGGGTGGAAGAAGTTCGCCGCCACGTCGGCGGTGATGTCCACGGAGTACAACAGCAGACCAGCCGCGCCGTCGGCCCTCGGCACGATCCCCTCCTCCGGCGGGTGCGACACAGCAGCGCCGTACACCTCGATCGGCAACACGGACGTCTATCTGACGGCGAAGGTGAGCGACCCGGACGGCGGGACCGTACGGGCCCAGTTCCGGCTCTGGGGCAGTAATGACCTGTCCGGCGGAGCTCAGATCTTCAACCAGGTCGTCTACGCCACCTCCGGCACGGTCGCCAAGGCCAAGGTGCCCAAGGAGACGCTGGTGAAGTACCTCGCTGCCGCCCGTGGAAATTACGCCTGGATGGTTCAGACCCTGGACTCGTCGTCCACGTCGGTGTGGGTGCCCGTCGGTGCGACGTGCCGCTTCGACTTCGACCCCACACGTCCCAGCACCCCACCCGGCATCGCCTCGACCGACTTCCCCGACGGCTCCGACGGCTGGCCTGCGGCAACCGGCCGGTCCAGGACCCCGGGCGTCTTCAAGCTGACCAATGGCGGAGTCACCGATGTGAAGTCGTACGAGTACTGGACCGACTGGGACGCGACCGTGCGGCCGGCCGCACTGAAGAAGACGACCATCAAGGAGGAGATCGACGCGGACCTCGCAGAACTGACGCTCACGCCCCCTGCCGCGGGTTCCATGCGTCTGTTCGTGCGCAGCGTCGACGGGGCCGGCAACCGCTCCGACCGCGCCGACCATCTCTTCTACGCCAATGGTCCGGCGACGCCGGACAAGCCCGGCGACCTCAACGGTGACGGCAACGCCGACTTCTACGGCGTGCGTGGCGACAGCGGCGAGCTGTGGCTCTACACGGGGCACGGCAACGGCCGGGTCGGCACCTACACCGTGGTCAGCAACACGAACTTCGACGGTGCGTCGATCACGCATCGCGGGGACTGGACCGGCGACGGCTACGAGGACCTGGTCGCCGCAGTGCCCGGCGAGCGCGGCAAGTCGCTCCACGTGTTTCCCAACAACGGCTTCGGGTGGGCCTGCACCGCCCGTAACGAGGCCGCCGACGGAGCCTCCAGGAGCTGCCTGTACGACGAACAGGACCTGGAGGTCTACGACCCGGCGAACAACCACTGGGCCAACGCCGAGCAGGTCCTGGCCATCGGCGACGTCGACGGCCCGCTGGACACGAACGGCGATGGCACGCCCGATGTACGAGGCTTCCCCGACCTCCTGGTCAAGGAGGGGGATCTGCTGTGGCTGTACTTCGGTTCGGACGACTTCCGGCTCGACTCCCGACGTCCCCCGGTGCTCGTCGGTACGTCGTGGACGAACTACAACCTCGCGGCGCCCGGCGACCGTGACGGCAACGGCCGCGTCGATCTCGTGGCGCGCCACAAGATCACCGGCGATCTTCGTCTCTACTCGGGCACAGGGCCGAGTGGTGAGGGGCTGGGCGACGGTCCCGCCTCCGTCGTGATCGGCCGGAGCTGGACCGCGGCCAATCGTCCGCTTCTCACGGCCGTTCCCGACGCCGATGGGGACGGCAAAGCCGATCTGTGGGCCACGGGAGGGGACAGCAAGCTCTACAGCTACTCCGACCTGTCCGGTAGTGGAGTCGTCGTGGGCATAGGCAGCTGGTCGAATTTCCAGGCCCTCAGCTGAGGTTCGCGAGCCGTTTCCTCACCCCGGATGCCCGTCCCTGGGAGAAGCCCGGGGACGGGCATCCGCGTGCAGGGGGCGCAGATCCCTCGCATGGCCGCCCGCATCGCGGCCCGTATGCTCTCGGGGACCAGTACGGCCTTCGCTCACCTGATCGGTGGGCACGCGAGGTGATGCAGCAGTGGTAGAAGCCGGTCGGCGGGACACGGGCCCTCTGGGCACCGTGTTGGTGATCATTCCGACGTACAACGAAGCCGAGAACATCGAGTCGATCATTTCTCGGGTCCGGGCGTCGGTGCCCGAGGCGCACGTTCTCGTCGCCGACGACAACAGCCCGGACGGTACGGGGAAGATCGCCGACGAGCTCGCGGGCGCCGACGACCACGTCCACGTGCTGCACCGGAAGGGCAAGGAGGGCCTGGGGGCGGCCTATCTCGCCGGATTCCGGTGGGGGATCGACCGTGGGTACGCGGTGCTCGTGGAGATGGACGCGGACGGGTCGCACCGGCCCGAGGAGCTGCCGCGGCTGCTCGACGCGCTGCCGGGGGCCGATCTGGTGCTCGGGTCGCGCTGGGTGCCGGGGGGCAGTGTCGTGAACTGGCCCAAGTCGCGGGAGTTCCTGTCGCGGGGCGGCAGCCTGTACTCGCGCCTCATGCTGGGCGTGCCGATCCGGGATGTGACGGGCGGCTTCCGGGCGTTCCGCCGGGAGACGCTGGAGGGACTCGGCATGGACGAGGTCGCCTCGCAGGGCTACTGCTTCCAGGTCGACCTGGCGTGGCGCACGGTGAAGGCGGGCTTCCGGGTGGTGGAGGTGCCGATCACGTTCGTGGAGCGGGAGCGCGGCGACAGCAAGATGAGCCGGGCGATCGTGGCGGAGGCGCTGTGGCGGGTCACGGCGTGGGGTGTGGGGAGCAGGGTGAAGGCGCTCGCGGGAAGACGCTGAGCGGCGCCGATGCGCGATCCACCGTGTGGGGCACTCCGGCCGGAGTGCCCCACACGGCTTTCAGCTGGGTCCGGGGACCTGCGCGCCTCTGCGCCGGGTGACCTGGTCGAGCAGGAGCGGCAGGCCGAGGACGGCCACGATCCACACGTTCACCATGAGCCGGTCCCCCTGGCTGTAGACCGGGTGCGCGATTTCCGCGGCGAGACCGGTCATGCCGACGGCGAGGACCGGCCACGCGAGCGCGCGGTTGTGCCGGAAGAGTCCCCACGCTCCGAGGCCGACGGCCGCGATCAGCCAGGGGCTGCGGGCCTGCTCCTGGAGCCAGTGGGTCCAGTAGTTGGCGTTGAGCTCGCCGAGCATCGGCCAGGGGGCGTCGACGTCGGGCTGGGCGAAGTGGTTGGTGAAGGTGTCCTGGAGGGTTTCGGAACTGCCCGGCAGGCTGTATCGGATGCTGAGGACGCCGATGCCGATCACCGCAGCCGTGTTGAGCGCGGCGAGCAGGTATGTGCCCCGGTGCCTGGTGCCGGCCACGATCAGCAGGCAGACGAGCGCGGCTGCCCCGAGCGCACCGGCGACAAGCAGGAACGTGGAGTACTTGACGGCGGTGCCGACCAGGAGCGATCCGGCCAGCATCAGCGATCCGGCGGTCGTTCTGTGGTTCAGGAGCCACCAGGAACCGAGAAGAGCGCCGATGGTGAGGGCGAGAACGGGGCCTTCCGTCAGGGGAAGGCCGCCCCACCAGCCGATGGGGCTGGCGTAGTAGAAGGCCTGGCCGATCGCGGCGGTCCCGCGGCCCGTTCCGACGGCGCGCAGGAGGAGGTACACCAGGACGCCGCCGAGCACGGTGAACAGGACCGAGGTGACGAGCAGCCCAGGCCCCGCGCCGAGGACGGCGACGGCCGGTACGGCGAGGACCGCGAACCCGGGGCGCACGTCGAAGATGCGCTCGTACCGAGGGCTCGTCGGCTCCAGGCCCTTTGCCGAGTTGATCAGGCAGCCCTTGTACCGCTTGGCGCGGTCCGGGCCGGCCGGTGCGTCCTCGCGCAGGTTCTGCGGATCCAGGCCTTGATATCGAAGGTCCCAGTGCACCTTGTCGCGGCAGTACGCCTTGAGTGCGGTGTGCTGTGCCTGCTCGCGGGAGTCGCCGAGGATCTCCAGGGTGGCGCGCGCGTAGCGGTATGCGTCGTTGGCCGGTGGCAGCGTGGGCTTGCCGACGATCTGGAGGAGGACATAGGCCACGGCGATCAGGGCCGGGAGCATCCATCTTCGGGTTCGGCGTATGCCCTGGGACCGGTGGGTCCGGGCGGGCCCCTTGTGGTTGCCTTCGGCGCGTATCGCAGCGGCGTCGAGGCTGGTGGGACTGGTCACGACCGAGCATATTAACCTACCAAATCAAGAGTAGATTTCCGTCACTCGGTTGTTTGTCGGGCATGTCGGATCCTCCTCCATGGCAAGCCCGCTAGCCGACGGAGCGTCAAGTTCCTGCCAAGACCGGGCCCATGGCCCGGAGGGCCCTGCTGGAGCGGGCGGGTGTCTGATTGAATGGGGACATGGCAAGCCTCCAGGACAACACCGCGACGGGTCGCAGCGACCTCGAGCCGTTCTGGCCTTCCCGTCAGCACCACGACTTCGACCGGGTGTGTTGCCGCGCGATGAACGCGCCGGCCCTCTAAAGCCCGATCGGCACCGTCGATCCCGCGGCCTTCGGCCGACGCGCAAGACGTACCCACGTCCGTCCCTCCGCGCGAAAGAGCTGACCTCTCATGGCCAATGCCCGTCCCTTCCCCGCCCCCGCCACCACCCTGCCCCCCGTCGGCCGGCACCGGCTGCGTGCCGTCGACCGTGACGAGGTGGTGGACGTCACCGACTTCCTTCCGCCCGGCGCGACCTGGCTGCCCGCGCCGCAGCACACCCTGCCCACCCTGCCGGGGCAGCCGCCGATGATCGGCTACCTGGTGCTCGTACCCGCCGATCAGCAGCCGCCCGTACCGGCCGCGCCGGTGGCCGGGGCGCCGGTCGCCCAGGGCGGGCCCGTGGCGATCGACAGCGCGCGGCGGACCGCCGTCGTGGACGGGCGGCCGCTGGATCTCACGTACCTGGAGTTCGAGCTGCTCGCCCATCTCGTGGCGCACCCGCACCGCGTGCACACCCGCGACCAGCTGGTCACCACGGTGTGGGGGTACGGACACGTGGGCGACGGGCGGACCGTCGACGTCCATGTGGCCCGGCTGCGGCGCAAGCTCGGCGCCGAGCACCGCCACACGATCCAGACCGTACGGCGGGTCGGCTACAAGTACGCGCCCTGACCAGGTTTGAAGGGGGTGGCCGGTGATCACCGGCCACCCCCTTCGTCACGCCGTGTCCCTCACGCCTTGGCGCGGGCCCTGGCCACCAGGCCCAGGGCGATGTCGCCCGCCAGGAACACCAGCAGGCTGACGCCCAGCATCGGGATGAACCAGCCGATCAGGGCCGTCACCGCCGCCAGCGGCAGCAGGGCCGTGACGGGGATCTTGCGCCACGCGCCGCGGGCCACCGGCCGGCCGACGCCGAAGGTGCGCTCCTTGGTCGGGCGGCGCAGCCACCACATGCGGTAGCCCCAGACGATCAGCAGGATCAGGGCGAGGGCGAGCGCGGCCAGCGCGAGCTGGTTGAACAGGCCCAGGAAGACGCCCATGTGGGCGTCGATGCCGAAGCGGGTGAGCTGGGCGAGCAGCGGGTAGTCGGCGAACCGCAGGGTGTCCATGACCTTGCCGTCGGCCGGGTCGATCGCCGCCGAGTCGAGGTGGACGGGGAAGGTGGCGTCCGTCTCCTTGACGACGTAGCCCTTGCCCTCGCTGGGCAGGACGACGGACAGCTGTCCGTCGACACCGACGGCGCGGGCCGCCTCGACGGCCTTGTCGATGCCGACGTCCGGTCCCTTGGGGGCGGGCGTGTGGTGGCCGCCGCCGTGGCCCTCGTGCTCGGAGGCGCCGGTGTCCCCGCCGATGCTCGCCGAGACCGTGGGGGTGGCGCCGCCGAGCTGGCCGCGGACCGCGTCGATGTTCTCGCCCGCGTACTTCGACCAGGTCAGGCCGGTCGCGGAGAGGATGAGGAGACCGGCCACCGACCACAGGCCGACGGTGCCGTGCCAGGAGAGGGTGCGGCGGCGGGACTTGGGGCCGCGCTCGGGGACGAAGAGGCGGCGCGTGGCCGAGCGCCTGCGGCCGAGCCACAGGAGCAGGCCGCCCAGGGCGACGACCCACAGCCAGCTGGCGGCGAGCTCGCTGTAGTTGCGGCCGAGGTCACCGAGGTGCAGGTCGCGGTGGAGTTCGTCGAGCCAGGTGCGCAGCGGCAGGGCGCCGGAGCTGCCGTAGCTGGGGAGTCGGCCGCGTACCTCGGCGGTGTACGGGTCGACGAAGACGGCGAGGGACTTGCCCTCCTCGACGTCGGGGTCGGCCATCAGGACGCGGGTGGTGGCGCCGTCCTCGGCGGAGGGCCAGACGGCGGTCACGGTGCCGTCGGGGTTGGCCTTGCGGGCGGCCTCGACCTGCTCGGAGAGGGGCAGGGCGCGGTCGCCGACGGGCACCTCCAGCTCATGGCTGTAGATGATCTTCTCGGCCTGGAAGGAGAGGGCGTAGAGGAGGCCGCTCGTGGCGGCTATGAGCAGCAGCGGGGCGATGAGCAGGCCCGCGTAGAAGTGGAGGCGCAGCAGGAGCGGGCGCAGGGCGCTCCAGGTGGAGGGCCGGCCGGTCCGGGCCGCCTCGGCGGCCTCCTGTTCCGTCTCGGTCCTGGTGTCGGCTGCCCGTACGGGGTCGTCGATGGCCATGGTGGTCCTAGGTGTCGGCGTAGACATGGGGAAAGAGGCCCCCAGAGGTCAGACGTGCGCTCCGAGGACCGTGGCGTGGGTGACGGAGGGGACGGGCGGGCCGCGGCGGGAGAGGGTGTGAGCGAGGACGACGCCCTGGTGGCGTCGGACGGTACGGGTACGGGGGCGCGGCGGCCGGGGGGCGGCGGGCGGGCGGACGGCCGTGAGCAGCAGTCGCAGCGGGGTGAAGGCGGACCGGGCGACGGCGTGGGCGAGGGTGAAGAACGCGGCCTCGCCGCGGGCGAGCCACAGGCCGCAGACGGCGGCGGCCAGGACGTGGGCGGCGAGCATGCCGGTGGAGCCGTGGCCCGCCATCGCCGCCAGGTGCGCGTCCGGGGACATCTCCATCGTCATGGAGGGGTCCATGGCCGGGTTCGCGTGCGTCGCGGCCGGGTGGTGGTCGGGCATGGCGGCGTGGCTCTGGCCGCTGGAGAAGATCAGGTGGAGTGCGCTCTGTACGGCGAGGAGGCCGGTGGCGATGGGTAGGGTGCCGCGGCGGCGGCCGGAGGCGAGCCAGGCCAGGGCGCAGGTGACGGCGAAGGCGAGGAGGAGCGCGCCGGGCGGGATCTCATGCCCAGACATGGACGAATGCCCCATCGCGGCCAATATGACGCACACCGCCGCGAAAAGTGCGGCTCGCAGGGCGCGTATCGGCGAGCGGGTATCCGTCATGGTGCGCACATCGTGCCACTGCGGTTCCGGCCACGGGAGCCCCGGCCCCTCCGGTGCCGTACACGTATCTCCCCCGCACCTCTCCCGCACCTCCCCCGCACCACCTTGGCGATCTTTCCGCTCCTGGCGATTCCCCTGACAGCCAAATCCCGCCACCGCGCGGCCCCATGGGGGCACAGTCGCCTCATGAGACTTCTGATGCTGGGTGGGACGGAATTCGTGGGGCGCGCGGTGGTGGACGCGGCGCTGGCCCGTGGCTGGGAGGTGACGGTCTTCCACCGGGGCCGTCATGAGCCGCCGGCCGGGGTGCGGACGCTGACAGGCGACCGGACGGCGCCGGACGGGCTCGCGGCGCTCGCCGAGGGCAGCTGGGACGTCGTCGTCGACACCTGGTCGGCGGCGCCCTCGGCGGTACGGGACGCGGCGCGGCTGCTCGCGGACCGGGTCGGGCGCTATGTGTACATGTCGAGCAGGTCCGTGTACGCGTGGCCGGTGGCCGCCGGTCTCGACGAGGACGGCCCGCTGGTCGAGGGGTCCATGGACGCGGGGGACGTGCCGTACGCGGAGGCCAAGCGGGGCGGCGAGCTCGCGGCCCTCGACGCGTTCGGCGCGGACCGCACGCTGCTGGTGCGGGCGGGGCTCATCATCGGGGCGTACGAGAACGTGGGCCGGCTGCCCTGGTGGCTGAACCGGATAGCGCGCGGCGGTCCCGTCCTCGCTCCGGGCCCGCGTGAGCTCGCGGTGCAGTACGTGGACGTAAGAGACCTCGCCGAGTGGACGCTCGACGCGGCCGAGGCCGAGCTGTCCGGACCGTACAACGTGGTGTGCCCGCCCGGCCACGCCACCATGGGCGAGCTCCTGGAGAGCTGTGCGGAGGTCACGGGCTCGGCGGCGGAGCTGCGCTGGACCGAGCCGGAGGCGATCCTCGCGGCGGGGGTGGAGCCGTGGAGCGACCTGCCGGTGTGGCTTCCGCCGGGCGAGATGCACGACGCGATGCACGCCGGGGACGTGTCCAAGGCGGTCGCGGCCGGGCTGCGGTGCCGGCCGGTGGCGGAGACGGTCGCCGAGACCTGGGCGTGGCTGGTGTCGCTGGGCGGGGTGGCGCCGCAGCGGCCGGACCGGCCGTCGGTCGGACTCTCCCCGGAGGTGGAGGCGAAGCTGCTGGGGCGGTGACGGGGGCGGCACTCCTGTCACCGCCCCTGTCACAGGGGCGGCGCTCCCGGGGCGTGACGGCCCCGCGCGGCTCGGCGGGGGGCAGGGTGGTGCCAGATACACCCCTGGCCGGGTGGGAAACCCCGTGACCCGTGCGGTCGCCGACGGCGATCATGGATGGAGAGCACCGGCCGGGAGCAATGTGACCGTGCACGGTGGTGTCCACACAGGGGGAGAGATTCGCGACCATGACCAGACCGGCAGAGTATCTGCGCGGCCAACTGATCTCCGCCGTACGGGGGTTCGCGCTCTCCTTCCTCTGCATCGTGGCGTCGACCGTGCTGTTCTGCTTCAGTGTCGTCTCGATCGCGCTGGTCCCCCTCGGGGTGGGGGTGCTCACCACCCCGCTGGTGCTGGCCGCCGTCCGGGCCCATGCCGACCGGCGGCGGCTGCTGGCCGGGCGGTGGACGGACATCAGGATCGCGCGCACATACCGGCCACTGCCCGCCGACGGGCGCGGCGGGATCGCCGGGCACGTCGAGCGGTGTCTGCTGCTGCTGAAGGACCCGGCGACCTGGCGGGACCTGCGCTGGCTGCCGGTCGACATGACCGCGGGGTATCTCGTCGCGCTGCTGCCGGCGGTGCTCGTGCTCTACCCCGTGGAGGGGGCGGTGCTCGCGGCGGGCCTGTGGCGGGTGTTCACCGAGGATCCGAACTGGTACGGCTTCGTGCCCGTCGACAGCCAGGCGAGCGCTCTCGCGGCGCTGGCGCTCGGTCTTGTGATTCTCGCCGTGGGGCTGCGGTACAACAGCACATTGCTCCGCGGGCACTTCGCCCTCGCCAAGGCGCTGCTTGACCGGCCGCTGGAGGCGGAACTCTCCGAGCGGATCGACCGGCTGACCGAGACCCGGCACGACGCGGTGGACACCTCGGCCGCCGAGCTGCGCCGGATCGAGCGGGACCTGCACGACGGGGCGCAGGCCCGGCTGGTCGCCATGGGCATGCATCTGAGCACGATCGAGGCGCTGATCGAGAAGGACCCGGCCCAGGCGAAGCAGCTGATCTCGATGGCCCGGCAGAACTCCGCGGAGGCGCTGACCGAGCTGCGCGACCTGGTCCGCGGGATCCATCCGCCGGTGCTCGCCGAGCGCGGACTTCCCGACGCGGTACGGGCGTTGGCGCTGCGCCTGCCGGTGCCGGTGCAGGTGGACGTGGACCTGCCCGAGGGCGCCGTACGGGCCGAGGCGCCGGTGGAGTCGGCGGCGTACTTCGCGGTCAGCGAGCTGCTGACCAACGCGGTCAAGCACGCGCAGGCGGACGCGATCTGGGTGGACATGTCGTACGCGGCGGGGGCGCTGCGCGTGTCGGTCGGTGACAACGGCCGGGGCGAGGCGGCGGTCGGCGGCGGTTCGGGCCTCAGTGGGATCGAACGCAGGCTCGGTACATTCGACGGTGTCCTGGCCGTCAGCAGCCCCGCGGGCGGTCCCACCATGGTCACCATGGAGATCCCTTGCGCGTTGTCCTAGCCGAAGACCTCTTCCTGCTGCGCGACGGGCTGGTGCGGCTCCTCCAGGCGTACGGCTGCGAGATCCTCGCCGCCGTGGAGTCGGGGCCGGAACTGTCCAAGGCGCTCGCCGAGCTGGAGCCGGACGTCGCGGTCGTGGACGTGCGGCTGCCGCCGTCGCACACGGACGAGGGGCTGCAGTGCGCGCTCGCCGCCCGCCGGGCGCGGCCCGGGCTGCCCGTGCTCGTCCTGTCCCAGCATGTCGAGCAGTTGTACGCGCGTGAGCTCCTCGCGGACGGCAACGGTGGCGTCGGCTATCTGCTCAAGGACCGGGTCTTCGACGCGGACCAGTTCGTGGACGCGGTACGGCGGGTGGCGGCGGGCGGGACCGCGATGGATCCGCAGGTGATTTCCCAGCTGCTGTCGCGGCGTTCGCAGGACAAGCCGCTCGGCGGTCTCACCCCCCGCGAAAGGGAGGTCCTGGAACTGATGGCCCAGGGCCGGTCCAATACGGCCATCGCGGGGCAACTCGTCGTCACGGAACGGGCCATCGCCAAACACACCTCGAACATTTTCGCGAAGCTGGGGCTTGAGGTGTCGGACGACGACAATCGCCGTGTCCTGGCCGTTCTCGCTTTTCTCGATCGAGGCTGAACGCATCACGCGTCCCATCCGTATGGAACGGAGCGCTACTTCCCTCCCCGGGATTGGAGTTCCATGGGACGCACACGAAAACGTTCGACGCTGGCCGGCCGCGCGATCGTCGCCTCCGCCGCACTGATTCTGGGCGGGGGTGGGCTGGTGGCCGTGAATGTCTACGCATCCGCGGGCGAAGGCTGGTCCGGCCCATGGCAGCAGCAGGGACAGCGGCAGACCCAGCAGCAGCTGATGTCCACGATCGACTGCCCCGAGGTCGCCAACGGGCTGCCGCAGGTTCCCCAGGGCGTGCGGGGCGAGGTGGACCGTGAACTCGCCACGCTCGACACCCAGATCACCACCGCCTATCAGCGATTCGCCGAGAACAAGCAGCGGATCGCGCAGGACCCCGCCTACGGCGAGCAGCAGATCCTGGCGCCCTTGAGAAACGAACGGCTGGTCATTCTCCAGCGGATCGTGGCCATGATCGACCGGGAGGCGCCGCGCCCGCAGGGTCTTGAGGCCATGGCGCCCTGCACCCTGCGCGCCGACGACGAGGCCAACCAGACCCTGAACCAGGGCCAGGGCCAGGACCAAGGCCAGGGCCAGGGCCAGGACCAGGGCCAAGGCCAGGACCAGGACCAGGGCCAGGGCCAAGGTCAGGGTCAGGGTCAGGCGGGCAACGGGCCCGTCGCCTCCGACTTCGTCGACATCCGGAACGTACAGCCCAATGTCAGCAATCCCCGGCAGCGCGGCGGCGCTTCGCGGGGCACTTTCATCACCAATTGCGGACGGAACGAGAACGGAAAGTTCAATCCGGACAATGTCATCGTCGCGCCCGGCGTGAGCAACGGCGCCCACCATATGCACGACTATGTCGGCAACCAGGCCAACGACGCCTTCGCCAGCGACGACGATCTCGCCCGCGGCCGCACCACCTGCCGTAATCAGGGCGACAAATCCACCTACTACTGGCCCGTGCTCCGGCTGCAGAACGGGCAGAACGAGAACGACGCCAATGCCGACGGCGGCGGAAAGGACCAGAACGTCGGAGAGATCCAGACGCCCTCGCAGGTCACCCTGAATTTCGTCGGCAGCCCGGTCTCGAAGGTGACGGCCATGCCGCGTTTCCTGCGGATCATCACCGGTGACGCCAAGGCGTTCACCAACGGCGACGCGAACGCGAACGCGTCCTGGAGCTGCACCGGATTCGAGAACCGGCAGCTGAAGGACAAATATCCGATCTGCCCGCAGGGCAGCCAGGTGGTGCGCACCTTCAAGTTCCAGAGCTGCTGGGACGGGCGGAACACCGACAGCGCCAACCACCGCACCCATGTCGCCTTCGCCGACGCCGCCGGGCGGTGCCCGAACGGCTTCCGGGCCATTCCGCAGCTGGTCCAGCGGATCGTCTACGACGTGCCGCCGCCCTCCGCCGGAGGGCCCCGGTTCGCCGTCGACTCCTTTCCCGAGCAGCTCCACAAGCCGATCACCGATCACGGCGACTTCATCAACGTCTTCGACAGCCGGCTCATGAAGAGGGTGGTGAGCTGCATCAACGACGGGCGTCGCTGCGCCTGAACCTCAGTGCTGCCCCGCACCGTGTGACGTGTGACCCTTCGGCGTCTCACCGTGCGGGGCACCGCTGTGCGACGCGTCCGGCCGGTGCGGCTGGTGCGGCGGGGCGGTCTCGACCGTTCCGCCGAGCCGGCCGCGCACCGCTGTCACGACCTTGGCCTCGCCGGCCACGACCCACTTACGGCCGACCAGATAGGAACCGCCGTAGTCCTTCGACTCGTTGATCCACTCCCGCTGACCGCGGTCGGTCGCGAACGTGGTCAGAATGTAGTTCCCGTCTGCGGTACGGCAGTTGGCCTGCCGGAGCTCTTCGGCGTCGGTCTGGATGTTGGGCTCGCACTCCGCCTTCGCGGCGAGCTCCTCCAGGGTGCCGGTGGCCTCCTCGGGCGCCTCGGGCGCGCTGTCACAACCGGTCACCAGCATGAGGGCGGCAAGGACGGCCGCCGCCACGGTTCGCTCCGTACGCATGTGCCCATCCTGCCCCTTCGGTCACACGGACCGCTGGCGAACGCCAGGAGTCGTACGAACCTCTGGGGAGACCTCCCCCTCGGTTACGGTTTGCACTGAAACACCCGTTTTCTCCTGGAGTCGCCCATGCCCGCCATCCCCGCCACCACCGTCGCCAATCTGCGCGACCTGGGCTCCACTCCCCTGCCGGGCGGGCGCGCGGTCCGATCCGGGCTCGTCTTCCGGTCGGCGCGGCTGGACCGGCTGGACCCGGCGGCCGACCCGGCGGTGGCCGGTCTCGGCATCCGTACCGTCGTCGACTTCCGTACGGCCGCCGAGCGGGCCGAGCGTCCCGACCATGTGCCCCTGGGCGGCCGGCTCCTCGTCGCCGACGTGCTGGCGGACTGGCTGGCGACCAGCGGGCTGCCGCCGGCCGCCAAGCTGAAGACGCTGCTCGCCGAGCCCGCCCTCGCCGAGCAGGAGCTGGGCGGCGGCCGGGCGCATGCCGTGTTCGAGCGGACCTACCGGGCCTTCGTCACGGCGGAGTCGGCGCGGCTGTCGTACGGGGCGTTCCTCACCGAGCTCGGCGATCCCGGCTCGACCCCGCTGCTGTTCCACTGTACGGCGGGCAAGGACCGGACCGGCTGGGCCGCGACGATCGTGCTGACGCTGCTGGGCGCGGACGAGGAGACCGTCCTGGCCGAGTACCTCTCGGTGAATCCGGCGGTGCGGGAGGCGTTCGCGCCGCTCATCAAGGGGTTCGCGGCGCAGGGCGGAGATCCTGACCTCGCACTGTCACTGGTCGGGGTGGTGCCTGCCTATCTGGCGGCGGCGCTGGACGAGGTGGCGGTGCGGCACGGGTCGATGGAGAAGTACGTACGGGAGGGGCTGGGCGTCGCGGACGAGGTGGTGGAGCGTATCCGCGAACGGCTCGTCACGGCGTCCGCGTAGCCCGAGCAGCGAGGTGACCATCGCATGATTCGCTCGTTCTGCTGAATGTGAGCACCCAGGAGAACCAGGAACTCGCCCCCTCCCCCACGACCGCGCCCATCGATGTCGAGCAGGCCGAAGCGGCGCTGGTCGAGCACTATCCACGGCTGGTGCGGATCGCGTATCTCGTGCTTCCCCCCTCGCTCGGGCGCAACCGGCGGGTGGTGACCGCGCACGCGGTGGTCCAGCGGTCGCTGCCCCGGCGGCGCACGGGCGGCGGCGGGCCCGGCGCGCCCGGGCCGGGCCGCCCGGAGGACGCGGTCGATCCGGGGTACGCATACGTCCGCGGGGAGGTGCTGCGGCAGGCGCTGCTGGCGGGGCGCCCGCTGCGGCGGCTCGCCTGGCCGAGCCGGGCGCAGTTCCCGCCGCTGCTGCCGATGGTGTGGGGGCTGAGGGTGTTCCCGAGGGCGGGCGGCGCCGACGAACTCGCCCTCGACCAGCGGCTGTCGGCGCTCTCGGGGGCGGGGCGGGCGGCGTATGTGCTGCGTGGCCTGGAGCGGCAGGGCGATGCGGAGGTACGGCGGGTGCTGGCCGTCGCGGGGGTGGCGGAGCCGGACGCGGCGCTGGCGGAGGCGGACGGGGTCGGGGCGATGTACGCGCTGCTCGGCTCGGCGGAGTTCGATCCGTGTTCGCTGCAGGCGCGGCCGCCGGATCTGATGCGGCGGCGGCAGCACGCCCGGGCGGCGGTGGCGGCCGCGGCGGCGGTGGCCGTGTGCGGGGCGCTGCTGGGGCTGCCGGGTGAGGGCTGGGGGCCAGGCGGGGCGGCGGCGCCGTCGTACGCGCGCAATCCGGCGTCGGAGGCGGCGCTCGACCCGGGGCGGCTGCGGCGGGTGGCTCCGGCGGTGTGGCAGCGCTCGGCGCGGACGGATTTCACGGTGTGGCCGGTGCGGGGTGACCTGACCGGTGACAGTGCACTGCTGCGGCGGGCGCTCGCGGTGTGGGCGCGGCCGGGCCGTACGGTGCTGGCGTCGGCGACGCCGGGCACCCCGCCGGGTCCGCCGATGGGGGCGCCGCAGCTGCTGTTCGCGGGGCGGGTCGACGCGGCGCGGGTGGTGCTGTTCCACGACGGTCTGCGGGTGGTGCGCTATGCGGAGCCGGTGGAGGGGGCGGGTGGCGCGGTGCTGGACTTCGCGCGGACGGACGGCGCGGACATGGCCGCGTCCGGGGCGCTGGTGGTGGGGCGGGCGGCGGGCAACGTCCGCTATCTGACGGCGCCTTGGGTACGGACGGCCGGGGTACGGGATCTGCTCGTACCGGACGGGGCGCCGAGGCCGCTGCGGCGGGACGCGCACGGGGTGACCGATCCGGTGCCGAGCCCGGCGCAGGCCCGGCACTGCCGGTCCTGGGACGTGCTGGAGGTCGGCGACGGGGTGGCGGTGCGGCTCCTTACGGACCTGGGTGAGCTGACTCCGGCCCGGCTCACCTGGGGTCCCCCGGCGGCGCCCGGCGAGGTGGCGTCCGAGGCGGCGCGGGCCGCGTGGGCGCGGACGGCGTGTCTGCTGCCGTCGGTCCGGGGGCACGGGGTGCGGGCGGTGAACTCCTGGCAGTTCGCGCGGCAGCGGCTGCCGGAGGGCGGCGGCAGTGCGGTGTGGCTGTGTACGCGCGCGGAGACCTGGCGGGGTACGGGCGTGCGGGTGCTGGCCCAGTTCCAGGCGCCGTCCGCGGAGCCGGGGGCGCCGGGCGCGGTGGCGGCGAAGGCGGAGGAGTCACCGGTCTGCGGGCCGCGTGATCCGCGGGTGCTGGCGGGGGTGTTGTGGAAGGCGCGGGGCGGCCAGTGGTACGTCCTGGCCGCCGGCGGCCCCTCCATCACGTCGCTGGACACCTCGGGCGGCGTCCGGGCGCACGCGGAGGGCCGCCTGCTGGCAGCCAGGACCACGCCGGGCGCCCGGGCCCAGCTGACGGGCCGCACACAGGACGGCACCCAGGTGGGCGCTCTGCGCTGACGCCCGACCGCAACACCCGGCCCGCGACACCGGGGCCCTGGGTCGCGGGCCCTGGCTTCGGGGCCCGGCTCGGGGGCCCTGGCCGAAATTCCCCGTGCACGCCCCTGTCGCACGTGCTTACCCGTCAGTACATTGACGCCATGTCTAATACGCAGCCTGCACCGGGGGCGTCGGAGCACATACCCCTCAAGGCCCGGAAGGTCTCCTTCGACTGGCAGGAGACCCCGCTCCACTGGGTTCCCGGCGACCCGTTCACCACGCACACGATCAACGTGCTCCATCTGCTGCTCCCCGCGGGCGAACGCTGGTTCATCCACGTCTACAAGCAGGTGCTGCCGCTCATCACCGACGACCGGTTGCGCGAGGACGTCATCGGGTTCATCGGGCAGGAGGCCGTCCACTCGCAGGCCCATGACGACGTCCTGCCCCACCTCAAGGAGCTGGGGCTCGACCCCACCCCGTACACCGCGCAGGTGGACTGGTTCTTCGAGAAGCTGCTCGGCGACCGGACACTGCCGCCCGGCCGGCCCCGGCGGTGGTGGCTGATGGAGCGGGTCGCGCTGATCGCCGCGATCGAGCACTACACCGCGTTCCTCGGCAACTGGGTCCTCAACGCCGAGGAGCTCGACCGGCGCGGCGCCGACCCCGCCATGCTCGACCTGCTGCGCTGGCACGGCGCGGAGGAGGTCGAGCACCGCTCGGTCGCCTTCGAGCTGTTCATGCACCTGGACGGCGGCTACCGGCGGCGCGTGCGCACCTGGGCGGCGGCCTTCACCGCGCTGGTCTTCTTCTGGCAGCGCGGCGCCCGCTTCTTCATGGAGAACGACCCGACCCTGGCCGACGGCCGGGCGTCGGTGGGGCAGTTCGTCCGCAAGGGGCGCCAGGGTCTGCTGCCCTCCACCCCGGACATGCTGCGCTCCATCCCGCGCTATCTGAGCCGCGGCTACCACCCCTCCCAGGAGGGCTCCACCGCACAGGCCGTCGCCTATCTCGCGAACTCCCCCGGCGCCAACGGAGGCCGCTGATGAAACGACTCACCACCGTCGTCCTGGTGGCCGGGGCCGCGCTGGTCGCCGCCCGCGCCAAGCGCGCCATGGGCCGCCGGATCGAGGCGTCCCCGCTGTGGCCGATGCCCGCCCTGGACGAGCCCGTCTCCGGCCGGGGCCGCCACTCCACGACCACCCTCCGGGCCCTGGTCACCGAGCGGACCACGCCCGCCGAAGGCGTCGTCCAGCTCCGGCTGGAGGCCACCGGCCTGCCGTCCTGGGAGCCTGGCGCGCACGTGGACCTGGTCCTGCCGTCGGGGCTCGTACGGCAGTACTCGCTCTGCGGCGACCCGGCCGACACCGGCGCGTACACCGTCGCCACCCGCCTGATCGGGCCGGAGGACGGCGGCCGCGGCGGCTCGGTCGAGGTGCACGAGCAGCTCCACGAGGGCACCGAGGTCGAACTCCGCGGGCCGCGCAACCGCTTCCCGCTGGTCGACGCCCCGGCCTACCTCTTCGTCGCCGGAGGCATCGGCATCACGCCCGTCCTGCCCATGCTGCGCGCGGCCGACGCGGCCGGAGCCGACTGGCGGCTGCTGTACTGCGGGCGCGCCCGGGCGACGATGCCGTACCTCGACGAGATCCGGAAACTCGACGGCGCCGGCACGCGCGTGACGGTCGTCGCCGAGGACGAGGACGGCCTGCCCGATCTGTCCTTCCTGGCCGGGGTGCCGGCCGAGACGGCCGTGTACTGCTGCGGCCCCGACGGCCTGATGGACGCCGTCACCGTCGCGCTCCCGGACGGCAGGGAGCCCCGGCTCGAACGGTTCGCGCCGGGCGCCACCGCCCCCGGCGGCGCCTTCGAGGTCGAACTGCGCCGCTCGGGACGTACGGTGGCGGTCGCCGCGGACCAGTCGGTGCTGGCCGCCGTCCGCGCCGAGCTGCCCCATGTGTCGTACTCCTGCGAACAGGGCTTCTGCGGCACCTGCCAACAGCGGGTCCTGGAGGGCGAGATCGACCACCGCGACGAGCTGCTCACCGACTCCGAGCGGGGCGACTCGATGCTGATCTGCGTCTCGCGCTGCACGGGCCCCCGGCTGGTCCTGGACCTGTAGCCCTCCCCCCGGATGGGTCCTACGGCAGCAGGAACCAGTCGGCGGCGAGCGCGGTGAGCAGCCCGCCCGCGAGCAGCCAGGTGCCCAGGCGGGTACGGCCGTTGCGGGAGAGCTCGATCACCACACCGCACAGGATCATGGCCAGTCCGTACACGCCGACGACGAGCACGGAGGTGCGGCTGGCCAGCCGTACCGCGAGGACCGTGGCCAGGGCCACCAGCAGCACGGAGGCGACGACGATCCGCAGCCGGCGGGCCTGCCCGGGGGTCAGGCCCTCGGCCGCTGCCTGCGGCGTGTCCTGGTCAGAAGCGCTCATGTCGTGGGAGCGTAACGGACGACGGTTAGGCTGTTCGCATGACGACCGGGGTACGCCGCAGGATGGGCGTCGAGGAGCGCAGGCAGCAGCTGATCGGGGTGGCACTGGAGCTGTTCAGCCACCGCTCCCCCGACGAGGTGTCGATCGACGAGATCGCCGCGGCCGCCGGGATCTCACGGCCGCTGGTCTACCACTACTTCCCCGGCAAGCAGAGCCTGTACGAGGCGGCGCTGCGGCGGGCCGCCGACGAGCTGGCCGCCCGGTTCCTGGAGCCGCACCAAGGGCCGCTCGGGGCGCGGCTGCTGAGGGTGATGGGCCGTTTCTTCGACTTCGTGGAGGAGCACGGTCCGGGCTTCTCGGCGCTGATGCGGGGCGGCCCGGCGGTCGGTTCGTCGACGACCCACGCGATGATCGACGGGGTGCGGCAGGCCGCGTACGAGCAGATCATCGCGCACCTGGGGATCGCCGACCCGCCGGCCCGGCTGGAGCTGGTCGTGCGGTCGTGGGTGTCGCTCGCCGAGTCGACCGCGCTGATCTGGCTGGACGGGCGCCGGGTGCCGCGTGCCGAGCTGGAGTTGCAGCTGGTGCACGACTTCGCGGCGCTGGGCGCCGTGAGCGCCGCGTACGACGCGGAGATGGCGTCGATCCTGCTGGCCATGCTCGCCGACGAACCGGCCGACGGTCCCTTCGGTGACCTGGTCGGCCGGCTGCTGGCGCTGGCGCCCGCCGTGACCTCCGGTGCCGGGGCGCACGTACCGGCTCAGCGCCTGCGGTAGGCGGGTTCGAGGTCGCGTACCTCGGCGGAGATCCGTACGCCCTCCGGCGACTTGAGGTGCCGGGGCACGAGGGCGACCACGGCCTCGGCGAGGCGTGTCTTGGCCTCCGGTGCCCGGCCCGCCATGATCGCGATGGTGACGTGGACGACCGCGTCGTCGCTGGATCCGTCCCCGCAGACCGTCTCCTCGGCCCGGCGGAAACGGGACTTGCAGTTGTCGATGTGGGTGCTGATCGTCTCGCCGACGACCGGGTGCAGGGCGAGCGCGAATCCCCGGCGGTCGAAGGTGTCGTCGAGGGACGCGGAGTAGTCGACGGTGATCTGCGGCATGTGGCACTCCCGGTCACGGTGCGGTCGTACGGACGTCTGAGCTCACCCTTATGGTGATCGTCATGACCGCACAACTCACCTTCCGGACGGCCGAAGAGAACGACATCGGCAGGTTCGTGGACCTGTACGACGGGGCCGCGTCCTGGATGCGGACCATGGGCATCGCGCAGTGGAAGCCGGGCGAGAAGGACGCGGAGCACTTCCGGCGCAGGATGCGGGAGGGTGAGCTGTGGCTGGCGGCCGACGGTGCGGGGCGGGCCGTAGGGGCGTACGAGCTGTGGTGGGACGACGAACCGGCCTGGGGGGCACAGCCGCCGGTGGCCGGATATGTACACCGGCTGATGACGGACCGGGCGGCCGCGCCCGCCGGATCGGGGCGGGCGCTGCTGGCGCACGCGGAGCGGCGGATCGCGCGGGGCGGGCGGCGGCTGGCCCGGCTGGACTGCCTGTCGAGCAATCCGCGGCTGCGGACGTACTACGAGGACGCGGGGTACCGGGTCGTCGGCGAGCAGCCGGGGAAGGTGGCGGCGGACGGCAGCCGGTACGGCGTGACGCTGCTGGAGAAGGAGCTCGGGTGAAAAGGGGGACGGGCCCGGCCGGGGTGTCCCGGCCGGGCCCGCCCTCACCGGTCAGCCGCGGCGGAAGACCGCCACGGTGCGCGCCGGGACCGTGAAGGTGCCCGAAGTCGCCTCGTAGGAGGCGGACTTGACGGTGGTGTCCGCGCCGGACGCCTGCACCGGGTGCAGGGCGTACGGAGCGCCGGCGAGGTCCGCGATGCGCTGGGTGTGCCGCTCGGGGGTGGCGTTGAAGACCACGACGAGGTCACCGAGGATCATGGTGATCACGCCGGGGGTCTCCTCCGGTCCGGAGAGCGGGAACGACAGCTGGGACTGCACGTCACCGGCGGTGGCGAGGCCGAAGGCCGGTTCGGTGGTGCGGATCTTCTGCAGGTCGCGGTAGGCGGCGGCCGTACCGTCGATCTGCGGGCAGCCGACGGTCAGCGCGGTCTGGGTGAGCAGCGGCTTGGCGTACGGCCACTTGGGGCGGTTGTCGGGGGCCGGCGGCAGGCCCCGGCCGAAGCCGTTGCCGTCGCGGCAGTCCCAGTGGATCGCGTTGAACCAGTCGCCGCTGTCGTAGGAGTTGCGGTCCAGGGACTTGGAGCGCAGCAGGTCGGAACCGGCCTGGGAGAGCGCCGGGCCCTGGGAGAGGGTGGCCGTGGCCATGGCGAGCAGCTGCATCCTGGCCCGGTCGGCGGGCGACGTGGTGGGCGGCAGTTTGAAGGCGAGCGCGTCGTAGAGGGTTTCGTTGTCGTGGGCGTCGGCGTAGGCGAGTGCGTCGCCGGGGGCGGCGGCGTAGCCGGCCGGGGCGCCGTTGTAGTCGACCTCGGAGCCCTTGACCGTACGGCCGCGGGTGTCGGTGAAGGTGTACGAGGCGAGGTTGCCGGAGAGGCCGACCTTGATCAGGTCCTGGTAGTGCAGGAGGCGGGCCTTCTGCTCGGCCGGGGTGCCGTTCGCCTTGGAGGGGCCGGGGTCGGTGAACAGGCCGGAGGCGAAGCCCTGGACGCCCGGGTCCTCGTCGAAGGGGCCGCCGCCGCGGACGGCGTCCCGGGCCCGGTCGGAGAAGGTCGCGATGCCGGTGCCGGCCATGTTCTTCTGGGTGGCCTGGACGAAGCGGGCGTCGTCGGCGATCTCGCCGAAGTTCCAGCCCTCCCCGTACAGGATGATCTTCTTGCCGTCGACGCCGTCCTTCTCGACGGTGAGCGCGTCGAGGGCCTCGCGGACGGCGAGGATGTTCGCCTTGGGGTGGTGGCCCATGAGGTCGAAGCGGAAGCCGTCCACCTTGTACTCGCGCGCCCAGGTGACGACCGAGTCGACGACGAGCTTGCCCATCATGGCGTGCTCGGGCGCGGTGTTGGCGCAGCAGGTGGAGGTGGCGACGGAGCCGTCGGCGAGGAGGCGCTGGTAGTAGCCGGGCACGATCCGGTCCAGGACGGACTTGGAGTCCTGGCCGCTGGCGACGGTGTGGTTGTAGACGACGTCCATGACCGTGCGCAGTCCGGCGTCGCCGAGGCCCTGGACCATCTGCCGGAACTCGACCGTGCGGCGGGTGCCGTCCGGGTCGGAGGCGTACGAGCCCTCGGGGACGGTGTAGTGCAGCGGGTCGTAGCCCCAGTTGTAGGCGTCCTTGGCTGCGGCGGCCGCGACGCACGCCTGCTGTTCGTCGGAGTCGGGGGCGTAGACCTTGAGGTCGCAGGCCGGGGCGGTCTGGTCGGACTTCTTCTCGGGGATGGTGCCGATGTCGAAGGCGGGCAGCAGATGGACGTAGGAGGTGCCGCCGCGGGCGAGGGCGGTGAGGTGCTTCATCCCGGCCGAGTCGCGGTCGGTGAAGGCGAGGTAGCCGCCGGGGTGCCGGGAGGTGCGGTCCGCGAGTGAGAAGTCGCGGATGTGCAGCTCCTGGATCTGGGCGTCCTTGAGCGGGACGGCGGCCGGCTTCTTCAGCGTGGACCAGCCCTTGGGGGCGAGCGCGGGGTCGCGCAGGTCGACGATCAGGCTGCGGGCCGAGTCGGTGGTGAGGGCGGTGGCGTAGGGGTCGGTGACCTGGTTGGTGACGAGCCGCTGGACGCTGGGCGCGTACACGGTGACGTTGTACCGGTAGGGCTTGCCGCGCCAGCTCGCCGGGCCGGTGACCGACCAGACGCCGGAGGCGTCGTCGCGGCGCATCGGCACGGCCTTGCCGTCGAGGTCGAGGGAGACGGTGCGGGCGGTGGGGGCCCAGACGGACAGGGTCGGGCGTCCCTTGGTGAAGACCGGGCCGAGGGCGGCGCCGGTGGCCTTGGGGGCGTACAGGTCGTCGAGGGCGCCGGGGATCTGGACGCCGGTGGCGGCGAGCAGGGCGCCGTTGGCGGCCCGCTGGGTGGCGACGATCTGGCCGCGCAGGGCGGCCGTGACCCGGTCGCGGTCGCGCGGGTCGACGGTGAAGGCCGGGTAGTCCTTGAGGTGGGGGTGCTTGGCCTTCTGGGCGTCGGTGAGGGCGGCGGGGGTGAGCCGCAGCCACTGTCCTTCGTCGGACAGGGCGCCGTCGACGACCCGGATGCCGCCGCCGGGGGCGTACACCAGCTGCTGGCTGGTGGCGTCGGTCGCCTTCACCTTCCAGACGACGGTGGTGCGGTCGATGAAGTGGGCCTCGGACTTGGTGAGGTCGAGGGTGGGGGCGGCGCCGGTCTGCGGCAGGAGGTAGGCGGGCTGCCCGGCGAGCAGCCAGACCTCCCGGCCGTGGCTGGCGAAGCTCAGCGACTGGTCCTGGGGCAGGTCCTTCTGGTCGCCCTTGTGGAGGATGTAGCTGAGGGAGGTGGCGCCGGCGGCGAGCGGCACCTCGAAGGTGACGCCGTACGCGTCCTGGCGGACGGGCGTCAGCGGCCTGGCCCAGTCGGTCGGCTGGGCGGCGCCGGTCCAGGTGTGCAGGCCCCAGCCGTCGTAGTCGCCGTCGGGGCGCTGGTAGTGCACGACGGCCTTGGCGGTGTCCTGCGGCGGGCGGGCGCCGTCGGGGGCGGTGTCGGCCTGGCCGTCCTTGCCCTGCTCGATCCAGACCTCGCCGGTGCGGGCGAGGGTGACGGTGCGCCGCGGCCCGTCGGCGGTGCCGTCCTTCTCGACGGTGTACGAGAAGGTGGAGGCGCCCTCGGGGAGGCGGACCCAGGCGAACGCGCCGTAGGCGTCCCGTCCGGTGAACCGTCCGGTCAGGCCGCCGTCGGCCTTGAGCTGCCAGCCGTCGTAGTCGCCGGCGGGCCGCTTGTAGTGGACGACGGCGTAGGTGCGCTCGACGGCGGTGGGCTTGCCGGGCGGCGGGGTCTGGCCCGCCGTGGTGGTGGCGTGCGCGCTCGCGGTCCGGCCTGAGCTGTCGATGACGACGGCCTTGTAGCGCAGCGGCGTACCGGCCGGGGCGGTGAGGTGCTGTGTCACCTTGTACGGCGCGTGGTCGGCGGTGCCGAGGGTCTGCCACTTGCCGTTGCCGACCTGGGCGGCGAAGACGACCCGGTTGAGCCGGCCGCCGGCCGGGGTGGCGGAGATCTCGACGGTGCCGGTGGCTCCGGCGGCGGGCGCGGTGAGCGTCAGGGACGGCGCCGTGGTGGCCGCGGGCAGCGGCCGGGTGGCGCGCAGGACGAGCGAGGAGAGCGCGGGGACGGTGAGCGTGACCTGCCCGTCGACGGCGCGGACGGTGCCCGAACCGCCGTACAGGACATGGAAGGCGGCGGCGTCACCGGAGTCGGTGGGGACGGTCACCGTCTTGTCGGTGGTGGCGTTGTTCGTCGCGACCAGGTATTCGGTCCCGGCCTTCGCGTCCTTACGCGAGAAGGCGTGGACGGAGTCCTTGGCGTGGCGCTGCTGCTGGACGCCGTCACGCAGCGCCGGGTGCTCGCGGGTGAGCTTGGAGAGCGCGGCGATCGAGCGGTACAGCGGGTGGCCGGTGTCGTAGGCGTCGTCGGCGTGCGTGCGGTCCGTGCCGAGCTGGTCGTCGTCGAGGTAGTCGGCGGTCTTCGACGCGAAGAGGGTCTGGCGGGCGTCCTTGTCGCCGCCGGAGCCGGTGAAGCCCTGCTCGTCGCCGTAGTAGACGACGGGGTTGCCGCGGCTGAGGAACATCACCTCGTTGGCGAGCCGGGCGCGGCGCAGGAGTTCGGCGTCGTCGGCCTTGGGGTTGTCCTGCTTGAGGAAGGTGCCGACGCGGCCCATGTCGTGGTTGCCGAGGAAGGTCACCTGGCCGTAGGCGTTGGCCTTGTCGGTGGTGTAGCGGTGGTCGTCGGCGAAGACGCGGGCGAGACGGTCGGCGCCGGCGCCCTGCGAGACGTAGGCGCGGACGGCGTCCTGGAAGGGGAAGTCGAGGGTGGCGTCGAGGCGGCCGCGGGTGACGTACGGGGAGGTGACGGCGGTGTCGGCGGAGTACACCTCGCCGAACATGAAGAAGTCGTCGCGGCCCCGCTTGGCGGCGTAGGCGTCGAGGGCGGTGGCCCACTGCGTCCAGAAGTCGAGGTCGACGTGTTTGACGGTGTCGATCCGGAAGCCGTCGATCTTGAAGTCGCGGACCCACTTCTCGTAGATCTTCTTCATGCCGTCGACGACCTCGGGGCGTTCGGTCCACAGGTCGTCGAGGCCGGCGAAGTCTCCGTACTCGGCGCTCTCGCCGGCCCAGGTGGAGTCGCCGCGGTTGTGGTACATCGTCGGGTCGTTGAGCCAGGCGGGGACCTTGCCGCCGGATTCCTTCGGCGTGTACGGGAAGGAGTCCTCGTCGACCTTCCCGATCCCGGCGCGGTCGTCGAAGGGGCGGCCGTCCTTGTCGAGGTACGGGTGGGAGCCCTTGGGGCGGTAGCCGTAGGCCTTCTCGGCGTAGTCGACGGTGTCGGCGGTGTGGTTGGTGATGACGTCGAAGTAGACCTTCATGCCCTTGGCATGGGCCTTGTCGATCAGAATCTCCAGGTCCTTGTTGGTCCCGAAGTGCGGGTCGACCTGGGTGAAGTCGGTGATCCAGTAGCCGTGGTACCCGGCGGAGGCGTCCTTGCCGGTGCCCTGCACGGGCCGGTTCTTGAAGATCGGCGCCATCCAGATGGCGGTGGTGCCGAGGCCCTTGATGTAGTCGAGCCGCTGGGTGAGCCCCTTGAGGTCGCCGCCCTGGTAGAAGCCCTTGTCGGCGGGGTCGTGGCCGTGGTCGAGCCGGCTGCCGGTGAGTCCGCCGCGGTCGTTGGCGGTGTCGCCGTTGGCGAACCGGTCGGGCAGCACGAAGTAGAACTGCTCCCGGCTGGCGTCGTGCCGCGTCGGGGCCTTGGCCATGGCCCGGTCGGAGGGCGGGGCGGGCGGCTTGGCGGCGGCGGCCGGCACGGCGGGCGCGAGCGCCGCGCAGAGGGCGGCGGCCAGCGTGGCCGCGACGGCTCTGCGGCGGCCGCGCGGGGGCTGTGTCACGAGGTTCTCCTGATCCGGTACGGGAAGGGGAGTCGCCGCTCCGCGCGCAGCGGGGATGAGCGCGCGGAGCGGCCGTCAGGGGGACACCGGCTTCCTACGAGCGCCAGGTGTCGGTGAGGGCGACGGTGCCGGAGGACGGCACGGTCGCGGTGCGGTTGGCTCCGGACTCCCATGTCACATGGCCCGCGGTGTCCTTGCGCAGGTACTTGTACGCGAAGGACGTGCCCGCGGGCAGGGACCGCTCCAGCTTCCAGAGCGGGTAGGACGAGGGGTCCAGCTTCAGGGCGGCGGCCGGGGCCCAGTTGCCGAGCTCCGGACGGTCGCCGGTGACGTAGATGTTCTCGCCGGGGACGGTGGTGGCGTGGACGGCGAACGAGGCGCCCGTCGCGGTGGACGAGCCGCACGAACGGGCGCCCGCGTGCAGGGCGACCGCCGTGTTCGCCGGCAGGGTCGCCGTGAACTGGCCGGAGGCGTTCACCGTCACACCCCGCCCGCTCTGGACGTCGCAGTAGTCGCCGGCCGGCAGCGACGTCTGGAACGTCCGGGTCAGGGCGGAGGGCTCGTGGTTGAGGGCTACGTAGGCCTTCGTGCCCCGGCCGAAGGCGATCGCGTCCGCGCCGTTGTCCCACCAGTTGGTGACGGCCTGGCCGGCCGAGACGTTGCGCAGGGCGACCATCGAGGCGATCTCCCGCCAGGCGTGCTGGCACTTCCAGCCGTCGGTGTAGCAGGAGTTGACCGTGCCGCCGTTCGGCGGGCCGGCGTCCTTGTCGGACCACTCGTAGCCGGAGTGGACGTCGGGCGAGCCGTAGGGCCAGGCCAGCATGAAGACGTTGGCGAGGGTGTAGTCGGCGCCGTTCTTGTAGTTGAGGGTGTCGCCGCCGCGCTCGGTGTCGTGGTTGTCGACGAAGACGCCGGCCTTCGCGGACTGCATGTAGCCCCAGCCCTCGCCGTAGTTCTTCAGGTAGGCGAGGTTCTCGTTCTGGAAGACCCGCTTGAGGTCGCGGGCGTACCGGAACTCCTGGACGTCGCCGTTGCCGAGGTACTCGGTGGGCGAGACCGCCTCCCCGGCGCCGTATATCGCCTCCTGCTTCCAGTACACGGACGGGTTGCTCAGGCGCGACTTCACGGCGGCGAGGTCGGCGGCGGGCATGTGCTTGGCGGCGTCTATACGGAAGCCGTCGACGCCCAGCGAGAGCAGGTCGTTCAGGTAGGCGGCGATGCGGTCGCGTACGTACGCCTCGCCGGTGTCGAGGTCGGCGAGGCCGACGAGTTCGCAGTTCTGGACGTTGCCGCGGTCCTGGTAGTTGGTGATCTGGGAGCGGCAGTCGTCCATGTCGGCGCCGGAGTAGACGCCGGGGTAGCCGTACTTGTCGTAGCTGGATCCGCCGGTGCCGGTGCCGGGCCCGGCGGCCATGTGGTTGATGACGGCGTCGGCGACGACCTTCACCCCTGCCGCGTGGCAGGTGTCGACCATGTTCTTGAAGGAGGTGCGGTCGCCGAGGCGGCCGGCGATCTTGTAGCTGACGGGCTGGTACGAGGTCCACCACTGGCTGCCCTGGATGTGTTCCTGGGGCGGGGAGACCTGGACGTAGCCGTATCCGGCGGGGCCGAGGGTGTCGGTGCAGGCCCGGGCGACCGAGTCGAACTTCCACTCGAAGAGGACGGCGGTGACGTCCTTGTCGCCGGGGGGATCGGCCTGCGCCTGTGGGGCGTACACCATCACACTGCACAGCACCCCCGCCGCCAGGGCGAGGGGCGCGATGCGTGGTCGGCGGGCTCTGGCACTTCTGCGGGCCATGAGGAGCCTCCTGAGTGAGGGGGAGGGATAGGCCTTGTGCGGGGCGGCTCGCCCGGTCCACAAGGCCCGTTCAGGAAACGTCTGAGAGTTCTTGCTGAAACAACGCAGAAACTTCTTGCAGACCGTACGAGCGCCCCGCCCGGCGGTCAACCCTTTCCGCGCCCCCTGTCCCGCCCGGGACGGCCGGGCCTACGCCCGGCGTACCTGCCCGGTCGAGCCGCGCACCACCAGCTCGGGCTGGAAGACGAACTCCGTGCGCTGCACGGGGTTTCCGTCGATCTCCTCGAGCAGGGCGCCGACCGCCGCGGTCGCCATCGCCTGCACCGGCTGGCGCACCGTGGTCAGCGGCGGGTCGGTGAAGGCGATCAGCTGCGAGTCGTCGAAGCCGACGACGGAGACGTCGCGCGGCACGTCGAGGCCCCTCGCGCGCACCGCGCGGATCGCGCCGAGGGCCATCATGTCGCTGCCGCAGACGATGCCGGTGCAGCCCTGGTCGAGCAGGGCGCCGGCCGCGGCCTGGCCGCCCTCGACCGTGAACAGGGTGGGTTTCACCAGCAGTTCGGCCTCGTCATGGGCGATGCCGAGGGATGCGTGCAGCGCCGCGACGAACCCCTCGGCCTTGCGGCGCGAGGGCACGTAGCGGGTCGGCCCGATGGCCAGGCCGATGCGTTCATGGCCCAGCTCGACCAGGTGCCGTACGGCCATCCGGGCCGCCGACCGGTCGTCCGGTGAGACGAAGGGGGCGGCGACGTGCTCGTTGTAGCCGTTGATGAGGACGAACGGCACCTTGCGGGCGGCGAGTTCGACGTACCGCGTGGGGTCGGCGGAGGTGTCGGCGTGCAGCCCCGACAGGAAGACGATGCCGGTGACACCGCGCTCCTCCAGCTGCTCGACGAGCTCGTCCTCGGTGGCGCCGCCCGGCATCTGGGTGCACAGGACCGGGGTGTAGCCGTGCCCGGCCAGGCTCTGCTCGATGACCTGGGCGAACGCCGGAAAGATGGGGTTGGTCAGCTCCGGGATCACCAGACCGACCAGACCGGCGCTGCGTCTGCGCAGCCGTACGGGACGTTCGTAGCCGAGCACGTCGAGTGCGGCGAGGACGCGGTGGCGGGTGGCGGCGGCCACGCCGGCCTTGCCGTTGAGGACGCGGCTGACCGTGGCCTCGCTGACATGGGCCTGCGCGGCGATGTCCGCGAGCCGCGGGGCGCTCTGTTCGGCGCCCCGCGGCCTGGGAAAGGTCACACCGCCCACCATGCGGCGGTGTCGGCGGGCACCTCGACAGTGCCGTCGGGGCCGTCCTCGGACGCGAGGTGCGCGCTGGCCAGCAGGAGCCGGCCGGGCGCGGGCAGCCGTACGGCCTTCTCCGTGGTGTTGACCGTGCAGACGAAGCCGTCCCGGCGGAAGGCGAGCACACCCTCGGGCGCGTCCAGCCACTCCACCGCCTCGCCCGCGCCGAGGCCCGGTATCTCGCGGCGCAGCGCGAGCGCGCCGCGGTAGAGCTCCAGGGTCGACGTGGGGTCGCCGGTCTGCGCCTCGACGCTCAGCTCGGCCCAGGTCGCGGGCTGCGGGAGCCAGCTGCCGCCGTCGCCGAAGCCGTACGAGGGGCCTTCGGCGGTCCACGGGATGGGCACCCGGCAGCCGTCGCGCAGGCCCTCCTGGCCGTTCTCCTTGAAGAAGGACGGGTCCTGGCGCACCTCGTCGGGCAGGTCGGTGACCTCGGGCAGGCCGAGCTCCTCGCCCTGGTAGATGTAGGCGGAGCCGGGCAGCGCCAGCATCAGCAGCGCGGCGGCCCGGGCACGGGCGAGGCCCTGTGCGCCGTCGCCGTACCGCGTGACATGGCGTACGACGTCGTGGTTGGAGAGCACCCAGGTGGTGGGGGCGCCGACCGGGCGCATGGCGTCCAGCGAGTCGTCGATCGCGGCGCGCAGCGCCTCGGCGTCCCAGCCGGTGCCCAGGTAGTGGAAGTTGAAGGCCTGGTGCAGCTCGTCGGGGCGCAGGTAGAGCGCGGTGCGCTCGGCGCTCGGGGTCCAGGCCTCGGCGACGCCGATGCGGTCGCCGGCGTACTCGTCGAGGACCTTGCGCCACGAGCGGTAGATCTCGTGGACGCCGTCCTGGTCGAAGAAGGGCAGGATCTGGTTGCCGAGGAGCTTGAGCTGCTCGCTGTGGCCGAGGTCGGGCAGGCCGGCGGCCTTGACGAGGCCGTGGGCGACGTCGATCCGGAAGCCGTCGGTGCCCATGTCGAGCCAGAACCGCAGGATGGAGCGGAACTCGTCCTGGACGGCCGGGTGTTCCCAGTTGAAGTCGGGCTGCTCGGGGGCGAAGAGGTGGAGGTACCACTCTCCCCCAGCCTCCGGCTGGGAGGTGCCCCCATTGCCGTCCGGCTCCGCGACACGCGTCCAGGCCGGGCCGCCGAAGATGGACTCCCAGTCGTTCGGGGGCTCCTCGCCGCCCTCACCCCGCCCGGGGCGGAAGTGGAAGCGTTCGCGCAGCGGGCTTCCGGGGCCTTCGCGCAGCGCCTGCTTGAACCATTCGTGCTGGTCGGAGCAGTGGTTGGGGACGAGGTCGACGATGATGCGCAGGCCCAGGGCGTGGGCTTCGCGGATGACGGCGTCCGCGTCGTGCAGGGTGCCGAACATCGGGTCGATGGCGCGGTAGTCGGCGACGTCGTAGCCGGCGTCGGCCTGCGGGGAGGCGTAGAAGGGGCTGAGCCAGACGGCGTCGACGCCGAGCTCCTTCAGGTACGGCAGCCGGCTGCGCACGCCTTCGAGATCGCCCATGCCGTCGCCGTTGCCGTCGGCGAAGCTGCGTGGATAGACCTGGTAGATCACCGCGTCACGCCACCAGCCGGGGGTGGTCCCGGTGGTCGGATTGGTGGGGGTAGCGAGGTGCTGGGTCATGTCTTCCCTGGTAGTCGTGGAGGGCGGGGCGTCAGGACTTGGTGGCGCCGGCGGTGAGCCCCGAGACGAGGTGGCGCTGGGCGAGTCCGAAGACGATCGCCGCGGGCACCGCGATGATCACGGCGGCGGCGGTCAGCGAACCCCAGTCGCTGGTGTACTGGTTGACGAAGGACTGCAGTCCGCCGGAGAGGGTGAGGTTCTCCTCGCCGGTCATGAAGGCGGAGGCGTAGGCGACTTCGGCCCAGCCGGTGATGAAGCTGTAGAACGCGGTGACCGCGAGGCCGGGCCGGGCGAGCGGCAGGACCAGCCGCCAGAAGACGCCGAAGGGGTTGAGTCCGTCGACGCGGCCGGCTTCGTCGATCTCGACGGGGATGCCGTCGAAGTAGCCCTTCATCATCCACGCGCAGAACGGCACGGCGATGGTGAGGTAGGTGATGACGAGGCCGATGGGCTGGTTGAGCAGGCCGAGGGTCGCCAGCAGGTTGTACAGCGGCACGATCAGGACGGCGACCGGGAACATCTGGGTGATGAGCAGCATCCACATCAGCGGGCGCATTCCGGGGAAGCGGAAGCGGCTGACGGCGTAGCCGGTGGTGGCCGAGATGAACACGCCGATGACGGTGGTCAGGCCGACGACGAGCAGGGAGTTGCCCAGCCAGTCGAGGAACGCGGTCTCGCCGAGGACGTGGCTGTAGTTGCCGAGAGTGAAGTCCTTGACGAGGGAGGTGTCGAAGGCCTCGGTCTTGGGCTTGAAGGAGGTGACCACGAGCCACAGCGGCGGGAAGACCGCGATGACGGAGGCGACCAGCAGGGTCAGGTGGAGGCCGACGGAGGCGAGCGGGGAGCGCTCGCCCCGGCCCCGTACCTTCTGCCTGGCCTGCTCGGTGGAGGACTTCGAGGGCACGGAGTGCGTCGAGGACATGGTCACCACACCTCTCCCTGCTTGCGGAGCGCGCGGCGGTAGACCACGGCGAAGAGCGACAGGAGCAGCAGGATCAGCACGCCCCAGGCGGCGGATCCGGCGAAGTCGCGGGGGCTGACGACGAAGGAGAGCCGGTACGCGTAGGTGACCAGGATCTCGGTGGAGTCGCCGGGGCCGCCCCGGGTGAGCAGGAAGATCACCGGGAACATGTTGAAGGTCCAGATGGAGCTGAGCAGGACCACGGTGGAGCTGACCGAGCGCAGTCCGGGCAGGGTGATGTGCCGGAAGCGCTGCCAGGCGCTCGCGCCGTCCATCTCGGCGGCCTCGTACAGCTCGCCCGGGATGGACTGCAGGCCGCCGAGCAGGGCGACGAGCATGAAGGGGATGCCGAGCCAGACGTTGACGGCGATCACGGAGATCTTCGCCCACATGGGGTCGTTGAGCCAGGAGATGGTGTCGAAGCCGCCGCCGGCGAGGAGCTTGTTGAAGAGTCCGCCGCGTTCGTTGAAGAGCAGCCGCCAGGTGAAGACGGAGACGAAGGCGGGCACGGCCCAGGGCAGGACGAGGGCCATGCGGTAGAAGCCGCGGCCCTTGATCTTGCGGTTGAGCATGGTGGCCAGGACGAGGCCGAGGGTGAAGGAGAGGGCGACACAGCTGACGGTCCACACGAGGGTCCAGCCGAGCCGGTCCCAGAAGACGCTGTCGGTGAGGGCGGCCGTGTAGTTGTCGAGGCCGACGTACTCGTAGGTCGCCGGGATGTGGTTGACGCCGATGGTGCGCTCGACGTTGGCCTCGTTGGCGTCCGTCAGCGACAGGTAGACGCCGCGGGCCAGCGGGTATCCGATGATCACGCCGATGACGATCACCACCGGGGCGACCATGCTCCAGGCGTACCAGTGGGTCGACAGCGCGCGGCGCAGCCGGCCCGGGTTCTTCTCAGTGCGGCGGCCGGGGCCGCGGGCGCTCTCGGCGCCCGCGGCCTTCGCCACCGACTGGCTGGTCTCGACAGCCATGTCGTCGGTCAGCCCTTCCCGTGACTTCCCTCGGTGCTTACTTGTAGTCCTTGAGCAGCTTGGAGTAGGCCTCTCCGCTGCTCTTGGCGGCCTGCTCGGGGCTGGCCTTGCCGGTCAGGACGTTGGCCATCTCGACCTTGAGGGGCTCGAAGAGGGCGTTGCCCTGGGGGATCCAGGGGCGCTCGACGGCCTTGTCGACGGCGGGCTTGAAGAACTTGACCATCTCGTTGCCGGCGACCGAGGGCACGGCGTACACGGAGGTACGGGTGGGCAGCAGGCTGAGCTTCTCGGTGGTCTGCTGCTGCACCTTGGCGGAGCTCATGTACTTGGCGAACTCGTAGGAGGCGTCGAGGTTCTTGGAACCGGCGTAGACGGAGAGGTTCCAGCCGCCCTGCGGGGAGGCCTGCTTGACGCTGCCGGCCGGGACGGGGGCGATGCCGAGGTTGGACTTGTCGGTGAACTGCTTGCCGGAGCGGGAGTCCTCGATGGCCCAGGGGCCGTTGAGCATCATCGCGACTTCGCCGTTCTTGAAGGCGTTCTGCATGTTGTTCCACCCGTCGGCGGCGTCGGTGATGGCCGCCTTCGAGTCGACGAGGTCCTTGATCGTGGCGAACGCCTTGGCACCGGCCGGGTCGTCGACGGTGATCTGCTTGTCCTTGGCGTTGACCATGTCGCCGCCCTCGCCGTAGAGGAAGGGCAGGAACCAGTAGGCGTCGTCGCCGCGCAGGTAGAAGCCGGTCTTGCCGGTCTTCTGCTTGATCTTGGCGGAGGCGGCCTTGAGCTCGGCGATGTTGGCGGGCGGCTTGGCGACCCCGGCGTCCTTGAGCATCTTCTTGTTGTAGAAGAGCGCCATGGTGTCGATGACCTGCGGGACCGCGTAGGTCTTGCCCTGGAACTTGGTGGAGGCGGCGGCCTGCGGGAGGTAGTCCTCGGCCTTGTCGATGGCTGCGGTGCCGTCCAGTGGGGCGAGGTATCCGAGGCTGGCGAAGTCGGCCACCCAGGCGACCTCGGTACGCATCACGTCCGGAGCGCCGGAGTTTCCGCCGGCCGCGTTCTTGAACTTGGAGTTCGCGTCGCCGAAGGGGACGTTGACGTACTTGACGTCGACGTCGGGGTGCAGCTTCTCGAAGCCCTCGGCCAGGGCCTGGTAGGTGCCCTTCTCGGCCTCGTTCGAGGTGTCCCAGAAAGTGACGGTGCCCGAGAGCTTGCCGCCCTTCTTGGCGCTGTCGCCCTTGCCGCCGCTGTCCCCACCGCACGCTGCCGTCGTCAGGGCCAGGGCCGCGACCAGCGCGGTGGCCGCTATGCCACGCCGCATGTGAACTCCTTCAAATGATCCCGGACGCTCCGTCGCGGCTCCGGGTTGCCAGAAACGTAACAGGGATGCAAATGAGCCGAAAGAGCTTGCGGCAATTTTCTGCAAGGGCGGCGGATCGTTACATCTGCGTGTCCCTAAGGTTGCCGATGGGTCGCTTGACAGACATGGGAAAGTCGGTGCGAGCTGGGGCGGGGCGGGGTTGCGGCCGCCGCGGGACCTCTGCAAGCCTTTCGTAAGCACTTGCAGGACCGTTTCAAGGCCGCCTGTCCTCTCGTTACCAGTGCGGCCCCCACCGCCACGGACCACGCGAGAGGGACACCCCCATGGCTCATGACCTCACCTCCCCCGCCCCGGTGCCGGACCAGCGTCTGGCCAGCCCCGACGACCGCCGGCGGAGGTGGTGGCGCGACGCCGTCATCTACCAGGTGTACGTCCGTTCCTTCGCGGACAGCGACGGGGACGGCGTCGGCGACCTGCGCGGCGTCCGCGCCCGCCTCCCCCATCTGCGCGACCTGGGCGTCGACGCCGTCTGGCTGACCCCCTTCTACGGCTCGCCGCAGGCCGACGGCGGCTACGACGTCGCCGACTACCGCGCGGTCGACCCGCTCTTCGGTGACCTCGCCGACGCCGACGACCTCGTACGGGCCGCCCATGAGCTGGGGCTGCGGATCATCGTGGACATCGTCCCCAACCACACCTCCGACCAGCACCCGTGGTTCCTCGAGGCCCTCGCCGACGGCCCCGGCTCCCCGGCGCGCGAGCGGTTCCTCTTCCGTCCCGGGCGCGGCGAGAACGGCGAACTGCCGCCGAACGACTGGGAGTCCGTCTTCGGCGGCCCGGCCTGGACCCGGGTCGCGGACGGCGAGTGGTATCTCCACCTCTTCGCCCCCGAGCAGCCCGACCTGGACTGGGAGAGCCCCGAGGTCCGGGCGGAGTTCGAGTCCGTGCTGCGGTTCTGGCTCGATCTGGGCGTCGACGGCTTCCGGATCGACGTCGCCCACGGCATGGTCAAGGCCGCCGGGCTGCCCGACATCGGCCGCACCGAACAGGCCCGGCTCATCGGCAACCAGGTCCTCCCCTTCTTCGACCAGGACGGCGTGCACGAGATCCACCGCACCTGGCGCCGGCTGCTCGACTCCTACCCGGGCGAGCGGATCGGCGTCGCCGAGGCCTGGGCGCCCACCCCGGAGCGGCTCGCCCTGTACGTACGCCCCGACGAGCTGCACCAGGCCTTCAACTTCCAGTTCCTGAACTGCCCCTGGGACGCCCCCGCGATGCGCCGGGTGATCGACGACTCGCTCGCCGCCACCGCCTCCGTCGGCGCCCCCACCACCTGGGTGCTCTCCAACCACGACGTGGTACGTCACACCACACGCTACGGAGAAGGGGACACCGGTCTGCGCCGCGCCCGGGCCGCCGCGCTGCTGATGCTGGCCCTGCCCGGCTCCGTGTACGTCTACCAGGGCGAGGAGCTGGGCCTGCCCGAGGTCACCGATCTGCCCGACGAGGTCCGCCAGGACCCGGCGTTCCGCCGCACCGCCGGCCAGGAGGGCCTGCGCGACGGCTGCCGGGTGCCCATCCCGTGGACCGTCCAAGGACCCTCGTACGGCTTCGGCGACGGCGGCAGCTGGCTCCCGCAGCCCGCCTCCTGGGCCAAGCTGAGCGTCGAGGCGCAGAGCGGCGACCCGCTGTCCACGCTGGAGCTCTACCGCTCCGCCCTCACCCTGCGGCGCGAGCTCCCCGGCCTCGGGGACGGCGCCATGGAGTGGCGCGAGGCCCCGGAAGGGCTGCTCGTCTTCGCCCGCCCGGGCCTCGTCTGCACCTTCAACACCCTCGGCAGGGACGTCGAACTCCCCCGCCCCGGGCGCCGGGTGCTCTCCAGCGTCCCCTGGCAGCCCGAGGACTCCACCACCGGCGAAACCGTCCTTGTTCCCGCCGATTCCTGCACGTGGTGGGCAATCTGACGCGCGACCGGTACAGTCCCATCCCATGACCGCGCGGCTCTCCGACATCGCAGCCCAGGCGGGGGTCAGTGAGGCCACAGTCAGCCGCGTTCTCAACGGCAAGCCGGGCGTGGCCACCGCCACCCGCGAGTCCGTGCTCGCCGCGCTCGACGTCCTCGGCTACGAACGGCCCGTACGGCTGCGCCAGCGCAGTGCGGGCCTGGTCGGGCTGATAACGCCGGAGCTGGACAACCCCATCTTTCCCGCCCTGGCGCAGGTCATCGGCCAGGCCCTGACCCGCCAGGGATACACCCCGGTCCTGGCCACCCAGACGCCCGGCGGCTCCACCGAGGACGAGCTGACCGAGATGCTGGTGGACCGGGGGGGTCTCCGGGATCATCTTCGTCTCCGGCCTGCACGCGGACACCACCGCCGACACCCAGCGCTACGACCAGCTGCGCGGCCAGGGTGTCCCCTTCGTCCTCATCAACGGCTTCTCGCCCAAGATCCAGGCCCCTTTCGTCTCGCCCGACGACCGGGCGGCGATGCGGCTGGCCGTGACGCACCTGGTGGCGCTCGGGCACACCCGGATCGGCCTCGCGGTCGGGCCGAAACGGTTCGTGCCGGTCCAGCGGAAGATCGAGGGGTTCCGGCTCGGCATGGCCGAGCGGCTCGGGCTGTCCACCGAGGACGCCGACGCCCTGATCGAGCACTCCCTGTACACGCTGGAGGGCGGCCAGGCGGCCGCCGCCGCGCTCATCTCCCGGGGCTGCACCGCCGTGGTGTGCGCCAGCGACATGATGGCGCTCGGCGCGATCCGGGCCGCCCGTCAGCAGGGTCTGGAGGTCCCCCGGGACGTCTCGGTGGTGGGCTTCGACGACTCCCCGCTGATAGCGTTCACCGACCCGCCGCTGACCACGATCCGGCAGCCGGTGCAGGCCATGGGGCAGGCCGCGGTCAGGGCCCTGCTGGAGGAGATCGGTGGCACACCGGCTCCGCACAGCGAATTCGTCTTCCTCCCCGAGCTGGTGGTCCGTGGTTCCACGGCCTCCGGGCCTCAGGGACAGCGGTCCTCCGAAAGACGGAGCGGTCGCGCCGAAGACCCGACCGACGGATGATCGGTAGGGGTACCCGTATCTGGCAACCTTCTCCCCATGGGTGAATCGACCGTGAGAACACTGGAAGGCCGTACGGCCCCGCCGTCACCCATCGACGGGTCCGACGAGCTCGACGAACGGCCTGGCACGCAGGACCCCCGCCCGCCGGCCTGGAGCCCCCGGGCTCGTACCCCGCGCAGGCCCCGGCTGTGGTTCGAGATCCTGCTGATCGCGGTGAGTTACTGGACGTACTCGCTGATCCGCAACGCCGTTCCGGAGCAGAAGGCCGAGGCGCTGGCCAACGCCGACTGGATCTGGCGGGCGGAGCAGTCCCTTGGTCTCGCGTTCGAGGAGTCGGTCAACCACGCCGTGAACTCGGTGACGTGGCTGATCGTGGGGATGAACTACTACTACGCCACCTTGCACTTCGTCGTGACGATCGGTGTGCTCGTGTGGCTGTACCGCTGGCAGCCGGGCCGTTACGCGGCGGCGCGCACGATCCTCTTCGCGACCACAGGTGTGGCCCTGGTCGGTTACTACCTGTATCCGCTCGCGCCGCCACGGTTGATGAACGGCCAGAGCTTCATCGACACGGTGCTGGTCCACCACACCTGGGGCTCGATGGCGTCGGGCAACCTCAAGAACATGTCGAACCAGTACGCGGCGATGCCGTCGATGCACATCGGCTGGTCGCTGTGGAGCGGTCTCATCATCTTCGCCCTGGCCACCGCCCCCTGGGCGCGGATCCTCGGCCTGCTCTACCCCGCCGGCACCCTGGTCGTGATCGTGGCGACCGCCAACCACTTCTGGCTGGACGCGGTCGGCGGCCTGATCTGCCTGGCCTTCGGTTTCGCCGTCTCCTACCTCTGGTACGGGGCGCGGCCGCAGGGGCTGCCGAAGCTGGTGGGTCCCGAGCGGGCCGAGCCGGCGGGCCCGCCCCCGGTGGCGGAGGCGGACCCCGCGGCAGACCCGGCCCAGGAGACGGTCAGCTCCGGTAGGTGACCTGCGGCGGCCATGGTGAGCCGGATCGGCGCCTGCTCGGTCTCGTCGGCCGGCGCTTCGACCGGGTCGACGGTGAACGCGGTCAGATCGGCGCGGTACCCCGCCTCGATCCGGCCCGCGACGGCTTCCTCGCCCGCCGCGAAGGCGGCGTGCGAGGTGCAGCCCTCCAGCGCCGTCAGCCCGGTCAGCCCGCGGCGGCGCCGCGCGGGCGCCGGGCCGTGGCGAGGACCTGCCGGGCGTCGTGGTGGGCGATCGGCCAGTCCGAGCCGAGCGCCAGCCGGGCACCGGCGTCGCGCAGGTCGCGGCAGCGCCAGGCCCGGGCGGCCCGCTCGTCGCCGAGCCGCTTGGACCACTCGTCGGTGCCGATGGCGTGCGTGGCCGTGCCGTCCCCGGCCTCGTGCGGATGACGTACGGCGGCGGTGTACGCGGCCGGGTCGGGCCAGAAGGCGGCGGTGCCCTGGCCGTGGCAGTCGGCGTGCTCCAGCCAGGCGGTGCGCCCTCGACCGTGCCGTCCATGAAGAACTTCACCCCGCCGACCCGCCACCTGCGCCCCGAGAGCCCCTGGAGCCGTACGAGCTCCGCCAGCCCCTCCGGTCCGGCGCCCGGCATGCACCAGGGGGCCAGGCGCAGCCGCGGCGGCAGCTCGCCGTCCTCCTCGACGGAGCGGAGCAGGCCCAGTACGTCGTCGCCGCCCATGCGGGTTCCCGCGCACGCCAAATGGCGGGCCCAGACCCAGCGGGCGGTGGAGAACTTCCCGGTGTCCGGGCAGCGTCTGGAGCGCGCCCACATCAGAGCCCTGGCCCAGATCAAGGCGGCCGCCGCGAAGGTCAACGCCGAACTGGGGTCCATGAGTGGGCGCCGGTCAGGCCGGTGGCGGCCATGGCGGAGAGCGGACCGAGCAGGGCCGTGCGGCGTTCGGCGCGGGGGCGCGCGGGCGCGGAGTCGTAGGGTCCCGGTCACCGGCAGCGTACGGCGCCGGTGGCCACCGCCCGGTCGCCCCGCACCACCCCGCCCGGGGCTACGCGCCGTAGAACAGTTCCTCGACCACCGCCCGCGCCCGCCGGGTGATCCGCCGGTAGTCGTCGAGCATGTCGCCGACATGGCCCGGCCCGTACCCCAAGTAGCGTGCCAGCGCCGCCAGTTCGCGGCCGTCCGAGGGGAAGGTGTCCCCCGGGCGGCCGCGGACCAGCATCACGCCGTTGCGGACGCGGGTGGCCAGGATCCAGGCGTCGTCGAGGATCTGGGCGTCCTCGGTGGGCAGGAGCCGGGCCGCGTGGGCGGCGGCCAGTGCCTCGCGGGTGCGGGTGGTGCGCAGGCCGGGCTCGGCCCAGCCGTGCCGCATCTGGAGCAGCTGGACGGTCCATTCGACGTCGCTCAGCCCGCCCCGGCCCAGCTTGGTGTGGAGGGTGGGGTCGGCGCCGCGCGGCAGGCGCTCGGACTCCATCCGGGCCTTGAGGCGGCGGATCTCGCGCACCGCGTCCTCGCCGAGGCCCTCCGCCGGGTAGCGCAGCGGGTCGATCAGATCGATGAACCGGGCCCCGAGCCCGGCGTCGCCGGCCATCGGCGCGGCGCGCAGCAGGGCCTGGCTCTCCCAGACCAGCGACCAGCGGCGGTAGTAGGCCTCGTACGACTTGAGGGTGCGGACCAGCGGGCCGCTCTTGCCCTCCGGGCGCAGATCCGCGTCGATGAGCAATGGCGGGTCGGTCGTGGGGAGTTGGAGGACCCTGCGCATCTCGGCGACGACGGCGCCGGCCGCCCGGGCGGCCTCCTGCTCGTCGACGCCCTCGCGCGGCTCGTGGACGAAGAGCACATCGGCGTCGGAGCCGTAGCTCAGTTCGTGGCCGCCGAAGCGGCCCATGCCGATGACGGCGAACCGGGTGGGCAGTTCGTCGCCCCATCCGGCGCGTACGACGGCCCGCAGCGCGCCGGCGAGGGTGGCGGCGTTCAGGTCGGTCACGGCGTCGCCGACCCGGTCGACGAGCGCGCCCGCGTCGACCTCGGCGGGCCGGTCCTCGGTGCCGTAGGAGGCGATGAGGTCGCCCGCGGCGGTACGGAACAGCTCGCGGCGGCGGACGCCGCGGGCCGCGGCGACGGCCTGTTCGGCGTCGTCGGCGCGGCCGACGGCGGCCAGGATCTCCTGTTCCAGGTGGTCGCGGCCGCGCGCTCCGAGGCCCTCGGGGTCGCCGAGGATCGCGACCGCCTCGGGGGCGCGCAGCAGCAGGTCGGGGGCGAGGCGGCCGGCGGAGAGCACCCGCGCGAGGTTCTCGGCGGCGGCGCCCTCGTCCCGTAGCAGCCGTAGGTACCAGGGGGTCTTGCCGAGGGCGTCGGAGACCTTGCGGAAGCCGAGGAGACCGGCGTCCGGGTCGGCGGAGTCGGCGAACCAGCCGAGCAGGACCGGCAGCAGGGTGCGCTGGATGGCGGCCTTGCGGGTGACGCCGGAGGACAGGGCCTCCAGGTGGCGCAGGGCGGAGGCGGGGTCGGCGTAGCCGAGGGCCTCCAGGCGTTCACGGGCGGCGCTGGCGCTGAGCCGTCGCTCGCCGGGGGCGAGCTGGGCGACGGCGTCGAGGAGGGGCCGGTAGAAGATCTTCTCGTGGAGGCGGCGGACCACGCCCGCGTGCCGCCGCCATTCGCGGGTGACCTCGGTGACCGGGTCGGTGCGCAGCCCGAGCGAGCGGCCGAGGCGGCGCAGATCGGGCTCGCCCTCGGGGACGAGGTGGGTGCGGCGCAGCCGGTAGAGCTGGATGCGGTGTTCCATGGCGCGCAGGAAGCGGTACGCCTCGTCGAGCTGGGCGGCGTCGGCGCGGCCCACGTACCCGCCGCCGGCGAGGGCGCCGAGGGCGTCGAGTGTCGTACCACTGTGCAATGTGGCATCGCTGCGGCCGTGCACGAGCTGGAGCAGCTGGACGGCGAACTCGACGTCCCGCAGCCCGCCGGGGCCGAGCTTCAGCTCACGCTCTATCTGTGCGGCGGGGATGTTGTCGACGACCCGGCGGCGCATCTTCTGCACGTCGGCGACGAAGTTCTCGCGCTCGGCGGCCTGCCAGACGAGCGGGGAGACGGCGTCGATGTAGGCGGCGCCGAGCTCCGGGTCGCCGGCCACCGCGCGGGCCTTGAGCAGGGCCTGGAACTCCCAGGTTTTGGCCCAGCGCTGGTAGTAGGCGAGGTGGGAGGAGAGGGTGCGGACGAGGGGGCCGTTGCGGCCCTCGGGGCGCAGGTTGGCGTCGACGGGCCAGATGGTGCCCTCGACGGTCGTCTCGGAGCAGATCCGCATGAGATGGGAGGCGAGACGGGTGGCGGCCTGCAGGGCCTTGCCCTCGTCGGCGCCGTCGACCGGCTCCCCGACGAAGATCACGTCGACGTCGGAGACGTAGTTGAGCTCATGGCCGCCGCACTTGCCCATGGCGATGACGGCGAGCCGGCACTGGGCGGCGTCGGCGGGCGCGGCGGTACGGGCGATGGCGAGCGCGGCGCGCAGGGTGGCGGTGGCGAGATCGGCCAGCTCGGCGGCGGTCTCGGCGACGTCGATGGTGCCGCAGACGTCCCGGGCGGCTATGGCGAGCAGGCAGCGGCGGTAGGCGACGCGCAGGGAGACGGCGTCGGTGGCGTCGGCGAGGCCCCGCTCGAACTCGGCGACGCCGGGGTGGAGATCCGCGGACTCGTAGGCGGCGAGGGCGCGCCAGTCGCCGGGGTGGCGGGCCAGGTGGTCACCGAGGGCCTCCGACGCGCCGAGTACGCCGAGGAGCCGGTCCCGTAGCGGCTTCGCGCCGATCAGGGTCGACAGCAGTCCGTGCCGCTGGTCGTCGGGCTGTGCCTCGACGAGCCGGACGAGCCCGCGCAGGGCGAGGTCGGGGTCGGCGGTGGCGCCGAGCGCGTCGAGGAGGACGGAGTCGTCCCGTACGGGCGCCAGGTCGGGCAGGTCGAGCAGCCGCTCGGCGGCGGACGGATCGGTGAATCCGTGCCGCAGCAGCCGCGTGAACGTACTGCTTCTGCGTCCGGGCACTGTCATCCCGCCGTCTCCCTGTCCTGCGATCAAGGTCCAGGCCGAGCCTATCCGCAGGGCGTCGCGGGGGCGCGTACGAGGCCTTCGCCGCGCTTGCGCCGGGGGTTGCACGGGGCGGCGACGGGGTGTGAGGCGGGGCAGCGCCCGGAGTTGGCACGGGGCGGCGCCGGGGGGTGAGGCGGCCCGGCACCCCGGTGTCCGGTATGCCCCAGGGCGTGCCATGTGACCCGCGTATCACGTGACATACGCCATGTTCTTCGCCGTTCGCCGCCGATGAACCGTATTCATGGAAATTCCGTCTTCTTTGCCGCTCCCGGCCGTCCGGCCCGGAGCCGGCCCTGCCTGCACGAAAGTCCTACGCCCATGCCGCCGCGCTCCCGCCGCCCCCGTCGTTCTCGTCGACGCCTTCTTCTGGCGATCGCCGTGACCCTGACCGCGCTCACCGGCGCGACCGCCGGGACGCTGTGGCTGACGTCGTCGTCGGTCGACGCCTCCGACGTGCCGAGCCGGGGCGTGCCGGTCGAGGCAGCGATGAAGCCCGTACGTACCGACGGGACCGCGGTCGTGCAGATCATGGCGCACCCGGACGACGACCTGTTCTTCATGAACCCGGACACCGCCCAGTCCATACGCTCCGGCAACAGCCTCGCCTCCGTGTACCTGACCGCGGGTGAGTCGGACGGCGTCAACGCCCGCCGGGACGACGCCCACAAGCCCAAGCCGGACAAGGCCGCCTACGCCGAGGCCCGCCAGAACGGCATACGCGCGGCCTACGCCGAGATGGCCACCGGCAACCGCACCAGCCCCTGGGACCGCACCGCGATACCCACCGAGGGCGGCGGCCTCGCCGAGCTGGACACGCTGCGCGCCAAGCCGCAGATCAGTCTGGTGTGGGTGCAGCTGCGCGAGGCCGGTTCGATCAGCGGCGACCGGCCGCACAGCCTGCACGGACTGTGGGACGGCCGGATCGGCTCGCTCGACTCCCAGCGGGCCGCCGGGACGCCGGTCCGCCAGGACTTCTCGTACACCAAGGAGCAGGTCGTCGACACCGTCGCCGGACTGCTGGAGCGGTTCCGGCCGACGTTCGTACGGATGCAGGACCCGACGCCGGGCCGCGACGCCGGGTCGGGGAAGTACGCGGACCACCAGGACCACATGTACGGGGCGCGGTTCGCCCAGGCGGCGCTCGCGCGCTACGCCGAGGTGCCGGGCCGTCCCGCCTTCGGGGTCCAGAACTACCTGGGCTATTTCACCGGCGGCCTGCCGCACACCCTGGACCGCAAGTCGTTCGGGGAGAAGCTGCACACGCTGAAGACCTACGCCTGGACGGACCACACCGACTACTGCGAGGACCCCGCGGGCTGCGGTGACCGGAAGGTCGCGGCGCGGCCGGCCGGGCACGGCTGGGCGCAGTCGGTGCGCTACACGCGCGGTTCGTCCACGTCGTGGGTGCAGCGCGGCGGCGACGGCTCGCTGTGGGCGTTCTCCGTGCTCGACGGCCGGCTCGCGGTGTGGCGGAAGCCGGTGGGCGCCGCCTCCGCCTGGAGCGGGCCGACGATGACGGCCGGGACGGGCCTGGACGCGGGCGTGACGTCCGCACGGCTCCCGGACGGCCGGATCGCGGTCTTCGCCACCCGTACGACGCTCGGCGAGAGCGCGGAGCAGTACCGGCGTGACGTGGTGACCTCGGTGCAGGCCACCGTGGGCGGGGCGTTCGGGCCGTGGCGTTCGCTCGGGACGCCCGAGCGGGACGACCGTACGTCCACCTCCGACATCAGCGCGCCCGCGGTGACCGTGGACGCGCGGGGCCATGTGACCGTGTACGTACGCGACGGCCGCTACCGCCTCACCTCCACGGCGCAGCGCGCGGACGGCGGCTGGTCGCCGTGGCGGTCCCTGGGCGGACACGACATCCACGGCGACCCGGTGGCCGCCACCGACGCGCACGGCCGTGGCTACGTCTTCGCGGCGACCCCGAAGACCGTGCTGGCCTGGACGCAGCGGACGCCCGGCGGGCCGCTGACCGGCCCGGTGGCGACGGGGCTGCCGCCGACGACGCTGTCGCTGAGCGTGGGCCCCGACGGGGACGAGGGCGACGGCGTGCGGCTGTGGTTCCGCGCGCCGGGCTCGGGCGACGTGCGCAGCGCCCGGTTCGCCGGCAGCGGCCTGGCGTCCCCGGTCACGGAGCTGACGGGCGGGGTGGCCGGCTGGGGCCCGGTCAGCGGCGGCGAGGGGCTGGTCGCGGCCCGTTCCCGAAGCGGCGGCCTGGCGACCGCGCAGCCGGGCGGCGCGGGGAAGAAGCCCTGGACGCTGTCGGCGCCGCTGTTCTCGGGCGCGCCCAGCGGGATCGGGGGCGGCGAGGCGGCCGGTACGGGTGGCGTGGCAACGATCGGTCTGGACGGGCGACTGAACTGGACGCCTTCCCGGCGATGAGTTCCGTTCCGTGGCACGGTCATTCCTGAGGAAGCGACCGCCTGCAGGTGAGCGCCGGCGGGTGACCGACACCGGAGGGCCGTGCCATGGAGCAGCCGACGACCGAACTCGACCCGCGCTACAGCGACGACAAGGCCGCGCCGACGCCGTGGTCCGATGCGGTGGCGAGGCTCCGCGCCGCGGAGGTGTTCTGGCTGACGACGGTCCGTCCGGACGGCCGCCCGCACGTGACGCCGCTGATCGCGGTCTGGTGGGACGGAAGCCTGCACTTCTGCACCGGCGCCGACGAGCGCAAGGCCCGTAACCTCGCGCACAATCGGGAGGTCGTCCTCACCACGGGCACGAACTCCCTCGGCGAGGGGTTCGACGTGGTGGTCGAGGGCGAGGCCGTACGGGTGACGGACGAGGCGCGTCTGAGTGAACTCGCCGCCGCCTACGAGGAGAAGTACGGCCCCGACTGGCACTTCGACGTACGCGACGGCGCGTTCCAGGGAGACGGCCATCAGGCCCTGGTGTTCGCCGTCGCGCCCCGTACGGCCTTCGGTTTCGCCAAGGGCGAGCCGTACGGTCAGACCCGCTGGCGCTTCTGACGTGACTTGAGGAGATCCGATGAACTGGACGCTCGAAGTGGTCCCGGTCCCCGCCACCGACCTGGACCGGTCGAAGGAGTTCTACGCCGACAAGGTCGGCTTCAAGGTGGACCTGGACGACGAGGTCGCTCCCGGTATGCGCATCATCCAGCTGACCCCGCCGGGCTCGCGCTGTTCGGTGGCGCTGCTCTCGGGCATGCCGACGGCCCCCGGTTCGAAGAACATGGCGCCCGGCACCCTGCACGGCCTCCAGCTCTGCGTCACCGACATCGAGTCGGCCCGCGCCCAGCTCCTCGACCGCGGCGTGGAGGTGGGCCCGGTCCAGCACGTGGGCGCGGCGGGCTGGGAGGACGGCAAGGGCGAGACCTGGAACTCCTTCATGACCTTCGCGGACCCGGACGGCAACACCTGGGTCGTCCAGGAGGCCCCCTCCGAACTCTCCGAACGCTGACACCGCGTCGGGGAACGATGGGGGCCCCGCCGGGGGTCCCCGTCGTTTTCCGACACGGCTGCCGGCCTGACCAGTGGTCGGCTAGCTGAACACCACGTCTGCCATCTCCTCCACCCAGTACCTGACGCGGTGCCAACGGCGGCAGAACCGCTTGGGCCGGCCCCACCGGCGCTCATCGAGCGGCCGGTGACACTGCTTGCACCGCTTCATAGGCGTCTGCTCTTCCCCCATGGCCGCGACTGTAGCGGCCATGTCCGCGCCGGCGCCCGACCTGCGCTTACAGCACCGGCAGGTTCTTCCGCAGTTCGAAGGCCGTGACCTCCGAGCGGTACTCCTCCCACTCCTGCTTCTTGTTGCGCAGGAAGAAGTCGAAGACGTGCTCGCCGAGCGTCTCCGCGACCAGTTCGCTCTTCTCCATGAGGTGGATCGCCTCGCCGAGGTTCTGTGGGAGGGGCTCGATGCCCATCGCGCGGCGTTCGGCGTCGGAGAGGGCCCAGACGTCGTCGTCGGCGCCGGCCGGGAGTTCGTAGCCCTCCTCGATGCCCTTGAGGCCCGCGGCGAGCAGGACCGCGTAGGTGAGGTAGGGGTTGGCGCCGGAGTCGATCGAGCGGACCTCGACGCGGGAGGAGCCGGTCTTGCCCGGCTTGTACATGGGGACGCGGATCAGGGCCGAGCGGTTGTTGTGGCCCCAGCAGATGTACGAGGGGGCCTCGCCGCCGGAGCCCGCGGTGCGGGCCGAGCCGCCCCAGATGCGCTTGTAGGAGTTGACCCACTGGTTGGTGACGGCCGAGATCTCAGCGGCGTGCTTGAGCAGGCCGGCGATGAAGGAACGTCCCACCTTGGAGAGCTGGTACTCGGCGCCGGACTCGTAGAAGGCGTTCCGGTCTCCCTCGAAGAGGGAGAGGTGGGTGTGCATCCCGGAGCCGGGGTACTCGGAGAACGGCTTCGGCATGAAGGTCGCCTGGACGCCCTGCTCCAGCGCCACCTGCTTCATGACCAGCCGGAACGTCATGATGTTGTCGGCGGTGGAGAGCGCGTCGGCGTACCGCAGGTCGATCTCCTGCTGGCCGGGGGCGCCCTCGTGGTGGGAGAACTCCACCGAGATGCCCATCGATTCCAGCATCGTGATCGCCTGGCGGCGGAAGTCCATGCCGACGTTCTGCGGGGTGTGGTCGAAGTAGCCGGAGTTGTCGGCGGGGGTGGGCTTGGTCCCGTCGAGCGGCTTGTCCTTCAGCAGGAAGAACTCGATCTCGGGGTGGGTGTAGAAGGTGAAACCCAGGTCCGAGGTCTTGGCCAGGATCCGCTTGAGGACGAAGCGCGGGTCCGCGAAGGACGGCGAGCCGTCCGGCATGAGGATGTCGCAGAACATCCGGGCGGTGCCCGGAGCCTCCGCGCGCCAGGGCAGGATCTGGAAGGTGCCCGGATCCGGCTTGGCGATCATGTCGGACTCGTAGACCCGGGCGAAGCCCTCGATCGCCGAGCCGTCGAAGCCGATGCCCTCGTCGAAGGCCTGTTCCAGCTCGGCGGGTGCCACCGCGACCGACTTGAGGAAGCCGAGCACATCGGTGAACCACAGGCGCACGAACCGGATGTCACGCTCCTCGAGCGTGCGGAGCACGAATTCCTGCTGCTTGTCCATTTCCACACCCATCTTCGCTGGTCAGCCCGCCTGCTCCCGCCGCGCGCACCGGGGGGATCATGAGCATCCCACCACACGGTTTCATACAGGTTGCGGACCCATACTGCCTGCTCACATGTGCCGCAGGGAACGGCCACCCCCTGGGCCTCCCAGGACCCTGCTCCGCAGAGTCATGCATACCCCGTCTGGCGTGCGACGGGGGGTCTCCCACTACGATCGCGGCCATGGGGGGCCTGCGGCTCAGACGCATCTCGGACACCGCGCGTCCCATGGCACTGCTGAGTGCCATGGCGACGCTGCTCGCCGCGCTCTTCGTCTGTCTGGGCGCGGCCCACGCGGCCGAGGCCCGTGACCACCACCGGGCCGTCGCCCCGTCCCCGGCCCTGACCGCCTCCCCCACCCGGCCCGCCCCGCCGACGAGCTCCTATCTGTGCCCGTACGACCGCGGGGACTGCGGCCTCTTCCCGTCGCTGAGCGCCGCCGTGCTCACCGCGCCGCCGCTCGATCCCCCGCTGCCCGCCGCGGCCGGGCTGCCCCGGCTCGCGCCGCCGAGCGCCGGCGGGGGCGCGCACCGTCCGGGGCCACCGACCCGGGCGCCCGATCTTCACGTCCTTCAGGTCCTGCGGACATAGCCGGGCCGTGTGCACCGCACCGCTCGAACCGATCGACTGAACACTCGAATGTGAAGGACTTCCGTCATGGGCAACCGCAACACCACCGCCGACCGCCGCGCCCGAATAGAGGAGATGCGCCGCACGGAGAAGGCCCGCGAGACCCGTAACCGCATCATCACCATCGGCCTGTCCACCGTCGTGGTGGCCGGTCTCGTCGGCTTCGGCGCCTACGTGCTCAACAAGGAGTCGGACCAGAAGGAGCAGCGGGAGACCGCCGCCAAGGCGCCCATCAAGGACGAGAAGACCTGGGACGCCAAGAAGCTGGGCCGCAACCACGTGACCCAGCCCGTCACGTACGAGATGAAGCCCCCGGTCGGCGGCGACCACCACCCGGTGTGGATGAACTGCGACGGCGACGTCTACAAGAACCCGATCCCCGAGGTCAACGCCGTCCACTCGCTGGAGCACGGCGCGGTCTGGGTGACGTACAACGACAAGGCCCCGCAGGCCGAGGTGAAGAAGCTGGCGGAGAAGGTCGACAAGACCTCGTTCACGCTGATGAGCCCGGTGAAGGAGCAGGCCGGCGCGATCATGCTGAGCGCGTGGGGCAAGCAGGTCACGGTGGACAGCGCGAGCGACCCGCGGGTGGACGCGTTCTTCACCAAGTACGTCCAGGGCCCTCAGACCCCTGAGCCGGGCGCCGCGTGCACCGGCGGTCAGGCCGCGCAGTGACCCGTACGCACTGGGCCGCGATCACCGCGGTCGTCCTCGCCCTGCTGTTCGCCGGGGCGGCCACGGTCACCTCGGCGCAGCGGGACGAGCCGCGCGCCTCGGGGCCGGCCCATGACTCGGCCGACGCGGGATTCGCCCGTGACATGGCGCTCCATCACCAGCAGGCGGTGGAGATGTCGTTCATCGTGCGGGACCGTACGTCCGACGAGGACGTCCGCCGCCTCGCCTACGACATCGCCAACACCCAGGCCAACCAGCGCGGCATGATGCTGGGCTGGCTGGACCTGTGGGGACTGCCGAAGATCGCCGCGGACCAGGAGCCGATGGCCTGGATGGGCATGGCGGGCCACGGCGGCTCCGGCCCCAAGGACGGGGCGGTCATGCCCGGCATGGCGACCCGGACACAGATGGCGCAGCTGCGCAAGGCGAGCGGCAAGCAGGCCGAGATCCTGTACCTGCAGCTGATGACCGCCCACCACAAGGGCGGCGTGCACATGGCGCAGGGTTGTGTGGAGCGGTGTGCGCCGGGGGTCGAGCGGCAGCTGGCGCAGGGCATGGTCGACGCGCAGGAGTCGGAGATCCTGCTCATGGCCGACATGCTGCGCAAGCGCGGCGCGAAGCCCGCGGCGTGACACCGCTGCGTGACATGGCGGTGTGACATCGCGGTGCGACCCGCGGTGTGACATTACGCGCGGACGGCCGCCGTGGGGCGAGGTGCCCCTCGGCGGCCGTCGCCGTCTCCAGCGGTCGCGGGGCGCGACGGGACGGACGATGATGGAGGCGCTCGGGGACGTACGACGCCTTACGGAGGTACGCACCCCATGACCACCGCGAAAGACATCATGCACTCCGGGGCCAAGTGGATTCCCCGGCACGAGACGCTCGACCGGGCCGCGCAGATGATGCGTGACCTGAACGTCGGCGCGCTGCCCATCGCCGACGAGAACGAGCGGCTCTGCGGCATCATCACGGACCGCGACATCGTCATCGGCTGTGTGGCGCTGGGCCATGACCCGTCCCGGATCACCTGCGGCGAGATGGCCAAGGGCACCCCCCGCTGGATCGACGCGGAGTCGGATGTCGGCGAGGTGCTCCAGGAGATGAAGGGCCACCAGATCAAGCGGCTCCCGGTGATCGAGAACAAGCGCCTGGTCGGCATGATCAGCGAGGCCGATCTGGCCAAGCACCTGAACGACGAGCAGATCGCGGAGTTCTGCGAGAGCGTCTACGGGCGCGCCTGACCTCCCCGCCCCTGCTCCCCCTGGCCCACCTCGTCGTCCTGCTCGCCCAGGGCCAGTACGGCCCGGGCCACGGCCTCGGGGCGGTCCAGCATCATCAGATGGCCCGACGGTTCGACGGCCTCGTAGCGGGCGCCGAGCCGCCGGGCCAGTGCGCGCTGGCGGGCGGCCCAGCGGGCCGAGCCGTCGGGCGCGGCAAGGACGGTGACCGGGAGCCCGCCCCGCAGCGGATGGCGCTCGCGCAGGGCGAGCAGCTCGGCGGCCACCGCGCGGTAGTGGGTGTTCTCCAGGAACGCGCCCCGCATCACACGTGACGTTGCATAGCAGCGGCGTACGAGCGCCGACGGTGCCGGGTCGCCGCCGCCGCTGCGGGAGAGCCGTACGGTGACGCGGCGGGCGAGCGGGCCGACCGTGGCGGGCGCGCCGACGGCGGTGAGGGCGGCGCCGATGCCGCGTGCGAGGGCGGTACGGACCGCCGGGGCGGCCGGGGTGCGGGCGTGCTCCTCGACGGAGGAGTCGACGAGGACGAGCCCGGCGGTACGGGCCGGGTGGAGGCGGGCGAAGGCCTCGGCGTGGAAGCCGGCGATGGAGTGCCCGACGACGGTGGCCGGCCCGGTCAGGCCGAGCGCGTCCAGCAGGCCCGCGATGCGGTGGGCCTCCCCCGCGGCGGTCGGGGCGACCGGGGCCGGGGCGGAGAGTCCGTGGCCGGGCCGGTCGAAGCGGACGACGGTGCGGTGCGGGGCGAGCAGCGGGACGACCGGGTCCCAGTCGAACCAGCTCATGCCGAGACCGGCGCTGAGGACACAGACCGGTCCGCCGCCCTCGACGACGACGTGGTGGGCGACGCCGCCCACCCGTACGAAAAAACTCAATCCCGCTCCCTGGCCACGGAGATGGCGAGTACCGCGAGCCAGCCTGCCACGAGCAGTACCTGGAGGCGTTGCCCGGCCCCCAGGGACCAGTTCCCCCGGCCGGCCTCGAAGGCGGCGACGGCGGCCAGGGTCCAGCCGGTGGCGGCGAGTTCGAGGACGACGAGGGCCGGTCCGGTACGGGCGAGGGGCGCCCAGATCCGGTAGCGGCGGGCGGCGACGGTGAGCGCCACTATCCCGGCGAGCGCCCCGGCCATGGCGAGGCTGGAGCTGACGGCGTGGGCGGTGTGGGTGGCCGGGACGAGCCCGGCGGTCTCGCGGGCGGCGCACTCGGGGTCGACGGTGGGCGCGCAGCTGAGCGGCAGCCGGGAGTCGACGGCGGTGGCGGCGCCGAACAGCGCCAGGGCCGCCCATCCCACGACGGTCCAGGGCCGCCGCGGGAGCCGCAGCAGGGCCCACAGGGCTCCGGCGAGGAGGAGAAGCCCGGCGGCGAGGTCGGTGGCGCGGAACAGCCCGCCGAGGGGCTGGTCCGCGGCGGCGAGTTCGGAGACGTACGTACGGACGGGGTCGAGGCCGGTCTGTATGACGACTTCGAGCACCCACGCGGTGTACACGAGCGCGCCGAGGGCGAGGAGGAGGGCGACAGGGCGAGCACCACGTGTGGACATAGTGGGAGGAAGCCTACGCGCGCGGGGCCGCGTTCCGGCGGGCGGGGGGACGGGACGCGGCGCGCGGTACGCCGCCACGCCGACGCATACCGGGTGGGGGTAGGGTGCGGGCGTGGTGACTCGGCGGCGCGGGAGCGAGGGGCGGTACGGGCGGTGGCTGCTGCTCGTGGCGTTGCTCTTCGGCATCGTCACCATGCATACGCTGGGCCACCCGTCGGCCCACGGAAGCGACCACGGAACCAGCCACGGCCCGCAGGGCCCCACGGCGGAGGCCGGAGCACACCGCCCCGCCACCCCCGACTTCCATGGCTCCCACGAGCCCCCCGCCGAGGCCGTACACGTCCCCGCACCCGCACCCGCCGCGGCGAACGCCGCCGACCACGCCGCGCCCAGCACGAGCCACGGCGGTGAAGGCCAGGGGTTCGACCCGGCGTCGGTGTGCCTGGCCGTGCTCGGGGCGCTCGGCGTGGCCCTGCTGATCGTGCGGCTGGTCGTACGGCGCTCGGGCACCGCGCTGGTCGTCGTGGACGGCCGGCGGCTGCGGGCGCTGTGGCCGATCCCCCCGCCGCCGAGGACGCACCTCACCCTCCTGTCGGTGCTGCGCATCTAGGAGCGCCCGGCCGCCCACGCGGCCCGTCGCGCCCTTTTCCGTACGCAGCAACACCGACACCCGCACGAGGTGCACCCAGTCATGTCCAAGCAGCACACCCGCCGCGCCGTGCTCGGCGCGGGAATCGCCGTCGCCGGTACGGAACTTCTCTCCGCCTGCTCGACCCCCGCGTCCGGCCCCGACGCCGGCGCCGGCCCCGGTTTCGTCGCGCCCGACGGCAAGGAGGTCGCCGCCGCCGAGGCCCGGCGCGCCCGGGGACCCGTCCGAGAGGTGCGGCTCACCGCCACCCCGACCGCGCTCGAACTGGGCGCCGGCCGGACCGTCAAGTCCTGGGCGTACGGCGACCGGTTGCCCGGCAAGGAGGTCCGGGTCACCGCGGGCGACACCCTCGCCCTCACCCTCGCCAACCACCTGCCCGCCGCCACCTCCCTGCACTGGCACGGCCTCGCCCTGCGCAACGACATGGACGGCGTCCCGGGCCTGACCCAGCAGGAGATCCGGCCGGGCGGACAGTTCGCGTACCGCTTCGCGGTGCCGCACCCCGGGACGTACTGGTTCCATCCGCACTCCGGCGTCCAGCAGGACCGTGGACTGTACGCGCCGCTGATCGTGGAGGATCCCAAGGAGCCGCTGGCCTACGACAAGGAGTGGGTCGTCGTCCTCGACGACTGGGTCGACGGCGTGGACGGCTCGACCCCGGACGGGGTGCTGGCGGAGCTGCGCAAGGGCATGGCGCCGGGCATGGACCACGGCGGCGGCACCGGCGGCAGCACGAGCAGCGGCGGCTCAGGCTCCAGCTCCGGGTCCGGCTCCGGCTCCGGCGGTCATGAGGGTCACAGCATGTCCATGAAGATGGACGGGTCGCCATCCCCGGCCGCCCCCTCCCCCACCGGCCCCTCCCGGATGATGATGGGCGCCACCAGCGACCTCCTCGGCGGGGACGCCGGTGACGTCGCCTACCCGCACTACCTGATCAACGGCCGTACCCCCGAGGCCCCCACCGAGTTCCGCGCCAGGCCGGGCGACCGCATCCGGCTGCGGATCATCAACGCGGGAGGCGACACCGCCTTCCGGGTCGCCCTCGGCGGCCACCGGCTCACCGTCACCCACACCGACGGCTTCCCGGTCCGCCACGCCCCCGCGGACGCCCTGCTGCTCGGCATGGGGGAGCGCTACGACGTCCTGGTCACCGCGGGCGACGGGGTCTTCCCGCTCACGGCCGTCGCCGAGGGCAAGAAGGCGGCGGCCCTGGCCGTTCTGCGCACCGGTGGCGGCGCGGCGCCCACCGCGTCCGTACGGCCCAGGGAGCTGTCCGGGCAGGTGCTCACCGCGGACCGCCTCAGGGCCGACCCGTCGGTGGCGCTGCCCGCCCGTACGCCCGACCGGACGATCCGCATCAAGCTCACCGGCGGGATGGCGGCGTACGACTGGGCCTTCGACGGGCAGCCGTACACGCCCGGGCGGCGGCACGCGGTGAAGGCGGGTGAGCGGGTGCGGATCGAGTTCACCAACACGACCACGATGTGGCATCCGCTCCATCTGCACGGCCACACGTTCGCCCTGGCGAACGTGGCCGGCGGGCCCCGCAAGGACACGGCGGTGATCCTGCCCAACGCCACCCTGGCCGTGGACTTCGACGCCGACAACCCGGGTCTGTGGATGGTCCACTGCCACAACGTCTACCACTCGGAGGCGGGGATGATGACGGTCGTCGGATACCGGAGCTGACCCTTCCGCGAGCGGTGGGGCGCCCGCCACGTGGGGCGCCCCACACCGCTCCGTCCCGACATTGCGTCGCTTTGACGATTACACTGGACGCGTGCCTCAACTACGCCTCGCCCTGAATCAGATCGACTCGACCGTCGGTGATCTCGCCGGCAACGCCGAGGCGATCGTGCACTGGACCCGGCACGCCGCGGAGCAGGGGGCGCATCTCGTCGCCTTCCCCGAGATGGTGCTGACCGGCTACCCCGTCGAGGACCTCGCCCTGCGCTCGTCGTTCGTCGAGGCGTCCCGGGCCGCGCTGCGCGCGCTGGCCGCACGTCTCGACGCCGAGGGCTTCGGGGAGCTGCCGGTCGTCGTCGGCTACCTCGACCGCGCCGAGCGCGCCGTCCCGACGTACGGCCAGCCGGCGGGCGCGCCGCAGAACGCGGCGGCGGTGCTGCACCGCGGCCGGGTGGCGCTCAGCTTCGCCAAGCACCACCTGCCGAACTACGGCGTCTTCGACGAGTTCCGCTACTTCGTGCCCGGCGACACGATGCCCGTGGTCCGGGTCCACGGCATCGACGTGGCGCTGGCCATCTGCGAGGACCTGTGGCAGGACGGCGGACGGGTCCCGGCGGCCCGTTCCGCGGGCGCCGGGCTGCTGCTGTCGGTCAACGCCTCGCCGTACGAGCAGAACAAGGACGACACCCGCCTGGAGCTGGTGCGCAAGCGCGCCCAGGAGGCGGGCTGCACGCTCGCGTATCTGGCGATGATGGGCGGCCAGGACGAGCTGGTCTTCGACGGCGACTCGATCGTCGTCGACCGGGACGGCGAAGTGATCGCGCGTGCGCCGCAGTTCTCCGAGGGCAGCATGATCCTCGACCTCGACCTGCCGGCCGGGGCGGCGGAGCCGGTGACCGGCGTCGTCGACGACGGGCTGCGCATCGATCGGGTGGTCCTCTCCGAGGAGCCGCTCGCGCCGTACGAACCGGAGCTGACGGGTGGTTACGCGGACCGCCTGGACGACGACGAGGAGGTGTACTCGGCGCTGGTGGTGGGCCTGCGGGCGTACGCCGCGAAGAACGGCTTCCGGTCCGTGCTGATCGGCCTGTCCGGCGGTATCGACTCGGCGCTGGTCGCCGCGATCGCCTGCGACGCACTGGGCGCCCAGAACGTGTACGGCGTCTCGATGCCGTCCAAGTACTCCTCGGACCACTCCAAGGACGACGCGGCCGAGCTCGCCCGGCGTACCGGCCTCAACTTCCGTACGGTGTCGATCGCGCCGATGTTCGACGCGTACATGGGCGCGCTGGACCTCACCGGGCTCGCCGAGGAGAACCTCCAGTCCCGGATGCGCGGCACGCTGCTGATGGCGCTCTCCAACGAGGAGGGCCACATCGTCCTCGCGCCGGGCAACAAGTCCGAGCTGGCGGTGGGCTATTCGACGCTGTACGGCGACTCGGTCGGCGCGTACGGGCCGATCAAGGACGTCTACAAGACGTCGGTCTTCCGGCTTGCGCGCTGGCGCAACCGCGCCGCCGAGGAGCGCGGGCAGACGCCGCCGATCCCGGAGAACTCCCTCACCAAGCCGCCGAGCGCCGAGCTGCGCCCGGGGCAGGTCGACACGGACTCGCTGCCCGACTACGAGACCCTGGACCGGGTCCTGGAGCTGTACGTGGACCGGGACCAGGGCCGGGAGGCGATCGTGGCGGCCGGGTACGACGAGGAGCTGGTCACCCGCACCGTGCGGCTGGTGGACACGGCCGAGTACAAGCGCCGCCAGTACCCGCCGGGCACCAAGATCTCGGCGAAGGGCTTCGGCAAGGACCGTCGGCTGCCGATCACCAACCGCTGGCGGGAACACGCCTGACGGCGCGGCGGCCGCTACATCGTCACGCGGGCCGCGATCGGCAGGTGGTCGCTGTCGGTGGCCGGGAGCGTCCAGGACGAGACCGGCTCGACGCCCTTGACCATGATCTGGTCGATGCGGGCCATCGGGAAGGACGCGGGCCAGCTGAAGCCGAAGCCGTCGCCGGCCGCGCCCTGGGTGGAGCGCATCTGGGACGTGACGGCGTTGAGGGAACGGTCGTTCATGGTGCCGTTGAGGTCGCCGAGCAGGATCACCCGCCGTACCTGCTCGGCGGCGATGGCCTCGCCGAGCTGGTCGGCGCTGTTGTCGCGCTGGTTGGCGGTGAACCCTGCGTTCAGCTTGACCCGCACGGACGGGAGATGGGCGACGTAGACGGCGACCTCGCCGTGCGGGGTGGTGACCGTGGAGCGCATGGCGCGGGTCCAGCCCATGCGGATGTCGACGGGGCGGGTGTCGCTCATGGGGTACTTGCTCCACAGCCCGACCGTGCCCTGCACGTCGTGGTATTTGTACGTGTCGGCCAGCGCCTTCTCGTACACCGGGACCATGTCGGCCTTGAGCTCCTCCAGGGCCACCACGTCCGCGCCGGAGGCGGCGACCTTACGGGCCGTGCCCTCGGGGTCGGGGTTGTCGGCGTTGACGTTGTGGGTGGCGACGGTGAGGTCGCCGCCCGCGGCGGACTTGTCGGTCATCAGCCCGCCGAAGAAGTTGAGCCACACGACCGCCGGGAGCAGCAGGGCGATCAGGGCGGTGGCGGAGCGCCGCAGCAGGGCCAGGGCGAGCAGCAGCGGCACGAAGATGCCGAGCCACGGCAGGAACGTCTCGGTGAGGCTGCCGAGGTTGCCGATCCGGTTGGGGATCTCGGCGTGGAAGACCATCGTGAGCGTGAGCAGCACCGCGCAGACGGCGAGCACGATGCCCCGCCGCCAGATGCCCGGGTCGCCGCGCCAGCGGTCGAGGACCGTCCGGGCCCGGGGTGCGGAAGCCTCCGCGCCGCCGTGTCCGGTCTCCGTCATGTCCAACCGAGCCATACCGCTGTCCTCACTGCCTTGCCGTGCTCTCCGTCCCGGGCTCGACACTAGGCGATGGGGGACGGCCGTACTGCCACGAGGACGACCGTGCGGCGCGGCGGGTTCCGGTGGGTGGCGGTGTGAACCGGGCTGTGACAGAACGCGCATAAACGGACGGCTGCGGCAAGGGCGTACGGATGTGTGCCGCGTCGTCAGGACGGGGGGCGTACGCCGCCGAGGACGGCGTCGACGATCTGGGCGGGGAGTCCGGCGTCGAGCGGGGCCCCCGGGCGTATGACGCTGCGCAGCAGCAGCGGTCCGACGAAGAGGTCGTCGATGAGCTCGATGTCGAGGTCGGCGCGGATCTCGCCGGTCCGCACACCGCGGCGCAGGACGTCGCGGGTGAGGGTGCGGCGGGGTTCGATGACGGTGCGGTGGTACGCCTCCCAGAGCTTGGGATAGCTCTGCATCTGGGCGAAGACGTTGTGCAGGAGGGCGGAGGAGCGCTTGGCGAGGCCGCGCTGCCGCAGGGCCTCCAGGAGGGCGACGAGGTCGTCGCGGACGGAGGTGCCGGGCAGGACGGGGTCGGGGGGTTCGACGGAGCGCAGGAGGTCGACGAAGAGTTCCTCCTTGCCGGGCCAGCGGCGGTAGATGGTGGCCTTGCCGACGCCGGCGGTGCGGGCGATCCGTTCGATGGAGACCTCGGCGAGCGGGACGCCCTGTTCCAGGAGGGCGACGGCGCCGTCGAGGATGGCCTGCTCGGCCGCCTCGCTGCGCGGACGTCCGCGGCGGCCGGGCCCCGGGCCTCGCTGTTCGTCCTGCTGCCCGAGGGACACGTCCGCACCGCCTCTCGTCGCCACCGCTCGGCACTCGCCGGGGTGGTCATCTCATGAACGTACCGATTCTCGCTGGTCGTCCCCGCTGCTGTCGTCGGGGGCCGGGGCCGCCGGGGGCCGGGCCTGGGCCTGGCGGGGCAGGAAGACCGCCACGACGACCGCGCCGGCCACGGCGACGGCCGCCGAGCAGAGGGCGGTGGTGTGCATGGCGTCGAGAAAGGCGTCATGGGCGGGTGTGACCAGGGATTTCCCGGCCGCGCCGAGGCTCTCGGCGGCGGCCAGAGTGGCCTCGACGGACTCCCCGGCCGCTTCCCGGGCCCCGGCGGGCAGGGCGCCGAGGTGTCCTTCGATCGCGCCCCGGTAGGTGGCGGAGAGCACGGAGCCGATGACGGCGACACCCAGTGCCCCGCCGACCTGGCGGAAGGTGTTGCTGACGGCCGAGCCGGAGCCGGCCTTCTCGCGGGGCAGGGACTGCATGACGGAGACGGTGACGGGGGGCATGACGTGGGCCATGCCGACGCCCTGGACGAAGAAGACGGTCTCCAGGACCCACAGCGGGGTCGTGGCGTCGAAGAAGGCGAAGGCGGCGAGCCCGGCGCCGACCAGGAGCATGCCGGCCGTGCAGACGCTCCGGGCGCCGAAGCGGCGTACCACGAGCCGGGCGCGGGGCGCGAGGACCATTTGGGCGACGGCCATGGGCAGGATCAGCAGCCCGGCCTGGAGGGGGGTGTAGCCGCGCACGCTCTGCAGGTAGAAGGCGGAGAAGAAGGTCACGCCGAGTACCGCGAAGAAGATGAGCGCGATGGCGGTGACGGCGGCGGAGAAGGCCGGGTCGCGGAAGTAGGCGAGGTCCATGGCCGGGTGGTCGCTGCGCTTCTCGTGCAGGACGAAGACGGCGAGGACGGCGACTCCGGCGAGCAGCGGCAGGAGCACGGTGGTGTCGGTGAAGTCGGCCAGCTCGCCGCCGCGGATGATGCCGTACACCAGCAGGACGAGGCCGACGACGGAGAGCACCACCCCGAGGGGGTCGATCCGGCCGGGCCGGGGGTCCTTGGAGTCGGGGACGAGGATCACCATCGCGATGAGCGAGACGACCACGACGGGGACGTTGATCAGGAAGATCGAGCCCCACCAGAAGTGCTCGAGGAGGAGGCCGCCGGTGATGGGGCCGATGGCGATGGCCAGTCCGACCCCGCCGGCCCAGATCCCCATGGCCTTGGGCTGCTCCTCGCGGTCGAAGACGTTCATCAGGACGGCGAGGGTGGCGGGCATGACGAAGGCCGAGCCGAAGCCCATCACGGCGCGGTGGACGATCAGCTCGCCGGGTGAGTGGGAGAAGGCGGCCATGGCGGAGCCGAGACCGAAGACGGCGATCCCGAGGATCAGCACCTTCTTTCGGCCGAACCGGTCGCCGAGGATGCCCGCGGTGAACAGCAGACCGGCGAAGACGAGCGTGTAGGAGTTGATGGACCACTCCAGCTCGCTCTGGGTTGCGCCGATGCCGGTGGGTGCGGGGCTCGCGATGGTCTTGACGGCGACGTTGAGGATCGAGCTGTCCAGGACGACGACGAGCAGGACGAGCATGAGGACGCCGAGGACGGCCCAGCGACGGCGGTGCACGGCCTCGGGGATGGGTGGGCCTTGGGGGCCGGGGGTCGTGGACTTGGGCGGGGACATACCTTTCACGCTACGCTTTTTTCGATACGGGACCGTCTCGTATCGAAAAGTGTTGCCTCATGTGACGCCGGATGACCGACGCGTGAAGTGATGTGAACGGCCCCACTTCCCCGAGCGCGGCACGAGGTGCCACCATGGATGTGGTCCGGGGACGCCACAGGGCGCCTCGAGATGACGAAGGAGCCGTGCACCATGACGCTTCAGGCTGCCCAGAAGCATCCCGCCGACAGCAGCAAGGCGCTGTACGGCGGCAAGGGCACTCGCCGCATCACCGTCCACGACATCGCCGCCGCCAAGGAGCGCGGCGAGAAGTGGCCCATGCTCACCGCCTACGACGCGATGACCGCGTCCGTGTTCGACGAGGCCGGCATTCCGGTGCTCCTCGTCGGCGACTCCATGGGCAACTGCCATCTCGGCTACGACACCACCGTGCCCGTCACGATGGACGAGATGACCCTGCTCTCCGCCGCCGTCGTACGGGGCACCAAGCGCGCCCTGGTCGTCGGCGACCTCCCCTTCGGCTCGTACCAGGAAGGCCCGGTACAGGCCCTGCGCAGCGCGACCCGGCTGGTCAAGGACGCGGGCGTGGGCGCCGTCAAGCTGGAGGGCGGCGAGCGGTCGCTGCCGCAGACCGAGCTGCTGGTCCAGGCCGGCATCCCGGTGATGTCACACCTCGGTCTGACACCGCAGTCCGTGAACACCATGGGCTACCGCGTCCAGGGCCGCAGCGACGAGGCCGCCCACCGGCTGCTCAGCGACGCGAAGGCGGCGCAGGACGCGGGCGCGTTCGCCGTCGTCCTGGAGCTCGTACCGGCCGAGCTGGCCGCCGAGGTGACCCGTTCCCTGCACATCCCGACCATCGGGATCGGCGCGGGCCCGGACACCGACGCGCAGGTCCTCGTCTGGACCGACATGGCCGGTCTGACCGGAGGCAAGGTGCCGCGCTTCACCAAGCAGTACGCGAACCTGCGGGCGACGCTCGGCGACGCGGCGCGCGCGTTCGCCGAGGACGTGGCCGTCTCCGCCTTCCCGGCCGAGGAGCACACGTTCCACTAGGTTCCACCGTCCGGCCGGATCCCCGGCCGGTTACTGAGCCATAGCGGCACAGACGACAGCCCGCCGACTTCCCCCATCGGCGGGCTGTCGGTCGTCCGGAGGCCGTCCGCGGGTCGCCTGTCGGCGGCTTGTCGGTGGATTGTCGGTGGCGGCTGGTCTCCTAGGGGACATGACGCGAACCGAACACAACGCCGTCGAGGTCCGGGGCCTCGTGAAGCACTACGGCGACACCAAGGCCCTCGACGGGGTCGACCTCGACGTCCGGGAGGGGACGGTCCTCGGGGTCCTCGGGCCCAACGGCGCGGGCAAGACCACCCTGGTGCGCTGCCTGTCCACCCTGATCGTCCCGGACGCCGGGACCGCCACCGTCGCCGGCTACGACGTGGTGCGCCACCCCCGGCAGCTGCGCCGCACCATCGGCCTCACCGGCCAGTACGCCTCGGTGGACGAGAAGCTCTCCGGCTGGGAGAACCTCTACATGATCGGGCGGCTGCTCGACCTGTCCCGCAAGGACGCCCGGCGCCGCGCCGACGAGATGCTGGAGCGGTTCTCCCTCACCGAGGCCGCCAAGCGCGCGGCGATGACCTACTCCGGCGGCATGCGCCGCCGGCTCGACCTCGCCGCCTCGATGATCGGGCAGCCCGCCGTGCTGTACCTGGACGAGCCGACGACCGGCCTCGACCCGCGGACCCGCAACGAGGTCTGGGACGAGGTCCGGCGGATGGTCGGCGAAGGCGTCACCGTCCTTCTCACCACCCAGTACATGGAGGAGGCCGAGCAGCTCGCCAGTGAGCTGACCGTCATCGACCGGGGGCGGGTCATCGCCAACGGCGGGGTGGACGAGCTGAAGGCGAAGGTCGGCGGCCGGACGCTGAAGGTCCGCCCGGTGGATCCGGCCGACCTGCCGGAGATGGCCGCGGCGCTGCGCGAGACCGGGCTCGACGGCATCGCCGGAGCCACCGTCGTCCCCGACGAGGACGCGCTGTACGTACCCATCCTCAGCGACGAGCAACTGACCGCCGTCGTCGGCCTGTTCGGCGCCCGGGGCTACGGCATCGCCCACATCGGTACCCATCTGCCCAGCCTGGACGAGGTGTTCCTGGCCATCACGGGCGAGAAGACACACGTGTCCGACACGACGCCCGAGGAAGTCACCGCATGAGCACCACCACCGTCACCCGCGCGCCCGCGCCCACGCCGGCCGCCCCGGCCGGGCGGACGCCCGCCGCCGAGGGCCGGATCGGCCTGCGCGCCAACCTGCGCCACATCGGCGCCCTGGTGCGGCGCAACGCTTTGCAGATCAAGCAGGACCCGGAGTCGATGTTCGACGCGGTCCTGATGCCGATCATCTTCATCCTGCTGTTCGTGTACGTCTTCGGCGGCGCGATCTCCGGCAAGGGCAACAACGACGCGTACGTCAACTACGTGGCCCCCGGCCTGATGGCGATGATGGGCCTGAACATCGCCATGGCCGTCGGCGTGGGCATCAACGACGACATCAAGAAGGGGGTCATGGACCGGTTCCGCACGATGCCGATAGCCCGGTCCTCGGTCCTCCTCGCGAAGATCGTCGTCGAGGTCGGCCGCATGATGATCGCCACCGCGATCCTGCTCGGCACGGGCTTCCTGCTCGGCCTGGACATCAAGACCTCGGTCCTGCACCTCTTCGCCGCCATCGGCCTGTCGGTGGTGTTCGGAGCGTCGCTGATGTGGATCTTCATCCTGCTGGGTCTCACCATGAAGACGGCCCAGGCCGTCCAGGGGATGGCCATGCTCGTCCTGATGCCCCTGCAGTTCGGCTCCTCCATCTTCGCCCCGCCGGACTCGATGCCCGGCTGGCTGAAGACCTTCACCGACTACAACCCGCTCTCCAACCTCGCCGACGCCGCCCGCAACCTCGTCAACGGCGGCCCCGTCGCCGAATCGGTGTGGATGACGCTCGGCTGGGCGGTGGCCATCACGGTCGTCACGGCGCCGCTCGCGGTCGCCAAGTTCCGCAAGAAGACCTGAGCAAGAAGACCCGAGACCTGAGCGGGAAGACCTGACGGCCGTACGGGCTCAGGTCCCGACCCGCTGATCCTGGTCGGCCAGCAGGGCGGCGGCCTCTTCCAAGGAGAGGCCGCCGCCCTCGGCGTACGCCGCCGCGAAGACGGCGTCGTCACCGAGCGCGCCCCGTGTCAGCTTCTCGGCCATGGCCGCGTGCTCCCGCTCGAGCGGCGCGACGACATGGCCCGGCGGCAGCAGCGCGGCCTGCGCGCCGAGCAGCACGGCGGCCGTACGGGCCGACGCGCCGCCGAGCCCCGCCAGCGCCCAGGCGGCGGTGACCAGCTGGGCCGACGGCATGTGCGGCGCGACCATGAGCGACAGGGGCTCGCGGGAACGCTCGAAGGCGCGTACCGACATGTCCAGCGCCTCGGCGTGGCGGCCGTCCAGGTTCTCCAGCCAGGCCAGGATGCCGAGGGTGATCCCGTCGAAGATCGACATGGTCTGGGAGCGGAACCGGGCACGCAGTTCGGTCATCTGCTCACGGGCCTCGGCGGTCCGGCCGGTGCGGCCCAGCCACACCGACAGGTAGATCTGGGCCGCGTACAGGGCCTCACTGCCGGAGCCTCGGCCGCCCGCCATGACCGCGCGCAGGATCGCCTCGCCCTCCTCACCGCGCCCGGTCGCGGTGAGCGCCTCGCCGTAGCGGGCCCGCAGGAGCGCCATCTGGGCCTGGGCGCCCATGCGTTCGGCGTAACCGATGGCGGTGGCAAAGTCCTCGGCGGCGCCTTCGTAGTCGCACCGCTGCTCCCGCGCCTCGCCGCGGGAGGAGAGCGCCTCGGCGGCGCCCCACGCGTCGTCGAGCCGCATGAAGATCTCCAGGGCCTCGTCGGCGTCCCGGGCCGAGTCCCCGGCCCATCCGGCACGGTTGGCCATGACGTTGGCCCGGACGTTGAGCGCGCAGGCCAGCTCCCAGTCGTAGCCGTACTCCCGGCAGGCGTCGACCGTGCCGTCGAGCATGTCGCGTACCGCCTCGGGGGATGCGGTGAGCAGGACCGCGTAGAAGTGGAGGAAGCCGGGGTGGCGGCAGGTCTGGGGAAGCCCGGGCCGGTAGACCGCGGAGATCTCCCGCAGCCGCGCCAGGCCCGCCGGGCTGGTCCAGAGGGCGGACTCGTGGTCCATGCTGGCGATCTCGATCAGCCGCACCCCGCGCCGGGCCTCCCACCGCACGTCCTCGTCCAGCGGCGGGGGCGCGTCGGTGCAGCGCCGGGTGAGCGGGACGACGGGCGCGGCGGGCGGCGCGAACGGGTCGGGGCCGAGCGCGGCGGTCCGCTCGGCCCAGTGCCGGGCGTCGGCGCGCAGGTCCCGCAGCTGCCAGTAGGTGAGCAGGGAGTGGACGAGGACGAGGGCCTCGTCCTCGTCCTGTCGGGCCACGGCCCGGCGCAGGGCGGTGCGGAGGTTCTCGTACTCGGTGCTCAGGCGGGCGATGGCCCGGACCTGGCCGCCGCCGCGGAGCTGAGGGTCTGTGGTGCGGGCGAGTTCGCGGTAGTGGACGAGGTGGCGGCGCTCGGTGGCGGCGCGGTCGCCGGCCTCGTCGAGGCGTTCGGCGCCGTATTCGGCGACGGTCTCCAGGAGCCGGTAGCGCATGCCGTCGCCGCCGGTGGGGTCGGCGACGACCAGCGACTTGTCGACAAGGGCGCCGAGCAGGGTGAGGGTGTCGGGTTCGGCGCAGACGGCCTCGGCGGCGGCCGGGTCGCAGCCGCCGCTGAACACGGACAGCCGGCGCAGGACGGTGCGTTCGGCGTCGCCGAGGAGGTCCCAGGACCAGTCGACGACGGCGCGGAGGGTCTGCTGCCGGGGCAGGACGGTCCGGGCGCCGGAGGTGAGCAGCCGGAAGCGGTCGTCCAGCCGGTCGGCGAGCTGGCGCGGGGTGAGCAGGCGCAGCCGGGCGGCGGCGAGCTCGATGGCGAGCGGCAGCCCGTCGAGGCGGCGGCAGATCTCGGCGCAGGCGTCGGCGTCGTCGGCCGGGTCGAAGCCGGGCCGGGCGGCGGCGCCCCGCTCGGCGAGCAGCCGCAGCGCCATCGGGTCGGGCAGCGGGTCGACGGGCCGGAGCAGCTCGCCGGGGACGCCGAGCGGTTCGCGGCTGGTGGCGAGGACCGTCAGGTCGGGGCAGCGGGCGAGGAGTTCCTCGGCGAGGACGGCGGCGGCGTGGACGACGTGCTCGCAGTTGTCGAGGAGGAGCAGCATGCGGCGGCCGGCGCAGTGCTGGACGAGCCGTCGGAGCGGGTCGGCGGTGCCGCCGGCTGCGCGCAGCTCCTCGGCCCCGGCTCCGCGCAGTACGGTCTCCCGGGCGCCGAGCGCGCCGAGGACGGCCTCGGGCAGGGCGTCGGGGTCGGTGACGGGCGCGAGTTCGACGAGCCACACGCCGTCCTCCCACCCACCGGCGGCCCGCTCGGCCGCCTCCTGCGACAGCCGCGTCTTCCCGGCCCCGCCGGGCCCGAGGAGCGTGACGAGCCGCGCCCGGCCGAGGTCGTCCCGGATACGGGCGATGTCCTCCTCGCGTCCGACGAAGCTGGTGAGCCGGGCGCGGAGGTTGCCGGGGCGGGGCGTGGACCGTGGGGCGGGCGCGGGCTCGGGTCGCAGCAACTGCGTGTGCAGGGAGCGCAGTTCGGGGCCGGGGTCGGTGCCGAGGCGGTCGGCGAGGGCGGTGCGGACGTCCTCGTACGCCTGCAGCGCCTCGGCCTGCCGTCCGGACGCGCGCAACGCCCGGATGTGGAGCGCCTGGACGGGCTCGTCGAGCGGGAACTCGGTGGCGAGCGCGGCCAGTTCCGGCAGCGCCTCTTCGGCACGGCCGAGGGCGAGGAGGGCGGCGAGGCGGGCGCGCAGGGCGGCGAGGCGGCGGGCCTCCCAGCGGGCGGCCTCGGCGGCCCGGTCGGGCAGGTCGGCGAGGACGGGGTCGCGCCACAGGCCGAGCGCCTCGTCCAGGATCCCGAGCGCGCGGCCCGGCTCACCGTCCGCGGCCCGTACGCCCTCGGTGACCAGCCGGTCGAAGCGGTGCAGGTCGACGGCGTCCCGGTCGGCGCCGAGGCGGTAACCACCGGGCACCGACACGACGGCGTCCCGCCCCAGGACCCGCCGCAGCCGCCCGACCAGGGCCTGCAGCGCACCAACCGCGTCCTCGGGCGGCTCCCCGCCCCACACCTCGTCGACGAGTACGTCGACCCCCACCCCCCGCCCGGCCCGCAACGCGAGCACGGCCAACAGGGCGCGCAGCCGCGGACCGCCGACGGGCTGCGGGGTGCCGTCGTCGTGGAGAGCCTGGGTGGTGCCGAGTACGGAAAAGTGCACGGTGACATTGTCCCCGGCGGGGCGTCGTCCGTCGGACGCGCGGCCCGGCGCCGATCGGGCCTCGCCCCCGAACGCGCGGCCTGGCCCCCTGCGGGCACCGCCGGCGACGGCCCAACCCCGGGCGACACCGCCCGCGGACGTCGGCCTTGCCCTCGGCGACCTCGGGCGCGGGCGCGCCGCATAGCCGCAGCCAGACAGCGCCCGTCGACGTGCGGCACCGTCCGCGACCGGGCCTCGCCCGCAGGCGTCGGCATCGCGTGCCCGGCCCGGTGTTGTCCCCCGGGTGCGGGGTACGGCCCCCTGCCCAAGACCGCGGCATACGGCATCGCCCCCACCAGGCTCGCCCGGGCGAGCACCGCCCAACCCCGGCCGACACCGCCCGCGGACCAGTGGCAGACCCCAGCCAAAACC
>NZ_BMQQ01000005.1:121672-121962 GCF_014648195.1 Streptomyces purpureus
GCCCCCACCAGGCACGCCCGGACGAGCACCGCCCAACCCCGGCCGACACCGCCCGCGGACCAGTGGCAGACCCCAGCCAAAACCGCCCGCCGGCGCACGACATCCCCCCGCCAGGCTCGCCCGGGCGAGCACCGCCCAACCCCGGCCGACACCGCCCGCGGACCAGTGGCAGACCCCAGCCAAAACCGCCCGCCGGCGCACGACATCCCCCCGCCAGGCTCGCCCGGGCGAGCACCGCCCAACCCCGGCCGACACCGCCCGCGGACCAGTGGCAGACCCCAGCCAAAACC
>NZ_BMQQ01000005.1:122011-322118 GCF_014648195.1 Streptomyces purpureus
CCCCCACCGGGCACGCCCGGGCGCGCGGCCAGCCCCCTCCGGGCTCGCCCGGCGGCGCGCGGGGCGGGTCCCAGTCGGCCCCCGCCCGGCCGCGTGGGCAGGAACCCCGCCGCCCCGGCGGGACGTTTTCCTCTCGTCACCGGTACGGTCGACTCTCACCCGACCCCAGGAGCGCCCCATGACCACGGCCACCGCGCGCCGCGACCGCCGGATCAGTCCCGTCTTTCTGGGGATCCTCGCCGTCATGGCGGTGTCCGGCTGGGCCGTGTGGACGGACTTCGCGGCGTCGCCCGGGCTCGCGGTGTTCCTCTTCGTGACCGCCTCGTGGGTCGTCTCGCTCTGTCTGCACGAGTACGCGCACGCCCGCACCGCGCTGCACAGCGGCGACGCGTCGGTCGAGGCGCGCGGCTATCTCACCCTCAACCCGCTGAAGTACGCGCACGCGCTCCTCAGCATCGTGCTGCCGGTCCTCTTCGTGATCATGGGCGGGATCGGTCTGCCCGGTGGCGCTGTCTTCATCGACCGGGGCCGGATCCGGGGCCGGTGGAAGCACAGCCTCATCTCCGCCGCCGGTCCGCTGACCAACGTCCTGTTCGCCGTCGTCTGCACCGCGCCGTTCTGGCTCGGCGCGCTCGACGGGGTGCCGATGGCGTTCCGGTTCGCGCTGGGATTCCTGGCGCTGCTCCAGGTCACGGCCGCGCTGCTGAATCTGCTGCCGGTTCCGGGGCTGGACGGCTACGGCGTGGTGGAGCCGTGGCTCTCGTACAACTTCCGCCGCAAGATCGAGCCGTACGCGCCGTACGGCTTCTTCATCGTGATCGCGCTGCTCTTCGTGCCCGTGGTCAACGACGCCTTCTTCGACGTGATCGACGCGCTGCTGCGCGGGCTCGGGGTCAGCGACGCGGAGCGCTACTGCGGCTGGGAGCTCTACCGCTTCTGGCAGGAGTCCCCGGAGCTGTGCACCGCGGCCGTCGGCGGCTAGGCACCCGCCCGGGCCTCGGTCAGGCCTCGTGGCTCATCCGCGCGCGGCGGATGTAGTACCAGGCCATGTTGGAGGAGAGGCCGGCCAGGAGCACCCAGATCACGCCGAGCCAACTGCCCTGGACGAAGGAGACGACGGCGGCGGCCACGGCGAGGACGCAGACGGCGAGGGCGTACAGAGCGAGGCGGGGCATGGGGGTCGGCTTTCTCTCCGGCGGTGAGGTACGTCCACCAGTGTCCCCCATGCCCCGAGCGTGCTAGACGTCGGTCACGCGCAGACCCGCGTGCGCCTTGTAGCGGCGGTTGACCGAGATCAGGTTGGCGACGAGCGACTCGACCTGGTGGGCGTTGCGCAGCCGCCCCGCGAAGACGCCGCGCATGCCCGGGATACGCGCCGCCAGCGCCTGCACGATGTCGGTGTCGGCCCGGGCCTCGCCGAGGACCATCACATCCGTGTCGATCTCCTCGATCGACACGTCCTGGAGCAGCACCGCGGACAGGTGGTGGAACGCGGCCGTGACCCGCGAGTCCGGCAGCAGGGCGGCGGCCTGCTCGGCGGCGCTGCCCTCCTCGGGCTTGAGCGCGTAGGCGCCCTTCTTGTCGAAGCCGAGCGGGTTGACGCAGTCGACGACCAGCTTCCCGGCCAGCTCCGCGCGCAGGGACTCCAGCGTCTTGGCGTGCCCGTCCCACGGCACGGCGATGATCACGACGTCGCTGCGGCGGGCGCAGTCGGCGTTGTCGGCGCCTTCGATGCCGAGGCCGAGCTCGGCGGCGGCGGCCTCGGCGCGCTCGACGGCCCGGGAGCCGATGATCACCTTCTGGCCGGCCCGGGCGAGGCGGTAGGCCAGACCGCGGCCCTGGTCGCCGGTGCCGCCGAGGACGCCGACGACCAGGCCGGAGACGTCGGGGAGGTCCCACGGGTCCTTGGCCGCGGGCTTGGGCGTGCTGTCATTCGAAGTCATGGACCCGACAGTACGGGACGGGTCGGAGCGTTCCCGTACGGGTGAGCCGCTGCCCGACCGGCCTCCCCCGCGGCGTCCTTCGGGCAGGATGCGGCCCCATGGATGCCGTGCGTGTCGCGCTGCTGCGTGAGGTGCTCGCCGGGACCGAGTGGCCCGCGACGACCCGCTGTTTCGCCGGGGCCCTGCGGTCGTCGGTGGTCCCGCGGGGCGGGGGGCTGCTGCTGGTGGGCACCGAGGAGTACGAGCCGTGGCATCTGGCCGCGCATCTGGTGGACGAGGCCGCGTGGTCGGGGCAGCCGGAGCTGTCTCCCACGCTTGTACGCCACCGGGTGCGCCCGGGCGACCCGGCCCATCTGGCGGTGGGTCTGGGCCGGCTGGAGTCGGCGGGGCGCGGGGCGACGCTGCTGATGGTGGCGCCGCACCGGCCCGGTCCCGGCCTGCTGGAGCGGGTGCACGACGCACGCCGGGCCGGGGCGACGGTGCTGGCGCTGGACGGCGGCGACGCGGAGGTGCGGGGTCTCGCGCACGAGTCGCTCGCCGTTCCCGAGGAGACGGCGGGGGTGGATCTGGACATCGTGCAGCACCTGGTCAGCGCGGCGGCCGGGGAGAACAGCCTGCCGGCCGAGCCCCGGGGCCGGCGCCGCCTGCGCGACCGGCTGTCGCGCCTGGCGGACCAGCTGACGTCCCCTCCGCCGGTGCGCTGGTAGGCCCACGCCCGAGTGACCGGCGCGGCCGCCGCCCGAGAGACCCGGGGGTCCGACGCCGGGTCAGGACATCCGCCGGGGCGGCCAGGCAGAGGACTGCGCCGAATGTGTCGCGCACGGCAGCGATACGGGCAGCCTTACCCCTGGGACGGGCCCTGGTGACGTAGAAACGGATCGGTGTTCCCGTCTTCAGTCCCACGGTTCCGAGGCGTCGGCAGGCGGTGACCGCCTCGGTCCGTGCCGTTCCGCGTCGTCGGTACGGCTCTTGTGTGTCGCGTCAGCCCAGAGAATCGCCTGTGAAACCCCCCGTCGCCACCGATTACCAACCACTTGACCGCCTGGACGTCGCAGCCGAGCACCCGTTGATCGTCGGGATGGACATGGCCGGAACCGTGGCTGAGGCCGACTCGGGAGTCAGCGGGTACGCGCCCGGCGATCGGGTGTCGAGGGCTCGGCGTGGTCGAACACCTCACCGGCCCGTATCCCTGGGCCGAGTGCCCTACATCGGGTCAACGCGTTCGCGCCGTCGACCCTGTCGATCCCGGCGGGTCCTTGTGCGGCGCGCCATCAAAGGAGAGCAGACAGCATGTCGAAGATCCTTTTCGTCGTCACCGGTGCCACCTACTGGACGCTCGCCGACGGCAGCCGCCATCCCACCGGCTTCTGGGCCGAGGAAGTCGTCGCCCCGTACGAGACGTTCACGGCCGCCGGCCACCAGATCACCATCGCCACCCCCGGCGGAGTCGTCCCGACCGTGGACAAAGCCAGCCTCACCCCTCAGGCCAACGGCGGCCGGGAAGGCGCCGAAAAGGTGGCCGCCGCTCTTGAGGCCATCGACGAGCTCCGGCATCCGATCGCTCTTGAGGACGCGAAGCCGGACGACTACGACGCCGTCTTCTACCCCGGCGGTCATGGCCCGATGGAGGACCTGGCCGTCGACGCCACCTCCGGCAGACTGCTCAGCGACACCCTCGCCTCGGGCAAACCGCTCGGAGTGGTCTGCCACGCCCCGGCCGCGATGCTGGCCGCCACCGGCGCCGGCGGGAGCAACGCCTTCGCCGGCTACCGGCTCACCGGTTTCAGCAACGCCGAGGAGACCCAGGCCGGCCTGGCCGCCAAAGCGAAGTGGCTGGTGCAGGACCGCCTGGTCGAGGCCGGCGTGGACTATCAGGAGGGCGAACCGTGGGCACCCAACGTGGTCGTCGACCGCAACCTGGTCACGGGACAGAACCCCGCCTCGGCAGGACCCGCCGCAGCCGAAATGCTCAAGAAGCTGACCTGAGACACAACGGCCACGGCAGGATCCGCCGGCGGGGCCGGACAGCGTCGTCTGCGTCGATCGCTCGGACCAGCCACGTGAAGGGCCGCATGTGCCGACGCAACCCAAAACCTGCCGGCCCGTAAATCGATTGCCCGTCCGCAGCCCCGGGCGGACCATGGCCCCTCGTGACCTCCAAGCTCTCCTCCGTCCTGCCCGATCTCTCCCCCTGGCGTTCCTCGCGGGACTTCCGTCTGCTGTGGATCCAGGGGCTGGTCACCACCTTCGCGAGCTTCATGGCGATGGTCGCGCTGCCGCTCCAGATCAAGGACCTGACCGGCTCGCCGTTCGCGGTCGGCGCGATGGGCGCGGTGGAGCTGGTTCCGCTGGTGGTGTTCGGGCTGTACGGCGGGGCGCTCGCGGACGCCGTCGACCGGCGCCGGGTGATCCTGTGGACGGAGGCGGGTCTCGGTCTGCTGGCGGCGATCCTGCTGGTCAATTCGCTGCTGCCGCAGCCTTTGCTGTGGCCGCTGTACGTGGTCGCGGCCGGGGTCTCGGCGGCCGCCGGGCTCCAGCGGCCCGCGCTGGACTCCCTGCTGGCCCGGATCGTGCCGCACGACCAGCAGACGGCGGCGGCCGCGCTGAACGCGCTGCGCTGGCAGGTCGCCGCGGTCGCGGCGCCCGCGGCGGCGGGGCTCGTGGTGGCGTACGCGGGCCACGCCCCTTCCTACGGTGTGACGATCGCGGGGCTCGCCGTCTCCGTACTGCTCTGTCTGCGGCTGGCGCCCGCGCCGCCCGCCCATGACGCCCAGAAGCCGTCGCTGCGCGGGATCGCGGAGGGCGCGCGGTACGCCTGGTCGCGGCCGGTGCTGCTGGGGACGTACGCGATCGACCTGGCCGCGATGTTCTTCGCCTTCCCCAACACGATCTTCCCGTTCCTGGCGGACGAGCTGGAGGCGCAGTGGGCGCTGGGCCTGATGTACGCGGCCGGGTCGGTCGGCTCGGTGCTGCTCAGTCTGACGAGCGGCTGGACCTCGCGGGTGCGGCGGCACGGGTTGCTGGTGGTCTTCGGGGCCGCGGGCTGGGGGGCGGCGATCGCGGCGGCCGGCTGGTTCTCGAACGTATGGCTGGTGCTGCTGTGCCTGGTGGCCGCCGGGGCGGGCGACATGCTCAGCGGTCTCGGCCGGTCAACGATCTGGAACCAGACCATCCCGGAGTCGCTGCGTGGGCGGCTGGCCGGCATCGAGGTCCTGTCGTACAGCGTCGGCCCGCAGCTGGGGCAGGTCCGCGCGGGCGCGATGGCGGGCTGGACCGGCACCCGTCCGGCGATCTGGTCGGGCGGCCTGGCCTGCCTGGCGTCGGTGGCGGCGCTGACCGTGGTGCTTCCGAAGCTGGTGACGTACGACGCGACGACGGACGAGGACGCGGTACGCCGCCGGGCCCAGCACGAGGACGCCTCGGCCACGGCGTGACGGCGGCCCGCCGCACCATCGCGACGCACGGCAGGCATGACGGCGGCCGCCCCCTGCCCGACGCACGGCATGACGGTGGCCCGCCACCCCGTCCGCGACGCACGGGGCGGCGGGCCACCCGGCTCACTCCGTCGGGCCCGCGTCCTCACCCTTGGACGTGTCGTGCCACTTCGGGTCCGTCTCCCACTCCACGTTCCGCTCCCGCGCCCGCTCCATCGCGTGCCCGGCCTCCTCACGTGAGGGATACGGACCGAAACGGTTCTTGGCCGGGCACTCGGGGCCTTCCTCGACCTTCTTGTGCTCCAGGCAGTAGAACCACTCGCCCGGCTTGCCCACCGCGCGCCTCTTGAACAGGGCCATGTCCGGCTCCTTCCTCTGCCCACATGCTGCCCCACCCGCGCTGGTTAGACTCGCTGGCATGTCTGGCCAGTCGCTGCTCGTACCAGGGGAGCTCTCCCCCACCCGTTCCGTTCCCGGTTCCATCCGACGCCCCGAGTACGTCGGGAAGCCGGGACCCGCGCCGTACACCGGTCCGGAGGTGCAGGATTCCGACACGATCGAGCGGATGCGCATCGCCGGGCAGATCGCCGCGCAGGCGATGGCGGAGGCCGCCAAGCACATCGCGCCGGGTGTGACCACGGACGAGCTGGACCGGGTCGCGCACGAGTTCCTGTGCGACCACGGCGCCTACCCCTCCACGCTCGGCTACCGCGGTTTCCCCAAGTCGCTGTGCTCCTCGGTCAACGAGGTCATCTGCCACGGCATCCCCGACTCCACCGTCCTGCGCGACGGGGACATCGTGAACCTCGACGTCACCGCCTACATCAACGGCGTCCATGGCGACAACAACGCCACCTACCTCTGCGGCGACGTCGACGAGGAGTCCAGGCTCCTGGTCGAGCGGACCCGTGAGTCGCTGAACCGGGCGATCAAGGCCGTCAAGCCCGGCCGGCAGATCAACATCATCGGCCGGGTCATCGAGTCGTACGCGAAGCGGTTCGGGTACGGCGTCGTGCGCGACTTCACCGGGCACGGGATCAATTCCTCGTTCCACTCCGGGCTGATCATCCCGCACTACGACTCCCCGCACGCCACCACCGTCATCCAGCCCGGCATGACGTTCACGATCGAGCCCATGCTGACGCTGGGCACGCACGAGTACGACATGTGGGCCGACGGCTGGACCGTGGTGACCAAGGACCGGAAGCGGACGGCGCAGTTCGAGCACACGCTCGTGGTGACCGAGACCGGGGCCGAAATTCTCACGTTGCCGTGACCCCGTGACGGGGTAGCGTCTTACCGACAGGCCGTCGGGAACCAGTTGACTTAGGTGAACCTAAGTAGCACGATCGTAACTGGTTCCCCGTTCCCCTCGGTTCCGGAGGCACGCCTTGGACACGCCCTTCTCGACGCTCATCCGAGTCGCTTCGCACGAGCAGCACACCGAAGCGGAGACCTCGACCTTCATGAGCGATCTGCTCGGGGGGCGGCTGGGCGTGGACGCCTACACCCGCTACACCGAGCAGCTGTGGTTCGTGTACCGCGCGCTGGAGGGCGCCGCCGAGGCCCTGAAGGACGATCCGGTCGCGGGGCCGTTCGTCAAGCCGGAGCTGTTCCGTACGGCCGAGCTGGAGCGGGACCTCGCGCATCTGCGGGGTCCCGGCTGGCGGGACGGGCTGACCGCGCTGCCGTCGACGGCCGCGTACGCCGCCCGGGTCGAGGAGTGCGCGCGGACCTGGCCCGCCGGGTATGTGGCCCACCACTACACCCGCTATCTCGGCGACCTCTCCGGCGGACAGATCATCCGGGACAAGGCCGAGCGCACATGGGGTTTCGCGCGCAAGGGCGACGGCGTGCGCTTCTACGTCTTCGAGCAGATCTCCAACCCGGCGGCGTTCAAGCGGGCCTACCGCGAGCTCCTGGACCGGGTGAACGCGGACGACCTGGAGAAGCAGCGGATCGTCGACGAGTGCAAGCGCGCCTTCGACTTCAACGGCGCGGTGTTCCGGGAGCTGGGCGGCGAGTTCTCGCTCAGCGCGTAGCGGAGCGGCTCAGCGGGCGGGACCGAAGGCCGGGTCGAAGGCCGGGTCGAAGCGGACCCGGCCGCCGAGCTCGATGATGCCGTCGGGGCCGGGGGCGGTCAGCAGCTGCGACCCCCGGCCCTGCCTGATGTTGAGGGCCCGGCCCAGCTCGGCGGTGAGCAGCAGCGCCGCCGCTCCGGTCGCCTCGTCCTCGTCTATGCCGTCGCCTCGGCCCGGGAAGGCCCTGGCCCGGATCCGGCCGGCGGACTCGTCCTCCCACGCCCAGGCGTAGAGCCTCCCCCTAGGCCCTGCGGGCCTGGGAGGTGCCCCCACTCCCGGCTCCGGCACCTCCAGGGCGTCGACCTCGGCCGCCGAGGCGTAGCCGCGCAGGGTGTGTGGCGGGGCCCATTCGGCGCGGGCGTTGATCCAGGTGAACTCGCCGTCGTGGCGTACCCACACCTCCCCCGCCGGCGGGTTGATCACTTCCAGGTCGAGCAGCCAGGCCGCTCCGACCAGCGAATGTCCGGCGAAGGGCAGCCGCACCGCGGGGGTGTAGATGTCGACGACCCCGAGCTCGGGGTCGTCGACGAACACCGTCTCGCTGAAGCCGAGGTGCTTGGCGAGGGCCTGCCGGGAGGCCTCGTCGGGGTGGGTGCGCCCGTCGCGTACGACGGCGAGGGCGTTGCCGTGCCGGCCGTCGCCCGCGCAGAAGACGCGCAGCACGTCGATGTCGGTCGCGGTCCCGGTCGCTGTTCCGGTCGCGGTCGCGGTCGTTTTCGTTCCGGCGTTCATCCGGGCATTCAAACATCCGCGCCCCGGGGGTCGCACGGCAAACAAGGGCCGCGGCGTGCGTTTTCCCGCACGCGGTTAGGTTGGGTCCGCGCCCCTCTTCAGGGCTGGGGGCCGGGCGCTGCTCTCCTGACCTGAAGGGACCCGACGTGTACGGCATCTACCTGATAGGTCTGCGGCAGGGCCTGGCGGCGGTCGTGGTCGTCTGCGTCCTTGCCGCGTATCTGGTGCGGACCAGCCGGCGGGACGCGCTGCGGCCGGTCCGGGCCGGTGCCGGCGTCGCGGTGGGCCTGGCGCTCGCCTTCGGCTGTCTCCTGGAGTTCGGCTCGCAGGAGCTCACGGTCGAGGCGCGCAAGCTGCTCGGCGGCTCGCTGTCGGTCCTCGCCGCGGCCCTGACGACCTGGCTGGTGCTCGGCATGCGGCGACGCGTGCCCCTGGCCGCCTGGGCGCTGTTCGCCGCGGCGTTCCTGGCCGTGGGCCGGGAGGGCCTGGAGACGGCGCAGTACGTGTGGGCGTCGGTGCGGGCGGCCGGCGACGAGGCCGGTTCGTCCGGTCCGCTGTGGATGCTGCTGCTGGGCGTCGCGACCGCGGTCCTGCTCGGAGTGCTGCTCCACCGGGGCCTGTTGCGGATCCGGTCGGTGAGGTTCTTCACCTGGGCCGGCGGGATGCTGGCCGTGATGGCGGCGGGTGTCCTCGCGTACGGCGTCCAAGGGCTGCGGGAGGCGCGTCTCCTGGGCGGTCCGTCGGGGACTGCGTTCGACATCGGATCCGTGGTCCCGGCGGACAGCTGGTACGGCACGCTTCTCGCGGGTGTGTTCGCCTTCCGGCCCGATCCGACGGTGCTCCAGGTGTGGGTGTGGGTGCTGTATCTGATCCCGGCGCTCACGCTCTTGCTTGCCCCGGTATGGTTCGGTCGGTCAGTGGGGGTCGAGGAGCAGAAGGCAACCGATGAGAAGGCTGAGGCCCGCGACGGCGCTCGCGACGGTGACGGTGCTGGCGACGGTGGCGACCGGCTGCGTGACGGTGCACGGCGAGCTGGAAGTCGTACCGACGGCGACGGCGTCTGAGGCCGAACAGGCCGTCAAGGACTTCACCGAGGCGTACAACAAGGCGGACAAGGCGTACGACCCGGCGCTCGACGCGGGACGGGTCACCGGTCCGCTCGGCGCCGTCAACCAGGCCGGCCTGAAGGCCCGTTCCGTCACCAGTCCGAACGGCAACCCGCAGCACCAGCCGCTGGTGCTGACGGACACGACGTATCTCATCCCGAAGAAGGCGGGCTGGCCGCGCTGGTTCGTGGCGAACGCCGACTCCAACCGGGACACCGACAGCGGCGCCGCCGACACCCGCTGGCTGCTCGTCTTCGTCAAGAACGGCTCGCAGCAGCTGTGGGAGGTGGCCTACCTCTCGATCCTCACGCCCGGGCAGATCCCGGCGTTCAAGAAGGGCCCCGACGGGTTCGTGGAGCCGGCCGACCCGGCCTCGACGACGCTGGCCCTGGCGCCGCGGAACCTGAGCGAGGCGTACGCCTCGTATCTCGGCAACGGCAAGCCGGAGCAGTTCGCGCCCGGCCCGCACACCAACGGGTGGCGCGAGGAGCGGGTGAAGGGCGCGCGGCGGGCGGGACTTGCCACGCAGTACGTCGACCAGGCCCTGGACACCGGTGACTTCGCGCCGCTCGGCCTGACCACCGAGGACGGCGGGGCGCTGGTCTTCTTCGCGATCCGCTTCCACGAACGGCAGACGGCCGCGCCCGGCTACCGCCCGAAGGTGAGCGCGGACGTGAAGGCGCTGATGACCGGCGAGGTGAAGAACACGGTCACCAAGGAGTGGGTGGCGAGCCAGACCGTGGTGGTGAAGCCGGCCGGGCAGGAGCGTGACGGGGTGACGGTCCTGGGCCGGCTCCAGGGCGTGGTCTCGGCGCAGGGGTCGTAGCACGCCGCCGGAGCCTGCGGGAGCCCCGGAGCGTGCGGGAGCTCAGGAGCGTGCGGGGCCGGCGAGTTGGGGCCGGTGCCTCAGCGGCTCAGCGGCCACGCGACGGCGTGGCCGAGGGGCTCATCCTGCTCCCGCGCGTGGCGGGCGCAGGCGTCGGTGAGGGCTTCGAGGAGGGTCAGCGGGTCCGGCAGCTCGTGTTCGGGGCCGCGTACCCAGTCGACGGTGTGGTCACCGGGGAGCCGGGCCGGGGGGACGAGGACGTAGCTGCCCCGGCAGTGCCAGCGCAGGCCCGGATGTTCGTCCATGGTCTCGGGGTGACAGTCCAGCTCGCAGGGCCACCACTCGTCCTCGTCCTCGGGGGTGCCGCGGGTCGCGGTGAAGAAGAGCATCCGCGCTTCGTCGTGCGCCTCGCCGCCGGAGCGGGCGACCGGTCCGACGTCGACGCCTTCGGCGAGCAGCCGTTCCAGGGCGGCCCGGCCGGCCTCCAGGGGGACGTCCAGGACGTCGTGGACCATGCCGGTCGCGGTGATGAAGTTGGCCTGGGGCTGGTTGCGTACCCAACGTTCGAGCTGGGCACGATCGGTGGTGGACTGGGTCTGCCAGGCGAAGGAGACGGGGTGTCTGGCCGGGGTGGGGCAGCCGACGCGTTCACAGGAACAGCGATAGCCGACGGGATACGCGGCGGGGGCGAGGGGCAGGCCCGCGGCGGCCACGGCCAGGAGCAGGCGTTCGCGGTGTGCGCCGTCCGGGTCCGCGGGCTGTTTCGGTGCCCGGCGCAGCCACTGCGCAAGCTTGCTCCCCGTGCCGCGGTAGCGGCCGATACCGTCGCCCATCTATCCCCTCACACCTCACGCTCGCCCCGGCCCACGCGGCGAAAGCCGCATGGCGAAACTCCTGCCATGGTCCCACCATCCTGCGCCTCGGGTGACCGGAGTCCCCAACCGGGGTACGGCGGCCGATTCCGGCGTACGGATCCGTCGGGTGTCATTGACCGTTTTGTCCAGATATGTCGATCTAGCGTTTACCCATGGCCCCACCGACTCCGCCGGCTCCGCTGACGTCGCCGGCGGCCCTGATCGCCCTGGCCCTGGCGGGCCTCGCCGCCCTGCTGCCGCCACCGCAGTGGGGAGCGGGGCAGGAGCGCGCGGCGGCCGGGGTGACGATCGACACACTGCCCCGCCTCGTCTACACCGCCCACCGCGGCGGGGCGCTGGAGTCCCCGGAGAACAGCATGTCCGGGCTGACGGCGGCATACCGCGGCGGGGCGGCGTCGGTGCTCGACGTGGACGTACGGATGCTGCGCGACGGCACGCTGGTCGCCATGCACGACAGCACCCTGGACCGTACGACCTTCTCCCGGGGCCCGGTCCGGGAGCTGGACGCACGCCAGTGGCGGGAGGTACGGCTGCGGGGCACCCGGCCCGCCGAGCGGCCGCCGACGCTGGCGGAGGTCCTCGACCGGTTCGGTGGGCGGGTGGTGCTGATGCTGGAGGCGAAGGACCCTCGGAGCCTGGAGCGGCTGGCCGCGATGGTGCACGGGCGGGGGCTCACGGCGTCGGTGCTGGTCAACTCCCGCCACCCGGAGGTGGCGCGCGCGGCCCACGCGCTGGGGCTGCGGGCCCAGCTCTGGCGCTCGGCACGGCAGCTGCGGACCGACGACCCGTCGCGCTGGCGGACGTACGTGGACGTGCTGGACGTGGACCACCGGGCGCGGGACGAGGATCTGCGCCGGGCGGTCCGGTCCGGGATCGCCCGGGTGTGGGCGCACACGGTGAACACGGAGCAGGACCGGGACAGGGCCCTGCGGCTTGGCTGCGACGGCATCATCACGGACGCGCCGCGCCGCCTGACCGGGGCGGGCGGCCGGGCCAGGGGCTAGGCGAGTCCGGTACGCGTCAGGCGCGGGCTCAGTCGCGGGGGCGTCAGGCCGTGGAGGGCGGCCGGGCCAGGGGCTAGGCGAGTCCGGTACGCGTCAGACGCGAGCTCAGTCGCGGGGCGTCAGGCCGTGGAGGGCGTAGTCGACGAGGGCGTCGGCGTACTCGTGGGTGAGCGGCAGGGTGCGCAGCATCCACCGGTGGGCGAGGGGGCCGACGAAGAGTTCGAGGGCGATGCGCGGGTCGATCCCGGGGCGTACGTCGCCGGCGTCCTGGGCCGCTTCGAGCCGCCGTACGTAGTGCTGGAGCTGCGGTTCCAGGAGCTGCTGAACGAACTGGGCGCCGAGCTCGGCGTTGATGACGCCCTCGGCCGCGAGCGCGCGGGAGGGTGCGTCGAAGGTGGGGTCGTTCATCTCGTCGACGGTCGCGCGCAGCACGAAGCGCAGGTCGGCGGCGAGGTCGCCGGTGTCCGGGATGCCGCTGTCCGCGTCGCCGCCGAGGGCTTCGCTGGCCTGGCGGCCGAGGTCGACGAAGGCCTCAAGGAGGACGGCGGCCTTGGAGGGCCACCAGCGGTAGATGGTCTGCTTGCCGACACCGGCGCGGGCGGCGATGCCCTCGATGGTGGTCTTGGCGTAGCCGACCTCGCCGACGAGGGCGAGGGCGGCGTCGTAGATGGCACGCCGGGAGCGTTCGCTGCGGCGGGCGGAGTCGGGGGCCTTCGTGTCTGCCATGGCAGCAATCTAGCAGCAGGCGAGGCGAGACGTATCGTCTTGACGCTGTCGCACGTGTCGCCGGCTCCGCGACGGATACGACACGCCCCGGACGGCTCGTGATCAGTGGGATGAACCACCCTTTCGGCTCAATGCGCGAGGGCTCCTCACACCGCACCATGGGCAGCACGCACAACCGTGCGTCGCACCCGGCCCGTTCGTGAGGAGCCCTCTTTGCGCTCAGCACCACGCGAGGCATCGCCCCGCCGCTACCTGATGTGCCCACCCACGCACTTCCAGGTCACGTACTCCATCAACCCGTGGATGGACCCCGCGAAGCCGGTGGACCTGGGGCTCGCCCTCGCCCAGTGGGAGGATCTGCGGGACCGCTACCGCTCGCTCGGCCACACCGTCGAGCTGCTCGACCCGGACCCCGGCCTGCCGGACATGGTCTTCGCCGCCAACGGAGCCACCGTCATCGACGGGCGCGTGCTCGGCGCCCGGTTCGCCCACCCGCAGCGGACGGCGGAAGCCGCCGCCCACCGCGCGTGGTTCCGCGCCCACGGCTACACCGAGATCCGCGAGCCCGAGCACGTCAACGAAGGCGAGGGCGACTTCGCCGTCACCGCCTCGTACATCCTGGCCGGGCGGGGCTTCCGCTCCAGCCCGCTGTCGCACGACGAGGCACAGGAGTTCTTCGGCCGGCCGGTGATCGGCCTCGACCTCGTCGACCCGCGCTACTACCACCTGGACACGGCGCTGTGCGTCCTGGACGACGCGGCCGACGAGATCATGTACTACCCCGCCGCCTTCTCCCCCGGCAGCCGCGCCGTGCTCGCCCGGCTCTTCCCGGACGCGCTGCTCGCCGACGAGGAGGACGCGGCCGCCTTCGGCCTGAACGCGGTGAGCGACGGTCGGCACGTGGTGCTGCCGCACACCGCGCTGGGGCTCTTCGGCCCGCTGCGGGAGCGGGGCTTCGAACCGCTCGGCATGGACCTCGGGGAGCTGCTCAAGGGCGGCGGCAGCGTGAAGTGCTGCACGCAGGAGCTGCGCGGCGGCTGAGGCGTCGGACTGAGGCGTCGGACTGAGTCACTGCTCCGGGTCGGCGGCGGGCGGCGCGCCGCGCGCCGCCACCCGGGCGAGATTGGCCTCGAAGACGCGGGCGGCGTCCGGGGTCAGGGTGCGCAGGGCGACCATCGCCGTGATGATCACGTCGCATAGCTCGGACTCCACGTCCTGCCAGGTGTGGGTCGTGCCCTTGCGGGGGTTCTGTCCGATGGTGCCGATGATCGCCTCGGCGACCTCACCGACCTCCTCGGACAGTTTGAGCACCCGCAGCAGCGCCTTCTGCTGGGGCGGGAAAGGGCCATGGGCAGGGCTGTGGGCGTCCAGCCAGGCGTGGAGCCCCTCTACGGTCTCCCAGGTGTCGTCCATGGGTGTGAGCCTGCCAGGTCGGTCCCCGGTGGGGCGGCCCAGGCGGTGTACGGGTGGGCAGTGCACCACCCGTACCTCCGTGTACGCCCCCGTACGCCCCCCTGTGCCCCACCGAGGAGCCGCTGCCATGACCATCCCCGTCGACCGGCTGTCCGACCCCGCAGTACGCGCCTTCGTGGCCGCACTGAACGCCAACGACCGCGACGCCTTCTTCGACGCCCTCACGCCGGACGCGACCATGTCCGACGACGGTTCGGACCGTGACATCGACCAGTGGACCGACAAGGAGGTGTTCTCCTCGCGCGGCCACATGGAGATCGAGTCGGAGAAGGACGGCGGCCGGGCACTGGTCGCCCGCTACCGCAACGACACGTGGGGAGAGATGAGGACGGCGTGGCGGTTCACGGTCCAGGAGGGGAAGGTGAGCCGCTTCGAAACGGGCCAGGCGTGAGGGGGGGTGGGGGGCGGTTCTGGGACCGGAGGCGGGCGGCGCGCGCGGCTCTGGCACCGGCGGCCGTGAGCCGACCGTCGCCGGGCCGCGGGGCCGGGGTTGGGACCGGCTGCGGGCGGCCCGCGGCGCCGGTACTGAGACCGGCGGCTCGCCCGCCTGTCGGCGCCGGGCCTACGGCCGGGGGCGTCAGCCCGGGGTGCCGGGCTCAGGGGCCGGGCTTGGAGCCGGCCGTCGCCGGACCACGGGCCGGGCCTGAGACCGGCCCGCGGTCCGGCCGTCGTCACGTCCGCGGCATCAGTCCGGGATACGGGCCCCCGCGCCACCCACCCGCACCCGCGGATCGCCGGCGCGCAGTTCCACCGTCAGGGTGCCGGGGCGTCCCATGTCCTCGCCCTGGTGGAGGGTGAGCACGGTCGCCTCCGGGACCAGACCGAGCTCCCGGAGGTACGCGCCGAACGCGGCGGCCGCCGCGCCCGTCGCCGGGTCCTCCACGACGCCGCCCACCGGGAACGGGTCGCGGACGTGGAACACCGTCTCCGACGCTCGCCACACCAGCTGGACCGTCGTCAGTTCCAGCCGGTGCATGAGGGCTTCCAGCCGGGCGAAGTCGTAGTCCAGGTCCGCGAGGCGCTCCCGGGTCGCCGCGGCGAGAACGAGGTGGCGGGCGCCGCCGAAGGCGATCCGGGGCGGCAGGGCGGGGTCGAGGTCCGCCGCGGGCCAGTCGAGGGCGGCCAGCGCCTCGGTCACGTCGGCGGCGTCGACGGCCTCGACGTGCGGCTCGACGCTGGTGAGCGTGGCCCGCAGGCTGCCGTCCTCCTCCGACACGGTGACGGGCACCGTCCCGGCGGACGTCTCGAAGACGAGCTCGCCGGGACCGACGCGCTCGCCCAGCGCGATGGAGGTGGCGATGGTGGCGTGCCCGCAGAACGGCACCTCCGCCTTGGGGCTGAAGTACCGCACCCCGAACGTCCGCCCGTCCGTCGGCCCGGTCAGAAACGCGGTCTCGCTGTACCCGAGCTCGGCGGCGATCGCCAGCATCTCCTCCTCCCCGAGCCCGGAGGCGTCGAGCACGACCCCGGCGGGGTTGCCGCCGGCGGGGTCGCCGGAGAAGGCGGTGTAGCGGAGTACGCCGGGGGTGTGCGATGCGCGTGTCATGCCCTGCCCAACGGCGGGGGCGGGTGGCTTGTTCCCACCGGTTCGAATCCCCCACCCCGCCCCTTCCCGAAACCCTGCCGGGGGCGGGTGGGGGCAAGGATCGGGGGCAAGGCCCCCGGCCCGGGAGCGGGAGGCAGGGCCCCGGGGGCGAGGCCCCCGGGCCCCGGACGCGGCAGCTTCACGCCGCGGAGGCGGCCTTTCGGCCCCCGTTGCGGGCAAGCGCCCCGCCATGCGGCTTGCAACGCCGGCCCGCGTTGTGGGTAAAGGCCCCGCAGAGGTGCACCTGTTGTGGGCAATCGTCCCGCAGGGCGGGACGGGTGGGCACAACGCCCCGAAGGGCGGCGGCAACGTCGGACCCCGTTGTGGGCATGCGTTCCGCCGGGGCGGAACGGGTGGGCACAACGCCCCGACGAGCGGCGCCCACTCGGTCCCGGCCCACCCCGACGGGCCTCGCGCCCACCCCGACGGGCGGCGGCAACGTCGGACCCCGTTGTGGGCATGCGTTCCGCCGGGGCGGAGCGGGTGGGCACAACGCCCCGACGAGCGGCGCCCACTCGGTCCCGGCCCACCCCGACGGGCCTCGCGCCCAGCCAAGGGTTCGGGCCCACCCGACGGACGCCCCCGGAGGGTGGGGCGGCGGCATCACGGACCTGGCCCACCCCGACCGGCCCGCCCCCGCCAGGGGACCCGCCCACCCCGACCGGCCCCGCCCCCGGTGGGTCCCCGCTCCGCCACCCGGGCGTACCCCCGCGGCGTCGAACCCTCAGCCCCGCCCGATGTACGGCATGTTCGTCGCCATGACCGTCGCGAACTGGACGTTCGCCTCCAGCGGCAGGGCCGCCATGTGGACCACCGTCCGCGCCACATCCGCCGCGTCCATCACCGGCTCCACCGCCAGCGCGCCGTTCGCCTGCAGGATCCCCTGCTGCATCGCCTCCGTCATCCGCGTCGCCGCGTTGCCGATGTCGATCTGGCCGCAGGCGATCCGGTACGGGCGGCCGTCCAGGGAGAGGGATTTGGTCAGGCCCGTCAGGGCGTGCTTGGTCGAGGTGTACGGCGCCGAGTGCGGGCGGGGGACGTGCGCCGAGATGGAGCCGTTGTTGATGATCCGGCCTCCCTGCGGGCGCTGTTCCTTCATCGCCCGGAACGCCGCCTGCGCGCACAGGAACGCTCCGGTCAGGTTGACGTCCACGACCGACCGCCAGGCCTCGTAGGTGAGGTCCTCGAAGGGGACGCCCCCGGGGCCGAACGTGCCCGCGTTGTTGAAGAGCAGGTCCACCCGGCCGTACCGCTCCCGTACCGCTTCGAAGAGCGCCGCCACCTCCGCCGGTGACGTCACGTCCGTCGGGACGGTGAGGCAGGGGCCGCCCGCCAGCACCGCCGTCTCCTCCAGCGCGTCCGCGCGGCGGCCGGCCAGCGCCAGCGACCAGCCCGCCTCGGAGAGGGCCGCAGCCACGCTGCGGCCGATACCCGAGCCCGCGCCCGTCACCACCGCGATCTTCGCTTCAGCGTTCATGGGGCCGCAGCGTACGTGAGGTCGGTGCACAGGGAACTCATCTGTCCGACACGCGGATGTTCTGTACCCGACAACGCCCGGCCTTGCCCCGCCACTGCAATGCCATGGACAACAGCCGCCAGGGGAGGGTCACATGACACCCTTAGACCGCCACGCCTCCGAATTCCGGGCCGCCGCCCGACACTTCGTGCGTCACGTCGACCGCCGCCGGTTCCTCACCGTCACCGGCGCGGCCGCCGCCCTCGCCTTCGCCGCCGAGCTGCCGGGCGCGGGCGCCGCGAGCGCCGCCGAGCTCGACGCGGCCCGGGTCACCGAGGACCCGTTCACCCTGGGTGTCGCCTCGGGCGACCCGCTGCCCGGTTCGGTGCTGCTGTGGACCCGGCTCGCCCCCCGTCCGTACGAGCCCGGCAACGGCCTTCCCCGGGCCCGCGTCCAGGTCGGCTGGGAGCTCGCCCGCGACGAGGGCTTCCGCCGGATCGTCGCCCACGGCAGCGCCACCGCGCACCCGGAGTACAACCACACCGTGCACGCCGAGGCGAAGGGCCTCGCCCCCGACCGCGTCCATTGGTACCGCTTCCGGGTCGGCCGCTGGATCAGCCCGGCCGGCCGGACCCGTACCGCGCCGGCCCCCGGTTCCCGGGTCACCGAGCTGAAGCTCGCCGCCGTCTCCTGCCAGGCGTACCACGACGGCTATTTCACCGCGTACCGTCACCTCGCCGACGAGGACCTCGACGCCGTCTTCCACCTCGGGGACTACCTCTACGAGTACGCGGTCAACTCCGCCGGCGGCGTCCGCAAGTACACCGACCGGGTGCTGCCCGCCCACTTCAACCGCGAGACGGTGACGCTGGAGGACTACCGGCTGCGGTACGCGCTCTACCGGACCGACCGCGACCTCCAGGCCGCGCACGCCGCGCATCCGTTCGTCGTCACCTGGGACGACCACGAGACCGAGAACAACTACGCGGGCGGCATCCCGGAGAACGGCGTGCCCCCGGAGGAGTTCCTGCTGCGCCGCGCCGCCGCTTACCGCGCGTACTGGGAGAACCAGCCCCTGCGCGCGCCGCAGCGGCCCGACGGCCCGGACATGAAGCTCTACCGGCGCCTCCACTTCGGGCGCCTCGCGCAGTTCGACATCCTCGACACCCGGCAGTACCGCTCCAACCAGGCGTACGGGGACGGCTGGCAGACCCCCGGCCCCGAATCGCAGGACCCGGCGCGCACGATGACCGGCGCGACGCAGGAGCGGTGGCTGCTCGACGGCTGGCAGCGCTCGCACGCACGGTGGAATGTGATGCCGCAGCAGGTCACCTTCGCCCAGCGGCGCAACCTGCCGACGCCGGACTTCAAGCTGTCCATGGACGCCTGGGACGGCTACACCGCCTCCCGCGACCGCGTCCTGGCCGGTGCCCGCGCGGCCGGTGTCAGCAATCTCGTCGTCCTCACCGGTGACGTGCACGTCGGCTACGCCTTCGACCTGAAGGCCGACTTCGACGATCCGGCGTCCCGTACGGTCGGCACGGAGATCGTGGCCACCTCGATCGCCAGCGGCAAGGACGGTACGGACAAGCCGGCCAACTGGGACAATCTCACCCGGGCGAACCCGCATCTGAAGTTCTACAACGGGCGCCGGGGCTATGTGAACGTCACCCTGTCCCAGGCCCAGGCCCAGGCCGACTTCCGCACGGTGTCCCATGTCACCACGCCCGGCGGCACGATCGCCACGGCGGCGTCCTTCGTGACCGAGGCGGACGACCCGGGTCTCGAACCCGCCTAGCGCTCCCCATCGGCAGCCCGCCGCTTCCCCCATGCCCCTCCGTACGCCTCCCGGCGAACTGAGAACATGGGGGAAGATTCAACGAAACGGAGCTGTCGATGCCGGAGAGCGGCCAGAGCACGCAAGGTCATATATCGAGCCCGCGCGCAGAGGCCGCACCCCCGGCCGCGCGGCGGGCAAGTCTCCTCGTCACCCTCGTACTCGGCGGCCTCACCGCGCTGCCCCCGCTCTCCATGGACATGTACCTCCCGGCCCTGCCGGAGGTCACGGACGCCCTGCGGGCGCCAGCCGCCACCATCCAGCTCACCCTGACGGCGTGTCTCCTCGGCATGGCTCTCGGCCAGCTCGTCGTCGGCCCCATGAGCGACAAGTGGGGCCGACGGCGGCCGCTGCTCGCCGGCATGATCGTGTACGTCGCCGCCACCGCCGTCTGCGCCCTGGCGCCCACCGCCGAACTCCTCATCGGCTTCCGGCTCCTCCAGGGCCTCGCCGGGGCCGCCGGAATCGTGATCGCCCGGGCGGTCGTCCGCGATCTGTACGACGGCGTCGAGATGGCCCGCTTCTTCTCCACGCTGATGCTGATCTCCGGCGTGGCCCCGATCGTCGCCCCGCTCATCGGCGGCCAGATCCTCCAGGTCACCGACTGGCGGGGCGTCTTCCACGTCCTCGCCGGCATCGGCGTCGTCCTCACCTTCGTCGTATGGAAGTGGCTCGCCGAGCCCCTGCCCGCCGACCGGCGGCACAGCGGCGGCGTCGGCGCGGCCCTGCGCACCATGCGCGGCCTGCTCGCCGACCGGATCTTCACCGGCTACATGCTGGCCGGCTCCCTCGCCTTCGCCGCGCTCTTCGCCTACATCTCCGCCTCGCCGTTCGTGGTCCAGGAGATCTACGGCGCCTCGCCCCAGACCTTCAGCCTGCTCTTCGGCCTGAACTCGGTCGGCCTGGTCGCCGCCGGCCAGATCAACGGCAAGCTGCTCGTCGGCCGGGTCAGCATGGACAAGACGATCGGCTCCGGCCTCGCCGTGATCACGCTGGCGGCGACCGCGCTGCTGCTGATGACGTCCGGTGTCTTCGGCGAGGTCGGCCTGGTCCCGGTCTCGGCCGGGCTGTTCGTGCTGATGTCGGCGATGGGCCTGGCGCTGCCCAACACCAACGCCTCGGCGCTGATGCGGACCCCGCATGCGGCCGGTTCGGCGTCGGCGCTGCTGGGGACGTCCTCGTTCCTGGTCGGCGCGATCGCGTCGCCGCTGGTGGGGATCGCGGGCGAGTCGACGGCGGTGCCGATGGCCGCCGTCCAGCTCAGCTGCGCGGTGGCGGCGCTCGGCTGCTTCCTGATCCTGTGCCGGCCGTGGCGTAAGGAGCCCGGGAAGCCGGAGACCGAGGCGTAGGCCGTCAGCTGTCAGCTGTCAGTCGTCATCCGTCAGTCGTCAGTCGTCAGTCGTCAGTCGTCAGTCGTCAGTCGTCAGTCGCGGCGCGGGTAGCCGATGAGATGCACCCGGTCCTTCGCGTCGGTCCAGCGGAAGATCCCCACGCCCCCGACCTCCACTCCCGGCAGCCGGACGTTGGCGGCCAGCGGCTCCAGGTCGCCGGTCGCCAGGTCCGCCTCGACGGGGGTGCCGTGGCCCGCGAGGGCGTCCGCCGCGTTCCGTACGCCCGCCGCGCCGTAGACCAGGCCGTCGTCGGTGACGGTGGCGAGGCTGGGCCGGTGGGTGCCGTCGGCCTCCTCGAAGCAGTAGCCCTTCTTGCGCTCCAGGTCGAAGGCGAGGTTCCCGGCGATCAGGTAGCGGCCGTTCGGGGAGAGGACGGCCTGCGGGTGGTCACCGGGCTCTATCGCCGGTTTGCGGCACTCGACCTGGACGAGCGGGGCGCCGGTCGCCGAGTCGTGCACGGCCCAGATGTCGTGCGTGGCGGCCCGTTTGGCGCCCTTCTTCTGCTGCCAGCGGGCGACGACGCGGCCGGGCACGACGGAGGTGGGCAGCCCGCCGGTGGCCTGGGCGCCGCTGGGCGGGCGGTTGCGGCTGAACCAGCCGCCGCGGACCCAGAACTCCCGCGCCCCGCCCACCAGCAGGCCCTTCGCGGTCACGCCGTGCACCTCGGTGAGGCGGCGGCAGTCCGCGCAGCCCGCAGGGGGGCCGAGCTTGTCCGGCGGGACGGTGGTGACCTCGCCGGTCTCCGGGTCGAGAGTCGCGCTCCTGGCCTTGCCGTCGGTGATCAGCAGGGCGGGGCCGGTGCCGGTCACCGTCGGCGTGTCCGCCCAGGGCACCTCGAACCGGCGGCGGACGCCGTCCTCGGCGTCGTACACGTCGAGGGAGACGAAGGTCCCGGCCGGGGTCCAGGAGTCGGCGCCGGCCTTCCCGTACGACCAGGTCACGAAGTACCGCCGGTCGCCCTTGGTGACGGAGAGCAGATGCGGGTACGTGCCGGGGGCGGTCAGCGGCCGCCACGGCTTGCCCGCCCACAGCGGCCTGCCGGTGGCGGTGTTGAGGGTGCGCAGCCGGAACTGGGTGGCGTCGGCCCGTTCCAGGTAGCCGAGCGTGTCGGGCCCGGCCAGGGCGTGGACCGCGGAGGCCCTGGGGATCTCCCAGCCGCGGCCGGTGTCGTACGCCTCGGGGACGGCGAGCCTGGTCGCCGGGCCCGGGGCGCTCCTCTTCACCGGCTTCCTGGGCCGGGCATCGTCCGCGCCGCCGCCGGGGCCGCACATCGACAGCAGCAGGATCATCGCGAGGACGGCCGCTCCGGCGAGCAGGGCCGTACGGACCGCGCGTTCCCGGGTGGTGGCGCCGAGGGCGGCACCGCTGAGTCGTAACCGTCCGAGACCGCTGCCCCTGGGCCTGGTCCGGGTCCTGCGGAACGTCCCTCCGATGCGCACTGCCTGCCCCCCGATGAGCACCGTCGCCTCGACAACGGGCGTCAGCGTATCCCGCCTAGGATGGGCCGGTGAACGACTCCCTCCCCACCGCCGATGTGCTGCGCGGCGCGCTGGCCGGACTGCTCGACGGGCTGCCGCCGAAGCAGGCCGCTCAGGCCGTCGAGCGGCTGATCGCCAACTACCGCGGCACCACCCCGACCGACGCCCCGCTGCTCCGCGACCGCTCGGACGTGGCGGCGTACGCGGCGTACCGCATGCCGGCGACCTTCGAGGCGGTACGGGCCGCGCTGGGCGCGCTGCGGGACGCGGCGCCGGACTGGGAGCCGGCGACGCACACCGACATCGGCGGCGGTACGGGCGCGGCGAGCTGGGCGGTCGCGGAGGCGTGGGACTCGGCGGCGCGTACGACGGTCCTGGACTGGGCCGAGCCGGCGCTGGCGCTGGGCGAGGAGCTGGCCCGGGCGTCGGGGATCGAGGGGCTCGCGGCGGCGCGCTGGCAGCGCTCTCGGATCAGTGCGTCGCTCCGGATCGAGAGCAGTGATCTCGTGACGGTGTCGTATGTGCTCAACGAGCTCACCGTGGCGGACCGTGCGGCAGTCGTCGAGGAGGCCGCCCGCGCGGCCCAGGCGGTGGTGATCGTCGAGCCCGGCACCCCGGACGGCTACGAGCGGGTGATCGCCGCCCGCGACCACCTGATCGCCTCGGGAATGACCGTCGCCGCCCCCTGCCCGCACAGCGCCGCCTGCCCGATCGTGCCGGGCACGGACTGGTGCCACTTCGCGGCCCGGGTCAGCCGCTCGTCCCTGCACCGGCAGGTCAAGGGCGGCTCGCTGCCGTACGAGGACGAGAAGTTCAGCTACGTCGCGGCCACCCGCTTCCCGGTGACCCCGGCCGTATCCCGCGTCACCCGGAAGCCCCAGATCCGCAAGGGCCAGGTCCTGCTCGACCTGTGCGCTCCGGCCGGCCTCGAACGCTCCACGGTGACCAAGCGCCACGGCGCGCTCTACAAGGCGGCACGCGACACGGAGTGGGGCGACGCCTGGCCGCCGGAGGAGTAAGGCCGGGGGGCCGGGCGGCCCGATGGGGGGCTTTGTCGCTCCCCGGTCAGGGGGTCCGTAGCGTGCGCACCATCACCGGGGCGGGGCCTTGCCCGTGCGTACTGACGGTTAGTCAAAAATGTATCCGACCAGCCGTGGTGGCTGGAAAAGCCGGCACAAGGCCGGGCAGACCATCGCCCCCGGCGGGGCGTCCGTCGCGACGATCGACAGCATCGACTCGATGCTGATCGACCCGTCCAACTCGCCCGCCACCACGCCGCGCATCTTCCGCGGCAGCCACTCTTCCACCTCCACATCGCTGGTGAAGGGCTCGTATTCCAACTGGCCGGGCGACCCGGTGTGCTCCTCGGGTGCCAGCACGGGGGAGCACTGCGGCACCGTCTATGACGACTCCGACGTCTACACGTGGACGAGAACGGGGTGAGGGTCGGCGTCATCCAGGTCGCGGCCCCGGCCGGCCAGATCATGGGCGGCCAGGGCGACAGCGGCGGCCCGATGTTCAAGAAGGTGACCGGCGGCGTGCAGGCCCGGGGAATCCTCATCAGTGCGGACACCACGGCGGGGGCCCCATGACCTACTCGTGCGGTTCCGTGGCCCCCGACGCGTCGGGCATCAGGTGCTCGCGGTGGGTCAACTACGTGCCGATCAGCACCATCCTGAACACGTGGGGCGTGAACCTGGAAGTGGGCTGATACGCGGCCATGCCGCCGTACGGAACCCGTGCGGGAGAAGGCCCGGCCCACCTGGCAGCGCACACCAGTCGTGCGCCTGGCGAACGGACGGATGCGATGGCAGAGCAGCTCGACACGCGGACGAGACGGACCGCGCACCGTGGCGTAGCGGCCGTGGCGGGAATCCTGCTGCTGGCGGGGGTCAGCGGCTGCGGGTCGCTCACCGACGAACCTCCGGCGGACCAGATACCGAAGACGGTCCCCGTCAAGGGGAAGACGACCGGCACGGCCAAGAACCCCGAGACGCCGCCCCGGATGATCCTGCGCGGAAAGGACGACCCCACGGCCGGCCTGCAAGCGCTCCTCCCGGGAACGCTCGTGGTCACGGACAAGAACTGCGTAGCCGTGAAGCCGGAAACCGACGGAGGAACCGTTGCCCTCAACTGGGGGTACGGATGGACGGCCCGGGTCGAGGACGGCAAGGCCGTCGTCTACGACGCGCGCGGAAAGGTCTTCGCGAGAGAGGGCGACAAGGTAAGCCTGGGCGGAGGGACGTCCTCGCGGTTCGCTGACCACCCGTGCGCCGGACGCAGCATGTTCGCGGTCAACAACGCACCCACCGACAAGTAGAGCCGCCACGCACCAAGGTCCGCTCCTCCCCTTACGGATGCTGTCGGTTGATGCGGGCCTGGTCGCTTCGCCCCCTCGTCATGCGGCGGGGCCAAGTGCTTCCAGAGCGCTGGTGCTGGTTCGTGCGTTGGGGTTGGCCGGGTGCGGATCTTCGGACAGGTCCAGCCGAGGTTCTGTTTGAACAGGCGGAAGGTGCCCCGGCTCCAGCACGCAGACGATCGAGTACGGCCACCCGGGAGGGGGAAGTAATTGCAGGACTAAGCCCCAGGTCAGGGCTGTAAGGGGCAGACGAGTCGGGCTGTACGCCGGGTTCTGTTCCACTCAGGGAGCGATCACGCTCTGACCTGCACGTTTGCTGGAATCTGGCGGCTGTTCCGGCCCTCTGGGACTTCTCAGGGACTTTCAGCCGAGATCCGTGAGCCACGCCTCGATCGCGGACAGTCCCCGCGCGCCAGCCTGCGGCATGAAGTGAGTGTACGTCCGGAGCGTGAACGCCGGGTCGGAGTGCCCCAGCCACTTCGCGAGCGAGACGATCGACTCGCCGGCTTCGAGCATCACCGAGGCGTACGTGTGGCGCAGGACGTGGAAACCGTGCTCGCGGCTCGGCTCCCATACACGCGACGGCTTCTCGCCCGGCTGCCGCTCGGGCAGCGGCGAGATGACTCCCACGTCGGCGAGCGCCGGCTTCCACGCCTTGGTGTTCCAGGTGGTGCGGTTGATCGCGCCGCGCCGCCCGGTGTACACGAGCAACGGGACGGTCACCTTGCGCCGGTCCTCGCGTGCAAGGTCGGGCTCCTCGGGGTCCAACCACGGCAGGGTGACGTCGATCGGTTCGAAGCGTTCCTGGTGGGTGAGGAGCCGTTTCGCGAGCACGTTCGGCAGAGGCACGTCACGTTCCTTGCCGCCCTTGGGCGGGCCGAAGTACAGCCGCGATTTGTACATGAGGATCTGGCGCTCGACGTGCACGAAGTCGCCGTGGACGTCGTTGGGACTGAAGCCGAACACCTCACCCTGTCGGAGTCCGCATCCGACGCCGAGATCGAGCGCGATCTGGTAGCGGTCGGCCAGCGCCTCCCGTACGGCGTCGACACGGTCCTGCTCCCATGCTCGAGCCTTGCGCTCCGGCTTCTTCGGCGGCTTGATCGAGCTGTTGCCCTTGCACGGGTTGCGGTAGAGCCGCTTGTCCTCGACCGCGGCCTGCATGATCGCCTTGAGGTACACCCACGCGACATAGGCCGTACTCGACGCCACCGCCCTCTGAACGTCGGCCGACCACTTGCGCAGCTCCGCGACGCCAATGTCCCTGAGCGCCAGGTCTCCGAGCTGCGGCAGCACCTGCCCCCAGATCCGGTGCCTCATGCTTTCCAGCGTCTGGGCGGAATGCACCTGGGACGGCCACCAGTGCTTCTCGACGTACTCACGAAGGCTGATCGCACCGTCTCGCGCGTCGACGAAATCCCCACGCCGCGCGTCGGTCTGCGCCTCGGCCAGCCACGCCTTGGCGTCCGCGACCGTGTCGAAAGAGCGGTCGCGGACCCCTGGTATCCCCTTGACCCGATAGCGCGTGCACTTACCCCACAGAGCGGTGCGTTCGCGCTTGCCCGTCTCCTTGTTCGGTCGCTTCTTGAGCCACCGGTCTTCGATGTAACCCGCCATACTCGTCTTACCCTCGGCTTCGCCTGGCTTCTCTCGGCGCGATCTGCGTCGCGATCAGACACACAGACGATCGCCGTGCGCATGAAATTCCGAGTGCTGCTGAACTCCTCATACCTGTTTTCCCAGGTCAGCAGCCCGGCGACGCTCACGCTGCCGCGGGGCCTTGTTCAGCGGGTTGAGGGCGGGGTTCGACCGCGAGTCCGCCTTCTGCTGCTCGCTGAGCCACGCATCGAGCAGATCCCGCCGGTACATGACCCTTCCGCCGGGACCCATCCGAAAGCTGGGCGGCCCTTGCCTGCGGTGGCGCCAGACGTAGAGCGTGTTCACCGAGATGCCCATGTACTTCGCAGCGTTCTGAACATTCAGGAACGCAGCCTCAACAGCAGGCTGGGACTGGTTACGCATCGCGTGTCTCCGAGGTGTGCGCTGCCGGAGCAGCAGTCGTTCCGTCCTACCGCCCACCGCGCAGCGAAACCGCACGGATCACTGCTGGCGAGCAGGTTCAGAATCCGGAGAATCAGTGGTTTGGCCCGGCTGTCACCTCGTGATAAAGAGCGGCCGACCGTCGCCTGCTGACGTCCGAGGCCGCAGAGTGCCGACACACACCAGACTCTGCGTGCCGAGGACCATCGCATCCCGTTCAGGACCGACGGGGCAAGGTCACGCGCGTTCGTCGTCGGCGGCGAAGCGAGTGCTGTGACCTAAAAGGTTCACCGGGTTCGCGCCGATACCCGATTGCGCAGCGAAGCGCGGGACGATGGGGGCCATGAGTCTTGTAGGACAGTCAGCCCTCTTCAAACTGACGGTGCGGCCTGCCCGGGCTGCCTATCTCATCGCCGAGGGAAGCCGGGACGGCCTTCGGCGAGCGGTTCAGGAAGCGACTTCTCGGTGGGGCGGTCAGACCGAGCCCATCGTTCCCGTCCCGGAGGACGGCACGATCGCCCCGGACCACAGGCGCGTCATCGAGGTCGCCCACGTGGATGGTTTGGTGAACGTCGATGCGCCGGCCGATCACGCGCAGTCATTGGCCGAGTCGTTCGATATGCAGCTTACGCCGATCGATCACATCGACCGGTGGGGCGCGACCAGGTGCACGAGCCATCCCGCCGATCTGGCGCTGCCAGCGACCATCGACGGGAGCAACGGCTACGTCATCGCCGCCGAGGGCGCCCCACTGTGGCAGGTGGCTGCTGCGGGCGACCTGAGGAGCGAAGCGGAGAAGGGGTTCCACGACGCCGGGACGGCAGTGCGCCGGGTCCGGTTTGACCACGAGATCGGCGAGTCGCAACTCTGGGATCACACCCTGCTCGGGGCAACCACGGTGTCGATGAGTGAGGAATGGGCGTCGCCGGCCCCTTCGGATTCGCCGACGGTGCTCTTCCTCGTGTCGGATGCGGACGACTTCGACACTTGCCTGGCGTTCTGGAACCTGCGAGCTCTGCGCTCGGTGAGTCGCGGGGCAATTCCCATGCACCTGCTACCCGTAGACATCAGCCACTGGACGGCATGGCCGCGCGTTCTGGCTGGCGCATTGCAGCGACCCGACCAGTTCTCCCCCGATGTGCTGATTGCCTCCTCCTCTGTGGGGGAGCAGGCGATGCACACCTTCGCCCAGAACATGGGCTTGCAGCTATCCGAGGAGCAGCAGGTCAGCCGCTCGATGACGTTCGGCAAGGAGGTGCCGAAGCGCTCAGCTCCGTTCACCTACCTGGTTGGCTTGCCGATGCGTTACGTCGATTTCGAGCGCCGGTACGGCCTGGCGGCCTTGGTCGATGTGCCGGTGGTCGGTGAAAAGACCGCATTGCGTTTCACCAGCCCGGTGCCGACGAAGCTGGACTACGGCGGGATGTCGCTTGTCAGCATCTCTGGCGGGCCGATTGACGCGCTCCCCAAGCGTGAGCCGGTGGCCAAACTCGTCACAGACAACGCCGAGTGGCACGACGACGCAATCCAGCTCGCCGCCCTCCTTCAGCGAGACTGGCGACTTGAGCTTCGGATTCCGACGCCGGCCGCGGCCTACGAGGCGGTCATGCGGGAGCGGACCGCGTCTCACCTGCTGTCCGACAAGGGGGCAATCGGAGCGGGGCTGCTGGATGAGGCCGCGACGGACGTCCTGGCCGAGCCAAACGTCTTCGAGACGATCCGGCAGCTGACGACTCCGCGCGGCGAGGACATCGCGAAGAAGCTGCAGAAGCTGTTCGGCAAGGACCGGCCGCTGACTGAAGACCAGAAGGCGTTCGCTGAGGAGTTCGGTGGCCGCAGCGAACGGGTCTTCAAGAGCGCCAACCGCCTGGGCTGCGGATCCTTCGAGACCGCGCAAACGGCTCTGGAGCACCTTGCCGGAATCGGTTGGGCCGAGCGTGGCTTCCAAACCGCGTGCAGCGAATGCAAGATCAAAAGCTTCGCGCCGTTCTCGCAAGAGACCGTTCGTGGGATCGCACGTTGCCCCGTATGCGGTTCGTCGACCGACTACACGCGCGAGCCGGGCCGCGGCTTGGTCCTTCACTACCGGCTCGACGCGCGTGTGGACTTCGCCAATGACAACGGCGTGATCGCCCACCTCATGGTGATCGGCGCCCTGGACCGGCGCTACACGCACACCCTCCTCAAGCCGGGGGTTGATCTCTTCTTCGCTGACGGCGTGCAAGGCGAAGCCGACGTCATCGGCATCTGCGACGGCAAGCTGGTCAGCGGCGAAGTCAAGATGTCCGGCAGGTCGTTCACCGACACGCAGCTCAACAAGGACATGGACATCGCCGAGCGGCTCCGCTCGGATATCTACCTGATGGCCGCCACCAGCCCTATCGAGGAGGAGGCCAAGCATCGCGCCAAGGCCCGCTGCGACGAACTCGGCGTCGAACTGCTGATCCTCGAACGAGACGACCTGCTGCGTTGACCCGGCGGCTTGGTCGTCTGGGCAGAAGGGGAACATCGACGAAGTCGCCGCCAACCCGGTGCACAATGCCGGTCAGGGCACTCGCGCTGTAGGTGACGGGCCTGTCGGCGAGCTTGGCGACCAGGGCCAATCCCAGCGTCTACTCCTCCACCACCTCCGGGGGAAGGATCGGAGCTGATCAAGGGCCGCGAGCCCGTTGTGTAGCTCTCCGGCAGTAGCTCTGCAGTTGCCCGCTGACCGCAGAGGGCGGACACGTATGCCATCCCCGACGGAGCCGGCGGTGCCAGCCGATTAGCCCAGGTCTTGGCGAAGGCGGCGGAGGTAGGCGTCGATCTGCACCAATCCGGGCCAGTCGCTTCCCCGGAGGCGGGAGGTCTCCGATCGGAGCCGGTCACCTACGTGAAGTGCGTGCGGGAGGCTTTCCGCCGCGGCGTGCAGACTCATCAATCGTGCGAGGGCGTCCAAGTAGCGGTTGACGGCGTCCTCGTCATCGGGCGCGGGCGTGGCCTCGCTGACGTGGTCGAAGGCTTGGATGGCGGCGGTGGCCTCGCCCAGTTCCATCCGGCACTGCGCGGCGTAGTACCAGCACAGCTGAGCTTGCTCGTCGTGGTCGCCGTAGCGGTCGGAGTAGTGGTGGGCGAGCGGCTCGAAGAGAGCGAGGGCCTCGCTGTGGCTTCCGGCCAGGAACTTCACCTGGGCGAGGCTGAACTGCATGCCTTCTTTGAGCTCCGGGTCAGCGGCTCTTGCGATGGCCTCGGCGAGCGCGTCGGCGGCCTGGGTGAACTGGCCATCCTGAGCGAGCCGCGCTGCCCGATCAGAGACCGCGTCCGCCTCTTGCTCTGTCAGTGCAGCGGGGCCTGATGCCGGCCCCTGAGGTGCGGCTGCTGCCAGTGAGGGCGCGAGCGGCGACGGGACGACAACTGTGGGTGTGTACGAAGCGGCAACACTGGGGCTGGGTGCCCGGCCTCCGAAGGGGCGCAGGAACGGCAGACGGGGGTCGAGGGTGCTCTCGTCGGTCGTGGCGGCGGCGCCGGTGGAGGCGTGGACGAAGGGCAGGAGGGTGTCGTAGACCGCCATCGCGTCCGTACGCTGCTCGGCTTCCTTGGTGAGCATCGCCAGCAGGAGCTTCTCGATGTCGGCCGGCACGTCCGGGCGCAGGGTGCGGATGGGCGGGGGTGGGGTGTGGACGTGGTGCCACATGTGGGAGCGGCTGTCGTCGGGGGTGAACGGCGGTTTTCCGGTGAGGAGTTCGTGGAGCACGCAGGCGAGGGCGTAGACGTCTGCGGCGGGGCCGACGGCGTTGGCCAGGCTCTGTTCGGGGGACATGTAGGGCGGGGTGCCTACGGTCATGCCGACCTGGGTGAGGCGGGGCAGGGTGCCGACTCCGCGCAGGGCGGCGACGCCGAAGTCGAGGACCTTGACGACGCCTCCGGGGGTGAGCATCAGGTTGGACGGTTTGATGTCGCGGTGCACGACGTCGTGACGGTGGACGGTGTCGAGGACGGAGGCGATCTGGGCGCCGACGGCCGCGGCCCAGGAGACGGGGACCGTCTCGCTTTCGTAGTCGGTCTCGTCGATGAACGTCTGCAGTTCGCGTCCCTGCAGGAGCTGCATGACGACGAACAGCCGTCCACTGGCCTCGTCGGTTCCAGTGTCGTAAACAGCCGGCACACCCAGGTGCTCGATGCCGGCGGTGATCTGGACCTCGCGCAGGAATCGGGCACGGCGGGTCTGCAGGGTCTCCTCGAACGCCGCACCCTGGAACCCGGGCGGGACCGGGCTCTCGGCCAGCATCATCTTGACCGCGACCCGGCGGTCCAGGCGCTCGTCGTACGCCTGCCAGACCTCGCCCATGCCGCCCGCGCCGATGGGCGTGTGCAGCCGGTACCGGCCCGCGATCACGCGAGCCGGTACGCCGGCGTCGAAGATCGGCGTACCGCCCTGCACCATACGAGGTCCCCCTCTGTGTGGTCGGAGCGTGACCACCCCGTTCGGCCTCTTGTCTGACGTGCTGCAAAGCACAGGCTATGCGGTCGGCGGTTCCGCCCGACGGCTTCCGGACGACTTGAGCTCGGCGGCCCGCTGCTCGGTGGCCCGGCGCTCGGCCTCACGTCGGACCGGGCGTCGAATGAGCTGGTACGCCTGCTGGGTCGCGACCTGCTTGAACAGGCGGTTGACGTCGGCGTCGTCGAAGTAGCGGACCATCAGGGCGTCGTTGGACGCCGCCTGGTCGATGACGATCCGGTCGAGGTCCTTCTCCAGTTCCCCGCCGAAGACGTCCTGGTCCTGGTGCAGAGCGATGGCCCGGAGTTCCGGGTCCTCGCTGACGGCGACAACGAGCTGACCGAGCAAAATCTGGTCGGTGGTGGACAGCCCGGTCCCGTACTCCTCGTTCACCGACTGGATCACCTCGGCCAGCGACATCTCCTCCGCCTCCGCCACCGCTCCGGCCGCCTCGGGTACCAGGCCAGGCAGTACCTGGGCGCCCGCCGCCTCCAAGCGCAGCTCCGGGGTGCCCGTCTGAGCGATGCGCATGTGACTTGGGGCGGCCGTCCCTATGTCGGCGCCGGCGCTGCGGGCGGGCGCGGGAAGGCGGCGCAGCAGGAAGCGTCCGTACTGGTAGAGCCGTTCCAGTTCGAGGTTCTCGAATCCGATGACGTGGGAGAGCCAGCCGTACGCCTTGGTGTAGGAGTCCAGGGCGCGGCGGAATTCGGCGGCGGTGTCCGGTTCGGTGGCGTTGAGGGCGTTGAAGCGGTCCACGGCGGGCTGCAGGTAGCCGTAGAGGCGGGCGTGGGCCTTCATGATGGCGGTGTCGGTGGCCGAGCCGCCCTGGAAGGCTGCGAAGTACGCGGTAGCGAAGGCGTCCATCTCGGCTTCCACCAGGAGCTGATAGGCCATCACCTCGCGTTCGCGGTCGAACAGCAGGTTGGGGTCGGTGGGCTCGCTGACTGACGCCTCGTAGTACTGCTGGAATGCCTGCTCGATGTCCTCGGGCCGGTTGGCGAAGTCGAGGATGAACAGGTCCTCGGTGGTCTTGAGCCGGTGGGTGCGGTTGAGCCGGGAAAGGGTCTGCACCGCGGCCAGTTTCACCAGGATCTTGTCCACGTACATGGTGGTCAGCAGCGGCTGGTCGAAGCCGGTCTGGTACTTCTCGGCGACGACGAGGATGCGGTGCTCGGGCTTGGGGACGGACGGCGGGTTCGGGTCGTCCGCGCGGGTGTAGCCGAAACGTGCCGGCAGTTCGCGTTCGGGGAAGCCATTGAGCTTGGCCTCGGTGTACTCGATCCCATCGAGGGTCAGGGCCCCGGAGAACGCGACCAGGGTGCCGCAGTCGGTGAAGCCCCGCTGGTCGATGTAGGCCCGCATGGCCTGGTAGAGCCGTACGGCGTGGTCACGGCCGGAGGTGACCACCATCGCCTTGGCCCGGCCGCCAAGACGCGGGCTGGAGTGCGACCGGAAGTGGTCGACGATGATCTTCGCCCGGGAGGCCATCGACGCCTCCGACATCAGCGCGGCCCTTACCAGCCGCGAGCGGGCCTTGCGTGGGTCCACCTGCTGCTCCGCCTCCTCGGCGGCGGCCTCCTGGAGCTTGAAGTACGTGGCGTAGGTGATGTAGTTGCCGAGCACGTCGAGGATGAAGCCCTCCTCGATGGCCTGCCGCATCGAGTAGACGTGGAACGGTCCCTTCTCCTGCTCCCCCGAGCCAGGATTGGCGTAAGGGGTGCCGAAGAGGTCGATCGTCTTCGCCTTGGGGGTGGCCGTGAACGCGAAGAAGGACAGGTTCGGCTGCTTGCCGCGCGCCAGGGCCGCGGCCGTCAGCGGGTCACCGTCCTCGTCCACCGCGTCCGAGCCGAGACGTCCCAGCGCCTTCTTCAAGGCCGCCGCGCTTTCCCCACCCTGCGAGGAGTGCGCCTCATCGATGATCACCGCGTAACGCTGACTTCCCAGCCCCGCGACCTTGTCCAGGACGAAGGGGAACTTCTGCACCGTGGTGATCACGATCCGGGCCGTAGGCCCGGTCAGCGCGTCCGCGAGCTGCTGGGAGTTCTCATCGATCCGCACGACCACGCCGGCCTTGTGGTCGAACTGGTAGATGGTGTCCTGGAGCTGCTTGTCCAGTACCCGCCGGTCGGTGATGACGATCACCTTGTCGAAGACCAGCTTGTTTGCCCCCAAGCCGGAGGCGAGCGCGGCGGGTGCGATCTGCCCAGGATCGTGGGAGGTGTGCAGGCTGGACAGGTGGTGCGCGAGCCAGGCGATGGTGTTGGACTTGCCCGAGCCGGCGGAGTGCTGGATCAGGTAGTTCTCCCCCGCCCCGTGGCGGGCCGCGTGTGCGATGAGCTTGCGCACCGCGTCCCACTGGTGGAACCGCGGGAAGATCAACGGCTGCGTGTGCGCGCTACCCGGCTTGTGAGACGGCGCACGGCCGGCCTTCGCGGCGGCGTCCTCGACGTGCAGGAACCGCTGCAGCAGCTCCAGCCAGTTGTCACGAGCCCACACTTCGTCGAAAAGGTAGGAGGTGGGGTACTTCCCATCGGTCGAGGCCGGGACGTTGCCAGCTCCGCCGATCTGGCCGGGGCCACCGGAGCCGGTGTTAAAGGGGAGGAAGCGGGTGGCGTCGCCGGCCAGGCGGGTCGTCAGAAATGCCAGCGTCGGATCGACCGCGAAGTGGACCAGACTCCGCTTGGCAAAGAACAGTTCCTTCGGATCGCGGTCGCGGCGGTACTGCCGCTTGGCGTCCTCGACGGTCTGGCCGGTCAGTCCGTTCTTCAACTCCACCGAGGCGACCGGCAGTCCGTTGAGGAAGAACGCCATGTCGAGGCTGTCGGCCGGACGCGCCGCGGAGTAGCGGAACTGACGTACGAAGGTGAGCCGGTTGGCGTCGTACTCGGCCAAAGCGTCGGCGGCGAGAGTGTGCGCGGGACGGAAGTACGCAAGCTGGATCTTCACGTTGCGGTCATTCACGCCCCGACGCAGCACGTCCAGCAAGCCGCGCGAGTCGATCTCCCGCGCCACGCGCTTCGCGAACCGGCCGATGGCCTGCTCTTCGTCCTCGCCGTAGGCGGCCTGTAGCGCCAGCCACGCGTCATTCTGCGACGCGCCAAGGAACGCAGACAACTCGGAGGTGTCGATGCCCAGCGTGGGGTTGTAGGTGTTCGACAGCCCGCGCTGCCAGCCGCTGCGCAGTAGCGCCGCTTCCACGGCGTTTTCGAATGCCTTCTCGGTGTATACGCGGGCGTCGTTCATCTGAATCCCCCTCAGAGATCGCGGTCGGGCGCGGGGCGGGCGGTGGTGACGTCGAGCTGGCCGGTGACGGCAGCGGTGATCAGTGCCTGACGGCGTTCGGCAAGGAGTGCCAACTGCCTGGCGCGTGCACCCCTTTCGTTCTCGATCGCGATGATCTGATGCTGGATCTCGTCGGCTACCGACTGTTGCGTCCGAAGGTCAGGGATCGGAACTTTCAAGTCCCTCAAATCGGGAAGTGAGAGCTGGGTTTTTGTGCCGCCATACTGACTCCCAAGAAGAGAATCTTGGATGAGGGGTGACGACAGGAGGTAGGCCAGCCACTTCCCAGACACAAGCCTGGAGGGGCGGAGCAGGCAGACATGCTGACTGACATTCGCACCTACGACGTCCTGATTGGCTAGGCATACCCAGCCAGTATTTGCGCCGGTAATACCAACGAGAACGTCACCAGAGCGGATCGTAGATCGGATAGATTCCGCCAATGCAGATGGCGGAGGATCAACATAGGCAACCGAAGCGAGTTTCGGCTCCGTGGAATCACGCCACAAGTTGGCGCTCCGAAAAAACATATTTCCCTCGGAGCCGATATACTCGCCCCACCCGCGCGGGCCACTAGTCACCAAATTAAGGAAGTACCCCAACCTCGCCACCCGAACTTCGGGGTGCCAGGTTGCAGCAAGTACCGCTCGTCGGCGGCTGGAAAGCAACTCGTCCTGAGAGCACATTTTCGCCATGAGGCGGTCAATCCGAGAGGTCTCGGCGTCGAGGAAGCCAGCGGTGCGACGCTGCTCCTCCAGTGGGGGTGGAGTCGGTACGGGAACCTCATACGCGGCCTCACGCGCCAAGCCCGGCACTCCAACATCTTGTGACGGACCCTTGAGGTCAACAGCCTGGAGGACATAGTAAAGCCATCTGAGGTCGGCGGAGGTAAGTCGCTCGTCGATATAATAGGCCGTATCGATGGCGAATCCACCTGTCGGGAGCCAATGGATGGAGCCATAACTTCCCTTGCGGCCAACTACGATGCCTGGCGCCCGAAAATTCCGTGCGGTGTGAGTGCCTGAAATTCCGCCGGATCCGACGACTGGGAACTCGCCATCGATCCTCATATCCGAAGCCAAAGAACTTCCGTACGCCATGCGTGTTACTCGCTTCAGCGGAACGGTCGAGGTCACGCCGTCACCTCACTCAGCAGCGTCTGAATCTCTGTCTCCAAAGCCTTCAGTTCCGCATCGATCTCCGCCAGCGGCCTCGGTGGCGTGTAGACGTAGAAGTGGCGGGTGAAGGGGATCTCGTATCCCAGCTTGAATCGCTCCGTCTCCTTGGTCTTCGGATTGCGGGTCTCGGCGATCCAGGCATCCGGGACGTGGGGAAGCACCTCACGAGTGAAGTACTCGTCGATGTCCTCGCTCAGCGGTACGTTCTCGTTATCGCGCAGGTCGGGGTCAGGCTCGGGCTTGCCTTTGATGAGCTGGACTTCACCTTCCGGGTCGGTCACCCCCACGGCGTCACGCAAAGCCTTCTGGAACGGCGCGGCGGAGGGCCACAGCACGCCGCTGGCCACCATCGCCGTCCGCATGGCGTCCCACGCCTCAGCCTTGGTCGACCACTGCGACCCGAGAAGTGGCTTGAGCGCGGCCAGCAACAACTCGACCGCTGCCTCGCCCCCGACCGCCTTCTTCACGGCGGCAGACGCGCCGAGCTGAGCGAGGCTGTCCTCGGTCAGCTCGAAGCGGAGCTTGAGCGGCCGGTCCACGGTGATGCGCTGGTAGCCGAAGTCTCGGTTGGCGAAGACCTTCACCCGCCCGTGATCCGGGTGGGCTTCGTCGCTGGCGATGCTCAGCGCATCGCGGTAGATCGCGCAGATATTTCCGATCTGCGCCCGTGTGATTTCCTTGCGCTTCTCACCGAGAGACTTGCGCATCTTGGTCCACTGGTCGCGGGCGTCGAGCAGGATCACACGGCCCTTGCGATCGGCTGGCTTGCGGTTGGTGACGATCCAGAAGTACGTGGAGATGCCCGTGTTGTAGAAGAGCTGGTCCGGGAGGGCGACGATCGCCTCCAGGTAGTCGTGCTCGATGATCCACCGGCGGATCTCTGACTCGCCAGACCCAGCGCCACCGCTGAACAACGGGGAGCCGTTGAAGACGATGGCAAGGCGGGTACCGCCGACCTCATCGCCTGCCGCGTCCTTCTTGAGCGGCTGCATCTTGCTCATCATGTGCTGCAGGAACAGCAGCGAACCGTCATTGATCCGGGGCAGGCCGGCTCCGAAGCGGCCGTCGAATCCGCGGTCCTCGTGCTCCTGCCGTACGACCTTCTCGACCTTCTTCCACTCCACTCCGAAGGGCGGGTTGGCGAGCATGTAGTTGAAGGTCTCGCCGTCGTGGCCGTCCTGGCTGAAGGAGTTGCCGAAGCGGATGTTCTTGGCGGTGTGGCCCTTCAGAAGCATGTCGGAGCGGCAGATCGCGTACGACTCGGCGTTCAGCTCCTGTCCGAAGAGGTTGACGCGCACGCGCGGGTTCAGCTTGCGGATGTGCTCTTCAGCTGCCGAGAGCATGCCGCCGGTGCCGCAGGCCGGGTCGAGGATCTTGACGACCTGGCCCTCTCCGTTCAGCCGGTCGTCATCCGGGGCGAGCAGCAGCTCGACCATGAGCTCGATGACCTCGCGCGGGGTGAAGTGCTCACCGGCGGTCTCGTTGGAGGCATCGGCGAACTTACGGATCAGCTCCTCGAAGACGTAGCCCATGTCGTGGTTGTCCACGGCCTCGAAGCTCAGGTCCAGGCCGGCGAACTTCCGCACCACCTGGTAGAGCAGGTCGGCGTTGTCCAGGCGGTCGATCTGAAGGTGGAACTCGTAGCGGTTGATGATCTCGGTGGCCTCCGAGGAGAAGCCCCGGATGTAGTCCTTGAGGTTCTTCGCCACGTTGGCCGCGTCACTGCTGATCGTGTCGAAGGTCTGCTCGGACAGGTTGTAGAACTTGAGTTTGGACGCTGCCAGCAGCAGTCCGTCCTTGTTCTCTCCGGTGTAGGAGGCCGCCCGGTCCCACACCGCCGGGCGGGTCGGGGCCATGACGCAGTCCAGCCTGCGCAGCACCGTCAGCGGCAGGATGACCTTTCCGTACTCCGAGCGCTTGTAGTCACCGCGCAGGAGGTCGGCCACCGACCAGATGAAATCGGCCAGTTCCTGGTTCTTGCTCAAAGTGTCCTGTCCTCTCGCCCCACTGCGGCGTCTCCGTCGATCGTCGTGCTTTGGTGTTCAGAGTTCCCGCCGTCACGGGTCGCCGGCGGATCGAGTGCGCCGCCGGTGAGGCCGTCGCGGGCGAGCCGCGCAGCCCGGTCGCCCATGCTGGCGAGTTCGGTGAGTTCGCGCTCGAACGCGCCCAACGAGCGAAAGGCGTCGCCGTAGCGGCGCTGCCGCTCAACGTCCATGCGGGGTAGGCGCGCCGCCTGCAGCTCCGCTCGGAACGTACCCGAGGAGGACGTGCTACGACGGACGTTCGCCGCGCTGCTGGCGAATCCACGCACGTAGTCGGGGTCCAACTGGTCGCTGACGGAGGTGAGCTCGTCACCGTCCAGGCTGACCAGGCCGGCGGCCAGCAGGTCGCTCACAGCCACCGGGACGCCATCATCCAGGGCGTCGGCCCGGCCACGTGGTGGGAGCTCGGGAAGCAGCGCCCGAAGGCGGCGCAGGCGCGTGTCCAGATCCTCACGCAGCTTGGCGTATTCCACCGCGTAGTCGGGTTCCGGCTCGCGTACGTAGCGGCTGGGAGTGAGGTCCACCTCGTTGTCCAGCAGATCGATCAGCTGCACCTCCGCCTCCTGGTGAGGCTGAGGGGCCCACGGTCCGTCCGGGCTGTTGGCGCTGAGATCCACCATGCGTACGGTCCCCGCCGCCCGCCCAGGGTTGGAGGGACGGCTCAGCAGCCACAGGTGTAGCGGAAGTGCATGACTGGCGGCGAGGCCAGGCGGTAGAGCCACCACTGCGGTGACGCAGCCGCGACGCACCAACTCCGCACGGATTCTGCGACCGGAGCGACGATGGGCGACTGATGCCGGCAGGACCACCACGGCTCGCCCGCCGGGTGCCGTGTGGTGGTAGCAATGCTGAAGCCAGGCGAGTTCGCTCTCCCCGCGCGAGGGCACCCCCGCCTCCCAGCGCGGATCGACGAGCAACTGCTCGCGGCCCCAGTCGGCCACGGCGGTCGGCGGCTCGCACACGACCAGGTCTGCGCGGAGATCGGGGAACGCGTCAGCCCGCAACGAGTCGCCTGCCACGACCTGAACCGGCGCCGCCTTCTCAGTGGCGGCCAAGGCCGCACGCACCTGGGCTACGCGTGCCGCATCCGACTGTGTGTCCTGCCCCAGCCTGCTCTGGACCGTACCGCCGCCCACCGCAACGAGGAGCGAGCCGATGCCGCACGCGGGGTCAAAGACGGTACCTGAGGTCTCACCAGCGAATTCTCGGACCGCGCGAGCCAGCCGCAATGTCGAGGCCCCGTCCAACGCGGCGCGCGCGGTGGACTCCAGCAGCCGGGCGACCAGAGCGTCCATCACCTCGGTGGGCCTCCGGTCGGCGACCAGCCCGTCCACCGCCTCTCGGACGGCCTGGTCGGCGAGCTCTTCCGCATCGCCCCGGAGATAGTCCCCGACAGCAGCCAGCGCCCCGGCCATCTCCTCGCCGTAGGCGCCGCGCAGCGCCTGCCAGAGCCGGACCTCCCCGCTGACCTCTCGCCCGTCGCGCTGCCCCTCCAGCCACTGCCGTACCTCGGCGAGCGAGAACAGGGGACTCGCCGAGGTGCCGCCTACGGGCGCGGGGAAGTCCGAACGACGCCTGCGCCAGTTGGACACCGCGGCACGCGTCACGCCCGCCAACCGTGCGATCTCCGCAGCGGTCGCCGTGGCATCAGCCGCCTCGTTTCCTCCGATCATGGCGCGACCGTACACCGTTCCCACTCGGATCTCCAAGTTACATTCAGTTGACGGCGTTAACTAGCTCCTGTTCACTGGGGGTCACGCGCCATGGACTCCGCCGCACACAGCACACCCCACCGGAGGAGAACCGAGCGTGAGCACGAAGTCACGCGGATCGAGGAGAACGACCCCGCGGCATCGACCTCCGGCACCTCGACTCGAAGGAGCATCACGTGGCGGCCAAGGAGAAGAGCAGCACCGGCACCCGGAAGTCCACGTTGCACCGGCTCACTGTTCCTAATGGTGGCGAGGTAGAACTCCGCACTCTTGTGCGCCCTCACTATCTCGACAGACCCGGTTACCAAGTCCGCGAGTTCGCCCGGGAGGGCGTCACCGGGCTGCTGGTGAACGGGGGAATCCCCCGAGACCGCGCCGACTGGTGCCCGGCCGTCGAGCGGATCACCGGCCTGGAGGTCAACGAACGGAATCACTCCGCTGCGGGCCTGGTGCTCATGCGCACCGAGCGCGGCCTGTACGCCCTGAGTTACGGGGTCGGCCAGCACATGCTGGACCCGTACTACCGTGATGATGAGTTCGGCCTGGAGTTCGCCACCCGCTGCCTCGACGAGGACGGCATCATCAGGGTGCGCAACCAGATCATGGACGGACGAGGGCGCGTCGACGAGTACTCCGTCGCCCGGGGAGAGCGTATCGACGGCTTCGGGCTTGACCGGTTCGGCGCAGTCGTCCGCCGCATCTGCGGAACCGTTAGCGGCATCCCGTTGACCTCACTGCCCTCCGGTATCTCCAAGCATGTTCGAGTCGAGTGCTCCGAGTCGACCATCAAGCTGCCGCTGGCCACCACCCCGGAGGAATTCCTCAACGACCTGCGCGCGATAGAGGAGGTCTGCTCGCGCCCGGATCCGCTGCCCGAACTGGGCTTCGTCGATCGGCTCCGCACGATGGACAACCGCAGCCGCAAGGCGGTGGACGCCCAGGCAGTCCTTGAGCGCATGCTCGCCGACCCGACTCACCCGCGGCTCACGCTGGGAGTTCCGGAGAGCTGCCAGGAGGGCTTCGGCTCAGCCCAGGCGTTCCGGATCAGCTCGGGTAGCCGCAGCATCGACGTCACCGACCTGGACCTTCCTGTCCTCCTCGAGTTCGTCTCGGACAAGACCGAAGGCGAGCGCCTCAAGGCCCTCGGCCAGGTCCGGGTCGTCATGTTCAGCGACGACGACTTGAAAACGCCGGCCAGCGCCGCGACCACCGGCAAGGAGTGGCTCATCGCGGACGTCCCTGTGGAAACAGTGCGGTACTTCTACGGCCACGGAAAGTGGTACGAGGTGGGAGCCGGATTCCTCGAGACGCTGGAGGAAGAGCTCCGGGAACTGCTCGGCAAGTCGGCCAGCGTCCAACTGCCCGCCTGGCCAAAGGGAGTACCGAACGCCAAGGGGCGGGACTCTCACGATGAGGACTGGTACAACAAGCAGGCGGCAGGCCAGGAGGGCTACCTCCTCTTCGACAAGAAGAACATCGTCACGGACAAGTTCAACGGTGGCGGCCTGGAGGTCTGCGATGTCCTCGGCCCGGACAACCAGCTGATCTGCGTCAAGAAGGCCACCAGCAGCAACGGCACCGCGCCGCTGAACCACCTCTTCGCCCAGGCGGTCACCGCCGTCGAAACCCTGCGCAGCGACAAAGCCATCCGCAGCGCCTTCCTGGGGCAGGTTGCGGATCGTACTCCCGAGCACCGTCTCCTGAGCGACTTCGGCACGCTGAAGGTCGTGCTCGGCATCCTCCTCAAGGACGGAAAGGAGATCACCGTCGACTCCCTCTTCGCCTTCGCCCAGGTCTCCCTCCTCCAATCGGCACGTCGCTTGCGCGCGATGAACGCAGAGGTCGAGGTCGTCGCCATCCGACGCTGAACCCACGCTGCCCCGGGGCGATTTCCCAAGCCCACTTCGCGAGCGCCGTGACGCGTCCAGCACGTGTCCGAATGCGACAAGCCCAACGCAGCTGATCATCTTCCCTGAACGACCCCGAGGCGTCCACGGTGGCTGAGAAGCAGCGAGCGGAGCCCGACGAGGCATGAGGCGTAGGTATCCACTGGAATACCCGCAGGCCGGTTTCGATTGCTCCTCTTGTAGTGATCACGGAGGGGGACGCTGGTGGCCGAGCTGATGTTGTTCCGGCGGGACGCGGACGGGCGGGATGTCGAGTTGTCCGGTTCGACGGTGGCGCTGGAGGTGGAGCTGCAGCGGCGGGTCGAGGCCGGGCTGGAGCAGATGCTCGGTATCCGGTTTGTGGTGTCGGAGTATGCGACTGGTCCGTGGCATCGGGGGCGGATCGACACGCTGGGGCTGGATGAGAACGGCACCCCGGTCGTGATCGAGTTCAAGAAGGGCTCCGACAGCGGGGTGCTGTCGCAGGCCGTCTCGTATCTGTCCTGGCTGCGCTCGGCACAGCACGAGTTCGAGGCGCTCGTCCGGAAGGTGCTGGGCGCGGAGGCCGCCGAGTCGATCGACTGGCGGCGTCCGCGGATGGTCTGCATCGCGGCCGGCTTCTCCCACCACGACCGGGTGGCCGTGCAGTGGCTGCCCGAGCGGATCGACCTGGTGCGCTACCGGGTCTTCGAGGGCGGCCTGCTGAGCCTGCTGCTTGTCGACTCCTCGCCCGGCTCAGCGAGCGCCGCTTCGTCTCGACGGAGCCGGGAGCGGGACGCGGTGATCGGCAGCGCGCCGGCGGCACCGGCGACTCCTGCGCCTACGGGTGCTGGCCTCGTGCCGGAGTCCTTGCGTGACCTGTACTCGGAGCTGGACGAGGCGCTCACGGCGTGGGGCGAGGTGGAGGTGGCGGCGCTGCGGCACTACATCGCTCACCGGCGGCTGGTGAACGTAGCGTCGGTGATCTTCCGTCCGAAGCACGAGGTGATTCTGGTCTATCTCAGACTCGACCCGGACTCGGTCGTGCTGGAGGAGGGCTTTGCCCGGGACATGCGAGGCATCGGGCATCTCGGGACCGGGGACCTGGAGGTGCGCCTCGTTTCAGCGGCGGACCTGGAGAAGGCAGCGCCGTTGATCCGGCGGGCGTTCGAGGCGGCGTGACGCAACGAAAAGGGCGGCTGGTGCATCGGTCAATCGATGCACCAGCCGCCCTTCGGCGTCTGCGGCCCGCCGGCCCCGGGCTCTCTTTGCTCTCATGATCAGGCCTCCGGTCCGGCCAGGTCGAAGTCGTCCTTGGTCAGCTCGGCGCGGAGCCGCTGCTCGGCGATGTCCGCGTAGTGCTCGGAGAGCTCGACGCCGATGAACTTGCGGCCCTCGCGCAGGGCTGCGACACCAGTCGTGCCGGAGCCGGTGAAGGGGTCGAGGACGGTTCCGCCCGGCGGGCAGATACGCACCAGCTCCCGCATCACCTCCACGGGCTTCTGCGTGATGTGCACGCGGTCCTTCCGAGGCTGGCTCGCGGTGTAGAGGCCGGGCAGGTAGACGGGGTTCCGGTCGGGGTCGACCGGGCCCTTGGTGCCCCAGACGATGTATTCGCAGGACTGCTTGAGCCGGCCCTTCTGCGGTCGGGCGACGGGCTTGTGCCACGAGGCGATGCCGCGCCAGGTCCAGCCGGCGGCCTGGAGCGCGTCGGTGGTGGTGGGCAGTTGCCTCCAGTCGGTGAAGACAAGCGCGGCGCCCGACTCGGCGGTGGCCCGGTAGGACTCGGTGAGCAGGAGGGTGAGCCAGAAGTCGTACGAGCGCTGGTCGCGGTTCTCCCCGGGGAAGTTGGCGAGGTCGTGCTCGGCGTCGCCCGAGGTGTACTTCGCGCGGGCACTGCGGCCGGTTCGTTCGCCGCTGGTTCGGCCACCGCTGTTGTAGGGCGGGTCCGTGATCACGGCATCGACGCTGTTGTCGGGGATGCCGGCGAGGGCGGTCAGCGCGTCGCCTCGGTGCAGGGTGTACGGCATGGTGCGGTTCTCTCTTTCCGCGGGGACGGTCGTGCGGGATTCCGCGTTCCCGGAACACCGCGCACGTCGGCTTGATTCGCTCCCGGAAGCCACAGAAGCAGCCGCCTGCGGAGAGCGATGGGCTGGAGAGTAACCACCATTCTCGGCCGCACCTAATGGCGCTCTGCCGCCGCATCACGGGCCTCGACTGCCAGACGTGGCGTCGTTTGGTGCGGCCGGAATTCGTCTCTACAGTCTCGCCGTGTTCGACGGACCGGGGTCGCCCTCCCACCCTGTTGAGCTGTGTTGATGCGTGTTGCCTCGTCCAGATGGCAGCACGGGCAGCATCCGCGAAGCGGTCTGATATTTAGGCGAGGCGTTTTCTCTATGTGGCGCGTGAGATTAAGAGCGCGGCTGGCTGCCGCCCTCCAGTAGAGAGGTGCCCAGGGGTCGGGAGTTAGCCGCTCCCGACCCCTGGACCTCCATTCCCTGATCTCAAGGGTTGTGAATTTCCGACCGGTGCGGTGCCGGTGACCTTTTCGACGAGAACGCTGGTGCCGCGCTGCCTACGAGTAAGGAGCTGCTGATGCAGCATGCCCAGGCACGCCCTTCCCCAGAGCCCGGCTCCTGCGCCCTCGGTTCGGCGGACGGCCCTCAGCTGTGAAGGCGGGCGCGGCGATAGTCGGGGCCGTCGCTCTCGGCCCGCTGCTGCTGGTCGCCCCGCTCGCGATGGCTCTGGCCGGCGCGTCCAGCGCCCAGGCCGCCTGCGCGAACGGCAATACACAGGCTGTGGATTCTGCGGCGGTTGCCAAGCAGGTGGATTCGATCCTCAAGGGCGGCGGCGGCAAGGCCACAGTGTCCGTCCCGGGGCTGGACGATCCCGCGGAGCAGATCCCGAACGCCAAGACGATCCAGGCCACCGGCGTCGCCATGAAGGTGCCGGCCCGGGGCCAGGTCGTGGCTCTGGCCACAGCCTTGCAGGAGTCGGGGCTGCGGAATCTCGACTACGGCGACCGGGATTCACTCGGTCTCTTCCAGCAGCGCCCCAGCCAGGGCTGGGGAACGGCCCAGCAGATCCGCGATCCGGTGCACGCGTCGACAAAGTTCTACGAGGCGCTGCTGAAGGTCCCGGGCTGGCAGTCCATGACCGTCACGCAGGCGGCGCAGGCGGTCCAGAAGAGCGGCTTCCCCGACGCGTACGCGAAGTGGGAGCCGCTGGCCACGGCCCTACAGAAGGCCATCGCCACGTCGCTGTCCGCAGGGTCGAGTTCCGACACGGGCGACAAGACCGACCCGACGGATGCGACGCCCGGCGCGTGCGGCACTGGCGAGGACGGTGCCAAGTTCGGTCCGATCCCTGCCGGCTCCGTCCCCAAGGACTACAAGATCCCGGCTGATGCGCCCAAGTCGGTCCGCACCGCCATCCGCTGGGGTCTCGGTCAGCTCGGCACTCCGTATCAGTGGGGTGGCGCGTGTACCGATCCGCGCGGCCAGGACCCGATGGGCCGCTGCGACTGCTCGTCCCTGATGCAGATGTCGTACAAGGCCGGGGGCGTCTCGATCTCCCGGACCACGTACACGCAGGTCAAGGAGGGCAAGGCGGTCAGCGTCGATGCCCTCAAGCCGGGCGATCTCCTCTTCACTCGCGGCACGGCCCAAGTCCCGGAACACGTAGGGATGTTCATCGGTGACGGCCTGATTCTGCATGCTCCGCGTACCGGTGACGTGGTCAAGATCTCGACTCTCGCCGACTGGCGGCCGGACGTGCTCGCCGCCCGCCGGATCGTCTGACCGGCCCCCCTCTCCCCCTCTCACTCCTCCCCTTCCGGGCCTTCGCGCGCCCATATTCGTACTGGAGTTCCAATGAAGCTCATTCAGCACGCCCAGATGCTGGCGTACAACCCTGGCGTCACACCGAGCGAGGGCGGCCTGCCCGGCCTCGACGTCCTCAAGAAGGTCATGGGCAGCATCAACCTCTTCGGCATCATCGCCACGGTCGGCGCCCTCGCCATCTCCGCCATCGTCTGGGCCTGGGGCCACCACAGCGGAGGCCACCAGGCCGAGGCCAACGGCAAGAAGGGCACAGTCGTCGCCGCCGGCTGCGCCCTCCTGCTCGGCGCGGCCAACGGCGTCGTCGCGTTCTTCTCGGCGATGGGGACGCAGGTTCACTGATGCCGAAGAATCGTTTCCCTTCCGCCAGGGGGCAGAGGCACGGAGCCCCGTCCTCGGTTCTGCGCCGCGCCTCGATCGGCGGCATCGTCCTCGCTGTCCTGCTGGCCGTCGCCGGTCTGGTCGCGTACGTCACCCGTGCGGAGAGCCCGGCCGCGCCGAAGGCCACCCCCGCGCCGGCGTCCTCTTCGACGTCGCCCTCCCCTGCCACCACCACGCACGCCGGGGTGGCGGTGGTCGCGCCGCCCAGGACGACGGATCCGATCGAGTTCGCCAAGGCCGCCACCAAAGTCCTGTGGACGTACGACACCCGGTCCTTCTCGCAGACCGAGCACCTGGCCGGTCTCAAGCAGTGGATGACCAGCGAGAAGAAGTACGCGGACTGGAAGTCGGTCTCGGACCAGGTACCCAGCCCGGTGTTGTGGTCGCGGATGCACGACAACGGGCAGCACGCCGGCGCCACGGTCGGCGAGGGCCACTTCCCGCAGGCATTCAAGACCGCCCTGGCCCAGGACCCCGGCGCGATCACCGAGGCGTACGTCTACGCCGTCACGGTCACCGGCAAGCAGTCCATCGCCTGGAAGGGCTCCGGTGCCGGAGCCGAGTCCCGCTCGACGACCCTCGCCGTCCAGTGCCGACCGGACCGCGACTGCGCCCTCGTCGGCGTCCTGCCGAACGTCGCGCCGTGATCGCCCTCAACCTGTGTAAGGAGGCACCCTCATGGGGGCTTGCGACCTTCCTCTGATGAGTACGGTCTGCGACACCGTAGGCGGTGTCGTCGGCGCGACCGGCGAAGCCGTCACGGACGGCATCGGCGCCTGGATCGCCAAGTCGATGGGCGAGATGGCCCAGGCCGCAGCTGACCTGGCCTCGAAGGCCGTCGACAAGACCACCGCCATCGATCTCAACGCCGAGTGGTTCAGGAGCAACTACGAACTGATCCTGCCCATCGGCCTCATCCTCACCGTCGGCACGTTCTGCCTCCAGCTCACCCGCGCCGCCTGGCGCCGGGACGAACGCGCCCTCGCTCAGGCGGTATACGGAACAGTGGCCGGCGTCCTGTTCGCGTTCGCCGCCATCGCCTGCACCACCGTCGCGATCACCGTGGTCGACGCGCTCAGCGCCGGCCTGTTCAAGGCCGCCAACAGCTCCGTAGACGACGCGGTACGCCGCATCATCAAGGTCAACGAGTTGGGGGCGATGTACGGCCTGGGCTGGGGCGTCCCCGCCATCGTCGCACTCGGCTGCGCGGTCGGCGCCTTCCTCTACTGGGCGGTGATGGTCGCCCGCAAGGTCGGCATCCTGGTCCTGGTCACCCTGGCCGTGTTCGCCGGGGCCGGCGGCGGCTGGGAGGTCGCGCGGCGCTGGCGGCGCGGCTGGATCGAGGCGACCAGCACCCTGATCGTCTCCAAGCTCCTGATGACCATCGTGTTCCTGCTGGGCGTCTCCGCCATGGGCAAGACCGACGCGAGCGACGGTCTGAGCGCCCTGTCGGACGCGATCGCGGGCATCGTCGTGATGGTCCTGGTGCTGCTCTGCCCCTACGCCACGTACAAATTCGTGCACTGGGCGGCCGACGGCGGCGGCCACGACGATCTGCACCGCACCGGTGTCGCGGGCATGGCGGTCGCCGCGGGTGCGGCGAAGACCGCAGGCCAGCTCGCGGTCCAGGCCGGCACGGGAATGCGGGCTCCGCAGGGACCGGCAAAGGTGCCGGGCCAGGGCTCCGGTGGCGTCGCCTCCGGGATCGACCCGACGGGCGGATCCAGTGGTGAGGCCAAACCGAAGCAGACCCACTTCCGCTTCGGTGAGGATCCGAACGCGACCGGCGACAAGGGCCGGGCGCTGATCCGCCGTCCTCCCACGGACGGCGACCGCGGAGTCCCGCTCATCCAGCGCCCCGGTGGCAGCGAGGCGTCCGACTCGGCGCCGGCGCTCTCCGGGCCTACACCACAGGGCGCCTCGGTCTCGGTCCCGCAGGTCACGCACCTGGACCCGCCGGCACCACGGCGCAGCGGTCCTCCTCCGCAGGGTGGCGCCACCCCGCAGCGGTGGATCTATCCCGGGCCAGCGGACCGCTCGGGCTCGTAGCCCGGAGCTGACGGGGTGGGCCGAGGCCCGCCCGGCCCACCCCGTCCTCGTCTTCTTCTTTCTCCTCATGTTCCAAGGACGGCTTCGCCATGCTCTCTGACACTTCTCACCCCGACGGTCCGCCCACCGTCAAGTTCCCTCACCGCTCGCGCCGGGGCGTGCTGCTCGGTCTCTCGGCCCCGCAGCTGATCGTCGTCGCGACCTGCGGTCTGCTCCTGCTCGGGGTGCTGCTCGCCTCCGGTGTGACCGGAGCGCTCCAGCTCGTACCGCTGTGGGCCGTCGTCCTCGCGGCCGTCTTCATCCGCCACCGCGGACGGGCGCTCGTCGACTGGGCGCCGATCGCGATCCGATACGCGCTCCGACGCTTCCGGGGGCAGCTGGTCTGGCTCGCCCGGCCGTCCACCCGACCGCAGCGAGAGGGTCTGCTCCACCTGCCTGGCACGGCCGCGTCCCTGCGGGTGGTCTCCTCGCCGGACGGCCGCCTCGGCGCGGTGCACGATCCGCACCAGGCCACCCTCACCGCCGTGGTGAAGGTCTCCTCCCGCGCCTTCGCCCTGCTCGACCCCGCCACCCAGACCGGCAACGTCTCCGGCTGGGGCCGCACCCTGGCCGCGCTCGCGCGCACCGGGCACATCGCCCGCGTCCAGGTCCTGGAGCGCACCGTCCCCGACTCCGGCGACGCGCTGAACCGCTACTGGCACGAGCACGGCAACGCCCAGACCCCGCTTGCCGGTCCGATCTACGGCGACCTGCTGGCCGCTGCCGGCCCCGCCGCCGCGCCCCACGAGGCGTACGTCTCCCTCGCCCTCGATCTCAAGGCGGCCCGCCGCCTGATCAACCAGGCCGGCGGCGGGCTCACCGGAGCCTTCGCGGTCCTGTCCCAGCTCGCCTCCACCTTCGACCAGGCCGCCCGGACCTCCGGGCTCATGCCCGCGGGCTGGCTCCCCGCGCGCGAGATCGCCGCCGTGATCCGCACCGCGTACGACCCCAAGGCGTCGGCCGCGCTCGACCGGTGGTCCGACTCGGGCCGTCCGCAGGCCGACCCCGCTGCCGCCGGGCCGGTGGTCCTAGTCGAGAAGGCCGACCGTATCCAGACCGACTCGGCCCATCACGCCACGTTCTGGATCGAGAACTGGCCGCGCATCGAGACCAGCCCCGGCTTCCTGCACCAGCTCCTGTTCACCACCGGCGTGCGCCGCACCCTCTCGCTGACCTACGAGCCCAAGGGACTGGAGGCCGCCCTGAAGGACGTACAGCGCAAGAAGGCCACCGTGATCGCGGACGCCGCCGAGCGGGCCCGCAAGGGACAGGTCGACTCCGAGGAGGACTCGGTCGAGTACGCCGACATCAAGCAGCGCGAGCGCCAGCTCATCGCCGGACACGCCGATGTCGCACTCACCGGCCTGCTCACCGTGAGCGCGGACACGAGCGAGGAACTCAACGCCGCCTGCGCCGCCGTCGAGACCGCGGCCGTCGCCGCCCTCGTCGACCTGCGCCTGCTGACCTGGCAGCAGGCCGAAGCCTTCACCAACGCCGCTCTGCCGCTCGCCCGCCTGTAGCGCAGCCCAGCACCACCGACCGCGCTCTACCGAAGGGCACCCCCATGCCGACCGAGCCCCTGCCCGACCTGGCTCCGGACTTCGTCCCGTTCGCCACCGCCGCCCTCGACTTCCACCGGGCCATCAACATGCCCGTCGCCCCGGTCGCCGCCAGCCGCACCGAACTGGACTCCCTGCACGCCCACCTGGTCGCCCTGTACGGGCTGCTGGACGCGCACACCGCGCGGACCTCTCCCGTGGCCGCAGCCGAGGGCGACCACCTGAGGGCCTGCCGCATCCGGCTGTGGCAGGCAGCCGAGCACCTCCACGCCGCGTATCACGCGGCCCCGCAGCGACTCACCGGCCGCCTCCCCACGCGGGAGGCATGCCGGGCCCACCTTCCCGAGGGCGCCCCCGACCTCACCGTGTGCCAGCGCCACCTCGCCACCGCCGCCCGCGTCCGCCGTGCCCACACCCCGGCCGACCTGCGCGACCCCTTCACCGGCCTCACCCGCCACTGACCACCGGAGCACCACCGCCATGCCCACCCGAACCACCCGCGCCAGCGCCAGCCCACTGTTCGTCCCTCGCAAGACCGACCGCCGCACGGCCCGCGCAGCACGCGACCAGTTCGCCGCCGCCCGCGACAAGGCCCGCCACGCCGCCCGGCCCGAAGTCCGCCATACCACGACCGGCATCGATCCCGAACTGCGCGCCACCTACCCGGCCGCTGGCCGCTCCGGTCCCACCTCCGCCCGCGGCGGCCTGCTCAAGCTCCCCGCCCACCGGATGACCACAGCCACCGCCTCCGGTGCCTACCCCTTCCTCGCCGAGGGCGGCCTCGGCGCCCAGGGCATCTACGTGGGCCGTGACGTGCACGCGGAGGCCGCCTTCACCTACGACCCGTTCGCGCTCTACGGACGGCTCGACGGCTTCACGAATCCGAACATTCTGCTCGCCGGGGTCATCGGCATGGGCAAGTCCGCCCTGGCCAAGTCCCTCGCCGTACGAGCCGTGGCCTTCGGCTACCACATCTACGTGCCCTGCGACCCCAAGGGCGAATGGACCGTGGTCGCCCAGGCGCTGGGCGGGCAGACCATCGCACTCGGCCCGGGCCTTCCCGGCCGGCTGAATCCACTGGACGCCCCCGCCCGGCCGTACGGCGTCAGCCAGGACGACTGGGCCGGCGAGGTCCGCAAGCGACGCCTGCTTCTCCTCGGCTCCCTCGCGAAGACCGTTCTGCGGCGCGACCTGCACCCGATGGAGCACACCGCCCTGGACGTGGCACTCGACCAGGCGGTCGCCCACGCCGAAGCAACCGGCACCACCCCGCTGCTCGGAGACATCGCGTACGTACTCGGCGCACCCGAGCGGCTCAACACCGCACTCGGTGACCTGTCCGGACGCCTCGGACGCGCGGCCGAGGACCTGGCCCACGCGCTGCGGCGCCTCGTCCACGGCGACCTGGCCGGCATGTTCGACGCGCCAAGCACCGTCGCGTTCGACCCGGCCGCGCCGATGCTCTCCATCGACCTTTCCCGGCTCGGCGGCACCGGCGACGACACCGCGCTCGTCCTGGCGATGACCTGCGCCTCCGCGTGGATGGAGTCCGCGCTCGCCGACCCCACCGGTGGACGGCGCTGGGTGATCTACGACGAGGCATGGCGCGTGATGCGGCACGTCGCCCTGCTCGAACGCATGCAGAGCCAGTGGAAGCTCAGCCGGGGCCTCGGCATCGCCAACATGATGGTCATCCACCGCCTCAGCGACCTGCTCACCGCGGGCGACGCCGGATCCCGGGGCCGCGCCCTCGCCGAGGGCCTGCTCACCGACTGCTCCACCCGCATCATCTACCGCCAGGAAGCCGACCAACTCGGCTCCGCCGCCGCCCTGTTGGGTCTCACCGGCGTCGAGACCCAGGCCGTCTCCGCCCTCACCAAGGGGCGCGGCCTGTGGAAAGTCGCAGGCCGGTCGTTCATTACTCAACATCTGCTCCACCCGCACGAGCGCGAGCTGTTCGACACGGATGCCCGGATGCACACCTGAGCCGTCCGCTCCCGTACACGCCCCGGGGGAGCCGGCCCACGCCTCCCCGGCTCCCCCTCGCCAGTCGTCACATCACGCCCTCCGCACAGGAAGTCGCCCCGCCATGCACCTGAAGCGCACCATCCGTCGCGGCCTGCGCCGCCTCGTCCAGCTCTACGCCGACGCCGCTCGCGCCCACACCGCACACGGCCATGCCTCCGTAACCCCCAGCCCGTGCGATCCCGTGGACGCGACACGGCCAGAGACCGACCGGCGCCCTGACGCGCACGACGAGGGCGAGACCCACCATGGCTGAGCTGGCATGGATCACGCTGGGCAAGCACCCTCAGCTCGGCCTCACCGCCGCCACCCTCCACGACGACTTCGGCTCCGCGAACCGGCTGCTGCTCGATGCCGGATTCTCCACCGGGCATCCCGACTTCGCCTATGCCCTCGGCGACAGCCGTCCGGACGAGGTCCGGGCGACGCTTCAGCAGCTCTACAGCACCGTGGCCAGCCACTACGTCGCCATCGACGACGCCTCGCTCGACGGCCCCATGCACACCAGCCCTGCGCCGCCACGTGGTTCAGAGCCCGCGCACCCGCCGCCCCCGTCACCGCGCCAGCCGGGCTCGCGGGCGGCCGATCTCACCCGGTTCGCCGAGGAGCTGTCGGGTCGGCTCCCCGGCTCCTGGACTGCCACCGTCCACGAACACGCGGCAGAGGGAGGCCAGCTCCCGCTCAGCGAACGGGTCTGGGATTGCGGCCACGTGAGCTGGGCCCTCTCCGAGTTCACCCCACATCGAAGCGCCGTGCTCACCGGTGACTCAGGGATCGAGCTCCTGGTCACCGACCGCCCCCTGCGCAAGCACGAATTCCTCATCGCCGCGTTCGAGCCACGAGGCAGCGTGTTCGACACGACCACCAAGACACCCAACGGCATCGTCGTGAGCAACGACCCGATGCGAGCCGCCTCCCGAGTGACAACCCGCCTGCTGCCCCGGTACCACGAGGCCGTCCGCGAGACCCGGCTCAGCCAAGTCGCCAAGTCGGTGGCTGCCGGCCAGCGCGTTCTGGCCGAATGGGACGCGGTCTCGGACAGCCTGTGCGATGCCGATCACTGGCCGCTCGACGAGCGGTACGGCCTGCGCCAACAGGTACGGGACGCGGAAATGTGGGCGCAGTTCGCTCCCTTCCTCGAGCACGGTCCCACCCTGGTCGCGCACGCCGAGGAAGAGCTTCCTCTCCTTGATCCCGCGGAGCGTGCGGCCGGGCGCTGGGCGTACCGGCTCCGTGCCTTGCGCGAGGCACTGGACGGCGGCGCCCGGGTGCAGGCCGAGTTCCAGGTGGTCGCCGAGGCGCTCCTGCCCGACCATCCTCGCTCGAAGGCGGTGTTCGCGGACGCCGTGGCCGTGCGCAACGCCGAGGGCTGGCACTACTCCCTGACCTGGATGGACAACGCCGGCGTCCTCGTCGACATCGCGCGCGCCGACAAGGCGCCGCCCGCGCCACCGACCCGACCGCTCCGTGCGCAGCAGGTCCGGTCGCCACGCGCCGAGGCTGCCCTTTCCTGGTCGCCACACGCCGCCCGCCAGATCACCGCGGCGATCGAGAAGAACGCCGGTCCGCCGGCCATCCGCTTCTTCAACTCCAGCAGGCCGCCGCGCTCACGCTGACTAGCTCCGTACTTCGCGGGTCACTCATTTGCACAGCCCCCGAGCTTGATCACGGTCCTCAGGTGATCGTGCTTCGGCGGGTTCTGCAACTCGGACCGCTGCGCTGATCGGTGGCTGGCCCGCTGCGATCAGTTGATCTTCCCGAATGGGTGACCTGCGGAGAAGGATCTAGCGCCGGGGCACCCGTCCACCAGTGGCACTACCCGCAGTACGCCCTCACTCAGCAGTCGTAGCTCTTGAGCGTCTTCGAGGCACCGGTGGCCGACTTCAGGTAGTCGTTCTCCGACTTCAGGCTCTGGTTCTCCGACTTCAGGATCTCGTTCTCCGCCGTCGACTCCGCCAACTGCACGACCAGTCCGGCAGCCATGGACAGGAGCCCCTCGTGCTTCGTCTGGAGCTCCTTGTACTTCCAGGCGAGGACTCCGATGGTGGTGGCCGCCAGAACGCTGGCGCCGGCCTTAACCACGCCCCTGGCTTTGCCGGACTTACCTCCGGCTGGCCCGGCACCGTCCTTGCCGATGCAAACGTGGCCCGTCTGGTGCGAGTGTTGTTGAGCCTCACCGAGATGGTCGCTCTGATACGAGCACGATCCGCATTGGTAATGGGTCATCAGTCGTTCCTCTCCCCCCGGGGAGATGAGCTTGCCACAGGTCACGTGCCTCCGGCGTCCACTTGGTCATCCTCCGTACGTCCACCAACGCTGAGGGAAGGATGCGCACCTACACGGGCGTGCGCGCCCGCTAGTTGTGACCTATGCCGTCAACGCTCCCAGGAGGGCGCATGGCGCGGCACGGGTAGCTCGTTCAGGTCTCTGGCCAGCGTGGGTGCGTCGGTTCCAGGCCGAGGAGGTCGAGGAGATGGAGCTGGACGCTGCGGCTGATGACGATGATGGGCGGGTTGGTGGCGCCGACGACGCGTAGCCGCAGGCCGGAGAGATGGTAGAGGATCACCGGCCGGTGGGCCGGACCTGCTAGTTGCCGGATAGAGCCCGAGCATCTTCTGGTGGCTCCCGAGGGCCCGGCGGACCTGGCGCTCGATCGGCAGCGACAGGCAGAGCGCCCAGTCGCTTTTCCACCACGGCGCTGACGACACATTCCATGCGCGGACGCACCGTCCGTGGCCGCGGGGACCGGGAAAAGTTCGTCACGCCCCACCAATGCGGCCACGGCCCCAACAGATACTCCCACAGGCCCCGAACCAGCCGATTCAGTCACCCGCGAAGTACGGAACTAGCGCGAATCCACGGCCACACCAAATCCGCCTTTCGGCCGCATCCTCGTCCTCCGCACGGCCCCGACCTCTGCGAGGTGCATCTTCGTGGCGGAAACACGTCCGCACATCACCGTCGGCCATCACGACCAGTACGGCGTCGTGGCGGCGACGTCGCACGACAACCACGTCGCCGAGCACATCCTGCGGCTCGTCGGCTTCGAGCGGCTGCCCGGCAGCACGCTGTACGGGCTGACCGATCCGCAGCGTGATCCGGTACGGCGCGGGGCGCAGGCGGTCCAGTCCCTGCGGGCCGCGCAGTACAGGGTCAACGCCGATGTCGCGTACGACCTCCAGCCCCATACCCGGCTCGGCACGGGCCGGGGCCTCCTGGAGCGGCTGGAGAAACCTTCCGCCTCACCGGTGGCGCCTGCGGCCCAGCAGCGCAGGTCCCAGGCCGCCACCGCCATCTCTCCGGCCCGCGCGACCGCGACGCCGGCGCGGCAGCCCGGCGTCGCCGTCGAGTACCGCCCTGCCCCCTCCGCCGCCCCGCAGCCGGTCCGCACCCGCTAGACCGTCCCCACCAAGGAGCCCGCGCGATGACTCTGCAACTCGAACCGGAAGTCGCGTTCGGAATGCACCCCGACTACGGGGTGGCCGCCGCCGTCGCGGACGCCCGACCGTTCCTCGACGAGGTCCTGCGCAAGCACCACTTCCGCTACAGCGAGTACCTCGACGTCTACCTGCTGGCGGACGACACTCCCCACAACACGGCGGTGCGGACCGTGGCCAGGGCGACCCGCGAATTCCAGGACGCTGGTCTGTCGGTCGCAGCCGATCCCAGGATCATGATCCCGCCGCCGGTCCCGACTCCGGACGGAGTCGCGGCGCGGGCGACACGGCCCGGCCAGTCCGTTACCGCGCTGACCGGCGAGCTGCACGAGCTGCGTCGCGCGGCGGACGTCTCCGAGGTCCTGGGAGAGATCCTCGACGAACACCACGGCGTCGTGCTCGACCTGGAGGAGTTCATCGACACGGCCGCCGCCTGGTGCGAGCGGCTCGACACTCCGCATGGTCACGAGCTGGGCCTTCATCTGCGCAACATCGCCCATCACGTCGCCTTCCTCGGCGACCGGCTCGTCGGCGCCCAGCTCGAACTGGCTGTCATGCCCGACGTGCCCCCCGAGAACGCCCCACCCCTGGCTGAGGTGCCGCTGCCCGAGCGGCAGGAGTGGCTCCGGGTCACGCACACCGCGCGAGCGCGCGCCGCCATGGCGTCGTCCCCCAACCGCCCGGCCAACGCACCGAAGCCGCAGGACGAGCCGGTGCCGCGCATCCAGGCAACGCCGACTGCCTCGAGTCGTACGCGCTGATCCTCCCTTTCTCGACGTTCAAGGAGTCCGGCTCATGGCCGTGAAGAAGTTCTGGACCATCGACCACGCCTGCGGTCACACCGTCGAGGCCGATCTGTCCGACCGTCCGGCCGACCGCCGTGCTGGATACGCCCGCTGGCTCGCCGGCCGGGACTGCGCCGACTGCTGGCGGACCTCTCGCCCGGAGGACCCCGAGGCCACGGCCGAGTGGCTCGCGAAGCAGAGGGTGACCGAGCAGGCCGAGGCCGAGGCGTGGTCCGAGCAGTACCGCATGCCCCCGCTGGACGGCACCGACCGCGCGGTCGCCTGGGCCACCCGCTGTCGCCACCAGCTGGTCTCCGCCGCGTACACCGCGCTCGTCGTCGAAGGAACCACGAGCGAGACGGAGTGGGAGGCCATCGAGGACGCCGTACGGCTACTGACCCGCGCCGGCTGGTGGCTCGACCAGCGTGACGCCGACCCCGCGGACCTGCCCGAGCTGCTGGACGCCGCCTCCACCAGCGACCGGCCGACCGAGAACCCCCACTACTGAACGGACCACCACACGATGCCCACCCCGCCCGACGTCGTCATCACACGCCATCCGACCGGCAATGTCACCGCCGAAGGCGGAGACGAACTCGCCACCACACTCCTCAAGCGCGCGGGCTACGTCATCGAGACAACGCCCCGGTCCTTCTGGTACCGCCTGCCCTGGGACATGGGCGAAGCCCGCGAGAACCAGATGGCCAGCCACGCGGCCCGCATGCTCAGCGCCGTCGGCTACCGCGTCGACCTCGGCCCCGATCTGCACGTGGGCCCCCTCACGACGCCCTCCGACCCTCAGGGGAAACACGTCCTCGGCCACCAGGTCCTGCGGCTGACCGACGAACTCAACGGCGCCGAGGCGTACGAGACTGCCGCTGATCTCGCGGAGCACGTCCTGGACCCCCACGATGGTGTGCTCGTCCGCCTCAGTGAGTTCTTCGAGGCTGCCGCCGAGCAGGCCAAGGCATCCGAGACCGATGCCGGTTGGGATCTGTCGTACGACTTCGCGGAAGCCGCCGCGACGCTCACCGCCCTCGGCGAAGAACTGCACGACGCCACCGACCAGCTGCGCTCACTCAATCGGCCGGCGAAGCCGAGCTGGCAGGCACGGGTCGCCAACTACTACGCGACCACCCCGGCCACCCAACGCACCGGAACACCCGCCGTCACACCCGAGGGGTCCGCTGCCGCTCCACCGCCCGCGTCCAGGCCGAACCGAACGCGCTGACCAATCCCCTTCATCAGAGAGGCCGTTGCGTGTCCATCCTGCACGAAGAGTACGGAACCGACGCCGAGATCTACCGCAAGCCGTTCAGCAACGAGGTGATCGCCGACTGCGGTGACCCGCGCGCCCACGAGGTGCTTGCCACGTGCGGCTTCGTGAAGAAGACCGTCCCGCCACACTACGTCTGGCACCAGCTGCCCGACGGACTGCCCGAGGAGGAACAAGCGCGGCGCGCCACGCGCGCCGCGTGCCTCCTGCGCGCCCGGGGCTTCGACGCGAACGTCGCCGAGGACCTGGTCTCCGAGGAAGCCGTCGCCGCCGTACGCGACGAGGTCCGGCGGCACCGGATCAGCGGCGCGGCCACGTCGTCCTCGTCGACCGTCGGTCCGGGCGCGCCACCGGCGCGCCCGGACACCACGGCCCCGGCCGCGCCCGCGGCTTCCTCCATCTCCGCCCACCGCAGCCGCTAGGAGCCCCTCGTGACCACCAGAAGAACCCGCCGGCCCCAGCCCATCGCCCCTCTCGCACGACGTAACGGGACCGCGCCTTGTCTCCTGCACGCACCAGCACACCCTCGACCGCCACCGCCACCGGCACCGACTTCCTGCTGTACCTGATGCTGTCCGTCGCCGGCCTCGGCATGGGGGCCGGGACGCTGGCCTGGTTGTTCAGTAACGCCGCCAACACCCTCACCAGGTCCGGTTCCTGGGCCCCGTACGAGCCGACCGACGCGCTGCTCCACCCCCACGAGGTCTGGCCGCACCTTCCACAGCCGGTCCTCATCGGCGCCTGCTACGTCCTGCCCGCATTCGTACTCGTGGCCGCCGCGCTGCTCGGCGCGAAGGTGTGGCTGCGGCTGCGCCGCAACCCCAAGGGGCTGGCCGACCAGCGTGACCTGGCCGACCTGATGCCCAAGAAGATCGCGGCCAAGGCGATCGACCTCCGTCCAAGCCTCAAGGGCACCAAGCCCAAGGACGTCGTCCCCGACGACCGCGGCGTCCTGCTCGGCACGCTCACGCCCGGCGCGCGCGAGGTCCGCTCCTCGTGGGAGGACGTGATCCTGGCGATCATGGCACCCCGGTCCGGAAAGACCTCCGGCCTGGCGATCCCGGCGATCCTGCGCGCGCCCGGACCGGTGCTGCTGACCTCCAACAAGGCGGCCCGCGACGCCTACACCGCCACGCTCGCGGCCCGCGCCGAAGCCGGCACAGTCTGGACGCTCGATCCGCAGCAGATCGCCCACGCGCCCCAGACGATGTGGTGGGACATCCTCGCGGACGCCCACGATCTCGCCGGAGCCCGCCGTCTGGCCGGGCACTTCGTGACCGCCTCCGTGGACGAGTCGAACGCGGGCGACTTCTGGTCCACCGCCGCCGCGAACACGCTCACCGCGCTGTTCCTCGCCGCCGCCCGCGACCGGCGCCCGATCACCGACGTCCTGGCCTGGCTCGCCTCACCGGCCGACCGCTCCCCCATCGACCTGCTCCAGGACGCCGGCCTCGACGCGGTCGCCGCCCAGCTCCAGGGCACCGTGGCCGGCGCCGTCGAGACCCGCGACGGCATCTTCGAGACCGCTCGGCAGTACGCGAGCTGCCTGCTCGACCCGGCCATCGCCGCCTGGGTCACGCCGCCCAGCGGCCTCGGCAAGATCCGCGAGTTCAAGCCGGAGGCGTTCGCCACCGGCAAGGACACCCTGTTCCTGCTGTCGAAGGACGGCGGCGGCTCCGCCTCGGCGATCATCGCCGCCGCCGCCGACGCGGTGATGCGCGCGGCCGTCATCCAGGCCGAGCGCGACGGCGGGCGGCTCGACGCCCCGCTGCTCGCGATCCTCGACGAGGCCGCCAACGTGTGCAAGATCGCCGACCTGCCGGACCTGTACTCGCACCTCGGCTCCCGCGGCGTCATCCCGATCACGATCCTGCAGTCCTACCGCCAGGGCGTCCGGGTCTGGGGCGAGGCAGGGATGGACGCCCTGTGGTCAGCCGCGACGATCAAACTCGTCGGCTCGGGCATCGACGACGCCGACTTCGCGGACAAACTCAGCCGCCTGGTGGGCGATCACGACGTCCGTACGGTCTCGGTCTCCACCAGCGAGTCGGGCAAGTCCACATCGGTCTCCATGCGCCAGGAGCGCGTGCTGCCGGCGGATGCGATCCGCGCCCTGCGCAAGGGTTCCGCCCTGCTGCTGGCCACCGGCATCCGCCCCGCGCTCCTCGACCTCAAGCCCTGGTACCGGGAGCCGGACGCCGACCGGCTCGGCGCCGCGTCCGCCACGGCGACCGCGGCGATCACCGAGCGCGCGCTGGCCAAGAGCCGGCGCCGAGACGACTTCGGTCCGGCCGCATGAACCCGGTGCTGCCAGGTGCCCGGCGGGCGAGACGCAACGGTGCACGCCCCCAACCGTCGCGTCCCTGGGCCTTCGCCCCCCATCTCCTTGAGGTACTCCCATGTCCCACCCCGCCCCGTCCTGGGCTTCGATCCGCCGGTCCGAGCGCCTCGCCGGCACACCCGTCGTACGGCGCGGCGCCGACTGGTGGCTCGTGTCCCCGTCCGGCTCCCTGCTCGCCTCAGACCCCGCGTTCACCGGTGAACTGGACCGCTTCGCCGCCGACCTAGCCGCGGCCGACCGTGCAGTCGCCGAGATCCGCGCCCAGGGCAAGCCCTCGCGCAAGGCACGGCCGTGACCCCGCTCGTCCACGCCGAACAGGCCGTGCTGGGCGCGATCTTCCTAGAGCCCGGCCAACTCGACAGGCTCTCGCCCTGGCTGCGCCCGGAACACTTCTCCCGCCCCGCGCACACGGCGATCTACGCCGCGATGCTCCAGCTCAAGACCGACGGTCACCCGGCGGCAGCCACAGCGGCCGGCTTCCCCGTCCCGCTGGCCTGGGTGACCGACACGCTGCGGGAGGCGAGCACACGGACCCGCGGGCTCACCGCCTCGTATCTGCACTCCCTCGCGTCGGCGTGCCCGCGCCCCGACCACGCCCCGGTGTACGGGCGGATGGTCCTGGAGGGGGCCATCCACCGCAGCGTGGCCCAGCACGCCGCCCGCCTCCACCAGGCCGCGCTCGCCGACGCCGGGGCCGGCACGGTGGAGGAGACGCTGCACCACGCCCAGGTCCTGACTGACGTACTCGCCGACCTGGCGCGCGGCTGGGGCACGGAGGCACGTCCCGTGCAGCCGCCCGCCCCGTACGCACCCCAGGCCGAACGCCCTCAGCCGGTGGGCGAGCAGGTCCTCGCCGACGAGGAGTTCCTCCTCGGCTGCCTCGCCGCCCGCCCCGAACAGCTGCTCGGCCTGGTGCGCTGGCTCCGCCCCGGCGACTTCGCCGACCCGGGCCATCAGCAGCTCTACCGCGCGCTGGGGGCCCTGCACCATCGCGGCGAACCCATCGACCAGCTGACCGTGCTGTGGGAGACCCAGCGTCGCGGCACCCTCGCAGACGGGACGCTCGACACCGAGCGTGTGATGCGGATCTGCGATCCGCTCGTGGGCGGGGCCGCCGAGCACATCGGCGAGCAGGTCGTCCACGCCTCCCTCGTCCGCACGGCCGCCCTCGCGGCCCGGCAGGTCGGCGCCCTGGCCAACCGCGACGCGCTCGCGCCCGGGCAGCTCATCGGCTACGCCCTGCACGCGCTCGGCCCGCTGAACGACGTACGCCGCCGACTGCGCCTCGCGCGCGAAGCCGAACCCGAGCAGCGGCGGCCGGCAAGCCGTCCCGGTGCGCCGCCTCCTGCCGCCCGTATCGACGCCGCCCGTGCTCGCAGCCGCCTCGCGGATGCGGCGGCCCCCGCGGCGCCGGTCGCGGCCTCCTGCGCCGCGCTTCCCTCCCGCCACAACCTTCGGAGTCCGTCATGACCGACCACACCGGCCGCGCCGGCCTGGAGAAGGACGAACTGTACGCAGTGGCCCTGGAGTTCGAGGAGGCCCGCCACGAGATTGTCGGGTCGTACACAACGAACTCCCTGCCTGACCTCGTCACCGCGTCCCACCACCTCGCCGCGCTGACGGGGCTGGTGAAGGACCTGTCCGACGAGGTTCTCTTCCGCGTCACCGACAACGACCCGGGCCTCGACTTCGGTCCGGTCATCGCCGCGTACACCAGCGCGTCCGCCCCGGCGGGACGCGCCGTGACCAACTACACTGAAGCCTTCGAGCAGCTCGGCTTCCTGCGCCAGCACGCGGAAGCCCCAGCCTCGCCAGACCTCCGCGACGCCCGCCAGGCCGCGTTCGACGTCGTGCAGGACCGGCTGGACCTCACCGTGGACTCGCTGCAGGAAGCCTTCGTCGCCCTGCGGCACGCGGCCGACCGGATCGACGGCACCCCGCCTCGTGTCCTCGCCGCGCTCAGCCGCTCGGCACGCCCAGCGAACTCGATCTACCGTGTCCCGGCCGAGCTGCCCGCGACCGAGCCGACCCGTCTCGCCTACATGCCGGTGTCCCGCCATGCGCGCTGATCTCCAGGCAGCGGCGCACCCGCCGTCGATCGGGAGCCTGTTTTCCGGGTACGGCGGTCTGGATCTCGGCGTCCAAGCCGTCCTCGGCGGAACGATCGCCTGGCATGCCGAGGTCGATCCAGGCCCAGCCCGGATCCTGTCCCGACACTGGCCGGCCGTACCCAATCTCGGCGACATCACGGCCGTGAACTGGGCCGATGTCCCGGAGGTGTGCGTCCTGACGGCCGGGTTCCCCTGTCAAAGACGTCTCGGTCGCCGGCCGTCGCGCCGGACTGGCTGATGGCACCCGGTCCGGTCTGTGGTTGCACATCGTCCGTGCCATCGAAGCCCTCAACCCGTGCCTGGTGGTCATCGAGAATGTCCGAGGACTCCTCACCTCCCCCGCCGGTTCCCCTGGCGACGTGGAACCCTGCCCGTGGTGTCTGGGAGACACCGCAGGCCAGCCTGCTGTGCGCGCACTCGGTGCCGTACTCGGCTCCCTGGCCGACCTCGGGTTCGATGCGCGCTGGTGCGTGCTTCGCGCCTCTGAAGTCGGAGCCCCGCACCGCCGTGAGCGCATCTTCCTCGCCGCTTGGCCCTCCTGGCGGACCGCCGTTGCTGAAGACGCCGACGACCAACCTGGCGACGAACGGAGGGAGTCAGCACCCGACGAAGAGGAAGCAGGGCGGGCACGGTCCGAATCTGGCGGACGAGGTCGAGTGGCTGCTGCCGACACCGAAGGCGTCGGACGGAGCCAAGGGATCGCCCAACCAGCGTCACGGGAACGGGGACCTGACACTGCCCTCGGCGGCTGCCCGACTGCTGCCGACCCCACGGGCAAGCGACACCGGCACTCCGGGACGCCGAGCGGGCGCGGGCTTCCGGCCCCCGCTCTCAGCGGTAGTGCTCCCCATGTTCACGGCTCAGACGCCGACGGACGAAGGGCGTGGGGACCGTACGCCGCCGCCATCGCCCGATGGGAGAGGGCAACGCGCCCGGCACCCCGACCCACGGATGAGGCGGGGCGCCTCAGCCCGCTGTTCGTCGAGTGGATGCAAGGGCTTGACCCCGGCTGGGTGACGGCCACTCCGGGACTGGGACGCCCAGCCCAACTATCCGCTCTGGGCAACGGAGTCGTGCCACAGCAGGCCGCTCGCGCGCTGGAGATCCTCGCTCCTCCCGTCGCGGTCTGCGGCCATCACGGCTCGCGGTGAACGGCACTCTCTACACCGGATTCCCGGCCTGGCCAAACCCGGTTTTCTTCGGATCCTCGCCACCCCAACCACCCGATCTTGCGGAGGGGTAGCGATGACCGAACCCGCTCAGGAAAATGAGCCGATTCGCGTGGCGGACCACGATCTGGACGACTTGGTCGCCACGGTCGCGAGGCTGGTCGCGGAGAGCCGTAAGCAGGGCGAGACGCTCGCCCTGCTCACCGACGACGCCCCGCCCTCGGACGACGAGGGCGACGGAGCCGAGCGCGGTGATGGCGAGGGCTCGGTCGCCGCGACGTCGGCGGCCGAGCCGGGCGACTCGCAGGAGCGCCCGGCGTCCATCTTCATCCTGGCCCTCGACGGCAAGGCATACGTCGAGGAACTCGCGGCGCTGACGAGTTGGGTGCACGACCTGCTGCTGCCGGTCTACGGGCGGGAGATCACCACCGGCCGGCCGTGGTGCCGGCAGTGGCAGGAGCACCCCGAGGCCGTGGCACGCCTCCATGCCCTGTGGCTGGCCTGGCAACAGCTCACCGACACCGAGGCCGGCCTCACCGGCCCCTCGACATGGCACCGCGACCACCTCGACCCCACTCTTCTCCAACTCCGCGTTCCCGACGGTCCATTCGGGGCGTGTACCACCAGTCCGACCCGCCCCAACCACCGGCTCCTGGCTTCGCCCGAGCCCGCGGGAGCCTGACATGACCGCCACATACGAGCCCCAGGCTCCGGACTACCGGATCGACGGCTTCGAAGCAGCCACCGAGCGGATCGAGGAGGACTTCTTCTCGGTCACGCTCTCGGACGACATGTTCGTACCCCTCGCCGAGCACCACAGCGACGACGGACGCGACAGCTACCTGCTGTTCCACGACCGGGCGGCCATCTGGGACGTACCCGGCACAGCGGAGTACGTCGCGTTCCACCTCACCCGAGACGTGGAGCAGCGGACCTTCGACTTCGAGTACGAGCGGGCCCCCACCGCCCCGCTCGCCCAGAACTGGCTCATCCGCCGGGGCTGCCCGCCGGAGGCCACCGCTCCGAGCCGCAACCACGGGCCACGCCCCGCCGATGCGCTCACCTCGCGGCTGGAGGACCTGCTCCGGACCAATCCCGACGTCCGGTACGAGGTCATCGCCCACCACACCGACAGCCCGGGCTCCTTCGACGTCGGCACCGAGGTGCGCACCCTCGTCCACGACAGCCACCCGGACTCAGCGCACGCCCCCTACCGTCTCTTCCTGGAAGAGACAGCCAGGGACTTCCGCTCCTACACGGTGCGCGAAGGGGCCTTCACCAGCGCCGGGGCGGCGGACGCCTGGGTCATGGATCGCAGCACTCCTCTCCCGCTGGCCATGGCCCCGAAGAGCACCGTCGTCCACAGGGCCCAGGCTGCCCGCACCCGCTCCTCGCGCGCCGGAACCGCTGCCCTCGCGGTCCCCCCGGCGCCCGTCGCGACTTCTCGCCCCGCGTCTCCTTCCGTACCGCGCTCTCACCGGGGTTCGCTGTGAGCCGGGCGCGGTACGCATTCGCGGCGCACCCCGAAGCCCTGGCCGATCTGCGCTCCGTTCCTGAGAGCATCCGCGACCTGGCCCTGCTGGAGCTGCAGCACCTGGTCCACGGCAACGAACGCGGCGCGGCGCTGACCCGCGAGCTCGCGGGCTGCCACAAGATCTACGTCGATCCGGAGACCCGCTGGCGCATGGTCGTCCAGTACCGCGACGCCCCGGCGACCTCGCAGCACCGCCGGGAGATCTACCTCCTCGCGGTAGGCGAGCGCCAGGACCAGGCCGCGTACCGCACCGCGGCTCGCCGCCTGGACCGCGAACGTGAGGCATCCGCCGGGACCGCGCCGCTCCATGGCCGCCGCGCCCAAGCGGCACGGTCCCGTTCCCCGCACGGGAGCGCAGGTCCGGCACACGCCGGTTCGCCGGCCCCCGCCGCTTCCACGGCTCAGCCGCGAGCTCGCCGCCGGTCATGACGCCCAGCCCCTCATCCGCCACCGATCGGAGGTACCTCCCCATGTCACCTCTCGACCTCGGCGGTCTCGCCCAAGATACCGAGGTCCTCGTCGCGCCGGTCCACCTCGCGGGTCCCGGGACGGAGGAGGCAGTCTTCAGCGTCCTCGACAACGCCGCCGGCTGGACGAAGACCGTCGCCTTCGAGACGGACACGTACTACGCCAGCCCGTGTCAGCGAGTCCGTATCGCCAACCCCGTGGAGAGCGCCTATGGCGGTTGGACGATTACCTACTCCGAGGACCCGCTCGGCGTTCCGGACTGGATCACTACCTTCGACCGCAACACGCCCCGCGAGATCGTCGTCGCCTTCACCAAGACGCTCGTCGACAGCCTGCCCAACCACTTCCGGGACTACTTCAGCGACGGCGAGCTCTACACCGGCCTCGGCCAGGAGGACGTACTGCGCCGGAGCAACTGGGAGCCGGTTCATGGAAGTCGGCCGTACTGGATCGTCTCGCCCGACAGCCGCGCGGCCCTGCGCACGCGCAGCGGGTGGCTCGACGAGTACACCGAGCTGCTGACCCCAGAGAAGTCCATGTGGCGACTGTCCGGCGGCGTCGATCCCGTCCACGTGCCGACCTGGAGGGCCTTCTTCAGCAGTAGTACCCCACAGCACCTGCGCGCCGCTGCCGCCACCGCTCTCACCAGCCTGGACGCTGTGCCGCGCTTCGCCGGCGACATCCCCGAACGCCACCGCGACCTGGTGAACGTGCGCCTCGCCGAGCCGATGGCCGCCGTTCCCCGGGCCCAGGCGGCCCTGGCCCGTCGGCCGTACGCCGTCCACACACCCGCGCCCGGGGCGGAGGCCGCAACCTCGCCCGCATCACCTGCCGCGCACGGTCGTTCACGCCGTCAGCGCTGACGGCCCGCCGCTCACACCCGGAGATCCCGCATGCCCTCACACACGCTCGACGGCGACGTCTACGTGACCCCGCTGTACCTCGCCGGCTCCACCACCATCGGCGACCCGGCGATGCAACCACTCCTCGACCACGGCTTCATGGCGCAGAGCGACGAGCTGGCGAACGTCTACGTCTCCTCCCCCGACCAGCACGTCCGGCTCGGATTCCTGCCGGAGGGCACGGACAACACCTTGTGGAAGATCGCCGCCCACAGCGATCCCTTCGGACCGCCCGACTGGCTCGCCACCTTCGACTCCAACACGCCGACGGAGCTGGTGACCGCCTTCACCTCCACCCTCGCCACCAACTACTCCGAGAACCCGGACGCCGTCCTGACTGGCCCTCGCCGCCAGGCCGAGGACGGCTTTCGCCCCCTGGAGGACGCCGGATGGAGGCGAGGAAACCGGCAGCTCACCACCCTCTTCACCACGCCCGACGAACTCGCCGGCCTCACCCACAAGGGCAGCGCCCTGAATCCCCACGCCGAACTCCGCGGCGACCAGGACCGCTGGCTGCTCTGGGGTGGCCACGACGGCTACAGCTCACGCTGGTACGCCACGTTCACCACCGCGGTCCCCGTCGACCTCATCGCGGCGACCACCGCCCGACTGGCCGACCCCGCCCCCGTACTCCGCTACGAGACCGAGGTCCCCAAGCGAAACCGCAGTGCCGCCCGGATACGCCCGGCGGCTCCCCCGGTGCCGACTCCGCTGGACATCCGGCGCGCCGCAGCCGCACGCGCGCGCTCCCACGTGGGTCACCACGTCCGCCGAGCACCAGCGGCGTCCGCAACGACGGGCAGCCCCAGTGCTGTCCCACCGACCCGCCTCGCCCATCGACGGCGGGCCGCTGCGGCACGCTCGTGAACGGCAGGCCGCACCGACGGCCTCTCACGCTCTGGCACGGTCGACCACGACGCAAGTAGAGGCTGCTCGCACCCGCTCAACCGAGGCGGTCGGGTTCGTCCCTACGGGTATCCAAGACGCCGGCCGGGCGGTGGCTCCCGGCACCACCAGCCCGGCAGCTCACGTCGGCCCCACGACGCTCCAGGGTGAATTCGCCCCCGCCAGCGCCCACCGCCTCCGCCAGCTCCTCGACGCTCAGATCGATCCGTCTGCCGTCCGCCATGCGGGATCGACCCAAGGACGCCGCTACCACGTCATCCACGGTCTCGCCGTACGTACCCATCTCGTGGTCCAGCACGCCGCTCTTCCCGCCTTCCATCGGTCGCCCCGGAAACAGCTCCCGGGGCGACCGATCCATTCCTCCGAGTGGTCATATGCGGGCGCTGCCGTGGCCAGTTCGCCCACGGCAGACGCCCACCTCTGGGAAGGACTGGAGACCTACTCCTCGACCATGTCAACGTACGACCGCTTCGAAAAACCACAGGTCAACGAAGGGTTTGCTGCTCGTGACGCTTACCGCCACCGCCCCGTCCCATGTCCCCGCCGCACTTCGTGACTCGGCGCCCGGCGACCGCGAGTGGCTGCTCGACTGCCACTGTGCGGGCCCGGTCGTCGACCTCCTCAAAGGCCGGGGGTGGGACGTCATCCCCGACCTCGCTGCCAATGTCCACTGCTCCAGCCCCGACCAGCGTGTGTACGTCGGGTTCCTCCCCGAAACCAAGGAGGCGGAGCGCGGCGAGTTGTGGCACATCCAGGTCAAAGAAGCCGACGGACGGGTGGCATGGAGCCAGACCTTCGGGTCGAGCGTCCCGGCCCAGGCCGTCGCCGGGTTCCTCGCGGCACTCATCGCCTTCCCCAACCGCCACTGCGCCTGCGTCTGACCTACGCCGCCCCCTTCACCAACTCAGGAGTCTCTCTTGCCTCGCGAGATCACCGTTCGCCAACTGATCCACCAGCTCCAGGCAGTCGACCCGGATCTCCCCGCGTACTTGGCCATCAACCCGGACTGGCCCCAGACCCACCGCATCGGTCACGTCATCGAGACCAGCGGCCCGGACGGCGCCGTCTACCTTGCCGAGAACGGCCAAGAGGGCGTGCTGCCAACTGAAGTCCGCACTCAGCTCGACTGGGCCGACGTGTGAACCGCTGGTCACGCTCGCAGTTCGCGGCGGGCGCGAAGAACCCTCCGCGCCCGCCCTTGCTCCTCGGCAATGTCGCCCGACGCCCTATGCCTCCAGGCGTACGTGGTGCTCTCGTCCGCTCCGTTCCCCGATGCGCCACCGAGCCGGTTCGCACGACCTGGGTGTCCGCGCAGGACCGCGCTCCTCTTCGTCCGGGCTCCGTTCTGCTGTTCTGGGAACTCGCCCCTTCCGGCGGGATGGACGTCACCGCCTACCTCGGCCTGACCTCAGCGAATGTCACCCTCGCCACGTGGCCGAACCTTCACGGGGACTGGACCCCGGTCGTCCACCCCACGCTGCTGGAGGCAATCGGTCTGCACGCAGCGCTGTCCGTGGCCATCGACGCGCTGCACCTCGCCAACCACCTTGCTGACGCCTGACTCCACGATGCATCTCGAACGCCGAGGGGCTGTCCCGACCAGGGCAGCCCCTCGGCGCGTTTCGTTCCACGAGCCCCAAGGCACGGCCACCGCGCATCAGGACGGCTCCGTGCCCAGAGGCTTCCCTTGATCCCATCCGGGGGACTTGGTCCGGCTCTCGTTTCGCCGTCACCGCCCGCGTCGCACCCTTGGCCCAGCACGATGAGCGACCCACCACCCAGGCCGCCTGGAGCGCCGACCATCGCCCCCATGACTGCGGCCACGCTTACGCCCATGAGCGGGCATTCGACCGCAAGGGTCCTCATGGAGGCGCGCGGGGCGGAGGCTCGACGGCCGCCTCAAAGCGGAGTCACTGCCACCGGTAACGACCGCGCCGGTTATCGCCATGGCCCGATTGCGCATATGCCAAAACGCCTGCCTCGCTAGAGCGCGATCTTAAAGATGCGCTACTTTCTAAAGGCTCTTTAGGTAGAGGTAGTGACACCGAAAACGCAAGGAGTGCAGATGATCGAGCTCGGAATCCTGGCGGGGGTAGCGATCGGCATCGCTGGGGACTTCCTGGCCGGGGTCGCCCAGAACATGGCAGCCAGCGCTGTGACCGATCTGGTCAGGCAACGCCTACAGTCGACCGAAGAAGGAGTAACCGCGCTGGCGCGCCTGGAAGAGGCACCACAGGACCCGGGGCGACGGATGGCCGCCGCTGGCGAGATCGCCGCCGCTGCACAGAGCGACCGCTCGTACGCTCAGGCCCTCAACGACGCGGTCGGCCTTTACCACAAGGCCGCAAACCAGGGCACCGCAACCTCCGGGTCACCTCACCACCAAGTCAACATCAACGGCGGCGGCGTCTCCGGGAAGGGCGCCCAGGTCGCCGGAGGCAACATCGACAGCTCGAAGCGGTCAAACCGATTCGGGATCGGCGGCTCCACCTGGTTGCTTCTACTGCTGGGCGGTGTGGTGGCCGGCGGCGTGATCTACGTGACATCGGGGGAGGACAGCGACTCCCTTCTCCCGGGGCTCGGCTCCCCAGGTGCGACTCAGGGCGTCGCCTCCGTGGGGGCTGCACCTGGCGAGGACGGTGTGCGCGAGACATGGACGGCGTATGCCAAGGCGATCTCCGGCAGAGATGCGACCACGGCGTGCACCCTGCACACCCCTGACGCCCGAACCAAACTGGAACAGAAGATGGGTGAATGCGATGAATACTTCAAGGAGGCATTCAACAGCGCAGATTCCGGCTCGCTGCAGGTACTCGGAAACGGCACCGTGCAGCTATCCAAGGTCGTGGTGAAGAGCGGAATTGCCGAGTTGACCCTGCGCGAACCGGGAGACACGCCAGAGGACCTGGACTACATCTACATGGAGCGCTTCGGTGATCGATGGAGGATCTCGGGTGAATTCCTCTACCGACACTTCCATGACTGCCCCAGCGACCCGCGAGAGCTCGCCAGCATCTACACGAGCGGCGGTGACCGCAACTGCCTCGTCGGCGCCGACTGACAACTGTGCCGTAAAGTGCGTGGGGTTTGGCGCATGAGAGTGGCTGGAGCTACACAGAAGCAGGAGGGGCGAGCACATGACGACACGGGGGCGTCGCGAACGGATGCGAGCCCAGATGTCGGCAGAAGTGCGATCCGCCGCCCGTCGTATCATCGCGAACGAGGGCGTCGATGCCCTCACCCTCTCCGCGATCGCCCGGGATGTTGGCGTGACTCCTGCCGCCCTCTACCACCACTTCGAGGACGGCCTCCCGGAGATCGTGTACCGAGTGGCGGAAGATATCGTTGACGAGCTCGTCCAGGACCTTCAGTCTGCGGCCGCTTCTCACCCCAGAGACAACTTCGCGATGCGGCTGGTTGAACCAGTACGCGCACTTCGGAACTGGGCGATAAGCCACAAACCCGAATTCAACCTACTATTTGGCGCGCCATCCGCAGCAGCGGGCGACGCCCACGGAGAACTGACCAGCGCCTGGGTGCGGCGACTCGCTGCTGTATGGGGGCCAATCTTCGTAGAGTTGTGGACGCAGCGCCCGTATCCGGTCCTCGCTGAGGACAAGATGGATCCCCGCCTACGGCAACAGATGCGGGACTACCGCACAGACACGGGTGTGGACCTCCCGCCCGGTGCGTTGGTCGTGATGCTGAGCTGCTGGCGCTCGATCTACGGCCAAGTCGCGCTGGAAGTATTCGCACACTTCGCGCCCCTCTTCTCCGATCAAGAACCTATGTTCGAGCTGCTGATGTACGACCTGATGCGCGGCATGGGTCTCGAAGAGCAGTACCAGCCGCCGGTCCGATAGGCCGACGGCCTGGAATCGGCGCTATCCCCGGGGAGCAATGCCGAGGGTGGAAGCCCTGTCGATCCCCGATGCTCACGGCTCGTAAAGAGTGCGTCGTCGCCAACGCTAGTCACAGGGAGGCTGATCGTGTCCACGTGGTTGATCATCTCGGAGGAGACGGGTACAGCCGATGCGGAGGGATCGCATCGGCGGGTCAAGGTCGTTCGGACCTTGCACGGAAACAAGACTCGTGAACAGGCGCTCGTCGAGTTGCGCAGGGTGGCCAAGAACCATGTGCCTGACTCGCTGAGGAGTACGTCCATCTTGGTGGGGCGTGACAGCGACGGGTCCTTCTGGGTGCTACCGAAGAACGGCAGGGGTCACGCGTCCTGCAACCTTCGTCTCATCGAGCAGATACGCCCCTGAGCCCCTGCCAGAGGTACGCACTCGCCGGTCGTCTACTCGGGCCTCGGCTTCGACAGGTAGGTGCCGGCAAGCGTGCCGTCGTACCCCACGGCCTGGGCGGCGGCGTCCAGGCTCGGGTAGTCCTGGCCGCCGATGTCGATCATCGCGTCGTAGTCCGCGCGCGTCAGTTCGGGCTCGACCCACTGGTGCGCGCATCGGCAGCGGATGCTGATCTTGCTGCGGTCGCAGATGACCATCCAGTCGCGTCGGGCTCCGCACTTCGGGCACATCACCAGGATGCCGCCGATGCGGATTTCCTCCGGGTGGGTGGTGGCGCGGAGGCGAATGATGCCGTCGCCGAGCCGCGTCTCCTGCTGGAGCCTCAGCAAGGGGTCGTCGGCTGCCGTCTCCGGCAGCACGGCTCTCCGGGTCCGGAGGTCTTCGCTGAGCATTGGCATCGTCTCCTCGTCCTCTTGTTGACCAGCCCTAACAGCGTCGGCCGTAGGTGTCCAGCGCTTTGAGGTGCTGGTCAGCGCCGTGGGCCCGGCCTGCGGGTGCTGTTCGTGTCGCGGTGAGCCGTGGGCTCGGCCGCAGGCTGCTTCGGGGATCGGGGCTGCGGCGGGGGTGTCCCCGGGTGCGCGCGTGTGCCGGGCAGGTCTGCGGTGGCGGGCAGTTTCCCCATGCGGCGCAGGCGCCAGACGAGTACGTCGGTGACGTTGTCGGCGGTCTCCAACTCGCGCCATTCGATCGCCTGCTGGAGCAGTGCGTCGGGGTCGTGTCCCACTCGTTCGGCTTGGGCGAGGGTGGCGGCGAGCGCGTCCCAGCCAGGCTCGCGCAGGATGTGGTCGGACTGCCCGGGCAGGGCGGCTTCCACGGTGTCGGCGTACCGATCGCGTACGGGGGCGGGGAGTCGGCGTCCCTGTTCGCGCATCGCCTTCATGGGCGTGGCGGACGCGGTCTGGTAGGCGGCGCGCAGGTGCTGGGCGGTTTGTCGGGCGGCGGCGGCCTGCTGGGCGTGGCCGCGGGCGGAGTGCCAGCGGATGGCGGCGATCGTGACGAGGACCATCGTGGACAGGAGCATCGCCGTGGTGCCGCCGTCCTCGCCTTTGCCGAGGGCGTTGCCGGCCCTCACGATGCCGCGCGCGGCAGAGCGGAGGGCGCGGTGGTCGGCGTGCTCGGCGCGGGTGTGGGAGCGGGTGGCGCGTTCGAAGGCGCGGGCGGCCTCGGCGAGTTCCTTGCGGGTGGAGGCCGGGGCGGTCTGGGCGACGGCGTCGAGGAGTGCACCAACGCCGATGAGCTGGGCCGCGCCCGCCGCATCGTCGTCCCCGGTGAGCACGGCGACGGTCTGTTCGGCGACTTGGGTTGCGTCGCGGCGGGCGCTGGCCGGGCGAAGGGCCCGGGGGACCGGGCCCGGGGCGGAGGTCTGCTGGTCCTCGGGCGGTCCGTCCGCAAGGCGTTGGCGGATCCTGGGGAGGGAGAGGTCGGGGGCGAGTCGGGAGCCGGGGAACCAGATGGGCTCGCCGTCACGGTTGCGGTCGCCGGGTAGGGCGACCTTGTAGCCGAGTATGTCGCCGGAGGGGGCCGCGCGCTTTTCGAGGCGAAGTCCGGCTTCGGTGAGACGGCGGAAGAACTCGTCCTCGTCTGCGGCGCCGGCCAGCGCCTGGCGGACGTGCTCACGCAGCGTTTCACGGGGCGGTTCGGTACGGCCGGTGCGCTCCGCCTTGGCGCGTTCGGCGCTGGTGGGGCGTTGGGCGGCGGTGCGGTCGCCTTCGTTGAGGATCTGCAGGCCCCACTCCTTTTCGATCTTGCGGCATTCGGCCTGGGCACGGATGCCGTCCTGGTGACGGCGGGGGCTTCGTCCGTCTTCGCGTTTGAGCGTGGCGACGATGTGGATGTGGTCCTCGGCGTGGCGTACGGCGATCCAGCGGCACGCCTTGTCGTCGCCTTCCTCGGCGATGCCGGTGGCGTGGACGATGCGGCGGGCGACCTCGGCCCATTCGGCGTCGGTGAGGTGCCGGTCGCCTGGGGCGGTGCGGACGGGGCAGTGCCAGACGTGCTGGGCGGGGCGGCGGTCCTTGGGGAGGGCGAGGACGGGGAGGTCGAGCCGGTCGGTGAGCTGCTTGAGGGTGGCGGCCGGGTCACGTCCGGGGTCGGGTGCGAGTTCCGGCATCCAGGCGGCGACGAGGTGCGGGTCGGTGTGTTCGTCCCGGCGGCCGGGTCCGTAGAGGTAGGCGAGGAGTCCGTACGTGCGGCTGCCGGTGGAGATGTCCGGGACCACGGTGTCAGCGCCTCGCCATCTCGATGGCGGCGGCCTCGACCCGGGCGGCGGCGCGCAAGACGCGGGCGACGGCGTCGTCGGCGTACTCGGCCTGGCCGCCGGAGTTGAGGACGCGGGCGACCTGGTTGAGGTTGTTGCCGGCGCGGGCGAGCTGGGCGCTGGCGGCCATCAGCTCCTCGACCCGTCCGCGCTGGTCCATCAGCCATGCCTTGGGACCGCCCTGGGCCTGCGCAACGGCGACCGCGGCGTCGGCGAGGAATCCGGCGGTCTTGAGGCCGACGGCTTCGGCGGCGCGCTTGATGATGTCGAGTTCGTCGCGGGTGAGGCGGACGCTGCGGACTTGGTCGCGGTGCACGCTCTGGCGCAGGCGGGGGCGCGTACGCGGCTCGGAGCGCACGGCTTCTTCTCCCCCCGGCTGCGATCCGCCCTCGGCCGCGGCCTCAGAGTCCGGTGCCCCCTGGTGCCGGCTCTCCCCCACCCCCTCGGGGGTGGGGGCATGCGCTTCCGAAACTCCTCCGCGGCCTTTGGCTGCGGAGGAGTTTCGGAAGCTACAGCTTGCTCGGCCTTGCGCCGGGCGGTGGTCTTCGCCCAGTTCAGGGGGTGTGCCGAGCGGTTCGGGGAGCGTCATCGGGGCAGCCCGGTGGTGTCCCGGCGTACGTCGCGCAGGACTTCGGCGACGAAGTCGAGGGCGAGGACGGGGTGGTGGAGGGTGCGGGGTGTGCTCGTGGGTGTGCGCTGGACGGTCCAGGCTCCGTCGGGGCCGGGTTCGGCGTGGTGGAGGTGTCCGTACCGGCTGAGCACGGTGATCCAGGCGTCGGCTTCGGCTCGGGTGGCCGTGGTGGTGCGCATGTGGCGGCTCCGGTGCGTGTGCGAGGTGGGAGGGAGTCGTGTGCTCGGCGGGTACACCAGTCCGGATGTCCGGGCCGGGGCACCCGCCGAGCAGGCTGTCCGGTCAGCCGGTCAGGGTGTCCGGAGCCTTGTCCGCTTCCTTGCGGAGGTGCTGCATCAGGACGGTCAGCCGGTCGTTGCCGAGGCCGTGTCCGTGACCGCGGATGGCGTCCGCGACGACCTTGCGGGTCAGGTCGCCGGCCTCGGTGACCGCCTGGCGGGCGATCGCGAGGAGTTGTTCGTCGGTGACCGGGGCCGACTTGCGGGGTTCGGCGTCCGGAGGGTCGGTGGGCCCGGCCTTCGGGGACGGGCCCGAATTGGTGTCCGGACGCTTGGCCGGATCGGCGGGGTGGGTGACCGGGCGGGGTCTGGGAGCGGGGTGTCCGCCCTGGTCAGCGTCGCGGCCACCGTGCTCGGGCTCCGGTTCGACCGGCTTCTCCCGCGCTCCGGACACGGTGTCCGAGGTGTCCGGCCGCTTGGTGACCGCCGGGCGGCCGGTGTCCGGGCCGGGCAACTCGGCCGGCTGTCCGGACGTGACCTGGGCTGTGCCTCGTACGCCCCAGCCGAGGCGGGTATCCGGACGGTCACCGGTGACCCGCTCCGTTCGGACGCCGGAGGTCTCCTGGTGTCCGGACAGGTCGGCCTCGGTGGCCCGCCGGGCGATCAGATCACCCTGCTCCTGAACAGCTCGTATCCCGGTCCCCAGGGGCCCCCCTCGGATGCCGAGATGGCGAACGAGGTGAACGCTCATGCCAGGGCGCAGGTCACCACCGAGGAGGGCTTCCGGGATCTCCGTACAGGCATCACCGGGACCGCGTCTCCTGCGGTTCTGGATGCACTCTCAGCCGTCGTCGGCGTCTCGCGGATGTACTTCGAGCCGGACGCCGCCGTGGCTGCTCAGGTCTATGAGGGGCTTCAGCTCCTCGCAGCCGCGAAGAAGGGGGCCGTGAGCCGGGTGAGGGCTCGCGGGCTGGGCTCGCAGGGGCTGTCGCCGAAGGCGATGGCGCTCGTAAACGAGTTGGTGGCGGAGCTGGAGGAGAAGGAAGCGGACGCCGCCGAGTAGCGCCCGCCCGCAGCTCCTGGGCCGCGGACGGGCGGCGCGGCTACTGATGCCCTGGCGTCTTGCCCGGCTCGTGCAGGCGGCCCTCGGCGACCACGGCCCTGACCGCCTTCAGGGCGCCGAGGTCTTCGAGGGGGTCTCCATCGACCACCAGCAGGTCCGCGCGGAACCCCGGAGCGATCCGGCCTGTCGTCCCGCCCAGTCCGAGCGCGTCGGCCGCGTCGCCAGTCGCCATATCGAGGATCCTGCCGTTCGGCAGGCCCAGGTGCGCGTAGAACGACAAGGCCGGCACCAGTCCGTCGAACCCTGCGCGCTGGACTCCAGCGTCGGTTCCAGCGATGAGTTTGGCTCCGGCCTCCGCCATCTGCCGTACAAGGTCGAACATGGCCGCCGCCCGCTCCTCGCCGAAGAAGCGGGGGAGCATCTGCCAGTGGGGGCTCACGGCCGGACAGATCACGATGCCCCGGTCGATGATCTGCTTCAGGACGTCCTGCCGCAGGTCGAAGCCATCGCTCGTCATCCACGTGCAGTGCTCGATCGTGTCCACCCCGGCCTCGACGGCCGCGTTGATGCCATCCGTACCGTGCGCGTGGGCGGCCACCGGCAGGCCGGCCCGGTGGGCCTCGTCCACCAGGGCCTGGAGTTCTTCCGGGGAGAACTGGCTCTGCCAGCTCTGCGGCCCACTCTTGGTCAGACCGCCCCCGGTCACCATCGCCTTGATCACGGTGGCGCCCGCCTCGATGTTGCGCCGTACGAGAGCGCGGGCCTCGGCTTCCCCTGAAACCTCACCGCCGAAGAAGTGGCAGTGGCCTCCAGGCGGGGTCGCGGGTGTGCCCGCGGAGACGATCCGGGGACCGGGAGTGCTGCCGCTGGCGACCTCCGCGTCCAGTTGGAGGGCGAGGCCGTTGCGGTCTCCCAGGTCACGTGCCGTCGTCACGCCGCTGGAGAGAAGCTGTTCCGCGCGGCGGCGCATGTCCTTCAGCAGGGTCTCGTCGCTCGACTCGTGGAGCGTGGCCACCGGGTCCGCGCCGCCGTCGAACACCAGGTGCACGTGTGCGTCGATGAGACCGGGCACCACCGTGCCCTCGGGGAACGCGAGGTGTGTCCTGTCCGAGCCGACCCGCTCCGCGATCTGCGAGCGTGGCCCCACCGCCGTGATCGAGTCGCCTTCGACGAGGACTGCGCCATCGTCCAGATACGTTCCGGGGCCCACGAGGACTCGGCGGGCGGTGATCAGCATCTCGGCCTCCTTGATCGTCGACGTTCAGGCGGACAGGCGCAGCGCGTCCGATACCGCGCTCAGGTGACGCACGTCCGCGTCCCGGTCATCCGCCTGGGGCATTGCCAGGGGTACGGCCTGACGCGCTGGACGGGCGTCCATCCCGATCGTGGTCACGGCTTGGCGAAGGCGGTCCGCCAGCACGGCAGGGGGGAGATAGAGGACTTCGGTGCCCTCACCCTCGTGAGCCAGATACGGGCTGATATCAACCAATCCATCCCGGCATTCCACTATCCGCCGGTGGTAGCGCCGGTGCACGCCATGCGCCCTCCAACGATCCCAAAGCGCCGGAGAAGCCGGGCGCAGCACGTTCTCGGGGTACGCATCGGTGAGCAGCTGCCACAGCGGGGCCAGGCGGCGGTGGTCACGGCGTCGCCGCAGCCAGAGCCGCGCCGAGGTGACCCTCGCGCGGGCCCCCGCATAGGTGACACCGGAGACGAAGAGCAGGATGGACACGACGAGGAACACCGCGACGCCGGCCATGAGCGGCTGCCGTACGGTCCCGCCGCTCCAACGGACGGCCACGAAGACCGCGCGGACGGCGCAGGCCACCGCCATCGCGCTCAGGCCCACAGCGGCCATCCACAATCCCGTCGCGTGCGGGCGCTGCGACATGCGGGCGTACTGGCGGGTCCACCGACCAGTGACGCCGAGGGCGTACATGAGGTACAGGCCGGTGACACCGTAGAAGAAGGCGATCTGCGGGATCGTCATGTCCGCCGTGCTGAAGGAGCCGGCGAAGACGTCATGGGGGACCGTCTCCGCGGCCACGACGATGGCCACGGCCACCAGCGCGACGACGACGGCCTCTCCACGGGCCCGTCGACGGGCGGCCGGCCCGTCGGCGGAGTACAGGTAAAAGCACATCAGGAAGTAGACCGTCAGCAGGAGCAGCACGTTCTGCACGAGCTTCGCCGTGCCGTGCCCGGCCACGGTGTCGACGCCCGAACCGCCACCCGGCATGGCCAGGGGGTAGGAGAGCAGGGCGGTGAGCAGGCACAGGGTGACGGAACGCAGCGGCGCGTCCTGCGGGGCTCGTGACCACTGGTAGAGCTTCCACGCCACGGCAGCGGCGAGGCCCAGGAGGATCAGTTCGGTCATGGGTTACAGCCATCCTCGTCGGTCGCCGAGGGCCGCCTGTACTCGCTGCACCGTGGGGTCCTCCGGCATCGGGGCAACATGGTCAAGCACCGACGACCACTCCAGGATGATCGTGGCCGCCAGCTCGACGGCGCACTCTTCCCCGTCGTCGTACGAGCATCGGCGGGCCACACGCCGGATCAGCGCGGGATCGAGCACCGGGATCATCGTGGCCCAGCCCTCGACGAAGTCGTCCGGAGCTTCCTGCTCCTCCTCGGCCTGCTCGTCCTCCGCCACGATGATGTGGAACACCTCATGCAGGATGATGTGATCCTGATGTAGGGGGGTTGTTTCCTGCTGGTAGAGCACCACGTCCATCTGAGGCGTGTCGACCCACAGTCCCGACGGTCCGGGCTTCTCCAGGGGGAAGGGCCGCAGGACAATCGGCCGCCCTCGCCTCTCGCCGAGTGCCCGGCACAGCTCCTTCACGTCCAGCGGCGGCTGGACACCGAGGTCCCGAAGCTCGCGACGCAGCCGACGGTGCAGGTCTCGTTCCACCGTCCGCTTCTGCGCGGTACGCCACCGCCCCAAGCGCCGACGGCTCAGTCCGCCCTGCGCCGGCACCTTGTGTTCAGTCGTGTCGCGGTCAGTTCTTCCCGGCCACATCAGTAATCCCCTTCGCACCAGCCGTGGATTGCTCCGACACGAAGCCGGGCGACGGCCGCGCCCATTTCGACCATGTCCAGTCCCGCCGCACAGCGCAGCCGAAAGTGATCACGGGCATCGAGGGCAGTACGTCGATCCAGGCCGCGAATGACCTGATCCGTGAACCACACAGGCGCGCGCCCAAGACTCCTCAGACACCGAAGTCACTGACGCGAACGGGCAATGACACGACGCAAAGCATCCCGGGCAGGCTCTGGGGACGTCATCGGACACTACGCGAAGCCGCATCAAGATCCGGCCGGAAGACACCTACCGGGCCACGGCGGCACCGATGCACCAAATCGCACTAAATCAGCACACAGAGTTGTAGATCATGCTTTTGAGCTGGCAGTTCTCGCGAGCGACGCGACCACGCCAGGCACCTCAAGAGGGGTTGCCTTCGTTACCGATCCGAGATGCCTCCATCGGGAGCGAATACGTCAAATAGGCATATCCAGCACCAAAAACCCTGCCCTTCATGACGAGGGGAGGGTGTGGCCACGACCACTTTCGGACAGTCGGGACGTCACTCACGATTAGACTTCCGGGCATGCACGCCGAGATACACCGCAAAGGAACTGACTACCTGGAGTTCTGGAATGAGTACCACTTGTGCACTCTGACCACGCTCCGCCCAGACGGCCGCCCGCATGTCGTGCCAGTTGGGGTCACCGTGGACGCCGCCACCGGCATCGCGCGGGTTATCACCCGCAAATCGAGCAGGAAAGTCGCCAACGTGCAGGCGGCGCTTCCCGGCCAAGCGCGCGTCGCCGTCTGCCAGGTGGACGGAGGCCGCTGGGCAACGCTGGAAGGCACGGCTGAAGTGCGCACGGACGCAGCCGCAGTGGACGACGCTGTGGCGCGCTACGGAAAGCGGTACCGGCGCACGCCGGCTCCGGACCCGGAGCGTGTGGTCATCGAGATCACGATCGACCGAGCCATGGGGCATGTCGATGCGCCCAAGGCCGCGAGCGCCGCAGCCTGAAGAGCTATCCCTCGACCGGTTCGCCGCGCAGCACGTCGCCGTCGAGGCTGCCTGTGCACGCCCCGGCGCTCGACGGGTCAGGGTGCTTGTCGTGTTCGCGGTCGATGAGGGTCAGGAACTCGTCGACGCTCTGCGGCCGCCGCTCGATTTCGTGCTGCGTTGCTTCTCCTGACGATGCCCCCGCCACGGCTCCTCCGTCGGCAGGAGGGGGACGTTCGCCTGCGGCCACTCACCAGTGAGGGCCCACGGGTCGGAGGCCAAGGTCTCCGTCCGGCTCCCCCATCACCAGGGCAAGGAGGTCCGCGTACAGGTCACGGCCGCCGCTCCCTCCGCGCAGTAGTCCTGCTGCGGGTCTGGCGCCCCCTCGCTGCGACGGGAGTTACCGTGAAGTGGCCGGGCTGAGCTTGCCGGCCACTCAAGGCATGAGACCTGTGCGCGAGGGTTCACCCCACCCAAGATCTACCGGCGCACCTGAATCAGCGCGTGCGTGCCGCTGGTACGCCACGCAGCGCCAGACCGTTCGAGGGCGTCCAGCGTTCCTTGCTCCAGGCCGACGATGACGTCCGACTTCAGTGTCCGAAGCGCCGCGACCGCCCCCGGGAAGTACACGGTGAGGTCGGCGAAGGGCGTCGTTGCGTCCCACAACCGGTCGCCCACCAAGCGGCGGTAGTTGAGGTCACCCTTCAGGATGGTGAGCGTGGCGCCCGCGAACTCCTCCCGAAGATCGTCGGGCATCTCTTCGTACGGCAGCGGGGCGCAGAAGAACGGGTGGGTGCGGACCTCCAGGCTTCCCGCCCCCATGGCCTTCCACAGTCGGCCGCCGATCCGGCCGGCTTCGCCGGACGCCTCGGTGAGGCGGCGGAGGCAGTCCACCACGTCCGCCGTCATCGCGTCGGAGACGTAATACGGGTAGGGCTTGACGTGAAGCACGACCCGCTCAACATGGCGCCGTTCGAGGAGGTGATCGATGAGGATCAGGTCCGGGATCACCTCTCGCCCCGCGTTGTCCGTCACCACGGCGACGGTGGAGGACGCTCCGGCAGGCAGGAGCTGCCACAGCGTGGCGCTGTCGTCGGCGACCAGCGCCGAGGACGCGGCCTCACCATCCGCCGACTCCTCCGCCGCAACGCGGAAGCCGAGGTCCGCGCGGTTGCCCCAGAGCGACGCGTGCAGCAGAGCCGTAGCCCGCTCTTCGGCCGGCACGTCGGCGAGGGCGTCGAGGGCCCGCAGCTCCTCCTCCACCGCCTCGCCTCGCAGTTCGGCTTGCTTGAACGGCGCGAAGGGGTCTACTCCGCGCCACGGCCCGGTACCGAAGTACCCGACCGCACCGAGAAGGCGGCAGTAGAAGTAGCTCTCCGCCCACAAGAACGGCGCGTCGTACCAAGACCGCCCGAAGTACCCCCGACCCCAGTCCGCCCAACGCTCGAAGTCGTGGTCTTCGAGGGCCAGGGGCTCGACGACGCCGTTGGTGATCTCGTCCAGCAGGGCGTCGAGGGCCTCGTGCTGTCGGCGGCCGTACGGGAAGGCGTCTCGAACCTGCCGGATGAGGGCAGGGTGGCGCTTGGCCAGCACACCCCAGGCGAACGAGCCGGGCTCGCTACCCAGGACGACCGGAGCACCAGCTGGGCCGGCGTCGCGAACGGCCTCTGCGCCCGAGACACGGGAGGTCTTCTCTGTCATGGTGTCCAGGCCCTTTCGCATGTCGCTCACGTGGCCATGATCCCGGGGGGATGCTCGCTGTCAGTCCAGCCCGCCGGTGGCTTCGAGGTGAGCGAGGAAGGTGGCCACGAGGCGTGGACGGGGGACGTGGGGGACGAGCGCGTCGGGCAGGTCGGCTTCCAGGCCCCACTCCGTGTTGAAGGTGATGCTGCTGCCGTCCGGGACGACGCTGCCCCACAGCCACCGGACGAACTCCGCTGCGGCATGGGCCGTGCAGTCCTCGACGGCGATGCCTTCCGGGGACAGCTTGGCCATGCCCTCCAGCTCCTCCTCGCCGACCGTGATGCCGAAGTGCATGACGGACCCGCGAACGGGGCCTTCGTCCCCCGCGTCAATACGGACGAACGTATCCGTCTCCCGCTCGCGCAGCTTGGCCTCGATCCCCTCGTAGGTCAGGCCCCATGTGGAACCCTCGGCAGGGCCGAAGACGTACATGGTGCGGAGTTCGGCCAGTTCGGACGCGTCCACGCGCTCGCTCCTCATCGTGTGCTGCCATTGGTCAGGGTACGTATCGGGCGTAGCCCTTGACGCCGTAGGCGGCCATCATCACGCGCCAGTAGGCCACGGAATCGGCGTTGTTGGTGACCGTCTCCACGCCCCGCATTTCCTTGTTGCGCGGGTCGTTGAGAGCGGCGTTGTACTTCGTGAGCTCCTTGCGGTCCTTGTCGTAGAGGAAGTCCTTCTTGGCGGACTGGTGGTTCGCGCGGAGTTCGTCGAGCGAGCGGTAGCACGGCTTGTTCGGGTTGTTGACGTACTTGGCCTCGATCGCCATGCCGTCGCGGTCACGGAAGCCGTCGACCATCAGGGTGCTGTTGGCGCTGATGCCGAGCGGGATGGGGACCTCGTACTCGGGGTATCCGGCGACCCGCTTCTGGTAGGCGACCTCTGCGGGCTTCCCGCCGGACACGTCTCCGGCCCGCAGAGAGTTCAACCAGGTCTGGAAGTTCTGCTGCTCAGGGGCAGTAAGGGGTGGGAAGCGCGGGTCCGGCGGCGTCGGCGGGGCCATCGGCTGGACGCGAGGTCCGTTCGGCGGGCGGTAGCCCACTGGGACCAGGAGGGGCACCCGGATCAGCGGCGCGAGGAAGGGCGGCAGGGACGGAACGGGCAGGAAGCCGCCCCCGTCCGGCTGCGGCATGGGGACCTTGGCCTGCGAGCTGTCGAGCGCCGGCGGGATGTTCCCCAGGCGCGCGATGCGCATGTCGCCGGTGACGAGCTCGTGCAGCCCTCCGTCATGTCCCTCGCCACCGAACTGCGGTCGTTCCCAGATGGCGAGCGGCTCGCCGAAGAGGGGGCTTTCCTCATCCGGGATCTTCTTCAGCGCCGTTTCGATGTGATCCGCGTACGCGTCGCAGGCGTGGGCGATCATCCGGCAGGCGGACGGTAGATTCGCCATCAGGGTCTCGTCCTCGCCGACCTCGGAGGGAGGCGGAGTCTTGCCGACGAACACGGTGAAGAAGGTCTGGACGGCTGCGGCGGTCTCGCCGAGCTGCTGGGCGGTCGCGATGCGCCAGGCGCTGTCGGAGTCCCAGTACGCGTCGTCCAGGATGCCCGCCGCCGAACGCCAGGCGTTGGCCGTCTTGCGGAGCTTGTCCCGCTGGCCGTGAAAGCGCGAGCTGAGCAGGTACTGGTCGGTCCAGCTCGTCTCGCCGACGACCTCGGGAAGTTCCTCGGCTTTGTGGCTGGCCCGCGGATTGCAGTCCGGCCTCGACGGCTGCGCCCCGATGTCCGGCGCCACGCTCTGGCCGAGCAGGGACGCGGCGATCGCGCTCTCCTGCTTGAGAAAGTCCTCGGTGGCCTTCAGCATGGCGCCCGCACCGTTCGCCATCACCTGGTGAGCGAGGCCAGCCGCCTCGAAGACGGTCTTCACGGCCGGCTTGTACACGGCGGCGAAGGCTCGGCCGGCATTGTCGTCACCCGCCATCCCGCCATGAGCGCTGAGCTCCGTGAACAGCAGACCCAGCATGTCGTAGATCAGGTCCCGCAGCCGCACCATGGACCACGAAGCGTTGACGTAGTTCCCGGCCTTGTGTTGAAGATTCAAGACTCCCCCGTGCCCTCGGCCACCAGGCTGTTCGATGGACCGTACACGTTGGCGAGGGGAGGAGCTCCGCCGCACCGGGCACGTGGAGCATCTGTGGCCGATTCCTGCCGGCGGCGGGCTTGACCGCTGCCATCGTGGGCTTCTGATGCGCTGTCAAGCCGCCGGAGCGACTCATTCCCGAAACGCGATGCCCGAGTGCCGTCAGCGTCACTCCCGTCGGACGGGTCTGGCAACGCTTGGGCCAGCACGATCCAGGCGGCCTTGGCGCCACGTTCCGTGACGTGGAACCCCCACTGCCCCTGGGCCAGCTCGTTCACGATGCGCAGGCCCCGTCCACGCTCAACGAGCAACCCGCTCGCTCCCTCGGCCGGTTCGGTGTCCGGCGCGGGCGTGGCACCGAGGTAGAGGCCCGTGGGGAGCAGAGGATCCCCGTCATGGATCTCGCAGATGTACCTCCCGGCGGCCGAGCGGACGTGTACCTCGTACGGGCCGCACGCGTGCTCGTGCGCGTTCGCCACGAGCTCCGAGATGGCCAGGACGCCGTCACTGATGACGTCCCCGGACAGGCCCAGGTCCTTGAGGACACGTCGCAGAACCGCGCGGGCTTCGCCGGTCGGGTTGGGAGTGCGGTCGGTCCAGCGGTACACGAGGCCGAGAGCGGCGGATGGCGCGCTGATCATCGGGCGACGGACCTCCTGTGGGTGACAGCGATGGCCTCCTCCCGGGGCTGCGATGTGGTCGCGGAACTGCGGCGCGTACGCCGCTGAGAGGCGTACGGCAGCGGGGATCACCCTGGCTTCGGGCGCGCGGCCCCGGGAGGATCGTGGCTCAGGCACCAGCCACGAGGCCGGTCGCGAGTCACACACTCAACGATGGATGCCGGTGTCCCTGATGCTCATGGGCGTTTATGAGCGCGGGGACGGGCGGGCAACACGGCGCTCCAGCGAGCCGTCGACCCGCCGCCGGCCTTCGCCTTCGCCCGTCTGGTCACTGGGAGTATGGGCGGGTGAGTGCTGACGTGTTGGGACGCTGGGTGCCGGATCGTCCCGAGGATGTGGCTGCGGTCTTCGCCAAGGCGGTCTTCCCGTGGTGGATCGCCGGTGGGTACGCGATCGAACTCGCGGTCGGCCGCGAGCTGCGCGCGCACGGCGATCTCGACGTCCTCGTCCTCCGGCGTGACCAAGCCCGCGTACAAGATCTCCTGGCCGACTGGGACCTGTACGTGGCGGATCCGCCCGGCCAGGGGGAGTTGCGACCGTGGCGTCCTGGAGAGGTCCTTCGGCCGCCGCTGCACGACATCTGGTGCCGCCGCACGCCGGAGGCACCTTGGTCGGTGCAGCTCATGCTGGACGAGTCCGAGGGCACCCAGTGGGTCTCGCGGCGCACCCCGGAGATCCGGCTCCCGATCGACCGGCTCGGGCGGACGAGCGAGACGGGTATCCCGTATCTCGCGCCCGAGGTGCAGCTCTTCTACAAGGCGAAGGCGACCCGGGACAAGGACGAGACCGACTTCGAAGCGGTGCTGCCGCTGCTCGAGGCTCCGGCACGCGCCTGGCTGGCGGACGCGATCAAGGTGATCGCACCCACTCACCACTGGCTCCGTCGGCTCCTACCGGTCAGCCGAACGTGAGCAGCGGGACGTCGTAGAGGTCGGGGTCCCGGGGCCGGGTCATCGTGGGCGACGTGACCTCCACGATCAGCAGCTCGCTGAGGAACTGGACCTTGGCGCTGAGGAGATGGCTCGTGCGGCCGTCGGCCGACTGGGCCTTGAGGCCGGCGGAGACATGGATGTGCGGGAGTATCCCGCCGGTGGCGGGATCGTGGGCAAGGGTGCCCGCGCCGAACGCCTCGACGTTGGTGACGTACGTCTTCGCCCAGACCGGGGCGTCCGGGTCGGCGAGCTTCTCGCAGGCGCCCACGATCTCGGCCTCCGCGAAGGCCCCGATGAACGAGGGGATGTAGCCCTGTCGTACACCGTTGTCCCGGCAGAAGGTGGACAGCGCCTCGAAGAAGTCCTCTCCGTGGTCGAACGTAACGCCGAAGGTACGGCCGACGGTCAGCTCGTGAGCACGCATGTGCGGGTGTCTCCTGATGACGTGGGATCAGCGGGCGGAGGCGCTGGTGAAGGTCTCGCGGACGACCGCCCCGTCGGCGCCTCGGGTGAGCAGGGCATGCAGCAGGAGCCGTGCCTGGTACGGGCCGAGGTCTCCGGCGCCGATGAGCCCGCGGCCGAGAAGGTCCTTCTCGGAGCCGGGGAAGCCGTACGTGTCGGACAGGACCGGGCCGTTGCCGATGCGGGAGGCGAGGACCACGGGGATGCGGGACGCGAGCTTGGTGAGCCCTTCGACGAGGCGCTCCGGGACGTGGCCGACGCCGAAGGCCGCGACAACGAGTCCGTCGCAGTTGCCGTCCCACAGGTCGAGCAGGGCGCCGTCGTCGCCGAGGGTGACGGTGTAGAGCCCGACGCGCGCCTCACGGTCGGGGGCACCTACCAGCGGTCCACGGGACGGCAGACCGCCCACCATCCGCACCCGGTTCTCCGCGATCCGCGCGATCGGGCCGCACGCTGGTGAGGTGAAGGCAGCGGGGCTGGTGGTGTGGGACTTGCGGACGGTCCGGGCCGAGTGGATCTCGTCGCCGAGTACGACGAGGCAACCGGCGCCGCCGAGTCCGGGATCGGCGGCGGCCAGGACGGCGGCGTGGAGGTTGGCCGGACCGTCAGCGCCGGGCAGGGTGGGGTTGCGCATCGCGCCGGTGACGACGACCGGCTGCTCGTGGCCGTGGTAGAGGTCGAGGAGGAAGGCGGTCTCCTCGATGGTGTCTGTGCCCTGGGTGATGACGACGCCGTCGATGTCACCGGCCTCCAGCTCCGCCGTGATCGCGGCCGACAGCGCGGTGAGGTCCTCGAAGGTCAGGGAGGCGCCGGGCAGACGCCGGAAGTCCCGCACCTTGAGGCCGATGCCGCTCGTCGCCAGAGCGGGTACCGCGGCGAGGAGTTCGTGGGCCGAGAGCGCGGGTACGACGCCTCCGGTGGTGGGATCGGTGGTCATGGCGATCGTGCCGCCGAGGGAGAAGACCGCCACGTTCCTGACCGACTCCGTCATATCCCCTGCTCCCCTGTCCGGACGCCGCCGAGCGCGGCCTCGCGAGTGGTTCACGCAGGCTATCGGGTCGGCGCCGTACGGGTACACGGAATGATCACCAGCTGTTCAGCCACGAACCGGCAGGCGGCCTCCAGCCCTTCGAGGCCCAGCAGCCGGCTGCGCGGCCGGGCCAGCCGCTCCGTGCCGACGGCCGACAACTGTGCGCACCGGCGTCCGAGCCAGGAGGCGTCGAGACCGAGGTACTCCGCCGTTGCCGCGAGGCGCTGTCCGGCCTGCTCGGCCGCCGTAGCCGAGTGGTGGCTGACGTGGCCGGTCACGTCGGCGAACGTCCGCAAAGCCCCCGGCCGCGCGGTGACCGCGAGGTGGGACGCCCCCTCGGTCCGTACCCATGAGGCGATGACAGCTCGGCGCCCGTGGGAGAGGACGAAACCGTCGGTGTGTGCGAAGCTTCCGTCGTCCGTCACCCAGGTACGGATACCGAAGGACTCCATGAGCGCGATGGCGAGGAACATCAGGACGCGCTCGTACGCCGGCGAGGAGGCGACCGCCGTCTCGGGGACGCAGAACCCCCGGCCGCTGGTACCGCCTGGACGCCGGGGCGCCATTCGTTCGAGGTAGCGGTACTTGTGCCGGAAGAACAGCCAGGTGGCGGCCTCCTCACCGCGCTGTTCCCTGGTCCAGAAGACGGGTGCGTCGCCCAGGTGGTCACGGTGGCCCAGGATGTACCGGGCTGCGGTCTCCGAGCCGATCAGCATCGTGGACACTTCGGTCAGGCCGCGGTCGGAGGCGAGCGGCGAGCCTGGGGAAGCGGCGAGCGAAGCCAGCGAGGTGTGTAGGGCCTGGTCGTCGCCGAGCAGGGCCGCCTCGAATCCCGACATGGCCCACAGGATGCCGTAAGTCAGGTCGTCCAGTTCGTACGCGGCGGGGATGTCGACCGGGTCGGAGGCGGTGCCGCGTACGTCGCTCGGCCTGGCGTCGGTGACGAACTGCCGGACCGCCCCGTCCACCGTGCGGTTCGCGACGACGAGCGCGCGCATCGGCATGGTGCGCCAGGCGTCCAGCTCCGGGCGGGAGTCAAGTCGCAGGCTGTCCCCGATGAAGGAGGCTGCGGGAAGGGTCAGCACGGGAATCGCCGTCGTCGGGACGGACCGACCGGCGGGTAACAGAAGCTGGCCTGGGCCTTCGGGCAGCGCCACGTACCCACGGGCTCCGGTGTCCGCCGTTCCCCGGCGGCCCGTGGCGTCCGGGATGTGCGGATCGGCCGTGGGCAGGAGCCCGAGCAGTTCCTCCGGAACTCCCAGTGCATCGGTCCACTGGACGAACTGCCGGCGGTCGCGGATCTGTTTGAGCCCTCGCTCCAGTCTACTGACCTCGGCCTGGTCGATGCTGACCATCCGCGCCACGCCCGCCTGGGATAGGCCGGTGTGCTTCCTGAACAGCTTGACGACGGTGCCGAGTTCCCATGCGGCCACGGCACGCCGGACCGTCGGATCACGCCAGAAGGCCGGGTCGGCCCGTCGGGCAGCCGGCCCGTCCTGGCACGAGGCGCATCGGGTACCGGCGTTGAAGCGACTGAGAAGGGCACCGCAGCGCGTACACCGCCGCTGTCCGCTGTCGACCATGGTCGGCATTCTCCCTCGCCCTGCGACGCCCGGACACGTTCCGCTGGTGGGGCTCATAAACACTCATAGGCGTGGGCCTTCGTGGCGGCCATCGTGGTGGAGCACCACCGACCGGAGCCGCGTGCCGCGACTCCCCGGACGTGAGGATCCGACCTGTGACCTCCTTGACCCTGCCGCCCCGGCCCCCCGGTTCGCCGCCGCTGGCCGATGCCTGGCAGACGCTGGCGGACGGCCTGCTGACCCAGCGGCTCCATCTCCATCTCGACGAATGGCGGGCTGCCGTCGCCGAGGAGAAGGCGTTGCCGGACGTGCCGGGCGCCGATGTCTCCGTGCTGGCCCAGCGCCCGTCCCTGCTGGCGGCAGGCGACGAGTCCGCGATGGCGTTGTTGGAGGACGCCGGGCTCGGCTTCTGGTGGCAGCTGCCCCGGCAGCACGGAACGGAGTCGCGGAACCAACGCGGGGCACTTCACCGCGCCGCCGACACCGCTGCCCAGAGCATCCTCGCAGAGCAGTCCGGGGCGGCATGGTCCAACGCCGTGGCCTCCGCCAGCGCCGCCGCCGCGTGGTGGGTGGGCTTCTTCGCGGTGATCCGCCACCGCGGGGTGCACCACATCACGCTGGAGCCGCACCCGGGCCCGCTCCACGAGCAGGCACTGGGCACCGCGGTGAGCGTCGTGGCCCACGGCATGGCCACGCGGGTGCTGGAGGCGGCGCTGCGTGACTCCGACGATGACCCGGCCCTCCGCGCCGCGTACTGCCGGGCCATCGAGGCCGGCATCTGCGCCGAGCCCGAGCTGCCCCGCCTCATCGACGAGTTGGCGGAGCTCCGGCTTGTGGACCTGGTGTCCACCACGGCCCGTTGGCGTGGTCGCTTCACCAAGTACGCCGGCGGCACGGGGGCGGGGCAGGTCGAATGAACCACCGCTATCCGTTCATCGTCATCGAGGGGCTCGACGGCACCGGCAAGACGACGCTGCGCAAGGGCCTGTTCCGGCTCTGGGAGGGGCTCTACGGCGTCACCCCGCTGTGCGTGCTCACCACCAACTTCCTCGCAGCCGAACAGGCCGCCGCCATCGTCACCGGCAAGTACCAGCCGAACGCCGGGAACCGCGACGCCTACCTGTCCGCGATCGCGGCGGACAAGCGGGCCACGCTGGATCGCCTCGTTCTCCCCCAGCGACCGGCCCGGCCCGTGATCGCGGATCGCTGGCTCCTCAGCGAACTGGCCTTCTTCGCCGTGAAGCACGGCATGAGGGCGTCGGAGACGTACGAGACGCTGGCCGCGCACCTCACCGCGGCCCCCGATCTCACGCTTGTCCTGGACCTGGAGACCGACGCCTCGATGAGCCGGGCGCAGGCCCGACAGGGAGACGCCGTCCGGGCCGACTGGGACGTGCACGACGTCCAGAGCCGGGTTCGGGAGACCTACGAGGCCGTGGTCACGAAGCCCGACGAGTTCCCGCTCCTCGGTGACGTGGTCCGTCTGGACGCCCGCCGGCCCCGGTCCGAGGTGCTGCTCGCCGCCTGGGACGTACTGCGCGAACGGCAGTTGGTACCGCCCATCGCCGCCCGCACGGAAGGAGGAGAGACCCATGGCTGACAGCATGAAGGCAACGCATCTGCGGGAGGCCCTCGACGACAGCGAGCGGAAGCACCCGCTCCTGGCGATCGGTGCGGTGAACGCGCTCGCCGCGCACGTCGCGGCGGAGGCGGGCTTCGACGCCCTGTGGGTGAGCGGTCTGGAGGTCTCCGCGGCCTCCGGCCTGCCGGACGCCAACGTCCTGGGCCCCCGGGACCTGTCCGACGTGGTCGCCTCGCTCGGCCGTGTCACCGAACTGCCCGTCATCGTGGACATCGACAACGCGGGCGGCTCGGGGCGCACGGCGGAGCGGTTCGCGTACGACCTGATGCGCGCCGGAGCCGCAGCGGTGTGCGTCGAGGACAGCGCGTACCCGAAGTGCAACAGCTTCGCGGCCCACCGGGCCCAGAGCCTCGCCGACCGGGACCTGCTGTGCGAGCAGGTGGGGCGCATACGGAAGGTCGCCGGTGACGCCCTCGTGGTCGTGGCCCGCACCGAGGCCCTGATCGCCGGTGAGGACATGGCCACGGCGATCGCCAGGGCCGAGGCGTACGCCGAGGCCGGAGCGGATGCGGTACTCATCCACTCCAAGGACGCGACCGGTGAGCAGGCGCGGGCCATCGGACGTGCCTGGAGTCACAGCGTGCCGCTGTTCAGTGTGCCCACGGCGTTCCCGGATCTGAGCGCCGCCGACCTCGGCGAGGCCGGCTTCCGCCTCTGCATCTACGCGAACCAGCTCAGCCGTGCCGCCCTCGCGGGTATGCGCGCCGCCGCCCGTCAGTTCCGGCGTGGAGGGAGTTTCCGCTCCACCGTCGCGGGGTCCCTCGCGGAGGTCGGCGACCTGATGCGCGTCGGCGAGCCGGAGGCATTGTCGTGCGTCTGACACCCGAGCTGCCTCGGATCAGTGTCTCCGTGAAGGCGGCGATCGTGCGCGACGGCGCCGTCCTGCTGCTGTCGTACGACGACGAGGCCGGGTTCCACTACAACCTCCCGGGCGGTAAAGCCCAGGTCGGCGAGGACCTGCGCCAGGCCGTGAACCGCAAGGTCGCGCAGGAGACCGGCCTCCAAGTCGTGGCCCGGCGTCTGCTGTGCGTCGTCGAGTACGTCCCCGAGTCGTGGCAGGGCGAGTTCGGGGACGTACAGAAGGTTCAGTTCAACTTCCTCGCCGAGCAGGTGGACGACGCCGAGCCGCGCATGCCGGAACCGCCGGACCCCATCCAGGTGGGCTTCGAGTGGGTTCCGCTGGAACGCCTGGGCGACGTGTACCTGCTGCCCCGGATCAACAGCCCGTTGTCGGCGGCGTTGAACGGGGAGCTCGCCGACCCCTTCGTGGACAGGTGGTGACCTTCATGGATCCGATGTTGAAGGATCTGCGGGAGTGGCTGCTTCGGGAGCACTCCGGGACGGTCTGTGCCGACCGGCTCCGCGTGATGGCCGACGAACTCGCCGACCTGACCGCCCGCGGTCTGCCCGGAGCCGTGGTGGAACTCGGCTGCTACAAGGGCGCGATGGCCCTCTGGATCCGTAGCGTGCTCGACTCGCTGGGCGACCGCGACCGAGAGATCCACGTCTACGATTCCTTCCAGGGCATGCCCGCGCCCGGCACCGAGGACTCGGACCATCTGGCGGCGGGCGAGCTCCGGTCGTCCCCGGACGACGTGCGCGCCACGCACGCGGCCTGGGGCAGGCCGGCGCCGGTCATCCATCCGGGATGGTTCGACGAGACCCTTCCCAAGGAGCTGCCCGACGAGATCGCGTTCGCCTACCTGGACGGCGACTTCTTCGACTCGACCCTCACGGGACTCAGGCACTGCGTCACCCGCCTGGTGCCGACGGGCGTGTTGCTCGTCGACGACTACGCGGACACGGCGGTCAATCCGCGGGCCTGGGACGGGCTCCCGGGGGTGAAGCGTGCCTGTGACGCGTACTTCGGCGCGCCCTCGCCAGTGACCGTCGTCGTCGGCGAGGGTGATCTCGCCTTCGGCCGGTACGAGAAGCCGGAGATCCTCGGATGACCGCCGTCCTAGTGGTACGCGGTGCGGCGGATGCGAGCGCGATCCGCCGCGCCCTGCCCGATGTCGACTTACACGAGTTTCCGGATCTGAACGCGCCTCCGCCCGCCGACACGGCCGTGCTCGTCCTGCGTTCCGGCGTCCGTCTCGGCGAGAGGGAGCTCGACGTGCTTCCTCGCCTGCGGCACGTCGTACGGACCGGCTCCGGCATCGACCACATCGACGTGAACGCCCTCCGGCACCGTGGCATCACGCTGCACCGCAACGCCGAGGCCGGCGCGGACGCCGTGGGCGAGTGGGTCCTCGCCGCTGCCCTCGCCCTGGCCCGGCGGATCCCCTTGGGGCAGCACGCGCTGCTGCTCGGCCGGCACGAGAAGCAGGCGTGCATGGGTGCGTCACTCGGCACCCTGGCCGCAGGCATCTGGGGCGCGGGCCCGGTGGGGCTGGCCGCCGACTGGGCCCTGGCCCCCTTCATGGGCCGGACGGCCTTCGCCACGTGGCCGTCGAACCCTCCCGGTCTGCGGGAGCTGTCGCCGACAGCCCTCATGGAGCAGTCGCAGGTACACGTTATCGCTCTGCCGCTGCGTCCCACGACCGAACAGCTCATCGGCGAGGACTTCCTCGCACGCGTCGCTCCGCAGCGGCCTCTGCTGATCTGTGCAGGGCGGCTGGAGACCCTCGACGTCGCCGCCTGCCTGCGGGCGCTGGCGAACGGGAGGCTCTCGGGCCTCGCCCTCGACCCGGTCGAGCGGAAGCATCTGCCGCTCCTCACCGACTCCACGACGCCGCTCAACCTCCTGGCCTCACCTCACATAGGTGCCCAGCGGTCCGACGTGCGCGGCGCGCTCGACATATGGGCCATAGATCTCCTCAGGGAGATCACCGCTGACGACAAGATCCTGATCAAGGGAGGCCACCGGTGAACCCATCGGCACGACTGCGCCGGGAGATCGCCGACAGAGTCGCCCAGGCGCTGCTCGCGTCCGGCGAGGCTCGTGAGGTCTGGCTGGAGGGAGCCCTCGCCTGTGGCTTCGCCCACGCGGCGAGCGACATCGACCTGCGGGGCATCGTGGACGGCGCCCTTCCGGCGTGGGAGTCGCGCATCGTGGACGGCGTCCGTGTCGACCTCCAGGCGCAGGCGCCGCAGCGGGCGGAGGAACTCCGTCACCTGCTCCGCTCCTTCGACGTCCGCCGCGACGACCTCGGATCGTTCCGCCGGGTACGCGCTTCGATGCACGACCTCATGTGTCTGCGCACCGCTCTCTCGTACGGCTCCAGACGCTGGAATCCGGTGCTCGATCCCGAGGAGCGCCAGGGCTACCGACGCTGGGCAGTCGCCGACCAGGCCGAGGTCGCGGCGAGTCTCGCCGAGGACCTGACCGGCCTCGTCGAAGACGGCCTGGCCGAACCCGCCGACGTCGTGTGCCGGAAGCTGGAGACCTGCCTCACCGCGCTCGAGTGCGCGGCGGCCGGCCACCCGGTCCTGGGCGACAAGTGGCTGCCGCTGCTTGCCGGCGCTCCGTTCCGTCCGCCGATCGACCCGGCCCGTACGGAAACGTGGGAGTGGTTCCGTCCGGTTCAGCGACGCGTGACCAGCGCCCTCCTGGACTGCTGGCCCGTCGACGACCCGCTGCAGAAGCCTCCCAACCTGAATGCCCCCGACGCCGGCTGGCTGCCCCAGCGGTACGCCGACGGGTGGTTCCTTCGCCGCGGCGACGTCCACATCCCCATCACCGGCGGACAGCTTCTCGGGTGGCTGTCCACGGTCTCCACCGATGGCGCGTAGACCGCGCCTCTCCTCCTCGGGAGTCCTCTGATGCCCGTCACCCGCACCGCCCCGACCGACCTGGAGAGTCTCTACGCCCCGCTGCCGAGCACCGGTCCGGACACCGCAGTCTCCGTCATCCTCAAGCTCCGCGGGGAGACCTGCGATATCGACTGCCTGTACTGCTTCGAGAAGCGCAAGGAGTCGCCGGGCGGCACCCGGATCAGCGCGGCACAGGTCCACCGCCTCGGTTCGATCTTCTCCGGACGTCCGCTCAGCGTCGAACTCCACGGCGGGGAGCCCCTGACCGCCGGCCGGGAACGGATCGCGGAGATCCTGGACGCGCTCGCCGCACAGCCGAACGTCATCCGCGTGAGCCTCCAGACCAACGGCCTCCAGCTCGACGACACCTGGCTGGACCTCTTCGAGCGGCACTACCCGGACCTGGAGATCGGCCTCTCCCTCGACGGCGACGCGCTCGGGAACTCATGGCGCGTCGGCTACGACGGCCGCCCCACGTACCCCCGAGTGGTCGAAGCACTGGAACTCCTCGACCGTCGGGAACGCCACGTCGGCGTCATCTGCGCCGTCACCCCGTACGTCCTCGGCCGCGCCTCCGAGATCATGGAGCACCTCGCCTCCTTCCCCGCCGTGACGACGGTCAGCCTGGTGCCGTGCTTCGACGCGTCGGTCACCCGGTCAACCTCGGTGGCCGGATCCCGTACGCCGACCAGTCGGGCACTCCAGCGACGGGCCATCGGCCCCACCGGCCCGGCCTGGGCCGTCACGCCGCGTCAGTACGCCGACTTCGTGCTGGAGGCCGCCCACCACTGGGTCGCCAGCGGTCTGTTCCGCCGCGTCAAGCTGGAGCCCGTCGTCTCCGTCATCCGGCGTCTGAGGGGTCTGCGGACGCGTTCCTGTCACTTCTCCGACTTAAAGTGCGACCACGTCCTCACCCTCTATCCCGATGACCGCCTGGGAAGCTGCGACGAACTGCCCTGGCCGCAGGCCGGCCTCACCGCGCTCGGTGACGTACACGCTGAGGCGGACGTGGCAGGCGCCCAGGGCGGCGCTCCGCTGCTTCAGCAGGCGCGCTCTCTGGTCACGAAGTGCACGACCTGCGACTACCGCGACACCTGCGGCGCGGGCTGCCCGGCGGTCCGCCTCCGTTTCGCCGCCGCGGGCGACGAAGACGCGTACTGCGACCACCGCATGCGTCTGATCGACGGCGTCGCCGCCCTGCTCGCCCATCCGAACCTCCCGCCCGGTGCCTCCTGTTCCCGGCTGCGCTGGCGTCCCGTCCGCCCCAACGACATGCACCACGTCGCGGCGTTCCTGACCCGCTGGGACGACGCCACCGTGCCCCGCACGCCCGCACGCGTCCAGGTCAGCGCCCACGGCAACATCAACACGGTCGGTCTGCCCGGCGTGCACGAGGCAGACGACCTCGACCCCCACCACCCCCAGTGGCACGCGGGCATCGAGCCCGGCGTCCGCCCGGTCGTCGACGCGCTCACCGCGGGCTGGAACGCCGTCACCTACGACAGCTGCCAGGGCCACGCCTACGCCGACCTCCCCGGGGCCGAGCCCCGCCTCCTCTCGGTCGGCATCCTGCCGCGCGACCGCGCCGAGTACGCGCGTACAGCTGCACGCCTGTGCCGTGCCGCCAGCGCAGCCGAGTCCTCCCTGCCCGGAGCGTGTTCGTTGGTCCTCGGTCGCAGCGAGCTCACGTGCCGCACCACCGGCCGGGTGTATCCGACGCTCGACCTCCATCTCGTACCCGCTGCCGGCACCACTCCTGCCGAGTACTTCGAGGATCTCGCCCAGGCGGTGCGCGTACTCACGGTGGCCCTGGCCGAAGCCGCCGCCCCGCCCTCCACCCCCTGCGCGTGCGGAGGCGAGCAATGATTCACATCGCCGAGACGCTGTCCATCCGTACCGTGGAGGGCTTCATCAAGCCGGAAGAGATCCAGCGCCTCAACGACGTCATGGACGACACACTCGGCCCCCTCGGACGCGACCAGTACGGCACGGGCCGCCACACCACCATCCACGAGATCCCCGGTCACTCCCCCGCCGAGGCGCAGGACGTCTACGAGCCGGCCGGCCGGATCGAGATGACCGACATCCCGTACGAGGCGACCGCCCTCCTCGACCAGGCCCTGGAACTGCACATGGCCGCCATCACGGGCATGCTGCCGTCGGTCACCGGCCACCGGCCGTGGATCTACCTCGAGTACGGCGCCGGCCAGTACATCACCCCACATGCCGACGGCATCGCCCCCGATCCGCTCACCCGTCCCCGCCAGATCGCCGCCGCGACGGTCACGCTCACGGACATCCAGGACGCCGGCGGCGCGTTCTACGTGGAGACCACGGGTAGCGACGCCGTCTGGACCGCGGACAAGGCGCCGACCGGGTCGGGTTACGCCCCGGGGATGCGCTTCGCACACGAGGGGACGGACATGTCCTCCCCCTGGTTCCGCGGCATGCCGCGCACTCGCTGGAGCGTCGCCCCCTCTCCGGGAACGCTCGTGGTCTTCGGCAGCCAACTCGTCCACGGCACGGAGCCGGTCCGCACCGGCCGTGTGCGCAAGTTCCTCACGCTCTTCGTCTCCGAGTGAGCGGGCACCCCGTCATGAACGGACCCCGTGGCCCGCCGTCCCTCCCATCATCCCCTCACCGCCAACCCGCGGCCCCGATCAGAAGAGAGAGCGAGCAGTGGCAGACGACAAGACATTCGACGAGTTCCTGGAGGCGGTCGCGTCCCTGCGTGACAGCGACCCGGTGCGCACGACCGCGCACACCTCCAACGCGGCCACCGAGACCTGGCTCGCCGCCACGGTGGAGCCCGACGCCACCGAGCCCACCACCACGGCCTGACCCTCTACCGGGGCCGGCCCTAGCCGGGGTCCGGCCCCGGTCCACACCTGGAGTCCAGATGAGCACCCTGTCCCCGGAAGCCCTGGTCACCCTCGATGGCATCGCCGGCCACCAGCACCTCCGGACCAGCCGCATCGCCTCCGCACTCGGCAACGGCCTCGGCTCGTCCACCCTCGACTACGCCGTGGCCCACCACCTGCTCGAAGGCGCCGAGCACGCCGCGCACGCCCGGAACACGGACCTCCTCGCGTGGTACCGGAAGACGACGACGCGGGACCTGACCCACCTGTCCGCCGGCCCGCACATCCTGCTCAGCCCGCGACCCGAGAACCTGCTCCGTTCGGAGATCTCCGAAACCGCGTACTACCTCATCCGCCCCGACACCAGCCCTGCCCTGCCCGAAGCCCAAGCGCTCGTGCGCGCCGCGCTTGCCTCGGCCACCGAGCACGGCTTCCGCACACTGCTCACCCAGCACGCCCCCGTCATCTGCCTGCTCAACCGCCGCCGACTGGACGAGACCCTCCACAGCTGGGCCCTGACCCGCCTCCCTGGCACCGTCTTCACCGACTACACCGCCCACCCCGAGGTCCTGGCCCGCGACCTGATCCACGAGGCCGCCCACAACTGGCTCAACGACGCCTTGGCCGCGCACGACGTGAGCCTCCCCGCCGACGTCACCTTCTTCTCCCCCTGGCGGGGAACTCCTCGCCCCGTCTACGGCTTCCTGCACGCGTGCTGGGCCTTCTCCCTCACCGTGCTGTATGCACGGCAAGCCCGCCGCAGCGCCACGGGCACCGTCGTCTCCTTCCTTGACGCCCACCTGCGCCAGCAGGAGGGCCAGTTCGCCTCCGCACTCGATTCGCTGGCCGAGGCACTCTCATATGTCTCCGCCGACGTGCTCCGCGATCGCGTCAGCCGTGCCGTAAGCAAGGCAACTTCCGCACGCTGAAGCGCGCGCTCATGCCATCCTGATTGCCTGGCCTGCAGACGAAGCAGGCCCAGGACGGGCATGGAATGACCACGTCCAACAAGTACGCTCCCTGGCCTCCCGCCACGGTCACCGCGGTCGCGGACGTTCTCGCCGACACGAACGAGGGGCTGACTGGCGGGGAGGTCGATCTCCTGCTGGCCGAGATCGGCATAGCGGACGCCGAGGGGTCCAGTAAGCGCAAGCGGCTGGCGCAGGCACTGCTCGTACGGCAGGCCCGCGATCAGGCGTCGAACTGCGTGATCAAGTTCATCACCGAGGCCATGGCTCCCGTGCGCTACCGGCAGCATCCTGACGTGTTTTCCCGGCGTCGTGACGACCTCAACGAGGTCTTGGTCCACGTCGGCCTGCGCGTCAACAACGAGGGCAAGGTGGCACGAGGGCCAGCCGCGAGCACGCTGGATGAGGCAGCTCAGCACGCCAACTCCTTGCGGTCGGAGCTTCGCCGTCGTGGAACGCACCCGGAAGTGCTGGCGTACTGCACCAAAGAGATCCTGGCCAAGAATGCCTTCCACGCCAGCCTGGAGGCCACGAAGTCTGTCTTTGACCGCCTCCGACAACTCACCGGCGAGAGGCTGGACGGCGCCCGACTGCTCGACGCCGTGCTCATGTCCGGCTCGACCGGTACTCCGCGCGTCGCCATCAACACCGGAGCGACCAAAACGGAGGAAGACGAACAGAAGGGGTTCGCAGCCTTGATCAAGGGGCTGGGCAGCATGTACCGCAACCCCACGGCGCACGATCCGCGGCTTCACCGGCCCGTCACCGACGACGAGCTGCTGGAGTTGCTGACCACCCTCTCGATGGTTCACCGCCGTCTCGACCACGCCCGCGTGGCGCCCTGACCGACGCCGCCGTAGCCACCGCTGCCTGAACCATGGAGCGGTGGCTCCTAGCCTGCCACAGCCACTCTGCCGGAGGCTCGATTGTTGCTGAGGTTGAACTCGTGGAGTCGCAGGGGCTCACTGCTCGTCACGAGAGACGAAGTTCGCCCAGTTGGAGGCAGAGCTGACCAAGGGGCCGGCCGCGCACAGCTGGGAAGACTAGCGCTGGACTCTGAACCGCGTGAAGGTGATCGGCCGACGCTGCCACATGACCTACACGATCCAGGGTGTGCGGAAGCTGCTGGTGCGAAGCGGCTGGTCCTGCCAGGTCCCTGCCCGACGCGCGATCGAGCGGGACGACGAGGCGGTCGCCGGGCCCGCGAATCAGACGGAGACCAGTAGGCCACGCAGCTCACGGTCGGTGGCCCGGGGCCTCTCTATCTCCGGGGGATGGGTGACTTCGCGCGCCAACTGCCTGACACCATCGCGAGCGTGGCCTTGCTGGACGGTTGAACTACGCAGGGGACGAAGGTGGCCGACGAGACGTAGCTGCGTCACGAGCCTGGCGGGCAGGTCTTCCAAAGTCTCGAGGACCACTTCGGCCCCGGCGTCTTTCAGGACGTGAGCCGAAGTCTTCCTGGATGCGACCGCGACGACCGCTGCTCCGCCTTCGAGGCCCGTACGGACGTCCTCCGGGGAGTGGCCAATGACGACGGCGAGGAGAGTCGCACTTTCGTTGGGCCCAGACCATGAGTGTGATGCCGCATCACATGGCTGATTTCTGTGACTTCAGTACCGCAGAGATCGGGCAGAATCGGTGAGCTTCACACCAGTGCCGGAACTGGCCGTGCAACCCGCCACATGGTGCGGCCGCAGGCTCGTCTGGCGAGCGAGGACAAAGGGAAGACCATGTTGGCGGGGTTGGGTCTGGGAGCTGTTGAGTCGGAGTTCTACCGCCTCTTTCTGACGCGGCTGACGTCGACCGCAGAGTGTGTCGGTGACTCGGTGGGCCTCTCCGCGCAGGAGGCCTACCTTGTCGCAGAGCGGCTCTTGTCGCTGGGCTTGCTCGCCGGGACCGCAGGGGGAGAACTGCGTGCCGTCCATCCGGTCCTGGCCTGTCATCCCTTGTTGGAACGCGCCGAACTGCGTCTGGCACGTCAGCAGAAGGAACTCGAGCTGAGCCGTGCGGCGGTCGATGAGCTGGCCTCCGAGATCGGATCGGAGAGGGTCTCCTCCCTTGCCGAGGCGGAGGTTCACCGTGGAGCCGCTGCGGCCTGGTCGTTTCTGGAGCAGATCGCGGCCACGGCGTCGACGTCGGTGCAGTGCATGGCCGCCGCCGGCGCCGCCCCGGGAGTAGGGGAGACCTCCGACTACACGGCGATCGGCGAGCTCGCGGCCTTCACTGCCCGGCGGGGCACCCCCGTGCAGCTCCTGCTCTTGGAGAGCATCGACATCCTGCCCAGCCTGGTGGACGGCGCCCACACGATGGCAGCGGCCGGTGTCGAGATCCGCACCGTGCCCACGCTCCCCGTCTGGGTGTTCATCGTCGACGACGAGTACGTCGCCACCGCTCTGGACCCCGCCGACAATCAGGCAGGGATCATGGTCGTCCGAACACCGGGGGCGGTCGCGGCCGCTGCCGATCTCTTCGTCCGTCACTGGCGCGGAGCCGCACCGCTTGCCGCTCCTGATCACCAGACACCCCGCGACCTGATGCAGAAGCACCGCGATCTCATCGCGCTGCTCGCCGACGAGGTGAAGGACGAGGCCATCGCGCGGCGCCTCGGCGTATCGCCGTCGACCGCACGACGCCGCATCAAGGACCTTTGCCGCGAGTTCGAGGTGAGCACCCGCACTCAACTGGTGGTCAGGGCATGCCGGATGGGCCTGCTCGACTGATCCCGACTGTGGGGCGATGCGGATCAATCCGGCGCCCCGATCCTCTCTTAATGATCTTGGTCACCTGTGCTCACGCCAAAGCTCACCACGCCAACCTGCACAGACACACCCCAAGGCGTCCTACGGTGGTGACAGATCGCAGGCCGCAGCGCTTGAACGCGCAGCGACGCCCCGCATCGCGGTCATCCCACCACCACCGAAGGGTCGCTCATGCCTGCCCGCATGCCCGCAAAGCCCACGAGGACCTCTGCATTCCGCCTCGGCGCAGCCCTGGTATCCCTCTCACTCGCCCTGCTCCCCACCTCCCTGGCAACCCCGCAGGCCCACGCCGCAGGACGAGGACAGGTGTGCTTCTTCCTCGACACCGACAGCGCGGGCGGCGCCGGACACGCCGGCTGGGCCGTCAAGGACACCGCCCGCGCCGACCACTACATCTGGGGAACCTTCCAAGGGCCGACCATGAAGCAGCCCCTCGCCATGGGCGCTCGCATCGCAGGCGGAACCTGGCGAGACCTGACTGCGAAAGGCAGCATCCTTGCCCCCTCGAAGTACGAGTTCTACCGATGCCAGACAACCGCGAGCGGCAGCATCGCCCACGCACAGCGCACCTACCGAGCGCTGGCCCGCACGAGCTATGACCTCCTCACAAACAACTGTCTGACGGGCGCCGGCGAGATCTTCCGGGCCTACAGCCCCGCCATGAGCACACGGCACCTTCCTGTTGGCCTGGGAGGCCGCCCCAACGGAGGCGGTCTGAGCCCGACGTACTACATCAAGACCCGCCTCACCTCACATGCCAGCGGCTGGGGCCCGGTCAACCGGTACTGATCACGGCGCACCGCACCGAGGCACTCCGTTTCCCGCTTATGTGTCCTTCGCACACCTGACTCTCCACGGAGGCATGAAGTCATGCGAAAAACCCTCCTGTTCCTCGGCCTGACCCTGGTAGCCGCCTTTGGAATCGGCTATCTGGCTCTCCGCGACGACCAGCCACCACGCCCACCGGACAACGGCAAGCCCCCAGGCGCCCCCTCACTTCCGTACAAGTCGGGTGGACCTCTGCCCGCCCAAGCGGCTGACATCGCTCAGGACCTGGCCTCCAGCGATGCCGCCACCCAGCGGGCGGCACTCACCCCGGAACTGGATCACGCTCTGGAGGCTGGCCGCCTTCTCCCCGAGGGAACCCGCATCGACCTGAGCGAGGACAGCTGGCACGAGGCCAACGGCTACGCCAACGCACAGGCCACCCTGACGAAACCAGGGAAACCCGCACAGCACGTCCTCATGGGGTTCGCCAAGCGGAGTACCGGATGGCGCATCACCGTAGTGGAGGTCCTGAAGTGACGGGCCATTCGATCCGGAAACGCATTGTCGCCCTCTGTTTCACCCTGCTGACCCTCCTCGGCCTCACTACGGTGCTTTCCGGGACCGCAGCGGCGGGCCCCTGTTCCACGGGCGGCAAGGTCGTACAGGTCGAGCCACGCGGGCCGGTGGCGAACAGTACGCCCGTCCTCTTCGTCCACGGCATCAACGCCGGAGCCGACACCTGGAACCAACCCGAGGGGGTGTACCCGGCCGACAAGGCGCAGAAGGCAGGCGAGGCATACCGGCCGGGGAAGGGATCCTTTCCCGCGAGAGTCGCCCACCTGGCCCGGGTCACGGCGTGGACCTACGACTACTACGCGGCCCAGCCCGAATGGGTCACGGACCGTCGCATCGGTCCGGCGCTCGCGGACGCCATCAACTGCTTGGCCCGAGCGACCGGCCACAAGGTCGTGGTCGTCGGCCACTCCATGGGCGGCCTCGCCACCCAGTACGCAGCCTCACGCTCCGACGGCCGGTCCGACAGCAAGACGTGGCAGAACATCGCCGAGGTCATCACCATCGGCACGCCGACGGTCGGCTCCCAACTCATCACCGCCCTCCAAACGGGCACGGACCTGCTCAGCATCTCCCGTCACCCCGTACTCATGACGCTCGACGCCGTCCTCAGTTTCTGTGCGGGATACGACCTCACACACGAAGACGACATCTGCAATGCATTCACAGCGCTCAGATCTCCCCAGGGCCGTGCGCTGAGGTACCGCTCGGCCGAGATCGGCAAACTGCCGCCCTGGCCCAAGGAACTGCCCGTCCGGGCGATCGCGGGCGACATCAGGTTCACCCTGCCCCGGGGGCCTTTCGACGTCGCCCCGCCGCCCGAAGTGGGAATCGGGGACATCGCCGTCACCCTCGACTCCGCCACCGCGTACGCGAACATGACCGGCAAGCCGCAAGTCCTCACCTGCCGCCCGAGCGGCTGGAAGGTTCTTGAGAGCGGCTGCAACCACGTTTACATCAAGACCGATCCCGTCGTCATGGAGACGGTGATCAAGCAGATCGAACGCATCCGGGGCACACAGCCCGTCAAGCCCGTCCCCACGAACCCGTGCCCCACCCGCGCGGAACTGAAGACGGCAGTCACCCGCACCTTGCAAGCGCCCTCCGAAGTCCACCTCGGAGACAGCAAGTGCTACCCCGGCTGGTCGGCCGTCATCTGGGGAGACACTCCCGCCACCGACTCCGTGATCACCACGGTCTTCACCCGTACGGCCGGCCGGCTCAAACTGGCCACCCACCTCGTCCCGGTCATGGAGGACGACCACGACCCGGACTGGGTCCGTGACTGCGGCCGACTCCGAGGCATGAAACCGCCCGCCCGGCTACTCGAGTTCACCGGCTGCCCGGCCACAGCCCAACAACCGACCACGACCACCATCGACGGCGCCGCGGCCCTGGGGCTCATCCAGCGGCACAACTTCAGCACCACTGTCACCGCACAGGAGATCACCCGCATGACCGGCCCGCTACGCGCCGTCCAAGCCGCCTGCGTAGGCAGCGCCAACGGCAACTGCGTCAGCGTGTTCTTCTTCTACGGCAACAGGTACGTGGGCCAGGCGACCGGATCCGGGCAGCTCCGCCTCGCCTCGCAGAACGGCACGGAAGCCGTACTCACCCGACCGATCTTCAAGGACACCGATCCCACCTGTTGCCCCTCAGGAGGAACCGAGACGCATCGCGTCCGATGGGGAGGCAGCGCCGTTGTAGCCAGCCCGTCCCTCCCCTACTTCGAGCCGGCAGACGAACCCCTGTAGGTCCTCTCCGTTGCCCGGCTGGACCCGGGCGACGACAAGTGCACAACCCACGGCGGCTACGGCTATCAACATTCAAGATGAGAAGGAGAACTCTCATGGCCCGATGCAAGTCATGCCCCGACAAGAAGGGCGAGTGCCGAAAGTGCAAGGGCACCGGCAAGGTCGACGGCTTCCCCTTCCCGCGAGACTGCGACAAATGCGGAGGGGACGGCGTCTGCAGCTCGTGCAACGGCGACGGGTACACCTTCGGCTGGTAACCCACTGAGCGGGTCCTGGCAGAGAAGATGGGCGGGTCGCCACCATCCAGCGGCCCGCCTACTGATCTTGAACTCGTGACATCGTGACGGGCTGACCGTCGATCGCCGGCAATGCGTGCAGTTGATCGGAACTACAGCTGGCGCATCAGTCGCCACCCCTAGGATTCCTCTCTTTCACCCATGGCCTTTTTCCGCCCGGGAAGACAAATTGGTCCCATGAAAGCTGGGACTCCCTCTCTGGAGGGGGTGGGGAAGCTTTCCTTCTTTCGAGTTCACCGTCAATGAATGCGACGTCAAAGGCGGCTTTTCGATTCAGGATAACCACCGCCGCGAGCAGCATTACAAGAAGGAGCGCGACAAGCAATAGGCCTGCTCGAATGGTGCTGAAAGTTCCACCCCATTGCATCCTTTGTATCACTTTGAAGGAGAGTGGAGCGAGGAGCAAAACGACCAAAACAATTAGAAGTGACAAGGCTGCAAGATGCCGCCTCTTGAGAACCAGCACCTTCCTCAGATTGCGCAACGCACCTGTTTCCTCGTTGCGCTTTGGGCGGCCCACTAGGTTGTCAACCTGCGTCCAGAGAGCAGAGAAGTAGGCGAACAAAAACACCAGCAAGAGGCCGATGAGGGAGAACGCGTCGCCTATCTCTTTGTCGAGATTCACGACCAAGGCCTCCTAGGGAGCCCGACTCGCTCCCTGAGATACTGATATGTATCGTCCGGGAACAGGCGAAGCCCTGCATTCTTGGAAGGCCTCGAGCTAGGATGATTGCTCACCGCTGTCTCCGCCATGATCCATTCACGCACAGGCGTTGAGATAAGCAATACCTCCCACACCTCATTGTCCGGTACCGGGTCGGCACCATCCAAAGAAGACCGAATTGCGAGAATCACCTTTTCTCGAACATCTTCGAATCGGGCAATCGCCGCACGAACCAAGCCCCGGGCGGTTGGTGTCGGCACCCTGTACAGGGCCGCAACTACCTTCTCTGCATCTCCAACAGGAACTTCCTCCTGGATCAAAGCTCGAATGCGCGCCACGCGCATATCATTAGCGGTAGATGGAGTCACGATACCCATCGCCTGATCCAGCGCTTCCCGCGCACCTGCCTTGGCGATCAAAGTGGCAAGGTTTCTCTGCTTGAAATCGCCAAACACCTCTTCCAGGTGCTTGACTTCATCCGCAGTGCACCGCGCGGTCACAGTCAGATCCATAGCAATCACTGAAGCCCCTCTGCGCGGAGTTCGCTGCTCGAACTACTCCAAGTGGAACAGTGACAACGGGCAGCTGCGCTGCTCAGATTGGCCGGGCGGTGAACGGCACGAGCTCGTCCGAGCGCATGATGGGCGCGGTGATGTGCTGGCCGCAGGCGACGTAGGGCTCGATGTCGCGCTCGGGGGTGACCTCCCAGCGGAGGGTGGCGCCGCAGGTGCGGTTCGCATCCACGAGGATGGGGCAGGTGTCGGTGTTCGGGTTGGCCATTACGCCTCCTCAGCCGTCTTGCCGGGGCTGAACGCGGCTGCCATGAGTTCGAGCGATACCTGCGCCTTCGTGATGTCCGCGTCTGTCGGTTCTTCGACGTCAGCAGCACGGAGGGTCTCGATCACCAGCTTCACTATCGGGTGAGTGCACAGGACGACGCGCCGGTCCTGGCTGGTGGGGATGGTCGGCGGGAAGTGCAGGATGCCTGCGCGGGCGAGCTCGGTTTCGATGGTGCGGGCGACCGTGCTGCCGGTGCGGCCGGCCCCAAGGATGTCCCGCAGGCGGCGGACATCGGCCTGGAGGACTCCGTTCTTCTCCTCGATCGCGGCGACCAGGGAGGCGTAGACGGGCGTGGTGGTTGGGCTGGTCACGGTCGAGCGCCCTGCGTGCGGAGCTGATTGTCGGGGTGGACGAAGGGGAGGCCGTCCGCGGTGTAGACGGTCTCGGTGAAGGTCTGGAAGCCGAGGATATTGAACGCCTTCATGGCGCGCGGGGAGTCGACGTTCCCGAGGTCGTCGTTTCCGATGACGGTCCGCAGAAGGTCCTTCGGTGCCCAGAGGACAGAGCCGATGAGGACGCCATGGCGATGGGGGCGAACGTTCGGGCGAGCGTCGGCGGCGGCCAGGAGGACGCTCTCCTGGGTGATGGTCACCTTCTCGCCGTTGATGGTGAGGGTGTGCGTGCTCGATGCCCGTTCCTTCCGAGACGACGAGGGCCCCGGCCACCGAAAGGCGACCAGGGCCGATCGTAGGACAACCTGCTGGAGTGTCAGGCCGCGAGTGCGGCGGGGCAGGCGGCGGTGAGGCTCTCGTCCTCGCCCCCCAGACGACGGGGACGGTGCCGAGGACGACGTTCAGTTCGCTCTCGAAGCGCTCGGCCGACGTGTGGATTCCGGGGGTCTCGATGATCTCGACGACGAGCGCTGCGACCCGCTGCGCCCAGCTTCCGCGGGCCACGCGCTGAGGCTATAGGAAACATGGTTAGCCCAGGTCGGAGGCGTCCTCCGCGCCTCTGCGCCAGGGACTTTTCAGGGACTTTCAGTGCTGTCCGAGGGACTTCCGAGGGACCTTCCGCCGCCTAACGCGGCAAGCCCCCGAAAGACCGGAAAGGGCCTCCGACGCAGGTCAGAGGCCCTTTCCGAGGCGAAGCCCCAGGTGGGGGCAGACGAGTCGGGCTGTACGCCGGGTTCTGTGCCTCGGGACCTCGCGGTCGTCGAGGCGACGGCCATCCATCTAGGACCGGTGTTGCCACCGGCCTCGTGCGGTCTACCCGCGGACTCGGGCGGGCAGCCCTCGATCGTCCGCGCAGGGCCGTCCGAGGACGACCCCTCTTGACCTTGCTCCAGGTGGGGTTTACCTAGCCGCCTGAGTCACCTCAGGCGCTGGTGGTCTCTTACACCACCGTTTCACCCTTACCGAGGACCGAGGTCCCCGGCGGTCTGTTTTCTGTGGCACTGTCCCGCGGGTCACCCCGGGTGGGCGTTACCCACCACCCTGCCCTGTGGAGCCCGGACGTTCCTCGGGAGGATCCAAAGACCCCCACGCGGCCGCCCGCCCGGCTCGTCTGCCGTGCCGACCATGCTACCCGCCCGAGGGGGCCCGCCCGGACGCTTGACCTTGTCGCGACGTCAACGTTTGTACTGAGGTCATGCGTATCGGAGAGATCGCCGCGATGGTGGGGATGACCACGCGGGCCATCAGGCACTACCACCACCTCGGGCTGCTGCCCGAGCCCGTCCGCCGGGCCAACGGATACCGCGACTACACCCTGCGCGACGCGGTACTGCTGGCCCGGATCAGGCGGCTGACCGAGCTGGGGCTCGGGCTGGACGAGGTGCGGGACGTGGTCGCCGACGACGAGGGCCGCGAGCTGGTCGACGTACTGGAGGAGTTGGACGCCGACCTCGGGCGGCAGGAGGCGCTGGTCAAGTCACGCAGGGCGCGGCTCGCGGTGCTGCTGGAGCAGGCGCGTGCCGGGCGGCTGCCTGCCGAGGGGCCGGTGTCGCCGCGCCTTGCCGAAGTGTTCCGTGAGATGGCCGGCGGCCCGGCGGACGCCTCCCCGATGGCCGCGAAGGACCGGGAGGTGCTGGCCCTGCTGGACACCGTGGCCTCGGACGCCGAACGGGACCGGATGATGGAAGCCCTGCACACGATGGCCCGGTCTCCGGGAGCGGTGGAGCGGGCCCATGAGGTGTACGGGATGCTCGACGCCCTCGTGGACGCGGACCCGGCCGACCCGGCGGTCGAGACGGCGGCGCGGGGACTCGCGGAGCTCATCCCGGACGCGGCCGTCGCCCACCTCGGCCCGGAGGCGGGCGGGGCCGGGTCCGAGGGCCGGTTCCTGGATGTCTTCCTCGCCGACTTCGCCCCGGCCCAGGGCGCGGCGGTGGCCCGGGCCCTGCGGATCGTCATGGAGCGTGCCCGGTGAGGCGGGCCCTGCGGAGAACGGCGCGGCGGGTGCCGGTGCCGGTGCCGGTGCTGCGACTGGTCGGTCACGAGCTGCGGCTGATGCACAGCCTGCTGCTCTGGACGGCCCGGCGGCGTGACGGCGTGGGACCGGGCGACCGGGCGTTCGGGCACGCCCGGGACCAGGCGGCGCTGATGTACGGCTTCGCGTTCGTGTGCGCGGTGGAGACGGTCGGGATGTCGTACCTCCTGGGCGCCTGGCCGATGGTGCACGCCGTGGTCCTCTTCCTGGACGTGTACACGGTGCTGTTCGTCGTCGGCCTGCAGGCGGCGTCCGTCACCCGGCCCCATGTGCTGACGTCGGACACTCTGCGGCTGCGCCAGGCCGCCCATGTGGATCTGCGGATCCCGCTGGAGCGGATCGCGGCAGTCCGGCACGAGCTGCTGTTCACGCATGAGAAGCAGGAAGGCGTCCTCGACCTGAAGGTGGCGGCGCAGACGTCGCTGACGCTGGAGCTGTCGGAGCCGGTGACGGCCGTGAGCATGCTGGGGCGGCGCTACGAGGTGAGGACCGTACGGTGCCACGCCGACGACGCGAGGGCGCTGGGGGCGGCGGTGCGGGAGGCGGTGGCGGGTGCGGCGGGTGCCGCGCGTTGCAATGTCACGCGTGAGGGCACATCGAGCTGACGGCCGCGCGTGCAATGTCACGCGTGAGGCCACTGGGCTGACGGCCGTGCGTGCAATGTCACGCGTGACGGCGGACGGCTCGACGCGGGGCGCGGCTCACACTGCCGGCCCCCATGACCTCACGCCGGGACGAACAGGACGTTCGCCGTCCCCGGGGACGCCTCCGTGAGCCGGACCCGTAGCCGGTCGCCCAGGGGCAGTTCCGCACCGTCGGCCTCGACGCGGCCGACCACGGCCGGGTCCTTCAGGTGGACGGTGCCGAGGTCCGGTTCCTGTTCCTGGACGTCGATGACGACCGAGTCGAAGGTCTCCCCGATCCGGTTGCTCATCAGCGCCGCCTCGACGATGTCGACGCACCTGCGTTCGGCGGTGTTGGCGAGCCGGGACCCGTTCTTCATGGCCTGCCGGAGCGCCTCCAGCGCGCCCACCACCCAGTCGGGCGGCGGCGTGCCCGCGGCGGCCGACAGGCTCAACTCGCCCGCGTACCGGTCGATCAGGCGCCGCAGCGGTGCGGTGACGTGGGTGTACTCGTCGGCGACGGCCGCGTGGACGGCGGGCACCGGCACCTGGCCGCCGGTGAAGACGGTGTAGTCCGACCCGCGCAGCAGACTGGTCGCCTCCTGGAGGAACGCGGCGTGCCTGCTCTGGTGCGGGTCGAGCGAACGGATGAGCTCCGCGTACGAGACGTGGTGCGGCCAGTCGATGCCCAGCGCCTTCGCAGTGCGGCGCAGCCGGGCCACCTCCCCGCTGGGGGCGGTCGGCAGGGTGCGCAGGATGCCGGTGCCGGCCGCCGTCATCAGGTCGGCCGCGGCCATGCCCGTGAGCAGGGAGATCTGGGCGTTCCAGCCGTCGACGGGCCGGGGGGCGCGGTATTCGAGGGAGAACGAGCCGTCGGCCCCGACGATGATCTCCTGCTCGGGGACGTTGAGGGAGACCCCGCCGCGTTCGATCTCCAGCCGTTCGCGGAGAAGTCCGACGGGCTTGAGGAGGGCGACGGGTTCCTCGGCGGTGCCGGCGTCGATCTGGGCCTGGACGCCCGCGTAGTCGTACTTGGCGCGGCTGCGGACGAGCGCGCGCCGTACGTCGGTGCCGACGTTGCGCCCCTCGGCGTCGAGGTCGATGCGCCACAGCAGCGCGGGCGCGGTGTTGCCGGGCAGCAGGCTGGCGGCGCCCTCGGAGATCACGGCGGGGTACAGGGGCACCTTGCCGTCCGGGAGGTAGAGCGTCAGCGCGCGCCGGTGGGCCTCGGCGTCGACCGCGCCGCCGGGGGTGACGAACGCGGCGACGTCGGCGATGGCGTAGTGGACGCGGTATCCGCCGTCGCGCCGGGCCAGGTGCATGGCCTGGTCGAGGTCGACGGAGGTCGGCGGGTCGATGGTGAAGAAGGGGATGTCGGTCGCGTCGTGGTCCGGCAGGGCCGGGTTCTTGGCGGACGCCGCCGCCTCGGCGACGACGTCCGGCGGGAAGCCCGCGGGGATGCGGAGCTGGGTGCGGAGTGCGCGCAGGGCGGCCTGCAGCGGACCGTCGTCTGCGCCGATCACACGGATATGACGGCGGGGCATGGGTCGAGCGTAGGCCGGGGGGCGCGGGGCGGCATTTCGGCGGGGCGGGGCTTTGTACGCTGGGCGGTCGGGGCCGCACCCCCGTCCCGTACGTCATGAAGGAGAAACGCCGTGCTCGTGCTGTTGCCGCCGTCGGAGGGTAAGGCCGCCTCCGGGCGCGGGGCTCCGCTCAAGCCGGAGGCGCTGTCCCTGCCCGGCCTCGCCGAGGGGCGGGCCGCGGTCCTGGACGAGCTGGTGGAGCTGTGCGTCTCGGACGAGGAGAAGGCGCGAGAGGTCCTCGGCCTGAGCGAGGGCCTGCGCGGCGAGATCGCCAAGAACACCGGACTGCGGACTGCTGGGGCGCGGCCGGCCGGTGAGATCTACACGGGCGTGCTGTACGACGCCCTGGACCTGGCCACCCTGGACGCGGCGGCGCGGCGCCGGGCGCGGGAGCGGCTGCTGGTGTTCTCCGGCCTGTGGGGCGCGGTCCGGGTGGACGACCTGATCCCGTCGTACCGCTGCTCGATGGGCGTGAAGCTGCCGGGCCTGGGCGCGCTGGGCGCGTACTGGCGCACGCCGATGGCGTCGGTGCTGCCCGAGGCGGCCGGGGAGGGTCTCGTGCTGGACCTGCGGTCGGCGGCGTACGCGACGGCTTGGAAGCCGAAGGGTGAGGTGGCGGAGCGCACGGCGACGGTGCGGGTGCTGCACGCGCCGACGCGGAAGGTGGTGAGCCACTTCAACAAGGCGACGAAGGGACGGATCGTCCGCGGCCTCCTTCAGTCGGCGGCGGCCCCGAAGGACCCGGCGGAGCTGGTGGAGACGCTGCGGGGGCTGGGGTACGTGGTGGAGCCGAAGGCTCCGGCGCGGGCGGGGACGGCCTGGTCTCTGGATGTGCTGGTGGACGAGATTCACTGACCGCCCGTTGCGGCATGTGCAACGTTCGTTGCGAGTGTCGCGACACCCCGTGAGGATGGCGCCATGGCCTCCGTCCTCGACCTCGCCCCCGTCGTCCCCGTGGTCGTCCTTGACGATGCCGCCGACGCCGTCCCCCTCGCCCGGGCCCTCGTCGCCGGGGGCCTGCCCGCGATCGAGGTCACGTTGCGCACACCCGCCGCGCTCGGGGCGATCCGGGCGATCGCGGACGGGGTGCCGGAGGCCGTGGTCGGTGCGGGTACGGTCCTCACGGCTCGGGGCGTACGGGACGCGGTGGCGGCCGGGGCGCGGTTCCTGGTGAGTCCGGGGTGGACGGACGCCCTCGTGCAGGCGATGCGGGCGTCGGGGGTGCCGTTCCTGCCGGGGGTGTCGACGGCGTCGGAGGTCGTGGCGCTGCTGGAGCGCGGGGTGAGCGAGATGAAGTTCTTCCCGGCGGAGGCCGCGGGCGGCATCCCGTACCTGAAGTCCCTCTCCGGCCCGCTCCCCCAGGCCCGCTTCTGCCCGACCGGGGGGATCTCCCTGGCCTCGGCACCGTCCTACCTCGCGCTGCCGAACGTCGGCTGCGTCGGCGGTACGTGGATGCTCCCGGCGGACGCGGTCGCGGCGCGGGACTGGGGGCGGGTGGAGGCGCTGGCGCGGGGGGCGGCGGCGCTGGCGGGGTAGTGCCTTAGGGGCAGGTCTTCCGGTACTTCAGCGCTGACGCGTACCTCTTCCATTCGTCGTACGTGTCGGCGAGGCCGCGGCCCGCCACCGCGCACGCGCGACCGAGCGTGTCGGCGGCGATCTCAGGGAAGTCGTCCAGGTCCCAGACGAGGACGCTGCGCCCGTCCGTGGCGAGCAGACGACGCCCGTCCGGGGTGAACCGTACGGAATCCACCCCCGCACGGGCCTCGGTGAGGTTCGCGACCTGGTGGGGCAGGCCACGGTCACCGACCGCCCACAGCACGACGCTCCCCTCCCTGGTCGCCCCGGCGACCAGGTTGCCGCCGGGATGGAACGCCAGCTCCTGGAGTTTCTGCCCTCTTCCCCTCTTCGCCGCTCTGCCCAGCGCGCGGGGTCGAAGGGGGTCGGTGACCTCCCACAGTTCGAGGTCGTCGCCCAGGTACAGGTTCGCGAAGGTCTGACCGTCGGCGGAGAACGCGAAGGGTCCTGCGCCCTTCACCTCGACGCGTTTCCCGCCCGGCGTCATGTCCCACAGCAGCGTCTGGACGCCGAGTGGCTTCGCGGTCCAGACCTGGAAGGCGAGAAGCTTGCCGTCGGGCCGGAAACGTGGCGCTTCCACCAGGACCAGGTCGGCGAGGGTGAGAAGGGCGCGGGGGCGGCGACGGTCCGTCGTGTCCCAGACCGTGCCCTGGCCGGACGGGGACGGCAGGTCGCCCTCCACCGACACCAGCCTGTCCCCGCGCGGTGAGAAGGCCAGCTGCTCGACCGGCTTGTCGCGCCGCACGGTGGCCGTCGTACGCGGACGCGTCGGTCTGACAATGTCCCAGAACACGATCTTGCCGCCGCGATCGCCGCTGACCAGCGACTTTCCGTCCCCGCTGAAGGCGACGCCCCTGACGGTGGACGTATGGCCGGCCAGGGAGGCCAGGCGCTTGGGGCGTAGTAGGTCGCGGACGTCCCACAGGTCCACCACTTCGTCCCCGCCGCCCGCGAGGAGCGTGCCGTCGGGGCTGAGGTCGAAGGTGTCGTAGCCCCGCATCCCGTCGAAGGACGCGACCGCTCGTGGCCGGCCGTCTCCCCCCGCCCTCCAGTGGATGACCTCCTCGTCCGCGGCGCTGACGAGCCGTCGGCCGTCGGAAGCGAACGCCATCGTGTCCACCAACCCGTCGTGCTCGACCAGGGTCGTCACCTTCGCGGGCTTCTTCGGATCGGTGACGTTCCACAGGACCACGCTCTTGTCCAGGCTGCCCGTGGCGAGCGTTGTGCCGTCCGGCCGGAAGGCGAGGGCGGTGACATTCTCCTTGTGGGCGAGCCAGTGGTGCATGCGGCGGGGCTTGGCCGGTGTGGAGAGATCCCAGAGCTCTACGGTCCCGCCGCCGGCGGTGGCCAGCCGGCGACCGTCCGGGCTGAAGGCCGCCGCCTCCTCCCGTACGGGAAACGTGCTCAGTTCCTTGGGCCGGGCCGGGTCGGTGATGTCCCACAGCTTCGCACCGGAGTGGTGGGCTATCGAGTCCTTGTCGTGCCAGTCCTTGACGTAGAGGATCGCACCGGAAGCGGTGAACAGGGTCCGCCCGTCAGGACTGAAATGCAGCTCCTTGCTTTCGTACACCCCTCGCCGGACACCAAGTTGGCGCGGCCGTGCCTGGTCCCGTACGTCCCACAGCACGAGCGCGCCGTAGCGGTCGTTGTCCTGCCACCAGCCGACCCCGCCCAGGGTCCTGCCGTCCGGGCCGAACCTGATCGCGTTGGCGTGCTTGGGTAGCCCCGGCGCGCGCATGACGGTGGTGCGGCGCGGTGTCGCGGGCGTACGCAGGCTCCACAGGCTCACCGTCCCGTCCTTGCAGGCCACGGCCAGTGTCCGGGCGTCGGGACTGAAGTCGGCGGCCTTGACGTCGTCGGGGCAGGCGTCGAAGGCCGCGAGCCGACGGCCCGGCCGACCCGGTGTGCCGACGTCCCACAGCTCGAGCCGCCGTCCCTCGCGGAGACGATCGAGGGCAAGGAGACGGCCGCCGCCGCCCAGGACGCGGACGTCCCACGACCGGTCCTCGACCGTCACCCGCCCGGCGAAGTGCCCCTGGGCCAGCCCGTCGAAGAGCGCCGTACGCGACTCCGCCGACGGCTGGATCCGGTACGCCGCGATCGCCAGCCGCAGCGCCGTCTGCGGCTGGGTCGGGCGGAGCGTCTCCGCTTCCGCCTTCAGTGCCCGGTACGTCGCCACCACGCTCTGCTGCTCCGCGATGCGGCGCTGCTCCTCCGTCTCGTTCTGCTCGCCGTACGCGATGAACGCGGCGATCAGCGCCACGCACAGGGCCAGCGCCACACCGCCCAGCGCCCGCTTGAGGCGGCGCGTGCTGTGGGCTTCCCTCCGGCGTTCGGCTGCCTCCTCCGCAAGGCCGCGCTCGACGAAGTCGATGTCCAGGGGGCGGGTGAGGCGGTTGCGGCGCAGGAGGCTCGCGGCGGTTGCCAGGCGGGGGCCGCGGTAAAGGTAGCCCGGGTGGCGGTGGGCGGAGTTCCATTCGTCGGCGTCGTCGGCGAGCTGCTGGCGCAGGACGAGTTCGGCGCGGTTCTCGTCGATCCAGCGGTGCAGGCGGGGCCAGGCGCGCAGGAGGGCCTCGTGGGAGATCTGGGCGCTGGACTGGTCGAGGGTGACGAGCCGGGACTCGACGAGCCGGTCGAGGATGGCGCGACCCGCCGACAGCAGCTCGGCGGTCGGGATGCGGCGGCGTACGGCGTCCTCGGAGGCGTCGGCGCCGACGTGCACCATGCGCAGGAGCAGTTCGCGCAAGGCCGTCCGGCCGCGCTGGTCGAGCGACTGGTACAGCTTCTCCGTCGTAGTGGTGACGGACTGCCAGATGCCGCCGGTGGCCTGGTATCCGGCGAGGGTGAGGGTGGCGCCGCTGCGGCGCAGCCAGGTCTCGCGCAGCACGTGGGCGAGGAAGGGGAGTCCGGCGAGGCCCGCCGGGCCGCCTTGGCGCAGGTCGTGCAGGAGGCGGTCGACGAGGCCGGTCTGCAGGGTCAGACCGGCGGCCGAGGCGGGCTGTTCGACGGCGGTGCGCAGATCGTCCTCGGTCATCGGCAGGACGGTCAGCTGGTGGTGTTCGAGGGCGCCGGCGAGGGCGGGGTGGTCGAGGCAGCTGCCGTAGTGGTCGGCGCGCAGGCTCAGGACGACCTTGGGGTGGCCGGGGGCGCCGGCGGTGAGGACCGCGATGAACCGGGCGCGCTCCTCCGCGTCGCCGCAGCGCGTGAATACCTCCTCGAACTGGTCGACGACCAGCAGCCGGCAGGCCGTACGCCCCGGCAGCGGGGGCGCCAGCCGGCCGTCGTCGAGCGCGGCCCGTACGTCGTCCGGGTCGCGGCCGGTGGCCCGGGCCCACAGTTCGGCCAGCGCGCGCAGCGGACGGGGGCCCGGCGCGGACAGCAGGAGCGTCGGCCAGGGCTCGGGGGCGCGCTCGAGGCGGGCGAGGAGTCCGGCCCGTAACAGGGACGACTTGCCGACGCCGGACGCGCCGACGAGGACCAGCGGATGCGGCACGTCGGTGTCAGTCAGCGCGGTCACCAGGCGGTCGGTGAGCGCGTCGCGGCCGTGGAAGTAGCCGCTGTCCTCCGCGCGGAAGGCCTCCATGCCGGGGTACGGGCAGGGCACGTCGGCGGGCGGGGCGCCGTCCGGGCCGGCCGGGGGCGGGGGCCGGTAGGCGGCGTTGGGGGCGACGGCGAGGGCGCCAAGCGTTCCCTCGCTCTGCCGCTGCGGCTGGATGAGCCCGCCTCTGAACTTCCGGTCCAGCGCGGCGTGGAGGTGGTCCAGGGTGAGATGGGGCGGGCCGGTGGGGTCACCGGATTCGAGGAGCTCGACGAGCCCTCCGCCGAAGAGGGTGTGCCGCTCGCCCTCGGGGGCGTACGAGAGGGCGAAGTACGCGGCGGAGCTGAGGAGGAAGCTGCCGGTGGGGCGTGCGGAGACGAACGGGTCGGCCGCCCGGGCGCCGGTGGGTGCCCCGGCCCGGCCGGAGAAGCAGCAGTCGAGGACGACGACGCTGCCCGCGGCGGCGCGGCCGAGCAGCCCTTTGAGCGTGTGGTACGGGACGGCGTCCGCGATCTGCTCGGCGGACCGGCTCGTACGGGTGGCGAAGTACAGCTCGTCGCCGGGGCCGAGCAGCCCGTGCCCGGCGTAGAGGAACAGCACCACTCCCGTCGCCTCGTCGACGGCCCGCTCCACGGCGGCCACGATCTCGTCGGGGCGAGCGGTCGCCGGGACCCGGTGGATGCGGTCGTCGGCCATGCCGCAGACGTCGCGCAGGAGCCGTCGCAGGTCGTCGAGGGTGGTGTCGACGGACGGCAGCCCGGGGAGCGCGGAGCCGGGCGCGTGCGCCCCGGTCCCGACGATGACCGCCCGCGCCCCGTCCTCGGCGAGGCCGCCGGTCATGGGGTGGGGGGCGGGGCGTCGGCCGGGGTGCCGGGGCCCGGGAGGGCGGGGGGCGGCGAGGTGTCGGGCGAGGCTCCGGGGAGCGCCGCGGGCGGGGCAGGGCGCGTAACGGGCGGGGCGTCGGGGGAGGGCGAGGTATCGGCAGAGGCGCCGGGGAGCGCCGGAGGCGGGGCGGGCGGGGCAGGGCGCGTGACGGGCGGGGCGTCGGGGGGCACCGTTTGGCCCGGGGCCGCGGGTGGTCCCGTGATGTCCGTGGCGAGTTGGCGGGCCAGGTCCGCCGACTGCTGGGCGTCCAGGCCGCGTACGTGGGTGGTGGAGACGGTGACCTGGGTGCCGTCAGGGCGCGTGATGGTGATCGTCTGGCTGCCCCTGCGGGTCTGGGCCCAGGCGACGACCGCCCCGGCGAAGACCGCGGCCACCCCGCCCGGCGCGAGAACCGCGAGCAGGGCGTCCGTCGCCAGGCCCATGGCGCCGGCGGGGGGTTCGGCCTGCGTCGCGCCGCTGTGTATGCGGCCCCGCAGCTGCGGCACCGCACTCAGCCAGCGTCTCAACTCGTGGGCGCCGTCGGCGCCTTCACCGTGCACCGCGATGAGTGTGCGCATGCCACGTAGCCTACGTGTCAGGTGTGACGCGGGGTGTGGGTGGTGGTAAGTGCCACGTGATCGACCAGGGGACGGTAACCGAGGCGCTGGTAAAGGGCGTTGCTCGTCGGGTTGGCCAGGTCGGTGAAGAGCAGCACCTGCCGGGCTCCGGCGTCCAGGGCCGCCCGGCTGACGGCGCTGGTGACGGCTCCCCCGAAGCCCCGGCCGCGCCAGGGGGGCGGGGTGTAGACGGGCGAGAGCCGGGCCTGGTCCGCGACGAGAGGCGAGATGCTCGCCATCGCGACCGGTCCGTCGTCGGTCTCCCAGAGGTGGAGGCGGCCGTCGGCGACGCGGGCCTCGATGTTCGGGGCGTAGTCGGCGTCGGGGTCCTCGCCGATGTCGGCGGCGAAGCCGCGCATCCAGCCGAGGGCGAGCGGTACGTCGGCGGTGACCGCGGCCCGTGCCCGTCCTGGTGGCGAGGGATGTGGCGGGGTGAGGGTACCGAGCCGGAAGAGCCGCATCCGCCGGGCCGTCGTCCAGTTCTGGCCCATGGCCTCGGCGAACGCGTGGGCGGGTGCGTACTCGCCGCGTGCGCCGGTGGCATCCGGCAGCTCGCGCGCGAGGGCGCGGGCGGCCCGGTCGGGCATCGGGCCGAGGGCCGGCGGATGGGGCGGGGTGACCAGGAAGGCCCCGGTCACCCGCCCGTCCGGCTCGGTCCACCAGCCGTAACGTGCGCCGTCGACGGGCGCTCGGCGTGCGCCCTCGCTGACGGTGAGCAGCACGGTGTTCCGGGCGGGGTCCGCGGCGAGGTGCTCGCCGGCGGCGGTCCGGAAGGCGTCCACGTCACCGGTGACATGCCACGTCATGGCGTCACCGCAGGGCCACGGGTGACATTGCGCGTCACGGGGCCACCGCCACACCACCCGTGACATTGCCCGTCACGGAGACACCGCCACACCACCCGTGACATTGCCCGTCACGGAGACACCGCCACACCACCGGTGACATTGCACGCCACCGAATCACCACCGCCCCGCCCTGTGACATTGCACGTCATCGGGACACCGCCCTCCCCCACCCGTGACATTGCACGTCACCATGTCACCTCGGGCGGGAGGTGCGGCGGCGCGGCTGGCGCGGCCGCGATCCCCACCCCACCGCCTCACCTCAGGTGCGACGTGTCGTTCAGGAGGCGTACGGAGGCGTTGCCGTCGGCGTAGTACGCCACTGCGGAGAGCGAGGCCGCCGACAGCTCCATGCGGAACAGTGACTCCGGCGGGGCGCCGAGGGCGAGGCGGATCAGGGTCTTGACCGGGGTGACGTGGGTGACGAGGAGGATCGTGCGGCCCGCGTGACGAGCCGTCAGCCGGTCCCGGGTCGCCGCCACGCGGCGGGCGACGGTCGCGAAGCTCTCGCCGCCGCCCGTCGGGGCCGCCTTCGGGGAGGCGAGCCAGGCGTCGAGGTCGTCGGGGTAGCGCTCCCGTACCTCCGCGAAGGTCAGCCCTTCCCAGGCGCCGAAGTCGGTCTCCCGCAGGCCGTCGTCGATCTGCACGTCCAGGCCGAGGCGGGCGGCCACGGTCTCGGCGGTCTGCCGGCAGCGGGTGAGGGGTGAGCTGATGATCTCCTGGATCGTGCCGCGTGCGGCGAGCGCGGCGGCGACGGCCTCGGCCTGGCGCCATCCGGCGCCGGACAGCTCGGGATCGGCCCCACCACTCCCGGAGAACCGCTTCTCCGGAGTGAGCGCGGTCTCCCCATGCCGCAGTAGTACGAATGTCGCCGGCGCCCCCATGTCGGGCCCCCAGCCGGGTGCGGCGCCGGTGGCGGCAGCCCGCTCAGCCGCAGCCTGCGCATCGGCAGCTCCGGCCCACGGCGCCACGCCAGTCACCCCGGACGCAGCCGTACCAACGGCGGCACCGCCGACCGGAGCCGTCGTCGCCCCCGCCAGGGCCGCCCTCGCCTTCGCCGCGCCCGCCGTCGCGTCGCCGGGCGGGCCCGACGGCGGGGCGGGGACGGCGGCGGCGTTGCGGGCCGCCGCCGTGTCCAGGGCGGCGGTCGAGGCGGAGGGCTGCCACTGCCTGCCGTGCTTGCCCGCGTCCATCGCCTCGTTGGCGAGCCGGTCCGCGTGCTTGTTCTGCTCGCGCGGGATCCACTCGTAGCGGACCTGCCCGGCCGGCAGGATCCGGGCGGCCTCCGCCGCCAGCGGCTTCATGTCCGGATGCTTGATCTTCCAGCGTCCCGACATCTGCTCGACGACCAGCTTGGAGTCCATCCGGACCCGCACCCGCGCGTCCGGCGCCAGCTCTTTCACCGCCCGCAGGCCCGCGATCAGGCCCTTGTACTCGGCGACGTTGTTCGTCGCGACCCCGATGTACTCGGCGGTCTCGGCGAGCGGCTCGCCCGTCGCCGCGTCGAGGACGACCGCGCCGTAGCCGGCCGGGCCCGGGTTCCCCCGGGAGCCGCCGTCGGCCTCGACGATCAGCTCACGCAGCTCCCCCGAAGCCATCAGAGGCCGGACTCCGACGTACGGACCAGGATCCGGCGGCAGTTCTCGCAGCGCACGACGGTGTCGGCGGAGGCCGCCCGCACATCGTTCAGCTCGGTGATGTTCAGCTCGATGTGGCAGCCCTCGCAGCGGCGCTGGTACAGCCGGGCCGCGCCCACACCGCCCTGCTGCTCGCGCAGCTTCTCGTACAGCTTCAGCAGGTCGGCCGGGATCGACCCGGCGACCAGCTCGCGCTCCTTGCGTACGGACTCGGCCTCGCCGTCGAGCTCGGCCTGCGCCGTGTCCCGGCGGGCGGTCGCGTCGTCGGCCTTGGCCTGGACGGACTCCAGCCGGCCGGTGAGCTCGGTCACCCGCTCCTGGGCGGACTCGCGGCGCTCCATGACCTCCAGGACGACGTCCTCCAGGTCGCCCTGGCGCTTGGCCAGCGAGACGATCTCCTTCTGGAGGTTCTCCAGGTCCTTGGGGGAGGTGACCGCGCCGGAGTCCAGGCGCTGCTGGTCACGGGCGGCGCGCTGGCGCACCTGGTCGACGTCCTGCTCCGCCTTGGTCTGCTCGCGGGCGCAGTCGCTCTCCTCGGTCTGCGCGGCGACGAGCAGATCGCGCAGCTGGGTGAGGTCCTTGTTCAGCGACTCGATCTCGGCGTGCTCGGGCAGCGACTTGCGCTTGTGGGCGAGCTGCTGCAGTCGTACGTCCAGGGCCTGGACGTCGAGGAGTCGGATCTGGTCGGCGGGCGCGGCGTTCAGTTGGGGGCTCCAGAATTGTGGTGGGAGGACCAGGGGTCGGTGACCGTCTTCGAGACGTGGACCCGCAGGCCCCATCCATTGCGGTCGGAAATCTCGTCGAGCTGGGAGGCGGCCTGCTCGCACCAGGGCCATTCGGTGGCCCAGTGGGCGGCGTCGACCAGGCCCAGCGGAGTGTGCTGAACCGCCTCGGACGCCGGGTGGTGGCGCAGGTCGGCGGTGAGGAAGGCGTCCACGCCCGCGGCCCGTACGGCGTCGAAGAGGCCGTCGCCGGATCCGCCGGCGACGGCGACCCGGCGCACGATCATGGTGGGGTCGCCGGCGACCCGGATGCCCTGCGACGTGGTGGGCAGCCGCTTCGCGGCGCGCGCCGCGAACTCCGACAGGGTCTCCGGGTGGTCGAGCTCGCAGATCCGGCCGAGGTTGTTCTCGGCGACGAGGGGCCCGGTGACCCGCAGGTCGAGGGCGCCGGCGAGGGCGTCGGAGACACCGGGGTCGGCGGTGTCGGCGTTCGTGTGGGCGACGTGCAGGGCGATGTCGTGCTTGATCAGGCTGTGCACGACCCGGCCCTTGAAGTGGGAGGCGGCGACCGTCGTCGTACCGCGCAGGTAGAGCGGGTGGTGGGCGACGATCAGCTGGGCGCCCAGGGTGATCGCCTCGTCGGCGATCTCCTGGACCGGGTCGACGGCGAAGAGGACGCGGTCGATCTCCGCGTCGGGGTCGCCGCAGACCGTGCCGACGGCGTCCCACTGCTCGGCCCGCTCGGGGGGCCAGAGGGCGTCGAGCGCGGCGATGACTTCAGAGAGGCGGGGCACGGAGGAAAGGCTACCTGTCCTCCGTGCTCCGCTTCCTGCGCGCGCTTGCTCGACGACTTCCCCGCCGGGGACGGGGTCTACTTGACGAGGTCGCCGCGGAGGTCGTCGAGGACCTCGTCGGCGGCGGTGACGCCGAGGCCGAGGTACCAGGTCTCGTCCGGGACGTCCTTGGCCTGGCCGCCCTTGACGGCCTTCAGGTTCTTCCAGAGCGGGTTGGCCTGGGCGGTGTCGCGCTTGGTGGCCTTCGGGTCGCCGTACACGCCGGTGAAGATCCAGTCGGCGTCGGCCTCGTCGATCTTCTCCGGACTCACCTCGGCGGCGAGCTCGTTGATCTGCTGGTTCTTGGGCCGGGGCAGGCCGGCGTCCTCGAGGATGGTGCCGATGAAGGAGGCCTTGGCGTAGAGGCGGATACGGTCCGGGAGGTAGCGGACCATCGAGACGGTCGGCTTCTTCGGGCCGATGTCGGTGCCGAGCTTCTTGGCCTTGGTCTCGTAGGCGGCGAGCTTCGCCTTGGCGTCGGCGGTCTTGTCCAGGGCCGCGGCGTTGAGGAGGTAGTTCTCCTTCCACGTGAAGCCGGGGCGGATGGAGAAGACCGTCGGGGCGATCTTGGAGAGTTCCTTGTACTTGTCGGCGGCGCGCAGTTGGCTGCCGAGGATGAGGTCGGGCTCCAGGTTGGCGATGGCCTCGAGGTTGAGGTTGTTGATGGTGCCGACGCTCTTGGGCTCGCCGGCGTCCTTCTTCAGGTAGCCGGGGATGCCGTCGTCGCCCTCGCTGGGGGCGTAGCCGACGGGCTTGACGCCGAGGGAGACGACGTTGTCGAGCTCGCCGACGTCGAGGACGACGACCCGCTTGGGCGCGGCCTTGATCTCGGTCTTGCCCAGGGCGTGGGTGACGGTGCGGGGGAACTGTCCCGGCTTGGCGTCGGTGCCCATGGCCGCGGTCTTCTTGGCCGCGTCGCCGAAGTCCTTGCCGCCGGTCGCGACGGACTTCTTGCCGCCGTCGCCGGCCTTGGCCGGGTCGGAACCGGAAGCGGAACCGGACTCTTGACCTCCGCATGCCGCGAGGGAGAGTGCGGCGACGAGGGCTACGACGGCGGCACCGCCGCGACGACGCAGGGACATGGGCGCTCCTGACAAGGAAACGGAACATGAAGGTTAGGGCTGCCTTACCTTAAGCACCTCGTTCCTCTTCAGCACAATCGCCCCCTCTCGGGGGCGCGAATCGGTCGATGGCCACCCTTATGTGTGAAGAGGGAAGTCTCGCGTTGTCCGGCTGGAAGTGCGAAAACTAGCTTCGGTGGCCGGAGGTGACGACCCGATGACAGCCTGTGCCATCGAGGCCGCCGCGGAGGAAGACGGCACGCTGCGGCCCACGGGGTTCACGATCACTGCGGACGGCGCGTACGCCGCGCGCCTGGCGGGGAACGGGGACGCCCTTTATCCGGAACGGTGGACGCTGGACGGCCCGGAGCCGTACGCGGTCCCCCTGCCGCTCGGCCAGCCCGAGGAGCCCGACACGCGGGTGGTGCCGATGGCGGACGGGCGGGTGCTGATCGGACGCCGGGTGCAGGAGCGGTACACCTTCTCGCTGCTGTACCCGACGGGTCCCCGCACCGGCGAACTGCCGCTGGGCGCCGTCGAGTCGACGGGCCTGACCCTGCTGCCGCCGTCGCCGGACGGCACCTGCGCCTACGCCCTCGTGCCCGGCCCGGGCGCCACGGCGATCTGGCTCGTGGCGGGCGGCGCGTTCGGTCCTGAGCTGGTGGCCGAGGTGAAGGGTCGCTGCACGGGTGGGGTGTGGCTGGACCGTACGGGCCGGATGCTCGCCGTCGACCGGCGGCTGGACGACGGTCCGGTGAAGTCGGTCGCGGTCGACCTGGAGCGGGGCGGCGAGGTCACCGAGCTGCTCCAGATCACCGAGGAGAGCGACGACCGGCTGCTGCTCGCCGACCCGGACAGCGGGCTGCTGCTGATCCGCTCGGACGCCCCGTCGCCGGGTCACCACCGGCTGGGGTGGGGGGTGCTGGGCAGTTCGCGGCCGGTGCGTTTCCCGGAGTGCCTGCGGCTGCCGGACGCGGCGGTGACGCCGTTCGCGATCCAGCCGGGGCAGATGCTGATGCCGGAGAACTGCGCGGTGGCGCTGCGGATCGACGGGGCGGCGGGCAGCTGGGTGGGGCTGTGGCGCCCCTCGGCGCGCCGGCTCCACCAGGTCGCGGCGCCCGGCGGATGGCTCGCGGGGGCCGGTCTGTGGACCCGGTCCGGTGTCCTGCGCCTGCCGTACGTCACGGCGGCGGTGCGGTGCGGTCTGGCGCGCCTCGAAGCGCCGGTGGAGGCGCCGGTCGAGGCGGCACCGGCCGCGCCCGGCGCGGTGGCCACGCAGGGCGCGCAGGGCGTACAGGCGGCGGCGAAACCCGCCGTGTGCAGACCCGTGCCGTTGCAGCAGGCGCCGCTGAGCGGGCGGCGGAGTGCCGCTGGTTAGACTCACGGCTTTGCACAACAGCGATCACTACGGGGTGAGTTCCAGCATGTCAGACGCCACCACCGACCAGACTCGACCGGTCGGCTCCGGCAAGCACCGCGGGGGAGCGTCGTCCCAGGACGACCAGTCGGCCCGCCCGCACGGCCGCCACCGCCGCGACGACGCGGAGTAGCAGCCGGGCGGAAAGCCCCACCCGCCGGGGGCGGGTGGGGCGTGTGCCCACCGGGGACGGCCCGCGGGAAGCCCGCGGCCGCCGACGGCGCAGGCCGCGCGGGCAGGCTCGGCCGGAGGCCGCGCGCCGCTCGGGTCGGGAGCGGGGCCTCGATTGACGCGGGAACGACCGAGAGCCGCCCATCGCGTGTCAGCCCCGCCGCCCGCGCACACGACCTAGAGCGCCCCTCCCATGTCGACCCCGCCGCCCGCGCTCACCACCGAGAGCGCCCCTCCCATGTCGACCCCGCCGCCCGCGCTCACCACTGAGAGCGCCCCTCGCGTGTCGACCCCGCCGCCCGCCCAAGGGCCCGTCACCCCTTCTTCAGACCCAGCACCTCCGTTGCCGCGAACGTCTCGTTCGCCGGGCGGGCGTCGTAGTACGGGGTCAGGACGCCGTCCAGTTCCTCGTACGTGAAAGCCTCCTTCGCCGTGTCGAACTTGGCCGCGACCCGGGGGCGCTCCACGATCGCCACCATCCCGCCGTGGACCACCAGCACCTGGCCGTTCACCTTCGCCGCCGCGGGCGAGACCAGATAGCCCACGAGCGGCGAGACGTGCTCGGGGGCCAGCGGGTCCAGTTCGCCCGAGGCGGGTTCGGCGAAGCCGGCGAAGACGTCCTCCGTCATCCTCGTACGGGCCCGGGGACAGATCGCGTTCGCCGTGACCCCGTACTTCGCCAGCGCCGCCGCCGTGGACGTCGTCAGGCCCACGATCCCGCCCTTGGCCGCCGCGTAGTTCGGCTGGCCCGCCGAGCCCGCGAGGAACGCCTCCGAGGAGGTGTTGACGATCCGCCCGTACACCGGCCCGCCCGCCGCCTTCGACCGCTCACGCCAGTGCACGGAGGCGTAATGCGTGGTGTTGAAGTGGCCCTTGAGGTGGACCCGGATCACCGAGTCCCACTCCTCCTCGCTCATCGAGAAGACCATCCGGTCGCGCAGGATCCCCGCGTTGTTGACCAGGATGTCGAGCTTTCCGTACGTGGTGACCGCCAGGTCCACCAGCGCGCGGGCGGCGTCCGGGTCGGAGACGTCGCCGACGTGCGCCACGGCCCGGCCGCCCGCCGCGACGATCTCCGCCGCGACCTGCTCCGCGGGCCCGGCGGACACCTCGCCCGAGCCGTCCCGGCCGGGCCGTCCGTAGTCGTTGACGACGACGGCCGCGCCGAGCCGGGCCAGTTCCAGCGCCTCGGCGCGCCCGAGGCCGCGCCCGGCGCCCGTGACGATCGCGCTCAAGCCCTCAAGAGGCAGTGACATCCGGCAGAGTCCTCTCAGTCCTGATGGGGGTCGGATCGCGGTACACGTACGGGTCGGATCGCGGTGCGGGTCAGATCTCGATGCACGTACGCAGCGCCGCACCCGTACGCATCTGGTCCAGCGCCTCGTTGATGCCGGCCAGCGGCACCCGGTGGGTGATCAGCGAGGCGAGGTCGATCCGGCCCGCCCGCCACAGCGCGATGGCCCGTTCGTAACTGCGCTGCACGTCCCCGCCGCCGTACATCGACGGCAGGATCCGCTTCTCGTCGAAGAACAGCTCGAACATGTTGAGCTGGAGGAAGTCGTCGAGCGCGCCCGCTCCGACCACGCAGAGCGTGCCGCCGCGCCGGGTGGTCTCGTAGGCCGTGCGGGCCGTCGCCGATTTGCCGACGACCTCGAAGACGTAGTCGAAGCCCTCGCCGCCGGTGATCCGCTGCTTGGCGTCGGCGAGCGCGTCAGGGGCGACCGCCTCCGTCGCGCCGAACCGCAGCGCCGCCTCCCGCCGGGACTCGACCGGGTCGACGGCGACGATCTGCGCCGCGCCCTGGAGCCTGGCGCCCTGGACGGCGGAGATGCCGACGCCGCCGCAGCCGATGACGGCGACCGACGAACCGGCCTCCACCTTGGCGGTGTTGATGGCCGCGCCGAGTCCTGTGGTGACGCCGCAGCCGATGAGGGCGGCTATGTCGTAGGGCACGTCGTCCGGGATCGGTACGGCGCAGCCCGCGTCGACGACGACCTCCTCGGCGAACGTACCGGTGCCGGCGAAGCCGAAGACATCGCCGCCGGGGCGTTTGAAGTTGGGGACACCGGCGTTCATGAAGCCGGCCAGGCACAGCTGGCTCTGGCCGCGCTTGCAGGAGGGGCAGGTGCCGCAGGCGGGCAGCCAGCACAGCAGGACCCGGTCGCCCGGGCTCAGGCCGGTGACGCCGTCGCCGACGTCGATGATCTCGCCCGCGCCCTCGTGCCCGGGGACGAAGGGCGCGGGCTGGGGCAGCACCCCGCTCATCGCGGAGATGTCGGAGTGGCACAGTCCGGTGGCCCGGACCCGGATTCTGACCTTGCCGGGGCCGAAGCCCACCGCCTCGATGTCGTCGAGGACCTCGAGTTTGTCCTGACCTGTCTCGTGCAGTACGGCTGCGCGCATGGTGCGGCTCCAATCACGAATGGTCGACGATCATCAAAATGGCCGACGGTCACGAATGGCCGACGGTCACGCGTGGTCGACGACGGTGTCGGCGAGGACCGGCGCGTCGTCCCGTTCCACGGCCGTCACCGACACCTGGACGCGGCCCTCCCCGGTCCACATCCGGATCCGCAGGGTCTCGCCGGGGAAGACCACCCCGGCGAAGCGCGTGCTGTACGAGCGGACCCGGGTGACGTCCCCGTCGAGGAGGGTGTCGACGACCGCCTTGAGGGTCATGCCGTACGAGCACAGGCCGTGCAGGATGGGCCGCTCGAAGCCGGCGAGCTTGGCGAACTCGGGGTCGGCGTGGAGCGGGTTCCAGTCGCCGGACAGCCGGTAGAGCAGCGCCTGCTCCTCGCGGATGGGGCGTTCGACGGTGCGGTCCGGGGCGCGGTCGGGGAGTTCGGTGCGCGACGAGGGCCCGCGGTCGCCGCCCCAGCCGCCTTCGCCGCGTACGAAGATCTGCGCGTCGCTCGTCCACAGCGGGCCGTCGGCGTCGGCGGCCTCCGCGCGCAGGACGAGGATCGCGGCCTTGCCCTTGTCGTAGACGGCGGCGACGCGCGAGGTGGTGGTGGCCCGGCCGGCGACCGGCAGGGGGCGGTGCACGGTGATGGTCTGGCCGCCGTGCAGGACGGCGGCCAGGTCGACGTCGATGCCGGGCGCCCCGAGTCCGCCGACGAAGCCCATGCCGGCGCCGGCGACGGTGGCGAAGCTGGGCAGGACGTGGAGCTTGGACTCCAGGGTGTAGCGCAGTTCGTCGGGGTCGGTGGCGGGGACACCCGCGCCGAGGCCGAGGTGGTAGAGCTGGACGTCCTTGTGGTCCCAGGTGATCTCCGCGCTCCTGGGTTCGGCGGCGATCGCCTTCGCGGCATCGATGGGCATGTGGCTGCTGCTCCTACGAGGGTCGAGGAGTGGAAGACCTCGGCGCGGCCGTCCGCACCGTCGGCCGCACCGAGGCCGTACGGGACCGGCCGCCCCCGCGTCCGTTCTAGAACGCGTTCTAGGCCGGTTGGCCCCTATGTATAACGCACCCCCCATCACTTGTGAAGGCTCCTGACGTGTCGTCAGATCGGGTCGGGTGGCACGCTCGGCGACCTTCCTCGCATGCCAGGTCGATTTCATGATCAACTGAGCGTTGCTCAAGGGGATCAGGGGATCATGGGGGGATTGATGAGGGAAACGGCCTCGGTTTTCCAGCCGCTACGGGAGGACGATCCGCGCCTGGTGGGCGGCTACCGCCTCGCCGCCCGGCTCGGCGCGGGCGGTATGGGCCGGGTCTGTCTGTCGCACACGCCGGGCGGACGGCCGGTGGCGATCAAGGAACGCGACGTGCCGTACGGCCCTCGGCCGCGGCGCCGGCCAGACGGTTCCGCTGGCCCGGGCGTCGAAGGGCAGCGCCATCTGTGTCAAGCACCCTTCCGGGGACATCGCCCTGCTCGTGATCCAGGTCAAGTCGACGGCACTGCCGCACTTGGCGTTCATGGCCGGGGACATCAAGATCTGGCGGGCGGAGCAGGGCTGATCGGCCAGGGCTACGAGCGGCGGGGCAGCAGATGCCGTCGACCCGGGCCGCACCCAAGATCACCCACATGGGTGGACCTGAACGGGTGCCGTGTCGGGGGGCCCGGCCTGGGCAGTGTTCAGCGGCGCGCGCCACGTCACCCGCTCGTTCGGTCATGAGAGGACCCCAAAGATGACGACCACGACCTCCAGGGACACCCGGCTGGAGCGGCTCTTCGAGGCCACCGACGTGAACGCCGACGGCTATGTCGAGTGGGCCGACCACCAGTTGATCGTCGAGCGGATCCTGGACGCGTACAAGACGGAGCGGGACGGCCAGGAGGGCCAGGCGCTGAAGGCCGCGTACGCGATGGCCTGGCAGGAGGTGCGCCGCCACGCGGGCGGCAAGGAGCGCCTCAACAAGGCCGAGTACACGGCGGCGCTGCGCGCGACCGTGCTCGACACCAGCCGGTTCAATCTGGTCGAGGCCCTGCCGCACGCCGTCTTCGACATCATCGACACCGACGGCGACGGACTGATCGACAAGGGCGAGTACCAGCGGTGGCTCGAGGTCTGGGACATCACCGCCCCGGACGCGATGAACGTCTTCCACGCCCTGGACACCGACGGCGACGGCACGATCAGCCGCCAGGAGTCCGTCCGCTCCTGGCGGGAGTTCTTCCTCTCCGACGATCCACGGGCGGCCGGCACCCTCTTCTTCGGCACCCCCGCCTTCTGACCCTCAGGCCTGCCTCCGCAACAGCGTGACCACGGCCGCCCCGCCGAGTCCGATGTTGTGCGCGAGGCCCACGCGGGCGCCCTCCACCTGGCGGGCGCCCGCCTCCGCACGCAGCTGCCGGACGAGTTCGGCGGCCTGGGCGAGTCCGGTCGCCCCCAGCGGGTGGCCCTTGGAAATCAGCCCGCCGGACGGGTTGACCACCCACCGCCCGCCGTACGTCGTCGCCCCGGACTCCACCAGCTCCCCGGACTCCCCGGGCTCGCACATGCCGAGCGCCTCGTACGTCAGCAGCTCGTTGATGGAGAAGCAGTCGTGCAGCTCGACGACGTCGACGTCCTCGATGCCCAGGCCCGCCCGCTCGTACGCCTGCCGGGCCGCCTCCCGGGACATCGGCTGCCCGACCGCGTCGACGCAGGTCCCCGACGAGAAAGAGGCGGGCGTGTCCGTCGTCATCGCCTGGCCCGCGATCTCCACGGCCTTCTCCGCGAGGCCGTGCCGCTCCACGAAACGCTCCGACACGACGACGGCGGCCGCCGAGCCGTCCGAGGTCGGCGAACACTGCAGCTTGGTCAGCGGCGCGTGGACGGTCCTGGCGGCGAGGATCTCGTCGACGGTGTAGACGTCCTGGAACTGCGCCTGCGGGTTGTGCGCGGAGTGCCGGTGGTTCTTGGCCCCCACGGCGGCGAGCTGCGCCTCGGTCGTACCGTACTTCGCCATGTGCTCGCGGGCCGCGTTGCCGAAGATCTGCGCGGTGGGCGGTGTCATCTCGAAGCCGTGCGAGGCGGCCATGATGCCGTAGTGGCGGGCGACCGGCGACGTCTTGAAGTCTCCGCCGTCGGATCCTCCCCCCAGAGCGCCGCGCGCCATCTTCTCGAAGCCGAGGGCCAGTACGCAGTCGCTGATCCCGCCCTCCACGAACTGCCGGGCCATCATGAGCGCGGTCGCGCCGGTCGCGCAGTTGTTGTTGACGTTGTAGACGGGGACGCCGGTCAGGCCGAGTTCGTAGGCCGCGCGCTGGCCGGCCGTGGAGGCCTGGAAACAGTAGCCCACCGGGACCTGCTCGACCTGCTCGTAGGAGATCCCGGCGTCTGCGAGCGCGGCGCCGCCCGCCTCCCGCACCATGTCCCAGTACTGCCAGTCACGGGACTCGGGCTTCTCGAACTTCGTCGTACCAACTCCGACGATGTAGCTCTTCACGAAGACTCCTTCACGGTCGCGGTTCAGTCGCGCACGGTTCAATCGCGGTTCAGTCGCGGGGCAGGCCGAGGATGCGCTCGGCGACGACATTGAGCTGGACCTGCGTGGTGCCTCCGGCGATGGTGAGGCAGCGGGACATGAGCAGGCCGTGCACGGCCCGCTCCCCCGGCCCCTCACGCAACGCCCCCGCCGGACCGAGGAGTTCGAGTGCCAGCTCGGCGATCCTCTGCTGGTGGACGGTCTGGACGAGCTTGCGGACGCTGGCGCCCGCGCCGGGTTCAAGCCCTGACACCTGCTGGAGGGTGGTGCGCAGCCCGATGCAGCCGAGCGCGTGCGCCTCGGCGACCAGGGCGCCGATCCGGGCCCGGTAGGTGTCGTCCAACTCGGGGACGCGGGCGAGCAGGGCCTCCAGGCCGGTGTCGAAGGCGACCTGGTCGGCCATGTGGACCCGTTCGCTGCCGAGGGTGTGACGGGCGACGCGCCAGCCGTCGTCGACCGTCCCCACCACCGCGTCCGGCGGCAGCGGCGCGTCGTCGAAGTACACCTCGTTGAAGAGGGCGTCCCCGGTGATCTCCTTCAGTGGCCGGATCTCGATGCCGGGGGTGCGCTTCATGTCGACGAGGAAGTACGTCAGCCCCTTGTGCTTGGGGGCGTCCGGGTCCGTACGGGCCAGCAGGATGCCGTAGTCGGCCCACTGGGCGGCGCTCGTCCACACCTTCTGCCCGTTGATCCGCCAGCCGTCCTCCGTACGGTCGGCCCGGGTCCGCAGCGACGCCAGGTCGGACCCGGCGCCCGGCTCGCTGAAGAGCTGGCACCATTGCAACTCGCCGCGCAGGGTCGGCAGCAGGAAACGCTCCTTCTGCGCGTCGGAGCCGTACGCGATCAGGGACGGCACGACCCAGGTGGCGATCCCCAGCTCGGCCACGGCCACCCCCGCCGCCGCCAGCTCCTGCTGTACGGCGAGCTGCTGGACCGGCCCGGCGCCCAGGCCGTACGGGGGCGGGAGGTGCGGGGCGGCATGGCCGGTGGCGGCGAGGGCGCGGCGGGCGGCGGCCGGGTCGAGCCCGACCGCGACGGCGACGGCCTCGCGCGCCGCGACGCGGTACGGCTCGGCCTCCGGCGGCAGGTCGAGCCGCAGCTCCCGGCGCGCCCCGGCCGCCGCGAGGGCGACGGCCCGCAGGCGGTGGGAGTCGCCCGCACCGAGGAGCTGCCGGGCGACGACGGCGCGGCGCAGATACAGATGGGCGTCGTGTTCCCAGGTGAAGCCGATGCCGCCGAGGACCTGGATGCAGTCCTTGGCGCAGGAGTACGCGGCGTCCAGGGCGGCAGACGCGGCGAGCGCGGCGGTCAGGCCGCGTACGTCACCGTCGGGACTGTCGGCGTTGGCGGCGTGGCCGGTGCTGTCGGCGTGGTCCGCGTTGGCGGCGTGGTCGGCATGGTCGGCCGCTCTGGCCGCGTCCCAGGTGAGGGCGCGGGCCTGCTCCAGCCGTACGAGCATGTCGGCGCAAGTGTGCTTCACGCCCTGGAACCGTCCGATCGGGCTGCCGAACTGCTCCCGCACCTTGGCGTACTCGGCCGCGGTCTCCAGCGCCCGCGCGGCGGTCCCGCAGGCGTCCGCCGCGAACAGCACGGCCGCGAGGTCCCGTACGTGTACGGAGTCCAGGGCGCCCAGGACCCGGTCGGCGGGGACGACCGCGCCGAGGGCGGTGACCTCGGCGGTGGGCCGGGTCGGGTCGGCGCTGTCGTGGGCGCGGACGGCGAGGGCCCCGGCGTCGACGGCCAGCCAGCGGGTGTGGCCCTCCTGCCGGGCGGCGAGCAGGAGTACGTCGGCCTGCGCGCCCCCGAGAACGGGCGGCGCGGTCCCGTCGATCCGCAGCGCGCCGCCCTCGACCGGGGTGGCGGTGAGGGAACCCGAGCCCAGGGCCACGGCGCCGATCCGCTCGCCGGAGGCGAGAGGGGCGGCCAGTTCGCTGCGGCCGGCCCGGTGCAGGAGCGCGGCGGCGAGGACGTGCGGCAGGTACGGCCCGGGAAGCACGCCCCGCGCGGCCTCCTCCACCACGACGACCAGCTCCCCGAGCCCACCGCCCCCGCCCCCGCACGCCTCGGGCAGATGCACCCCGAGCAGCCCCTGCGCGCCGGCGGCGGTCCAGTAGCCGGGGCGCCCGGATCCGCTCCCGGTCCCGGGCACGTCGAGGTGCTTGCGCACCTCCTCGGGAGGCACGGCGCGGGCGATCCAGCCACGGACTGACCGGGCGAGCTCCCGGTGTTCTTCGGTGATTCCGATGCCCATGGCTGGGCAGACTAGAACAGGTTTCAATCTGACGGAAGGTCAGGAGTACGGGTTCGGTTTCTTCGCGGGGTCGGGGTGGGCCGGGGTCGTGGGTGTCGGGTGGGTCCGCCCTCTTTCCGAGTGTGGCTCCCGGAGCCGGCCCCTCAAGGGCGCTCCTTCGTCGCGTCGGCTTCGCCGATTCCGCTGCGCTCCATCCTTGACCGCCCGTCCCCCGTCCGCCTTTTCACACCCGGAGGGCGGCCCGGGGGTGGGGTCCCACGCCCAGCTGTGTTTGTGCCTACCGGCTCGTGGGCGTCAGCGGCTTCAAGCTGCGCGGCAGTGAAATGGGGCGGAGCTCCTGCAACATCCCACCTCAACTCGGCGTTCCAGGAGCCCAGCGATGATCTGGTGGCGCAAAGCCCGCGCCGTGCCCCTCATCGCAGCGGCCATCCTGGCAACGATCGCCTGCGGTCTATTCCTTGGCAACATCGAACTCCCCTTGCCTGTTCTGGCCGGACAGTCCGGTACCTTCCTCCTCGCTCACCTCATGACCCTGATGCCCGCTGTCACGCTCCTCTACGGCTTTGATCGTGCCAACAACCAGACCGAGAGCACTGCCGTGCGCAGCATGGCTTCCTGGAATGCCGCCCTGGGCGTTTGTACCGCCGCCATGGCCATACTCATCACGACTGCCAGCCACATCGCTCTGCAGTCGGATCTCTCGATTGTTCTGGGGCGCAACTCGGCCGGCTACATCGGGATCGCGCTCCTGTTGTACCCAATCCTCGGTCCGCAGCTCGCCGGTGCCGTCCTGGCCATCACTCCCCTCGCACTCGCAGCCACCGGATGGGCACCCAGCGGCGCGCCTGAAACCTGGGCCTGGATTTTGCACCCGGCCGACTCGGTCATTTCCATCACCTCGGCCATCGGAGTCATCGGCGTTGGCGCGGCAACCACCGCCCTCTGGTCGCGTCCACCTTTGCAGACGACCTGGCGCTCCTGATGGAAAGCAGGGTCACGCCAGACCTCAGCCGCAACAACGGTTCGTCCGGCGGTCCTGGTGTGTCAGGCGGCGGCCCCGGCGGGAGACTGCCGTGGAGATCACCGCCACCGCGAAGGCGAGGCGGGCCAGGCACTTTACGCACAGGAGAGGGCGCGCGGGGTCAGGGTTCGTCATGGCAGCCGTCGATCAGGGGATGGATCGTCCAGGAGTGCTCCGGCTGGTGCTGCGCGCCCCACACGGTCAGCGCTTCCGGCCCCATAGCGGCCAGCTGCGGGGCGGACAGCCCCTGCGGGTGGCGCGGGTCGGGTGGTGGTGGGGCCTGGCTCACCAGGCGGCACCACCGCTCGTGGGTGGCTTCGATCTCCGCGCGTTCGGCGGGCGGGATGCTGTGCTGGTCCCTCGGGTCGTACGGGCCTGGCGGCCGGATCTCCGACGGCAGTTCACCCGAGGACGTCTGAAGCTTCAGGATCGTCTTGACCGGATGCAGCTCGGTCTGGCCGGAGTGGCCCGCGTCCCAGACCCAGCGACCATGGACGATGACGACATCCCCCACCTGGATCTGCTTGGCGACCGGGCCGGTGACGAACAGGTCGTCGAAGGCCTGCGCCGCCTCCCACGCCGCGGCGAACGCCGCCGCGATCCAGGGCGCCAGGGCGAGGGCCATCGGGATGGCGATGATGTCCTCAAGGATGCTGCAGACCGCCTTGACCACCTTGTTGACCGGCCAGGGGAGCCGCTTTGCCACCGCGCGGCAGACCGCGCCCGGGCTCGGCCCGCCACCGGGCGGCTTCAGCTGGAGCAGGTCCAGGAAGGGCTTCATCGCCTGGCACACGAAGAAGATCCTGGATCCCTCACACTCGCAGTGCATGACGGGCAGCGGCAGCCACTCCCCCGCCGCGGGCGGGTAGCCCCCGCTTCCCAGCCCGGGATCGTCGTACAGCTTGTGCAGGTTGTCGCCGTTGAGCTTCTCGGGGTGAGTCTCGGGGTCCGGTACGAGAGTTCCTCCCTCGAACTTCCACATCACGCCGTACCCGTCCACCGGCCATGCGGCACTGCCCTGTGTCAGCGGATCCTGCATGACGGATCCGGCCTGGTCCACCGGGGGCGGCAGCGGCGGGGAGTTGGGCGTGTCGGCCATCAGCCAGCCCAACGGGCCGTGGCGTACGGCATCGTCGTAGACCGGGCGGGGGTCGACGACACGGGGATACGCGGGAGCCGGCGGCCCGTACACCGCGAAGTCCTGGACCTGGTACGGCGCGAGGAGCACGTTGAACGAGAAGTCGTTGTCGATCGCGTTCAGGCCCTTCTTGCCGGCCCCGACGGCTTCGAGCCCGGCCACGACGCCGATGGCGCACCGGTCGCCGCCGAGGCAGACCAGCTTGCCGCCCATCAGGTACTGGCAGAGCCCGAACTCCAGGATCGCCGGAAGCCCCGCGTCGAGCAGATCCTTCGGGCCTCCCGTGTAGTCCTCGCGGTCGACACAGTGCGTGTACTGCCCAGGAGGCGTGATGACCGCTCCGACGTCCACCATGGCGGGCTCCTCTCACCCCGTACCGTCGACGTACAACGTCACACCGCCGAGAAGCCCGTTGTCGGTGCCCGCCCGTACGTTGATCGCCTGCCGTCCGGCGAACCCGTCCGGCGCCGTGACGTCCACGGTGACCTCGGTCTCCTCCCCGGGCGCCAGCTCCGTCCGCGAGGGCTCCACCGCCACCTGCCAGCCCCTCGGGACCGGCCAGCGCTCCGGACGGTGCCGGTCCAGCGGGGATCGGTCCTGCCCGCACGGCTCGACGGGCGGGATCGCGTAGCCGTCGGCGGTCAGCGTGACGACGGCCCGGTTGGCCCGGTCGTTGCGGAGGGGGAAAGTGAAGGCGGCATGCGGTGAGTTGAGCGCCTTCACATCGGTGTTGCTCTGCCCCAGGTTGTTGCCGGGCTCGGCGTCGTCGTCCCACAGCAGCTCGACCTGAAGGCAGTAGTGGCCGGCGGCGGCCGGCGTGCGCCACGGCACGGAGGCGAAGGCGGGGCACCCGCTCGCCGCCTTCACCGGCAGATCGACCTTCGTCATGCCGATGTCGTGCCGGGTGGTGCCCACGCCGAACGCGAGATAGCTGACGCGCACGGGCAGCCCCGGCGCCGGGCCGGTGGTCGAGCCGTTCCAGATACGGGCGACGACGACGTGGTCGGTGTCCGGCTGGAGGGCGTGCGCGTCGACCGGGGTGCCGGGGGCCGAGGCGAGTTCGACGTGGATATCGGGGTTGTCCCAGGTGAACGCGAGCCCCTGCGCGTCGAGATACTGCTGGCTGTAGATCAGGGGATCCGGCTGCCGGTACGCCCAGGGCGGGACCACTCCGTCGGCGGGCCTGGGCACTTCACGACCGGCAAGCCGACACAGCCGCCTGAGCTCCTTCAGGAGCCATCCCACCCACCCCAGCACAAGCAACAGCCACAGCAGCTGTAGCCAGCGGGGACAGGCGCAGGGGTCCCGCTTGCACCTCATACATCCAAATGTTCCACCAGCGCCGGACGACCGCACCCCGAGGGGTGCGGCCCGTTTCAGCCCTTGAGCGCCGTGACGAACGTGGCCCAGGCGGCCGCGTCGACGACGAAGGCCGGCCCGTCGGGGTTCTTGGAGTCACGGAGCCCGACGCGGCAGGGCTGGGCGGCGACCTCGATGCAGTTGCCGCCCGTGTCGCCGCTGTACGAGGACGTACGCCAGGCAGCTGCCCCGAGGGGAGCGCACTCGACGCAATCACCACCGGTGTCACCGCTGTACGAAGACTTACGCCAGGCCGCTGCGCCGAGGGGGGCGCACTCGACGCACTCCCCACCCGTGTCGCTGCTGTACGAAGACTTACGCCACCGTGCGCCCGTCAGGTCGTGGTTCGTTCCCATAACGCTCCTCCATCACTCGGGCGATCAGCGCCGCTGACTCCTCGACCGAGAGTGCGGCCGCCTGCAAATGATCGTATCGGAGCGAACCTTCCCTGATAGCGTCCGGATTGGCCGTCATGTGACCCTGCACGAAGTCCTCGCTGTAGACGATGTCCGGGTCATCCTCGAAGCGCAGGAGCGTGAAGGATCCAGGCAGACCAGCGTGCGCGCCCGCCGAGAAGGGCAGGATCTGCACCTTCACCCACTCCTGGTCCTTCGTCTCCAACAGACGCTCCAGTTGGTTTCGCATGACATCCTTGCCACCGATCTCCTGGTGGAGCACCGCCTCGCTCAACACCACCCAGATCAAAGGTGGGTTCTTCTTCGCCAGGATGCGCTGGCGCTCCATCCGAGCGGCCACCTTCCCGTCGAGGTCCCCTTCCGTCCGTACACCCAGTACAGCGCGTGCGTACTCCTCCGTCTGGAGCAAGCCGTAGACCAACTGGGCCTGGTACGTGGAGATGTACGCGGCTTTCTTCTCGAGGTCGGCGAACGGCTGGAACCACGCCGGCAGCTGGCTCCGCAGCACCAGCCCGATCAGGCGCTCGAACACACCTCCCGTCTCCAGCGCCACATCCAGCCTCAGCGAGAACTTCCGTGTCGGCACCTTCCGTGCGTTCTCGATCTGTCCGATCAGGGACGCCGTGCAGAACACGCACGCCCCCAACTGCGCCTGATTCAGCCCGGCGTCCTCTCTCAGCCGGCGGAGTTCTGATCCGTAGTAGTCCAGCGGCGACGCGCTGGGATCCAGGTCGCGGATGTTGACCATGGTCGACGGCACCCCCAAGCTCACACCTTGCGGCGTTCGGTTCAAGCCGTAGCCGAGCGTAACCAATTCGTCGCACTCTGGTGACATGAATCACGCAACTGGCCTCCCACCGGCAGAAATTGAGGCCATCTATCGCATGGGCTTCACCGTCGGTGACCACTCCGCGCGGCACATTCGCCGGATCCTCCGTACGTTCCTCGGCCGCTGGGGCATGCCCGAGCTGGTCGACGACGCCGAGCTCGCGCTCACCGAGCTCGTCGCGAACGTCGTACGGCACGTCCCCGGCAGCCAGTGCACGCTGCTGATCATGCGGCGGCCGTCGGGGCTGCGGGTGGAGGTCACGGACGCGTGCGCGGGCGCCGTACGGCCCCGGCATCCGAGCGATCCGCTCGCCGAGGACGGGCGGGGGCTCCTGCTGGTCGAGGCCGTGACGGACCGGTGGGGGTGCCTGGTCCGGGGGACGGGCAGGCGGCCGGGAAGACGGTGTGGTTCGAGTGCGACGCGAAGCCGCGGCGTCGCGCGCGAAGCAGCATGCGCGCGAGGCAATAATGGGCGCCCCGGACCGTACCGCCCAGTAGCCCGCACAGTAGGAGACCCCCATGGCCGAGCAGCCCGCGCAGCCCGCGTCCATCCCCGCGCAAGCGCCCGCGTCGGTGCCGACGCGCGAGCCCAAGCCGGAGACGCTCGCCGCCTTCCAGGCGGCCAAGGGGTTCATGCCCGTCGGTGAGGGGCTGGCGCTGTACGCGGCGGCCGTCGAGGCCACGCTGCTCGGGCTGCCGCTGCTGGAGGTGGGGACGTACTGCGGGCGCTCCACGATCCTGCTGGCCGACGCCGCCCGGGAGGCCGGTACGGTCGCGGTCACCGTCGACCACCACCGGGGCAGCGAGGAGCAGCAGCCGGGGTGGGAGTACCACGACCCGGCGGTCGTGGACCCGGAGGTGGGACAGATGGACACCCTGCCGACCTTCCGCCGGACGCTGCACAAGGCAGGCCTTGAGGACCACGTCGTCGCGGTCGTCGGGCGGTCGCCGCAAGTGGCGAAGGTGTGGGGCGGGGAGGTGGGGCTTGTCTTCATCGACGGCGGGCACACCGACGAGCACGCGACCAACGACTACGAGGGCTGGGCGCCGAAGGTCGCCGAGGGGGGCCTGCTCGTGATCCACGACGTGTTCCCGGACCCGGCGGACGGTGGGCAGGCTCCGTACCGGATCTATGTGCGGGCGCTTGAGTCCGGCGCGTTCGGTGAGGTGTCCGTGACGGATTCGCTCCGTGTGCTCCGTCGCACCGGTCCGGGGATCTGACGCCACCGGAGTCGTAGTACTAGGGTCTCGGCGTGCCGTACGACGAGGAACAGTCCCCCACCCCCCGGCGCCTTGCCCGGTCGAACCTGATGGTGGCGGTCATCGCGCTGGCTCCGCTCACGATGGCGGGCTGGCTGATCTGGCAGGCGGTGGGTTCTGCGGGGCCGGGGGCTCCGCCCGGGTCGGTGGTGCCGCCGCCCAGCCGCAGCGCGACCGCGACGGGGAGCGCGCCCGCGACGTCGAGCCCGGCCGCCGGGCCCAAGCCGTCGGCCTCGGCCCCGGTCTCGTCGCCGACGCCTGCGCCGCCCACGCCGACGCTTCCTCCTCCCGGGAAGGGCCCCCTCTCCGGGAAGGTCGTCGTGATCGACCCTGGTCACAACCCTGGGAACTTCGATCATTCACGAGAAATCAACAAATCCGTGAACATCGGCACAAACCACAAGGAATGCGATACAACTGGCACGTCCACCAACCGGACCTCCACCCGTCCGGCCTACACCGAGGCGGAATTCACACTCGACGTGTCACACCGCATCGTGAAGGTGCTGCGTGACCAGGGGGCGACCGTTCTCCTCACCCAGGACAACGACCGTCCCTGGGGCCCCTGCATCGACGAGCGCGCCCGGATCGGGAACGCCGTCAGGGCCGATGCCGTCGTCTCCGTCCACGCCGATGGCTCGGGGGTCGGCAACCGGGGGTTCCATGTGATCCTGCCGGCGCAGGTCAAGGGGGGTGCGGCGGACACGGCGGACATCGTCGGGCCGTCGCGCGAGCTCGGTGAGCGGATCGCCGGGAGGTTCGTCCTGGCGACCGGCAGCCGGCCTTCCAACTATGTCGGCGGGGGTACGGGGTTGGACGTACGGAAGGATCTCGGCGGGCTCAACCTGTCCAAGGTCCCGAAGGTGTTCGTGGAGTGCGGCAACATGCGGGATCCGCAGGACGCCGCATTGCTGACGAATGCGGCGTGGCGTCAGAAAGCGGCGCAGGGAATCGCCGACGGTATCAGCACCTACCTGCTGGGGTAGACCGGCCAGACGATAGATTCTCTTTTCTGCCGGGGGGATGCGGGGGCTGCCCCCGGGCGCGCACACCATCCGTACGATGGGGGCCGCCCCCGTGCCTTTGCGCCACCCCCGACGAGACGACCGACGAAGGACTTTTACACGTGAACATCCGCTCGCTCACTCGAGGCGATGGCGTGGTGATCGGAGCAGCGGTGTTGCTCTTCATCGCCTCCTTCCTGGACATCGCCGACTGCGAAGGCAGCTTCTGCACGTCCACCAACTCGTGGGAGGTGTCTCCCCTCGGGTGGGGCGGCTTCTTCCTCGGCATCGTGGGTGCCGCGCTGATCGTGGTCTCGCACGGTCTGCCGCAGACCCGCAAGGTGGCCGGTCTCGAACTCGGTCAGGTGGGTGTCGTCTTCGCCGTCGCCTCGGCGTGGAACATCCTCATGTGGATCTTCGAGTCGAACAACGCGGGTGCCGGTCTGGTCATGGGCCTGATCGCCGCGCTGCTGCTGGCCGCCGCCGCGGTCGCCGGGCCGCTTGTGCCGGCGCTGAAGGCTCCGCTGGTGGGTGCGCCGCGTCCGCAGGCTCCGGCTCCGTACGGTCAGCAGCCGGGCGTTCCCGGCGGCTACGGCTACCCGGGTGCCCAGCAGCAGCCGTACGGCGCCCAGCCGGGTCAGCCGCAGCCGTTCGGCGCGCAGCCGGGGCAGCCGCAGCATGAGCCCGCGCCGCAGCCGCAGGCCGCGCAGACGGCTCAGCCGCAGCCCGCCGGGCAGGGCGCTCCCGCGTCGGACTTCGCGCCGTTCTGGTTCGCGGTGCCGGTGGCGCGTCCGCTGTACGGGGAGGACGGTTCGCCGGCTCCGATCGCCGAGCTGGCGCCGGGGACCTGGTACCTCGCGGTGGAGCAGCGCGGCTCCGGTCTGGTCGCCCAGACGCAGGACGGCCGTCGTGGTGTTCTCCAGGACACGACGGGCATCCAGCGCGGCTGAGTTCTCTGTGGCAGCGGCCCCTCGCCCTTCCGGGCGGGGGGCCGTTGTCGTACAGTCCCCCCTTGCCTGACTGGCCGTCAGAAAGGTGGGCTCATGCGTCTTGGACTCGCGCTCGGCTACTGGGGCCGGGGCCCCAATCCCGGCCATCTCGACCTCGCCCGGGAGGCGGAGCGGCTCGGCTACGCCTCCGTGTGGACCGCCGAGGCCTGGGGCTCGGACGTGTTCACCCCGTTGACCTGGATCGCGGCGCACACCTCCCGTATCGAACTGGGCACCGCCATCGCCCAGATGGCCGCCCGCTCCCCCACTGCCACCGCCATGCACGCGCTGACGCTGGACCACCTCTCGGGTGGGCGGATGACGCTGGGTCTTGGGCTGTCCGGGCCGCAGGTCGTGGAGGGGTGGTACGGGCGACCGTTCCCGAAGAGCCCGCTGACGGCGACGCGGGAGTACGTGGACGTGATCCGGCAGACCCTGCGGCGGGAGCGGCCGGTGTCGCTGGAGGGGCGGTTCCACTCCCATCCGTACCGGGGTGAGGACGGCACCGGCCTCGGCAAGCCGCTGAAATCGATCACTCATCCGCTGCGGGCCGAACTGCCCGTGCTGCTGGGTGCGGAGGGCCCGCGGAACATCGCGCAGACGCTGGAGATCGCCGACGGCTGGCTCCCCCTCTACTGGTCACCGACCCGCCCCGACGTCTACGCCCTCCCGGACCGCCTCCCGCCCGGCTTCCGGGTCGCCCCTCTGGTGCGCGCACAGGTCTGCGACGACGTCGCCGCCGGTCTGCTGCCGGTCAAGGCGATGCTCGGCTTCTACATCGGCGGCATGGGCCACGCGACCCGTAACTTCCACGCGGACCTGATGGCGAGGATGGGCTACGAGCCCGAGGCCCGGCGCATCCAGGACCTGTTCGCCGAGGGACGCCGGGACGAGGCGGTCCTGGCCGTTCCGGACGCCTTCGCCGACGAGATCTCGCTCGTCGGCCCTCGGAATCGCATCGCGGAACGCCTGGAACTCTGGCGCAAGGGCCCGGTGACGGACCTCCTGGTGACGGCCCCGGACCCGGCGGCGCTGCGGGTGCTCGCGGATCTCTGCCGGTGAGTCACCCCCGGAGCTGGGAGAGGCTCGGGACCTTGTCCGTGACCTCGGCGCCCGCGCTGCGGCCCGCGTCCTTCACGTCCGTGATGACGTTCTCGAACGAGCCGATGTCCGCCTCCGTCGCCTCGCCCTTGCGGAGTTTGGTGCCGAGGTTCTTGAGGGAGTCGATGCCGGCGGTGATCGGGGCGAGCGCCTTCGACAGGAGCGGGTCGCCCTTGGCGTTGTTCGCCGCCGCCTTGAGGCGGTTGTAGGCGAAGGCGCCCGCGAGGCCCGCCTTGATCAGGGCGGACGTGCGGCCGTCCGCGCCCTTCTTGAAGGTGCCCGCGCGGTAGGGCTTCACGATCCACTGGTACGTGGCGCCCGCCGCGAGGCCCGCGTTGGCGACGAAGCGGGTCTTCGCGAACCGCTGGGTCTCGGTCGTACCGGTCGGGGTGGCCGAGCCGCCCCCGTCGTCGCCTCCGCAGGCGGCCGTGGTGAGCAGCAGGGTGCAGCACAGGAGCAGCGCCACGGCGGCACGGCGGTGCGGGGCGGTTCGGGGCACGGCGGCACCTCCCAGGGGCTTCGGTGTCAGCCTCGGCCCTCGGTGGCGGCCTCACCAGTCGGGTGGAGCCGAACGGGTTTCCGGCGGCGTGTGGCGGTAAGGCGAATCGCATGAATCATCGACGGAGCAACACCACGCAGGCGGCGCGGGTGATCAGCGTCGTCGCCGATGTCCTGGCCGCGATCATCGGCCTTTGGATCCTGATGTACCTGCTGGACGCCAACCGGGCGAACGGTCTGGTGGAGTTCGTCCAGAACGTGGCCCGCTTCCTGGCCGGCTGGTCGCACGACCTGTTCACCTTCGACACGGCGTGGGCGCGTGTGGTGGCGGGATACGGTCTCGCCGCGGTGGTGTACCTCGTGGTCGGGCACATGGTGGCGGGGCGACTGCTGCGCCGCCACTGACCGTTCCGAGCAGGGGCCGAGCAGAAGCCGAGCAGGGGGGCCGAGCGCGGGTCCGGGTCCGTGGGGGACCCGGGCCGTGCTGCCGTTCATCCCCGGGGCGTGCGGCCGCACATCGCGGCCGGTCGTCTGCGACGCCGTGCGGCCGGTCAGCCGCAGCAGTCGGGCTCCAGGCCCTTCGGCAGGCGTTCCCCGCCGAAGACCGCCGTCGTCGCCTCGTCGCCGCCGAGCGCGGCGACCGCGAGGAGGAGGGAGCCCGCCGTCCAGGTGGTGAGTTCCTCGGGCCATATCGCTTTGTTGCCCTCGAAGACGTAGCCCGTCCAGTAGAGGCCGTCCTCGGCGCGCAGGTGCTGGATGGCCTGGAGGATCTCCAGGGCGCGGTCGGACTCGCCCATCGCCCAGAGGGCGAGGGCCAGTTCGCAGCTCTCGCCGCCGGTGACCCACGGGTTGGGCAGCACGCAGCGGACGCCGAGGCCGGGGACCACGAAGTCGTCCCAGGCGGCTTCGAGACGGGCCTTGGCCTCGGGGCCGGTGACCGCGCCGCCGAGGATCGGGTAGTACCAGTCCATCGAGTAGCGGCTCTTGTCGAGGAACCGCTCGGGGTGGCTGCGTATCGCGTGGCCCAGGGCGCCGGTGGCGAGCTCCCAGTCAGGCTGGGGCTCCTCGACGGTCTCGGCGATGGCGAGGGCGCAGCGCAGGGCGTGGTGGATGGAGGAGGAGCCGGTCAGCAGCGCGTCGGTGACGGGGGTGCCGTCGGCCTCGCGCTTCCAGCCGATCTGGCCGCCGGGCTGCTGGAGGTCGAGGACGAACTCGATCGCCGCGTACACGGCCGGCCACATGCGCTCCAGGAAGGCGTCGTCGCCGGTGGCGAGGTGGTGGTGCCAGACGCCGACGGCGAGGTAGGCGCAGAAGTTGGTCTCCCGGCCGTGGTCGGTGACCTGGTCCCACTGGCCGTCGTGGTAGGCGGCGTACCAGGATCCGTCGTCGTTCTGGTGCCGGGCCAGCCACTCGTAGGCACGCTCGGCGGCGGTGTGTTCGCCGGCCGCGTCCAGGGCCATGGCGGCCTCGGTGTGGTCCCAGGGGTCGAGGTGGTGGCCGCGGAACCACGGGATGGCGCCGTCCTCGCGCTGGGCGGCGAGGATTCCGGCGACGGTGCGGGTGGCCTGGTCGGCGGTGAGGACGCCGGGCAGGACGAGGTGTTCGGTACGGCCCGGAGATGTCACGCGTCGGCCTTGGGGAGGTGCGGCTTGGTGGCATAGGCGACGAAGCTCTTGCCGACGACCGGGTTGAGCAGCTGCTCGGCGACCCGGGTGAGGGCGGGCTTCTTCATGATGTCCCAGACCAGCAGCTTGTGGTACGCGCGGACCGGCAGGGCCTTGTCGTTGTCGACGCCGAACGCGCACTTGAGCCACCAGTACGGGGAGTGCAGGGCGTGGGCGTGGTGGGTGCCGTACGGCTTGAGTCCGGCCTGGCGGATCTTGGCGAGGAGCTCGTCGGCCTTGTAGATGCGGATGTGGCCGCCCTCGACCTCGTGGTAGGCGTCGGAGAGCGCCCAGCAGATCTTCTCGGGGCCGTAGCGGGGGACGGTGACGGCGATGCGGCCGCCGGGCTTGAGCACGCGGACCATCTCGGCGAGGACGCCCTTGTCGTCCGGGATGTGCTCCATGACCTCGGAGATGATCACGACGTCGAAGGACTCGTCGGGGAAGGGGAGGTTGAGCGCGTCGCCCTCCATGGCGGTGGCGGTGGCTCCGGCGGGGGCCTCGCCGGCCTCCTTCATCGCCGCGAACCACTTGGCGACCTCGCGGATCTCCTCGCCGTTCTGGTCGAGGGCCACCACCTGGGCGCCGCGCCGGTAGCACTCGAACGCGTGCCGGCCGGCGCCGCAGCCCAGGTCGAGCACGCGGTCGCCGGGGGCGAGCGGGAAGCGGGTGAAGTCGACGGTCAGCATCAGCGATTGCTCCCAAGGGGGGTACCCGTACCCGGGGCCGTGGAGAGGCCCGGAATCCTGGCCGCGGCGCGGCCCTTGGCGTGCCGGCCCGCGATCGCCTCGCGGTACAGCTCGGCGGTGCCCTGGGCGGCGCGGGCCCAGGTGAAGTTGGCCAGAACCCGGTCGCGGCCGGCGGCGCCGAGGCGGGCCCGCAGCGCGGGGTCGGCGAGCGCCCGGCCGAGGGCGGCGGCGAGGGCGCCGGCGTCGCCCGGGGGCACCGCGAGGCAGGTCTCGCCGTCGGGGCCGGAGACCTCGGGGATCGCGCCGCCGGTGGTGGCGACGAGCGGGGTGCCGGTGGCCATCGCCTCGGCGGCGGGCAGGGAGAAGCCTTCGTAGAGGGAGGGCACGCAGGCGACCTGGGCGCTGCGTACGAGGTCGACGAGTTCGGCGTCGGTGATGCCCTTGACGAAGTCGACGTGGCCTTCGAGGCCGTACCGCTCGATGGCCTGGGCGACGGGTCCGTCCTCCGCGCGCTTGCCGACGACGACGAGGTGGGCGGCGGGGTTCTCGGTGCGGAGCTTGGCGAGGGCCTCGACGAGGTGGATCAGGCCCTTGAGGGGGACGTCGGCGCTGGAGGTGGTGACGATACGGCCGGGGACCTCGGCGACGGACGGGTCGGGCGACCAGAGGTCGGTGTCGGCGCCGATGTGGACGACACGGATGCGGTCCGCGCGTACGCCGAGGTGGTCGACGATCTCCTGCCGGGAGGAGCCGGAGACGGTGAGGACGGAGGGCAGGCGGCGGGCGACCCGCTTCTGCATGCGGGTGAAGGCGTACCAGCGGCGGACGGAGGCGCGGCGCTTCCAGTCGGTGGCGGCGTCGAGTTCGAGCTGCCGGTCGACGGTGATGGGGTGATGGATCGTGGTGACCAGCGGGGCGCCGATGGCGCCGGGGCCGCCGAGGAGACCGTAGCCGAGGGTCTGGTTGTCGTGGACGACGTCGAACTGGCCCGCGCGGGCGGCGAGGTGGCGGCGGGCGCGCAGGGAGAAGGTGAGCGGTTCGGGGAAGCCGCCGGTCCACATGGTGGCGACTTCGAGGGCGTCGATCCAGTCGCGGTACTCGTCGCGGGCCGGTGTGCGGAAGGGGTCCGGCTGGCGGTAGAGGTCGAGGCTGGCCAGCTCGGTGAGCGGGACGCCCTCGTCGAGGGTGGGGTACGGCTGGGAGCCGATGACCTCGACGTGGTGCCCGAGGCGGGCGAGCTCGCGGGAGAGGTGCCGGACGTAGACGCCCTGACCGCCGCAGAACGGGTTTCCCTTGTACGTGAGGAGCGCGATGCGCAGGGGGCCGTCACCCTCGGCCCGGGCGCCGGTGACGGCACCGGCGCGGGGGCCTGCATCTATGGCCTCAGCGGTCACTCGCGGCCCCCTTCTGCTTGCGTTTCGCGGGAGCGTAACCGCTCGCGCTAATCTAGAACAAGTTCCACACTTGATCGTTCAAGGAGCTTCGAATCTACCGGCAGGTAGTGCCGGCGTAAGAGCCGGATCAGGTGATTCGCGCCACGGCGGGTGGCCGACCGTCCTGAGCCATACTGTCGCGAGCCAAACCCCACGGAACGGGACCCATGACAGCGGAAGACAGACCTGCGTCACCTCCCCTGACAGAGCGCCAGGAGGCGCGTCGCCGCCGCATCCTGCACGCCAGTGCGCAGCTGGCCGGGCGGGGCGGGTTCGACGCCGTGCAGATGCGCGAGGTCGCGGAGGCGGCGGGGGTCGCGCTGGGCACGCTGTACCGCTACTTCCCGTCCAAGATCCATCTGCTGGTCGCCACGATGCAGGACCAGCTGGACCACATGCACTCCACGCTCCGCAAGCGGCCCCCGGCGGCCGAGGACCCGGCGGAGCGGGTGGCGGAGACCCTGATGCGGGCGTTCCGGGCGTTGCAGCGTGAGCCGCATCTGGCGGACGCGATGGTACGGGCGCTGACCTTCGCCGACCGGAGCGTGAGCCCGGAGGTGGACACCGTCTCGCGGCAGACGACGGCGATCATCCTGGACGCGATGGGGCTCGACCATCCGACGCCGCAGCAGCTGTCGGCGGTCCGGGTCATCGAGCACACGTGGCACTCGGCGCTGATCACATGGCTTTCGGGGCGGGCGTCGATCGCGCAGGTGAAGATCGACATCGAGACGGTGTGCCGGCTGATCGACCTGACGGCGCCGGACGCGGCGGCCGCGACCCCGAAGGGCCGCGGACGCCGCTGAGCGGTCCGTCAGGACGGGATCCGTCAGGACGGGGCGGGTCAGGACTTCTTGTTCTTCTCCAGGTCCGCCTTGAACAGCGCCTCGCACGCGGCGCCGTTGTCGGTGGCGACGAAGTGGACGATCACGAAGGTCTGCTTCGTACCGACCGGCGCGCCGGAGTAGTTGGCCTTCACCGTCCAGCCGCTCTTGTCCAGGGAGTTGATGGTGGACGGGCCCTGCTCGAACTTCTGGCCCTGGTTCCAGCCACCCTTGGTGAGGGCCGCGACGGTGTCCTCGTACGACTTCTTCGGGTCGGCGGCCTGCTTGGTCTCGGGCGACCAGGAGACCATGCAGTCCTTGAGGGTGGGCGGGACGTCGTCGCCGGGCTTCTCGGTGAAGCCGGCGGCGGTGGCCGCGTCCGCTATCTCCTTCTTCACGGCGGCGGCGTCGAGGCTGCCGCCGCCGTTCTCCTCGGCCGGAGCCGAGGCACCCTGGGACGGCGCACCGGTGGCCCCACCCTTGCCCGAACCGCCTTCGCTTCCGCACCCCGCGACCAGCAGCACCACACCGGCAGCCGTGGCCGCCCACTTCGCCTTGCGCACAACTCTCCCAAATACGCACGCACGAAGGCCTCTTGCCCCCGTTTACACGGGACAGTTTTGCACGTGGAAACGGGACCCACCGCGCCTGCTCCGCGCGGTCGGCATGGAAGGCCGGGCGGTCAGCCGAGCGGACCCACGCCGGGGTTCGCGCTCGCGCCGCCGCCGTACCGCTTCACGCAGGCGTCCTCGAAAGCCATCAGGTTGAGCTGGCCCGCCCCACGGGTGTCCCGGAACTCCGCCACCAGAGTCCAGCCGCGCTTCTTGAGGAGCGACCGGGCCTGACCGGGCGTCGCGTCGTCGGCCTTGGCCTGCTGCCAGCCGCGCTCGCGCAGCTCGTCGGCCGCCGCCTCGTACTGGCTGAGCCCGATCGGGTCGGCATCCGTGCCGTAGCCCCGGTACTCGACCCAGCATGCCCGCTTCGAGCCGGCCGGGGCGTTCGCGGCCATTTCGGCCCAATCGGGGTCGGTGGGCGGAGCCCCGGCGTCCGCGGCCGACGTGTCGAGGTCCGTACGCACCCGGTCCTTCGTGAACGGCCCGGAGTCCTCGGCCCGTGCCGAGGGCGCTGCGGACGCCCCGCCCTGCTGCCCCGGACCGCAGCCCGCGGCCCGCGGCCCCGAGCATCACAGCCATGGCCGCTGCCGCCACGACGGCCCGCGGTGTCGCTGTCCTGCGCCTGATCGTTCCCCACCTCTGTTCGACCACCGCCGGGCACGGTTCGCCCGGCGGTGCCGCAGGAGTGTCGCACGGGGCCCGGGACGGCTACTCCTCGGGCGGGAAGACCGGTTCGCCGCTGTCCAGCAGGGTGATCGTGATGGCTTCGACCGGGCAGCCCTCCGCCGCCGCGAGGACCTTCTCGTTGGCGTCGGAGTCCGGGTGGCGGGGGTGCGACTGGCGGGCGGTGTCGAGGGTGAAGCCGTCCGGGGCGTGGTTCAGGCACATGGCCGAGCCGATGCAGACGCTCCGGTCGACCTCGACGTGCCAGCGGTCTCCCATCACGCACCTCCGTGCCCGGCCGGCAGGTGGATCATCTTGTGTTCCAGGTACTCGCCGTATCCCTCGGGGCCGAACTCCCGGCCCAGGCCGGAGTTCTTGTAGCCGCCGAACGGGCCGAGCATGTCGAGGCTGAAGGTGTTGACGTTGAAGGTGCCGGTGCGCACCTGGCGGGCGAAGTCGATGCCGTGGTCGACGTCGGCGGTCCAGACGCTGCCGCTGAGGCCGTAGTCGGAGTCGTTGGCGATCCGCAGGGCCTCGTCCTCGTCGCCGTACGGGAGGAGGCAGATCACCGGTCCGAAGATCTCCTCGCGGGCGATGCGCATGGTGTTGTCGACGCCGCCGAAGAGCGTGGGCTCGACGTACCAGCCGCGGTCCAGGCCGGCCGGGCGGCCGCCGCCGGCGAGGATCTTGGCGCCCTCCTCCTGACCGAGGCGGATGTAGTCGAGGGAGCGTTCCCGCTGGCGGCGGGCGACGAGCGGGCCGACCTGGGTGGCCGGGTCGAGCGGGTCGCCGACGACGAGGGCTCCGGCGGCCGCGGCGAGGGCCTCGGCTATCTCGTCGTAGCGGCCGCGGGGCGCGAGGATGCGGGTCTGGGCGACGCAGGCCTGGCCGTTGTTCATCCAGGCGGCCGGGACGATCCCCGCGACGGCGGTGTCCAGGTCGGCGTCCGGCAGGATGACGGCGGCGGACTTGCCGCCGAGCTCGAGGGTGACGCGGGTGAGGTTGCGGGAGGCCACCTCCATGACGCGCCGGCCCGCGGCGACCGAGCCGGTGAAGGAGACCTTGTCGATGCCGGGGTGGCCGACGAGGTACTCGCTGACCTCGCGGTCGGCGGGCAGGATCGACAGGACGCCCTCCGGCAGTCCGGCCTCCCGCGCGATCTCGGCGAGGACGTAGGAGTCGAGCGGCGACTCGGGCGAGGGCTTGAGGACGACCGTGCAGCCCGAGAGCAGCGCGGGGCCGAGCTTGGCGGCGGCGGTGAACTGCGGCACGTTCCAGGGCACGACCGCCGCGACGACCCCGACCGGTTCGCGGCGCACCAGGATCGGCCCGAGGACACCGGCGCGTTCGGCCTCGTGGGGGAAGTCACGGGCGACGGTGATCGCCGCGTCCCAGACCATCATCGCGCCGAGGGCCTGGGCGAGGACGCTCCAGGAGTACGGGGAGCCGTTCTGGGAGCTGACGAGGCGGGCGATCTCCTCGTGGCGTACGAGGATGGCGTCCTTGATGCGGGTGACGACGGCGATCCGCTCGTCCAGGGTCATCCGCGGCCAGGGCCCGCGGTCGAAGGCGGCCCGGGCGGCGGCGACGGCGCGGTCCACGTCGGCGGTGGAGGCGTGCGGGACGCGGCCGATGACCTGTTCGGTGTGCGGGGAGATCACCTCGATGACGTCGCTGCCGAGCGGATCGGTCAACTCGCCGCCGATGTACAGCTTTCCGTGCTCCACAAGCTCGGTCATGACCGACTGCCTCCCGGAACCCGCTATGTGTCTGACTGGGCATCAGAACTGATACCAGTTCTAGTTATAGTGGGCAATGGCCGAGCAAGTACCGAGCAAGTGCCGTGCCGTCGTGGAGAGATGAGGGCCCATGAGCCAGGTGGTCGAGCACGGTGGCGGTGTCTGGTCGATCAAGGTGCCCATTCCGGACAATCCGCTGGGACACACCCTCGTCCATCTCCTCGACACCGACCGCGGGCCGGTCCTCGTCGACACCGGGTGGGACGATCCGGCCTCCTGGGAGGAGCTCACCGGGGGCCTCACCGCCCTCGGAACCTCCGTGGGCGAGATCCACGGCGTCGTGATCACCCACCACCACCCCGACCACCACGGGCTGTCCGGCCAGGTACGGGAGGCCTCGGGGGCGTGGATCGCCATGCACGCCGCCGACACGGCCGTCGTCCGCCGCACCCGCGCCTCCGAACCGGGCGACTGGCTCGACTACCTCGCGCGCAAGCTGGAGGCCGTCGGCGCCCCGCCGGAGCACACCGCCCCGCTGCGGGCGGCCCGTTCCGGCGGCCGGATGCGCACACTGCCCGGACTCCGGTCCGCCCTCCCCGACCGGGAGATCGTGCCCGGCGAACTCCTCGACCTGGCCGGGCGGCGGCTGCGCGCGATCTGGACGCCCGGCCACACCCCCGGCCACGTCTGCCTGCACCTGGAAGAGGACCACCCGGCCCGGCTGCCCGGCCACGGCCGCCTCTTCTCCGGCGACCACTTGCTGCCCGGGATCTCCCCGCACATCGGCCTGTACGAGGACCCGGACGACGCGACCGTCACCGACCCGCTCGGCGACTACCTCGCCTCGCTGGAGCGGATCGGGCGGCTCGGCGTGGCGGAGGTGCTGCCCGCGCACCAGCACGCCTTCACCGACGCGGCCGGCCGGGTCGGCGAGCTGCTGCGCCACCACGAGGAGCGGCTGACCGGCCTGCTGTCCCTGCTGGCCACCCCGCTCACCCCCTGGCAGCTCGCCGAGCGGATGGAGTGGAACCGGCCCTGGGACCAGATCCCCTACGGATCGAGGAACATCGCGGTCAGCGAGGCCGAGGCCCATCTGCGGCGGCTGGTGAAGCTGGGCCGCGCGGAGGCGGTGCCGGGCACCGACCCGGTGACGTACGTGGCGGTGTGAGCCCGGGCGCCCTGCTGGCTGCTCACGGTCGGCGGCTCACGCCCGCACGATCCGGAGCACCGACGCGATCAGCAGGACGGGTGACACCACCACTCCCACGAGGCCCATCGGTACGGCCACCCATATGAGGAAGTGGTCGCCGGCCTCGTACGGCATGTCCTCGGCCACGATCATGACCCACGCCACGTGCGGGGCCGTGCCCGCGAGCAGCGCGATCCAGTAGAGACCGACCCCCGCCGACCACAGCCGCACCCCGACGACCGGCACGGCCATCAGGCGCTTCCGGTAGACGTGCAGCCAGACCATCGCGCCGATGGGCACCAGGGTCACGGGGAAGCGCCACCAGTGGTTCATCGCCCACCGGTGGGCGCCGCTCTGCCGCTCCGACTCGGAGGGGAACCGCGCCGCCTGCTCCAGCAGGTCGAACCCGCCCCCGGCGTGGTTCCGTCACGTCCCGCCGGGGGTGCGTGTGAGGCGCCTCGCATCCCCCCGGCCGCCCGGAGTACGGGCCGGTAGAGTGTGCGAGTCGTCATCTTGCCCGTACGGGGGAAAGCCGGTGCAAATCCGGCACTGACCCCGCAGCCGTGAGCCGTCGTCGACAGTCGGAGTCAGCAGTCGACGGGACGGTGAGTCGGAACGCCTCGCACGGGTACGTGACCGGCTCGCGTCCGCCGGGATCCGCCCGGTGGGCAGGCACCGTCGAGGTATACGGAGCCGGAGCCTGGTGCCTCCGTGTGCCGGTGCCCCGGCCCCCGCAGGAGAGGCCAGCACCGCCATGACCACCGTCCGCCGCAGCGCCGCCACGCTCGTCGCCACCGCACTGCTGTGCACCGGTGCCGTCGGAGCCGTCGCCCCCGCCGCGACCGCCGCGCCCTCCCCGAAGCCGACGACACCGACGCTCCCGGCCGGCCTGTACGGCACGAAGGACCCGACGTACGACGGAGTCTGGCGGCAGTCCCTCGCGTTCCTGGCCCAGCAGACGGCCGGGGTGAAGCCCGCCCAGGTGTCCGTGGACTGGCTGCTCGGCCAGCAGTGCGGCAGCGGCGCCTTCGCCTCGTACCGCCCCGACCCGGCCAAGACCTGCGACCCGGCCACCATGCTGGACGTCAACGCCACCGCCGTCGCCGTGCAGGCGCTCAACGGCATCGAGCGGAACCCGGCGACCGCGACCGCCGCCACCACGGCCTCCGCCGGGCCGAGCCCGGCCGTGCACCCGGTCAGCGCGGCCGTCGCCGCCGGAGCGGGCTGGCTCAAGGGCGCGCAGAACAAGGACGGCGGCTGGGGCTACAACCCCGGCAGCCCCAGCGACGCCAACTCCACCGCGCTCGTCGTCAGCACCCTCGCCGCCCTCGGCCAGCAGCCGGGCGCCGTGAAGTCCGCGGCCGGCAAGAGCCCGTACGACGCACTGATCACCTTCGCCAAGCCGTGCGCCGACAAGGACGGCCCGGGCGCCTTCGCCTACCAGCCCGACAAGACCGGCAAGCTCTTCGCCAACGGCGACGCCACCGCCGCCGCCACCCTCGCCGGGCTCGGCAAGCCGATGAACACCCGTGGTGTGAAGCCGGATCAGAAGCCCACCTGCGAGGACATGGACGAGCGCACCGCCGAGCGGGTCGCCCGCAACGGCGCCTCCTACCTCGCCACCGCGCTCGCGAAGACCGGCCACCTCGTCCAGCCGCCGATGCCCGGCGCCACCGACCCCACCCCGAAGCCGGACTTCGGCAACACCGCCGACGCCGTGGTCGCCCTCGCCGCCGCCGGGCACGGCCCCCAGGCCATGCCCGCACTGAGCTGGCTGGAGAAGAACTCCCCGGCCTGGGCGAAGGAGAACGGCCCCGCCGCCTACGCCCAGCTGGTCTTCGCCGCGCACGCCATGGGCGCCAACCTCCGTGACTTCGGCGGCACCGACCTCGTCGAGCAGCTGAACGCCACCGGGCCCGCGCCGCAGGCCCCCACCGGCAGCCCCGACACCGCCGAGGACGAGGACTTCAACGTGTGGTGGATCGTCGGTATCGGCCTGCTCGCCGGTGTCGGCGTGGGCTTCCTGCTCAGCGGCCGCCGCAAGGGGAAGCAGCAGTGAGGGCCGCGCGCCGGCTCCTGTCGGCGCTGGCCCTGGGTGCCGTGCTGACCGGGCTCGGCGCCGGGCCGGCGCAGGCCGCCGGATACCGCTACTGGTCGTTCTGGCAGGGCGGCGCGGGCGGGACCTGGGCGTACGCGACGCAGGGCCCGGCCACCGCCCGCCCGGCCGACGGCGACGTCACCGGCTACCGCTTCTCCGTCAGCGAGGACTCGGCCGACTCGTCCCGGCCGCGTACCGCCCCCGACTTCGCCGCCCTGTGCGCCGCCGTGCCGGCCAAGGACGGTATGAAGCGGGTCGGGGTCGTCGTCGACTTCGGGGCCCCGGCCGACGCGCCCAAGGGCGAGACACCGCCCGAGCCGAAGACCGGCTGCGCGCAGGTGGCGCCCGAGGCGACCGCCGCGGAGGCGCTGGCGGCCGTCGCCAAGCCGCTGCGCTACAACGACCAGGCGCTGCTGTGCGGGATCGCCGGATATCCGCGGACGGGCTGCGGCGAACAGGTGGCGGAGAAGACCGGGTCCGCCCCGGCGGCCTCGTCGCCCTCCCCCGCCGCCTCGGCCGCCGACGGCAACGACGACGGCGGCCCGTCGGTCGGTGCGTACGCGGGGATCGTGGCCGTGGCCGCGCTCGCGGGCGGGGCGCTGTGGCAGGCCCGCCGGCGCCGACAGCGCTGATGGCGTTCCCGTCCGGGACGACGCTCCGCCCGCTGCGCGCCCCCGAGGCGAACCGGAGCAACGCCCTGCACGCCGGGGCCTGGTGGCTGTGGGCGCTTGGGCTTGCCACCGCCGCGTCCCGCACCACCAATCCGCTGCTCCTCGGTCTGCTCGTGGGCGTGGCGGGATATGTGGTGGCGGCCCGGCGCACGGACGCGCCATGGGCCCGCTCGTACGGCGCGTTCGTGAAGCTGGGGCTGTTCGTGGTCGCGGTCCGGCTCGTCTTCACGATGGCCCTCGGCTCGCCGATCCCGGGGACGCATGTGCTCTTCACCGTGCCGGAGGTGCCGCTGCCCGACTGGGTGCAAGGGGTGCGGATCGGCGGCCGGTTCACCGCCGAGCAGCTGGTGTTCGCGCTGTACGACGGCGCGAAGCTGGCGACCCTGCTGATCTGTGTGGGCGCGGCGAACGCGCTCGCCAACCCGGCGCGGCTGCTGAAGTCGCTGCCGGGAGCGCTGTACGAGGCCGGGGTCGCGGTCGTGGTGGCGATGACGTTCGCGCCGAACATGGTCGCGGACGTGGTGCGGCTGCGGACGGCGCGGCGGCTGCGCGGGCGGCCGACGGGCGGCGTGAAGGCGGTGCTCCAGATCGGGCTGCCGGTGCTGGAAGGCGCGTTGGAGCGGTCGATCGCGGTGGCCGCGTCGATGGACGCGCGGGGGTACGGGCGGACGGCCGAGGTCCCGGCGGCGGTGCGGCGGACGACGAACGTGCTGACGCTGGGCGGGCTGCTTGGGGTGTGCGCCGGTTCGTACGGGCTGCTCGCGGCGTCCGGAGCGGGGTACGGGTTTCCGGTGCTGGTGGGCGGTCTGCTGGCGGCGGCGGGCGGCCTCGCCCTCGGTGGGCGCAGGTCGGTCCGTACCCGCTACCGGCCCGACCGGTGGGGCGTACGCGCCTGGCTGGTGGCCGGGTCCGGCGTGGCCGTCGCCGCGCTGATGATCTGGGCGGCGGCGTACGACCCGGGGGCCCTGCACCCGGGGGTCGTCCCGCTGACCGCGCCGCAGCTGCCGTTGTGGCCGGCGCTTTCCGTACTGGTGGGCCTGGTGCCCGCGTTCGTGGCCCCGGTGCCGAAGGAGTCGTCGTGATCCGGTTCGAGAACGTCTCGGTGACGTACACAGGCGCGTCGGCTCCGACGCTGGCGGCCGTGGACCTGGAGGTGCCGGAGGGGGAACTGGTGCTGCTGGTCGGCCCGTCGGGGGTCGGCAAGTCCACGCTGCTCGGGGCGGTGTCGGGTCTTGTGCCGCACTTCACGGGCGGGACGCTGCGGGGCCGGGTGACGGTCGACGGCCGCGACACGCGTCTGCACAAGCCGCGGGAGCTGGCGGACGTCGTGGGGACGGTCGGGCAGGACCCCCTTGCCCATTTCGTCACGGACACGGTCGAGGACGAGCTCGCGTACGGGATGGAGTCGCTGGGGCTCGCGCCGGAGGTGATGCGGCGCCGGGTGGAGGAGACGCTCGACCTGCTGGGCCTGGCGGAGCTCCGCGACCGTCCGATCGCGACGCTCTCGGGTGGGCAGCAGCAGCGGGTCGCGATCGGTTCCGTGCTGACCCCGCACCCCAAGGTCCTCGTCCTCGACGAGCCGACGTCGGCGCTGGACCCGGGGGCGGCGGAGGACGTCCTCGCGGTGCTCCAGCGGCTGGTGCACGACCTGGGCACGACGGTCCTGATGGCGGAGCACCGGCTGGAGAGGGTGGTGCAGTACGCGGACCGGGTGGTCCTCCTTCCGGAGGGGGTCATGGGCCCACCGGCCGACATCATGTCGCTGTCGCCGGTGTTTCCGCCGGTGGTGGACCTGGGGCGGCTGGCGGGGTGGTCGCCACTGCCGCTGACGGTGCGGGATGCCCGGCGGCGCGCCGGGGATCTGCGCGCCCGCCTGGCGGGCCGCGCGCCTGCGCCCGCGGCGGCTGGGCCGACGGGGCCGACCGGTTGTTCGGCTCCGCCGGCGTCCGGCTCCGCGGCGTCCGGGCCGACGGCGCCGGGGGCGGGGCCTGGGCCGGCGGGGCCGACGGCGGGGCGGGGTGGGGGTTCAACCCCGCCGGCGTCCGACCCCGCGGCGCCTGGGCCGACGGCGGGTGGGGGCCCTGCGGGGCTTCTCCCCCACCCCGCCCCTTCCCGTAACTGGGGGCTCCGCCCCCAGACCCCCGCGCCTCAAACGCCGGCGGGGCTGAACATGCCCGCGCCCACCGACCCCCGGCCGGGCCCCCGACCCCCCACGCTTCGAACCCCGGCGGGGCTGAATACCCCGCCGCAGGGCGCGGGGGCGGCAGCCCCCGTCGAGGAGCCCCCCACCAGGCCCCGGCAGGGTTTCGGGAAGGGGCGGGGTGGGGGGATCTCCCGGTTCTGGCGACGCCGCACCGACGCCCCGGCGCCCGTACCCACCTCCACCCCCTCCCCGCTCCTCGCCGTCGACGCCCTCGGCGTCCGCCGCGGGCGCGTCGAGGCGCTCCGGCGGGTGGATCTGCGCGTCCGGGCCGGCGAGACCGTCGCGCTCATGGGGCGTAACGGCGCCGGCAAGTCGACGCTGCTCAACGCGCTCGTGGGCACGCTCGCGCCCACCTCCGGCAGCGTCCTCGTCGGGGGACGGGTGCCGCACCGGACCGCGCCGCAGGAGCTGATCCGGGAGGTGGGGCTCGTACCGCAGGAGCCGCGCGATCTGTTGTACGCGGACACCGTGGCCGCCGAGTGCGCCGCCGCCGACGCCGACGCGGGTGCCCCGCCGGGGACCTGCCGGGCCCTGGTGTCGGAGCTGGTGCCGGGCGTGGCGGACGACACGCATCCCCGGGACCTGTCCGAGGGGCAGCGGCTGACGCTCGCGCTCGCCGTCGTCCTCACCGGCCGCCCCCCGCTGCTGCTGCTCGACGAGCCGACGCGGGGTCTCGACTACGCCGCCAAGGGCCGGCTGGTGCGGATCCTGACCGGGCTGGCCGCCGAGGGGCACGGCATCGTCCTCGCCACGCACGACGTGGAGCTCGCCGCCGAGCTGGCCCACCGGGTGGTGATCCTCGCCGACGGGGAGGTCGTGGCGGACGGCCCGGCGGCGGAGGTCGTCACGTCCTCGCCGGCCTTCGCGCCGCAGGTGGCGAAGATCCTCGCGCCGGGGCCGTGGCTCACCGTCGGACAGGTCCGGGAGGCCCTGCGATGAGCGGGACGGACGGGAAGAGCGGCGCCCGGCCGCTGCGCCTCGGGCCGCGCTCTGCCGCCGCGCTCGCGCTGATCACCACGGTCGGGGTGGTCGCCTTCGGCTGGCCGCTGCTCGCGGACGGTGACAGCGCGGTCACGGATCACGCGGCCGACGCCCCGTGGCTGTTCGCTGCGCTGCTGCCGCTTCTGGTCGCGGTCGTGGTGGCCACGATCGCGGACGCGGGCATGGACGCGAAGGCCGTGGCGATGCTGGGCGTCCTCGCCGCCGTCGGCGCGGCGCTGCGGCCGCTGGGGGCGGGGACGGCCGGTCTGGAGCCGATGTTCTTCCTGATGGTGCTGAGCGGCCGGGTCCTGGGGCCGGGCTTCGGCTTCGTCCTGGGCGCGGTGACGATGTTCGCGTCCGCGCTGCTCACGGGCGGGGTCGGGCCGTGGATGCCGTTCCAGATGCTGTCGATGGCGTGGTTCACGATGGGCGCGGGGCTGCTGCCGGGCCCGGAGCGGCTGCGCGGCCGGGGCGAGCTGCTGATGCTGGCGGGGTACGGGGCCGTGGCGGCGTTCGCGTACGGCACGGTCATGAATCTGCAGGGCTGGGTGCTGCTGCAGGGGATCGGTACGGGCATCGCCTTTCAGCCGGGCGAGCCGGTCCACGAGAACCTGGTCCGGTTCGCGGCGTACTGCCTGGCGACCTCGATGGGCTGGGATCTGGGGCGCGCGGCCCTGACCGTCGTACTGACGCTGACCGTCGGCGGGACGCTGCTGAAGGCGCTGCGAAGGGCGACCAGGAGAGCCAACTTCGAGGCCCAGGTCACATTTGAGGGCCCTGCCCCTGAGGCGCAGGTCACAGCGGAGGGTCCCGGCACGGTGAGGCGCCCCACAGGACCTTAGTCCTCCCCTAGGGGGAGTAGTAGATCTTTTAGGGGGCCCTGAGGGCCCGGAAATCGACCCGCGACCTGCACATATGCGCAATATGCCCGTCTTGGGACCTTTGCCGGGGATGCGATGCGGGCTAGTAAGAGGGGTCGTTGCAGCGGGCTTCCCGGCCTGCTTGTCTGGATGACGTCGCCGGGCACCGCCGCAGCGTGGTGCCGGCAGCCAACTCCCCCACCCCCTGGTGTGGTTCCGGCTTGCCTGGCGACAGCCAATGTCCCCGACGTTAGGTCGATCTGTGTTCCGCTCGCTCGCCGCTCGTGTCACCACCCGCAAGAAGTCCGTCGCCGTCACCGCAGCCGTGCTGCTGGGCGCCTCGGGAGCGGTGCTCGGCACGACCGCGCCGGCTTCGGCCGCGACTCCGCAGGAGATCGCCCGGAAGATCGTCCCGGCCGACCAGTTCGCCTCGTTCAGCAAGATCGTTGAGCACGAGTCGCACTGGAAGCACACTGCCACCAACCCCTCCAGCGGCGCGTACGGCCTGGTCCAGGCCCTGCCGGCCTCCAAGATGGCCACCGCCGGTGCCGACTGGAAGACCAACCCCGCCACCCAGATCAAGTGGGGTCTGGACTACATGAACGACCGCTACGGCAGCCCGAACGCCGCCTGGTCCTTCTGGCAGGCCAACGGCTGGTACTAAGCCGCCGGTACGAAGCCGCCGCATGTGACGACACGCCCTGGTGGGTGACCGCGAAGGTCGCCCACCAGGGCTTCGTCATGTCCGGGACGGCGTCACGCGCGGGGCGTGATGCCCTGGGACGGCGTCATGTGCGCGGCCTCACAGGCGGTCATGTGCGTGGCGTCACAGGCGCTGGATGATCGTGCCGGTCGCCAGCGCCCCGCCCGCGCACATCGTGATCAGCGCGAACTCCTTGTCGCTGCGCTCCAGTTCGTGCAGGGCCGTGGTGATGAGCCGGGCCCCGGTCGCGCCGACCGGATGGCCGAGGGCGATCGCGCCGCCGTTGACGTTGACCTTCGTGAGCCCGTCCAGGTCCTGCTCGAAGACCTGCGCCCAGCTCAGCACCACCGACGCGAACGCCTCGTTGATCTCGACCAGATCGATGTCCTTGAGGGACATCCCCGCCTTGCCGAGCACGGCCCGGGTCGCGTCGATCGGCCCGTCCAGATGGAAGTGCGGATCGGCGCCGACGAGGGCCTGGGCGACGATCCTGGCCCTCGGTTTCAGTTTGAGCGCGCGGGCCATCCGCTTGGACGCCCACATCAGGGCGGCGGCCCCGTCGGAGATCTGCGAGGAGTTGCCGGCGGTGTGCACGGCGGTGGGCATGACCGGCTTCAGCCCCGCCAGCGCCTCCATCGACGTGTCGCGCAGCCCTTCGTCGCGGTCGACCAGGCGCCACATGCCCTGTCCGGCGGCCTGCTCCTCCTCGGTCGTCGGGACCTGGACCGCGAACGTCTCCCGCTTGAACCGCTCCTCGCTCCAGGCGACGGCGGCCCGCTCCTGGGAGATCAGCCCCAGGGCGTCGACCCGCTCCCGGGTCAGGCCGCGGCGGCGAGCGATCCGCTCGGCGGCCTCGAACTGGTTCGGCAGGTCGACGTTCCACTCGTCCGGCCAGGGCTTCCCAGGGCCGTGCTTGGAGCCGGAGCCCAGCGGCACACGGGACATCGCCTCGACCCCGCAGCTGATGCCGATGTCGACGACCCCGGCGGAGATCATGTTGGCGACCATGTGGCTGGCCTGCTGCGAGGAGCCGCACTGACAGTCGACGGTCGTCGCGGCGGTCTCGTACGGCAGTCCCATGGCGAGCCAGGCGTTGCGCGCCGGGTTCATGGACTGCTCGCCGGCGTGGGTGACCGTACCGCCGACGATCTGCTCGACGCAGTCGGGCTGGATGGCGGTCCGGCCGAGGAGTTCTCGGTAGGTCTCGCCCAGGAGGTAGGCGGGGTGGAGGTTGGCGAGCGCGCCGTGGCGCTTGCCGATGGGGGTGCGTACGGCTTCGACGATGACGGGTTCCGCGGCCATGGGCTCGTCCTCTCCTCGCACACCGGCGGGGGCGTCCCGGCGCCCGCTGCGCGGTGAACTAGTACGCGTTCTAGTTCTGAGTGCAGTCTTATGAGTGCTACCCGCGGTACGCAAGGGTTGTGCACGCCCCTACAAGCCATTCCGCGCGCAACAGTTCCGGCTGCGGCTCTTGCTACTTGTAGAACTCGTTACTACCTTTCGGACACCTTCTGATGGTCCGTCAGACACTGGAGACGCCGATGCCCTGTCCCGCGCTCCCCGACGGGTTCGACTTCACCGACCCCGATCTGCTCCAGAGCCGCATACCCTTCCCGGAGTTCGCCCAGCTGCGGCAGACCGCTCCGGTGTGGTGGTGCGCCCAGCCGCGCGGCATCACGGGCTTCGACGACGAGGGGTACTGGGCCGTCACCCGGCACGCGGACGTCAAGTACGTCTCCACACACCCGGAGCTCTTCTCCTCCACCGCCAACACGGCCGTCATCCGCTTCAACGAGCACATCACCCGCGAACAGATCGAGGTCCAGCGGCTGATCATGCTGAACATGGACCCGCCCGAGCACACCCGGGTCCGCCAGATCGTCCAGCGCGGCTTCACCCCGAGGGCGATACGGAGTCTGGAAACCGCCTTGCGCGCCCGCGCCCACCGCATCGTCGAGGAGGCGCGCGAAAACACCGCCGCCGACGGCTCCTTCGACTTCGTCACGCAGATCGCCGTCGAACTCCCCCTCCAGGCCATCGCCGAACTCATCGGCGTCCCCCAGGAGGACCGGGCCCGTATCTTCGACTGGTCGAACAAGATGGTCGCGTACGACGACCCCGAGTACGCGATCACCGAGGAGGTCGGCGCCGACGCCGCCATGGAACTCATCGGCTACTCGATGAACATGGCCGCCGCCCGCAAGGAGTGCCCCGCCCACGACATCGTGACCCAGCTCGTCGCGGCGGAAGGCGAAGGCAACCTCAACTCCGACGAGTTCGGCTTCTTCGTCCTGCTCCTCGCCGTCGCCGGCAACGAGACCACACGTAACGCCATCAGCCACGGCATGCACGCCTTCCTCACCCACCCCGAGGAATGGGAGCGGTACAAGCGCGAGCGCCCCGCCACCACCGCCGAGGAGATCGTCCGCTGGGCCACACCCGTCGTGTCCTTCCAGCGCACGGCCACCCAGGACACCGAACTCGGCGGCCAGAAGATCAAGAAGGGCGACCGGGTCGGGCTCTTCTACTCCTCCGCCAACCACGACCCCGAGGTCTTCGAGCACCCCGAGGTCTTCGACATCACCCGCGACCCCAACCCGCACCTCGGCTTCGGCGGCGGCGGACCGCACTTCTGCCTCGGCAAGTCCCTCGCCATCCAGGAGATCGACCTCATCTTCAACGCGCTCGCCGACGCACTGCCCGACCTGGAGGCGGTCGGCGACCCGCGCCGGCTGCGCGCGGCCTGGCTCAACGGCATCAAGGAGCTCCGCGTCCGGGTCCCCGGCTGACCGGCGCCGCCGGAGCGCTCCCCCTGCTCGGGAGGCGGGGGCCTCACCCCCACGCCCCGCCCTCGCCTCCCGCGACTCCCCTCCACAAGGTTCCGGAACCGGATCTTCCTCACCGGCGTCTGAGCCGTCATGCGGGGGAAACAAAGAATCCTGACACTGGTGTTCGCGCTGCTGGCGATGCAGCTGGGGTCGCTGATCAGCCCGGCGTACGCCTGCGGCTGCGGCGCCATGGTCACCGACCCGTCGACCCGGTTCGGCGTCGACCGTGAGACGTCGGTGGTCCACTGGGACGGCCGTACGGAACAGATCGTGATGCGCTTCACCGTCGGCGGGAACGCGCCGCGGGCGGCCTGGATCATGCCCGTACCCAGCCGGGCCACCGTCGAGCTCGGCGACCACCGCCTCTTCAGCGACCTCTACCGGCGGACCCGGCCCGAGCTCCGGACGCGCCACTACTTCTGGCCGCGCTGGCGCGACCTGCCCTTCGCCGGCAACACCGACGGCGCCTCGGCCGGCGCCCCGCCCATGGCCGCAGCGCCCCCGGTCGGTGTCGTCGGCCGGGAGCGCCTCGGCGCCTTCGACGTCGCCCGGCTCACCGCCACCGACCCGGAGGCGCTGCGCGGCTGGCTGGAGGCGAACGGCTTCGAACTGCCGGACCGGCTCGCCACCGAGGTGAAGCCGTACGTCGAGCAGAAGTGGGAGTACGTCGCCGTCCGCCTCGCCCCCAAGGAGCAGGGCCAGACGCTCGGCGGCACCCTCGATCCGCTGAAGATCCGCTTCGCCAGCGACCGGCTGGTATACCCGATGCGACTCTCCCGCCTGGCCAAGTCCCCGCAGTCGCTCGGCCTGTACGTCCTCGCCGAGCACCGCATGGAGCCGAAGAACGGCATCGGCGGCGCGGCGCCGGAGGTGACGTTCGCCGGGACCGTCGAGCCGGAGGAGCCGGAGAGCCCGCTCGCGGCCCTGACCGGCGGGAAGCCGGCCTTCCTGACCGCCGTCGAGCAGTACTTCCCCGAGCCGTCCCGGATCAACGGCGACCATGAACTGACCGCGACCGCCGAGGACACCCCCTACCGCCGCGCCATCTACCGCGACCGGCTGCTGAAGGTCGGCGGCTTCCCGGCGTGGCTGCTCACCGTGACGGGTGTGGCGGTGGCGGGGCTCGCGACGTTCGTGACCGTGCGGGTCCGCCGGCGCGCGGCAGCGGCGGCCTGAGGGGCCTGAACGACGCCCCGCCGTGGCCACGGTGGCCGGGGCGGCGGCTGCGATCCGGCGGCATCAGACCGCAGCCGCCAGGGAGGCGGCGTCCATCTCCTCGTCGGTGGCCAGGAAGTCGTCGAACTCCCCGTCCTTGACACCCTGGACGAACTTGGTGAGCTCGGCGCGGGTGAAGAGGAGCACCGGGCTGTCGGGGTCCTTGTCGTCCGAGAGCGCCACCATGCGCGTACCGTCCGGGACGTGAGGGTGCGGATGGCCCAGGGCGGCGGGTGCCACGGCCAGGATCACGCAGTCCTTGAGGATGGGGTCCAGGTCCGTGCGGCTCGCCTTGCGCCAGGCGAGCCCGGGGGCGTTGCTGTTCTCGTACGGCTTGCTGGTGCGGCCATTGGTGATCGTACCCATGCGAACTGTTCCTTTCGGTCGAGCCTCGTCGAGCCTCTCTGTCGAGCCTTCCGCGGCGTCCATGACCCCGCTCCTACTGCTACGGACGAAGCGGGGGAGGAAACTCAACTCGTCCTCACGCCGATTCGACGGCCCGATGTAAGAGACTGCTCGTGAAGGGGCCCAGGTGGGCCCGCCCGTTCGGTGAGAGGTGTCATGTGCCCAGCGTCGTGAAGATCAATGTCCTGACCGTGCCGGCCGAGCAGCGTGAGGTCCTGGAGAAGCGGTTCGCCTCGCGGGCGGGGGCCGTGGAGGGGTCCGACGGGTTCGAGTGGTTCGAGCTGCTGCGGCCGGTAGAGGGCACCGACCAGTACCTCGTCTACACCCGCTGGCGCAGCGAGGAGGACTTCCAGGCGTGGATGGAGGGCCCCATGAAGGCGGCCCACCAGGGCGGCGGTCAGGGCGGCCCCGGCGGCGAGGGCGGGGAGCGGCCGAAGCCGGCCGCGTCCGCGTCCACGCTGTGGTCCTTCGAGGTCGTGCAGCAGGCCGGCCCGAAGAATTGAGGGGCGTGGCCGGGCCAGACCCGGTCACAATGCCCGCATGCAGTGGATCATCACCCCGGAGCGGTACGACACCGCCGACGCGACCGCCCTTCGCCGTGACTACTACGACGAGGTGGCGAGCCGCTACTGGCGGCGCCCCGCGACCGAGGCGGAGATGGACGAAGGGCTCACCGGCGACGGCGCGGAGGAACTCGCACCGCCCACCGGTGAGTTCCTCGTCGGGCGGTACGGCGGATCGCCGGCGGCCTGCGGTGGTGTGCTGCTGCTCGACGCGGAACGGGCCGAGCTGACACGGGTGTTCCTCCGCCCCGCGTTCCGGGGCACCGGCGGCGCGGGCCTGCTCCTCGGGGCGCTGGAGGACGCGGCCCGGGGCCTCGGCGCCCGCCGCATGGTCCTCAACACCCGGCTCGACCTCATCGAGGCCCGGACGCTGTACACACGGCACGGCTACGCGGAGATCCCCGCGTACTGCGAGGGCCCGTACATGGAGATCTGGTACGGGAAGGAGCTCGCCGCCCGGGTGTGAGCGGGCGGCCCGGCGTAGCCGCGGTGTGAGCGGTCGGCCAGGTGTGGGCAGGCGGCCGGGGTCCTACCGGGGGGCGGCGGCCGTCAGGCGTGGTGGTCGCGGGGCGGCGGCGGGCCGTAGGGGCGTTCGTCGTCCGACCCGCTCAGCTCCGCGGTCAGCTCCTCCACGAGCTTGATCAGATCCGTCGGCCGGTCGGGGCTCCACCAGTCGCCGAGCAGCTGGGCGAGGGACTCCTCGCGAGCCTTCGCCAGCCTGGCCGCGACCTCCACGCCCTCGTCGGTCAGCATCAGCTGGAGCCCTTCGCGGCGCGCAAGACGGCGCTCCTCGACCTGCCGCGACGCCTCGGTGACGGCGCGCAGCGGTACGGACGTCTGCTCGGCGAGCCGGGCCGGCTCGACCGTGCCGTGACGCCTGATCCGCAGCAGCAGCCAGCTCGCGGCGGGCAGCAGGTCGAGACCGGCACGGCGGGTGATCTTCTCGTACACCGCCTTGCGTCCCTCCCGCGAGCCGAGGACCGACAGGGCGCGGGCGCACTCCTCGTACGAGGACCGCTCGACGGGGTTGCTGGCGAGGGTCTGGGTGGTGTCGGGCGCGGTGACCGAGCCACGCAGCTTGTCCTCGCGCAGGAAGCAGGCGACGAGGAACGCGACCAGGACGACGGGCGAGGCGTACAGGAAGACGTCCGTGATGGAGGTCGCGTACGCGTGCAGCACCGACGGGCGCAGCTCGGGCGGGAGTTGGGCGATCGCGCGCGGGTCGGCGGCTAGCTGGTCGGCGTCCGCGCCCGGCGGCACCTGCTGTCCGGCGAGCGCGGATCGCAGCTTGTCCGTGAGGCGGTTGGCGAAGACCGTGCCGAAGACGGCGACTCCGAAGGAGGCGCCGATGGAGCGGAAGAACGTGGCTCCGGAGGTGGCGACGCCGAGGTCCGCGTACGGCACGGCGTTCTGCACGACCAGGACGAGGACCTGCATGACCAGGCCGAGACCGGCGCCGAAGACGAAGAAGTACAGGCTCATCTCCCAGGTCGAGCTGGTCTCGTGGAGCTGGTGGAGCAGGAGCAGCCCGAGGGCGGTGAGGCCGGTGCCGGCGACGGGGAAGACCTTCCAGCGGCCGGTGCGGGCGACGATCTGCCCGGAACCGGTGGAGGTCAGGAACAGGCCGAGCACCATCGGCAGCATGTGCACCCCGGACATCGTGGGGGTGACGCCCTGGACGACCTGGAGGAACGTCGGCAGATAGGTCATCGCGCCGAACATGGCGAAGCCGACGACGAAGCTGATGACGGAGACGAGGGTGAAGGTGCGGATCCGGAACAGCTTCAGCGGCAGGACGGGTTCGGCCGCGCGCCGTTCGACGAGGACGAAGACGACGAGGAGTACGGCTCCGAGGACGGCGAGGGCGATGATCTGCGCCGAGCCCCAGGCCCAGGTGGTGCCGCCGAGTGAGGCGACCAGGACCAGGCAGGTGGCGACCGAGGCGATGAGGAACGTACCGAGGTAGTCGATGCGGTGCCGGGTGCCGTGCGCCGGGATGTGCAGGACGCCGGCGATGACGAAGAGCGCGACGACGCCGATGGGCAGGTTGATGTAGAAGACCCAGCGCCAGGAGAGGTGCTCGGTGAACAGCCCGCCGAGCAGTGGCCCGAGGACACTCGTGGCACCGAAGACCGCGCCGAACAGACCCTGGTACTTCCCGCGTTCGCGCGGCGAGACGAGATCGCCGACGATCGCCATCGACAGCACCATGAGTCCGCCGCCGCCCAGGCCCTGGACGGCGCGGAAGGCGATGAGCTGCGGCATGTTCTGGGCGATGCCGCAGAGCGCGGAGCCGATGAGGAAGATGACGATGGCGGCCTGGAAGAGCTTCTTGCGGCCGTACTGGTCGCCGAGCTTGCCCCACAGCGGTGTCGCGGCGGTGGAGGCGAGCATGTAGGCGGTGACCACCCAGGACAGATGCTCCATGCCGCCGAGTTCGCTGACGATGGTCGGCAGGGCGGTGGAGACGATGGTCTGGTCGAGGGCGGCGAGCAGCATGCCGAGCAGCAGCGCCCCGATGGCGACCAGCACCGTGCGGTGGCTACGGCCCTCGCCCGGCACCGGTCCGGCGGCCGGGGTGCGTACTTCCTGCGCCATGGACATCCCCTTCGCTGGCCATCGCTGGCCTCGCTGGCCTTCGACTGCACCCTCCATCGTGGTGGCTCTGTCCCGTTATGGCCTGCCGAGGGGTGCGGTAGGAGGGACCGGAGGGCGGGTGCCTTGGGCGGACCGGGGGTGGCCTGCATAATCGCTGGCAGTTTCAAGGGGAGGGAAAACCACTGTGGCGGCACACGTGTGTCCTGAGTGCGGTACGCCGCCGAGCCCGGACGGCAGACCGGGGCCGGCCTGCGGCTGTGCGCGGGCGGCCGACCTCGCGGCGCGGAAGGCGGACGACATCGCGGCGGCGGAGGCCTTCGACCCGCTACGCATCCGCCCGTACGTGAATCTGGGCCCGCGGACGCCGCAGGAACCGGAGGCGCCCACCGCGCCGATCCCGCTGGTGACCGGGCCCGCGGAACCCGTACCCGCGGAACCGGCACCCGCCGCGGAGCAGACGATGCCGCTGTTCCTGGGCGCGCCGCCGCCCGGCACCGGTGACGGCGGCCCTGGCCCTGGCCCGGGCTCCGGTGCATATGGATCCGGCTCCGGCTCCGGTGCGTACGAGCCCGGTGGGCATGAGCGGGGGGTGTGCGAGTCGGGCACGTACGAGCTCGGTACGTACGACGAGGAGCCGCGCCGTCGGCGGACCGGCGCCATGGTGGGCGTCGCGGCGGCCGTGGTCGTCGTGTTCGCCGCCGCCGCGTTCGCCGGAGGCCTGTTCGACAGCAAGGACGCCCCGGCCGCACTGCCCGCGACGGCGACGGGCGGGCCGGCCACCGCCGTCTCCCAGGCGCCGTCGGAGTCGGTCTCGCCGTCCGCCTCCCCGTCCGTCTCGGACTCGGCCTCGGCGTCGGCGTCCGCCTCCCCGTCCGCCTCGCCGTCGCCGTCGAGCGCGTCACCGAGCGCCTCCGCGTCCTCCGCCCCGGCCGAACCGTCCCCCTCGAAGTCCTCGTCAACGCCTTCCGCCCCGCCGTCGGCGTCGCAGCCGGCGAGCCAGGCGCCCACCACGGCCCCGGCCGCGGGCACGCTGCGGCGTGGCGACTCCGGCCCCGAGGTCGCCCAGCTCCAGAGCCGCCTCTACGAGGTGGGGCTGTACCGCGGCCCGATGAACGGCAGGTACGGCGAACGGGTCGAGAACGCCGTGGCCGAATACCAGTGGAGGCACGACATCTGGGACGACCCCATGGGCGTCTACGGGCCGAACACGCGCCGGGCACTGGAGGCCGAGACGACCGGCGAACGGGAGCGCCGCTGAGGGCCGCGCGCCGGACTAGGACCCGGCAGGAGAGCCGCGGAGGGGGCGGACTGGCGCGGGACCGCCAAAGTTTTGTATCGTGAAGAAACAAAGTGGCCCCGCTCGTACTCCCTGACCGGCGGGCGGGTCCACTTCGTTCTCTTTTCCCCTGTCCAGGAGACCGCCCATGCTGACCGCCCGCGCCTTCCTCCTCGACATGGACGGCACACTCGTCAATTCGGACGCGGTGGTGGAGCGCTGCTGGCGCCGCTGGGCGGAGCGCAACGGCCTCGACCCGGACGAGGCGCTGAAGGTGGTCCACGGCCGCCAGGGCTACGCCACGATGGCGGCGCTGTTGCCGGACCGGCCCATGGAGCTGAACCACGCCGACAACCGCGTGATGCTCGCCGAGGAGACCGCGGACCTCGACGGGGTCGTCCCGGTCGACGGCGCGGCCGCCTTCCTCGCCGCCATCGCCGAGCTGCCGCACGCCCTGGTCACCTCGGCCGACGAAGCCCTCGCGCAGGCCCGTATGGGCGCCGCCGGGCTGCCGATCCCCGTGACGCGGGTCACGGCCGAACGGGTCGGCGCCAGCAAGCCGGACCCGGAGGGCTTCCTCAAGGGCGCGGCGGAGCTGGGCTTCGCCCCGGCGGACTGCCTGGTCTTCGAGGACAGCCAGGCCGGCATCGAGGCGGGCCGCGCGGCCGGCATGCGGGTGGTGGGCGTCGGCCCACGCGCCGCGGCCTTCGCCCCCGACGTCCACGTACAGGACCTGACGGAACTGCGGGTGGAGCCGACGGCAGACGGCTCGTTCCTGCTGCACGTCGCCTCTTCCGCCGCGTAGCCCGACGGCACGGCCCGGGCGGGAGGCGGCCCGGCGAGGCCGGCGGCACCCCCATGGCGAGCGGCTCGTCCGGGCGCGCCCCGGCGGCCCGTCACGGCCGCGATGCTCGTCCGGGCGCATCCCGGCGGCCCCTCACGGCCGCGAGACTCCCCAGTCCGAGCGCGCCTCGGCGGCACATACCGGGTGAGGCGTCCGAGGTCGGGCACCCGCCGGGCCGTGGCGCCCTTGGCCGGGCGGCTCCCCGCCGCGCGTCACGACCTCGGGACGCCGTCCAGGCCTTCGGTTCGCCCCGCGGCCGTCATGGCTGCGGGCGCTCATAGCCCGGGGTGCGCACTCTTCCCTCGCGTCACACGCGCCCGGCGCCCGCCGTCGTCGCCTCCTCGCGGTGCAGGAGGCCCCGGGCGACCAGTTCCAGGACGGCGGCCACCGCCACGGCCTGTACCGCCATCAGCCCCACCAGCACGAACAGCTGCACCGCACCCGCCTGTACGGGTGACGCGCCGCCGAGCAGCATGCCCACGAACGCGCCCGGCAGGGTGACGAGCCCGACCGTCCTGGTCTGATCGAGCCCCGGCAGCAGCGCGTCGGCCGCGGCCGGTCGGGCGATCTCCAGGCGGGCGTCCCGATCCGGCAGCCCGAGCGCGAGCCCCGCCTCCACCTCCCCGCGCCGCGCCGCCAGCTCGTCCAGCGCGCGGCGCCCGCCCAGTACGGTCGCGGTGAGCGCCCCGCCGATCAGGATGCCGGTGACCGGGATCAGGGCGACGCCCTTGACCGGTACGAGCCCGGTGAGCAGCAGCGCGGCCACGACCGGGACGACGCCCGCCGCGAGCGGCACCGCGGCCCACCACCAGGACCCGTTGGTGGTGAGCCGGCGTCCGGCGGTCCGTACCGCGACCGCGTACATCAGCAGCAGGAAGCCGAGCAGCAGCGGCACCGACCGCATCACCCAGCCGATCACCAGCGAGACGACGAGCAGCTGGACGGCGGCGCGGGCGCCCGCGGCGAGGTGGGCCCGACCCCGGCCCAGCTGGGCGAGAGCCGCGACGGTGGCGCCGACGGCGAGCAGGGCGGCCAGAACCGCACCAAATGTGGCGTTGACGGGCAGCAGCACACCCCAACCCTACGGACCCACCCCAACACTTCGGACGCAGAAGTGAACTGCCGATGCGTCACAACCCCTTGAAGTGACGTGCTCATGTCGCCACGCTGTTACCTGGCGCATTCCCCCAGGAAACCTGGCGCCGCCACGATGACCGAGCCGCCGAGCCGCCCGACCGGGCGTCCGGCCAAGGTCCCCCCACATCAAGGGAGTTCACATGTCCGGTGTCTACGCGCGTCGAATAGGTGTCACGCTCGCCGCGGCCGTTCTGACCGCAACCGGCCTCCTGGCCACCGCCCCCGCCGCCCAGGCGGCCCCGCCCACCCCGATCAGCGCCGACACCGCCCGGACCTACCTCGGTCAGCTCACGGTCAAGCCCGAGGGATCCTCCAGCGGCTACAGCCGGGACCTCTTCCCGCACTGGAGCACCGTCTCGGGCGCCTGCAACACCCGCGAGACCGTCCTCAAGCGCGACGGCGTGAACGTCGTCCAGGACTCCAGCTGTGCCGCCGTCAGCGGAAGCTGGTACTCCGAGTACGACGGCGCGACCTGGACCGCCGCCTCCGACCTCGACATCGACCACGTCGTCGCGCTGGCCGAGGCCTGGCGCTCCGGCGCCAACTCCTGGACCACCTCCAAGCGCCAGCAGTTCGCCAACGACCTGACCCGCCCCCAGCTCATCGCCGTCACCGACAACGTGAACCAGGCCAAGAGCGACCTCGACCCGGCCGAGTGGCTGCCGCCGCGCACCGCGTACCGCTGCACCTACGCCCGGATGTGGGTGCATGTGAAGCACAGCTGGGGCCTCTCCGTCGACTCCGCCGAGAAGAGCGCGCTGCAGTCCGTCCTGAACGCCTGCTGAACCGTAAACGCCTGCTGAACCGTTCCTGCCCGAACGGTTCCCGACTGAGCGTTCCCGGCTGAGCGGTCCCGGCTGAAACCTCCGGCGGGAACCTGTGGCCGGAACCTACCGTGTCCCCTCCGTCGTTCCGTACCGTACGTGCGGGGCGACGGAGGGGGACCACATGGCAGCCGGACTGCGGCTCGGGCCACTGCTCAGATACGTCGACTGGGACCGTGGTGACACCGCCACCGTCTGGGTCGAGACGGACCGGCCGTGCACCGCGAGGGTGCGGTGTGCGGATGGGGCGGGTGGCGCGATCCGTACGTTCCAGATCGCCGGGCACCACTACGCCCTCATACCGGTGACCGGCCTCACCCCGGGGTCGACGACGCCGTACGAGGTGCTGCTGGACGAGCGCCGGGTCTGGCCACCGGCCGACCACCGCTTCCCCGCCTCCACGATCACCACTCCCCCGCCCGGCCCGGCCGAGGTCAAGGTCACCTTCGGCTCCTGCCGGCTGGCCGCGCCGGCCGAGGGCGAGAAGGACCCGGAGGGGCCGGACGCGCTGGACGCCCTCGCCGCCCAGCTCGCCGCCGACCCCCGCGCCGTACGGCCCGACGTCCTGCTGCTCCTCGGCGACCAGGTGTACGCGGACAAGACCTCCAAGGCCACGCGGCGCTGGCTGGCCGCCCGCCGCGACCTGCGCGAACCGCCCGGCCCGGACGTCGCGGACTACGAGGAGTACACCCGGCTCTACTACGAATCGTGGCTCGACCCCGAGGTGCGCTGGCTGCTGTCCACGGTCCCCAGCTGCATGATCTTCGACGACCACGACGTCATCGACGACTGGAACACCAGCGCCTCCTGGGTGGCCGACATGCGCGCCACACCCTGGTGGAACGAACGGGTGCTCAGCGGGCTGATGTCGTACTGGGTCCATCAGCACCTCGGCAATCTCACCCCGGCCGAACTGGCCACGGACGAGCTGTACGCGGCGGTACGGTCCGTGCCGGACGGGACGGAGGCGCTGCGCCGGTTCGCCGCCGAGTCCGACGCGGACCCGGCCTGTGCCCGCTGGAGCTACCGGCGCGACTTCGGCCGCACCCGGCTCCTGATGGTCGACACCCGCGCGGCCCGCGTCCTCGACGAGGGCGACCGCAGGATGCTCGACCCGGCCGAGGCCCGCTGGCTGCGCGAACAGGCCCTGGCGGACCGGCCCGGGTACGACCACCTCCTCATCGGCACCTCCCTGCCATGGCTCATGCCGCCGCTCATCCACGACGCGGAGGGCTGGAACGCCGCGCTCTGCCAAGGGGTGCGGGGCGGTCCGGGCGGGCGCTGGGCGCGGTTCGCGGAGGACCTGCGGCGCCGCTCGGACCTGGAGCACTGGGCGGCCTTCCCGGCCTCCTTCGACGAACTGACCCGACTCATCGCGGAGGTGGGCAGCGGTACGGACGCCCCGGCGACGGTCTGCGTCCTGTCGGGCGACGTGCACCACGCGTACGTCGCCGAGCCGGAGTGGCCGCCCGGGCGCGGCGGGCCGGACGCGAGAGTGCTGCAACTGACCTGCTCGCCCGTGCACAACTCCATCCACCGGTCGGTGAAGCTGGGCTTCCGCTTCGGCTGGAGCCGGGCGGGTCGGCGGCTCGGGCGGGCCCTGGCCCGGCACGGCAGGGTGGCTCCGCCGCCGGTCGAGTGGAGCCGTACGGGCGGGCCGTGGTTCGGGAACCAGCTGATGACGCTGGTGCTGCGGGGCCGTTCGGCAGAGCTGTGGCTGGACCAGGCGCGGGCGGGGCGGGCGGATCGGCGGGTGGGCCGGAGGGCTGATCAGCGGACGGATACGCGGGCGGACCGGCTGGGGGATCGGAGGACGGATCGGCGGACGGATACGCGGGCGGATACGCGGGCGGACCGGCTGGGGGATCGGAGGACGGATCGGCGGGCTGATCAGGGGGCGGACCGACGGGCGGACCGGCGGGCGGATCGGCTGGTGAGGGTCGAGGCGCGGACGCTCGCGGAGGACCAGGGGGTGGGCTGTGAGGTGCCTGTGGAGATTTCCCTGCCCGGAGAGTGAGGCTCCGGCCAGAGGTTCGTCCGGCGGCTCCCCACCGGCATGATGAGCCGGAAGTCTTACTTCCAGCACCGCGCATGTCCCGGGAGTCACCGCTTTGTCCGAGCTGAGAGACGTATCGCAGCCCGTAGTTCACGTCCCGGCGACCCCGGCAGCCCCACCGGCCTCCCCCGCGCCGCCGGCCTGCTCCATCGCCCTGGTCGGGGCGGGCCCCCGCGGTACGTCGGTCCTCGAACGGCTCTGCGCCTCCGTCCCCGAGCTCGCCCCCGGCACCCCGCTCACGGTCCATGTCGTCGACCCGGCCCCGCCCGGGGCAGGCCAGGTCTGGCGGACCGACCAGTCCGGCGAACTGCTGATGAACACGGTCGCGTCACAGGTGACCGTGTACACCGACGCGAGTGTGCGCTGCGCGGGCCCGATACGCCCGGGGCCGAGCCTGTACGAGTGGGCCGCCACCACGCCGTACGCGCTCGGCCCCGACGACTACCCGCCCCGCGCCCTCTACGGCCGCTATCTGCGGTGGGCGTTCGAGCGGACGGTGGTGGGGGCGCCGTGCCATGTGACCGTACGCGTGCACCGGGCGCGTGCGGTGCGGCTGGAGGACGCGGGTGAGCCGAGTCCGTGGGACGAAGAAGGCGGGCCGCTTCAGGAGCTGACGCTCTCCGACGGGACCGTCCTGAGCGGGCTCGGCGCAGTCGTCCTCGCACAGGGGCACCTCCCGGTGCGCCCGGGGCCCGAGCAGGCCCGGCTCTCCGCGTACGCCACCCGGCACGGACTGCGCCACATACCGCCGGCGAACCCCGCCGACCTCGACCTTTCCGGCATCGAACCGGGCGAACCGGTCCTGCTGCGCGGTCTCGGCCTCAACTTCTTCGACCACATGGCGCTGTTGACCGTCGGCCGCGGCGGCACCTTCCGGCGCGACCCCGACGGACGACGGGTCTACCACCCCTCGGGCCGCGAGCCGCGCCTCTACGCCGGGTCACGGCGGGGCGTGGCGTACCGCGCGCGGGGCGACAACGAGAAGGGCGCGTCCGAGCGGCACGAGCCGCTGGTCCTGACGGACGACGTGATCGAGGTGTTCCGCAAGCGGACGGACGCGGGCGATCCGCCGGACTTCCGGCGGGAGATCTGGCCCTTGGTGGCCAAGGAGGTCGAGACGGTCTACTACGAGGCGCTGCTCCGGACCGCGCCCCCCGGCCCGAATCCGGCTCCGGCCCCGACTCGGGTTCCGGCTCCGGCTTCACCTCCGGCTCCGGCTCCGGGGGAGTTCCGGCGGCGGTTCCTGGACGCGCGCTGCGCCGCCGAAGTGGCCGCCGTCCTCGACGACTTCGGCGTCGCGGAGGCCGAGCGCTGGTGCTGGGAGCGGGTCGAGCGGCCGTACGGCGGAGAAACCTTCCGCTCCCCCGCCGAGCACCGCGCCCGGCTCCTGGCCGAGTTGCGTCAGGACGCCGCTGAGGCCGCTCTCGGCAATGTCGGCGGCCCGGTCAAGGCCGCCCTGGACGTGCTGCGGGACATCCGCAACGAACTGCGCCGGATCGTGGACCACGCAGGACTCTCCGGCGCCTGCCGCCGCGACCGACTGGACCGCTGGTACACGCCGCTGAACGCCTTCCTCTCCATCGGGCCGCCGCGCCGCCGGATCGAGGAGATGACGGCCCTGATCGAGGCGGGCGTCCTGGAGGTGGTGGGGCCACGGCTCGAAGTACGGGCGGAGGGCGGCGCGTTCGTGGCCCGGTCGCCGGACGTGGCGGACTCGACGGTGACGATCACCACACTCGTCGAGGCGCGGCTGCCCGAACCGGACCTGGCCCGTACCGGCGACGAGCTCCTCGCCCGGCTCCTGCGCTCGGGCGGCTGCCGCGTCCACACCGTCGACGGCTACGCGACCGGCGGCCTCGACGTCACCGAACGCCCATTCCATCTGATCAACCGTCAAGGGGTGCCGCACGCAAGGAGGTTTGGCGTCGGCGTGCCGACCGAGGGGGTCCACTGGGTGACCGCCGCGGGCGCCCGGCCGGGGGTCGACTCGGTGATGCTGACGGATACGGACGCCGTCGCCCGGGCCGCGCTGCGGGCTGCCGCGAGGCCCTCGACGGACGGATCGGCGCACCCGCTCCCCGCTCCCGTGGAGAGCCCGGAACGGCCGAATGTTGAACTTGCAAGTATTGATGAGGGCTGCCTAACCTGAGGATCTCGTCGGTTTCCGTCCCCCGCCGAAGGAGCCTCCCCCATGCCCCCGACTCCCCCCACGACCTCGCTGCCCGGCCGCCTGCACCAGGCCCAGCCGTACGCCCTCGGTCTCTTCCGGATCGTCATCGGTCTGCTCTTCGCCTGCCACGGCGCCGCCTCGCTCTTCGGCGTGCTCGGCGGCGCGGTGGGCGGCGGCACGGTCGAGACCGGCGCCTGGCCCGGCTGGTACGCGGCCGTGATCCAGCTGGTCGCCGGCGCGCTGGTCCTGCTCGGCGTCGGCACCCGCTCCGCCGCGTTCCTCGCCTCCGGCTCCATGGCGTACGCGTACTTCTACGCCCACCAGCCCGAGGCGCTGTTCCCGCTGCAGAACGGCGGCGAGTCCTCCGCGATGTTCTGCTGGGCCTTCCTGCTCCTCGTCTTCACCGGCCCCGGCGCCTTCGCCGCCGACCGGCTCTTCGCGGCGCGCGGCGTCACGGGCGAGGAGCGCAAGGCCCCGGCCACGGCGTAAGCCGCACGGAGCCGCCGCACGACCCAGCTCGACGACCCGCCGCACGACCCAGCTCGACGACCCGCCGCACGGCCCGCTCGACGATCCGCTCGACGACCCGCCGCACGGCCCGCTTCACGAGGCCCGGAACCGCCGACCGGTTCCGGGCCTTCGCGCGTCCCGCCCGAAAGGCCCGTGATCGCCAGGCGTACGCTGAGCGGCGGTTCTTGTACGGAACGGGGAGTCAAGGTGATCGACAGCGTGGGGTCGCTGATCGCCGGCCCATGGATCTATGCCGTGGTCGCCGTGTCGATCCTCCTCGACGTCTTCCTGCCCGTCCTGCCCAGCGGCGTGCTGGTGATCACGGCTGCCACGGCGGTGGCCACCGCCGCGCCCCTGGCCCCCGGCACCCCCTCCCTCCTCGCGCTGACCCTGTGCGCGGCCACCGCGTCCGTCCTGGGTGACCTCGTCGCGTACCGCCTCGCCTGGCGCGGCGGAGCCCGGCTGGACCGGGCGATCGCCCGCTCGCGCCGGCTCACCACCGCGCAGGAACGTCTCGGCGCCGCCCTGGCCCGGGGCGGCGGGGCCCTGGTGGTGATCGCGCGGTTCGCCCCGGCGGGCCGGTCGGTCGTCTCGCTGGGCGCCGGCGCGGCCCGGCGCCGGGTGCGTGACTTCCTGCCCTGGTCGGCGCTGGCGGGCCTGGCGTGGGCGGCGTACAGCGTCGGCCTGGGCTACTTCGGCGGCCAGTGGCTGGGCGCGACGTGGTTCGGCCTGGCGGTCTCCCTGCTCGCGCTCTTCCTCGCGGGAACCCTGGCCGTCTACGTCATACGGCGTCCAGCTCCGGCTCGGGCGCCGGTGGCCTAGCGCCCCGTATCTCCAGGCCTTCGAGCAGCCTGCGGGTGGCGTCGGTGATGTCCGCGACGGCCTGGTCGAACACTTCCCTGTTGTGCGCGGCGGGCGCGCGGAAGCCGGACACCTTGCGGACGTACTGCAAGGCGGCGGCGTGGAAGTCGTCCTCCGTGGCCTTCTCGGGCAGGGCGGGCGGTCGGAGTGTCTTGATGCTGCGGCACATGCCTCCAGTGTGACGCGGACCACTGACAATCGTCCCCCGGCGCCCGCACCCGCCCTGCGCCATCGGGGTGGCGGACGGAGGACCCGGCCGCCAGATGCGGGGTTCGGGCGCCGTTTCACGCATGGTGATCCTTCGTGCACGGGAACGCGACGGAGGGCGCACGATGATCGGTCTGTCCGAGTTGGCCACGGAGGCGTACGTCTACGGCTACCCCCTGGTCGCCGATCTGGAGATGGTGGACGCCTGCAAGCACAAGGGCTTCGGGACGCTGCCCCCGACCCCCTTCAACCGTTTCGCCCATTCCACCGAACTCGCCGGGCCGGACGCCCACTTCGTGTCGGTGAACAACGACACGCTGTACTCGGTCGCCCAGCTGGACCTGTCCGCCGGCCCGGTGCGGCTGCACGTCCCGGACACCGGCGGGGCGTACTACGTCCTGCAGTTCGTCGACGCGTGGACCAACAACTTCGCCTATGTCGGCAAGCGGGCGACCGGCACCGTCGAGGGCGAGTGGCTGATCGTGCCGCCGGGCTGGTCGGGGAGCGAGCCGGACGACGTCCGGGGCGTGATCGACGCGCCGACGACGATCGTGTCGGTGATCGGCCGGAACGTCTGCGACGGGCCGCACGACCTGGCGCGCGTACGGGAGCTCCAGAAAGGTTTCACCCTGCACGCCGGTGACACACCCGGCGAGCTTCCCGCCCCCGACCCGGACGTCCCCGAGCAGCTGCGCTTCTTCGAGCAACTGCGGGTGTGGATGGCGGACTTCCCGCCGTCGGCGCCCGACCAGGAGTACCAGGACCGCTTCCAGTCGCTGGGCCTCCTCGAGGAGGGCCGCTCGCCGTTCGTGTCGGCCGGCTCCGACCTGATCCGGGCCCTGACGGAGGGCATCGCGGCCGGCCGGGCCCGGGTGGAGACGGCGAGCCGCACCTCCGGCTCCCGCGAGCCGGGCGCCTGGCTGATGGATCCGCACCTCTTCGACTACAACCTGGACCACTTCGGCGTCGGCACCCTCGACTCCTCCCTGTGGCGCGCCCCGGACCGTACCGCCTCCTACCTGTGGCGCGCGGTCGCGGCGCGGGTGGGCCTGTGGGGCAACCACGGCTACGAGGCCGTGTACGCGCACACCTTCACCGACTCCGACAACGCCCGGCTGACCGGCGCCCACTCCTACACCCTCCGCTTCCCCGAGCCCCCGCCGGTCGGCGCCTTCTGGTCGCTGACGATGTACGACGCGCCGGACTACTACCTGGTCGACAACCCCCTGGCCCGATACTCGCTCGGCGACCGCACCCCGGGCCTGGTCCACGACGACGACGGCGCCCTGACGATCGTGATCCAGAAGGACCGCCCCTCACTCCCACCAGAGGCCGCGAACTGGCTCCCGGCCCCGGACGGCGAGTTCCGCCCGATGATCCGCCTGTACATGCCCCACGACTCGATCCTCCAGGGCGACTACCGCCTCCCACCCCTCGAACGCCGCCTCTGACGCGTGGCCTGTCAGGGAGCGGTGGCCCGCGTACGTCAGGCCGTGCCCCTCGTGGGCGGGGCGTGGTACTGGGCAAGGGTGCGGAGTTCGTGGTGGCCGTTGCCGGGACTTGGTGAGCCATGCCATGCGCCCGTCCCGGGCGGGCCCCTGACGCTTCTCGATCCGGGTCCGTAGGATCGCCGCATGATTCGAGCTGTGGTCTTCGACGTGGGCGAATGCCTGGTGGACGAGACGCGGGAGTACGGCACCTGGGCCGACTGGCTCGGCGTCCCTCGCCATACCTTCGCCGCCATGTTCGGCGCTGTGATTGCCCAGGGCCGGGATTACCGCGACGTCTTCCAGGAGTTCCAACCTGGGTTCGACCTCACACAGCAGCGCGAGGCCCGCGCCGCGGCTGGGCAACCGGAATGGTTCGGCGAGGAGGACCTGTATCCGGACGTTCGCCCCGCCCTGGCGAAGCTCCGCGCGGAAGGATTCTGGCTCGGCATCGCCGGCAACCAAACCGTCAGGGCCGGCGGGCTGCTCCGCGGCCTCTTCACCGCAGACGTAGATCTGATCGGCACCTCGGACGACTGGGGCGCCAGCAAGCCCGACATCGCCTTCTTCGAGCGCGTCACCGAGGTCGTGCCCTTCGCGAACGACGAGATTCTCTACGTCGGCGACCGCGTGGACAACGACCTCCGCCCCGGCAAGCAGGCGGGCATGCACACCGCGCTGGTGCACCGTGGTCCTTGGGCGACCATTCAATGGAAGAGCCAGGAAGCACAGACTCTCCCCACGTTCCGCATCGAGTCGCTGGAACAGCTGCCCGACCGGATCGCGGCGTTCAATTCGCGAGAGAGCTGACGACCGGCCCCCAGCCGTAAAGTCGGTCGTCCAGGTCGCGGACGTACTGCTCGTGCTGCCAAGGCACGAGCGTGCGGCGCACTTCGCGGATCCGCTCCAGGCCGGTCGCGTACCAATGAGTCTCCAGCAGCCCCAGGGCTTGCATGGCATAGGCCACCGCCGCCTGGGGCGCTCCGGCGGCTGCTTCGACCGCGGCCAGATCCCCGAGGATGACGCTTCGCTGCTTGGCATCGCCATCGGGCAGGTCGTCGAGGACGCCCAGAAGCGTCTCCCGAGCCTGCGGAAGGTGTCCGGCTTTCAGCTGGATATCGCCCTTGAACGCAGCCAGCCGGGTAGGCGTGAACCAGTCCATCCACTCTGGGGGTTGGTGTCCGGATCCGGCGGCGATGATGTCCTCACCGTGGGCGATCAGATTCAGGGCGGTACGGGTGTTTCCGCAGCGCGCCTCGCATTCCGCCTCGACTGCATCCAACCACGCGAGGAACTCCGCGCTCGCCGGCCCTCGGCGGGCGTGGGCACGGGCTGCGGTCATCCGCTCATTCGAGGCCTCGTGATTGCCGGACCAACCGGGGATGAACGCCAGGTGGGCCAGAATGGCCGCCCCAAGGAGTGCGTCGTCCGCTTCTCCTGCTGCCTGGAGGGCGCGAACCCAGGTGTCGGCGGCGCGGGCCGGCTCGCGTAGATCGAAGAACTCGATCCTCCCGGCGAGTAGCCAGGACTCGGCAAGCGCTGCGGCAAGGGTCTGCCGAGCTCTGCCGACAGTGGCGCCGAGGAGCTGCGCCCCGAGCGTGGCGTGGGCGCTGACCGCGGGATGGAGTGTGGAGGGACCGACGGTCCAGTACATCTGACGATGCGAGCGGGTCACTGATGCGTAGTCAACGGCAACGGTCGGGGGCTGAAGGGGGATGCTGGTGCGGATGGGCCCCCGGTTTGGCGGAGGGAGCAGGCTGGAGGAGCCGCGCGGTGCTTCGCCGGCGGGTACGTCGAAGCCGAGGTCTGAGAGGCATCGTGGAGGAACCAATGGCGTGTAAGAACCAGCCAGGCCGGCCCGTACCGCCGCCCTGCTCGGCCAAACCGGCCGGCGGTGCAGCACCGCAGAACGCGCGCGCCCTGCTCAGCGACTCCGCTTTCAACGCGGTGTTGCACACCGTCCTCGACAACAATCCCGGTATGGATCCCTCTATGGCCAGCCGAATCCTGGTCGAGGCCCTGAAGTTCGTGCACGCCGCCTCACTCTTCCCGACCGTGCCCATCGCCCCCACGCGCGAGGTCGATGAAGGCTGGCATGCGCTCATCCTCCACACGCACCTGTACGCGACCCTGTGCAGCCGCCTCGGCCGTACTGTCCACCACTACCCCGAGCGCCCGGACCCGTCCCGCCACGACCCCGAAGTCGTGACACGCACGGTGGCTCTGATCGAGCAGGCCGGGTACACGCCCGACGCCGAGCTCTGGACGGGCCCGGACAGGGCCCTGGTCGGTGTGGCCGCAAACTGCTCGCACACCCCCGTACCCGGCGGATGCGGCCCCATCAACCCCGGCAACTGCGCCACGCATGGCGGCGGCGAGGAATAGGCTCGTCAGCCCGCGACGGAAGGTGAGGTCATGGACGCGCACGAGGCAGCGGAGCTGCACGACGCGATGCGCCGGTACGGCATTCCGGGGGTCATCGAACCGGAGGACCCCGGGAATGCATCGGGCCCCTGGCGGGTGGTCGACCGGGACCAGGGCAGCGCCCCCCGTGACATCACCACCGCCACGCTCGCCGCAGTGGCAGCCGCCCGTGAAAGGCGACCGACTCGCGGCTTCGTGATCGCGGGCTAGCTGCCCCGATTCGGCCTCGACCGGCCCCGTCCCCCGACACCGGCCAGAAACGCTCCTCATAGGGTCGGTGAGGGGGACTCCATGCGGGCTCCAGCTACGTCGAAGGCCCCCAGCCATGATCGGCTGGGGGCCTTCGTCACCGGTGGGCGCGGACGGTTTCGAACCGCCGACATCTGCTTTGTAAGAGCAGCGCTCTACCCCTGAGCTACGCACCCGTGGAATGAGGCAACAGCGTACATGGCCCATGGGTGGGTCCCGCAAACCGATACCAGGGCCGAGGCCGGCCCGCCCCGGGGCCGATGCACGCCGCCCCCGGGCCGACGCCGCGGCCGCCCCGCGCCCCACGCCCGCCCGACCCGGGGGATAGCCCCACCCCCGGGGCGGTGGGTCGCCGGATCGTGGCGGGCGGTGAGGGGTCCGTACCGTGAGGGGACACGTCGTCGCACTTCGGGGGAATGATCATCATGGCCGCACGCCGCAACCGTACGTTCGTCACCGCCGCCGCCCTCGCGGGCGCCCTCGTCGGGATGGTCGGGCTCACGGGGTGTGGGAGCTCCGATGTGGACGCGGCGCCCGTGGAGCGGAAGACGTTCGCGTTCTCCGGGGAGAGCCTCGCCGTCGACGCCGACAATTCCCAGCTCACGATCGTGGCGGCCGACGTCAAGGACGTGCAGGTCAGTCGGCAGGTCGACGGGTGGGTGTTCATGGGGGAGGGGCCCGAGAGCAGCTGGAAGCTGGAGGGCGGGAAGCTGACTCTGCGGACCGACTGCACGGGGATCGCCAGTAACTGCGATGCGCGCCATGAGGTGAAGGTGCCGCGTGGGGTGGCCGTGAGCGTGGAGGACGACAACGGGAGCGTGACCGCCGACGGGTTCACCACCGCGCTGAAGCTGAAGTCGGACAACGGCGAGGTGACGGTGCGCAATTCCTTCGGGCCGCTGGAGCTGACCAGCAACAACGGCTCCGTCCTCGTCGAGCGGTCCGGTTCGAGGAGCGTGATCGCGCACAGTGACAACGGGGAGGTACGGCTGAAGCTGACCGCCGTGCCCGACCGGGTGGAGACGACCAGCGACAACGGCCGGGTCGACATCGAGCTGCCCGGCAAGGGCGTCGCGTACGCGGTGAACGCGAAGAGCGACAACGGCGAGGTCGACGTCGACGTGCCGACGGACAAGGGCAGCGCGCATGTGGTGACGGCGCGCAGCGACAACGGCGAAGTCTCCGTGCGAACCGCGAACTGAAGGGCTCGTGTGTTCGTCCTACCTGGTGGGAGAATGACCGGGGCAGGGCGGACACAGCACGGGAGAGGGATGTGGCGGCGACCCACGCGAAGGCACAGTCGAGCAGGGGCGTCACCGGTGCCGTCGGGGATCTCCTCGGGCTGAGCCTGCTTCTCGTGCCCCTCGCGCTGGCCGCCGTGCCGGGCGCGTTCGCCGGCGGGGGTACGCGGCGCTGGTTCGGCGGGCGTGGCGAGAACCAGCGGGCCGACGCCCAGGCCGCCAAGGACGCTGCCGCGGCGGCGTTCTACGAACTGGACACCGCGCAGCGGGATCTGCGGATCTCGATCGAGACGATCACCGCCGTGGACAGTTCGCCGGGTGCGCGGCGCGCGGTGGAGGATTTCGCGGCGCTCGGGCGGCGTATCGACGAGGTCAGTCATGCGTACATCACCGCCGTCGACGCGCACGACCTGGACCGGGACGATCTGGAGAGCTCGGTCGCCGCGCGGGCCCGGACGGAGCTGACGCGGGCCAAGGACGATCTCGTACGGGTCAAGGGCGAGCTGGACCGGTTCGAGCAGGGGCTCGCGCCGCTGCTGGACAAGGCCGAGACGCAGCTGGCCCGGCTCGCGCCGGCGGTCGAGCGGGCGCGACAGGCGCTCCGGAACGCGAGCACCGCTCTCGATTCGGTGCGGGGCTCCGGACTGAGAGCGGACGATCTCGCCGGGCGGCTCGCCGCCCTCGCCCCCGAGCTGACCAAGCTCAACGAAGGTGCAGGCCGCCACGGCGTCCCCGAGACCCTCCACCGCGCCGACCGAGTCCTGCGGGACGCCGAGGCCGTACGGGCGGAGGCCGAGCGGCTCCCCGAGCGCGCCGCCGAGACCGACCGGCGCCTGGTCTCGCTGCGGACCCGCGCCCAGGCCCTCGACACCCGCGCCACCACCGTCGAGCCCGTCCTCAGCGAGCTCCGCCGCCGCTTCACCGCCGCCTGCTGGCAGGACCTCCAGCACGTGCCCGAGCAGGCCCTGAGCACCGTCCGGCAGGCCGAGGAGAAGCTCCAGGAAGCCGCCAAGGCCCGCCAGGAGCAGCGCTGGCCCGACGCCACCGCGCTCCTGTCCACCGTCCGCGCCCTGCTCAACGCCACCGACGAGGCCGTCTCCGCGGCCGGGGAGCGGCTGCGGCGGCTCGACGGCGTCGCCAAGGACCCGCAGCAGGAGATCGACCGCACCCGCTTCGCCATCCGCGACGCCCAGCGCCTGGCCATGGCCGGCCGCCACACCCCCGACCCCCGCCACGCCCGGCCCCTCGACGACGCCGTGGCCCGCCTGGAGCGGGCCGTCGTCGGCCTGGAGGGCCGCCACCCCGACTACTGGCGCTTCCTGACCGAGACCGCGGCCGTACGGGACGCGGCCGCCCGGGTCGTCGAGCTCATCCGGGACGAGCGCGGCCGCGGGCAGGGCTGAGGGAGGCGGAAAGGCCCGGGATGACGGAAGCGGCAAGACGGCGGGGCCACGGCTGAAGTTGTTGGGCAGGCACGCCCGGCCGATCCTGGAAGTACCCCGTAGGCCTGCCAGGGAGGGCCCATGAGCCAGGTACCGCACGTCCGCCCCGCCCGCCACGTCCGGCTCGACGAGCACCTCCCCGTCGACCACCGGCTGAGCAAGGTCTACCGCGTCGGCGCCGGGCTCACCGGACTCGTCCTGCTCGCCTTCGGCATCCTCGGCCTGATCGACCGGATCGGCTTCTTCGACACCGGTGGTGACACGGTCGCCGGCCTCAACACCAACGGCGCGCTGAGCGTGCTGTCGATCTGTGTGGGCGGGCTGCTCTTCGTCGGGATGATCATCGGCGGGAACTTCGCCTCCACCCTCAACATGGTGCTCGGCATCGCCTTTATCCTCAGCGGCTTCGCCAACCTCGCCCTCCTTGAGACCGGGCTGAACTTCCTGGCGTTCCGGATCCAGAACGTCCTCTTCAGCTTCGTGGTGGGCCTGATGCTGATGGTCTTCGGGATGTACGGCCGGGTCAGCGGGACGCTCCCGCACGACAACCCCTACTGGCAGGCCCGGCATCCGGAGGAGGCCGAGGGCGAGCGGCGCGGACGCCACCACCACAAGGTCCCGTCCGACGCCCAGCGCACCGGCCACGCGGGTGTACGGCGCGAGCGGACGGACGCTGGACAGCGCCGATAGCCTGTCGGCATGCCTCGTTACGAATACCGCTGCCGCAGCTGCGGCGACACCTTCGAGCTGAACCGTCCCATGGCCGAGTCCGGCGCCCCCGCCGCCTGCCCGGCCGGTCACGACGACACCGTCAAGCTGCTCTCGGCGGTCGCCGTGGGCGGCACGGCCACCGGCCCCGCGCCCGGCTCGGGCGGAGGCGGTGGCGGGGGCTGCTGCGGCGGCGGCTGCTGCGGCTAGCCCAACCCGCGCCGCCCCGGCCCGCCGCCGTCCCGTCCCGCCCCGCGCCGACCCGACTCGCGCCGCCCCCGGACGCCGGGCCCGGCCCCTACGTGCCGAGGTAGCGGAGCACGGCCAGGACCCGGCGGCTGTAGCCGGTCGTCCCGGTCAGCTCCAGCTTGTCGAAGATCGCGTTGATGTGTTTCTCGACCGCGCTCTGCGACACGTGCAGCCGCCCGGCGATCGACGCGTTCGTGTGCCCCTGCGCCATCTCTCCGAGGACGTCCCGCTCCCGTGCGGTCAGCCGGGACAGCGGATCGGTGTGGGTGGAGCGGGCGAGCAGGCGCCGTACGACCTCCGGGTCGAAGGCCGCCCGCCCCTCCCCCACCCGCTCCAGGGCGTCGAGGAACTCGTCGACCTGCGCCACCCGGTCCTTGAGCAGGTAGCCGACGCCGCCCGCCCCGGACCCGCCGGCCGGTTCGCCGGTGAACAGTTCGGTGGCGTACCGATTCTCCACGTACTGCGACAGCACCAGCACGCCCACCCGTGGGTGGCCGCGGCGGATCTCCAGGGCGGCCCGCAGTCCCTCGTCGGTGTGGGTGGGCGGCATCCGCACGTCGGCGACGACCACGTCCGGGCAGTCGGCGGCCACCGCGGCGAGCAGCTGCTCGCCGTCGCCGACGGCGGCCAGCACCTCGTGGCCCTCCTCGGCGAGGAGCCGTACGAGCCCCTCGCGCAGCAGCGTGGAGTCCTCGGCGATCGTCACGCGCACGGCAGCTCCGCCCGTACGGTCGTCGGCCCGCCGGCCGGGCTGTCGACCGCGAAGCGGCCGTCGAGCGCGGCGACCCGCCCCGCGAGCCCTGCCAGGCCGCCGCCCGCCGGGTCGGCCCCGCCCGTGCCGTCGTCGGTCACCCGTACGCTCACCATGTCCCCCTCGCCGCGCAGTTGTACGGTGATCCGCGTCGCGTCCGCGTGTTTGACGACGTTGGTGACGGCCTCCGACACGACGAAGTACGCGACGGTCTGCACCGTCCTCGACAGGTCCCTCGGGAGCTGTCCGTCCTCACCGTATGTCAGGCTCACCGGCAGTGGGCTGCGTTCCGCGACCGCCTCCAGGGCGGCCCGCAGGCCGGCCTCGTCGAGCACGGTCGGATGGACGCGCCAGGCCACTTCGCGCAGTTCGGTCAGGGCCTGGCGGCTCTCCTCATGGGCCTGGAGCAGCAGTTCGGCGGTGCGCTCGGGGTCGCGGCTGCGCCGGGCGCGGCCGATGAGCATGCCCAGGGCGACGAGCCGCTGCTGCACCCCGTCGTGCAGGTCCCGTTCGATACGGCGCCGTTCGTCGTGGACGACGTCCATCACCTCGGCCCGGCTGGCGGCGAGTTGGGCGATCCGCCGCTCCAGCTCGTCGTGGTGGCTGGGGCCGAGGAGGTGCCGGGCGAGGCGGTCCTCACCGGCGGCGAGCCCGAAGATGCCCTGGAGGGAGAGGAGGAGCAGCAGCAGGCCGGCGAGGCTGCCGAGGACGACGTCGGCGACGTTGTCGATGTGGATGAGCAGCCAGCCGTACAGCGGGAAGGCGCCGTAGGCGACCCCGGCCAGGACGCAGAGCAGCACCACTCCGCCAAGCAGGCCGAGCGGGACGCGGGCGGCGAGATAGCGCAGGGCGCGTCCGTCGCCGTAGGCCTGGGCGCCCCGGACGCCGAGGAAGCGGTCGAGCCGCCGCCCCTCCAGGCGGGCCAGCGCTCCGGCCGTCGCGCCGAGCGGGCCCCAGGCGGCGTGCCGGCCGCGTGGCGAGGCCGCGAGGAGCAGCAGGAGCACCCCGGCGGCCAGCAGGAACAGCAGCTCGACGAGGGCCGTGGCGGCCCCGAGGGCGAGCCCGGCCGCGTATCGCGCACCGCGCGCCACCACGTCCTTCATGATCCTCACGCTAACCGGCGGGGCGGCCCGCCCACACTGCGGAAAACCGCACCGTTCCGTGCGGCCGCCCGCGGTCCGCCGGGGGCCTCGGATCCCTGGCGTGGGAGCCATGGAACGTCGCGCTGTCCGGGGCGGGGGCGCTGCCGGGCCGGGACCGGGTGGTCACGATGGCGGCGCGCCCTGCCCCGGTCTGAGCCATACGACGGGGCTCAGACCAGGCCCACCGCCGCCGGGGCGTCCGGTTCCGCCGGGCGCCAGGCGCGGCCCGTGGCGGCGAGGCGGCGGAGGATCTCCTCGCCGGCCGCGACGCCCCGTTCGGTGAGGACGTCCAGGTGGGGGGCGGTCCAGGCGGAGTCGGCGAGTTCACCGTGGCCCGGGCGCCAGGCGCGGTCTGCCGCCAGGAGCAGATCGGCGTCGAGAAGGGAGTCACCGGCGGCGAGGGTGAGCGTGGCGCCGCAGCGGCGGGCGACCTCGCGCATCGCGGCGCTCTTGGTGAGCGGCTTGGGGACGGCGTAGACCTTGCGGCCCTGGAGCGAGACCGTCCAGCCGCGCTCGCCGGCCCAGGCCGAGAACTCCGCCAGCCACTCCCCCGGCAGCAGGTCCCGCTCGACCACGAGGTAGGTGAACACGTCCTCGGCGACCCGGTGTTTGCGTACCCAGGACGGGTCCGTGGTCGCGAAGAGCCGGGCCCGTACGTCCGCGAGGGGCGCGCACTCGGCGGCCAGGCGGCGGACGACGGAGGCGTGCCAGTCGTGGTCGGTGACGCCGTCGACGAGGAGATGGCCGCCGTTCGCGCAGATCGCGAACCGGGGTGCGGGGCCCGGGAGCTGGATGCGCTGGTACTGCTTGCGGGTGCGGGTGGTGGTGGGCACGAAGACGGTGTCCGCGGCGAGTTCGGCGAGCAGCCCGGCGGCGTCCTCGGTCATGTAGGACAGCGGCTTGCTCTCGTGCACCTCGACGCAGAGCAGGCGGGGGGCCTGGGCGTCGGGCATGGCGAGGGCGAGGGCCGCGGAGGAGTAGATCAGCGTGCGGTCGAGGTCGCTGGCGACGAGGACGGTCATGCGTGGGTCACCGCCTTGCCGTCGGCGCCGGTGGCGCCCCGGGTGTAGTGGGGGTGGATCAGTCCGACGCAGGTGTACGGGAGGCCGTCGACCTCCTCGATCGGTACGCCGCGCTGCTGGGCCAGGAGCCGTACGTGGTCGAGGTCGGCGCCGGCGCCGCGCTGGGCGAGGATCTTCCAGGGGACGCGGCGCAGCAGGACCCGGGTGGTCTCGCCGACGCCGGGCTTGACCAGGTTGACGTCGTGGATGCCGTACTCCTCGCTGATCCGCTCGACGGCGGCCCAGCCTTCCCAGGTGGGGGTGCGGTCGGTGCCGAGCAGCTCCTTGACGTCGGCGGCGACGGCGTCGGCGACCTCGTCGAAGCGGGCGGCGACGGTGTCGAGGAAGTGGTTCGACAGGTCTGCGCCGGCGAGCTCGCGGTAGAACTTCCCGCCGTGGAAGTCGTGCGGTCCGACGAGGTCGGCGCGCAGGACCGTACGCGATATGAGGCCGGAGACGGTGGAGTTGAGGCAGGCGGAGGGGATGAGGAAGTCCTCGCGGGTGCCGTAGACGCGCACGCAGGAGCCGGGGTCGGCGAGGACCGCGATCTCCGGGTCGAAGCCGTCGAAGTCCTTCAGCGCCTCGGCGAGTTCGCGGGTGATGGCGCCCTTGCCGGTCCAGCCGTCGACGAAGACGACGTCGGCGGGGTTGTGGTGGGCGGCGAGCCAGCGCAGCGCGTTGGCGTCGATGCCGCGGCCGCGCACGATGGAGACGGCGTAGTGCGGCAGGTCCAGGCCGTGGCGGTGCAGGGCCCAGCGGCGCATCAGCACCCCGACGGGCGTGCCGGCTCGGGCGAGCGAGACGAGCACGGGGCGCGGCTCGTGGGGGTCCCTCCCAGGCCGAAGGCGCTGGGGGAGCTCGGCGAGGACGGTCTCGGTGACGGTGCCGACGGCGCGGGCGATCCGGGCGGCGGAGGTCTCCAGGGCGGCGTGGAAGAGCTGCTGGTACTGCGGGCTGGGCTGGTACTCGACGGGCAGCGACTCGGCGTAGTGGGCGCCACCGCTCTGGATGGCCTCCTCGCGCTCCTCGGTGGGGGCCTCCAGTTCGACGTCCGAGAGGTCCTGGAGCAGCCAGCCGACCTCCTCGGGGGCGTACGAGGAGAACGCGGGGCCGCGCAGGGGCTCGGGCAGCATCGGGGCACCTTGAGGTCGTGGGACGTACGACGGGACGACCGCGAGGACGACCCGGGGTATGTGCGTGGTGAGCTGGTGGAGCAGGCCGCCGGGGGCGTGCAGGGCGGGCGTGTCGGCGGCGGAGTCGACGACGAGGACGACGGCGTCGAAGCCGCCGCCCGCGACGTTGTAGGCGTACCGCTCGCCGGGGCCGTCGGCCGGGTCGTCGTGGGCGGGGAAGACGAGCCGGGTCCGGATGGCGTACCCGGGGTCGTCGACGGCGAGGACGGGCGAGCGGGTGGTGGTGGAGTAGCGCACGTCGGCCCCGCGCTCCTCCAGGGCGACGGCGAGGGCGAGCGGCGCGTACATGAGCTCCTCGAAGCCGAGGACGAGCGTGCGCCCCGCCCCGTCGAGGGCCTCGGCCAGCCGGGCCGCCATCCCGGGCAGGGCCCGCTCCAGCCGGGTGCGGTGGGCCTGGGTGAAGCCGTGCCGTCCTCCGTCCGGAAGACCGTCGGGCCAGTCGAGGTCGACGCGTACGGCCGCCCCGGCGAGCGTCCGGCCCTCGGGGAGGGGCTGCGGCTGCCGCTCGTACGACTCGACCAGTGCCCGGCCCTTCTCCAGGACGCCGTCCGGGAGGCGGACCGTGCCCGCCGCGAGGGTCAGCAGGTCGATGGTGGCGCCGGTCTCGGCCGCGAAGGCGGTCAGCCGGGCGTGGTCCTCGGGGGCGCGCATGTCGACGAGGGCGACGATCACATAGCGGTCGCGGGGGTAGCGGCGGTGCAGGTCGCGGATGGTGTTGAGGACGGTGTTGCCGGTGGAGAACTCGTCGTCGACCAGGACCAGCGGGCCGGTGCCGGCGAGCAGCGCCGGGTCCTCGGGGAGCAGCAGGTGGGAGGTGGCGTGGGAGTGGGACTCCTCGAAGCCGCCGGCGGGGGTGAGGCCGGGCACGGGGCGGCGGGTGGAGTGGAGGTAGGGGGCGGCGCCGACGCCGTCGGCGACGGCGTGGCCGAGGCCCGTCGCGGTCTCCGCGTAGCCGAGGACGACGGCGGCCGCCGCGTCGGCGCCGAGCAGCTCCCCGACCCGTACGCCCAGGTCGTACCCGGCGCGGTGGACCACGCCGGGGCGCTGCGGCACATGCTTGCCGAGGATGTTCGACACGAGCAGATGGGCCCGCTTGGGGTTGCGCCGCAGGGCCAGGCCCAGCAGCTCCGGCAGCCGGTCGTCACCGGTCAGTTCGACGCCCAGCCGCTCGGCGACCCACGTTCCCGTCCACACCACGTCGTCCAGTCCCCTTCAGCCGGCCAGTCCGGCGGTGAGCAGTTCCACGAAGCCGACGTCTTCCTTGGCGACGCCGAAGACCTCGGCTCTGCGCAGGGTCCGTTCGGCCCAGGCGCGGTGCGGCTTCACTTCGTTCATTTTGTTCGTGTACGCGGAGCGCAGCACCCCGCCGCCGCCCCGCTCGGGCCGCAGGATGTCCTGTGCGTCGCTGTACTCCTCGTGGCTGACCACGGACAGGGCGTGCACGGGCAGGACGTGCGAGGGGTGGATGCAGGTCTTGCCGAGCAGGCCGTTGGCGCGGTCGAGCTCGATCTCGCGGAGCAGTCCGTCCATGTCGTGCTCGATGAGCGCGGTCCGCAGCTCCTCGGCGCGGCCCTCCATGAAGGGGCTGCGGCGCAGCTGCGGCTTGAACATGCGCTCCTGGAGGCGGAAGTACTCCCAGACGGGCCCGGTGATGGTGAAGCCGGTGCCGTCGGAGCGGCCGAGGACGTTGACGACGTCGGCGATGACATGGGCGACGAGCTGGACGTCGTAGGCGGTCATGTCGGGCGAGCGGCGCAGGCCGTAGGCGGAGCAGAAGTCGGTGACACCCAGGCGCAGGGCGAGGACCCGGTCGCGGTACTTGTCGACGGTGCGGGCGATCCCGGCGAGGGTCGCGGCGCGGGTTTCGAGGTGGAGCAGCTCGGGCGATTCGAGGACGGGCATGGCGAAAAGGCGCCGCCCGGCCTCGGTCTCGGCGAGGGCGAGCGCCTCCATGAACGGGACGCCGCGTTCCTCGGTGAACTTCGGCAGGACGAATCCGGACAGGTGCCGGACAGTGGGGCCGAGTCTTCGGGCCAGGTCCGGCATCTGGAGCGGGTCGCGCACCCGGATGAAGAGCAGGGGCGATTCCGCGCCACGGGAGTCGAGGTCGGCGAACTGCCGGACGAGGTTGGCCTCGGCCGCCTCCACGTCCCGGTCATCGATGGAGTCCTCCAGGCAGAGCACCATCGACACGACGCCCCGTGCGGTCTGCTTGAGCACGTCGTCGGCGAGGTGAGGCCTGGTCGCGGGCGAGTAGAGGGTGGCTCCGAGAGCGGCCGCCAGGGTGCCCGCCGGAGAGTCCGAGTCGAACTCACCGGGCTCCTGATGGAAGAGCCCGGCTCTGGCAGAGGATGAGATATGCCCGAAATGACGCATGCGAATCCCCCGAACTGCCGTGACGGCCCTGACAACATGTGGCCGGTAATAGTACGTAGGGACGGGTGTCAAGAGTTCCCCGTGTCCGTGAAATTCAGGTGACCCGTCTGCTTCGCCTCAGTGTCCTGAGCGTAGGCCACGGCGGAGCTCGGGTGCCCCGCGTTGTCCGCGGGGCCTGCGGGAAGGCAGGATGACCGGCATGACGCACGCGATGCTGAAGGGCTCGAACGTCCCTCTTGACGCCGCGGCCGTACGGGCCGTACTGCGCTGGACCCCGGGCGCCGGCGTACCCGACGTGGACGCCTCCGCCCTGCTGCTCGGCACCGACGGCCGTGTGCGCTCCGACGAGGACTTCGTCTTCTACAACCAGCCGCGCCACCCCTCCGGTCTGGTGCGCCGGCTGTCCAAGAAGCGGGTGGCCCAGGCGCTGACCGACACCGTGGAGGCGGATCTGGCGGCGCTCGACCCGTCCGTCGACCAGGTCGTGCTCGCGGCCTCGTCCGACGGGGACACCTTCGAGCACGTCCACGACCTGCGGATCATGCTGTACGACGCGGGTGCGGCCGACGGTGAGCCGCTGGCCGTCTTCGACGTGAAGGCGGAGACCGGCGAGGAGACGGCGATCATCTGCGGGGAGCTGTACCGGCGCGGGGAGGGCTGGAAGTTCCGCGCGGTCGGTCAGGGCTATCCGACGGGTCTGGTCGGCCTCGCGACGGCGTTCGGCATCTCGGTGGACGAGGGCACGCAGGACGGCGAGGGCTCCGCGGCCGCGGCCCCCGAGGGCGCCACCACGCAGGCCCCGGCCCCCGCTCCCGTACCGGGCGCCGACGACGCCACCGCTCATCTGCCCGCCCCGCCTCCGCAGCCCCCGGCGCCGGTCGGGGTGCCGCCGCAGCCGACCAGCCCGCCCGGGCCCGCCTACGGCTATCCGCACGCCGCCCCGGAGGCTCCCGCCCCCGCCTACGGCTACCCGCAGCCGTCGTCGGCGGGTCCCGCGTACGGCTATCCGCAGCCCGCCGCGGCGGCCGCCCCGGCACCGGACCCGAACTTCACGCTGCCCCCGATGGGCCCGCAGTTCGTCCGCCCGTAAGGGCGCACCGCCCGCCACGGCGCTCAGTTCTTGGCCTTGTAGCCGCGCCCCCACTGCAGGCCCCAGCCGTACAGCCGGTCCAGCTCGGCCTGGAAGCCGTAGACGAACCTCACCTCGCGCCGGACGATCAGCTCGCCCTTGACGTTCTCCACGCAGAACACGGCGCAGGAGCGGGCCTGGGGCGCGCGCTCGTCCAGCTCTATCTCGATCCGGGGGCCGTTGCTCGGGTAGAGCGTCATCTTGGCGTGCGTCCGGTCGAAGGCCGGGGTCTGGTCGTAGATGTAGACGAAGAACAGCAGCCGCTTGATCTCGTCCCGGTGGTCGAGGTTGACGAATATCGTCTCGCCCGAGGGGGCGCCGAACCGGTCGTCGCCGCTGAGCTTCACGTACGGCGCCGCGTTCAGGTCGCCGAAGAAGCCGCCCAGCGGCTGGACGACGCCCTTGCTGCCGTCGGCGAGCTCGTACAGGCAGCCGATGTCCAGGTCGACGTTGACCACGCCCTGGGTGTGGGCCTGGACGACGTCGGGCTTGAAGAGCTTCGCGGGGTTGCGCAGCAGTCGGCCGCTCTGCTTGGAGCGGCCCTCGATGTCCGAGGTGCGCATGCGCCAGGAGAGGTTCACCCGCAGATTGCCGGTGGCGGCGCCCTGTTTGGTCAGGGAGACCGAGGGGCGGCGTTTGGTGAGGTCGATGGAGTTGCTCGCGGCGCTGCCGGAATCGAACTGCGCCGCCCTGCCCTGAAACAGGCTGTCCCAGAAGGCCATGCCCCCACCCCCCTCTGCCCCGCTCCGGCGGGGTCCCCTGCGGATGTGCCGACGGGGCGGCCGGGTGCACCGGCCGCCCCGTCAGAAGCGTTCCTCGTCGGCGGGGCCGTCACACCCCGGAGGACACGTCGGCCTTGTCGCCCGAGGAGTCAGCTTTTCCCTCGGCCTGCGCGAGCCGCTTGTTGCGGACCAGCGAGGACCAGAAGGAGAGGGCGATCAGCACGACACCGATGGTGCCGGTGATGAGCTCGCTGATCTCGTGCTGGATGGTGATGACCAGGATGACGGCGAGCGCGCCGATGGCGTAGTGGGCGCCGTGCTCCAGGTAGACGTAGTCGTCCAGGGTGCCCTGGCGGACCAGGTAGACCGTGAGCGACCGGACGTACATGGCACCGATACCGAGGCCGAGCGCCATCCAGAAGATGTGGTTGGTGATGGCGAAGGCGCCGATGACACCGTCGAAGGAGAAGGAGGCGTCGAGGACTTCCAGGTACAGGAAGAGGAAGAACGCCGCCTTTCCGGCGAGACCGACCGCCGAGACCGGCTTGCCCTCGGCCTTGGCCTTCTCCTCCTCCTCGTGCTCGCGCTCCTCCTCCTCTTCCAGCTTGTTCTCGAAGAAGCCGGAGAGACCGCCGACGATGAGGTACGTGATCAGACCGGCGACGCCGGAGAGCAGCACGGTCGCGGACTTGTCCTGGTAACCGGTGCTGGTGTGCGCGTGGGTGGCGAAGGTCATCGCGGTGACGAGCAGGACGATCAGCGCGATGCAGACCGACAGCATGTCGACCTTGCCGAGCTTGGCCAGCGGCCGCTCCAGCCAGCCGAGCCACTTGATGTCCCGCTCCTCGAAGATGAAGTCGAGGAAGATCATCAGGAGGAACATGCCACCGAAGGCGGCGATGGCCGGGTGGGCGTCGGTCACCAGGGCCTCGTACCGCCCGGGATCGTCCATGGCGAGCTGGACGGCCTCGATGGGGCCGACCTTGGCACTGATGGCGACGATGGCGACGGGGAAGACCAGCCGCATGCCGAACACGGCGATGAGAATGCCGATCGTCAGGAAGATCTTCTGCCAGAAGGCATTCATCTTCTTGAGGATGCCGGCGTTGACGACCGCGTTGTCAAAAGACAGCGAGATCTCGAGGATCGACAGGATCAGTACGACCCCGAACGCCTCCCACCCCCACTGCCACGCGGCGAAGGCCAGGCCGAGCGCAGTGACTGCGAACGACCAGCCGAAGGTTTTCAGGACCACTGGCTACCCAATCGTTGTGTACGGGGCTCCCCCGCGCCGTACCCGGCTTTACGAAACGTTGACCCCGAAGTCTAGAGCGATGCCCCGGAGCCCCGACGCGTACCCCTGGCCGACGGCGCGGAACTTCCACTCGCCGCCGTACCGGTACAGCTCACCGAAGATCATCGCGGTCTCCGTCGAGGCGTCCTCGGAGAGGTCGTACCGGGCGAGCTCCTGGCCGTCCGCCTGGTTCACCACACGGATGAAGGCGTTGCTGACCTGGCCGAACGTCTGGCCGCGGTTGTCGGCCTCATGGATCGAGACCGGAAAGATGATCTTGTCGACATGGGCCGGCACCTTCACGAGGTCCACGATCAGCGACTCGTCGTCGCCGTCGCCCTCGCCCGTCAGGTTGTCGCCGGTGTGCGTCACCGAGCCGTCCGGGCTCGTCAGATTGTTGTAGAACACGAACCACTCGTCGCCCAGCACCCGGCCGGACTGGCACAGCAGCGCGCTGGCGTCGAGGTCGAAGTCCGCCCCGGTGGTCGAGCGCGCGTCCCAGCCGAGCCCGACCAGGACCTGGGTGAGGTTGGGTGCGGCCTTGGAGAGGGAGACATTGCCTCCCTTGGCGAGTGTGACGCCCATGCGATGGATCCTCCCCGGTCAGGTGTTACTCGAAGGCGCGTCCGGCGCCGCACTCAGGTGCGGCGCCGGACGGTTCTGGTGTGGCGGCTCAGACGTTGACGCCGAAGTCCTGCGCGATGCCGCGCAGGCCCGAGGCGTAACCCTGGCCGACGGCACGGAACTTCCACTCCGCGCCGTTGCGGTACAGCTCGCCGAAGACCATGGCGGTCTCGGTCGAGGCGTCCTCGGAGAGGTCGTACCGGGCGATCTCCGTGCCACCGGCCTGGTTCACGACGCGGATGAACGCGTTGCGGACCTGGCCGAAGGACTGCTGGCGGTTCTCGGCGTCGTAGATCGACACCGGGAACACGATCTTGGCGACGTCGGCCGGGACGCCGGCCAGGTTGACCTTGACCTGCTCGTCGTCGCCCTCGCCCTCACCGGTGAGGTTGTCACCGGTGTGCTCGACCGAGCCGTCCGCGCTCTTCAGGTTGTTGAAGAACACGAAGTCCTGGTCGTTGCGGACCTTGCCCTCGGCGTTGACCAGGATCGCGCTGGCGTCGAGGTCGAAGTCCGTACCGGTGGTGGTACGGATGTCCCAGCCCAGACCGACGGTGACATCCGTCAGGCCCGGGGCCTCCTTGGTCAGCGAGACGTTGCCGCCCTTGCTGAGGCTGACTCCCACGAGTCCCTCCATTGGTTTTTCAGGGGCAGCGCCCCCGTCGTGCGTTGGCATCGGATCAACGAGTGGATCCTAGTGACGGGTTCCCCGTCGAAACAGACACTTCGCCCAGATGTTCAGAGGGTGTCGAGCGCCTTCACGTAGTCGTTCAGGTCGCGGGCGTCCGGCAGCTCGTTGACGACGGTCCAGCGGACCGTGCCCTCCTTGTCGATGATGAAGGTGCCGCGCACCGCGCAGCCCTTGTCCTCGTCGAAGACGCCGTACGCGCGCGACGCCTCGCCGTGCTTCCAGAAGTCGGAGAGCAGCGGGTACTCCAGGCCCTCCTGCTCGGCGAAGACGCGCAGGGTGTGAATGGAGTCGTTGGAGACCGCGAGCAGCTGGGTGTCGTCGTTGACGAACTTGGGGAGCTCGTCGCGCAGGGCGCACAGCTCACCGGTGCAGACGCCGGTGAAGGCGAAGGGGTAGAAGAGCAGCACCACGTTCTTCTCGCCGCGGAAGTCCGAGAGCCTCACGGTGCGGCCGTGGTTGTCCTTGAGCTCGAAGTCCGGGGCCTTGGTGCCGACCTCGATCGCCATGTCAGACGCTTCCCTTCACTGGGCCGAAGTAGTGAAGACCCAGACTACGCACAGAGCCCCCGCCGACGGAGGTCGGCGGGGGCTCCTGATTGCTTGGGGAAGGCTCAGCGGCGGCCGGCCTTGGGGGCGACCAGGCGGCTGCCCGACCACTCCTTGGCCACGCTGATGCTCTTCGTCTGGGAGAGACCCGCGGTCTGGGCGGCGTCGCTGATGTCACTGGGCTCGATGTAACCGTCCCGGCCCGTCTTGGGCGTCAGCAGCCAGATGACCCCGCCATCCTCGAGGAGACTGATGGTGTCCACCAGGGCATCCGTGAGGTCGCCGTCCTCGTCCCGGAACCAGAGCACGACGCCGTCTGCGACGTCGTCGTACTCCTCGTCGACGAGATCCTGGCCGATGATGGCCTCGATGCCTTCACGGAGCTCGTGGTCGACGTCGTCGTCGAAGCCGATCTCCTGGACCACCTGTCCGGGCTCGAACCCCAGCCTCGCTGCCGGGTTGGTCCGCTCCTCCGCGTGGTCCGCGGTCGCGCTCACGGCTTGCCTCCTGATCGTTTTCGGAATAGTGCTGCGGGCCGCGCGCGTACGCGCGGCGTTGGCCGTAGTCCACACGGGCTGGGCGGATCGCGCAAGTACCCGGCCGTCGAGACCGCCGAAACGGTGACGTTTGGGGCCGTCTCGCCGCAACTTCAGCCTCTGCGGTGAGTGGCCCTCGTGATCCATGCCACACCACTTGCCCATGTTTGTCGCGTTCTACGGTAAGGCCGGGGGCCACGTAAGGAACCCGTACGGGTCCCGTGGGGATCGAGTGCACCTTCCAAAGTCGAACCGGCCGACGAAACAGCTGGTCGGAGTGGGCGTAAGGTTGCGATTTGGCCGAACTGAGAACCCAGGCGTGGTTACCTCTCGGTAGAGATGACGTTTACGCCTGCGGGGTACACGATGGACATCCCCGTACTCCCCGTAGGCACCACCGAACAGCGAAGGAATAGCGTGGCTTCCGGATCCGATCGCAACCCGATCATCATTGGCGGCCTTCCCAGCCAGGTCCCGGACTTCGATCCCGAAGAGACCCAGGAATGGCTCGACTCGCTCGACGCCGCCGTCGACGAGCGGGGCCGTGAGCGGGCCCGCTACCTGATGCTCCGCCTGATCGAGCGGGCGCGTGAGAAGCGCGTGGCCGTGCCCGAGATGCGCAGCACGGACTACGTGAACACCATCGCCACCAAGGACGAGCCGTTCTTCCCGGGCAACGAGGAGATCGAGCGCAAGGTCCTCAACGCGACCCGCTGGAACGCGGCGGTGATGGTCTCGCGCGCGCAGCGCCCGGGCATCGGGGTCGGTGGGCACATCGCCACCTTCGCCTCGTCCGCCTCGCTCTACGACGTCGGCTTCAACCACTTCTTCCGCGGCAAGGACGAGGGCGACGGTGGCGACCAGATCTTCTTCCAAGGCCACGCGTCGCCCGGTATCTACGCCCGCGCGTTCCTGCTCGACCGGCTGAACGAGAACCAGCTCGACGCCTTCCGCCAGGAGAAGTCGAAGTTCCCCAACGGCCTGTCGTCCTACCCGCACCCGCGGCTGATGCCGGACTTCTGGGAGTTCCCGACCGTCTCGATGGGCCTCGGCCCCCTCGGCGCGATCTACCAGGCCCGGATGAACCGCTACATGGAGGCGCGCGGCATCGCCGACACCTCCAAGTCGCACGTGTGGGCGTTCCTCGGCGACGGCGAGATGGACGAGCCGGAGTCGCTCGGCCAGCTGTCCATCGCCGCCCGTGAGGGCCTGGACAACCTGACCTTCGTCGTCAACTGCAACCTGCAGCGGCTCGACGGCCCGGTGCGCGGCAACGGCAAGATCATCCAGGAGCTGGAGTCGCAGTTCCGCGGCGCCGGCTGGAACGTCGTCAAGCTGGTCTGGGACCGTTCCTGGGACCCGCTGCTCGCCCAGGACCGCGACGGTGTGCTCGTCAACAGGATGAACACCACGCCCGACGGCCAGTTCCAGACGTACGCCACCGAGACCGGCTCGTACATCCGCGACCACTTCTTCGGCGACGACCACCGGCTGCGCGCGATGGTCGCGGACATGACCGATGACCAGATCCTGCACCTGGGCCGTGGCGGTCACGACCACAAGAAGATCTTCGCGGCGTTCGCCGCGGCCAAGGCCCACAAGGGCCAGCCGACGGTGATCCTCGCCAAGACGATCAAGGGCTGGACGCTGGGCCCCAACTTCGAGGGCCGCAACGCCACGCACCAGATGAAGAAGCTCACGGTCGACGACCTCAAGGGCTTCCGCGACCGGCTGCACATCCCGATCACGGACAAGCAGCTGGAGGAGGGCCTTCCGCCCTACTACCACCCGGGCCGCGACTCGGAGGAGATCCAGTACATGCACGACCGCCGCAAGGCGCTGGGCGGGTACGTCCCCACCCGTGTCGTGCGGTCGAAGCCGCTGGTCCTCCCCGAGGAGAAGACGTACGCCGCGGTCAAGAAGGGCTCCGGCCAGCAGTCGATCGCCACCACGATGGCGTTCGTCCGGCTGCTGAAGGACCTGATGCGGGACAAGGAGATCGGCAAGCGGTTCGTGCTGATCGCGCCGGACGAGTACCGCACCTTCGGTATGGACTCGTTCTTCCCGAGCGCCAAGATCTACAACCCGCTGGGGCAGCAGTACGAGGCCGTGGACCGTGAGCTGCTGCTCGCCTACAAGGAATCCCCGACCGGGCAGATGCTGCACGACGGCATCTCCGAGGCGGGCTGCACGGCGTCGCTGATCGCGGCCGGTTCGGCGTACGCCACACACGGCGAGCCGCTGATCCCGGTCTACGTCTTCTACTCGATGTTCGGTTTCCAGCGGACCGGCGACCAGTTCTGGCAGATGGCCGACCAGCTGGCGCGCGGTTTCGTGCTCGGCGCGACCGCCGGCCGTACGACCCTGACCGGTGAGGGCCTCCAGCACGCGGACGGCCACTCGCAGCTGCTCGCCTCGACGAACCCCGGCTGTGTCGCCTACGACCCGGCCTTCGGCTTCGAGATCGCGCACATCGTCAAGGACGGTCTGCGGCGGATGTACGGCGAGAAGCCCGAGGACGTCTTCTACTACCTGACCGTCTACAACGAGCCGATCCAGCACCCGACCGAGCCGGCGGACGTGGACGCCGAGGGCATCCTCAAGGGCATCTACCGCTTCAAGGCCGGCGAGTCGGGCGCGATCCCGGCGCAGATCATGGCCTCGGGTGTCGCGGTGCCGTGGGCGGTCGAGGCGCAGAAGATGCTCGCCGAGGAGTGGAACGTCAAGGCCGACGTCTGGTCGGCGACGTCCTGGAACGAGCTGCGCCGGGACGCCGTCGAGGTGGAGGAGTACAACCTGCTCCACCCGGAGGAGGAGCAGCGCGTTCCCTATGTCACGCGGAAGCTCCAGGGCGCCCAGGGTCCGTTCGTGGCAGTCTCCGACTGGATGCGGTCGGTTCCGGACCAGATCTCGCGCTGGGTGCCGGGTGCGTACACCTCGCTGGGCGCCGACGGCTTCGGCTTCGCGGACACCCGCGGCGCCGCCCGCCGCTACTTCCACATCGACGCCCAGTCGATCGTCCTGGCGGTGCTCACCGAGCTCGCCCGGGACGGCAAGGTGGACCGCTCGGTGCTGAAGCAGGCCGTGGACCGCTACCAGCTCCTGGACGTGGCCGCCGCCGACCCCGGCGCCGCCGGCGGAGACGCGTAGCGACAGGTGCGGGGGGATAACGACCCCCCGCACCGCCTTACGATTCCCGGCATGAAGGATCGCTGGGAGAAGCGCACCCAGACGCCACTGCTGGCCTTGGCAGTGGCGTTCGGCGTTGCCTACGCCGTACCCATCGTCGTGCCCGACGCCGACCCGTGGGTGCATGAGGTGTGCACGGCGGTGGAGTGGCTGGTGTGGGGCGCGTTCGCCGTGGACTATGCCGTACGGCTCGTGCTGGCTCCGGGCAAGTGGCACTTCGTACGCAGCCATCCGCTGGATCTGCTGGCCGTGCTGCTGCCGCTGGTGCAGCCGCTGCGGCTGCTGCGGCTGGTCTCCACGCTGCTGCTGGTCGGACGGCGGGCGAGGATGGCGCCGCAGGTCACGCTCACCACTTATGTGGCGGGGGCCGTGGTGGGGCTGATGATGTTCGGTTCGCTGGCCGTGCTGCATGTGGAGCGGGGCGCCCCGGGCGGCAACATCAAGACGCTCGGGGACGCCGTGTGGTGGTCGTTCACCACGATGACGACCGTGGGGTACGGCGACCACGCGCCGACCACCGGGCTCGGGCGGGTCCTCGCGGTGGGCCTGATGCTCTCCGGGATCGCGCTGCTCGGTGTGGTCACCGCGAACATCGCGGCCTGGTTCATCTCCCGGTTCGAGCGCGACGACGAGGTGGAGCGCCGGCATACCGCGCTCCTTGAGGCGCTCACCCATGAGGTCATGGAGCTGCGCGCGGAGGTGGCGCGGCTGTCGCCGCCGCCCGAGCGGCCGGTGGACGTGCCGGCGCCTACGTCTCCCAGATCTTGAAAGCCCGTACGACATACGGGGAGCGGGGCACCCAGGTCCCCTTGCCGGGATAGGTCTCGAACTGGCCCGTCTCCGCGCAGGCCGCCGACTGGTAGGCGGTGACCGGCCGGCCGACGCGGTTGGCGAGGGACTCGGCGGTGACGCCCGCCGGGAGCGCGACACAGCTGTCGATGTCGGTGTCGGCGAGCTCGTACGTCTGCCGGGCGCCCCGGAAGTCGGCGCCCGGCCAGAGGCAGAGCGCCCCCGGGGCGCAGGAGCCGAGCCGGGGCGGCGGCGCGGCCGTGGCGGTGGCCGGCAGGGCGGTGAGCAGGGCCGCCGCGAGGACGGCGGCGAGGATCGCATTCGTGACGGTGCTACGCATCGTGGTGATACCCCCCGTGTGGTGACTGTCTGTAATCAGAAGCCTGATGGGGTGACCGGCCGGTACGGAAGAGGGTCCGGGGCGTTTCACCCTGATAGGTGAACAGCCCCGCCGGACGGACCGGCGGGGCTGTCGTACGTGCCGTGTTGACGCGTCAGATGTGGGCGCGCGTCAGGCGGGCGAGCGCGTCAGATGTGGGCGCCGCCCGCGCCCGCCTCGGCGTTCTCGCCGCGCTTGGTGAGGGTCGCGACCAGCGCCGCGACGACCGCCACGACACCGGCGACGGTGAAGGCGAGGCCCATGCCCGACATGAAGGTGTCGTGGATGACACCGCCGATCTTGGCGAAGAGGTCGGGCGTCATGCCCGGCGCCTTGGCCATCTCGGCCGGGACCATGCCGAACTCGGCGGCCTGCTCCAGCTTCGGGTCCGGCGGCACGGGGATGCCGGCCTTCTCCCAGTTCTCCGCGAAGGCGCTGCTGACCTTGGAGGACATCACGGCGCCGAGCACGGCGGTGCCGAGCGCGCCGCCGACCTGCATGGCGGCCTGCTGGAGGCCGCCGGCGACGCCGGAGAGCTCCAGCGGGGCGTTGCCGACGATGACCTCGGTGGCGCCGACCATGACCGGCGCGAGGCCGAGACCGAGGAGGGCGAACCACAGGGACATGGCCAGCGTGCCGGTCCCGGCGGTGAGGGTGATCATGCCGAACATCGCGCCGGCGGTGCACACCATGCCGCCGACCAGCGGGATCCGCGGGCCGAACTTGGTGATCAGCGCGCCGGCGAGCGGCGAGGAGACGATCATCATGGCCGTCAGCGGAAGCAGGTGCATACCACTGTCGACCGGGCTGAGGCCCTTGACGCCCTGGAGGTAGAAGGTCACGAAGAAGAGGCCGCCCATGAAGGCGAAGGCCATCAGGACCATCAGCACGACACCGGCCGACAGCGGGACCGAGCGGAACATGCCCAGCGGGATGAGCGGTTCCTTGACCTTGGTCTCCCAGACGGCGAAGAAGACGAAGAGCAGAACAGCGCCGCCCAGGAACGCCCAGGTGTTGCCGCTCGCCCAGCCCCAGGACTCGCCAGCCTTGATGATGCCCCAGATGAGGGACGCCATCGCGCCGGAGAGCAGCAGGATGCCGAGGACGTCGAAGGAGCGCGGGGCGTTCTCGGCGCGGTGGTCCTTGAGGATCACCAGACCGAAGACGAGCGCGACCACGCCGACCGGCACGTTGATGAAGAAGACGGACTGCCAGCTGACGTGCTCCACGAGCAGACCGCCGACGATCGGGCCGCCCGCCGTGGAGGCGCCGATGACCATGCCCCAGATGCCGATGGCCATGTTGAGCTTCTCGGCGGGGAAGGTGGCGCGCAGCAGGCCGAGCGCCGCCGGCATCAGCAGGGCGCCGAAGAGGCCCTGGAGCACCCGGAAGGCGATGACGAGGGCGATCGAGTCGGAGAGACCGATCGCGCCGGAGGCGGCGGCGAAGCCCGCTATGCCTATGAGGAAGGTCTGGCGGTGGCCGAAGCGGTCACCGAGCTTGCCGGCGGTGATCAGCGCGACGGCGAGCGCCAGAAGATAGCCGTTGGTGATCCACTGGACGTCGGCGAGCGAGGCGCCGAGGTCCTTCTGGATGGCGGGGTTGGCGATCGCGACGATGGTGCCGTCGAGCGCGACCATCATCACGCCGATGGCCACGGCGAAAAGCGTCAACCAGGGATGGCCGCGCAGCCCCTTGGACGGCGCGACGACGGGAACCTGGCCGCCAGGGCCCTGCGGCGCCTTGTCGATGGTGGTCTGACTAGTCATGCGAGCAGGCTAATGACAGCCACTGACAATTGACAAAGCAATTCACACGTCGGTAACTGTCAGGTGGCTCACAGGTGGGCCGACGTACGCTGAGCGGTCGAAGTGGCAGAGAGAAGGACCATTGACGTGACGGTTTCCGGCCTCCGGGAACGGAAGAAGCAGCGCACCCGGGACACCCTCGTACGCGTCGCCCTTGAGCTCTTCACCGGCAAGGGCTACGAACGCACGACCGTCGACGAGATCGCGGCCGCCGTGGACGTCTCCCAGCGCACCTTCTTCCGCTATTTCGCGAGCAAGGAGGAGGTCGCCTTCGCCGTTCAGCAGATGGTCGAGGAGCGCTTCTACGAGGCGCTGGTCGAGCGGCCCGCCGAGGAGGCGCCGTTCGACGCGATGCGCAACGCGGTGCTGAGCGCCTGGGACACCATCGGCGAGGCGATCGAGGCGGTCGTACCGGTCGAGCTGCACCTGCGGATGTTCCAGGTCATCGAGTCGACCCCGGCGCTGCTCGCGGTGCACCTGCGCCGCGCCACGGAGATGGAGGAGCGGATCGCCCGGCTCATCGCCGAACGCGAGGGCCTGGACGTGGACGCCGACCCGCGCCCCCGGGTGGCGGTGGCCGCGTTCAGCGGGGTGATGCGGGTGACCGGCCAACTGTGGGGCCGGGGCACGGAACTGACGGTGTGCGCGATGCGGGACCTGACCGAGACGTACCTGGACCACCTGGGTCCGGCGCTGGCGTCGGAGTGGCGGGACTGAGCGCCTGAGGTCCCGCCGGGGCGGATGCCGGACCGGGCGCGGGCTGAGCTTCATGCCCGGCTGGGCGTGGGGTCGAGCCGGGCGCGGGCTGAGCTTCATGCCCGGCTGGGCGTGGTGCTGGGCCGAGGCCTCAAGGGCGGCGCCGAGGCTCGCGCGGACTGCGCGCGCGAGGCTGGTGCTGGGCCGAGGCCTCAAGGGCGGCGCCGAGGATCGCGCGGACTGCGCG
>NZ_BMQQ01000006.1:0-86161 GCF_014648195.1 Streptomyces purpureus
CTGCACCGTCGACCTCGACGGTGCCGAGTGCGTGGACAACAACCCCGGCACCAACAACGTCGGCTCTCAGCCGGTCGAGCAGGGCAAGGCCAAGGAGGAGCTGGCCGAGACCGGCGCCGCCGAGACCTCGTTCCTGCTGATCGGGGCCGCGACCATGATCGCGGGTGGCATCGGCTTCCGGATGCTGCCGCGTCTCGTCGGTGGCGGTCGCACCGCCGCGTAATCGCGCGTAATCGCCTGTAAGCGAGCGATCGCGTCATAGCGTGACAGAAGGGCCCGGGGTGCATCCGCACCCCGGGCCCTTCCGCAGTCGGTCTACGCCGTGCGGTACGCCGCCAGTAGCGCCATCGCCGCGATCAGTACCACCAGAAGCGTGAGCAGCGCCGTGGGGGACAGGCCGCCCAGCGGTCCCTGCTGCTGAAGACGTTCACGGTTCGCCCGGCACACGGGGCAGCGGCCCTCGGAGACCGGGGCCGCGCAGTTCGCGCACACCAGTCGGTCGTAGGTCATGCGCTTTTCCTCCTCCCGCGTGGCGGTTCTCTCCGCACAACGCTCTGGGAAACGCAACCGTTCCCCCTCCCACTGTGCCAGCTCTTCGGGCTTTCGGCTCGCGCCGTCGGATTCCGCCCGTTCCGCCCCGGGGGACATAAAGGATAAAGGACGTAAGACCTGACCGCGACTGCACGGGTCATCCCCGTTCGCGTATGGTCACGCACACCTACTCCCTGCCGACCGTGGTGCACCCGTGATCCGATTCGACAGTGTCTCCAAGTCCTACCCGAAGCAGAACCGCCCCGCCCTCAGGGATGTCTCCCTGGAGATCGAGAAGGGTGAGTTCGTCTTCCTGGTGGGATCCTCCGGCTCCGGAAAGTCCACCTTTCTCCGGCTGATCCTGCGGGAGGAGCGCGCCAGCCACGGGCAGGTGCACGTCCTCGGCAAGGATCTGGCGCGGCTGTCGAACTGGAAGGTGCCGCACATGCGCCGCCAGCTCGGCACCGTCTTCCAGGACTTCCGGCTGCTCCCCAACAAAACCGTCGCCGAGAACGTGGCGTTCGCCCAGGAGGTCATCGGAAAGCCGCGCGGTGAGATCCGCAAGGCGGTGCCGCAGGTCCTCGACCTCGTCGGTCTCGGCGGCAAGGAGGACCGCCGGCCCGGTGAGCTCTCCGGTGGTGAGCAGCAGCGCGTCGCCATCGCCCGGGCGTTCGTCAACCGGCCCGCTCTCCTCATCGCCGACGAGCCCACCGGAAACCTCGACCCGCAGACCTCGGTCGGCATCATGAAGCTGCTCGACCGGATCAACCGGACCGGCACCACCGTCCTCATGGCGACCCACGACCAGAACATCGTCGACCAGATGCGCAAGCGAGTCATCGAGCTCGAACAGGGCCGTCTCGTACGTGACCAGGCGCGCGGCGTCTACGGCTACCAGCACTGAGCAAGTGACCGGTAGCAGCAGCTAGAAGGAAAGGCTGAAAGAGTCGCATGCGCGCTCAGTTCGTACTGTCCGAGATCGGCGTCGGTCTCCGGCGCAATCTCACGATGACCTTCGCCGTCATCGTCTCCGTAGCCCTCTCGCTCGCCCTCTTCGGCGGCGCCCTGCTCATGCGCGAGCAGGTCAGCACGATGAAGGACTACTGGTACGACAAGGTCAACGTCTCCATCTTCCTCTGCAACAAGAGCGATGCGGGCACCTCGCCCAAGTGCGCCAAGGGCGCGGTCACCGCGCAGCAGAAGGAGCAGATCGAGGGCGATCTGAAGAAGATGGACATCGTCGACACCGTCCATCACGAGACCGCCGACGAGGCGTACAAGCACTACCGGGAGCAGTACGGCGACACCCCGATCGCCTCCACCATCACCCCGGACCAGATGCAGGAGTCCTTCCGGGTCAAGCTCCACGATCCGGAGAAGTACAAGGTGGTGGCAACGGCCTTTGCCGGCCGGGACGGTGTGCAGTCCGTCCAGGACCAGCGCAACATCCTGCAGAACCTCTTCGACCTGATGAACGGCATGAACGTCGTCGCGCTGTACGTGATGGCGCTGATGCTCGTCATCGCGTTGATCCTGATCGTCAACACCGTGCGGGTGTCGGCCTTCAGCCGACGGCGTGAGACGGGCATCATGCGGCTGGTCGGCGCGTCCAGCTTCTACATCCAGATGCCGTTCATCATGGAGGCCGCCTTCGCCGGACTGCTCGGTGGCGCCGTCGCCTCCGTGATGCTGCTGGTCGGCCGCTACTTCCTCATCGACCACGGCCTGGCGCTCGCCGACAAGATGCAACTGGTCAACTTCATCGGCTGGGACGCGGTCCTCACCAAGCTGCCGCTGGTTCTCGCCATCGGGTTGCTGATGCCGGCGCTGGCCGCTTTCATCGCGCTCCGCAAGTACCTCAAGGTGTGACATGCGCCCCGGGCGCCGTACGGGCAACAACCGTACGGCGCCCTTCGCTTGTCCTAGAGTGGGCGGCATGCCGGGCCCGTCCTTCTGTCTCAGGCCCCGCCGCTTCGGCCGCGGGGCGGCCCTGACATTGGTCTTCGCGAGCGTCCTCGCCACCGCCGTGGTCACCGACTCCCTTCCCCGCGCGGAGCGGACGGAGCCCGGACCGCGCGTGGCCGCGGCGCCGGCGGACCGGACGACCATCGACCGCGACGAGCTCGCCCGTACGACCGCCGACGCCATCGCGGACGGCAAGTCCGGTACGCAGGCCGCCGAGGAGTTCGTCAGCCGCAGCGGCGACCGCTGGGGCGCGGTGTACGACCCGGGCGAGTACGAGGAGTTCACCCAGGCGCTCGGCGGCGCGTACACCGGCGTCGGCCTCTCCGCCCGCAAGGCCGGCGACGGGCACATCGAGGTGGCCCGGATCCGCGACGGCGGGCCCGCCGCGCGGGCCGGGATCAGGCCCGGCGACCGGCTCCGTACGATCGACGGCCGCCCGGTGGACGGGCTGCCGGTCTCCGAGGCCGTCGCCCTGCTGCGAGGCGACCGGGGCGACCGGGACGGCGGGAGCGCGGCCCCTGGGACCACGGTCGTCCTCGGGATCGAGCGCGGCGGCCGCGCCTGGACCCTGACCCTGCGCAGGGCCACTCTGGTCACCGACCCCGTCACTGTCCGCAGGCTCGACGGCGGCGCCGTGCTGATCAAGGTGACGGCGTTCACCAAGGGCGCGGGGGAGCGGGTGCGCAAGGCGGTACGGGCCGCCCCGGCCGGCGCAGGGGTCCTCCTGGACCTGCGGGGCAACGCGGGCGGGCTGGTCTCGGAGGCCGCCGAGGCCGCCTCCGCCTTCCTCGACGGCGGTCTGGTCGCCACGTACGACGTCGACGGCGAGCAGCGGGCGCTGTACGCGGACGCGGGCGGGGACACCGACCGGCCGGTCGTCGCCCTGGTCGACGGCGGCACGATGAGCGCCGCCGAGCTGCTCACCGGCGCCCTGCAGGACCGTGGCCGGGCCGTCACCGTGGGTGCGCGCACCTTCGGCAAGGGGGCGGTGCAGATGCCGAGCGCGCTACCCGACGGGTCGGTCGCCGAGCTGACCGTCGGCCACTACCGCACCCCCGCGGGCCACAGTGTGGACGGCCGGGGCATCACGCCGGACCTGGTGGTGGGCGACGCGTCGGGCGGACGGGCCGAGCAGCGGGCCCGCACAGTATTGAGTGGCCTCGGAGGGGCCTCGTAGTGCGAAAATGACTGCACTATGGCAAAGGGACTCGTCAACGTGCAGGGCAAGCCTGCGAAGAAGCAGAGCCAGGACAAGGGGCCGGAGCGCAAGCTCATCGCGCAGAACAAGAAGGCGCGGCACGACTACCACATCCTCGACACCTACGAGTGCGGTGTGGTGCTCATGGGTACCGAGGTGAAGTCGCTGCGGATGGGCCGCGCGTCGCTCGTGGACGGCTTCGTCCAGATCGACGGCCACGAGGCCTGGCTGCACAACATCCACGTCCCGGAGTACTCCCAGGGCAGCTGGACCAACCACTCGGCGAAGCGGAAGCGCAAGCTGCTGCTGCACCGCGCCGAGATCGACAAGCTGGAGCAGAAGGCGTCGGAGACGGGTCACACGATCGTGCCCCTCTCGCTGTACTTCCTGGGCAGCCGGGTGAAGTGCGAGATCGCGCTCGCCAAGGGCAAGAAGGAGTACGACAAGCGTCAGACCCTCCGCGAGAAGCAGGACACGCGTGAGGCGAGCCGGGCGATCTCTGCGGCCCGCCGCCGTCAGCGGGAGGCCCAGCGCGGCTGACCCGGCGGCCCGGGCGGGCCGACTCGGCCGGCCGCCGGGAATACGCTGGCGACCGCCCGCGTTGGTCACGTACGATGGGCCACGCACCTCACAGCGGGTGCGCTTTTTGAAAAAACAACATGGGGATGATCGGTTTCGACAGCGGATGTCGAAGCAGGGGAAGCGTGTCGAGGAAGCGGCAATGATCTCGTAAACCACGCGCCGAAACCAATAATCGCCAACACCAAGCGCGATTCCTTCGCCCTCGCTGCCTAAGTAGCGACTTGCGAAGTGTCAGCCCGGGGCTGTTCCCGACCCGGATCCTGGCATCAGCTAGGGGACTAAACCTTGATCCCGGTCACGGGGTGAAGAGGGAAATCAAACAGTGACTGAGCCCGTTCCGGACTTGTCTGGGTGATCCGGAGGGCTGAGAAACTCGTACCAGACTGCACACGGAGAAGCCCTGGTTCCGCACCGTTGGACGCGGGTTCGATTCCCGCCATCTCCACTCATCCCATGTGGGCGAAGGCCCGGCGGCCGTCACGGCTGCCGGGCCTTCGTCATGCCCGGGCGGTCTTCCCGGCCGCTTTCTCCGGCCAGGGCCCCGCGGGGACCAGGACCGAGAGGGCCAGCGCCAGGGCCGCCGCGGCGGCCGGCAGGACGTAGCCGTACGCCGGGCCCCACCGCTCCACCGTCCAGCCGCCTGTCGCCGAGCCCACCGCGATACCGCCGAGGATCGCGGTGACCGCGAGGGTCATGCCCTCGTTCAGCTGGCCGCGCGGGGTGATCCGCTGGACCGTCGCCATCGCCGTCACCATCGTCGGGGCCGTCGCCATCCCCGCCACGAGCAGCCCGCAGGCCACCGCGAGCAGTGAGCCGGTCCCCGCGCCGAGCAGCGGCATCGGCATCAGCAGGGCCATCGCGGCGAGGCAGGTCCGCAGGCCCGCCGTGCGGCGCGCCCGGCCGAAGACCAGGCCCGCCGCGCACGACCCGGCCGCCTGGAGTGCGAGGACCGGGCCGGCCACCGGACCGTCCGCGTAGGCGATCGTCACGACCTCCATCGCGCCGAACACCGCGCCCGTCGCCCCGAACACCGCGAGCAGCGCCGGCATGCCGGGGGCGCGCAGCGGGGAGCCCTTGGTGGTACGCGGAGCGACCGGCGGCTCGGTGGAGCGCTGCGCCGCGAAGAGCACGACGCCGGTGAACAGCAGGATGGCACCGACCAGGGTGCCCGCCTCGGGGAAGAGCGCGGAGCACAGGAAGGCCGCGAGCACCGGGCCGAGCATGAAGCACAGCTCGTCGACGGCCTGCTCGAAGGCGTTCGCCGCGTGCAGGGCCGCCGGGTCGCCCCGGTGCATATGGGCCCAGCGGGCCCGCGACATCCCGCCCGTGTTCGGCGTGGTGGCCGTCGCGGCGTACGCGGCGAACAGCGTCCAGGCCGGGGCGTGGTGGTGCACGCACAGCAGCAGCGCGAGCGAGCCGAGCGCCGCCACCGCCGTCGCCGGCACGGCCACCCGCGCCTGCCCGTGGCGGTCCACGAGCCGCGCGGTCCACGGCGCGACGAGCGCGGTGGCGGCGAGGCCGGTGGCGGTGACCGCCCCGGCCAGCGCGTACGAGCCGTACGCCCCGGAAATCATGATCACCGCACTGACACCGAACATGCCCATCGGCAGCCGGGCGATCAGGTTCCCGGCGGTGAAGGCCCGCGCGCCGGGGGCGGCCAGCAGGCGCCGGTACGGGCCGGGGGCCTTGCCAGGGCGGGACGGGCGGCCGGGCGGCGGGGTGAGGACCAGCAGTCCGCCCGCCGTGGTCATCCGTGGAGAGGTCTTCGTCTGCGGCATGGATCAAGGTTCGGGGCCGGGCCCGGCCCCGGTCCAACACCTGATCCGTCGCCATTCACGCGTTTGTGTTGTTGAATGCGGCGTGGCCCACGACATCGACCCCCGGCTGCTGCGCGCGTTCGCCGCCGTCGCCCAGGAGCTGCACTTCACCCGCGCCGCCGCCCGACTTTACGTCGCGCAGCAGGCGCTCAGCCGGGACATCCGGCGCCTGGAGCGGGAGTTGGGCGTCGAGCTGTTCGTCCGCACCACCCGGCAGGTGGCGCTCACCGGCGACGGCGAGCGGCTGCTGCCGTACGCGCGAGCGGTGCTCGACGCGCACGACGCGCTCGCCGCCGCCTTCGGGCCCGACGCGCGGCCCCTGCTCGTCGACCTCAACACCGAGGGCATGATCTCCGGGCTTGTCCTCGCCCGGGCCCGCGAAATCGCCCCGGACTGCGAGCTGATGGCCCGCTTCGAGAGCGGACTGACCCGGGCGGCCGCCGAGATGCTCGCCGGGCGCCTGGACGTCTCCTTCGGGTACGTGGGCGGCCTGGAGCCCGCGATCCGGGCCGGCCTCGCCCAGCAGCCCGTACGGTACGAGCCGCTGGCTGTGCTCCTGCCGTACGACCATCCGCTCGCCGACCGCCCGACGGTCCCGCTGGACGCCCTCGCCGGGGAGTCCGTCTACGCGGGCGCCGGCAACCCCGGGACGCTGGAGTGGACCGGGCTGGCCGAGCGGCTCTTCGAGGGGCGGGGGATCGGCATCGCGCCGCCCGCGCCCGTCGCCGTCGGGAAGGAGGAGTTCCGCCGGGTCATGGCGAGGACCCGGACCCCCGTCCTGGCCACGGTCGGCTTCCCCGAGCTGCCCGGATGCGTGCTGCGCCCCCTCACCGACCCCGTGCCGCTCTCCCCGGTCTTCCTGGTCTGGCGCAAGGGCCTGCGCCATCCCGGCCTGGACGCCCTGCGCGCCGCCGCCGCCGAGCTCGGCGCCCGCGAGGGCTGGCTGCGCATCCCCCAGGGGGCCTGGCTGCCCGCCGACCACCTCGGGCTCACAGCACCGGGGGGCCGTGGGTGAGAGCAAGGTTGCGCACCGGTCACTTCCTGCCACCGGGCCGAAACGAGGTCTCCCTAGCGTCGGAGCAGAGGCCGGGAGCTCCGGCCCCCCGACACCGCGGAGGTATCTGATGGGCGGCCGATGGATCGAACGGTGGGAACCCGAGGACGAGACCTTCTGGCGCGAGACAGGTGAGCGGATCGCCAAGCGGAATCTGCTCTTCTCCGTCTTCTCCGAGCACATCGGCTTCTCCGTGTGGAGCCTGTGGTCGGTCATGGTCCTGTTCATGGGGCCGGAGTACGGCGTCGACCCGGCCGGGAAGTTCTTCCTGATCGCGACCGCCACCCTGGTCGGCGCCTTCGTCCGGGTCCCGTACACCTTCGCGGTCGCCGCCTTCGGGGGCCGGAACTGGACCGTGGTCGGCGCGCTGCTGCTGCTCCTGCCGACCGGGCTCGCCTACGCGGTGATGGAGCCCGGCACGTCGTACACCACGTTTCTGCTGGTGGCCGCGCTCACCGGCGTCGGCGGCGGCAACTTCGCCTCCTCCATGACCAACATCAACGCCTTCTTCCCGCTGCGGAAGAAGGGCTGGGCGCTCGGCCTCAACGCGGGCGGCGGCAACATCGGCGTACCGGTCGTCCAGCTCATCGGCCTGCTGGTGATCGGCACCGCCGGCGCCGCCCACCCCCGGATCGTCCTCGGCGTCTACATCCCGCTCGTCGTCGTCGCCGCCGTCTGCTCCGCGCTCTTCATGGACAATCTGACGCCCGTCAAGAACGACACCGGGGCCGTCAAGGAGGCCGTGCGGGCCCGGCACACGTGGATCATGTCGTTCCTCTACATCGGCACCTTCGGCTCCTTCATCGGCTACAGCTTCGCCTTCGGACTCGTCCTGCAGACGCAGTTCGGCCGCACCCCGCTGCAGGCCGCCTCGCTCACCTTCATCGGCCCGCTGCTCGGCTCGCTGATCCGGCCCGTCGGCGGCTCGCTCGCCGACACCTACGGCGGCGCCCGGATCACGCTGTGGACCTTCGCCGCGATGGCCGCGGCGACCGGTGTGGTGATCTACGCCTCCGTGATCGAGTCGCTCACCGTCTTCCTCGTCGGCTTCATCGGACTCTTCGTCCTCAGCGGCCTCGGCAACGGCTCCACGTACAAGATGATCCCGGCCATCTTCCTCGCCCAAGGGCACCGCAAGGGCCTGGCGGGCGAGCGGGCCGAGGCGTACGGGCGGCGGCTGTCCGGCGCCTCCATGGGGCTCATCGGCGCCGTCGGCGCCCTCGGCGGGCTCGCCATCAACCTCGCCTTCCGGCAGTCCTTCCAGACCGCCGGCACCGGCACCGCCGCCTTCGTCGCCTTCCTCGCCTTCTACGGGGCGTGCATGGCCGTCACCTACGCGGTATACCTTCGCCGGCCCGGGTCCGTACCGGCGAATGCCGCGGGCGCGGAGGAAAAGCAGCAGCTCGGTTACGCCGAGGTGTGATCCATGGCCGAAACGGGAGCGGTCCGTAACGGCGGAGAAATACCGGTGAACCGCGGATGTCACGCTTCCGCGTCAGGCTCATTCATCATGTACGAGCAAGAACAGGGCCCCCTCGCGGGGTTCACCGTGGGTGTCACGGCGGCGCGGCGCGCGGACGAGCTCGGCGCCCTGCTGCGCCGCCGCGGGGCCGCCGTGCTGCACGGCCCGGCCCTGAGGATCGTGCCCCTCGCCGACGACACCGAACTCCTCGCCGCCACCAAGGACCTCATCGACCACGCCCCGGACATCGTCGTCGCGACCACCGCGATCGGCTTCCGGGGCTGGGTCGAGGCGGCCGACGGCTGGGGCTTCGGCGAGGAGCTCCTCGACCGGCTGCGCGGGGCGGAGGTGCTGGCCCGCGGCCCCAAGGTCAAGGGCGCGGTACGGGCCGCCGGGCTCACCGAGGAGTGGTCGCCGTCGTCCGAGTCCATGGCGGAGGTGCTCGACCGGCTCCTCGGCCAGGGCGTGGCGGGCCGCCGGATCGCGCTCCAGCTGCACGGCGAGCCCCTGCCCGGCTTCGTCGAGTCGCTGCGGGCGGCCGGCGCGGAGGTCGTCGGCGTCCCCGTCTACCGCTGGATGCCGCCCCAGGACCTCACGCCGCTCGACCGGCTCCTGGACGCGGCCCTCACCCGGGCGCTCGACGCTGTCACCTTCACCAGCGCCCCGGCCGCCGCCTCGCTGCTCAACCGCGCCGAGGAGCGGGGCGTGCTGCCCAGGCTGCTCGACGCGCTGCGCCACGACGTCCTCGCGGTCTGCGTGGGACCCGTCACCGCGCTGCCCCTGCAGGCGCGCGGGATCGACACGTTCCAGCCCGAGCGGTTCCGGCTCGGGCCGCTGGTGCAGCTGCTCTGCCAGGAGCTGCCGTCCCGGGCCCGTACGTTCCCGGTGGCCGGCCACCAGATCGAGATCCGCGGCCACGCGGTCCTCGTCGACGGGGTCCTGCGACCGGTCCCGCCGGCCGGGATGGCGCTGCTCAACTCCCTTGCCCGGCGCCCCGGCTGGGTGGTCTCCCGGGCGGACCTGCTGCGGGCGCTGCCCGGCGCGGGCCGCGACGAGCACGCCGTCGAGACGGCGATGGCCCGGCTGCGGACGGCCCTGGGCGCGCCGAAGCTGATCCACACGGTAGTGAAGCGGGGCTACCGGCTGGCCCTGGACCCCGTCGCCGACACCAAGTACGTGGAGGAAGCGGGCGTCTGACGGGGCATGGGTTTCAGCGGCGACAGGGGTGTCTACCGTAGGGGCCATGTCCCTGAGCATCCGTCCCGCCGAGCCCTCCGACGCCCCCGCGCTGGCCGCCGCCCTGCTCCGCAACCGCGCCTACACGCAGCCCCGGGAGCCCCGCCGCGACGCGTCCTACTACACCGCCGAGGCCCAGGCCGAGCGGCTGGCCGCGCCCGGCACGCGTATGTGGTTCGCGGTCGACCGGGAGCGGATCGCCGCCGCCGCCACGCTCTCCGGGATCGCCCGCGGGCCGTTCTGCAGCGCGAACCTCGGCTACTGGGTCGACGAGGAGTACGCCGGAAAAGGCCTCGCCACCCGGCTCGTCGAAGAGGTGTGCCGGGCCGCCCGCGAGGAGCTCGGGCTGCACCGCGTCGAGGCCGGGACCATGCTCGACAACGCCGCATCCCAGCGCGTCCTGGCCAAGACCGGCTTCGAGCGGTACGGAACCGCGCCGCGCTATCTGCACATCGACGGCGAGTGGCGCGATCACCACATCTTCCAGCGGATCCTGCACGACGATCCGCCGGCGCCGTAGCCGTCGCCGCGTGAGGCGGGCACCCTGGTCGGGACCCCACCCCCGAGGCAGGCGGTGACAGGACCATGACACTACGGTTCGACTCCGGGCGGATCTGCCTGGACCTTGCCGCGCACCCGCTCGACACCCCCCACGCCCTCGACCACTGGCTCAGGGCCACCGGCCTCGTCCCCGCCACCACGCCGCTCCCCGCCCTCGACCGGCACTGGCTGGCCCGATTCCGCGAACTGCGCGCCTGCGTCGCCACCTTGGCCCGCGCCCAGCTCGGCGGAGCCACCGGACCCGCCCCCGACCTCGACCGGCTCAACACCCTCGCCGCCGCCGGCACCCCGCCCGCACCCCGCGCCGTACGCGACGAACACGGCCAGCTCGTACGGGCCTTGCACGCCGAACCCGACTGCCCCGCCCTCCTCGCCGCCGTCGCCCGCGACGCGGTCGACCTCCTCACCGACCCCGTCGCCCGCACCCGGCTGCGCCAGTGCGAAGGTGACAACTGCCGCCGCCTCTACCTCGACACCTCCCGCGGACGGCGCCGCCGCTGGTGCTCCAGCGAACTGTGCGGCAACCGCGAACGGGTGGCCCGCCACCGGCGCCGGAGCGCCGCCGCGAAGGTCTGAGGGGGGCCCGGAAAAAAATTCTCGCGCGCCTTTGAGTCGATCCCGCCCGCCCTGCGTAATCAGGGACGACAAGCAGTCAGTCAGGGTCTCGACCGGGAGGTTCAGGGTGCGCAAGGATGCGGCCGTGGCCGATGACCGTCCTCATCGGGCCCGGCATCGCGCTGAGACACCACGCCTCGACCCCTCGGTACCCGACGAGGAGCTGATGCGGGCGCTCTACCGCGAACATGCCGGCCCGCTGCTCGCCTACGTACTCCGCCTCGTCGCCGGCGACCGCCAGCGGGCCGAGGACGTCGTACAGGAGACGCTCATCCGTGCCTGGAAGAACGCCGGCCGGCTCAACCGGGCCGCCGGCTCTGTCCGACCCTGGCTGGTGACGGTCGCGCGGCGCATCGTCATCGACGGCCACCGCAGCCGGCAGGCCCGGCCGCAGGAGGTCGATCCGTCACCGCTCGAGGTCATGCCCGCGGAGGACGAGATCGACAAGGCGTTGTGGTTGATGACGCTCTCGGATGCGCTCGACGATTTGACCCCGGCCCACCGGGAAGTGTTGGTCGAGACGTACTTCAAGGGGCGTACCGTCAATGAGGCGGCCGAGACACTCGGCATACCCAGCGGGACCGTCCGGTCCCGGGTGTTCTACGCACTGCGTTCGATGAAGCTCGCGCTGGAGGAGAGGGGGGTCTCGGCATGACGTCGCACGGATACGAACAGGAGTCGGTGCACGACGCGGCCGGCGCGTACGTGCTCGGCATCCTGGACGACGCCGAGGCGACCGCCTTCGAGGCGCATCTGGCCGGCTGCCGGATCTGCGAGGCCCATCTGGAGGAGTTCTCCGGCATGGAGTCGATGCTGGCCATGCTCGCCGAGCCGCCCGGACCGCCGCCTGCGCCCAGGCCCGTCGCGCCCGTCCCTGAGCCCCGGCTCCTCGACCGGCTCGTCGACGAGGTCGCGATCAAGCGCGCCCAGCGCCGCCGCCGGAGCATGTACATGGTCGCGGCCGCCGCCGCGCTGATCATCGGCGGCCCCGCCGTCGCCGTCGTCGCCACCTCCGGCGGTGGTACGCAGAACCAGGCCGCGCCCCACCCGCACCCCACCAGCCCGGCCGAGGACGCCTTCTTCCACCACATGGAGGAGAAGAAGTCGGCGACGGACACGAACACCAAGGTCAGCGCCACGGTCGGGATGGAGAAGAAGGCCTGGGGCACCCACACCGTCCTGGAACTCAAGAACGTCAAGGGCCCCCTCAAGTGCAACCTCATCGCCGTCTCCAAGACCGGCGAGGAAGAGGTCGTCACCTCCTGGGCCGTGCCGAAATGGGGCTACGGGATCGCCGACAGCACCAACGAATCCGCCCGCAATCCCCTCTACGTCCACGGCGGCGCGGCCATGGACCGTAACGACATCGATCACTTCGAAGTACGTACGTTCGACGGAACGCGCCTGGTGGAGGTGGACGCCTGACCCCCACCGCCTGACACGACGGCCCCCCTTCGCGTACGCTCGACGGCTGCCCAGTGCACGTCAGAAGGGGGCCCCGTGGCCGCGCAGGAAGCCGTTGACTCGGTCCGGGACCGCGAGATCGGTGTCGAACAGGAACATCTGGACCGGGTCTACCGCCGTCTCGAGGAGAAGATCCACGAGGCGGAGTTCCTCATGAACGACGCCGCCCAGCGCGGCCAGGTCGGCACGCCCGGCGCCCTCGCCGAGCGCGACGCCCAGGTCTTCCGGGCCGGAATCCACCTCAACCGGCTCAACAACGAATTCGAGGACTTCCTCTTCGGCCGTATCGACCTGCTCCACGGCAAGGACGGCAAGAAGGGCCCCGACGGCGCCTACACCTCCGTCGAGCCCGCCGAGGACGCCGTACGCGCCGACAGCACCGCCGAGATCGGCGAGACCCTCCACATCGGCCGCATCGGCGTCCTCGACTCCGACTACGCCCCCCTCGTCATCGACTGGCGCGCCCCCGCCGCCGCGCCGTTCTACCGCTCCACCCCCGTCGACCCCGGCCGGGTCGTCCGCCGCCGCGTCATCCGCTCCAAGGGCCGCAAGGTCCTCGGCGTCGAGGACGACCTGATGCGCCCCGAGCTCAAGGCCACCCTCGACGGCCAAGACCTTCCCGTGATCGGCGACGGCGCCCTGATGGCCGCCCTCGGCCAGGCGCGAAGCCACACCATGCGCGACATCGTCGCCTCCATCCAGGCCGAGCAGGACCTCGTCATCCGGGCCCCCGCCGCCTCCGTCACCTACGTCGAGGGCGGACCCGGCACCGGCAAGACCGCGGTCGCCCTGCACCGCGCCGCCTACCTCCTCTACCAGGACCGCAGGCGGTACGCGGGCGGCATCCTCATCGTCTCCCCGACCCCCCTCCTGGTCTCCTACACCGAGGGTGTCCTGCCCTCCCTCGGCGAGGAGGGGCAGGTCGCGATCCGCGCCGTCGGCTCCCTCGTCGACGGCGTGGAGGCCACCACGTACGACGACCCCGCCGTCGCGCGCGTGAAGGGCTCCTCCCGGATGCTCAAGGTCCTGCGCAAGGCCACCCGGGGCGCCCTGGAGAACGGCGACAGCCCCCAGCGGCTGCGGGTCGTCGCCTTCGGGCGCCGCCTGGAGCTGGAGGCCGACGAGCTCCAGCGCATCCGCCACACCGTCCTCGGCGGCACCGCACCCGTCAATCTGCTGCGCCCCCGCGCCCGCCGGCTGCTCCTGGACGCCCTGTACACCAAGTCCGGCGCGGCCACCCGCCACAGCGACCCGGAGCTCGCCGCCGAACTGCGCTCCTCCTTCGACGAGGACGTCTCCACCGAGGACTCCTTCCTCGCCTTCCTGGACGCGTGGTGGCCCGAGCTCACCCCCCGGCAGGTGCTCGCCGCCATGGGCGACGAGAAGCGGCTCGGGCGCTGGGCGCGCCGCGTCCTCAACCCCGGCGAGGTGCGAAGACTCGCCCGCTCGCTGCGCCGCACGGCGTACTCGGTCCACGACGTGGCGCTGCTCGACGAGCTCCAGACCCTGCTCGGCACCCCCGCCAGGCCCCGCAAGAAGCGCGAACTGGACCCGCTGGACCAGCTCACCGGCCTGGAGGAGCTGATGCCCGTACGCGAGGAGACCCAGCGCGAGCGGGCCGAGCGGCTGGCACAGGAGCGCACCGAGTACGCCCATGTCATCGTCGACGAGGCCCAGGACCTCACCCCCATGCAGTGGCGCATGGTCGGCCGCCGCGGCCGGCACGCCACCTGGACCGTGGTCGGCGACCCGGCCCAGTCGTCGTGGTCGACCCCGGACGAGGCCGCGGAGGCCCGTGACGAGGCGCTGGGCACCCGTCCGCGCCGCCGTTTCGAGCTGACCGTCAACTACCGCAACCCGGCCGAGATCGCCGAGCTGGCCGCGAAGGTGCTGACCCTGGCCATGCCCGGCAAGGAGTCGCCGCGCGCGGTCCGCTCCACGGGGGTGGAGCCACGGTTCGTCACCGCGGGAGCCCAGGCGACGGCCGGGACCGTACGGGAGGAGGCCGAGCGGCTCCTCGCGCGCGTGGACGGCACCGTCGGCGTCGTCGTGGCAATGAACCGCCGGGAGGAGGCCGCCCGCTGGCTGGCCGGCCTCGGCGAGCGGGTGGTGGCGCTGGGCTCCCTGGAGGCGAAGGGCCTGGAGTACGACGCCACGGTCGTCGTCTCGCCCGCGGAGATCGCGGACGAGTCCCCGGCGGGCCTGCGGGTGCTGTACGTGGCGCTGACCCGGGCCACCCAGCAGCTGACGGTGGTCTCGGGCCCGCGCGACGAGCCCGACGCGGACGGCGTCCCGGATCTCCTCAGGGACTGAGCGGTGCCCACCGATCCGCGGTTCGGGGGCTGATTTCAGGTCAACGGGCCGTGGCGGAATCACTTGCCAGGGTGGTTTGTTAGCCTGTGTGTGGCACCGGCTCGATCCAAGCCCCCGGGCCCAACCTTCGTCGCTACGAGCGACCACTTGCCGCGAGGCGAGCATGGCGGGTCGGTGCCACTTGGTACGTATCTACAGAAGAGGTCCGCGTCACCCCACCGGTGACGCGGACCTCTTCTGTTTCCCCTTCAGTTCTCGTATGGTGGAAAAAAGTTTCCGAAAACAAAATGACCGCATTACCTGATACCCGCAGGTAGGTGCGACCATCGGAGGGCGCCGCCGGGCAACCAGCCGGGGCGGCGCAGCAATGAAGCTAGGGAAAGCAGAGGAACTCGGTCATGGCAACGGCGCCCAGCGTCTCGTACTCGATGACGGTCCGGCTGGAGGTGCCCGCGAGCGGAACCGCGGTCTCCCAGCTCACGACGGCCGTGGAGTCCTCCGGAGGCTCCGTGTCCGGCCTCGACGTGACCGCATCCGGCCACGAGAAGCTGCGCATCGACGTCACCATCGCGGCGACCTCGACGACCCACGCGGACGAGATCGTCGAGAAGCTCAGCGGCATCGAGGGCGTCGTCCTCGGCAAGGTCTCCGACCGTACGTTCCTGATGCACCTCGGCGGCAAGATCGAGATGGCGTCCAAGCACCCCATCCGCAACCGCGACGACCTCTCCATGATCTACACCCCCGGTGTCGCGCGCGTGTGCATGGCGATCGCCGAGAACCCCGAGGACGCCCGCCGCCTCACCATCAAGCGCAACTCCGTCGCAGTCGTGACCGACGGGTCCGCCGTCCTCGGCCTCGGCAACATCGGCCCCAAGGCCGCCCTGCCCGTCATGGAGGGCAAGGCGGCCCTCTTCAAGCGCTTCGCCGGCATCGACGCCTGGCCGCTCTGCCTGGACACCCAGGACACCGACGCCATCGTCGAGATCGTCAAGGCCATCGCCCCCGGCTTCGCCGGCATCAACCTCGAGGACATCTCCGCGCCCCGCTGCTTCGAGATCGAGGCCCGGCTGCGTGAGGCCCTGGACATCCCCGTCTTCCACGACGACCAGCACGGCACCGCCATCGTCGTCCTCGCCGCGCTCACCAACGCCCTGCGCGTGGTCGGCAAGGCCGTCGGAGACGTACGGGTCGTCATGTCCGGTGCGGGCGCCGCCGGTACGGCCATCCTCAAGCTCCTCATCGCCGCCGGCGTCAAGCACGCCGTCGTCGCCGACATCCACGGCGTCGTGCACGCCGGCCGCGAGGACCTGGTGGACGCCGCGCCCGGCACGCCGCTGCGCTGGATCGCCGACAACACCAACCCCGAGGGCGTCACCGGCACCCTCAAGGAGGCCGTCGCCGGCGCCGACGTCTTCATCGGCGTCTCCGCCCCGAACCTCCTGGGCGCCGAGGACGTCGCCGCCATGGCCGACGGCGCGATCGTGTTCGCGCTCGCGAATCCCGACCCCGAGGTGGACCCCGCGATCGCCCGCCAGACGGCGGCGGTCGTGGCCACCGGCCGCTCCGACTTCCCCAACCAGATCAACAACGTGCTGGTCTTCCCGGGCGTCTTCCGCGGCCTGCTGGACGCGCAGTCCCGGACGGTCAACACCGAGATGATGCTCGCCGCCGCGGCGGCCCTCGCGGACGTCGTCACCGAGGACGAGCTGAACCCGAACTACATCATCCCGTCCGTCTTCAACGAGAAGGTCGCGGGCGCCGTCGCGGGCGCGGTCCGTACGGCGGCGAAGGCGGCGGGCGCCTCGGTGACGGCGTCCACCTCCGTCTGACATCCGGCGCGTCGCGCTCCTCCGGTCCGTAAACCCGCCCTTAGGGTGGCGGTCCGGCTCCGAAGAGTTCCGGCGGAGTCGACGGAACGTCACCACGGCAAGGCTGTGGCGCTTTTCGTGTGACTCCGAAGGGTGCCGGATTGGCTTTCCCGCCGCTGGTGGGGGCAGGATGCGTATTTGGGCGCGAGGGTCTGTCAGTAGACCCGGGTCCGGGGACTGTCCGAGGGCCCTGGCAGCATCGGCTTCGCTGTGCCCAATGTGCGGCACCGCCGCGTGGCACGCCTAACAGCAAGAAGAACACGGGAGTAACAACATGAACCGCAGTGAGCTGGTGGCCGCCCTGGCCGACCGCGCCGAGGTGACCCGCAAGGACGCCGACGCCGTGCTGGCCGCTCTCGCCGAGACCGTCGGCGAGGTCGTCGCCAAGGGCGACGAGAAGGTCACCATCCCCGGCTTCCTGACCTTCGAGCGCACCCACCGTGCCGCTCGCACCGCTCGTAACCCGCAGACCGGCGACCCGATCAACATCCCGGCCGGCTACAGCGTGAAGGTCTCCGCGGGCTCGAAGCTCAAGGAAGCCGCCAAGGGCAAGTAAGCAGGCCTGTAGGGCTTACGAGGGCGGCCACCCTGTCAGGGGGTGGCCGCCCTTCTGTTTGCCCGTGTGCGGGCGCTACAGACATGCGAACGGCCCCTCGCGCGGGCGAGGGGCCGTTCGTACGGCCGTACGGCGCTGGCGGGTCGTCAGACGACGGTGCCGCCGGGGAGTTCGACCTTCGCGCCCAGCTCCACCAGCTTGTCCATGCTGTGCTGGCCCGGGGGATGACCCCCGGACCCCCAGCCGGAGGGCGTCCGTGGCGGGCCCGGACGGGGCGGAGCCGGCCTCCACCGTCGTGGGGGCCGGCTCCGTAGGTACGGTGGGTCGTCAGACGACGGTGCCGCCGGGGAGTTCGACCTTCGCGCCCAGCTCCACCAGCTTGTCCATGCTGTGCTGGCCCGGGGGATGACCCCCGGACCCCCAGCCGAAGGGCGGTCCGCGGCGGGCCCGTACGGCGCGGAGCCGGCCTCCACCGTCGTGGGGGCCGGCTCCGTCGGTGCGGCGGGTCGTCAGACGACGGTGCCGCCGGGGAGTTCGACCTTCGCCCCCAGCTCCACCAGCTTGTCCATGAAGTTCTCGTAGCCGCGGTTGATCAGGTCGATGCCGTGGACCCGGGACGTGCCCTGGGCCGCCAGGGCCGCGATCAGGTACGAGAAGCCGCCGCGGAGGTCGGGGATGACCAGATCGGCGCCCTGGAGCTTCGTGGGGCCCGACACGACCGCGGAGTGGAGGAAGTTGCGCTGGCCGAAGCGGCAGTCCGAACCGCCCAGGCACTCGCGGTACAGCTGGATGTGAGCACCCATCTGGTTCAGCGCCGACGTGAAGCCGAGCCGCGACTCGTACACCGTCTCGTGCACGATGGACAGACCCGTCGCCTGCGTCAGCGCCACCACCAGCGGCTGCTGCCAGTCCGTCTGGAAGCCGGGGTGGACGTCCGTCTCCAGGGCGATCGACTTCAGCTGCCCGCCCGGGTGCCAGAAGCGGATGCCCTCGTCGTCGATCTCGAAGGCGCCGCCGACCTTCCGGTACGTGTTCAGGAAGGTCATCATCGAGCGCTGCTGCGCGCCGCGCACATAGATGTTGCCCTCGGTCGCCAGCGCCGCCGACGCCCAGGACGCCGCCTCCAGACGGTCCGGGAGCGCCCGGTGGGTGTAGCCGCCGAGCTTGTCGACACCGGTGATCCGGATCGTCCGGTCGGTGTCCATGGAGATGATCGCGCCCATCTTCTGCAGCACGCAGATGAGGTCCTCGATCTCCGGCTCCACGGCCGCGTTGGACAGCTCGGTGACGCCCTCGGCCAGCACGGCCGTGAGCAGCACCTGCTCGGTCGAGCCGACCGAGGGGTACGGCAGACGGATCTTGGTGCCGCGCAGCCGCTGCGGAGCCTCCAGGTACTGCCCGTCCTCGCGCTTCTCGATCGTCGCGCCGAACTGCCGCAGCACGTCGAAGTGGAAGTCGATCGGCCGACCGCCGATGTCGCAGCCGCCCAGGCCCGGGATGAAGGCGTGACCGAGGCGGTGCAGCAGCGGGCCGCAGAACAGGATCGGGATGCGCGACGACCCCGCGTGGGCATCGATGTCGGCGACGTTGGCCGACTCGACGTGCGTCGGGTCGAGGATCAGCTCGCCCGGCTCCTCGCCGGGGCGGACCGTCACACCGTGGAGCTGGAGCAGTCCGCGGACCACACGGACGTCACGGATGTCGGGCACATTGCGCAGTCGGCTCGGCTCGCTGCCGAGCAGGGCGGCGACCATCGCCTTGGGCACGAGGTTCTTCGCGCCGCGGACGCGGATCTCGCCCTCCAGCGGGGTTCCGCCGTGGACAAGCAGGACATCGTCTGTGCCGGTCATGAATCTCGCGTTCCGGAGGGGCCCCCTCTGTCGTACGAGGGGGAGGTCGGGCAGGGCCAGGGAAAAGGGTACGGGCCTTCTACCCCCGTTCTGTAAGTCCAAGGGGGCCTGTCAGATGTAATGAATTCGGCACAACACCCTCCGTTCCCGCGATCTTGCGGAGCGTCACGGTCCGGTTGCCTGGAGGGGCGCCGCCGGAGAGTGCGGGAGGCGTACGGGGCGCACATCGCCGGCCGTCCGCCGCGGACTGTCCCGCACACCCCCCGCGAAGGCCGAAGATGGGGGATCATGTCTCGCATGACCGAGGTGTCCTCGCTCACAGGACGGCTGCTCGTCGCCACGCCCACGCTGGCGGATCCGAACTTCGACCGCGCGGTGGTGCTGCTCCTCGACCACGACGACGAGGGCTCCCTCGGCGTGGTCCTCAACCGGCCCACCCCGGTCACCGTCGGGGACATCCTCGAACAGTGGTCGCCGCTGGCCGGCGATCCGGGCGTGGTCTTCCAGGGTGGCCCCGTCTCCCTCGACGCCGCCCTCGGCCTCGCCGTGATCCCGGGCGACGAGGGCCCCCTCGGCTGGCGCCGGGTGTACGGCGCGATCGGCCTGGTGGACCTGGAGACCCCGCCGGAACTGCTCGCCGCCGCCCTCGGCTCCCTGCGGATCTTCGCCGGCTACGCGGGCTGGGGCCCCGGCCAGCTGGAGGAGGAGCTCACGGGCGGAGCCTGGTACGTCGTCGAGTCGGAGCCCGGCGACGTCTCCTCCCCCCACCCCGAATCCCTCTGGCGCGCGGTCCTGCGCCGCCAGCGCAGCGAGCTCGCCATGGTCGCCACCTACCCGGACGACCCGTCGCTCAACTGATCCCGCGGCCCTTCAGTACCCTTGGGATCCATGAGCACTCTTGAGCCCGAGCGCGGGGCAGGTACGGGGACCCTCGTAGAGCCGACGCCGCAGGTGTCCCATGGCGACGGCGACCACGAGCGCTACGCCCATTACGTCCAGAAGGACAAGATCATGGCGAGTGCCCTCGACGGCACTCCCGTGGTGGCACTGTGCGGGAAGGTCTGGGTCCCGGGGCGTGACCCCAAGAAGTACCCGGTCTGCCCGATGTGCAAGGAGATCTACGAGTCCATGGGCGCCGGTGGTGGCGACAAGGACAAGGGCGGCAAGGACAAGTAACAGCGGTCCTTCCGTCGGGGCGGCCCCCGGAGCGTGCAGGTGCGCGCTCCGGGGGCCGTTTGCCGTTCACAGGCGTGCCGCCATCCTGACGCGTTGCATCCTGTGCGTTCGCTGGTCACAGAGTGGTTGAGACCACTTGTCCGCTTGTTTGGGCGGCCCTAACCTCACGCGTGTTGTGCAGCACGAAACGTTCGTTGCGCATGCTGCAACGCCGATGGGGGGAGCCCCGAAATGAAGCTGTCCGCCCGAATCGCCGCCCCGGTCACGGCACTTGTGCTGGCCGGCCTCACCGCCACCGCCTGCGCCCCGGCAACCTCCGGCGGCTCCGCCACCCAGGACGAGAAGAGCGGCACCCTGCGCGTCTGGCTCTTCCAGGAGGTCAACAACAAGCCCAAGGAGCAGGTCGTCGACGCGGCCGTGGCGGCGTTCGAGAAGCGGCACAAGGGGGCGAAGGCCGAGGTCGAGTACATCCCCGTCGACACCCGCGCCCAGCGCATCAAGGCAGCCTTCAACGACCCCAAGAGCGCCCCCGACCTGATCGAGTACGGCAACACCGACACGGCCGGCTACGTGAAGGACGGCGGACTCGCCGACGTCAGCGCCGACTTCGGGTCATGGGCGGACGCCAGGGACACCGACCCGACCGCCCGCGCCTCGGTCACCGTGGACGGAAAGGTCTATGGCGCCCCGCTGTTCGTCGGCGTACGGGCCCTCTACTACCGCACCGACGTCCTCAAGGAGGTTGGTCTCACCGCGCCCAAGTCGCAGGCCGAGCTGATCGACACGGCGAAGAAGATCCGCAAGGCGAAGCCGGAGCTGTACGGGCTGGCGGTCGGCGGCACGTACACCTACGGCGCGATGCCGTTCATCTGGGCGCACGGCGGCGAACTCGCCACCGGGAGCGGCGGTACGTACAAGGCGGCGGTCAACAGCGAGGCGGCCCGCAAGGGCGTCTCCGCCTACACCTCGCTCTTCGGTGACGACAACTGTCCGGCCGCCAAGTGCGCCTCGATGGGCGGCAACGCGACCGTCACGGCCTTCGCCCAGGGCAAGGCCGCCATGGCGATAGGCGGCGACTTCAGCCATGCGGCGGTGGAGGCGGGTGTGGTGAAGGGGAAGTACGCGGTGGTGCCGCTGCCGGGCGTCGCGGCGGGGTCGATCGCGCCGGCCTTCGCGGGCGGCAACAACCTCGGCGTGCTGAAGAGCACCGGTCACCGCACCCTCGCGGTGGATCTGATGAAGTCCCTGGCGGGCAAGGAGACCCAGGCCAAGCTCTTCGACGCGATGGGCTTCCTGCCGACGTACACGGACGTACGGGCCGACGTGGCGAAGAAAGAGCCTTTCGTGAAGCCCTTCGTCGACTCGCTCGGCGCGGGGGCCAAGTTCGTCCCGGCGTCGCCCGCCTGGGGCCAGATCGACGCCTCGGCCGTGCTGCCGACGATGCTCCAGGAGATTGTCAGCGGCCGTAAGGACGTGGCGGCGGCGACGGACGACGCGGCGAGGAAGATGGACGCGGCGTTCGCGGCCGCGGGCTGAGCGCGATGACGGACGGTACGAAGACCGACCGGAAGACCGACCGTACGAAGGCCGGCAGGATGACGACCCGGGCCGCCCATCTGCCTCGTAAAGGCACCGAGGCGCGCGTGGGCGCCGTCCCGGCCGGCGTGCGGCGGGGACACCCCGGATGGACGCCGTGGCTCTATCTCCTGCCCGCGCTCGTGGTGCTCGGCGGGCTGCTCGTCTACCCCATCTACCAGCTCGGCCTGATCTCCTTCCTGGAGTACACCCAGGCCCAGGTCAGCGGCGGGGAACCGACCTCCTTCCAGGGGCTCGGCAACTACTCCGCCCTCTTCTCCGACAGCCAGTTCTGGCAGGTCCTGCTCGCCACCGTGCTGTTCGCCGCCGCCTGCGTCCTCGCCACGCTCGCCGTGGGCTGCGCGCTGGCCGTGCTGCTCACCCGGATCCGCGCGGTGCCCCGGCTCGCGCTGATGCTGGCGGCGCTCGGCGCCTGGGCGACCCCCGCCGTCACCGGCTCCACGGTCTGGGTCTTCCTCTTCGACCCGGACTACGGGCCGGTCAACCGACTGCTCGGCCTGGGCGACTTCTCCTGGACGTACGGGCGCTACAGCGCCTTCGCGCTCGTCCTCTTCGAAGTGGTGTGGTGTTCCTTCCCGTTCGTGATGGTGACCGTGTACGCGGGCATCAAGGCCATCCCGTCCGAGGTTCTGGAGGCGGCGGCGCTGGACGGCGCCTCCCAGTGGCGGACCTGGCGCTCCGTCATGGCGCCGATGCTCCGGCCCATCCTGGTCGTCGTCACGATCCAGTCGATCATCTGGGACTTCAAGGTCTTCACCCAGATCTATGTGATGACGAACGGCGGCGGCATCGCCGGCCAGAACCTCGTCCTCAACGTCTACGCCTACCAGAAGGCCTTCGCCTCCTCCCAGTACAGCCTGGGCTCCGCGATCGGCGTCGTCATGCTGCTGATCCTGCTGGCCGTGACGCTGGTCTACCTCCGCCTGCTGCGCCGCCAGGGAGAAGAACTGTGAGCCCGCTCCGTGTCCCCGTCCGTATCCGCAAGCCGGGGCGGCTCCTCGCCGAGGCGGCCGCGCTGCTGGTCGCCGCCGTGGTCGCCTTCCCGCTGTACTGGATGGTCCTCTCGGCGTTCAAACCCGCCGGTGAGATCCAGTCGACGGAGGCCAGGCCGTGGACGGGGTCCCCGTCCCTGGACTCCTTCCGCCGGGTCTTCGAGCAGCAGGACTTCGGGCGGTACTTCCTCAACTCGGCTCTCGTCGCGGGCGCGGTCGTGGTCGCGTCCGCGCTGATCGCCTTCCTCGCCGCGACGGCCGTGACCCGCTTCCGTTTCCGGTTCCGCACGACTCTGCTGATCATGTTTCTCGTCGCCCAGATGGTGCCGATCGAGGCGCTGACCATCCCGCTGTTCTTCCTCATGCGGGACTTCGGGCAGCTGAACACGCTGGGCGCGCTGATCCTGCCGCACATCGCCTTCTCCCTGCCGTTCGCGATCTGGATGCTGCGCGGCTTCGTGAAGGCGGTCCCCGAGGCCCTGGAGGAGGCCGCCGCCCTCGACGGCGCGAGCCGGTCCAGGTTCCTGTGGCAGATCCTCTTTCCGCTGGTCTTCCCGGGGCTCGTGGCGACGAGTGTCTTCTCTTTCATCTCGACCTGGAACGACTTCCTGTTCGCGAAGTCGTTCATCATCAGCGACACCTCCCAGTCGACTCTGCCCATGGCGCTGCTGGTGTTCTTCAAGCCGGACGAGAACGACTGGGGAGGCATCATGGCCGCCTCGACCGTCATGACGATTCCGGTGCTCGTCTTCTTCGTACTCGTACAGCGCCGTCTGGTCTCGGGCCTCGGCGGCGCGGTCAAGGACTGACGCGATGACCGATACGGATCTGCTTCCCCTGCCCCTGGCGGTCGAGCACCGGGGGAGCGCCCCCGGGTACGTCTCGCTCGACGACCGCGCCACGCTGGACGCGGGGCCCGGCACGGAGTCCACCGCCCGCTGGCTGCGGTCCGCGCTCGGCGCCGCGACCGGACTGCCACTGGCCGACGGCCCCGGCCCGCACGCGATCCGGCTGCGGATCAGGGAGCGGACGCAGGCGGGGACGGAGCGGGGGTACGGGCCCGAGGACTACCGCCTCTCCACCGAAGACCCGGACGCGGCCGTCGTCATCGAAGGCGGCGGTCCCGCCGGGGTGTTCTGGGGCGCCCAGACCCTGCGGCAGCTCCTCGGCCCCGACGCGTACCGCAAGGCGCCCGTCGCACCGGGCCCTCGCTGGGACCTGCCCCAAGTCACCGTCACCGACGGTCCCCGCTTCCGCTGGCGCGGCCTCATGCTCGACGTCTCACGGCACTTCCTCCCCAAGGACGACGTGCTGCGCTACCTCGACCTGCTCGCCGTGCACAAGCTCAACGTCTTCCACTTCCACCTCACCGACGACCAGGGCTGGCGCATCGAGATCAGACGCCACCCCCGCCTCACCGAGGTCGGCGCCTGGCGTGCCCGTACGAAATGGGGGCACCGTGCCTCACCGCTGTGGACGGACGTCCCGCACGGCGGCCACTACACCCAGGACGACATCCGCGAGATCGTCGCGTACGCCGCCGAGCGGCATATCACCGTCGTCCCCGAGATCGACATCCCCGGACACTCGCAGGCCGCCATCGCCGCGTACCCGGAACTGGGCAACACCGACGTCATCGACACCACCACCCTCTCCGTCTGGGACACCTGGGGCATCAACCCGAACGTACTCGCCCCCACTGACAACACCCTCCGCTTCTACGAGGGCGTCTTCGAGGAGGTCCTGGAGCTCTTCCCCTCGACGTTCATCCATGTGGGCGGCGACGAGTGCCCCAAGGACCAGTGGAAGGCCTCGCCCACCGCCCAGGCCCGGATCGCGGAGCTCGGCGTCGGCGACGAGTACGGGCTCCAGTCGTGGTTCGTCCGCCACTTCGACCGCTGGCTCGCCGCCCGTGGCCGCCGCCTCATCGGCTGGGACGAGATCCTGGAGGGCGGACTCGCGCCGGGCGCCGCTGTGTCCTCCTGGCGCGGTTACGCGGGCGGCATCGCCGCCGCCGAGGCCGGGCACGACGTCGTCATGTGCCCGGAGCAACAGGTCTACCTGGACCACCGTCAGGCGCCGGGCGACGACGAGCCGGTGCCGATCGGTTACGTCCGCACCCTGAAGGACGTCTACCGCTTCGACCCCGTACCGCCACGGCTGTCGGCCGAGGCCGCCGCCCACGTCCTGGGGACCCAGGCCAACGTCTGGACGGAGGTCATGGAGAACCGCTCCCGCGTCGACTACCAGGTCTTCCCCCGTCTCGCCGCGCTCGCCGAGGTCGCCTGGTCCGAGCTGCCCGCCCCGCACGCGCGCGACTTCACGGATTTCGAGCGGCGAATGACCGCCCACTACAGGCGGCTTGACGCCCTCGGCGTCGACTACCGGCCGCCCGGCGGCCCGTTGCCGTGGCAGCGGCGCCCGGGGGTGATCGGACGCCCGATCGAAGGTGCGCCCCCAAACGTGTGAGCCCGGCCCCCGGAGGGTGCTGCTGACCCGGCCGCCTGGGACGGTGGACGCCCGTCAGGTCCGGTCCCCGCGGCCGTTGGGCCCTGCCGGTCATAAGTCGTACAAGGTTCGCCGAAGAGTGGCAATACGCATCTGCCGCCGATGCCGTGGCAAAACGGGTCATCTGCCAGGTCAGCGGACGTCCGGTGCGGAAGTGCGCTTCGCGGACCCTCGCGTCGCACGGCTCCGAAGATGTGCCAGAGTTGCCACGTCCGGGCTGTGAGCACGTACGGTACGGCCACACAGGACACCGGGAAGGGGCAGCTGGGTTGACCACGCACGCACCGCAGGCGGCGCAGTCCGTGATGCTGCCTGCCTCGCTCGACGAGGCCGTGGCGGCGCTCAGCGCCATGCCCGCCGCCGTGCCCGTCGCGGGCGGCACCGATCTGATGGCCGCCGTCAACAAGGGTCAGCTGCGTCCGGCCGGACTCGTCGGCCTGGGCCGGATCAACGAGACCCGGGGCTGGCAGTACCAGGACGGCAACGCCCTCCTCGGCGCCGGACTCACCCACGCCCGGATGGGCCGCCCCGACTTCGCCGCCCTGATCCCCGCGCTCGCCGCCTCCGCGCGGGCCGCCGGCCCGCCGCAGATCCGTAACGCCGGCACCCTCGGCGGCAACATCGTCACCGCCTCCCCGACCGGCGACACCCTGCCCGTGCTCGCCGCCCTTGAGGCGGAGCTGCTGATCTCCGGCCCCACCGGCACCCGCGAGATCCCGGTCTCGCACCTGCTGGCCGGCCGCGAGATCCTCGGGCCCGGCGAACTCATCGGCTTCGTGCGCGTGCCGCTGCTGCACGCCCCGCAGGTCTTCCTGAAGGCGACCGGCCGCACCGGCCCCGGCCGCGCCACCGCCTCGGTCGCCGTCGTCCTCGACCCGGCCCGCCGCGGGGTGCGCTGCGCGGTCGGCGCCATAGCGCCGATGCCGCTGCGCCCGCTGGAGGCGGAGCGCTGGATCGCCTCACTGATCGACTGGGACGGCGAGCGGGGGCTCGCGGCGGAGGCGCTGACGGCGTTCGGCGAGTACGTCGCCGCCGCCTGCATCCCGGACCCGGTGGCCGCCGACGGTCAGGAGCCGCCGGCGCTGCCGCCCGCCGTCCTGCACCTGCGGCGCACGGTCGCCGCGCTGGCCCGACGAGCACTGGGGAGGGCGCTGTCGTGAGCACCGACGACCACATCGACCACACCGAGCACAACGACCACCATGCCGGGCACGCCGGCCATGGTGAGGCCCCGGACCCTGGGCAGCAGTACGGCGCCTGGACCCCCACCCCGCAGAGCGGGGAGTACGAGAGCGACGCCACCGCCTTCGTCCAGCTCCCGCCGGACTTCGGCCTGGACGCGGCCCCGCTGGCCGCCCCCGGACACGGCTACGTGCCCCCGCACTTCAACCCGCCGATGATCACCCCGCTGACCCCGGCCGCCGCGACGGATCCCGCCGCCACCGGCAGCTGGGCCGTGCGGCAGCCCGGCGACCCGTCCGGCGAGCAGGTCGTGTGGCCCGAGCCGGGCGCGGCGGCCGGGGCGGCCCAGGAAGCCGCCCAGGAGCCCGCCTCGCAGGCGATCGAGCCCGACCCGCACGCGACGGCCCAGTGGAGCTTCACGGAGGCGCTGGACGCCCCCACGGCCCCCGCACCGCCCGCGGCTCCCTCGGAGCTCACCGGTCAGTGGACGATTCCGGTGGCCCAGGGGGATCTTCCGGACGAGTCGGGCGAGTTCACGACATCGGCGCTTCTGTCCCAGTGGGGCGGAGGCACCCCGCCCGCCACCCTGCCCGGCGGCGCCCCCGCGCCCTGGGCGGCCGAGCTCGCCGAGGCGGAGGCTGCCGAGGCCGCGGAGGCGGAGGCTGCCGCGCTCGCCGCCGCCCAGGAGGCCGAGTCCGAAGCCGCGCCCGTCGAGCCCGGCGCACCGGCCGCGCCCGAGGTGCACGGCCCGCCGACGCTCCCGGGCGGCGCCCCCGCGCCCTGGGCGACGGAGACGGCCGAACAGGCCCCGCAGGAGCCCACGTCGGCGGAGACGGTCGAGCCCGCGCTGCCCGAGGAGCCCGTGGCCCTCGCCGCTGAAGCTGCGGAAGCCGCCGACGCCCCGGAGGCTCTGGAAGCCCTGGGGGCCGCGCAGGTTCAGGCGCCGCAGGAGACCCCCTCGGCTCCCGAGACCCCCGCGGCACCGGAGGCTCACGAGGAGCCGGCCGCCCCACCGCCCGCGCCCGCCACGCCCACCCACAGCAGCGACAGCGACGAGCACCCCCACACCTCCTACGTCCTGCGCGTCAACGGCACCGACCGGCCCGTCACCGACTCCTGGATCGGCGAATCCCTGCTCTACGTCCTGCGCGAGCGCCTCGGCCTCGCCGGCGCCAAGGACGGCTGCTCCCAGGGCGAATGCGGCGCCTGCAACGTCCAGGTCGACGGCCGGCTCGTCGCCTCCTGCCTGGTCCCCGCGGCCACGGCGGCCGGCAGCGAGGTCCGTACCGTCGAAGGCCTCGCCGTCGACGGCGAACCCTCCGACGTCCAGCGCGCCCTCGCCAAGTGCGGCGCCGTCCAGTGCGGCTTCTGCATCCCCGGCATGGCGATGACCGTCCACGACCTCCTGGAGGGCAACCACGCCCCCAGCGAGCTGGAGACCCGCCAGGCCCTCTGCGGCAATCTCTGCCGCTGCTCGGGCTACCGGGGCGTCCTCGACGCCGTACGGGAAGTGGTCGCCGGGCGCGAGGCGTCCGCCGCGGCCGCTTCGGCCCAGACCCCGGACCAGCCCCGCATCCCGCATCAGGTTCCCCACCCGCACGACGGAGGCATGGCGTGAGCAACGACGCGGCCACCGCCACCATGGCGGTCGACGGACCCCAGCAGGAGCCGTCGGCCCACGGCCTCGGCGCGTCCCTGCCGGCGGCCGACGCGCGTGCCAAGACCGAGGGCACGTTTCCGTACGCCTCCGACCTGTGGGCCGAAGGCCTGCTCTGGGCCGCGATCCTGCGCTCGCCGCACCCGCACGCCCGGATCGTCTCGGTCGACACCACGGCCGCCACCGAAATGCCCGGGGTACGGGCCGTGGTGATGCACGCCGACGTCCCCGGGGACCCGGCCTACGGCCGTACCGTCGCCGACCGGCCCGTCTTCGCCACCGATCTCGTACGCCACCACGGCGAGGCCATCGCCGCCGTCGCCGCCGACCACCCCGACACCGCCCGGCTCGCCGCGGCCGCGATCGCCGTCGAGTACGAAGTACTCGACCCGGTCACCGACCCGGAGAAGGCGTTCGCCGCCGAGCCGCTGCACCCCGACGGCAACCTGATCCGCCACATCCCGCTGCGCTACGGCGACCCCGACGCCACCGGTGACGTCGTCGTCGAGGGCCTGTACCGCATCGGCCGCCAGGACCCCGCCCCCATCGGCGCCGAGGCCGGCCTCGCCGTGCCCCGCCCCGACGGCGGGGTGGAGATCTACACCGCCTCCACCGACCCGCACACCGACCGCGACCTCGCCGCCGCCTGCTTCGGCCTCGCCCCCGAACAGGTCAAGGTCGTCGTCACCGGCGTCCCCGGCGCCACCGGCGACCGCGACGACCCCGGCTTCCAGATCCCGCTCGGCCTGCTCGCCCTGCGCACCGGCTGCCCGGTCAAACTGGCCGCCACCCGCGAGGAGTCCTTCCTCGGCCACGCCCACCGCCACCCCACCCTGCTGCGCTACCGCCACCACGCGGACGCCGAAGGCCGGCTGGTGAAGGTGGAGGCGCAGATCCTCCTCGACGCGGGCGCCTACGCCGACGCCTCCTCGGAGTCCCTCGCCGCCGCGGTCGCCTTCGCCTGCGGCCCGTACGTCGTCCCGCACGCCTTCGTCGAAGGCTGGGCGGTCCGGACGAACAACCCGCCCTCCGGGCATGTGCGCGGCGAAGGCGCGATGCAGGTCTGCGCCGCCTACGAGACCCAGATGGACAAGCTGGCGGCCAAGCTCGGCCTGGAGCCGACCGACATCCGCATGCGCAACGTCCTCGCCACCGGTGACCTCCTCCCCACCGGTCAGACCGTGACCTGCCCCGCACCGGTCGCCGAACTACTCACGGCCGTACGGGACTTCCCCCTCCCCTCGCTCCCCAAGGACGCCCCGGAGGACGACTGGCTGCTGCCCGGCGGCCCCGAGGGCGCGGGCGAGCCGGGCGCCGTACGCCGAGGCGTCGGCTACGCCCTCGGCATGGTCCACATGCTCGGCGCCGAAGGCACCGACGAGGTCTCCACGGCCACGGTCAAGGTCCAGGACGGCGTCGCGACCGTCATCTGCGCGGCCGTCGACACGGGCCAGGGCTTCGCCACACTGGCCCGCCAGATCGTGCAGGAGACGCTCGGCATCGACGAGGTGCACGTGGCCTCCGTCGACACCGACCAGCCCCCGGCCGGCCCCGCGACGCACGGCCGCCACACCTGGGTCTCCGGCGGCGCCGTCGAACGGGCCGCCAAGATGGTCCGTACGCAGCTGCTGCAGCCGCTGGCCCACAAGTTCGGCATGTCCACCGAACTGCTCCAGATCACCGACGGCAAGATCACCTCGTACGACGGGGTGCTGTCCACGACGGTCACGGAGGCCATGGACGGCAAGGAACTCTGGGCCACCGCCCAGTGCCGCCCCCACCCCACCGAACCCCTGGACGACGCGGGCCAGGGCGACGCCTTCGTCGGCCTCGCCTTCTGCGCCATCCGCGCGGTCGTGGACGTCGACATCGAACTCGGCTCGGTCCGGGTCGTCGAGATGGCCGTCGCCCAGGACGTGGGCCGCATCCTCAACCCGGCCCAGCTCGCCACCCGTATCGAGGCGGGCGTCACCCAGGGCGTCGGCGCGGCCCTCACGGAGAACCTCCGCACCGCCCGCGGCATGATCCGTCACCCGGACTTCACCGGCTACGCACTCCCGACATCCCTGGACGCCCCGGACATTCGCATCGTCAAACTCCTTGAGGAACGGGACGTCGTGGCCCCCTTCGGCGCGAAGGCGGCGAGCGCGGTCCCGGTCGTCACATCCCCGGCCGCGGTCGCCTCGGCGGTCCGCGCGGCCACAGGCAGGCCGGTCAACCGCCTCCCGATCCGGCCGCAGGCGGCCGTGGCGGCGCCGAACGCCACGTAACTGGTCACCGTGTGATCCGCGTTGCTTCTGCAATCCGGAGATGCGCGGTGTCACCGCTGCTGACTACAGTGATCTCCGAAGCTTTGTGTGAAACGGGGAGGCGTCGGGGGTCATGGCGGGCAGTAGCGGTTCAGAAGCGATGTCGGGCAGCGAGCGTTCGCTGCGCGCGGTCAATCCGGCGCTGGCGTCGGCGCTGTACGACCCGGAGTCCATGAAGGACTTCAAGGGCCGGATCGACCGCCTGCTGCAGGGGCTGAGGGAATCACCGGCCAGCCCCGACAAGGTGGGCACCGACCGCGTCGAGCGCACCCAGTTCGGCGGCGGCGGGGGCGCCTGGGCCGAGGCGTCCGGGCTCTTCACCGCGTACGGCAACGTCATCACGCAGCTGGAGAAGCTGTCGCAGCTGCTGGCGGACTGCATGGAGGGCATGGGCATCGCGGTTGTCGCGTCCAAGGACGGCTTCGAGAACCTGGACGACGACATTCGTCGCCGGATGATGGCCATCAACGCGCGTACGGAGAAGCACTACGACCCCAAGCGCGACCCGGTCGCCCGGGAGAAGGCCGAAAAGGAAGCCGAGAAGCAGGGCCAGCCGGCCACACCGCCCCAGGGCGGCGACACGGCGGGCGGCAACGGCGGACTGGACGAGTAGGGCTGCGAGGGACGCGAAACGCGTTCCATGTATTCCGACTTCCTGTTCCAAACTTCCTACTTCGCGTACGACTTCGCGCACTACGGGGATTGACGAGGCAGACAGATGGCTGAAAAACATGACGGCGGCGGTGGGGGCTCGACCTCGTTCGAGTCGATGTCGCATCAGCAGATGCTGGAGTGGCTCGACCAGGCCAGCAGCTTCTACGTCAAGGCGGCGTCCGACAAGCTGACCCTGGCGGCGGGCGAGATCAAGGAGATCGCCCAGCAGCTCCAGTTCCGCCCGGAACGGGTGGAGTGGAAGGGCGAGGCCTTCCAGGAGTTCAAGGACTGGGGCTCGAGCCTGGCGAGCGCCACGTGGCGCCTCGCGTACTACAGCGAGGACGCGGCGAAGTGGATGAGCGACGCGTCGGACGCGATCGCCCTGGCCCAGAGCGCTATCCCGCGGTACACCTCGCACAAGCAGGCCCAGGAGAACTTGGACGCGGCGAAGTCGGCCAAGAACGACCCTGACGCGAGGACCGTGAAGGACAACGCGGAGGCCTCCCTGGCGAAGAAGGAGGAGGAGAACCGGCTGGCGGCGGCGGCCGAGATGCGGAAGCTGTCGCAGACGTACTCGCAGTCCAGCACGGAGATGGGGAAGCTGGAGGTACCGACGTTCCAGCCGCCGCCGACGGCGTTTGTGCCGCACTCCGAGGAGGAGCGTGGCGGATACGGCCAGGACATGTCCCGCTCCGCGGCCTACGGGGGCGGCGGCGTAGGCGATTCCGGGGCGACTGGAACGACTCGTCCTCCTGTGACTCGTCCTAACGACGATTTCACTCCGATTCCGCCGGGCGACGAGAGGAACGGGACTCGGCCCGGCAACACGGCCCGGCCGGAGCCGCCTGTCGACCTCAACATCGACAGCGTGCAGACGCTTCCGCCTCCCACCGCGACTCCGCCGCAGACAACGCCGCCGGTTGTACAGCCGCCCCTCGGTAAGCCCGAGATCGGCCCGATGCCTACCCCGATCGTTCCGGGTGTGCCGCCGCGTACCAACGGCCTGCCCCCGACCGGCCCGAACGGTGGTCAGCGCGTCCCAACGACCCCACCGCCGGGCAGGCACATGCCCGGTCCCCACCAGACCGGCCCGCTCGGGAAGCTGCCGACGACTCGTGAAGGCATCACGGGCGGAAAGCCGGTCCTGCCCACCACGCAGGGACGGCCGGCAACGGGCCTTCCTCGCACCCCGGTGATCGGGCAGGAACACATGACGGGGCGTGGGCCCACAGGTCAGGCCGGCGGTACGGGTCCGCACCCGGTCGGCGGGCAGAACGGCATCATCGGCGGACGGCGCCTGGCCGGCGAGACCGGAGGCATCGTCGGTGGCCGGGCGCAGCAGCCCGGCGCGACGAGCGCGCGTCCGTTCACGCCGGGCGGCACGGGGCTCGTACGGGGAGCGGCAGCGGGCGACGCGGCTCGTACCGCTGGTCAGGCCATGGGCCGCGGCGGCGCCCCGCACACCCAGGGGACCGGCTCGCAGCGCGAGGAGAACCGCGGCGAGCGGCCGGACTACCTGGTCGAGGACGAAGAGACCTGGCAGCAGGGCAACCGTCGTGTCGCGCCGCCGGTCATCGACTGATTGAGAGGAAGTAGATGCGTACCAGCAGTACTCGTTCGGTTCGTGGTCGGGCCGTTGTCTCGACCGCTCTGGGGATGCTGCTGGTGGGCATCGCATCCGTGCCGGCGCACGCCGAGACGATCCGCTCCAAGCAGTGGCACCTCGACGCCATGGGTGCGGAGAAGATCTGGAAGCTGAGCACGGGTGAGGGAGTGACGGTCGCCGTCATCGACAGCGGCGTCGACAAGAACAACCCCGACCTGGCCGGGCGGGTGCTCAAGGGGAAGAACCTCGAGCCCAATGAGCCGGGCGACGAGCAGACCGATTACTCCAGTCATGGAACGGGGATGGCCGGGCTCATCGCAGGCACAGGGAAGAGCGGCGGGGGAGACGGCGCGTTCGGCCTTGCCCCGGGAGCGAAGATCCTTCCAATCCGCATGCCGCGGTCGGGTAAGACCGGTAGCCAGAAGGACGGCGACCTTCGCTTCAACAAGAAGGCCTCCGTCGCCATCCGTTTCGCCGCCGACGCAGGCGCCAAGGTCATCAACATCTCCATGGGAGCCAAGGAAGGCTCGCCACAGCTCACCGATGCTGTGCAGTACGCCTTGGACAAGAACTCTTTGGTTTTTGCCGCTGTGGGTAACTCGGGTCATCTCGGCAACGGGCGCGAATACCCCGCCGCCACCCCCGGTGTCGTAGGCGTGGGTGCGATCGACAAGAACCTGAAAAAGATCAAAATGTCCCAGACGGGACCCCAGGTCGACGTCGTCGCCCCCGGCGACAAGATGGTCCACGCCTGCGGCGGCAAGACCGGCCTGTGCGAAACCGGCGGCACCAGCGACGCCACCGCCCTCGCCTCCGCCACCGCCGCGCTCATCTGGTCCAAGCACCCCGACTGGACCAACAACCAGGTCCTCAAGGTCATGCTCAACACCGTCAGTGGGTCCACCACCGGTGAGAAGCGCAGTGACTTCATCGGGTACGGCGCCCTGCGCCCCCTCCGGGCGCTGAAGTCGCCCGGAGACCCCGGCCCTGCCGACGTCTACCCGCTGCCGGACCTCGCCGCGGCCGAGGCCAAGTCGCCTTCCCCGCAGGCCTCGTCCCCGGCATCCACAGGAACCGGCACCGACAAGGCTTCCTCCACGCCCGTCGCCGATTCACAGGAAAGCGGCGGCAAGACCGGCCTCTGGATCGGGCTCGGTGTCGCCGCGGTCGTGCTTATCGGAGCCGCCGTGGCCGTGCCGCTCGTGCGGGGGCGGCGAAGCGCCTGAGCCAGGCACCGGCCCCAGCGCCGCCCCTCACACCACCGGGAGCGCCGTCAGCCCGCCGCCCTTCGTCATCACGAAGACGCGGTTGCCGTCGGCGTTGAAGCCCGTGACGTCGCCCTTGGGGCGGTAGGTCAGCATCGACCTGCCGCCCTCCAGCGACACCATGATGACCTCCGGTAGGACGTCCAGGATCCACGCGTGCGTGCCCTGGAGCAGCACCGGGCTCTTGGGGTCGCCGATGGCCGATCCGGACTGCCACAGCAGGGCGCCGTCCGTGCGCCGTACGCGCTGGACGAAGACGCCGCACATCGCGTAGACGGCTCCGTCCACCACGTTCGGGACCGACCAGGCCTCCGGCCTGTCCCAGGCGTCCTTGCTGGGCTTGGTGGTCCAGATCTCCTTGCCGTCGGCGAGCTGCCGTGAGGTGAGGTTCTTGCCGCCGAAGAAGACCCGGTCGCCGTTGATGACCGGTGCGAAGAGGACCTTCGCCCCCGACTCGAACGTCCAGGCCTTGCGGCCGTCGCGGGTGTCGACGGCGAGGATCGTGCCGCTCTCGGCGCACAGGACCAGTCGGCCGAGTGAGGCGGCGCCCCGGGGGCGGATGTCCGTGTCCAGGCGGACCGGGCTGGAGACGGTCCAGCGGATCTTGGCGTCCTCGCGGGAGATCGAACGCAGCTTGCCGGCCTTGGTGACGACATAGACGGCCTCGTCGTCGGCGGCCAGGACGGACCTGGCCTCGGCGTCCGGAGCGGTCCACTTGGGTTCGCCGGTGGAGGCCACGAAGGTCAGCAGCGCGCCGTTCTTCCCGACGGCTGCGACCAGCTGGTCGTCGAGGGAGAGGTAGCGGCCGGTGGCGTCCACGCCGGTGGCCTTCCAGCGTTCCTTGCCGTCCACGACGCTCAGCGCGGCGAGCCCGCCGCCGCGCCTGCCGACGACGATGACGTCGCGGATCGGCTTCGGTGGTGGCGAATCGTCGGCGACCCCGTCGACCTGCCACAGCGGAATGAGCTCGGGGGCGTCGATGCCGAGAGCGACCTCGCCCTTGTTCGGGTCGAGGATGCGGGCCTCGGGGGTCGTGACCGCCGGGGGGATGTCGAACGGCCCCAGCTTCGCCGTGCCGCCCGGGCCCGTGTCGCCGCCGCGCATCAGCCACCACGCCGTCCCGCCGCCACCGGCGGCCAGCACACCGCCGCCCGCCGCCAGGGCCCCGATCAGGCGGCGGCGGGAGACACCGCCACTCTTCGGGACGACCGTGATCTGCCGTACGGTCGACTCGCGGGTCTTGATGTCGGAGGCCAAGGGCCCCTGCCGCCAGGCGCGTTCGGCGCCCTTCGGCGGGACGAACGCCTCGGCGATGAGGGCCGGGGTCGGGCGGGCGGCGGCGTCCTTGGCCAGGCACGGCCCGATCAGCGGGTGCAGGTGGGGCGGGACGTGGCTCAGATCGGGGGTGCCGTGGACGACCTCGTACTGCACGGCCGCCACATGCGCCCCGTCGAAGGCGCGGCGCCCACCGGCCGCGTAGACGAGGACCGCGCCGAGCGAGAACACGTCCGACGGAGGTCCGACGCGCTGGCCGAGGACCTGCTCGGGGGCGCCGTAGCCGGGGGTCACCGGGATCTGGCCGGTGGTGGTGAGCGTCAAGCCGTGCTCGGGCCGGGCGATGCCGAAGTCGATGACCCGCGGCCCCGCCGACGTCAGCACGATGTTGGCGGGCTTCAGATCGCGGTGGATCAGCCCGGCGACGTGGATGTCCTGGAGCGTACGGGCCAGGGCGGAGGCGAGGACGCGAAGGCTCGCCTCGTCCATCGGACCGTACGCCCGTATCGCCTCGTCCAGGGTCGGGCCGGCCAGGAACTCGCAGGCGATCCAGAGCCGTCCGCCCTCGGTCTGCGCGCCCAGCACCCGCGCCACGCCCTTGCTGGTGACGGCCTGGGCCATCTGCGCCTCGCGGACGAACCGCTGGGCGAGATGCCGGTCGTGGGCCAGCTCGGGACGGAGCACCTTCACGGCGGCCGGGCGGCCGGCGCCGTCCTGGGCGAAGTAGACCTTGCCCATGCCGCCTTCGCCCAGGACGCCGAGGAGGCGGTACGGGCCGAGCCGGAGCGGGTCGCCGGTGCCGAGGGGATCCATACGGGTCGATGCCTTCTGAAGGGTGCGTGGGACGGATGAGTGGGACGGGGGCTACTGGAGGGGGAACGCGGCGAGCAGGCGGTTGCCGTACGAGATCACCTGTCCGGCCTTCTCGTGGGCGCAGAAGCGGGTGCCCGCGGTCTCGTAGACCTTGGCGGTCGTGTGCGTGCCGACGTCGACCGCGCGCAGGCCCGAGGGGTCGCGCGCGTAGACGTAGTTCGTGCCGACGACCGGGCGTTCCACGAGGTCGGTCCGGGCGCCCTGCGTGCCCTTCTCCTGCCAGCGGACCTTGCCGGTCGCGGCGTCGACGGCGACGATGCCGATGCCCTTCTGCACCGCGTACACCGCACCGTTCTTGACGGCGGGCGGGCCGACGACCCGGCCCGGGACCTTCCAGGCCTCGCCGCCGTCGCTCAGGCGCAGCGCGCGCAGGGTGCCCGAGCCCAGGTACACGTGCCGCTCGTCGGTGGTCAGCCGCTCGCGGACCTGCTCCGGCTTGATCCCGGCGAACGGCTTGTCCCAGATCGGGGCGCCTGTACGGGTGTTACGGGCCACGACCCGGACCTCGCCCTTGTTGGTCTCCTGGAGCAGGACGAGCCGGTCGCCGACGACCCGGCCCGCGAGGAAGTGCAGCCGGTCGGACTTGTCAGGGCGGCGCGGCAGGGACTGCTTCCAGCGGACCTTTCCCGTGCGGCTGTCGATGGCGGTGAGCCACCACGACTGGGCGTGGTCGAAGTAGGACATCTCCTTGTCGCGTTCCTTGCCCGGGGCGGTGGCGTAGATGACGCCGCCGCTCGCGCAGATCAGCTGGATCTCGTAGACGACGCCGTTGTACTCGCCGATCAGCGGCACCCGCCGCTTCGGCTGCCCGGTGGACAGGTCGATCGACTCGATCAGCAGCGGCCAGGGCTTGCCCTTGTTGCCGACGGACTCCTTGATCTCACCGACCCGGTAGAGCTCCGTACCGTCGGAGGTCACCTGCCAGTTCGGCTCCACCTCGCCGGTGGTCCAGCGCGCCACGCCGGTGGCGGCGTGGACGCCGGCGAAGCCGTTGCCGATGGCGAGGACGACCTGGTCACCGAGGGGGAACGGCACCGACGCGAGGGCCGGGGTGAGGTCGATGCCGGTCGGCTGGCCCACCGCGATCTGCCAGGTGTACTCGGGCTTCGGCTCCGCCGGCTCGGTGGGGGAGGAGGAGGGGGAAGCGGTGGGGCCGGCGGCTGGCTCCTTGCCGCGTACCCGCCCCGCCCACGTCCAGGTTCCGAAGCCCACCGCCGCGACGCCGAGGGCCGATCCGCCGCCGACCGCAAGGAGACGGCGGCGGGAGACGGCGGGGGTGTCCGGGGCCGTCGGGGCCAGGGCGGAGTCCGCCGGGGCCGGGAGGCGGTAGGGCTGGTACTGCCAGACCTCGGTCGCCCTGCGGGCGATCTCCGCGAGCAGCGGGTCGGGCAGATGGTCGGCGAAGTCACCGTGCCCGTCGTGGAGTTCGGCCGCGAGCTGGGCCGTGGTGGGACGCTGGGCGGGGTCCTTGGCGAGGCAGCGGGCCAGGACGGGCACCAGGGACGGCGGGACGTCCGACAGCTCCGGCTCGCTGTAGCGGACGCGGTAGAGCAGGTCGGCCGCCTGCCCGCCGCCGAACGGGCCGTGGCCGGTCGCCGCGAAGACCAGCACACCGGCCAGGGCGAAGACGTCACCGGCGGGGGTGTGCTCCTGGCCGGTGGCCTGCTCAGGGGACATGAAGGCGGGCGTGCCCGCCGCCGCGCCCGTACGGGTCAGATGGGTGTCCCCGGCCGCCCGGGCGATACCGAAGTCGATGACCTTGGGGCCGTACGCCGTCACCATCACGTTCGACGGCTTGAGGTCCCGGTGGACCACGTCCGAGGAGTGGAGCTGCGCCAGCGCGCCGGCGAGCGCGGCGCCCAGGGCCCGTACCGACGCCTCGGGCAGCGGGCCGCACAGCCCGACCGCGTCGTCGAGCGGCGGGCCGAGGACGTACTCCGTCGCCAGCCAGGGGGTTTCGGCCTGCGGGTCCGCGTCGAAGACCGCGGCGCCGTGCTGCCCGCCGATGATCCGGGCCGCGTCGGTCTCCAGCCGGAAGCGGGTACGGAAGGCGGGGTCGGTGGCGATCCGCGCGTGCATGGTCTTCAGTGCGACGGTACGGCTGGTGGCGCCGCGGGCGAGGTAGACCGTGCCCATGCCGCCGCTGCCCAGCCGGGCGATCAGGCGGTACGTGCCGAAGCCGGCCGGGTCGTCGTGGGTGAGGGGGGACAGCATGGCCTTCAGTTCCAGGTCTGTGGGACGTGGGGGGTGAACGGGGGCTGGGGGAGGCGGAGTTCGGCGGCGAGGACCTCGGCCGACTGGCGGGCGAGGGCGGCGACGATCCGGCCGGGGAGCCAGCCCGGTGTCATCAGGGATCCCGCCGAGCTGAGCACGGTGGCGTGCGGGGCGGGGGGTGCCAGCTCGGTCAGGGCGTCGGCCGCGGTGGGCCGGCCGGCCGGGTCCCGGCTCAGGCATGCGGAGATCAACGGGCGTAGACCGGCGGGGAGTTCGTCCCCTTCGGGGACGGTGTGCCCGGTGGCGGCGTACGCGAGGACCGCGCCCAGCGCGTAGATGTCGCCGGGTGGGCGCGGGCGGCCGCCCGAGACCTGTTCGGGGGCGATTCCGCCCGGCTCCAGGCCCGGGAGCCCGGCGCGCTGTTCACCGTCGGGCGCTGCGGCCCGTACGGCACCGAAGCAGGTCAGTCGCGGCCCGTCGCCGGTGATCAGAACGGCGGCGGGGGAGAGGCCCGCGTGCGTCAGGCCCTGGGCGTGGGCGGTCTGCAGCGTCTCGGCGAGGGCGGCGCCCAGCGCGCGTACGGTCCGCTCGGGCAGCGGGGAGCCGTGCACGGCGAGGGCGACCGGCAGGGGCAGCGCGGGCAGGTACGGGACGGCGTACCAGGGCACCTCCCCGGGCGCGGCCACCTCCGCGACGGGCGCGACCCAGGGCCCCATGAGACGCCGGCCCGCCTCCGCCTCCACGGCGAAACGGCCGGGGTCGGCGCCTGGGAGCGGGGAGTTGACCAGGACCGTACGGTCGCCGTCGGCGCTGCGGGCGATGAAACGACGGCAGGTGACGTGGCCGCCGGGCGGGTCGAGCCGGGTGATGAGGTGGTACGGGCCGATCTGCCGTGCGGCGGGGACAGGGGCAGTGGCAGGGGCGCCGCCCGGGCGCGGCCGTTCCATGTACACATCCCCCTCAGCTGTCACCAGAGCAAGCAGGAGCCTACTCATATCCCAGAGTGGCCCTGGTCAGTGGGCGGCGGATCCGTCGCCGGGCGGACGCGCGCCGAGTGCGCCTACTGATCGGCGGCTGAGCTGCCCGAAGCTGTCGGGGCGCGGGCGGCGCGGCCGGGCGTCGGGCCCAGGGGGCGCGGTGGCTGTACGCCAAGCTGGGTCTCAAGGGCCAGCTCTTGTGGGGGCCTGTCGAGAGGCCTGGCTGAGCGTTCCCGGAATTCCGGCGAACGCCCGACCCAGCTGTCCCCAGGGTCCTGCTCGGAGGCCGTGGCGGGAATCGAACCCGCGTAACTCGCTTTGCAGGCGAGCCCCTGAACCACTCGGGCACACGGCCGTGTTGGCGACATCAACGACCGTACGGGCCGCCGCCCCGGCCCCTCAAGAGCGGCGCCCGCCCCGCAACACGACTGCCATGCCGCGTTCACAGCGGTGCGGCGGAGGCGGCGGTCGTACAACCGTCGTACGACCAAAGGCGCACCCCGGCCCCGCCTTGCGACAGGGTTCAAAACCGGTATCGCCCCTTACTCTGGGCTCATGAGCGCCCTTGAACCACCGGACACCGACATACCGGCCCGCCAGACCGCCCACCCCGCCGCCCCCGCACAAGGCGGCGGCAGCGTGCTCGACCGGGCCCATCGGGCGCTCTCCGTCGGCATCGTCTCCGTCGTCCTGCTGATCGCCTTCGAGGCCACCGCCGTCGGTACGGCCATGCCCGTCGCCGCACGCGAGCTGGACGGCGTCCCCCTCTACGCCTTCGCGTTCTCCGCGTACTTCACCACCAGCCTCTTCGCGATGGTCCTGTCCGGGCAGTGGTCCGACCGGAGCGGGCCGCTCGCCCCGCTCACCGCCGGCATGTCCGCCTTCGCCGCCGGGCTGCTGCTGTCCGGCACGGCGGGCACGATGTGGCTGTTCATCGCGGGCCGGGCCGTGCAGGGCCTCGGCGGGGGTCTGGTGATCGTCGCGCTGTACGTCGTCGTCAGCCGTGCTTACGCCGAGGCGCTGCGGCCCGCGATCATGGCCGCGTTCGCCGCGAGCTGGGTCATCCCCTCGGTCGTCGGCCCGCTCGCCGCCGGCACCCTCACCGAACACCTCGGCTGGCGCTGGGTGTTCGTCGGCATCCCGGCCCTCGTCGTCCTGCCGCTCGCCCTCGCGCTGCCCGCGATCCGGCGCACCGCCTCGGGGCCGGCGGACCCGCACGCGCCGGTGGCCGCGTTCGACCGGCAGCGGATCCGGCTGGCGTTCGGGATCTCGCTGGGCGCCGGGCTGCTCCAGTACGCGGGGCAGGAGCTGCGCTGGCTCTCCCTCTTCCCGGCCGTGGCCGGCGTGGCGCTGCTCGTGCCGTCCGTGCTGGGGCTGCTGCCGCGCGGCACCTACCGGGCGGCGCGCGGACTGCCGTCCGTGGTCCTGCTGCGCGGCATCGCGGCCGGGTCGTTCATCGCGGCCGAGTCCTTCGTGCCGCTGATGCTGGTCACCGAGCGCGGCCTCAGCCCGACCCTCGCCGGGATGTCGCTGGCCGTCGGCGGTGCCAGCTGGGCCCTCGGCTCGTACATCCAGGCCCGGCCGTGGGCCGAGCCGCACCGGCAGAGGCTGATGGTGCTCGGCATGGTCCTGGTCGCCGCGGCCATCGCGGCCGCGCCGAGCGTACTGATCCCCGCGGTGCCGGCCTGGACGGTCGCGGTCGCCTGGACGTTCGGCTCCCTCGGCATGGGCCTGGTCATCGCCTCCACCAGCGTCCTGCTGCTGACGCTCTCCGCCCCCGACGAGGCCGGCGCGAACTCCGCGGCCCTGCAGATCTCCGACGGCCTCTCCAACGTCATCCTCCTCGCCACCGGCGGCGCGGCCTTCGCGGCCCTCGGCGGCGGCGCGATGTCCCACGCCGCCCCCACTGCCTCCTCGGCCTCCCACCCGGCGGCCTTCGCGGCGGTGTTCCTGCCGATGGCCGCGGTGGCGCTCGCCGGGGCGTGGGTGGCGACCCGCCTGAGCGCGCCGGAAACGCGCTGACACCGGGCGGTACCATGCGGTACCGTCGAGACATGGCTGGTCTCAATGTCAGGTTCACCGAGGAAGAGCTGGATGCCCTGCGCGAGCGGGCCGAGGCGGAGGGACGCAGCATGCAGTCCTTCGCCCATGACGCGGTCCTCAGGGCCATAAACGAACACTCGCGGCTGTTCAACGAGGCGGCCGATCACGTGCTGAAGGTGAGCGAGGAGCTGAACCGGAGGCTCGCCTGATCCAGTACCTCACGTTGCCCGAGCTGCTCAGGCTGGCCGAGCGACTCGGTGCCGCGGAAGTGCGCGACTACGGCTTGCTCGACTCCGCGCTCGCGCGGCCCCAGTCGAGCGTGTTCGGGCAGGACGCCTACCCGGATGTCTGGCAGAAGGCCGCGGCGCTGATGGAGTCCCTCGCCCGCAACCACGCCCTCGTCGACGGCAACAAGCGTCTGGCCTGGTACGCGACCTGGGTCTTCCTCCATATGAACGGCCATCCGCTCGACGCGGGGTTCGACGTCGACGCGGCTGAGCAGTTCGTGCTGGACGTCTGCCAGGGCGCGCTCGACGTGCCCAAGATCGCCGCACAGTTGCCGGTGTTCAGTCGCTGAGGCGAGCACACGGGGCGCCACGAGTGTGACGCCCGTCGCACTCCGCGAGGTCACCGCGTCGCGCGGCCGGGACGGGGACCGGGCCGCCGGTAAGGTGGCCCGGTTGTCGTACGGACATCCCGTGTACCCGAGCCCGTGAACCGGAGACCGTGACTACTACCGCCTCCCATCACCTCTCACCCGCCTTCCCCGGCCGGGCCCCTTGGGGCACCGCCAACAAGCTGCGTGCCTGGCAGCAGGGCGCCATGGAGAAGTACATCCAGGAGCAGCCGCGCGACTTCCTCGCGGTGGCGACCCCCGGCGCCGGAAAGACCACCTTCGCGCTGACCCTCGCCTCCTGGCTGCTGCACCACCACGTCGTGCAGCAGGTCACCGTCGTCGCGCCCACCGAGCACCTCAAGAAGCAGTGGGCCGCCGCGGCCGCGCGGATCGGGATCAAGCTCGACCCCGACTACAGCGCCGGACCCCTCAGCAAGGAGTACCAAGGCGTCGCCGTCACGTACGCGGGTGTCGGCGTACGGCCCATGCTGCACCGCAACCGCTGCGAGCAGCGCAAGACGCTCGTCATCCTCGACGAGATCCACCACGCCGGTGACTCCAAGTCCTGGGGCGAGGCCTGCCTGGAGGCGTTCGACCCAGCCACCCGGCGGCTCGCGCTGACCGGTACGCCCTTCCGGTCCGACACCAACCCCATCCCCTTCGTCACGTACGAAGAGGGCAACGACGGCATCCGCCGCTCCTCCGCCGACTACACCTACGGCTACGGCAACGCCCTCGGCGACGGCGTCGTCCGGCCCGTCATCTTCCTCTCCTACAGCGGCAACATGCGCTGGCGCACCAAGGCCGGTGACGAGGTCGCCGCCCGGCTCGGCGAGCCGATGACCAAGGACGCCATCTCCCAGGCCTGGCGCACCGCCCTCGACCCGCGCGGCGACTGGATGCCCAACGTGCTGCGCGCCGCCGACCAGCGGCTGACCGAGGTCAGGAAGGGCATCCCGGACGCCGGCGGGCTGGTCATCGCCAGTGACCAGGACTCGGCCCGCGCCTACGCCAAACTGATCAGGGAGATCACCGGCACCAAGGCCACCGTCGTCCTCTCCGACGACGTCGGCGCCTCCAAGCGGATCGACGAGTTCAGCGAGAACGACGACCGCTGGATGGTCGCGGTCCGCATGGTGTCCGAGGGCGTCGACGTGCCCCGCCTCGCCGTCGGCGTGTACGCCACCACCATCTCCACCCCGCTCTTCTTCGCCCAGGCCGTCGGCCGTTTCGTACGATCCCGCAGGCGCGGCGAGACCGCCTCCGTGTTCCTTCCGACGATTCCCAATCTCCTCGGATTCGCCAACGAGATGGAGGTCGAGCGCGACCACGTCCTCGACCGCCCCAAGAAGGACGGCGAGGAGGACCCGTACGCCGAGTCCGAGAAGGAGATGGCGGAGGCCGAGAAGCAGCAGGACGAGGACACCGGCGAGCAGGACATGCTGCCCTTCGAGGCGCTGGAGTCCGACGCCGTCTTCGACCGGGTCCTTTACGACGGCGCAGAGTTCGGCATGCAGGCCCACCCGGGCAGCGAGGAGGAGCAGGACTACCTCGGCATCCCCGGCCTCCTCGAACCCGACCAGGTGCAGCTGCTCCTGCAGAAGCGCCAGGCCAGGCAGATCGCGCACAGCCGCAAGAGGCCCGACTCCGAGGCCGACCTGCTGGAGCTTCCCGCCGAGCGGCGGCCGGTCGTCTCCCACAAGGAGCTCCTGGAGCTGCGCAAGCAGCTCAACACGATGGTCGGCGCCTACGTCCACCAGAGCGGCAAGCCGCACGGCGTCATCCACACCGAGCTGCGCCGTGTCTGCGGCGGTCCGCCGAGCGCGGAGGCGACCGCGGGCCAGATCCGGGAGCGGATCAAAAAGGTCCAGGAGTGGGCGACCCGGATGCGGTAGCCGGACCCCGCGGGGTCCAGCGGGGGGCGTGGGGAGGGGTGTATAGGGGGCGTACGAGCGGGCCACGGACATAGTTCGTCTTGACCTCCAAAGCCGCACGTCGGAGCGGAGGACACCCCTAACGGGGATCAAGGCCTCATGGACGCCCGGATTCTGGACGAGGGCTTCCGCTGAGCGGAGCCGGTCGCTACTGTCCCCCGCAACATGCACGCCCCGTGGCAGCGCCGCCGCGGAGCGCAGCCGGTGTGCCATGGCCTGCCGGCGGCCTCTCCGTGCGTCGCCGCTTGGGACCGGTGTCGCAACCCCGTGAGAGTGTCCGCCGTCACTCACTCCGAAGGAGGGGGCGTCGTGACCGCGGAGACTTCCCAGACGCTCGACCGGGGCCTCAGGGTCCTGAAACTGCTTGCCGACACCGACCACGGGCTGACCGTCACCGAGTTGTCCAACAAACTCGGCGTCAACCGGACCGTCGTCTACCGTCTGCTCGCCACACTCGAACAGCACGCCCTCGTCCGCCGCGACCTGGGCGGCCGTGCCCGGGTGGGACTCGGCGTGCTCAGGCTCGGCCGCCAGGTCCACCCGCTCGTACGGGAGGCGGCGCTGCCCGCGCTGCGCTCGCTCGCCGAGGACATAGGCGCCACGGCCCACCTGACCCTGGTGGACGGCGCCGAGGCGCTGGCCGTCGCGGTCGTGGAGCCGACCTGGACCGACTACCACGTCGCCTACCGCGCCGGGTTCCGCCACCCGCTGGACCGGGGCGCGGCCGGCCGGGCGATCCTCTCCGCCCGCCAGGCCGGCGGCCTGGGCGACCCCGGCTTCACCCTCACCCACGGCGAACTGGAGGCGGGCGCGAGCGGGGCGGCCGCGCCGCTGATCGGCGTCACCGGCATCGAGGGCAGCGTCGGAGTGGTCATGCTCGCGGACGCCATCCCCGAACGGGTCGGCCCCCGCGTCCTGGACGCGGCCCGAGAGGTGGCGGACGCGCTGCGCTAGCGAGCCGCCTCGCCGACCCTTGGCGGGTCTGGGGGAGTGGCTGTTGGCCGGTGCGGGGCGCGTCCTCGTACGCTCCGCGGCCCTGGCGGATGCGGTGTGCGATCCCTCGTACGCCCGCGGGCGCTCGGCCGGTCCGGGGCGAGCCGTCGTCTGCTCCGCAGGTCCTGGCGGATGCCGGGTGCGCCCTCGCACGCTCCCCAGCCCCTGGCGGATGCGGGGGCGCGCCGTCGTACGCCCCACAGTCCCTTAGCGGGTCCCGGGGTTAGCCGTCGTACGCCTGCGGGCCCAGGCGGATGCCGGGTGCGCCCTCGCACGCTCCGCAGCCCCTGGCGGATGCGGGGGCGCGCCGTCGTACGCCCCGCCGACCCCTGGCCGGTCCCGGGTGAGCCGTCGTACGCCCGCGGGCGCTCGGCCGGTCCCGGGCGAGCCCGTCGTGCGCCCCGCCGGTGGCCGGCCGATACATTGGCCGGGTGCTCTCCCGTCTCGGCCACCTCACCCGTACCCGCGCGCTGCTGCTCTGCGCGCTGCCCCTCGTCGCGCTGATGCTCGTCGTCGGGGTGGCGCCGCTGCCGTACTCCGTGGCGCAGCCCGGTCCCACCGCGGACGTGCTCGGCACGGACGAGGGGAAGCCGGTGATCACGATCTCCGGGGCACAGACGCGGCCGACGAGCGGGCAGCTGCGGATGACGACCATCGTGGCGACCGGACCGTCCGCCGACATCGGACTCGGGCAGGTCGTGGACGGATGGTTCCGTACGGACCGGGCCGTGCTGCCCCGCAACTCCGTCTACCCCGCCGGGAAGTCCGACGCCGAGGTCGCGAGGCACAACCTGGAGCAGATGACCGAGTCGCAGGACGTGGCCGTGCGGGCCGCCCTCGGCTACCTCGGCAAGGACCCGAAGCAGGTAAAGGTCACCCTGCACCTCGCCGACGTCGGCGGCCCGAGCGCCGGGCTGCTGTTCTCGCTCGGCATCGTCGACAAGCTCCAGGGCGCCGGCGCCGGCAAGGACCTCACCGGCGGGAAGACCATCGCCGGTACGGGCACGATCGAGGCGGACGGAACGGTCGGCGCGGTCGGCGGGGTCTCCCTGAAGACCCAGGCGGCCGGACGGGACGGGGCCACCGTCTTCCTCGTACCGAAGGCGGAGTGCGGGGACGCCCAGTCCGAACTGCCCAAGGGCATGCGGCTCATCCCGGTCTCCACCCTCAAGGACGCGGTCTCCTCCCTCCGCGCCCTCGGCGAGGGCGGCCCGGTCCCCAGCTGCTGAGGCCTTGCTGACGAGGTCAGACGGCCGTCGGGTGGACCGTCCGAGGCTGAGGGGCGGCCAGGCGCAGCCCCAGCTCGACCAGTGCCCAGCCCACCTGGGCCCGTACGGCATGGGCGGCCCGCGCCGCGCGCGCCTCGCTGGACCGGTGGGGGAGCAGCGCGGCGGCCGCCGCCTCATGGCGCAGCTCGGTGGAGCGCAGTTCGTGCATCCGCAGGTGGATGTCCGCGTGCATGGCGGGTGTCCCTTCGGTCGTCTGGGTCGTGTCGGTCGTCTCGGTCGGTCAGGCGTTGCGCTGGGGGAACGCGTGCAGATGGACGCGGACGCGCTCGGCGTCGCCGGGCTCGGCGAACGCGTAGCTCCGGATCAGGGCGTGCAGCTTCTGGTCCAGTTCGCGTAGCTGCTCCGGGGTGACGTGCAGGGTGAAGTCGCTCAGGTCGGACGCGGCGACCCACTCGTCGGACCAGTCGGCCCGGGTGCCGATCCAGGTCGAGAGCTCCTGGCTGTGGATGGTCGCGATCTCGTGCAGATAGACGTCGGCCGCGCCGCGGGTCTCCGGGTCGGCGTCCCGGAGTGCCGACTCGTCGAAGGTGGTGCCCTGCTGGGCCGCCTGCCACCAGCGCTCCCGGCCCTTGCCGCGCTCCGGGGCGTCCTCGACGAACCCGTGCGCGGCGAGCTGCCGCAGGTGGTAGCTGGTGGCTCCGCTGGACTCGCCCAGACGGTCGGCGAGCTGCGAGGCGGTGGCGGGGCCGTGCCGCCGCAGGGCCTGGAGCAGGCGGATACGGAGCGGATGGGCGAGGCCGCGCAGGGACCGCGGGTCGAGCGCGCGCTCCACGCGCTTGGGTGCGTCCGGCGCCGGTGACTGGGGATCGGACTCGGCGGACTCGGGAGAGGTCTCGGGCTCGGGCATGCTTCGACTCTAGGCGTGCAAAGGAGTCCTTGCAAGTACTTCTTTGCAAGGACTCCTTTGCACGCCGCCCCGGGGGTCCGCTACGGCTCCTCGTCCCGCGCCGCCTGTTCCACCAGCGGGATGATCCTGAGCGGTACGGGGTTCTCCATCACGATCGCCGTCGACGCGCGCACGATCCCGTCGAAGCCGACCACCCGGTCGATCACCCGCTGGAGGTCGGCGTTCGAGCGGGCGACCAGGCGGCAGAGCATGTCGCCGTGGCCGGTGGTCGTGTGCAGCTCCAGGACCTCCGGCACGGTCGCCAGGTGGGCGCGGATGTCCCCGCCCTGGCCCTGCTTGATCTCCAGGGTGGCGAACGCGGTCACGGGGTATCCCAGCGCGGCCGGGTCGACGTCCGGGCCGAAGCCGCGGATCACGCCGTTCGATTGGAGGCGGTCCAGCCGCGCCTGGACCGTGCCCCTGGCCACGCCGAGGCGGCGGGAGGCCTCCAGGACCCCGATCCGCGGCTCCCGTGCCAGCAGCACGATGAGACGGCCGTCCAGATGATCGATCCCCATGACGGACTCCTGATGGTCACCATGTACAGATAGCCCGGCCATACTGGCCGCTGCCTATGCAGATTGCCCAGACTAATCACAAACTATTGCGCAGCTTGTGGATCGGAGAGAGTCTGCCGCCATGACTGAGACCATCGATCACACCCCCTCCACGGCGCGGCAGGCCGACCCCTTCCCCGTGAAGGGAATGGACGCGGTCGTCTTCGCCGTCGGCAACGCCAAGCAGGCCGCCCACTACTACTCCACGGCCTTCGGCATGAAGCTCGTCGCCTACTCCGGACCGGAGAACGGCAGCCGCGAGACGGCCAGTTACGTCCTCACCAACGGCGCCGCCCGCTTCGTGTTCACCTCCGTCATCAAGGCCTCCACCGACTGGGGTCGCTTCCTCGCCGAGCACGTCGCCGAGCACGGCGACGGCGTCGTGGACCTGGCCATCGAGGTGCCGGACGCCCGGGCCGCGTACGCCTACGCCGTCGAGCACGGCGCCCGCGGCCTCACCGAGCCGTACGAGGTCAAGGACGAGCACGGCACCGTCGTCCTCGCCGCCATCGCGACGTACGGCAAGACCCGCCACACCCTCGTCGAGCGCTCCGGCTACGACGGCCCGTACCTCCCCGGCTTCGTCGCCGCGAAGCCGATGGTCGAGCCGCCGGCCAAGCGCACCTTCCAGGCGATCGACCACTGCGTCGGCAACGTCGAGCTCGGCAAGATGAACGAGTGGGTCGGCTTCTACAACAAGGTCATGGGCTTCACGAACATGAAGGAGTTCGTGGGCGACGACATCGCCACCGAGTACTCGGCGCTGATGTCGAAGGTCGTGGCCGACGGCACGCTCAAGGTCAAGTTCCCGATCAACGAGCCGGCGATCGCGAAGAAGAAGTCGCAGATCGACGAGTACCTCGAGTTCTACGGCGGCGCGGGCGTCCAGCACATCGCCCTGGCCACCAACGACATCGTGGCGACCGTCCGGGCGATGCGCGCGGCGGGTGTCCAGTTCCTCGACACCCCGGACTCGTACTACGACACGCTGGGCGAGTGGGTCGGCGACACCCGCGTGCCGATCGAGACGCTGCGTGAGCTGAAGATCCTCGCGGACCGCGACGAGGACGGCTACCTGCTGCAGATCTTCACCAAGCCGGTCCAGGACCGCCCGACCGTCTTCTTCGAGATGATCGAGCGCCACGGCTCGATGGGCTTCGGCAAGGGCAACTTCAAGGCCCTCTTCGAGGCGATCGAGCGCGAGCAGGAGAAGCGCGGCAACCTCTAGCCCGCAGAACCCGTGGGTCCGGCACCGCAACGGGGGGCCGGGCCCGCGGTCGCGGCCGGGCCGCGCGTGCCGCGTTCGACTGCCGCCCGTCGGCCGCAGGCAGCGTGGGCGGGGCCCGTCCGGCGGGCACACGGCGGCGCGGACGGGTGGTCGCGTCGGCTGCCGCCCACGGCCGCTCGGCGGCCGCAGGCAGCGTGGGCCGAGCCCGTCCGCCGGGCACACGGCCGCGCGGCAAGCGCCAACGCGCCGCCCGCCGTGCCGCCCGCCCCCGCCCCGTCAGTCCGTCCGCGTGGACGCCGACGATGCCGAGGACGTCGACGACGAAGCCGCCCCGGCGGACGAGGCCGACGCAGACGACGACCCCGTTCCCGACGTCCACCCCGCCCCCGATGTCGACGCCCTCGGCGTCGAGCCGGAGGCCGACGACGGCGACGACGCCGTCCTGGGGCCGGCCGTCCGGCCGGAGGGCGGCTCGACCGAGCCGCGGCGCTGGCCGGGCGGCTTGCCCGTCTCCCGGGCCGGCTGTCGCTCGGTCGCCGGTGGCTTCGGGTACATCTGGCGCGGGCCGCCCTCCGGCGGGTCGCCCAGCGAGGACAGGGACTCCTTCGCCCGCGGCGCCAGCAGCGGCGAGAAGTGCGGATTGATCCGCAGCGCCTCACCGATGTGGCGGCGCGCCGCCCCGTACTCGCCGAGCGCACGCTCGACCTCCCCGCGGTGGTACGTGAACAGCGCGCTGCGCACCCCGCTCTCCGTCGCCCGCTTCGCGAACTCCAGCGCCTGCCGCGGCTCGCCCGCCTTCAGCAGCGCCCATCCGAGCGCGTCGGCCACCTCCACCGAACGGTGCTTGGCCCACAGGGTCCGCAGCCGCACCACGGCCGCCTCCGGATCGCCGTGGTCCGCCTCGAACCGGCCGAGGACCAGCGTGTCGTCGGCCCCGCCCGGGTTCCCCCGCCGCTGCCGGTCGTGCAGCACCGCGTACCGTTCCTGCGCGTCAGTGTCGAGCCCCAGCGACTCGTACAACTCCCCGGACTCCAGGGCGTACGACGCCAGCGGGAGCGCCCGCAGCGCGGCCTCGTAGTCGCGGAACGCCTCGTCCGTACGCCCCAGCGCCCCCAGTGCCCGGGCCCGGCCCGCCAGCGACGGGCCGTGGCCCGGCAGCAGCCGCAGCGCCGCGTCGTAGTTGTCGACCGCCTCGGCCAAATCGCCGCGCTCCCAGGCCAGTTCCCCCAGCCGGTGCAGGCATGCCGCCTTCTCGGCCGGGGTCGCCGCGCGCGCCACGGCCTCCGCAGCGGTGGCCGCCGCGTCCTCGCGCCAGCCCCGGTCCCGGTACGACTGCGCCGTCCGGGCCAGCACCGGTGACCCGGTGCGCAGCTTCCCCAGCTGCTCCACGGCCTCCCGCGCCGCCTTGTAGTTGCCCAGGCCGTTGTACGCCTCGAACAGCACCGGATACGCCGTCCACCGCTTCGGCTTCAACCGACGCGCCTGCTCCCCCCACCGCCACGCCGTCATGTAGTCGCCGCGCGCGTTGGCCAGCGCCCCGAGCCCCACCTGCGCGTCCACGTTCCCCTCCTCGGCCGGGAGCGCCGCCAGGGACCGGCGCAGCGCCCACTCCGCCCGCCGGAAACTCGCCGGTTCCCCGACGCGGGTGCCGCGCTCGGTGTACGCCGCGCCAAGCACCGCCCAGGACTCCTCGTCCTTGGGGTGCTTACTCAGCCACTTCTCCCGGTCGTCGATGAGCGCGGCCAGATCCGGCAGCGTCGCCTGCGCCCCGGAGGCCACCGCCGTCATCGCCCGCGCGGCCGGCCCCGGCGCCGGCGCGGGCACGTCCTGCACCATTCCGGGCACGAACATCAGAGCCGACCCCACCAGCACCGCGCCCGCCACCGAAACCAGGACCGTCCTTGTGACCGTTTCCGTCTTCATGGCGCTCTTCATGGCGCTCACTGTGCGTCGGTACGAAGACCACACGAAGGCCACACTCCGCCCGGTGAAGCGGATCGGCCGACGGGTTCACACCGATGGCCCCCGGTGCCAGGCTGGGATCATGGACGATCTCCTGGCACAGCTCCACGATCGGCTCCGTGCGGGCCTCCCGGCCGAAGCCCTCATCACCGACCCGGACGTCACCGCTTCGTACGCCCACGACATGGCGAGCTTCTGCGCGGCGGGCACCCCCGCCGTCGTGGTCCTCCCGCGCACCGTCGAGCAGGTCCAGCACGTCATGCGCACCGCCACCGCGCTGCGCGTCCCGGTCGTCCCGCAGGGCGCCCGCACCGGCCTGTCCGGCGCCGCCAACGCCTCCGACGGCTGCATCGTGCTCTCGCTCACCAAGATGGACCGGATCCTGGAGATCAGCCCGGTCGACCGGATCGCCGTGGTCGAACCGGGCGTCGTCAACGCCGTCCTCTCGCGCGCCGTCGGCGAACACGGCCTCTACTACCCGCCGGACCCCTCCAGCTGGGAGACCTGCACGATCGGCGGGAACATCGGGACCGCCTCCGGCGGCCTGTGCTGCGTCAAGTACGGCGTCACCGCCGAGTACGTCCTCGGGCTCGACGTCGTCCTCGCCGACGGCCGGCTGATGTCCACCGGCCGCCGCACCGCCAAGGGCGTCGCCGGCTACGACCTCACCCGGCTCTTCGTCGGTTCCGAAGGCAGCCTCGGCATCGTTGTCAAAGCGGTGCTGGCGCTGCGCCCCAAGCCGCCCCGACAGCTCGTGCTCGCCGCCGAGTTCCCCTCCGCGGCCACCGCCTGCGACGCCATTTGCGCGATCATGGAACGCGGTCACACGCCCTCACTCCTCGAACTGATGGACCGCACCACCATCCGCGCGGTCAACCAACTCGCCCACATGGGCCTGCCCGACACCACCGAGGCGCTGCTGCTCGCCGCCTTCGACACCCCGGACCCGACCGCCGACCTGCTCGCCGTCGGCGAGCTCTGCACCGCCCACGGAGCCACCCAGGTCGTCCCCGCCGAGGACGCGGCGGAGTCCGAACTGCTCCTCCAGGCGCGTCGGTTGTCGCTCACCGCGCTGGAGACCCTGAAACCCGCCACCATGATCGACGACGTCTGCGTCCCCCGCTCCCAGCTCGCCGACATGATCGAGGGCACGTCCGCCGTCGCCGAGAAGTACGACCTCACCATCGGCCTGTGCGCCCACGCCGGCGACGGCAACACCCATCCCGTCGTCTGCTTCGACCACCACGACCCCGACGAGTCACGGCGCGCCCGCGAATCCTTCGACGAGATCATGGCCCTCGGTCTGGAACTCGGCGGGACCATCACCGGCGAACACGGCGTCGGTGTCCTGAAGAAGGAGTGGCTCGCCCGCGAACTCGGGCCCGTAGGGCTCGAACTCCAACGCGGCATCAAGCAGACCTTCGACCCGCTCGGGATCCTCAACCCCGGCAAACTCTTCTGACTCACCGCCCGCGGCCGTCAGACCTCGCCCTCCTGCGACTCGTCCGACGGCCACGGGTCGCTCAGCCACAGGTCGTCGGCGGCCGCCGGGGCGAGCAGCCGGGCCAGGCCGTCGTCGATCCCCAGCTGCTCCGACTCCGTACCCGGCTCGACGGTGACCAGCGTCCGCTCCAGCCACGCCGCGAGCTGAGCGGCCGGCGCCTCCAGCAGGGCGTCCCCATCGGGTGATGACAGCGCCATCAGGATGACGCTCTGCCCGTCCACTTTGGTGGGCCAGATCCGCACGTCTCCGTGACCGCACGGCCGGAACACCCCTTCGACGAGCAGCTCGCGGGCGAAGGTCCAGTTCACGGGGTGCTCGGAGCCGACGTGGAAGGTGATGTGGACCGCGTACGGATCGTCCACGCGGTAGGTCAGCCGGGCCGGTACGGGGATGCTGCGCTCGGGCGAGAGCACCAGCTTCAGTTCCAGTTCGCGCTCCACCACGGTGTCCTGCTGCATGAGCCTGCCACTTCCTCTCGGGTACGGGGCCCAGGAGCGGGCCGTACTGGAGAGAGCGGCTTGCCCGCCGGTCATGACGCGACTTCCGCGAAAAACTTCTCACTACTTTCCGTGACCGGTCCGTCGCCTGATCGTGGCCTTCGGGCGTCGCTCGTACGCGGGGCTTTCTGTCAAGCTCCTTGTTCCCGGGCTCACGTTCTTCGTTACTGTCCTCCTTGGCCCGGCGGAGACGCATCGTGTGAGTGAACGGAGATGGGGCAGTGGCTACGCCTCCAGGTGACGGCGGGAACGCACCCCGGGAAGGGTATTACCCGGATCCTTCCATTCCCGGATATGTCCGGTACTGGAACGGTGCCGCCTGGGTGCCGGGCACCAGCAGGCCCGCACCCAAGGACGGCGAGGGCATGCCCACGCCGCCCCCGGCGGCCGTGTCCGCCCCGGTGCCGGCCCCGGCGCCCGCGCCCGCCCCGGCTCCCTCGGTCGAGGAGACCGGGCCGATGTTCTTCGACGAGCTGGAGGAGGAACCGGCCGCGGAGACCCGGCCCGAGCCCGCCTCCGCCTGGCAGGCGGACACGGCCCGCCAGACCGGCTTCGGCGGCGACCGCGACCGTCGGGTCTCCTGGGGCGCCCCCGAACCGCAGGAGCCCGCCCCCACCTCGGCCGACCCCCGCCGCCCGGCCTCCGCATCCGCTCCCGCCGCCCGGGAGTCCGAGCGGTCCGTTGACCCGACGGGCGGGCAGCTGCCGGGCGTGCGGCAGGTGGAGTCGCGCACGCCCGAGCCGCAGCCGGACGGCGGCACGATGACCATCCGCGCGATGAGCCCCCAGCCCCAGCCGGCCCCCCGGACCCAGCAGCCCGAGCCGCAGCCTTTGCCCCGGCCGCGCCCGCAGCCGCAGGTCCCGGCCCAGGCCCACCCGCAGCCCCAGCCGGCGCCGCAGCCCGCCGAGCCGCAGACGCCGGTCACCCAGGGCCCTGGCGGCGGCGCGGCCTCCTGGGCGCAGCAGGTCCACCAGCTGGCCCAGCCCGACCCCCAGCCCCAGCCTCAGGTGCGGGTGCAGCAGCCCCAGACGCCCGTCATGCCCTGGAAGCCGCCGGTCGAGGACCCCTTCCTCAAGGCCGCCCAGGCGCAGGCCGCCGCCCGCCCCGCCGCCCTCGGCAAGCGGCTCGCGGCGCGGCTCATCGACACCGTCGTCCTCGGCGCGGCGGTCGGCGCCGTCTCCGTCCCCTTCGTCCTCCAGGCGCTCGACCACATCAACGGCAAGATCGAGGCGGCCAAGCAGTCGGGTGTGACCGTGCAGGTCTGGCTCGTCGACTCCACCACCTCCGTCCACTTCGGCATCGCCCTGGCCGCCCTGCTCGTCCTCGGGGTGCTGTACGAAGCGGTGCCCACCGCCAAATGGGGCCGTACGCTCGGCAAGAAGCTCTGCGGTATCGAGGTGCGCGACATCGAGGCGCACGAGCCGCCCACCTTCGGCGCCGCGCTGCGCCGCTGGCTGGTCTACAGCGTGCTCGGCCTGCTGGTGCTGGGCGTCCTGAACGTCCTGTGGTGTCTCTTCGACCGGCCCTGGCGCCAGTGCTGGCACGACAAGGCGGCCCGCACCTTCGTGGCCGGCTAGCCCCCGGGGGAGGGGTCCCCCGAACGGCATACGCGCCGTTGCGGGCCCCTGCCCGCCGGGGTGCACTGCCCCCATGAGCAACGATCAGCCGCCGTCAGGCCAGCCGCCCGAGGACGATCCGTTCCGCAAGAGGCCCCAGGAGCCTCCGCCGCCGTCCGGGGGCTCCGAACCACCGCCCCCGACGGGCCCGCCCGGGGGTACGCCGCCCCCCGAGGGCCCGCCGCCCGGCTCCCCGTACGGCTCACCGCCCCCGGGTGAACCCCCGCCCGGCTCCCCCTACGGCGGCTCCCCGTACGACAACGCCCCCCCGCCCCCACCGCCGTACGGCTCCTACGGAGGCGGCGGCTACGGCGGCACCGATCCGCTCTCCGGGATGCCGCCGCTCGCCGACACGGGCAAGCGGATCGTGGCCAGGTTCATCGACTGGCTGATCATCACCATTCCGCTGGCGCTCATCGGCATCCCGTTCGACATCTACGGGCGGGTCACGGAGGAGACCGACGACTTCGGCGACGCCATCGCGACGTACAACGGCGGCACCCAGCTCGTCTTCCAGCTGATCTCGATCGTGGCGTACATCGCCTACGACACCGTGCTGACCGCCAAGAACGGACAGACCCTCGGCAAGCGGCTGATGAAGCTGCGGACCGCGATGCTCAACGACGGCTCCACGCCGCCGATGAACGCCTCGCTCGTCCGCGCGCTCGTGCTGTGGCTGCCCGCGCTGATCTGCTGCGCCTGCCTGTGGCCGCTGCTGATCCTCGTCCTGATCGTGGTCGACAAGCCCTACAAGCAGGGCCTGCACGACAAGGCCGCCAAGACGGTGGTGGTGTCAACGACGCAGTGAGTGCTCACTGATGCGGCTGTCGGTGCCCGCGGCCGACCGGGGCCGCGGAGAGGGTATCCGGCTCCCTTGAGGCCGGGACGCGGAGGCGGCGGAGTGGTCCTTCTCGGAGGACCGGTCCGCCGCTTTCCTCCTGCCCGGCAGGGGGACGGTCATCGCGACCAGCAGCCCGAGCAGGAGCGCCGCGACACCGATGACCGCGACGCCGACGCCCGTCGTCGTACCGAAGAGCAGAAGCATGGCGACGGTCGAGAAGACGACGGTGGCCGAACCGTAGGCGAGCTGTGCGGCAGTCGGACGCGGCATGACGGATTCCGTCCTCGAAGCAACGTATACGGGGTGTCTCGCACCTGGGTCGCACTGACAAACGACTCTACGACGGTGGATGCCCGAGAGGAACCGGTAGTAAGCGTGACCTAACCCACGGTACCGGTGCATGAGGGGCGCGCAGGAGCACCGTCCCCCTCGACGCGCCCGTGTGATGCGCCCGTTCGGCGTTCGTATGACGTTTCCCGACTGTCCGTATATCGGAAACGCCGTTCTGCATAGTGTAGTTGGCCTGTTCAAGTCAAGGTCTGTCTTTTCCCGTGAAACTCCGGTCGAATGTCGTCACTTGTGACGCGCGTTTCCGACCTGCGGACATCACCCCACCCCCGGTCCGCGGATGCGGGCGCCGGGGAGGACAACATCAAGTGAGCAACAGACGACGGGCGATGAGAGCGTCCGCGGTCTTCGTGGCCCTCGCGACCACCGCCGCCACGGCCTCGGCCCTGACCACGGCTCAGGCCGACAACCACGTCTCCGCCCCCACCGCGATCGAGCGCCATGACCCGGCGCCGGGGGCACACCACCACGACAAGACGGCGGTCGACCACGACCTCGAGGGTCCGTTCAGCAAGCAGCGCGAGCAGCAGCGCAAGGCGGCCCTGGAGAAGGTGCTCAGCGGCGAGTCCAAGGTGGAGCGCCGCGGCGGCTCCCAGGTCGTGAAGCTCGACGCCAAGAAGTACGTCGAGCTCGGCCGCGAGAAGACCGACAAGATCTTCACGATCCTGGTCGAGTTCGGCGACAAGGTGGACAACACCACCATGGTCGACCGCAAGGACGACGAAACGGACGAGCCCAAGCCGAAGTTCGGCGGCACGCCCGGCCCGCTGCACAACAAGATAGCCAAGCCCGACCGCGCGGTGGACAACTCCACGGCCTGGCAGGCGGACTACAACCGGCAGCACTTCCAGGACCTCTACTTCGGCACCGGCAAGGACAAGAAGGGCAAGCCGAAGCAGTCCCTGAAGACCTACTACGAGCGCACCTCCTCCGGCCGCTACTCGGTCGACGGCGCCGTCTCCGACTGGGTCAAGGTCGACTACAACGAGGCCCGGTACGGCTCCAACTACTGCGGCAACAGCAACTGTTCCAACGTCTGGGACGCGGTCCGCGACGGCGTCACCGCCTGGGTCGCCGACCAGAAGGCCAAGGGCCGCACCGACGCCCAGATCAAGGCCGACATGGCCAAGTACGACCTCTGGGACCGCTACGACTTCGACGGCGACGGCAACTTCAACGAAGCCGACGGCTACATCGACCACTTCCAGATCGTGCACGCCGGCGAGGACGAGTCCGCGGGCGGCGGCGCCCAGGGCGGCGACGCGCTGTGGGCCCACCGCTGGTACGCGTACGGCACCGACGCCGGCAAGACCGGCCCGGCGCACAACAAGGCCGGCGGCACCCAGATCGGCTCCACCGGCATCTGGGTCGGCGACTACACCATGCAGCCCGAGAACGGCGGCCTCGGTGTCTTCGCCCACGAGTACGGCCACGACCTGGGCCTGCCCGACCTGTACGACACCTCGGGCAAGAAGGGCGCCGAGAACTCGGTCGGCTTCTGGTCCCTGATGTCGGCCGGCTCCTGGCTCGGCACCGGCAAGGACGCCATCGGCGACCTGCCCGGCGACATGACCTCCTGGGACAAGCTCCAGCTCGGCTGGCTGAACTACACCAAGGTCTCCAACGACCAGCGTGCCAAGAAGTCCACGCACAAGCTGGGTGTCTCGGAGTACAACACCAAGAACCCGCAGGCACTCGTCGTCGAGCTGCCGAAGAAGAAGGTCACCACCGACGTCGTGCAGCCCGCCGAGGGCGCCACCCAGTGGTGGAGCGACATGGGTGACGACCTCAAGAACACCCTCACCCGCTCCGTCGACCTCACCGGCAAGTCCAAGGCCGAGCTCTCGCTGAGCGGTTGGTACGACATCGAGCTGGACTACGACTACCTCTACACAGAGGTGTCGACGGACGGCGGCGCCAAGTGGACCGCGCTGGACGGCACCGCCGACGGCAAGGCCCTGCCGCGTGACGCCAGCGGCGCCCCCGCGCTGACCGACGTCTCCGGCGCGTACAAGAAGCTCGTCTTCCCGCTGGACGCCTACGCCGACAAGAAGATCGACCTCCGCTTCCGCTACCAGACCGACGGCGGCGCGGGCGGCAAGGGCTTCGCGGCCGACGCCATCCAGATCACCGCCGACGGCGCCGCGCTCTTCACCGACGGCGCCGAGAACGGCGACAACGGCTGGACCGCGAAGGGCTTCTCCCGGATCGGCAAGGGCTTCACCAAGGAGTACGAGCAGTACTACCTGGCCGAGAACCGCCAGTACGTCTCTTACGACGCCACCCTCAAGGTCGGCCCGTACAACTTCGGCTTCGCCGGTGACAAGGCCAGCTGGGTCGAGCACTACCCGTACCAGACCGGTCTGCTGGTCTGGCTGTGGGACACCTCCCAGAAGGACAACAACACCGCCGTCCATCACGGCTCGGGCCTGATCCTGCCGATCGACGCCCACGCCAAGCCGATGAAGTGGAAGGACGGCTCGCTCCTGCGCAACAAGATCCAGCCGTTCGACGCGCCGTTCAGCCGCTACGCCACGGACAGCTTCACGCTCCACAAGGCGGGCGTCCCGCTGCGGATCAAGCCGCAGGCCGGCAACCCGGTCTTCGACGACCGCAAGGGCGTCTACTGGCACGCCGAGAACCCGCAGGGCAGCGTTCAGGTAACTGACACCAACACCAAGATCGCGATCGTCCAGCAGCCGCGCAACGGCCAGACGATCACCGTCCAGGTGGGTCCCTCGACCAAGTAAAAGGCATAACCGCAGGTCAAAGCATGATCGGCCGTCGCCCTCTAGCGGGCGGCGGCCGATCGTGTTTAGGTGCGTGCTACGAGGTTCTTATTGACACGCCATCTCACGGGGGAGTGGTTCCGCATGCCCGGCGGAGGGTTCTGCAAGCTGCCGAACGGCAGCGTGGTCGTCGCGCTCAGCCTGCCGAGCCCGGTCGAGGACGGCGGCACGGTCCGCTTCCTGGTCCACGCCGTCAACCGCGCCCGCGCCCTGACCAGGCTGCGGAACCTGGGCCTGCGCGCCGTCTACCTGCGCGGCAACGCCGAACCCCCGACCCCGGACGAGGTCACCGCCGTGCTCCACCACCCGGACGGCCTGCTGTGGCGCTCCAGCCCCGGCCTGGCCGACGAGCTCTGGCACCCCATACGCGCCCTGCTGCCCCAGCCCTGAGCCCGGCCCTGAGGGTCAGGAGACGACCGGCTTGCCGGTCAGCTCCACCCCCGCGGCCCGCAGCTGCTCCAGGGCCCGGTCCGTCGTCCCCTTGGCCACGCCGGCCGTCAGGTCGAGCAGCACCTGCGTGGTGAAGCCCTCCCGGGCCGCGTCCAGGGCGGTGGCCCGTACGCAGTGGTCCGTGGCGATGCCCACCACGTCCACCTCCGTGACCTCGTGGTCACGCAGCCACTGGGCCAGCGTCGTGCCGTTCTCGTCCGTGCCCTCGAAGCCGCTGTACGCCGCCGCGTACGCGCCCTTGTCGAAGACCGCGTCGATCGCGCCGCAGGCGACCGCCGGCGCGAAATTGGGGTGGAAGCCCACCCCTTCCGTGCCGGCGACGCAGTGCACCGGCCAGGAGTCCACGTAGTCCGGCTGCTCCGAGAAATGGGCGCCCGGGTCGATGTGGTGGTCGCGGGTGGCGACGACATGGCGGTAGATGGCGCCCGCGGCCTCGCCGACCAGGTCCGTGATGGCGGCGGCGACGTCCGCGCCCCCCGTCACCGCGAGGCTGCCGCCCTCGCAGAAGTCGTTCTGAACGTCCACGACGATCAATGCGCGGTGCATGGCGGGTGTCCTTCGCGGGTGGGTGGGAGAGTGCGGGCGGGGAATGACTTGAGACTAGAGACTTCACCGCCGGTACGGGAGGGGGCATTCCCTTCCCCCGGGCGCCGCCGCCTCAGACGTACTCCGTAGGGATCACCGGCTCGCCGCGCGACAGCTGGATGGCCGACATCGGCAGCCCGGCCCGGGCCGCGATGTGCCGCTCCCGGGCGGCCTCCAGCGGCTCCCTGGCGACGACCTCGCCGCCCTTGACCAGCTCCACGAGCAGCTGGCGGCCGGCGAGACCGGCCGGTACGGGACCGGTGCCGACGACCTCCGCCTCGGCGATCCCGTCGGCGTCCACCCGGCGCGCGGCCCACTTGCGGCCGCCGACGGAGGCCTTGCCGCCCAGGGACTTCTTGGCGACCGCCTCCAGCGGCGCCTTGGGGTCGGCGGACCGGGCCCTGGCGACGAGTTTGTACACCATCGAGCAGGTGGGGTGACCGCTTCCGGTGACCAGCTGCGTGCCCACGCCGTACGCGTCGACCGGCGCGGCGGCCAGCGAGGCGATGGCGTACTCGTCCAGGTCGGAGGTGACCACGATCTTGGTGCCGGTGGCGCCCAGCTCGTCGAGCTGCTGGCGCACCCGGTGGGCGACCAGCAGCAGGTCGCCGGAGTCGATGCGCACGGCCCCGAGGCCGGTGCCGGCGAGCTCCACCGCGCTCCGTACGGCCTCGGTCACGTCGTAGGTGTCGACGAGGAGGGTCGTACCGCTGCCGAGGGAGTCGATCTGGGCCCGGAAGGCGTCCCGCTCGCTGTCGTGCAGCAGGGTGAAGGCGTGCGCGGAGGTGCCGACCGTCGGAATGGAGTAACGGAAGCCCGCGGCGAGGTCGGAGGTGGAGTCGAAGCCGCCGACGTAGGCGGCGCGGGCGGAGGCGACCGCCGCCAGCTCGTGGGTGCGGCGGGCGCCCATCTCGATCAGCCGCCGGCCGCCGGCCGCCGCGGACATCCGGGAGGCCGCGGCCGCGATGGCCGAGTCGTGGTTGAGGATGGAGAGGATCACGGTCTCCAGCAGCACACATTCGGCGAAGGAGCCCTCGACCCGCAGGATCGGGGACCCGGGGAAGTACACCTCGCCCTCGGGGTAGCCCCAGATGTCACCGCTGAAACGGTACTGCGCGAGCCATTCGAGGGTCGGCGCGTCCACGATCCCCCGCTCCCGGAGGAAGCCCAGCACGCCCGCGTCGAAGCGGAAGTTCTCGACGGCGTCGAGCACCCGGCCGACACCGGCCACGACTCCGTAGCGCCGCCCCTCCGGGAGCCGCCGGGTGAAGACCTCGAAGACCGACCGCCGGTCGGCCGTGCCGCCCCGCAGGGCCCCCTGGAGCATCGTCAGCTCGTACTGGTCCGTGAAGAGCGCGGTCGACGGCACGTCCACCGGCAGCCCAAGGTCCGCAGTGTTCATGGCAACGATGCTACCCCGAATACTCGTCAGAGTGACGATTTCTCCGGGCCCGTTTGTGCGACGGCCCTCCCCGGGTGGCAGCATGGGCTGAGTGAGCGTTGCGCCTATTGAGATCGAACGTACGAAACCGGCCGAGGAGAGCTTCGCCGTCCCGGAGCCGGACGTGCCCTGGGTGACGATCGTGCACAACGATCCCGTCAATCTGATGAGCTATGTGACCTACGTCTTCCAGGCGTACTTCGGCTACTCCAAGGACAAGGCCCACAAACTGATGCTCGACGTGCACCACAAGGGACGCGCCGTGGTCTCCAGCGGCAGCCGCGAGGAGATGGAACGGGACGTACAGGCCATGCACGGCTACGGCCTGTGGGCGACCCTCTCCCAGGACCGCACCTGATGAGCGGGAACTTCGAGGCGCTGCCCGGCGGCGGCGCGGCCGTCGCGCTCGACGAGGTCGAGATCTCCATCCTCCGCTCCCTCGCCGTCCAGCTCCTGGAGCTGATCGGACCGGGCGACGAGCCCGCCCAGGGTGAGGACCCGCTCGCCGCGCTCTTCGCCGAGGGGCCGAGCGAGCGCCCCACCGACCCCGCCCTCGCCCGGCTCTTCCCGGACGCCTACGGGGACGACGACGAGGAGCTGCGGGCCGCGGCGGCGGAGTTCCGGCGGTTCACCGAGAACGACCTGCGCTCCCGCAAGCGCGACGACGCCCTCGCGGTCGTACGGAGCCTGGACGGGCTCTCCGCGGCGGGGGAGGGCGGCGCGGTCCTCAAGCTCACCCACGAGGAGTCGCTGCGCTGGCTCGGCGCCCTCAACGACCTGCGGCTGACCATCGGTACCCGGCTGGAGGTCACGGACGAGGACGAGATGGGGGAGCTGTACCGGCTGCCCGACTCCGATCCGCGCAAGCCGATGGTGATGGCGTACCTCTGGCTGGGCGCGCTGCAGGAGACCCTCGTCGAGACGTTGATGCCCTGACACCCCCGTGGAGGGGAGTGTTCGCTCAGCGGACGCTCAAATCCGCATAACGATCTCATCACCCCTGCGTTCTGATTTCCTGTGCCAATTTCCCTTTGTCCGGTTTTTCGTGTGGCGAGTCCCACAGAGTCTGTCGTCGATCACTCTTGCGGTCGTGATAAATTTTCACGACCGCCCGGGGACGCCACCCCTGTGCCCGGGGGCGCTTTGGCCGGCTGACCGCCGGTAGCACTCCATCCGTATCCGGGGGGATCAGGACCTGATCCGCAGTCGCAGCAGTGGCGGCGCGGGTCAGCATGGAGAAAGGCGCACCACCATGACCTCAGTGCAGGTCGACAAGCAGCACGACGGCAGTGAGGCCACACAGTCGTCCGGCGAGGGATACCACCGCAGCCTCGGCGCCCGCCAGATCCAGATGATCGCGATCGGCGGCGCCATCGGCACCGGCCTCTTCCTTGGCGCGGGCAAGGCCATCTCCAAGGCCGGCCCGAGCCTCATCCTGGCCTACGCCATCGCGGGCCTGGTCATCTTCTTCATCATGCGGGCCCTGGGCGAGCTGCTCATGTACCGCCCCGTCTCGGGCTCCTTCGCGGACTACGCCCGTGAGTTCGTGGGTCCCTTCGCAGGCTTCGTCACCGGCTGGACGTACTGGCTCTTCTGGGTGGTCACCGGCATCACCGAGGTCACCGCGGCCGCCACGTACATGACGTACTGGTGGGACATCCCGCAGTGGCTCTCCGCCCTGGTCTTCACGGTCATCCTCTACGGCGCCAACCTGATCTCCGTGAAGCTCTTCGGTGAGCTGGAGTTCTGGTTCTCCATGGTCAAGGTCACCGCCATCATCGGCATGATCCTGATCTGCGCCGGCATCCTGACCGTCGGCTTCTCCGACGCCGGCGACACCGCCACCGTGGCCAACCTCTGGAACGACGGCGGCTTCTTCCCCAAGGGCATCGGCAGCACCCTGATGACCCTCCAGATCGTGATGTTCGCCTTCCTGGCGGTCGAGCTGGTCGGCGTCACCGCCGGTGAGTCCAAGGACCCGAAGACGGTCCTGCCCAAGGCCATCAACACCGTCCCGTGGCGTATCGCCGTCTTCTACGTCGGCGCGCTGATCATGATCCTCTCGGTCGTCCCGTGGTCCGAGTTCAAGCCGGGCGTCAGCCCGTTCGTCGCGGCCTTCGAGAAGATGGGCCTCGGCATCGGCGCGGCCATCGTCAACTTCGTGGTCCTCACCGCGGCGCTGTCCTCCTGCAACTCCGGCATGTACTCCACCGGCCGCATGCTGCGCGACCTCGCGCTCAACGGCCAGGGCCCGAAGGTCCTCACCAAGCTGACCAAGAACGGCACCCCGCTGCTCGGCACCACCGTCTCGGCGGCGCTGATGATGGTCGGCGTCTGGATCAACTACCAGTGGCCCGGCGAGGCGTTCAACTACGTCGTCTCCTTCGCCACCATCTCCGGCATGTGGGCCTGGATCATGATCCTGGTCTGCCAGATCCGCTACCGGGCCAAGGCCAACCGCGGTGAGCTGCCGCAGTCCGAGTTCAAGGCCCCGGGCGCCCCGTGGACCAGCTGGTTCGCCCTCCTCTTCATCGGCATGGTCATCGTGATGATGGCCGTCGACGAAGGCGCGCGGATCTCGCTGTACTGCGCCCCGCTGTGGGGTCTCGTCCTCGGCGTCTCCTATCTGGTCCTCAAGAGCCGTAACCCCGAGGGCGCCGCCTTCGCCAAGCGCTCCTGACCTGGACCGTCTCGGCATTCGGGCCGTTCCGTACCACTCCTCGGTACGGGACGGCCCTTGTGCTTATTCTGTCGAACATGCTGACCATCACCCAGGCCCTGTACGACCAGATCGTGGAACACTCCCGCGCGGACCACCCCGACGAGGCCTGCGGCGTGGTCGCGGGCCCGGCCGGCAGCGGCCGCCCCGAGCGCTTCATCCCCATGCTCAACGCCGCCCGCTCGCCCACCTTCTACGAGTTCGACTCCGGCGACCTCCTCAAGCTCTACCGCGACATGGACGACCGCGACGAGGAGCCGGTGGTCATCTACCACTCGCACACGGCCACCGAGGCCTACCCCTCCCGTACGGACATCTCCTACGCGAACGAGCCCGGCGCCCACTACGTCCTGGTCTCCACCGCGGACACGGACGGCGCCGGCGACTTCCAGTTCCGCTCCTTCCGGATCGTCGAGGGCGAGGTCACCGAGGAGGAGGTCAGGGTCGTACAGGCATACTGACCCTGACCAATCCGCACTTCGGGGGCGGCAGGACCCAGGAAGCCGGTGCCCAATCCGGCGCGGTCCCGCCACTGTGACCAGGCGTTTCGCCTGCAAGCCAGGAACTGGCCTGCCGCCCTTCTTCCACACCCAGGGGACGCGGAAATCCCCCGGAGGAGGCCCAGCCATGTCCAGGCGCAGTACCGCCGCCCTCGCCGCAGCCGCCGCTCTGCTCCCGCTCACGGGATGCGTGGGCACCACCCCCGCACCCGACGCCCACGCGAAGCCCGCCCCCGGCTTCCCGTACACCGTCGACAACTGCGGGACCAAGACCACGTACACCGCGCCGCCCAAGCGCGTCGTCACCATGAACCAGCACGTCACCGAGGTGATGCTGGAGCTGGGCCTGGCCAAGTCCCTCGTCGGCACCGCCTACCTCGACGACAAGGTCCTGCCGAAGTACGACAAGGAGTACAAGGCCGTCCCCGTCGTCGCCAAGGAGTACCCCTCCAAGGAGACCCTCCTCGCCGCCAACCCTGACTTCGTCTACGGCGGTTACGCCAGCGCCTTCGACGCCAAACAGGGCCGCGGCCGCGACGACCTGGCGAAGTCCGGCATCAAGTCCCGCCTCAACATCGAGTACTGCTCCGACGGCACGACCTCCCTCGACGACCTCTACCGGGAGATCACCGAGGTCGGCCGCACCTTCGGCGTCCCCGACCGCGCCCAGAAGTGGATCGCCGGGGCCCGCACCGCCACCGCCGCCACCGAGACCCGCCTCAAGGGCACCAAGCCGCTCTCCGTCTTCGTCTACGACGGCGGCGACAAGACCGCCTCCACCGCGGGCGGCGTGGGCATCGGCAACGAGATGATCAAGCGCGCCGGCGGCCGGAACGTCTTCGCCGACCTCGACAAGCCCTTCGCCGACGCCACCTGGGAGCAGGTCGTCGCCCGCAAGCCCGAGATCGTCGTCATCTACGACTACGGCACCACCACCGTCGAGCAGAAGAAGCAGCGACTGCTGACCGACCCGGCGCTCAAGGACGTCCCCGCGATCAAGAACAAGCGCTTCGCCGTCATGCCGCTGTCGGACGTCGTCCTCGGCGTACGCGCCCCCGCCGCGATCGAGAAGCTCGCCGTCCAGCTCCACCCCGAGCTCAAGAAGTGACGACCCGCTCCACCGGGCCCCTGCGCTACACCCTCGTCCTCACGGTGCTCGCCCTGGCCCTGGCCGGGGCGGCACTCGCCGGACTCGCCCTCGGCCAGGTCCGCATCCCGGCCGCCCAGGTCCTCGACATCGTCACCGGCCGTGCGGAACCGAGCCCCTTCCGCACCATCGTCCTCGACGTCCGCCTGCCGCGCGTCCTGCTCGGGGCGGTCGTCGGCGCCGGCCTCGCCGTCGTCGGCACCGTCCTGCAGGCACTCGTCCGCAACCCGCTCGCCGACCCCTACCTGCTCGGCATCTCATCCGGCGCCTCCGCCGGGGTCGTCGTCGTCATCGTCTTCGGCCTCGGCAGCGGACTCGGCCTCGCCACCAGCCTCACCATGCCCGCCGGCGCCTTCGCCGGAGCCCTCCTCGCCCTTGTCCTCGTCTACGCCCTGGCCCGGCGCGGCGGCCAGATGACCGGCTCCCGCCTCGTCCTCGCCGGTGTCGCCGTCGCGTACGTCCTCTCCGCCCTGACCAGCCTCCTCATGGTCACCTCGGCCCGCCGCGAGCACTTCCAGGAGGCGATGTACTGGTCCCTCGGCGGCCTCGGCTCTGCCCGCTGGGACGCGCTGCCGCTGCCCGCCACCGTCCTCCTGCTCGGCACCGGCCTGCTGATCGCCCTCGCCCGCCCCCTCGACCTGATGCTCGTCGGGGAGGAGGGCGCGACCGTCCTCGGCCTGGACACCTCCCGCTTCCGGGCCGCCGTCTTCGTCCTCACCTCCCTCGTCACCGGCGTCCTGGTCGCCTTCAGCGGCGCCATCGGCTTCATCGGACTGCTCGTCCCGCACGCCGCCCGGATGTTGGTCGGCGCGAGCCACCGCACCCTGCTGCCCGTGACCGCCCTCGCCGGAGCCGCCTTCCTCGTCACCGCCGACCTCGCCGCCCGTACGGTCGCCGCCCCGCAGGACGTCCCCGTCGGCATCCTCACCGCCCTCATCGGCGGCCCGTTCTTCCTGTGGCTGCTGCGCCGCCGCCCCGAAGGAGCGCCCGTATGACCCTCCTGCGCACCGAAGGGATCTCGTACGGGACCAGGCTCCACGCCGTCGACCTGACCGTCGGCGACGGCGAGACCGTCGGCGTCGTCGGCCCCAACGGCAGCGGCAAGACGACCCTGCTGCGCTGTGTGTACGGCACCCTGCGGCCCACCGCCGGACGCGCCCTGCTCGACGGCGACGACCTGTCCGCCATGGGCCCCAAGGCCCGCGCCCGCAGCATCGCCACCGTCCCCCAGGACGGCCAGGCCCTCTTCGAGCTGACCGTCCACGAGATGGTCGCGATGGGCCGCTCCCCGCACAAACGTTTCTGGGAGGCGGACACCACGGCGGACACCCGGCTCGTCCGGGAGGCGCTCGCCCGGGTCGGCATCGCCGACCTCGCCGAACGCCCCTTCCCCTCCCTCTCCGGCGGCGAACGCCAGCGCGCCCTGGTCGCCCGCGCCCTGGTCCAGCGCCCGGCGGTGATCGTCCTGGACGAGCCCACCAACCACCTCGACATCCGCTACCAGCTCGAAGTCCTCACCCTGGTCACGGAGTTGGGCACGACCAACCTGCTGGCGCTGCACGACCTCAACCTGGCCGCGTACTACTGCGACCGGCTCTACGTCCTCGACGCGGGCCGGGTCGTCGCCGAAGGTCCGCCCGCCGAGGTCCTCACCCCCGCCCTCCTCGCCACCGTCTACGGCGTGGACGCCGAGGTCACGACCTATTCGGCGACCGGCGCCCCGACCGTCGTCTACCTCCCCAAGTCCGCCAGTCGGGCGTGAACCGTCCAGCATCCGAGATCACATTCCGGAACCCGGACCGGGAATCGATACGATGACCGCATGGTTTTCCACGACGTGAGCGAACGGACGCCGGGCAGCGTGCTGCTCGTGGCGCGGCTGCACGTCGATCTGTGCCGTCTCGCCAGCGCGATGTGAGCGGGAGCGCACCAGCGCGCCCAGGAGCACGACCCCGCGCGGGGGCCCAGAGCCGCGCGCCTTTCACGCCACTCCCGACAGGAGCCCACGCCATGGCCATCGAGGTCCGCATCCCCACCATCCTCCGCACCTACACCGACGGCGAGAAGGCCGTCCAGGGCAGCGGAGCGAACCTCGCCGAGCTCTTCGCCGACCTCGAGACCCGCCACTCGGGCATCCAGGCCCGGCTCATCGACGAGGCCAAGGGCGGCGAGCTCCGCCGCTTCGTCAACGTCTACCTCAACGACGAGGACGTCCGCTTCCTCGACGGCATCAACACCAAGCTGACCGACGGCGACAGCGTCACGATCCTCCCGGCCGTGGCCGGCGGCAGCATCTGAGATGCGGTACGACTCCCCGCTGGCGGCGGTCGGCAACACGCCCCTGGTCCGGCTGCCCCGGCTCTCGCCCTCGGACGACGTCCGTATCTGGGCCAAGCTGGAGGACCGCAACCCGACCGGCTCGGTCAAGGACCGCCCCGCCCTGCACATGATCGAGCAGGCCGAGAAGGCGGGCCGGCTCACCCCCGGCTGCACCATCCTCGAGCCGACCTCGGGCAACACGGGGATCTCCCTGGCCATGGCGGCGAAGCTCAAGGGCTACAAGATCGTCTGCGTCATGCCGGAGAACACCAGCGAGGAGCGCCGCCAGCTGCTCGCCATGTGGGGCGCCGAGATCATCGCCTCCCCGGCGGCCGGCGGCTCGAACACCGCCGTCCGCGTGGCCAAGGAGCTGGCCGAGCAGAACCCGAGCTGGGTCATGCTCTACCAGTACGGAAACCCCGACAACGCGGGCGCGCACTACGCGACGACCGGCCCCGAGATTCTCGCGGACCTGCCGTCCGTCACCCACTTCGTGGCCGGCCTCGGCACCACCGGCACCCTCATGGGCGTCGGCCGCTACCTGCGCGAACACAAGCCCGACGTCAAGATCGTCGCCGCCGAGCCGCGCTACGACGACCTGGTCTACGGCCTGCGGAACCTGGACGAGGGCTTCGTCCCGGAGCTGTACGACGCCTCCGTACTGACCACCCGCTTCTCCGTCGGCTCGGCCGACGCGGTGACCCGCACCCGCGAACTCCTCCAGCAGGAGGGCATCTTCGCGGGCGTCTCCACCGGCGCGGCGCTCCACGCGGCGATCGGCGTCGGCAACAAGGCCGTCAAGGCGGGCGAGAGCGCCGACATCGTCTTCGTCGTCGCCGACGGCGGCTGGAAGTACCTGTCGACCGGCGTCTACACGGCCGCGACGACGGAAGAGGCGATCGAGACGCTGCACGGGCAGCTCTGGGCGTAGCGCGCGCCGGGGCGGGGCCGGCTGCCGCCGGGGGCACGGGTCCGAGGCCGGGCTGGGGCCGTACGAACACGGGCCGGCCCGGTCGCCCGGGTCCGGCCAGGCCGGCCTAGGCCGGCGTCGGGCCGTCCGGGGCGACCGGGCCGGGGCCCAGGGCTACCAGCCCGCCGACCCGGCGGATGCCGCGTGATCGTGAACCGATCCGGGCGGCCGGGGTGACGTCGGACGGAGCCCGCCGGCCGAGCCCCGGCGACGCTTCGCCGCGACGCGGCGGAGGCGGGCAACTGGCCCGCCGATCCGGCCGACGCCGGGCCGACCTGGGCGACCGGGCTGGGGCCGTACGAACACGGGCCGACCCGGGCGACGCCGGACCGCCGGACCGGCCGACGCCGGCGTCGGGCCGACCGGGCCGGGGCAGGCCGGGGCCGATCCGGGCGGCGTCGGACCGGCCGACGCCGGGCCGACCTGGGCGACCGGGCTGGGGCCGTACGAACACGGGCCGACCCGGGCGACGCCGGACCGCCGGACCGGCCGACGCCGGCGTCGGGCCGACCGGGCCGGGGCAGGTCGGGCCTGGCTGACGTGTGGCCGACCGCCTGACCGGCCTTGGCGGTCGGGCCGCCTCGGGCAACCGGCCCGCCGACCCGGCCGACCTCGGGCAACCGGCCCGCCGGACCGGTCGGCGTCGGCCGAGCCGGTCCCGGCCCCGCGGGCCTCCGTCGGCGCTACGACGCCAGGTGGCGGACCTGGTCCCAGACCACCGGGTCCACCACGCCGACCCGTCGGCGGAACTCCCACACCGGGATCTCCCGCAGCTCGTCCGTCTCCAGGAAGCTCGGGCGGCCGTGCGCATCACCCACGGATCCCGGCGGCAGCGCCAGCACCCCCGGCCGCTCGTCGTGGTACTTGCTGGTGATCTTGACGACCACGGCGTCGTCACCTCGTACCGCGAGGACCAGGCACGGCCGGTCCTTGGAGCCGGGGCGGTCCTCGTAGGGCACGTCCGCCCACCAGATCTCACCCGCCCGGGGCAACCGGCCGCGCACCCGCGGCGGCACGCCCGGCCGGGCCGGGGGGCGCGTACGCCCCGGCGGGCGCCGACCACCGCGCCGCCACCCGTCGGCCACCGCCACGACGAGCGCGAGCACCACAACCGCGACCAGCGCCGGCCACCAGGACGTGTCCATAGCCCCAGACGTTACCGGCGCCGCCCCCGCGGCGCCCGCGCCCCCCTCGGCCGTGCCGCCGTCCATCCGAACCGGTGACAGAGCCCGTGAGTTCGCCCACAACAGGCCCCCACGGAGGAGCGACCCGCCCGCCCGCACCTTACGCTCGACAAACCGCACGACCTCCCCACTCAGCGACCTTTCCGCTCCCGTCCACGGAGGTTCACGCTCCATGAAGCTCACCGTCGTCGGCTGCTCCGGCTCGTTCCCGTCCGCGGAATCGGCCTGCTCGAGCTACCTCGTAGAGGCCGACGGCTTCCGGCTGCTCCTCGACATGGGCAACGGCGCCCTCGGCGAGCTGCAGCGCCACATCGGTCTGTACGACCTCGACGCCATCTTCCTCAGCCACCTCCACGCCGACCACTGCATCGACATGTGCGGCTACTTCGTGGCCCGCTACTACCGCCACGAGGGCGGCCGCTGCCCCGCGCTCCCCGTGTACGCGCCGGAGGGCGCCGAGCAGCGGCTGACCACGGCGTACGCGGACACGCCGTCGCCCACGTCGATGAGAGAGGTCTTCGACTTCCACACGCTCAAGCCGGGCTCGTTCGACCTCGGCCCGTTCCAGGTCCGCACGGAGCGGGTCGAGCACCCGGTCGAGGCGTACGGCATCCGGATCGAGCACGGCGGGAAGACGCTCACCTACTCGGGCGACACCGGCGTCTGCGAGTCGCTGCACCAGCTGGCCGACGGCGCCGACCTCTTCCTGTGCGAGGCGTCCTTCACGCACGGCAAGGAGGACATCCCGGCGCTCCACCTCAACGGCCGGGAGGCCGGCGCCCACGCGCGGCGCGCGGAGGTGGGCCGGCTGGTGCTGACCCACATCCCGCCGTGGACGGACGGCGCCCAGAACCTGGCCGACGCGCGCGCCGTGTACGGCGGCCCGGCGGAGCTGGCGTACCCCGGCGCGGTCTACGAGCTCTGACGCCGAGGCGGTAGAACGGCACGAGGCCCCGGAACCGTACGGTTCCGGGGCCTCGTTTCGTTCCTGCCCAGGGCTTACGCCTTGGTGAGGTCCTCGACCTCCTCCTCGGGCTCGCGGCCCGGGGTGGGGAGGTCGAACTTGACGATGGCGAAGCGGAAGACCACGTAGTAGACCGCCGCGAAGGCCAGACCGATCGGGATGATCATCCAGGGCTTGGTCGCCAGACCCCAGTTCAGGAAGTAGTCGATCGCGCCGGCCGAGAAGCTGAAGCCGTGGTGCACTCCGAGGGCCCAGGTCAGCGCCATCGAGACGGCGGTGAGGACCGCGTGGATCACGTACAGCACCGGGGCGATGAACATGAACGCGAACTCGATCGGCTCGGTGATGCCGGTGACGAAGGAGGTCAGCGCCAGCGAGATCATCATGCCGCCGACGACCTTGCGGCGCTCGGGCCGGGCGCAGTGCGTGATGGCGAGGGCCGCGGCCGGCAGGGCGAACATCATGATCGGGAAGAAGCCCGACATGAACTGACCGGCGGTCGGGTCGCCGTGGAAGAAGCGGGGCAGGTCGCCGTGCCACATCGCACCGCTGGAGTCCTTGAAGGAGCCGATCTCCTGCCAGGCGACGGTGTTCACGAACTGGTGCATGCCGATCGGGAGCAGGCCGCGGTTGATGGCGCCGAAGATGCCCGCGCCGACCGCGCCGAGGCCGGTCATCCACTCACCGAAGTTGGTGATGACGTTGCCGATGGGCTCCCAGACCAGACCGAAGACGACACCCATGATCGTGCCGACGAAGGCCATGATGATCGGGACGAGCCGGCGGCCGTTGAAGAAGCCGAGCCAGTCGACCAGCTTGGTGCGGTGGAACCGCTGCCATATGACGGCGGCCAGCAGACCCATGATGATGCCGCCGAAGACCTTGGGGTCGTTGTACGTCGCGGCGACGTCGACGCCCTTGTTCTCGGTGGTGTTGACGACCGCCTCGGTCACCGGGAACGCGGTCAGCACGTTCTTGTAGACCAGGAAGCCGACCAGCGCGGCGAGGGCGGTGGAGCCGTCGGCCTTCTTCGCGAAGCCGATCGCGATACCGACGCAGAACAGCAGGGGAAGGTTCGCGAAGACCGCGTCGCCGGCCGTGGCGAAGATCTTGGCGACCTTGTCCCAGCCGAGACCGTCCTTGCCGAAGGCGTCGTCCTGGCCGAGGCGGAGCAGAATACCCGCGGCAGGCAGCACGGCGATCGGCAGCTGCAGGCTGCGACCGACCTTCTGCAGCCCCTGGAACAGGCCGGCCCCGCGCTTCTTCGCGGGCGCCGCCTGGGCGGTGGCCGTACTCATCAACTTCCTCCAGTAGGCAAGGCGCCGCCAGAGGACATGGAAAGGGGGTGACGGCGGCGTCTTTAGAAGAACGCGGTGGACTGGACCGCGTGGTCTACACCAATGAGAGGTGTAGACCAGTTGTAGCACGTGAGACTTAGATAAGGAACCTGCGAATTCTGTGGCCTCAGACATAGCCGTAGATCAACGACAAAAGGCCCCGGACCGTCAGGTCCGAGGGCCTTTTCCGCGCCTGGCGGGACCGCCCCGCGCGGGCGTCACGCCTTGATGTTGCCCTGCCGGATCTCTTCCTCGACCTCCGCCGGTTCGCGTCCCGGAGTCGGCAGATTGAACGCGGTGATCGCGAAACGGAAGATCACGTAATAGACGACGGCGAAGCCGAGGCCGATCGGAATGATCAGCCAGGGTTTGGTCGCCAGGCCCCAGTTGATCACGTAGTCGATCAGGCCGGCCGAGAAAGCGAATCCGTCCTTCACGCCGAACGCCCACGTCACGGCCATCGAAACACCCGTCAGGACCGCGTGGATCGCGTAGAGCAGCGGGGCGATGAAGAGGAACGAGTACTCGATCGGCTCGGTGATGCCGGTGACGAACGACGTCAGGGCGACCGAGAGCATCATGCCACCGACCTCCTTGCGCCGGTGCGGCCTGGCGCAGTGCGTGATGGCCAGGGCCGCGGCCGGCAGCGCGAACATCATGATCGGGAAGAAGCCGGTGAGGAACTGACCGGCGTCCGGGTCGCCGGCGAAGAACCGGTTGATGTCGCCGTGCACCACCGTGCCGTCCGGCTTGGTGTACGTGCCGAACTGGAACCAGATCGGCACGTTGAGGAACTGGTGCAGGCCAATGACGAGCAGCGCGCGATTGGCGACCCCGAAGATGCCCGATCCCCAGGCACCCAGCCCGACCAGCCAGTCGCTGAAGCTCTCCAGCGCCTCGCCGATCGGCGGCCAGATCCACAGGCAGAGCGCGGCGAAGGCGATCGCGACGAAGGCCATGATGATCGGGACGAGCCGGCGGCCGTTGAAGAAGCCGAGCCAGTCGACCAGCCTCACGCGGTGGTAGCGCTGCCAGAACCAGGCCGCCAGCAGGCCCATGACGATGCCGCCGAAGACCCCGGGGTTCTGGTACGTGTATCCGGCGAAGGCGTCCTCCGCCCCCAGGCAGCCGCCGCCGACGTCCCTCGTCCCCTCGGGGCAGTCCGTGGGGAACTGGCGCAGCACGGTGTAGTAGACGAGGAAGCCGACAACGGCGGCCAGCGCGGTGGAGCCGTCCGCCTTCTTGGCCATGCCGATCGCGACGCCGACGCAGAACAGCAGGGGCAGCCCCAGACTCCCGTCGAGCAGTGCGGCACCGGCCCCGGCCATCACCTTGGCGACGTTGTCCCAGCCCAGACCGCCCTCGCCGAAGACGTCCGGCTGGCCCAGGCGGATGAGGATGCCGGCCGCCGGGAGGGCGGCGATGGGCAGCTGGAGGCTGCGGCCCATCTTCTGCAGCCCTTGGAAGAGGCCGTTCCACCATCTCCGCCGAGGCGCTGTGCTCGCCGGGGTCGCGGGACTGTCGGAACTCATCGGCGTCCTCCCGGAACAAGCCACGTCTGGCTGTCGTTGCGACTGGTGTAGACCAGTTGCGATAGGCTCCCGGAGGTCACTCGCAGACAGAACTCCGGTGATCGTCATCATTGGTGACGGTCCGGAATACCGCTCGCGAAGATGGGCCAACCGTGCGTTACCGTGACAAAGCGGTACACGGTCTGCCGAGACCGCGCTCGAGACTGCGCTTTGTGAAGGACAGGGAGACAGACATGGCCAGCAAGGCTGAGAAGATCGTCGCCGGGCTCGGCGGAATCGACAACATCGAAGAGGTCGAGGGCTGCATCACCCGCCTCCGCACCGAAGTCATCGACCCCAGCAAGGTCGACGAAGCCGCGCTCAAGGCCGCCGGCGCCCACGGCGTCGTCAAGATGGGCACCGCCATCCAGGTCGTCATCGGCACCGACGCCGCCCCCATCGCCGCCGACATCGAAGACATGATGTGACCGGCACACCCCAGACCTGAGCCTCCGCGCTCACCCGTGAGGGGCCCTTCCCAGCACCGGGAAGGGTCCCTCACGCAACGCCGACTACCCTCGTCCCATGGATCGAATCGACGGACGTACCCCCGAACAGCTCCGCCCCGTCACCATCGAACGCGGATGGAGCAAGCACGCCGAGGGCTCCGTCCTCATCTCCTTCGGTGACACCAAGGTCTTCTGCACCGCCTCCGTCACCGAAGGCGTGCCCCGCTGGCGCAAGGGCAGCGGCGAGGGCTGGGTCACCGCCGAGTACTCGATGCTCCCCCGCTCCACCAACACCCGCGGCGACCGCGAATCGGTCCGCGGCAAGATCGGCGGCCGTACGCACGAGATCTCCCGCCTCATCGGCCGCTCCCTGCGCGCCGTCATCGACTACAAGGCGCTCGGCGAGAACACCATCGTCCTCGACTGCGACGTCCTCCAGGCCGACGGCGGCACCCGCACCGCCGCCATCACCGGCGCCTACGTCGCCCTCGCCGACGCCGTCGCCTGGGCCCAGGGCAAGAAGCTCGTCAAGTCCGGCCGCAAGCCGCTCACCGGCACCGTCGCCGCCGTCTCCGTCGGCATCGTCGACGGCACCCCCCTCCTCGACCTCTGCTACGAGGAGGACGTCCGCGCCGAGACCGACATGAACGTCGTCTGCACCGGTGACGGCCGCTTCGTCGAGGTCCAGGGCACCGCCGAGGCCGAGCCCTTCGACCGCAAGGAACTGAACGCTCTCCTCGACCTCGCCACCGCCGGCTGCGAGGACCTGGCCACGATCCAGCGCACCGCGCTGGAGGCGACCCGCTAGCCACCACGGCAACCATCCGGACGCCACACGGCGTCCTTGGGGGCACGGGCGTACGGCACGAACCGTACGCCCGTCCGCATATCTGGGGAGGACCACGTTCCATGCGCCGCCGTACCCGCACCGCCGCACTTACCCTCGTCGCCGCACTCACCCTGACCGGAGCCGTCGGCTGCGGCGCCCTCGACAAGGCGATGGACTGCGTCCAGACCGCCGACGCGATAGCCACCAGCGTGGACAAGCTCCAGCAGGCCGCCTCCAGCGCCGCCGACGACCCGACCAAGCTCAACGAAGCCCTCGACGAGATCTCCACCGAGCTCGGCAACCTCCAGGACAAGACCGACAACGCCGATCTGTCCAAGGCCGTCGACGACCTCACCAAGGGCGTCGAGAACGTCCGTACATCCGTCAAGAACGGCGACACCACCCCCGACATCACACCCGTCACGGCCGCCGCCACCGAGATCGGCAAGGTCTGCACTCCCGGATAATCGGAGGCATGACCCGTCTGATCCTCGCCACCCGCAACGCCGGGAAAGTCACCGAACTGAGGGCCATCCTCGCCGACGCGGGCCTGCCCCACGACCTCGTCGGCGCGGACGCCTACCCCGACATCCCCGACGTCAAGGAAACCGGCGTCACCTTCGCCGAGAACGCCCTGCTCAAGGCCCACGCCCTGGCGCAGGCCACCGGCCTGCCCGCGGTCGCCGACGACTCGGGCCTCTGCGTCGACGTCCTGAACGGCGCCCCCGGCATCTTCTCCGCCCGCTGGGCCGGCACCCACGGCGACGACCGGGCCAACCTGAACCTGCTGCTCGCCCAACTCTCCGACATCGACGCCCCCCACCGCGGCGCCCACTTCTTCTGCGCGGCGGCCCTGGCCCTCCCCGACGGCACGGAACGCGTCGTCGAAGGCCGCCTCCGCGGCACCCTGCGCCACACCCCGAAGGGCACGAACGGCTTCGGCTACGACCCGATCCTCCAGCCCGACGGCTACGAGGTGACCTGCGCCGAGCTGACCCCGCCGGAGAAGAACGCGATCAGCCACCGGGGCAAGGCGTTCCGGGAGCTGGTGCCGGTGGTGCGGGAGCTGCTGGGCTGATCGGCGGACAGCGACGGTCTGGTTCGCGCTGCCGCGAACCAGACCGTCGTATGTTGTGCGCCCGGTCGGATTCGAACCGACAAACACGACCACCTAAAGATCGCCGCTCAGCCCTTGGCGTACGGACGCGTGCGCCGTCCTTACTGTACTGGCCCGCATCCGGTGTTCGTCAGGGATATCGCTCAACCGCTCCGCCGTCGACCTCCGCGGCACCAGGTGTCGGTGATCGCATGGCAGTTGGGGCAGAGCAGCCGCAGGTTCTCGGCGCGGTCGTCCCCCCCAGTCGCCGTTGACGTGGTCCATCTCCAGGGCCATGGCCCTTCCGAGCCACTGGGGACCGAGCCCGCATCTCGCGCATTGCTCAGGCACGCCGACTTCGCGCAGTGCACGACGGAGCAGGTGGGTCCCGGTCCGGCGCCGGCCATCATGGTGAACCAGGATCTCCTCCGGCCGCCTGGCGGTCGGACTCGGCTTCCCGCGCTGGTGCGCCCGGCCCGTGAAGTGTGCGATCGAGAGGCGGTCATCGGCGATCCCTCGACGCAGATTGGCGCGCTGTGCCCCGCTATCCGTACGACCCAGGCGATGCAGTACCTCCCTGAGGGAGAGCGACTCGGCGACTGCCTTCTGCAACGCGTCCGTGCTCGGGCGGGCTTGTCTGCCGAAAGGCCGGAGGTGGGAGACGTCGATGTCGAAGTGGGCGAATCGCCTCATGAGATAGCGAGGAAGGTTGCCGTAGGGGTCCGCGCCGAGGAAGGCGATGACCTCGTCGATGGTGGAGCTGTGCGCGGCAGCTTCGCTCAACCGCTCGTGGGTGTAGCGCACGCCGCCGGTCATGAGGCCGGTCCCTTGCCGCGACCTCGGTAGGTGTCCGTCGTGGAGTGGCAGTTGGGGCAGAGCAACCGCAGGTTCTCGATTCGGTTGTTTCGCCAGTTGCCGTCGACGTGGTCGACCTCCAGCGGCAGGGGCTCGCCCAGCCACACGGCCTCGATCCCGCACAGCGCACATCGGTCCTCGACGCCGACTTCCAGCATGACGCTCTTGAGTCTGTTGCTTTGGTGGCGTCGGGCGTACGGCGATGTGTTTTCGACCAGCACCTCAGCAGGTGTCCTGCGGCGCTGGTTGTGCCTCATGCGCTCGGTCCACGCCGTCGTCGTGAAGTGCGAGGTGTCGATGCCGTACGCCTTGATCCGGCGGCTGATGTGCGTATGGTTCCCGCCGACGACGTCGACCCCCAGCCGCCGCAGCACCTCGCACACACTCGTCGACGCCGCCACGGCAGGCTCGAGGACCGCTCGCGTCCATCGCGCCCCTTCCCGCTCGAAGTGGGACGTGTCCACGCACAGCTTCCGCATCCGATCGCGCACATACCGCCGCATCCCGCTCTTCGGATCCACCCCCAGCTTCCCCAGCGCCTCCGACAGCGTGCGCGACGTCCCCGCCGCCGCCTCCAGTCGCTCCCGCGTGTACGGACTCTCCGGCATCGTTTTCTCTCCCGCCCCGGCCACCAGTTCGTGGTCTCGTACGGAGTAACGAGCCGAATATCGGACGGTCACGTCATATCGCGTCCGGAATGCGGAACGGCCCGCACCGCTTACTCGGCGGTGCGGGCCGTCCTGAAAGGGGTCTCAGATGCCCAGATCCTTGATGATCTTGGCGACATGGCCGGTCGCCTTCACGTTGTACAGCGCGCGCTCGACCTTGCCCTCCTCGTCGACCACCACCGTCGAACGGATGACACCCGTCACCGTCTTGCCGTAGAGCTTCTTCTCGCCGAAGGCGCCGTACGCCTCCAGCACCTTCTTCTCCGGGTCACCGACCAGCGTGACCTTCAAGGACTCCTTCTCGCGGAACTTCGCCAGCTTCTCCGGCTTGTCCGGCGACACGCCGATCACGTCGTAGCCCGCGCCCGCCAGCACGTCGAGGTTGTCGGTGAAGTCGCAGGCCTGCTTCGTGCAGCCCGGGGTCAGGGCCGCCGGGTAGAAGTACACGATGACCTTGCGTCCCTTGTGGTCCGCGAGCGAGACGTCGTTGCCGTCCGCGTCGGGCAGGGTGAAGGCGGGGGCGGTGTCGCCGGGCTGCAGTCGCTCGCTCATGGCTCTCCTCAGCAGGGGTGTGCGCGTACGCGTAAAGAGCCTAATGGGGGTCTGTGACAACCCGCGGGCGCCCGAGCTGACAGACTGTCCACAGGACTCACCAGGACTCATTGGACACGACCACGGAGGCAGCGCGGTGTCGGACGCCAGGACCCCTGCGCAGATCGAGGCGGACATCGTCCGCCGGCGCGAGCAGCTCGCCGTCACACTCGACGAGATCGGCGTGCGGATGCACCCGAAGACGATCATCGGTGACGCCAAGGCCCGGGTCGCCTCCAGGGTCGACCAGACCGCTGGGCGGGCCTACGTGGCCGTGAACCAGGCCGTGTCCGGGGTACGGGACCGGTTCGTCGGGGACGACGGCGCCCCGCGCCTGGAGCGGGTCGTCCCGGTCGCCCTGCTCGTCGTCGGTGTGGTGGGGCTGCTCGCCCTTTCCTCCAGGAAGCGCAAGGCGTGACCCCGGTACGCCGGAGGCCCCGGGGCAGGTAGGTTCGTGGCGTGAGCGACAACACCCTCAACAAGCACGACAAGCTGCCCATCCGGATGCTCCACGACCGCGTACTGGTCCGGACGGACTCGCCCGAGGGCGAGCGGCGCTCCGGCGGCGGCATCCTGATCCCGGCGACCGCCGCCGTGGGCCGCCGTCTGGCCTGGGCCGAGGTCGTCGCGGTCGGCCAGAACGTCCGTACCGTCGAGACCGGCGACCGGGTGCTGTACGACCCCGAGGACCGCGCCGAGGTCGAGGTCCGGGGCGTGGCCTATGTACTGATGCGCGAGCGGGACCTGCACGCCGTCGCCGCCGACCGCTTCCAGGGGTCCGAGGACACCACCGGCCTGTACCTGTAGTCCGGCAAGAAGGCCTGGTGACCATGGTCACCAGGCCTTTCCCATGCCCCTTTGCTACCGTGGACGGACCCGACGAGACGCGCCGTACCGGGCCCCGCAAAGACGACGCACCCCTGTTGTTCCGTCTCGCGGAGGTGCCGCTGTCATGGCCTGGATCTTTCTCGTCGTCGCCGGTCTGCTCGAAGTCGGCTGGTCGATCGGGATGAAGTACACCGACGGTTTCACCCGGCTGTGGCCCAGTGTGTTCACCGGCGCCGGGATCGTCGCCTCGATGCTGCTGCTGTCGCATGCCGCCAAGACCCTGCCCATCGGTACGGCGTACGGCGTCTGGGTCGGTATCGGCGCGGCCGGTGCGGCGGTGCTCGGCATGGTCGTCCTCGGGGAGCCGGCGACCGCCGCCCGGATCTTCTTCGTCTGTCTGCTGCTGGTGGCCGTGGTCGGCCTGAAGGCCACCTCCGGCCACTAGCCGGCCCTTCTCGGCAGGTCGGTGACCGGTCACCGACCCGCCGGTCACCGCCCGGTCACTGCCCCGCCGGCTGCGTCCCGGGCGGTGTCCCCGCCCCGCCGTCGGCGAAGCTCATGTCGTCGTCGGCTCCGCCGCTCCCCGTCGCCGGGCCTCCGGTCGGGGGGCCGCCGGTGGTCGCCCCGGCGTCGGCCGTACCGCCCGTGGCCGCGCCCTGCGCCGTACCGCCGGCGGCCGGCCCTTGGGTGGTGCCGCCCGTGGCCGGCCCCTGTGTGGTGCCTGCCTGGGTCTGGCCGCCTTGGGTCTGGCCGCCCTGCGCCTGCCCGCCGGTGGCCGCGCCGCCTTCCACCGCGCCGCCTTCCGTCGTGCCGCCTTCCGTGGCGCCGCCCGGGTCGCCCGGCCGCGGCTCCTGGGGCGGCGACGGCCGGCCCGGGGCCTGAGGGCCGAGCGGCTCGTCGGGCACTGCCGGCGGCTCGGCGCCCTCGGCGAGCTCCAGCTCGAAGTGGCGGGGTTCGGATCCTTCGAGGGCGTCGCGGGTGAACTGGCCCCAGATCCGGGCGGGTTCTCCGCCGCCGTTGATCCGGGGCTGCCCCAGCGCTCCGTACAGCGGCTTCTGCGCCCCGGTGTTGGAGTCCTGGCCCATCACCGCGACCACGGCCGCGAGGTCCGGGGTGTAGCCGGCGAACCAGGCCGCCTTGTCGTCCTCGGCGGTGCCGGTCTTGCCCGCGGCGGGCCGGCCGGCCGACAGGGCGGCGGTGCCGGTGCCGGTCTCGACGACGCCCCGCAGGACGGACGTGGTGGTGTCGGCGGCCTCGCGGCTGATCACCTGCTTCGGCTCCGACCTGGGCAGTTCGAGGTCCTGGCCGTCCTTGCTGACCTTCTCGACCAGGGTGTACGTGCCGTGTCGGCCGTGGTTGGCGAGTGTCGCGTACGCCTCGGTCATGTCGAGGACGCTGGCGGTGGCGGTGCCGAGCGCGATCGACGGATAGCTGTTGAGGTCGGGCGTCGACGCGGGCAGACCTAGGCTGACAGCGGTCCGCTTGACCCGGGCCGGGCCCACGTCGACGGCCATCTGCGCGTAGACGGCGTTGACGGACCTGTCGGTGGCGGTACGGACGGTGATCGGGCCGTAGTCGACGTCGTCCTCGTTGGCCGGGTCGTACACGCCGCCGTGCCACCCCTCCACGGGCCGTTTGTTGGCACCGTCGTAGACGGTGTTGGGGGTGATCCGGCGGCCGTCCTGCGTGGTGGAGCCGTTCTCCAGGGCGGCGGCGAGGACGAACGGCTTGAAGGTGGAGCCGACCTGGTAGTCGCGGCGGGTCGCGTTGTTGACGTACTGCCGGGTGTAGTCGATGCCTCCGTACAGAGCGAGGACCTTCCCGCTGCCCGGGGCGATGGCGGCGCCACCGACGCGTACGTAGCGGTCGGTCTCGTTGCCCTGGTCCAGCTTGTTCATCACATGGTCGTCCACCGCCCGGACGAAGGCGTCCTGCTTGGCCTTCTCCAGGGTCGTGGTGATCCGGTAGCCGCCGCCCGCCAGGACCTTCTCGTCGATGATGCCCTGGCTGGTGAGGTAGTCCTCGACGGCCTGCACGATGTAGCCGCGCTGGCCGGAGAGCCCGGTCGCGGGCCGGGCCTCGTGGGGGGTGGGGAAGCCGGTACGGGCACGGTCACCGGAGGTGAGCCAGGCCTCCGTGACCATGCCGTCGAGGACGTAGTTCCAGCGGGCGAGCGCCTTGGTCCTGTTCTCGGGGTGGGTGGCGACGTCGTACGCGCTGGGGGCCTTGAGCAGGGAGGCGAGGTAGGCGCCCTGGGCGGTGTCCAGGTCTTCCACGTCCTTGCTGTAGTAGGCGCGGGCGGCGGCCTGGATGCCGTAGGCGTTGCGGCCGAAGTAGCTGGTGTTCAGGTAGCCCTCGAAGATGTCGTCCTTGCTCTTCTCGCGGTTGAGTTTGATCGCGATGAAGAACTCCTTCACCTTGCGGGTGATGGTCTGTTCCTGGCCGAGGTAGTAGTTCTTGACGTACTGCTGGGTGATCGTCGAGCCGGACTGTTTGCCCTTGCCGGTCAGGGTGTTCCAGGCGGCGCGGATCATGGCCTGGGGGTCGACGGCCCGTTCGGAGTAGAAGTCGCGGTCCTCGGCGGCGAGTACAGCGTGCCGGACGTTGGTGGGGATCCGGGCGAGGCGGACGTTCTCGCGGTTGATCTCGCCGTCCCGGGCGATCTGGCTGCCGTCCCGGTAGAGGTACACGTTGGACTGGGCGGTGGCGGTGGCGTTGGCGGGCGGGATGTCGACGAGGGTGTAGCCCGCGATGAAGGCGCCCGCCAGGAGCACGGTGAGGAGCAGCAGGGTCCCGAGGAGCGTGCGCCAGCTGGGGAACAGGCGCCGTCGGCCGGTGCGCCGGGGGCGTTTTCCGTCCGGCAGCCGGTCCTGGGGGTCCGGCGGTGGCTCGGTCGGGTCGCGGGGTTCCCAGCCCGGTCCCTGTGGCGCGTCGCTCATGGGGTGGAGACTCCTCGGCGGTGGTCGGAGGTTCGCTCTCCGGCATAACGGTGAAGCGGGGATGAATCCGAGTGACCAGCCCATAGTGCACTTCTTCGGGTGATAACCCCTGGAACAAATCGGTCGCGGGGGCCCGGCTGCTCCACTAGGCTCGCTCGCTTTGGCTCTGCGGCTCTGTCCGGCCGCGTGCGCCTGGATTTGTCCAGGAGGTCAGACGGGAGGGGGTTTCACCGGTGCGGCTCTATATGGCCGTGGCTGTGGGTGGGTTCCGGCGCTATGCGACCTATCGGGTGGCGACGGCGGCGGGGGTCTTCGCCAACACCGTCTTCGGCTTCATCATGGCGTACACGTATATCGCCCTGTGGGACGAACGGCCGCGCCTCGGCGGGTACGACCAGGCCGAGGCCTTGACGTTCGTCTGGCTGGGGCAGGCCCTGCTCATGACGTGCGCGATGATGGGCGGCGGCTTCGGCGAGGAGCTCGTCGACCGCATCCGAACGGGTGACGTCGCGATCGACCTGTACCGTCCGGTCGATCTGCAACTGTGGTGGCTGGCGGGTGACTTGGGGCGTGCCGCGTTCCATCTGATCGGCCGGGGGATTGCCCCGATGGTTCTCGGCGGCCTGGTCTTCGAGCTGGTGCTGCCCGCCGACCCGCTGACGTGGGTTGCCTTCCTGGTGTCGGTGGCGCTGGGGGTGGTGGTGAGCTTCGCGGTGCGCTATCTGCTGGCGTTGTCGGCGTTCTGGCTGCTCGACGGCACCGGTGTTCTGCAGATCTCGATGCTGACGGGGCTCTTCTTCTCCGGGATGCTGCTGCCGCTGACGCTCTTTCCGGGCGCGCTGGGGGAGGTGGCGCGGGCGCTGCCGTGGTCGTCGCTGCTTCAGATCCCGGCGGATGTGTTCCTCGGCAAGCACACCGGCTGGGGGCTCATACGGGCGTACGCGTTCCAGGCGGGGTGGGCGGTGCTGCTGCTGGGGGCCGGGCGGGCGCTTCAGACGGTGGCGACGCGGCGGGTGGTGGTCCAGGGTGGGTGAGGCTTGGGGGCCGGGCGCGATGGGTTCGGGCGCTACGGGGCCGGTGGGGCGGGTGTGGCAGCTGCGGGCGGGGGTCCGGGCGTACGGACTGATCGTCATGATGTGGATCCGCTCGACGATGACGTACCGCGCCTCCTTCGCGATGACGACGTTCGGGAACTTCGCGGCGACCGCCTTCGACTTCGTGACGATCCTGCTGATGTTCGCCCACACGGAAGCGCTCGGCGGCTACAGCCTGCCCGAGATCGCGCTGCTGTACGGCCTGGCCGGGACGGCCTTCGGCCTCACCGACCTCCTGCTCGGCTCGGTGGACCGGCTCGGGCGGCGGGTGCGGGACGGCACCCTCGACACGCTGCTGGTGCGTCCGGTGCCGGTGCTCGCGCAGGTGGCGGCGGACCGGTTCGCGCTGCGCCGGCTCGGGCGGGTCTTCCAGGGTCTGCTGGTGCTGGGGTACGCGCTCGTGGTCCTGGATGTGGACTGGTCACCGCTGAAGGTGCTGATGCTGCCGCTGGCGGTGGTGAGCGGCGCGGCGATCTTCGCGGCGGTGTTCGTGACGGGGGCGGCGTTCCAGTTCGTGGCGCAGGACGCGGCGGAGGTGCAGAACGGGTTCACGTACGGCGGGAGCACGCTGTTGCAGTACCCGCCGACGATCTTCGCCAAGGAGCTGGTGCGGGGTGTGACGTTCGTGGTGCCGCTGGCCTTTGTGAACTGGCTGCCGGCGCTGTACGTCCTGGGCCGGGAGGCGCCGGCGGGGTTGCCGGGGTGGCTGGCGTTCCTGCCGCCGGTGGTGGCGGTGGGGTGTGTGGGGCTGGCGGGGCTGGCCTGGCGGGTGGGACTGCGTTCGTACCGGAGTACGGGGAGCTGAGGCGGGATGGAGGCGGACATGGCGGTGGCGGTCGAGGTGACCGGGGCGGATTCGACGGGAGCGGGCCCGGGCCCGGGCTTCATCGAGGTCGACGCGGTGGAGAAGGTCTTCTCGGTGCGGCGGCGTGGTGCGAGCCGGCTGCGCCGGGAGAAGCACGAGGTCAGGGCGGTCGACGGGATCAGTTTCCGGGTGGCACGCGGCGAGATGGTGGGCTACATCGGCCCCAACGGCGCCGGGAAGTCCACCACGATCAAGATGCTGACCGGCATCCTCACCCCGAGCGGCGGCCGGCTGCGGGTGGCCGGCATCGATCCGGCGCGGGAGCGGACACGGCTGTCGTACCGGATCGGGGTGGTCTTCGGTCAGCGGACGACGCTGTGGTGGGACCTGCCGCTGCGTGACTCGTACCGGCTGGTGCACCGCATGTACCGCATCCCGGACGCGCGCTACCGGGAGAATCTGGCGCGCTGCGTCGAACTCCTCGATCTGGGCGAGCTGTTGGACGTGCCGGTGCGGCAGCTGTCGCTGGGACAGCGGATGCGCGGCGACATCGCGGCGGCGCTGCTGCACGACCCGGACGTGCTCTACCTCGACGAGCCGACGATCGGCCTGGACGTGGTCTCCAAGGCCGAGGTGCGGGAGTTCCTGCGGGACTTGAACGCCGAGCGGGGGACGACGGTCCTGCTGACGACCCACGACCTGACCGACATCGAGCAGTTGTGCAAGCGGGTGATGGTGATCGACCACGGGCGGCTGATGTACGACGGCGAGCTGGCCGGGCTGCACGAGGTGGGCCGGAGCGAGCGCACCCTGGTGGTGGACCTGGAGCGGGCGGCCGCGCCGATCGAGCTGGAGGGCGTACGGGTGGTGAAGGTGGAGGGCCCGCGGCAGTGGCTGGCCTTTCCCGCGTCCCGGTCGGCGGCACCGATCGTGACGGCGGTCGCGGCGGCGTATCCGCTGGTGGACCTGTCGGTGCGGGAGCCGGACATCGAGGCGGTGATCGCGAAGATGTATGCCGGGAGATCGTGACCTGTTCGGCTTAGGCTGGTCATATGACAAACCCGGGTCCGAGTGAACTCCCCGAAATGCGCGCCTCCGATGCCGAGCGGGAGCGGATCGCCGAGCGGTTGCGCGACGCGGTGGCGGAGGGCCGGCTCGACATGGAGGAGTTCGAGGAGCGGCTCGACGCGGCGTACAAGGCGCGTACACAGGGCGAGTTGGAGCCGCTGGTGCGCGACCTGCCCGCGCCTGCCTCCTCTCACGCCGCCGCCCCTGCGGAGCAGGCGGGTTGGGCGTCACGGATCGGCAAGCAGCCCACGTCGAAGGGGGCGTTCTCCTTCTGGGGCGGCTTCTACCGCCGGGGCACGTGGACGGTCCCCAGGAGCTTCACCGCGGTGACGTTCCAGGGCGGCGGCGACCTCGATCTGCGCGAGGCGAACTTCGAGGATCGCGAGATTGTGATCCGCTGCGTGACGATCATGGGCGGCATGCGGATCGTCGTACCTCCGGAGCTCACCGTGGACGTCACCGGTTTCGGCCTGATGGGCGGTTTCGACGACCGGGCGACAGGGGACGGCACGCCGGGCTCACCGCGCGTACGGATCACCGGCTTCGCGCTCATGGGCGGCGTCGGCGTGGAGCGCAAGCGCCGCAAGGCCGACAAGGCCGGCAAGCGGGAGCTGGAGGGCTGACCGGGAACGCAGGCGAGAACTCAGGCGGGAACTCACCGCAAACCAAGGCGGGAACTCACCGCACGCGCCGGGAGTCCTTCATAGGTAAACATTTACGTATGGGGACGTGCGTGGACGTATGCGGAGGAACGCGGAGGGCTCGGCCGGATGAACCGTACGCAGCGTACGAATGAGGCGATGGGCGACGGTGCAGTGCCCGCGCCCGGGCTGGTCCCGTTCTCGTACACCGCCGCCGACGAGGAGAAACAGCGCGGCGTCCGCCGGATGAAGACGACCGCCACCGGCCTCCTGCTGCTGGTGGCACTGATCTACGTCCTCGCCACCTGGGCCGGGAACGCAGGCGTGAGCGGCTGGCCGGCCTACGTGGCCGCCGCGGCGGAGGCCGGGATGGTCGGCGCCCTGGCGGACTGGTTCGCGGTGACGGCGCTCTTCCGCCGCCCGATGGGCCTGCCGATCCCGCACACGGCGATCATCCCGAACAAGAAGGACCAGCTCGGGGCCACGCTGGGCCATTTCGTGGGGGAGAACTTCCTCTCCTCGGCGGTCGTACGGGCCCGCCTCCACAGCATCGGGATCGGCCGCCGCCTCGGCGCCTGGCTGTCCGACCCGGCCCACGCCGACCGGGTGACGGCGGAGCTCTCCACGGCCCTGCGCGGCGCGCTGACCG
>NZ_BMQQ01000006.1:86185-101492 GCF_014648195.1 Streptomyces purpureus
TCCTGCGGGACTCCGACGTACAGGCCGTCGTCGGCGAGGCGATCACCCGCCGGGCGGACGCGGCCGAGATCGCCCCCGGCATCGGCAAGACCCTGGAGAAGGTCGTCGCGGACGGCGCCCACCACCGCGCGGTCGACCTCGTCTGCGCCCGCGCCCAGGACTGGCTGGTCACCCACGGCGACTCGGTGATGGACGCGATCCAGGGCGGGGCGCCGGGCTGGACGCCCCGTTTCGTCGACCGCCGGGTGGGTGAGCGGGTCTACAAGGAGCTGCTGCGCTTCGTCACCGAGATGCGCGACATGCCGGCCCACCCGGCGCGCGGCGCGATCGACCGCTTCCTGACGGACTTCTCCGCGGACCTCCAGGCGGACACGGACACCCGCACGCGCGTGGAGCGGCTGAAGTCGGACCTGCTGGGCCGCCCGGAGATCCAGGACATCATCGCGTCGGCGTGGGCATCGATCCGCGGCATGATCATCTCCGCGGCCGAGGACGACCGCAGCGAACTGCGCCTTCGCGCGCGTGCGTCCCTTATTTCCCTCGGCGGCCGGCTGTCGACGGACGTGCGGCTCCAGTCGAAGGTCGACGGCTGGCTGGAGGACGCGGCGGTGTACGTGGTCACCACGTACCGCACCGAGATCACCTCCCTGATCTCGGACACGGTGGCGAGCTGGGACGCCGACCAGACGTCACGGAAGATCGAGGCGAACATCGGCCGGGATCTCCAGTTCATCCGGATCAACGGCACGGTGGTCGGCGCCCTGGCTGGCCTGCTGATCTACACGGTCTCGCACTCGCTGGGCGGATGACCGACCCTGGTGACGGCGCCCTCGCGGAGTGAGGGGGCGCCGGACTGCCCGGCTGGGCCAGGCCCAGGGCCCCCCGCCGGTTGGGGGACCGGCGGGGGCCGCGAGCTGTCGGCGGTGGGGCGCCGACGGCGCCGGCCGAGGGAGACCGGCGGACCTGCCGGGCGAGCGCCCCGCCCTGCCTCCGGGGCCCTCGCCCAGCCACCTTGGGGAGGTGCTGTGTAGTACGGGCGCGGAGCCGGTCGTGTTCAACGGGGGCCAGGGTTTTCCCGACTCACCTCTCCCCGGACCTCTCTCCGGTCTCCCGGGTGACGGCCCAGGAGGCAAGGGCGACGCCCCCGGCAACGGAAAACACGGCGGGCCAGGCCCCGACCTTCTTGGCCAGCACATGCGACCCGGCGAACGCCCCGACATAGGCAGCCCCCAGCCCGGCGGCCGCCTTCCCCCCGGCCACCCGCTGCCACTCCTGCCCGGCGACAACCCCGGCCGCGGCGAGCACGACCCCTCCAAGGGGCCGCTTCTTGCTCCACCGGGCTACGCCGTATCCACCGACGAGCCCGCCGGCCGCTATGACGGATGCCGGAATCCTGCGCATGACATGCCACCTCTCTCTCGACCACGTGACTTCGAGCCTAACGAGGGCCCGATGGGCCCCCACGGCGACCGGCCGGAAGCGACGATTGAGCGGATGACAAAGGAATTTGACCGTCAAACAGCACTGTTAGGCTGTCCGTGTCACAGGCGCGCGGCTGGAGGAAGCGGATGCACGAAGGAGAGGCCTTCGGGCCGTGGCTCGCCCGTCAGCTGAGACACCGCGGGATGACGCAGGCGCACTTGGCCTTGGAACTCGACGTGACCCGTGCGGCCGTCTCGGCATGGATCACAGGCCGGGCCGAACCGCGCGAGGACAAGAAGCGCGCCATCGCGCGAGTTCTCGGTACCGACGAGGCGACCGTACACACGCGTACTGCGGACGCGCAGCCAATTCGACCTGTCCGTTGGTACCACCGTCCGGCGCACGCCGACGGTGGTCGGGAATTCGGCAACGCCGCCGCGTTCGCGTTCGACGCGGATCTGGCTGTTCTCGCCCGGGAGGCGACGCAGAATTCCCTGGACGAGCGGTACGACGCGAGCCGGCCGGTGCGCGTGCGATACACCCTCCACGAACTCACAGGTGAGCACCTGCGGCTGTTCCTCGACGCCCTTCAATGGGACCGGCTCCTGCCGCATTACGAGGTGGCGGCCGCACAGCAGCAGAAGGTCGGGCGCGTCATCGCGGAAGGGATACGCGAACTGCTGGAAACGGACTCGCTGCTCCTGCTGCGCGTGGACGACTACAACGCCTCCGGTCTCACGGGACCGGACTACGGAGACGGCCGCTTCGCCGCGGTCGTCCGACGCCAGCTCGACAGCCACAAGACCAGTGGCCTTGCGGGCGGTTCCTACGGCCTGGGCAAGGCCACCTTGTGGGCGACCAGCCGGCTCGGCCTTGTGCTCGTCGGAAGCACGCTCAGCGAGCCGCACGAAGGGCGTACGGAGCGCCGCGTCGTCGGGCGCCTGGACCTGCCGTGGCGGGAGGTCGACGGAGACGCCTTTGCAGGACCGGCCTGGCTGGGGGAACCGGACACGGAGCCCGGCTTCGAGAACGTGTCCCGCTCCTGGTGGGCGGACGAGGAGACGGTCGAGAAACTGCAGCTGACCCGGAGCGGGACCGATCCGGGCACCTCCTTCCTCATCGTCGGCGCCCATGACGCCGCCGGTGATGCCGAGTCTCTGCAGGAGATGCACGAAAAGCTGCTCCGGTCCCTGGCGGCCAACTTCTGGGCAGCAATGACGGCCGGTACGAAGGGCGCACCTGTTCTGGAGGCGTCCGTCACCACTCTGCGCAACGGCCAGGTGCTCCTCGGTGAAGAACGTGTGGATCCCCATGCGCACGAGCCCGCTCGTTCCCGGGCGCTGAAGGCGTACCTCGACGGCACCACGACAGATCGAATCACCGGCACCGAGGACGTCGTGCTGACCCACGTACCGCTGACCGTGCCTCCGCTTCGGGGCGGAAAGGGGCGGGGGGTCGAGCATCGGGCCGTGCTTCTGGTGACTCCGGCGAACGACGCCGACGTCCGTCCCAACCAGCTGGTGTGCATGCGCGGCAATCGGATGACCGTGAGTGTGCGTCGCGTCGGCGACCTGCCGCTAGGCACCAACGCCTTTCAGGCCGTCCTGCTCGCCGGGCGAGCCACCGGGGGAGAGCCTCCGACCGACGCCGACAACCTTGCCGAGCAGTTTCTGCGGGCGGCCGAGCCGCCGGAGCACAACGACTGGACCCGGACGGAGGAGCTGGCCAACGCCTACGCGCGAGGCGCTCGCACCCGTATCGACGAGTTCCGCAAGGAGATGATGGCGGCGGTCCGGGTTCTCGTCGCCCGCCGAGAGGAGAGGACGCAAGGAGGGCCGGCGATACTACGTGAGCTTCTCCGGCTCGATGGCGGGACAGCCCTCGGGCGGCGCGTCGAAGGGCACCCGACGATCCGGCATGTCGACGGTGAGCTGGACGCCCGCGGGGCCTGGCGCGTGCGTGTCGAGGTCAGGCTCCCCGTGAGGGACGATGCCTGGCTCTTGGCCCCCGTGGCCAAGTTCGACGTACGGTCCGGGGGGCGGCCGAGCGTGGCTTGGGCGGAACTCGAGGCAGGGGACAACTGCCGGATCGAGGAGGGAAACATTCGTTTCAGGGCAGGCGCGCGGACCGCCTCCTTCATCGGCGTGACGAACGTTGCGACGCATCCCGTGTCGGCCGCCATGGCACCACTGATCGTGGACCTGCAGAAGGTGAGGCGAGCCGGGGCATGAAGAGGTTAATTCCCTACCCCACACCGGTGGGAGATGTGACCTTCAAGGTCACGGGAGCTCAGCTGGACGGTCGCGCTCTCGATCTCTCCATGGTTTCGCAGCAGGATCGCGTCGTGGCGTTGCACATGGCCGGACGGGAGAAGTGGCGTGAGGCCCGACTCGAGATCCAGGCGCAGATCCCGGACATCGAACTGGCGAACGGGCCATGGACGGAAGTGGTGTGCGTCGCCGTACTCACCGAGCGAGCGACCAACTCCCGTACAGTCGTGAGGCTGAGGCCGTGGTCCGGTTCCTGGGGCGGCACCGCCGTGGTGCCACGTGGTGCCTTTCGGGCGCGGCTGGACCTGACGCTGTCGGTCGTCGCCACCGTCGGCGGCGTCGCCGGCCGGGTTGTGGCCACCGCTCAGGACTCCTGGCTCGTGGACCTGACGGCCCGCGTACCCGTCCGACAGCGGGAACTCGACATCAACGAGATGGACTTCAGGGACGGTCCCCACGAGTGGCTCCGCCCGTTCCGGGATGCGCCGTGGCTTGTGGAGACCTCCGGGGACATGCCGACCATCCACCTCAACACGGGCTTCGAAGGCGTTACCGAGCTCCTGGGAGCCGGTAGCGACCCCACGGAGAGGGCGGTAGGGCGACTGCTGGCCACTCAGATCGCGACCGATGCGTGGACCGCGATGTTCCACTCGGCGGTGAGCGACCTCGAAGTGGACGGCGACGGCGTCCCGCAGTGGCCCTCCGGTTGGCGTGACTGGGTCCTTCGGAGCATGCTGCCGGACATCCTGCCCGAACTGTCCCCCGCCGACGGGCTGCTGGAGATCCACGGCCGACGGTCGGAGAGCTCCGGCTGGCACGAGCTGCAGCCCCTCATCCAGTACGCGGCGTCCCGCAGGGCACACATCGCCAAAAACCTGGGCACTGTGATCCGTGTCCTGGGCCGATCCGGACGGGAGAGCACGGGATGAGTCGTCGGACCACCGACATTCCACCTCAAATGGCTCTGCTGTCAGATACCGTCGCTGTCAAGCACCTCACTCGTGGTGTGCTGTCGGGCCAGGAGGACCCGCCCTTCGTGGCGCTTGTGAGGGCATCCGAATCCGTGGGTGGTACGCAGAGTCGTTGGAGCATCGAGCCTCTGCGGCACCTGTTGGAAGAGGCGCAGCGGCGTCACTCCGACGTCGGCCGGGCTCAGGCCGACCGGTGGCTTGCTCCTCGGCTGCACGCGACGCTGCGTCTGACGCGTGCCGAGGCCGCCGAACCTGCCTTGTGGAACTACCTCGCCCTGGTTGTGGCGCCCGACTACGTAGTGTGGCGCCATCGGTCCGGTGGAGACGGGCCGAAGGCGGGGCTTGTCACGGCCGAGCGATTCTGCGGGCTCCACTACAAGCAGGCATTCGCACGCCTTTGGTGGACGGCAGAGCTCTTCCGGGACGGAAGCGACTATCGACCGGTCGAGATCGCCGGTCGCATCCCGGATCTGATCAACACCGTGCTGAGGCTGGACGTCGTCGACCACCGCCCCACTGCTCGAGCGGTGACACGCCTGGTCGAGCAGGGCGTGGTACGCACGGGTCGGGAACTCAACGACCTCGTTTCCGCCGTCAACGTGGCAGGCAGCACCATCATGTACGAAGTGCTGGCGCCCGACGAGGGCCCGGACCCCGAGGCTGTCGAGTACTGGATCTCCGAGGCTGAAGTGGCACCGCCGGTACCACACGAAAAGTTGCCCGAAGGCCCCGACGACGGCCCGATCCCGGCCAGATCCGTCGAGACGTTGAGCTCGATGTTCGAGAAGCTCTACGCCGAGGTTCCGAGGCGCGGCAAGGAGCCGTGCCCGACCGAGGTGGAGCGGCCGAGGGGCGTCAGTCTCGACAAGCCGTACTCACCCACGTGGCGGGCGTAGCTGCCGGTGCAGGGCTGCGGCGATCGCCCGACCGAGGGGAATCGGTACGGCATTCCCGATCTGGCGAGCAATCTCCAGCCGGGATCCACACCATTTGAAGTCAAGAGGGAAGCCCTGGATGAGCGCCGCCTCGTAGTGCGTGATGGGGCGGTGCTCCGTGGGGTGGAGGTACCTCCCCTTTTCCGGCTTGAAGAATTCGGTGCGAATCGTCACGGACGGATCGTCGATGCGCAGTCGCCCCATGACGTCGCCGGTGCCGTTGTCGTGCCTGTCCCAGGAGGGCGTCGAGAGGTCCTTGCCCTTTCCTCTCGCCTTGGCGTAATTCTCGGCATCGGTCGAGATCACAATGTCGCCCTGGGCATCGACCTTGAATTTCTTGTTTCGTAGATCCTTCCGGTTCCCCCCCGGTGGAATGGCCTGGTAGCGCGCCAGGGAAAGCAGCTCCGGCTTTCGGCGCATGTGCAGTTCGTACGTCCAGTACGTCGGGGGCAGGACATCGCCTTCGGGCGTTGTCCGCGATGTCCTGTAGGGGAGATCGGAGGACATGGGTACTGTCCGGGACAGCTCGAAGATCGAGCGCACCGCCTCCCAGCGGCGGCGCCCGGGTCCGGACATTTCCTCGGGTCCGAACAGGCCCCCCTCGGCCTCGACGGCTGCTTCGGCATGCTTGGAGTGTGTTTGTCCGGGATACCAGAGCTCACCCAGGGACAGAGGGTCGACCGACTCGTCGATCAGATCTTCCCGTACGCCGATGACGATCGCTCGACGCCGGGCCTGCGGGGCTCCGTAGTTGGCAGAATTGAGGAGGAATCGCTTTCGTCGGTCGTGCCAGGAATCTGATTCCTTCGAACCTGGGGGAGCGATCAGGCGGTACTTCTTCAAGCTTCCCTCTTCGACCTCCTTGTGGAGGTCGAAGAACTCGTCGGAACGTAGGAACCGGTCCACGTTCTCGATCACGAACACCTTGGGCTCGATGGCGCTCACCGCGCGTACGTATTCGCGCCACAGTTTGTTCCGTGGGTCGTCCGGATCCTGCAGGCCGAGACCGGAGAATCCCTGACAGGGTGGTCCTCCGAGAACCACCTCAGCTTCGAGGGCCTCTCCCTTGGGCTTCCACTTCTGGATGTCCCCGCAGTGGATGCGCTCCCGTTCCGCCTTGGAGCGTGTGAAGTTTGCCGAATATGTCGCGGCAGCAGCTTCATTGTGTTCGACGGCTGCGACGGAGTTGAACACCGGACCCGCTTCGTCCTCCCCTGTGGGGCGAAACGAGTGGAACCCCCGGGTGAAGCCCCCGCAACCGGCGAACAGGTCGACGACGGTGATGGGGCCAGTGGGGGGAACGGCGTTCATGCGGTGAAGTTTATCCGGCGAGGTGACTGCGCTCATCGCTCGGCCAGCGCCGCGGCGAGCGACCGGCCCACCGCGGCGGCGACCGGGGGCGGCCATGCATGGCCGATCTGCCGGTAACGCGCCGTCTTGCCACCACAGAGACGCCAGTCGGACGGGAACCCCTGCAGGATCGACACCTGAGGCACAGTGAGAGTGGGCAAGTCCCTCGGCTCGCCGTCCGGGACCCAGGGAAACGACGCGTCCGGAACCTCGTCGCCGATGGTCCCTCCGTTCACACCCATGCGGGCCCATGCCTTCTTCGTGCCGGAGGGGCCGAGGTCCGCGCCTCCGCGGTTCTTGGACCCACCCACCACGGCCGGGGCCTGTCGGTCGGCCCTGGCCGCCCAAGCCGTCGCATGCGGCCATCCCCTCTCACTCATCGAACGCCCCAGAGCCTCCCCCACGGTCTGGGGGGCGGTTCCGGTGGGCGTGGGCCAACGGAACCGATCGGCAACGTCGTGCCGGCAGGCCACCAGTACGCCGTGCCTGCGGTCCTGCGGTACGCCGAATTCATTTGCGTTCAACACCCGGCCGTGCAGCCGATAGCCCAGGTGCTCGAGCTCGAGACGGATGAATTCGCGGATATCGGAAAAAGCTTCCGACGTCACCAGATCGGGGACATTCTCGATCAGGGCGACGCGGGGGCGCACCCCCGCGGTCAACCAGACCGTCGCTTCAAGAAGTTTGCGTGCCTCGTCGTCCTGGGAGCGAGCGGCCGAGGCGGCCGACTTGACGCGTGGCAGTCCCGCTGCGAGAAGATCCACGTCGTAGGTGTACGGGTGGTCCACGGGATCGAATTCCAACAGATCCATCTCGAGGACGTTCCACGCAGGACGGTTGGCGCGCAAAGTGGCGCAGGCGTGGGCGTCGTTCTCGACGAGAGCGACAGGGGCGAAGCCCGCTGACTCCAGCCCGATCGCCTGGCCTCCTGCGCCGGCGCAGACGTCCAACAAGGTCAGCCGGGCCTGTGACATGTCTCTCTCCATGGATCTCAGTCGACCGTGATGATGGCGTCGCCCGCGCGGGACGAGTCGATCGTCGTGAAGCGCACCACCCGGTCGTCGCGACCGCGGGCGGCGGCCGGGGCGACGAAGCCGAAGGCCATGACGACCTTCCCGGGGTCCATGCGCCCGTCCGGGCCGATGGCGTCGACGTTCTTCTTCTCCACGATCGGATAGAGGGCGACTACCCCTCTGCGCTCCGACACGTACGCCTCGGTCGCTGCGTCCCCGCAAGAGGGCAGGGCACCCGCCACACGTCTCAGCGCATCACGGTGGCGAGGGTTGCTTATGCCTCCGAACAGGGGGTCGCGGCGGCGCTCGACTCCGAACCACGAGAATCGCCGGCCCGAGTCGCCCAGAACGATCTGCTGGGTCCGGGCAGTGTGCTGAGGGGCCACGACAAGCCAGTCGTCCAACTGTCCGGAGACATTGGTGATGTCCTCGAGATAGGTGAGATGTGGTTGGAAGTGTTCCGGCACGAGCCACTTCAGCTGCCGAAGGATCGGCAGGATGCGATTCGAGGGAAAGAGCCCTGTCAGGGCCTCGAAGCGGTGCGGCTTCTGGGCTTGGTCGAACCGGTAGGTGAATGTCGTTGTGGTGGAGGACAGCCCTTCGAGGATCGGTGTCCAGAGCGCGGTGTTGTCCCGGAGCACGCCGACCGCTTTCGGGTGGGCCGTGGGCTCCTCCCAGAGCCCCGGGGACCGCAGTTCGGCGAGACGGGCGTTGTACATCTTGTTGGCGCTCGTCGGCCGCAGCCAGGACAGGTGCTGCGCCACGAGGGGTGGCACCTGGGCCGGTGTGATGCCCGGTCCGTCGCCGACGGGGCGTGCGTACTGCTTGAGCTGGTCGCGGAAGGATTCCTCGTCGCGGCAGATGGCCTCGAAGGCTTCGTAGAGATCGATCTCCTTCCGCCCCATCGTTTCCTCGCGTCCGAGATAGAGACGAACCAGGTCCCGGTACCCCTGGCGAAAGCCGAACCACCGGCCCATCTGCATCAAGGTCGAGGCGTTGTTGGTGCGACGACGGTAGTAGGTGACCGTGAGTCCTTCCACGGTGAAGCCGCGGGCCAGCTTCTGGCCGCCTATGAGGATCTTCCACAGGGGCCGCTTGTCGAAGTCGGCCTCACCGTTCTCGATGTCCGTGTCGCCGTTGACGACGATGATCGGCCGGTCGTCTCCCCCGATACGGATGGCTGCGGTGCCGACGTACGGTGCGAGGTCCTCGTAGGAGACAGGAACGGCGAAGCCGTCGGCACGCACGTCGGAGACCGGGGCGAGATCCGCGTGGAACAACTTGCGCAGGCGTTCGTGACCGGAAGCGCCGGTATATCCCGACGTCCACCACAACCGTTGGACGCGCATGCGAAGTTCGCGGTGTTCGGCCGTGCGGACGGATTCATGGATCAGCATCGTGTGGTGCTGGAAGTAGCGGTGCCCCAGCCCGCCCTGATCCTCCCGGAAGAGCTTCATGGCCGCCGTCAGGACGAACATGTCCATTGCCTGCTGAAGGGCGGTGTCGTCCTCGTCGGAGGAGAGGAGGATGTCGCGAACGTGCGCCTTCTCGTTGGAGTTTGCGAAGGTTCGCTCTTCAGGAGGGATCGGCGAGTCCAGATCGTGGAAGTCCTGGACACCCATGTAACCACTCGGACGAGGCAGCGAGACGATGAAGTCACGGGGAAAGATGTCCTCCGTGTCGCTCGGGTCGACGAAGACGTTCGCGAAAGGCGTGGCGGTGTAGCCGACGTACTGGGCCCGAGGAAGTATGGAGAGAAGCTCCGAAATCTTCTGGTTGATGGCCGTGCGCTCGGCATCCGGGCGAGTGGGATTGGCGGTGTTGACCGAGGCCTCGTCCGACTCGTCGTCGATGATCAGGACAGGAATCTCCGACAGCGGCGTCTTGATCTTGTTGAGGTCTTTCACGAGCTTCGCGAGTACCGTCTTGTTCTTCTTCACGACCATGAGACGGGCCGAAGAGCGGTGCAGATTGCGGGGATCGTGGAGCGGAAGGTTCGGTTCCTGCTTCTCGAATTCGAGAGCGACGATGCCTTGGAGCAAGCTTTTGTAGTCGTTGTCCCTCGTGGTCATACGCACGATGTCGAAGCCGCCGCGGGCCGACGGAAGTCCGCCGTGCGAGAGGAACTTCCCTTGTGGCCATGCAGGGTCGTCGGCGTAGTCCGACTCGTACTCCGGTGCTCCGCGAAGAATGTTCTCGCGCCCGACGAGCTCCATGTCGAGGCGGCGTTGGGTCTGGGCGCGCAACAGATTGAGGGTGCCGCCGAGCACGATGACCAGGCGGTATCCGGCGTCCATCGCCTTGGCAATGACCCCGGTGAAGTTGGCGGTCTTGCCGGACTGGACGTAGCCCACGACCAGCCCTTTCGACTGGTACGTCTCGTACGAGGTCGGGTCCGCCAGGCGCTCCACCACGCTGTCGGTCGCCACGTCCAGGCCTGCGACGGCGGACTCGGGCCAGCCCTTCTCCGACAGCAGGCGTCGATACGCGGGCCAGTACCAGCTACGTCCCTGCTGTGACTGCGGCGTGTACCACTCGACGTGCTGCGGGCTGATGACCACCGGCCCCTCGGCCCGCGGCACCGGAATGAGCGAGTCGAGGAGCTTTCGTGTGTCCTCGTCCAATCCGAGGAGCGACATGATCGCCACCCTGCGGTCGTCGGTCCGCGGGTCGGTCTCCGACCAGCTCGGCTGCTCCGCGTAGTCCCACTGCGTGAGCTGCTTGCGCCACAGTTCCACCAGCTGATCCGTGGGATGAGCGTGTGTGAGCGTGGTGCGGAAGTCTCCCTCGGTGGCGACCGCTGCTGCGTCCTCACCCTCGTCCTCGGCCTGATAGGCAAGTGCGCGCAGCAGATTCTTGGGTCTGCTGTCCTGCATGCCGGCCAGGGCGGACTTGTGAAGCGTGAGCCGCAATGTGTCTGTGTAGGTCATCGAAAGAGTCCTCGGACTTACGGAAGGCGGAGGCCGACAAGGAGGGAAGGGGCGTGGGGCGACGGATCGAGGCCGCTGACGTCGATGGTGTACGAGATGTCTCGGATCCGGGCGCGGAGATGCTCGGGTACGGATGTGGCATCGAGACGAGGGAGCCGCTCGTCCGCGGCGAGTACCAGAGGTGCCGCACGGAGCTGCCAGCGCTCGTCGTCCATCGTCTCCGGGTCCCACCCAGCGCTTTCGAGGTGCCGATCGAAGCGATCGAGATGCGAGGGTGCTTCCTCCGCGATTTTTCCGCGGACCGCAGCGACACACTCCGCGAGCGTCCGTCCCCCAGTGCCGCCCCGGGTGAGTTGCAGGGACGCGAACCACAGAGGGCGGTCTCCCGTCGGAGTCAGCTGCCCCGATCCATGGATGGTGTGAAGGCGCTGCTCGGACGCCGTGGTCTTCACCTCGAGGTCGAAATCAGGCAGGCCGAAGTCGTGCTCCTCGCCCTGAGGACCCTTCCAGGCATCGACGGCGGCAGCGTATCCGTGGGTGGCCGACAGAGCTTGGAGCGTTGCGAGCTCCCCCATGAGACCGATGCGTCGTTCGGAGCTCTGGCCCCGGGGACGGTCCAGGAGCGCGCTCCACGCCCGTACTGTCTCGTTGAACGCCTGCTCGGCGGTTCGCCGGTGTGTGATCACTCGATCGGCGATCGCGTTCACCAGGTCGTGGAAGTCGCGAAGGAGCTGCGCTCGGGTTGTGCGCAGTCGCGCCATCCGCAGACCCTGATCCGCTATCTCTTCTATCCGGACCATGGGGAACGGTGAACGGGGCAGCCTTTCGCGAGGACCGAGTTGGAGGTGGAGGGCGATTTCACCGTCGGGGGTGACGACGTAGTCGACCCGCGGCGACTGCCTGAGACGAAAAGGCACCGAGAGCCTACGGCCCAGGTAGTGCTCCACGTCCGTCCAGGCGACCAGTGACCCGACTGCGTCGGAACGGGGCTCAGTCATCGTCCGCCACCCTGTCGAGCTCCGCGCGTGCCGCGGAGACCAGGATGGACTGCCACAGCTGCAGGTTGTCCTTCTCCCGGCTGCCGCTGTACTCCTTCTCAAAGACCTGGTGAAGGAGCATGTACATCAAGGACTTGATCAGCGGCGCGTCGTTCAGCCCGCCGCGTCGACCACCCAGAATCGCGGCGCGGTAGTGCTGATTGAGGACGATGGTGCGTTCCTCACGGTCGACATGGAAGAAGACCTCGTTGTCGAGTCGCTGCCAGCGGACCGCGATGGGTTCCTCGTGGGGGATGGTCGGCAGCTCGTCCTCGATGGTTTCCCGAACGCTCGGGTCGAAGCCTTTGCCTGCAGGCAGGACCGGCCTGCGGGTGGTGCCCGCGCGCTTGCGCGCTTCCCGGTAGGTCGCGTCGGCGACTCCCAGATAGTCGAGGAAGCTGCTATGCCCGCCGTCGACAGCCTTTTCCAGAGCCGTGGCGAACTCGGGCGAGGCCTCGACCCCGGACTTCTTGACCGTGAGACGGAAGACCTCGCCCAGGTCGTCCGGGAGGTTGATAGCCACCCTTGCGAGCGAAAGGTGTTGCTCGGGTTGGCGGAAGTTGTTCCATCCGCCCGCCTGGACGAGGCGGTCGTGCCGGTAGAAGTAGAAGCCCTGGCGATCGAGGACGGAACCGACGGCCTTGTACTCGTCGAGGTTCGACTTGGGTGTCCAGATGTGCGCGGCCAGGGTCATGTCCCCGATCGACGGCAGCGACGCCGTGAACTCCCGGGGGAATGCCGGGTCGCCCGACACCGGATAGCCGAAGGGGTCGAGGGGCTCCACCCCGAAGTTCATGTAGACCGTGCCTGTACGCACGTCCTCGACGGCGATGGTGATGTTGAAGTCCTCGCGAGCGAGGAAACGGTGCAGGTGCAGGCCGAGGTGCAGTCCCAGCTTGTTGATGGTGCGGTGGAGATAGCGGTCGGTCTGGCCTCCTCCCCCGTGCTTGGGAAAGTCCTTGACCCCGTCCCAGCGGACGACCGTGCCCTGCCACTTGATGGGGCGCCCGCTGTCGTAGCGGTCGATGAGTGTTTGAGCGTAGGTGGGATCGACGATGTCGCAATGGAATCCTGAGACGGCACGTTCCATCAGCCACCGTCGGCCGGAGGCCCGCGTGCGTTTCGTCGTGCTTACGACGGTCACCGCCGAAGCGTGGCTGAGCGAAGCGGACTTCAGGCCGGTACCGAACATGCCGAGGGCGTCCGCCTCGTAGTCGCGACGGCCTCCGACGGTCATGGCGACATCGAGTTCGTCGTCCGTCATGCCTTTGCCGTCGTCGACGACGAGGAGAGAGACCAGTTGGTCGCCGTCACGGAGAAAGTGCACGACCACGTCGCGTGCGCCCGCATCGATGGAGTTGTCGACGAGGTCGGCGACGGCTATCTCGAAGCCGTAGCCCTGGCTGCTGAGTGCCTCCATGTACCTGGAGTCAGGTGGAAGGACCTTGCTCCCGGTGACGGGAACGTCGAACTGCCAGTCGTTGCTCATTTCCTCGCCTCAGGCTTCACGATGCGTCGCGCCATCGAAAGAGACCGTAATGCAACGGACGGACATCGATACCCCACATGCGCAGAGATGATCGAAGCCCGCCCACCTACGGACGGTCATGAGGTGGGCACGCTACGCGCGTCGCATCGGCCTTGGCACGGGCGACCGCCTCGGCGACCGCAGCAGGGGACTCGTGTTCCCAGAATCGCAGGACCGTCCAGCCGGCCGCTTCGAGATGTGCCGTCGTCTCACGGTCGCGAGCCATGTTCTTGGCCAGCTTGGTCCGCCACCACTCCGCGTTCGCCTTCGGCTGTGTCGCGTGCACAGGACAGCCGTGCCAGAAGCATCCGTCCAGGAATACGGCGATCTTGGCGGGACCGAAGACGATGTCGATCGTCCGGCGTGGCATGCCCGGGACGGGCACGTTGACGCGGTAGCGCAGGCCGGCGGCGTGCAGGAGCTTGCGCACCGCCACTTCGGGGGCGGTGTCGCGGCGGCCTTGGCGGCTCATGCGGGACGAGACCGAAGGGGAGGAAGGTACGGCGTCGGACACCAGGGCATTGTGCCGGACTACGGCCGCTCACGCCCCGCCGTGGCACTCCCCGTACGTCTCTCCCGAGCCGCACCAGCACGGTTCCGTGCGTGGTGGGGGCCAGGGGGTGGCCAGGCCGCGGGCGGCCAGGGTGGTGGCGTACTGGGGGAGGAGGGGGGCCTGGGAGGGGGAGGTGGATTCGGAGGCGGCGAAGGCTTCGTAGGAGGGGACCGTGCCCGGGACGATGCCGAGGTTGGGGGTGCCCGCCTGGGCGAGTTCGCGGAGGGAGGCCTCGAGGTCCGTCAGGTGGGCCTCGTAGGTGGGGTACTCCGACTCCAGCTCCGGGTAGGCCGCCAGGAGTTCGTCGAGTTCCGGGCGCGGCCAGTGGAGGACCGCCACCGGGAAGGGGCGGGAGAGGGCCGTGCGGTAGGAGCCCAGTTCGGAGCGGAGGCGGGTGATCTCCGCCTTGAGCTCCGCCGGGTCCGAGGAGCCCAGGGACCATAGGCGTTTGGGGTCGTGGAGTTCGTCGAGGGGGACCTCCGCGGTGTGGAGGTCGTCCGCCAGCGTGTCCCAGGTGTCGTGGGGGAGCGCCAGCAGGCGGCGGACCCGGTGGCGGGTGGTGACCAGGGACTGGGTGGCGTACGGGATGTCCCGGGAGGACTCCGGCAGCAGGGTCGTCAGCGCCGTGGTCGCCGCGGCTTCCGCCTGCTCCAGTTCGTCGTGGGTCTCCAGCGTCTCCGTCACGATCTCCCACGGCGCCGCGTCCGCCGGGACCGACGCCCGGATGCCCTCGATGATCGCGCGGGCCTCGGCCTCGTGGCCGTACTCCCACAGGTTGGCCGCCTTGAGCGCCTTCACCAGCTGGGGGTCGTCCGGCGAGCCGGCCAGCAGGTCGTCGTAGAGCGTGGCGGCGCGGGGGCGTTCGCCGGCCAGCTCCAGGTGCGCCGCGGCCCGGAGGAGCAGCTGCTCGCGGTCCTCGGGGTACTGCGCCGCGGTGCGCAGGAGGCGCTCGGCTTCGGTCGTGTGATCGGCAGGAGTGTCGGGGCGCATGGATGACACCGTACTGCCGTCCCCTCCCGAGGCGCAGAGGTGTTCTGGCCCGCCGCTCTGGTGAGTTGGCGTACGAGCCCCTATCGTGCGCGCGTGCGTGTACCGGTGGTGGTGCAGAGACGGGCGTCACAGCGGCGCACCGCGGTCGGCCGCGCGCTGTGGACCTGCGCCGAGATGGCCGTCACCGTCGGAGTCGTCGTCCTGCTCCTCGTCGTCCACCAGCTCTGGTGGACCAACCAGCAGGCCCGCGCCGACGCCGACCGGACCGTACGGGCCCTGGAGGAGGAGTGGGGCGCGCCCCCGGACCC
>NZ_BMQQ01000006.1:101516-107534 GCF_014648195.1 Streptomyces purpureus
GCCCCCGACCCCCACCCCGCCCCCGCCCCCCACTTCGCCCCCGAGTCTCCGTACGCCCACGGACGCGCCCGAGGACCGGCCCCGGTCCCAGCCCCCCGACCCCGCCGCGCCCACCACCGCTCCCCGCCGCGCCTACGCCGTCCTCAAGATCCCCTCCCTCGGTCTCGCCGTGCCCGTCGCCCAGGGGATCGACAAGCGCGGCGTCCTCGACAAGGGCTACGCCGGGCACTACCCCGGCACCGCCCTGCCCGGGCGCCCCGGCAATTTCGCCCTCGCCGGGCACCGCAACACCCACGGCGAGCCGTTCCGCCGTATCGACCGGCTCCGCAAGGGCGACAGCCTCGTCGTCGAGACCCGGGAGGCGACCTACACGTACGTCGTCGACAGCGCGCTGCCCACCACATCGCCCCGCGACACGGGCGTCATCGCCGCCATCCCCCGCTCGCTGGTCAAGCCGCGGTACGGATACAGCGCCCCCGGCCGCTATCTGACCCTCACGACCTGCACACCCGAGTTCTCCTCCACCTACCGGCTCATCGTGTGGGCGGTGCTGAGGGAGACGGTGCCCCGTGGCCAAGGTGATTCGGTATGACGATCACATGAATCGTGTGCCTCGGTGTATAACGGCTGGAGGGATTCGAGAGGGGGCGGGATGATCAGGAACAGCCTCGGGCGCGCGTTCGCCACCTTGTTCGTGCTCCTCACCCTCGTCGACCTCCTCCTCTTCCAGAGCGGCGACCTCTCCACCGCCGTCGTCGCCGCCACGACCGCCGCGACCGCCGCCGCGGGCAGCGCGTTCGCCGCCTGCGCCCTGATCGGCGGCCGCGGCGCGCCCTCCGTACCGCCCACGCGCGTACGTACCGCCATCCGCGACCGCGAACAACGCACCGCGTTCCTGCCACAGCGCGACCCCGACGCCTCGGGCCGTCGCCGGCCCCGTGCCCCCGGCCGTCTCCTTCCGACGGCCGCGTAGGGGCATCGCCACAGCTCCAGCCACCACCCGCCCCTCGCGGTTCCGTCCTGCCGAAAAGCATCTGTCCCGGCACGACGAGACCCCCGGAGGGCTCCCATGTCCGTTTTCGCTTCCTTGGTCGAGCGGCTCGCCGACCTGCTCCAGCCCCTGTTCGCCACCACCGCGACCGCCGCCGCGATCGTGCTGTTCACCGCGCTCGTACGGCTCGCGATCCACCCCCTCTCGCGCGCCGCCGCCCGAGGCCAGAAGGTCCGCGCCCGGCTCGCGCCGCAGCTGGCCGAGCTCCGCAAGAAGCACGCCAGGAACCCCGAACGCCTGCAGCAGGCGATGCTGGACCTGCACGCCGAGGAGAAGGTCTCGCCGTTCGCCGGCTGTCTGCCGAGCCTGCTCCAGGCCCCCGCCTTCTTCCTGATGTACCACCTCTTCTCCAGCGGCCGGATGGCCGGTCACACCCTCTTCGCCGCGCCCCTCGGCGACAACTGGACCGACGCCCTCGCCCACGGCGGCGCCTTCGGCCCGGCCGGGCTCGTGTACGTGGCGCTCTTCGCGATCGTCGCGGCCGTGGCCACGTACACGTACCGGCGTACGAAGCGGCAGATGGCGGACGCCCCGGCCCAGGAGGCCATGCCGGGCATGGGCGCGATGACGAAGGTGCTGCCGCTGCTCTCCTTCGCGACGCTTCTCACCGTCGCGGTCGTACCGCTCGCGGCCGCGCTCTATGTGGTCACCAGCACGTTGTGGACGGCGGCCGAGCGGACGTTCCTCTACCGGGACATGCCCTCGGCGGGGGTTCTGGCTACTCCCGCGTAAGGGTCCAGGTTGTGAACGGGGTCTTGCAGGCTGGTCGCTTCTCTTGGAGGATCGAATGATCCTCCGATGGCCGCACTCCATCGGCCGGGGTTCACCTCGACCACAGGGAGAAGACCATGAAGCTGCTGCGAGTCGGTACGGCGGGCGCGGAACGTCCGGCGCTGCTCGACGAGGACGGGACCCTGCGGGATCTGTCCGCGCTGGTGGACGACGTCGACGGAGGACTTCTCGCCGACGAGTCCGCGCTGGACCGGATCAGGGCCGCGCTCGGCGCCGGGGTACTGCCCGCGCTGGACGCCACCGGGCTGCGAGTCGGCCCGCCCGTCGGCCGCATCGGCAAAGTCGTGTGCATCGGGCTGAACTACCACGACCACGCGGCCGAGAACGGCGCGGCGATCCCGGCCGAGCCGGTCGTCTTCTTCAAAGCCGCGGACACGGTGGTCGGCCCGAACGACACCGTGCTCGTACCGCGCCGCAGCGTGAAGACCGACTGGGAGGTCGAGCTCGCGATCGTCATCGGCCGCACGGCCCGCTACCTGGAGAGCGACGAGCAGGCGATGGCCCACGTGGCCGGGTACGCGCTGTCGCACGACGTCTCCGAGCGCGAGTGGCAGATCGAGCGCGGCGGGACCTGGGACAAGGGCAAGAACTGCGAGACCTTCAACCCGCTCGGCCCCTGGCTGGTGACGGCCGACGAGGTCCCCGACCCGCAGGCGCTCTCCCTCAAGCTCTGGGTCAACGGCGAGCTGAAGCAGAACGGCTCGACGGTGGACCAGATCTTCCCGGTGGCGGAGGTCGTCCGCTACGTCAGCCAGTTCATGACGCTCTACCCGGGCGACATCATCAACACGGGGACCCCGGCGGGCGTGGCGATGGGGCAGCCGGAGCCGAAGCCGTATCTGAGGGCGGGGGACGTGGTGGAGCTGGAGATCGAGGGTCTCGGACGCCAGCGGCAGGAGCTCAAGGACGCGTAGGCTGATGCCCGAAGGAGGGCGCCATGTCCGTTGCGCAGACCGAAGTGACGCTCGACGAGTTCGACGCGCTTGAGGCCGCGGCTCCCGAGAACCTCCACGTCGAGTTGATCAACGGGAGGATTCTCGTGACACCGGCACCGGACGGCGACCATGACGAGAACGTCATGTCCGTCGCTGACCAGTTGCGAGCTCGCGAACCGCAGCTGCGCGTCTATCAGGAGCGCGGACTCGCCGTGCCCTCATACCGGGCGGGCCGGGCGCGCGTCGACGGTGCCGTAGCGCCGGTGGGGTACTTCCGCGGGCAGCCCTCCTGGGCGGACTCCTCCGGGGTGCTCATGGTCATCGAAGTGACCTCCGGTCGTGAAGCCGACGCCGACGTCGACCGCATCGAGAAGCGCGACGCCTACGCCCAGGCCGCGTTGCCGGTCTATCTGCTGATCGACCGGCACCGCGGCGAGGCGATCGTCCACTGGGATCCCGAGGGCGGTCGTTATCTCCACGAGTGCCGTGCGGCCTTCGGCGCGAAGCTCGAACTGCCCGAGCCGTTCGGGTTCGCGCTCGACACCACCGAGCTGGCCTGACCTCAGCCGAGGCCTCCGCAAACCTCAGCCGAGGCCTCCGCAAACCTCAGCCGAGCTCCACCACCGCGCCCTCGCGTGCCGAGCGTCGCGCCGCCTCCAGGACGTCGAGGGCCGCCGCGGCCTCCAGTGCCGTAACCGGGTTCTCGCCCGTGCCGCGCAGGGCCGACGCGATCGCCGCGTAGTAGGACGGGTAGTCGCCCGGGACCGTCGGAACCGGTGTGCCGCCGCCCGTCAGGGGGGACTCGCCCGCGCCCAGCCGGCCCCACAGGGACTCGGTCTCCACTCCCCACGGCACGCCTGGCGCCGGGCGCCGGCCCTCGCGCAGGGCCGCCTCCTGCGGGTCCAGGCCGTACTTCACGAAGCCCGCGCTCGAACCGAGGACCCGGAAGCGCGGGCCGAGCTGGGCCGTGGTGGCGCTCATGTACAGGTGGGAGCGGACGCCGTTCGCGTGGGTGACGGCGATGAAGGTGTCGTCGTCCGTCTCGGCGCCCGGCCGCCGGACGTCCGCCTCCGCGTACACCCGTACCGCCGGGCCGAACAGCACCAGCGCCTGGTCGACGACATGGCTGCCGAGGTCGTACAGCAGCCCGCCGATCTCCTCCGGGGCTCCCGACTCGCGCCAGCCGCCCTTCAGCTGCGGCCGCCACCGCTCGAACCGGGACTCGAAGCGCTGTACGTCACCGAGCTCGCCGGAGGCGAGCAGGCGGCGCAGGGTCAGGAAGTCGTTGTCCCAGCGGCGGTTCTGGAAGACGGACAGCAGCAGTCCGCGCTCGTCGGCAAGGGCGGCCAGCGCCCGCGCCTCGGCGGCGGTGCCCGCCACCGGCTTGTCCACGACGACCGGCAGCCCGGCTTCGAGACCGGCCGTGGCCATCGGCACATGGGTCTTGTTGGGCGAGGCGACCACGACCAGGTCGAGCGCGTCCGCCCGCTCCCACAGCTCGTCCGGCGACGCAGCCACCCGTACGTCCGGGAACTCCGCGAGCGCCTGGGCCCGCCGCTCCGGGTGGGAGGTGGTGACCGTGTCCAGGGTCAGACCGTCGGTGGCGGCGATCAGCGGGGCGTGGAAGACGGAGCCCGCGAGGCCGTAGCCGACGAGTCCGACGCGGAGGGGGGAGCCGGTGCCAGTACCAGTGCCAGTCATGCGACCACTTAAACAACGCTGTTGCCAAAGTGCAAGCGCGGGGGAGAATGGCACGCGTGAGCAGCAGTGGCCGCGTGCAGAACAGCAACGAGAGCGGGACCGGCGGCGGGAGTGGGGCCGACACCGGTCGGACGAGCGGGACCGGTGCCGGCGGCGAGAGCGGGACCGACACCGGCCGCCCGAGCCGGACCGACACCGCCCGCACCCCCCGCCAAGCGCCGACTCCCGCCGCCGCCCTCCACGGCGTCAACCTCGCCGCCCTGCGCAGCCACAACGCCGCCCTCCTGCTCGGCATCGTGCGCGCGGCCGGGGACAACGGCGTCAGCCGGCGCGAGCTGGCCGCCCGTACGGCCCTCACCCCGCAGGCCATCAGCAAGATCACCGCGCGGCTGCGGACCGAGGGCCTGCTCGTCGAGGCGGGCCGGCGCGCCTCCACCGGCGGCAAACCGGCCACCGTCCTGCGGCTGGTCCCCGGCGCCGCCCACGCCGTCGGCCTGCACCTGGACCGGGACCGGGCCACCGCCGTCCTCGTCGACCTCGCGGGCGCGCCCGTCGCCTCCCGCACCCTGCCGCTCGACCTGGGCGCCGGTACGGCGGCCGTCGTGGAGAGCGCCCTCGGGGAGGTGGCGCCCCTGCTGGCCACCGGGCCGAACGTGCTCGGCGTCGGCGTCGCCATGCCCGGCCCCCTCGACCACACCACCGGCGTCCCGCACCGCGTCACCGGCTTCCCCGACTGGGACGGCTTCCCCCTGCGCGACACGCTCGCCGGGCGGCTCGGGCTGCCGGTCGTCCTCGACAAGGACACCAACGCCGCCGCTCTCGGCCTGTGCCGGGGCGCCGGCGGGGAGTCCTTCGCGTACCTCCACGTCGGTACGGGCCTCGGCGCCGGCCTCGTCCTCGGCGGCGCACTGTACCGGGGCGGGCGGACCGGCGCGGGGGAGTTCGGTCACCAGACGGTCCAGCTCGACGGCGTCCCATGCGGCTGCGGCGCGCACGGCTGCCTGGAGGCGCTCTGTCTCGCCGCCCTCTCCCGTGGCGATCACGCCGAGGCGGCCCGCGTCCTCGGCACCGGCGCCGCGAACCTCGTCGGGCTCCTCGACATCGACCGCGTCCTACTCGGCGGCCGCGCGGTGGCCGCGGCGCCGGACGCGTTCGTACGGGGCGTGGCCGCCGTCCTCGCGGAACGCGCCCGGCGGACCGGCGACCCCGAGCCGGTCCCGGTCGCCCTGGCCGCCGGTGGGGCCGACCAGGTCGCGGAGGGGGCGGCCGAGCTGATCCTCGGTCAGCTCTTCGGCGGGGTGCCGGGGCTAACCCCTGGCGGGCCGAAAATAGGCTGATCGGGGGGTATGTCTGCCCGGATGGCCTTCGCTCGGAGCGCCCTCGGCCCGGGCGTGGCAAGGTCTCGACATGTGACCGGAGACCCCGGCCACGGCAGCGCCCGAACCCTGGCCCGATGCCCTCCGAACCCTCGGCATCGACCGGACGCCGTGACGTCGACCGGAGGTGGTGACCTCGACCGGACGCCGTGACGTCGACCGG
>NZ_BMQQ01000006.1:107607-108383 GCF_014648195.1 Streptomyces purpureus
GCCTCCTGACCGCCGACGCGAACACGATCCGCCACCACGACCGCCAGCGCGACCCACCACCCCGACGACCACCCGACCCGCCACCCCGACCCGCCACCCCCACCCGCGAGCACGCCACGTGAGGAGCAGAGGCCGATCATGCGACCGCTCAACGCCCTCGCCGTCGGAGTCGCCGCGGCGACCGTGGGGACGGCGATGATGATGTCCACGGCGCCGCCCGCGGCGGCCACCCCCACCGTCGCCAAACCGCCCATATGCGGGAAGGCCGCCGACCCCCGCTTCCCGATCGACACCCGCATACATCGCGGGCCGGCCGACTACACCCCCGGCGCCACCTTCCACACCTGGAGCGTCGGCCTCACCAACACCACCGGTGGGCCCTGCCGGGCCATCCACCCCGTCCTCGCCCTCACCGACCGCGACCGTACCCTGAAGCCCGCCCAGATCCGGTTCGAGTTCTACGACGCCGGGGCCCGGCGCTGGCGCCCGGTCACCTTCGAGACCACCGAGGAGGACGAGAACGTCGGCGTCTTCGACGACGGCTTCCCCGGCTTCGCGCTGCCCGCCGGCGGCACCCTCACCGTCCCGGTCCGGCTCGCGTTCGCCTCCGGCACCGCGCCCAACGAAGTGACCGCCAACGCCGCCATCGTGCAGCGCCGGGGGGACGACGGCGACTGGGTCGGCGAGTCCGACGAGTACCGCCTCACGATCGCCCCGGCGAAGGCCCCCGATCCCGAGACGACGCCGCCCGTCCCACTCCCGCCCCAGCTGGCCCG
>NZ_BMQQ01000006.1:108408-114017 GCF_014648195.1 Streptomyces purpureus
TACGGGCGCGCCGGAGGACGGCGCGGTCGGTCCCGCCACCGGTACGGCGGCGCTTCTGGCCGGGGCCGGCACCACTCTCGTCGCGGCCACCCGGCGCCGTCTGCGCTGATCCGGCGGGCCGCTCCCAGGGGTCGGAGCCGACAGGGTCCGCGCCGGCACCGTCCGTTCATCCTGGTCTGCGACGATCCCCCCGTGGACTACCCGAACTACCCGAACCACCCGAACAGTCAGGCGCCCGGCGCCCCCGTCCGCTCCGGCATCCCCGAGCACGGCCGCATCCCCAAGTACTACGCCGTGAAGGCGCAAGTCGCCGCCCTCATAGAGGAACTGGGCGAGGGAGGGCTGCTGCCCACCGAGCGCGATCTCGCGCTGCGGTACGAAGTCTCCCGGGAGACCGTCCGGCAGGCGCTGCGCGAACTGCTGCTCGAAGGGCGGCTGCGCCGGCAAGGCCGTGGCACGGTCGTCGCCGGTCCCAAGCTGGAGCAGCCGCTCTCCCTCGCCAGCTACACCGAAGGCGTCCGCCGCCAGGGCCGCAGGCCCGGCCGTACCCTCATCTCGCTCGAGCGCTTCCCCTGCCCGGACGCCTTGGCCGCCGAGATCGGGATCCGGCGCGGCGAGCCCGTCTGGCACATGGAGCGAGTCCTGCTCGCCGACGACGAACGGGTCGGCCTGGAGTCCACGTACGTCGCCGAAGCCCGCGTCCCGCACCTGGACACCGACTTCGACCCCGACTCCTCCTTCTACGCCTATCTGCGCGAGCGGCTCGGGATCGGCTTCGGCGACGCGGACGAGCGGATCGAGACCGTGCTCGCCACGCCCCGGGAGGCGCTGCTCATCGGGACCCCGCCCGCGCTGCCCATGCTGCTGATGCACCGGATCTCCCGGGACACGGCCGGACGGCCGCTGGAGCGGGTGCGGACCCTGTACCGAGGGGACCGGTTCTCCTTCACCACTCACCTGGGCGGCTGAACAGCAGAGCCCCCCCACTGTCGAATCACCGCAGAACGGACGCCAGTTGAGGCTTTTGGTCACAGACCAATAACGGCTGCTGCCCCGCATCCGCCGCCGCTGGGCCGGGGTGTACGCGCAGTGCACCGACACCACCCGTGTCGTGCACCGGCAGCAGGTCCGCGACGGCGTGTGGCTGGTGACCGGACCCGGTGGGCGCGGCATGACCTGCTCGCCAAAGACCGCCACCGGCAGCTGACGCGCACCCAAGAGTTCACCGCACGTCTCTGGTCTCCTCCCGGGCATCGCGGAAAGATAACGGGTATGGACCAACGCCCCTGAGGAATCAGGGGCGTTGGCATGCCCTCGCTTGCTCGCCCGCGCCCGCAGGGCCGGCATCCCGCACCCTCCCGTCGAATCCTTTCCCCGGAGGATCCCCATGCCGATCAACGGCATATCCCGTCGCACCGTCCTCGCCGCCGGCGCGGCCACCGCCGCGGTCGCCGCCACCAGCACCGTCACCGCCGCCACGGCCCGCGCCGCCGCCCCCACCGTCCCCAACGGCACCAGCGCGGACAAGGTCCTCGTCGTCGGCATGGACGGACTGCGCCACGACAGAATCGACGCCGCCAACGCGCCGCACCTCAAGTCGATGACGGCCGACGGAACTTACGGCCTGTCCCTGCTGTACGCCAACCCGATGGCCGCCACCTCCTCCGGCCCCGGCTGGTCGACCATCTCCACCGGCGTGTGGCCCGACAAGCACGGCGTCCGGGACAACACCTTCACCGGCCGCAACTACACCCAGTACCCCGGCTTCCTCGCCCGGCTCCACCAGATCCGGCCCCAGCTCTCGCTCTTCGCCGCCGTCGACTGGAAGCCGCTGGACACCTACGGCACCGTCACCGCCGGCGCCGACGCCAAGATCGTGCTCGACGGCGACCGGGACGGCTACGTCGGCCACGACGAGACCATCACCGCCGACAGCGTGAGCGTGCTGCGCGACCAGAACCCGGACGTCGCCTTCGTCTACCTCGGCAACACCGACGTCGTGGCCCACTCCTACGGCACCGGCCGGCGCTATCTCGACGCCATCGCCGTCCAGGACGCCCAGCTCGGCCGGATGCTGAACGCCATCAAGGCCCGTCCCACGTACGCCACCGAACGCTGGACCGTCATCGTCTGCACCGACCACGGCCATGTCGACGCCGGCGGCCACGGCGGCTCCGCCATCGAGGAGCGCCGCACCTTCGTCCTCGCCACCGGCCCCGGCATAGCAGCCGGGCTGCGCCCCATCGACACCCGTCTCGTCGACGTCGCCGCCACCGTCTTCCACCAGTTGGGCATCGCGCCCGACCCGGCCTGGGGCCTGGACGGCAAGCCGATCCAGCAGCGCTCCACCGACCCCTTCGACGCCCTGCACTCCTCCCTCACCAGCCGGGTCGACGAGACCGGTATCCCGGCCGGCGTCCTCGGCTTCACCCACACCGCGCCCAGCGGCTGGTCCGTCATCAACAACGCCATGGGCACCGGAGGTATGACCGAGTGGCGCGGCTGGTCCTTCGCCACCGACGAGTTCTGGTCCCGCACGCAAGCGGGCCAGTCCCGGGAGCTCAACGTCCGCGCCCGCGGCGTCTTCGCGGTCGCCGACTCCGACGAGTGGTCCGACAAGTCGTTCTCCGGCACGTACGACTCGACCCTGGTCACCCCCGCGTACGGCGTCGGCGGCAAGACGAAGGTGACGCTCGGTTTCACCACCTTCTACCGCCAGGAGGGCAGCCAGACCGCCCAGGTCCTGGCCAGCTTCAACGGCGGCACGCCCACCCTCGTCACGAGCTACACCTCCGACGTGATCTCCCAGCCGCAGTCCCTCACCGTGAACGTCCCCTCCGGCGCGTCCAGTGTCAGCTTCCGTTTCCGCTACACCGGGTCCAACAACTGGTACTGGGTGATCGACGGGGTCACGATCGCCACTTCCTGATTAGTCTGGGGGCGTCGCCACAGCGCTGTCGCGTCGCCCCCAGAACACCGCACGTCATGTACGGCAGGAGTCCCGCACCCATGGCAGAGCGCAAGCCGATCGAATCCTGGCTCACCGACATGGACGGAGTCCTCATCCACGAGGGCGTCCCGATCCCCGGCGCCGATGCCTTCATCAAGAAGCTGCGCGAGACCGGGAAGCCCTTCCTGGTCCTCACCAACAACTCCATCTACACGGCGCGCGACCTGCACGCCCGCCTCGCCCGGATGGGCCTGGACGTCCCGGTCGAGAACATCTGGACCTCGGCGCTCGCCACCGCGCAGTTCCTCGACGATCAGCGCCCCGGGGGCACGGCGTACGTCATCGGCGAGGCGGGGCTGACCACCGCCCTGCACGACATCGGCTACGTCCTCACCGACCACGACCCGGACTACGTGGTCCTCGGCGAGACCCGTACGTACAGCTTCGAGGCCCTCACCAAGGCGATCCGGCTCATCAACGAGGGGGCCAGGTTCATCGGCACCAACCCGGACGAGACCGGCCCGAGCCCGGAAGGCCCGCTGCCCGCCACCGGCTCCGTCGCCGCGCTGATCACGAAGGCCACCGGCAAGGAGCCGTACTTCGCCGGCAAGCCGAACCCGCTGATGATGCGCACCGGCCTGAACGCCATCGGCGCCCACTCCGAGACCAGCGCGATGATCGGCGACCGGATGGACACCGACGTGCTGGCCGGTCTGGAGGCCGGCATGGAGACCTTCCTCGTCCTGACCGGGCTCACCACCCCCACCGACGTGGACCGCTATCCCTTCCGGCCGTCCACCATCGTCGACTCGATCGCCGACCTGGTGGACCGGGTCTGATCCGAACGGTCGGCCATACGGAGGACCGGCCGCCCCGCTGCGGATGCGAAATGCCCCGGACGGGGTGAACCTGCCACTACCAGGAGGTTCACGATGCGTTCAAGGCCGATTGCTCTCCGTGCCGCAGGGGCGGCCGTCGCCGTGGCGGCCCTGGCCCCCGCCGCCCCCTCCCATGCCGAAGGCGGCGTACACGTCACCGTCACCCCCTCCACCGCGGCGCCGGGCGCCGACGTGGACATCCGGGTCACGGGCTGCAAGGGGACGGCCGGCAAGGCGAGATCCAAGGCCTTCGTCGCCGACGCGGAGCTCTCCCGACGCGAGGGGGGTACGTACCCGCTCTTCGGCGACACCACCATGAAGTCGGACGTGTCTCCAGGGACGTACAAGGTCACCGTCGTCTGCGACGGCCGCGACCACCCGAACGCCGGGTCCTTCGAGGTAGGCCCCAAACACCGGCCCACGCATGAGCCCGAGCCGTCGCACCATCCGACCCATCGGCCCACGTACGAGCCGACGCATCAGCCGCACCACAGCCCTGTGGCGCCGGTACGGGCCGGGGGCGGGGGAGCGGCGTCGATGGCCGCCGCCCCGGAGTCCGCGGACACCACCACGGTTGAGGAGCAGGGCCCGGGCACCCGGCACACGGTGATCGGGCTGGTCCTCGCGGCCGTCGCGGCGGTCCTGGTGGCCCTGCGCAGCGTCCGCCGCCGTCGTGGCGCGGACAGTCACTGAGATGCCCACCGGCGAACGCCCGGCCGGGACCGGCAGGCTCCTCACCGGCGTGGCCTGGGCGGTGCTCCTGCTCGGCCTGTGGCTGTGGGCCCGCGAGGCGACCGGCGGCTCGGGCCGCAGCTCGGCGCCGACGACCGGCGACGTGGCCGCGGTCGGCAGGCCCCTCGGGGTGGCCCTGCCGCCCGCCCACGAGCCGATGGGTCACGCCGCGCCCCGGCGGGTGGAGATCCCCTCCATAGGTGTCACGGCCCGGGTCGTCCCGCGCGGCCTCGACCCGACCGGCGCCGTGGAGCCGCCGCCGTATGCCGCCGCGGACGCGGTCGGCTGGTTCGACGGCGGGGCGGAGCCGGGCGTCCTGGGCGCCGCGCTCCTCGTGGGGCATGTGGACACCGAGAGCAAGCCGGCCGTCTTCTACGGGCTCAGCGCGGTCCGCCCCGGCCAGAAGGTCCGGGTGACCAGGAGCGACGGGTCGGTAGCCGAGTTCACCGTCGACGACGTGCAGGTCTTCACACGCGAGCGGTTCGACGCCCGGAAGGTGTACGGGCAGCGCTCGCCCGACCGGGCCGAGCTGCGGCTGATCACCTGCGGCGGAACGTTCGACCGGGCCACGGGTTCCTACACCGCGAACGTGGTCGTCTCCGCGTACCTGACCGGCGCGTCGAAGCCGAGGGCCGCCGCGGCGGCGCCGCCGTACGCCCCCACCTCCTGACTCGGCCGACGGCCTGCCTCCCCCTGGAGCCGCCGGCCGAGCCGGGCCTCGACCGCGGGAGCCCCGGGCTGCGGGAGTAGCCCGGCGGCGCCGCGGGAGGTCACAGTGGACCGAAAAGCCTCACGCTGCGCGTGCATGCCTCGTGACTGAGCCAGGGGCAAGAGCCGCGAGTTCACTTTAGGACGGTGAACGCCCCTGGCCTAGAGGTCAATTGACGCCATGTCGCGATCTCGTCGCTCTGCGTCGTGCCCGAGCGGACGATCAAGGCCCCCTCACGTGAAGTAAGGGGGCCTTGACTGTGCGTGCGCCGCCAGGGACTCGAACCCCGGACCCGCTGATTAAGAGTCAGCTGCTCTAACCAACTGAGCTAGCGGCGCCT
>NZ_BMQQ01000006.1:114057-123777 GCF_014648195.1 Streptomyces purpureus
GAATGACTTTACCCGACGTTCGGGGGTGGTCCCGACCAACGATGGCCGTCTCCGGCCTGTCGGATGGTCGTTTCTTCCCTTCTTTGCGTCAAAATGCGATATATCCGGACAGTTGAGACACTGACGCCCATCAGCAGAGCAAAAGATCTTGATGACTGCGGAGGGGATCGATCGCATGAGCGTGCCGGTATTCGAGGAGTACGAACCCGAGACCGACTGCGGCTGCCCCGGCTGCGCCCAGCGGCGACGCGACCTGGCCATGGGCCTGCCCCTGCGCGCGGGCGGCCACCCGTCGGCGCACGGCGCCCGCCGGGCGCTGGTACTGGTCACGGCGGCGGGCGTGGTGCTGGGGGGTGGGGGAGCGGGGGCGGCGGCCACGCCCGCGGGACCCTACCGCGCCGACTCCGCCGACCGGACCGGCCGCCCTGACCGGCCCGACCCCGCTGCCCGTGAACGGGTCGACCCGCAGCCGGACACTCCACAGGGCGGCAGCGGCCCCCTGCACGGCCGCCCCTCCCGCGGCCCGCAGGGAGCCCAGGGCCCCGCGTCCCAGTCACTGCGCAGGACGACCCGCGCCGACATCATCAACCGCGCCAAGCGATGGGTGAACGCGCCGGTCCCCTACTCGATGGAGAAGTACTGGACCGACGGCTACCGCCAGGACTGCTCCGGCTTCGTCTCCATGGCGTGGGGGCTGCCGAGCAACGAATGGACCGGAACCCTCGCGCGGTACGCCACCCGGATGAGCCGTACGGAGCTCCAGCCGGGCGACATCCTGCTCTTCCACAACCCCGCCGATCCCACCAAGGGATCGCACGTGACGATCTTCGGCGGCTGGACGGACTACACGCGCACCGCGTACGTCGCCTACGAGCAGGCGAAGCCACGCACGCGCAAGCAGGCGACACCGATGGCGTACTGGAACAACTCCGCGCGCTATGTCGCCTACCGCTACAAGGGCCTGACCGGCCAGAACTCAGGCGCCGGGGGGAGCGCCTCCTCGGTGAAACGGTTCCCCGGCCGTACGTCCTTCGGCCCCGGCGCGAACAACGCGTACGTCACCCAGCTCGGCCGGATGCTCGTAGAGCGCGGCGGGAGCCGCTTCTACCAGGCGGGGCCCGGCCCGCGGTGGAGCGAGGCGGACCGCCGGGCGACCCGGGCGTTCCAGAAGGCCCAGGGCTGGACGGGCCCGGACGCGGACGGGCTGCCCGGCCCGTCGACGTGGCGACTGCTCACGCTCCACCAGGGCCGCGACATCCCCGCCGCGGCGGTCGGGGGGCCCGCCTTCCCGGGCCGGGGCCACTTCCGTCCCGGCCAGTCCAACAAGCACGTCGAGAAGCTCGGCCGCCAGCTGGTGAAGCGGGGCTTCGGAAAGCACTACACATCCGGCCCCGGCCCGCGGTGGAGCGAGGCGGACCGGCGCAATGTCGAGGCGTTCCAGCGGGCGCAGGGATGGCGCGGCGGCGCGGCCGACGGCTATCCCGGCCCGGAGACCTGGCGCCGCCTGTTCCGCTGAGAGAGGTCCAGTCACATGAACCCCGAGACCCCCCCACCCCCCACGGACGACCCCGCCCCGCCCACCCGCCGCACCCCGGTCATCGGCACCGAAACCACCGGCACGATCCCGGTCCACCTCCTCTTCCGCACCGAACCGGGCGACCCGCCCGGCCTCTCGTCCCTCCCGTCCCCGGTGGACGAGGGCCCACCGACGGAGGCGATGCCTCCCCTCCGCAGGGAGGCTTCCCCTGTTTGGGCGGATGGTGAGCGGCCGGGCGGGCGGGGCTCGAGGTCCGCCGACGGCGGCTGCCCGGAGGCCGCCCGACGACCGGCGGCATCCCCTTCATGGGCGGATGCCCAGCCGTCGAGCGGGCCGGGCGCGGGCTCGGCCCCGGGCTCGGTCCCGGCTGGTACGGGGCCCGGCGGCGGCTGCGCGGAGGACGGCGTGGCCGACGGGCGGGTAGCCGTTGGTGCGTGGGGCGGCGCGGCAGGCTCCGCCGGGCAGGCGGTGGGCGCGCCGGGCTCGGCTGGTGTTGCCATGGAATCCGCCTCCGGCGGTTACGCCGCCGACCGGCCTGGGGCCGGGGCAGTTGGGGGCTCGACCGGCTTCGCCGACCCGGGCGGGGGCCCGGGGGAGCCCGGGGCGGGTTCAGGGTTCGCCCCCTGTCCGCCGTCTGCGTCCGATTCCGCCCGTCAGGCAGCGGGCGCGCCGGGACAGGTCGGTGCCGACCGGCGGGGAGCCGCCGGTCCGGCAGACGGCGCGGGCAGTTCTGCGGGCTTCGCCCCCCGTCCGCCGGCTGCGACCGGTTCCGCCGGTCAAGTGGGCGCCCCGGGACAGGACACAGACAGCCGGCCGACGGCCGGGCAGACCGACGCGGAGTCGACCTCCGGCGGCTACTCGGCGGGCCGGGCAGGCCAGAGCCGAGCGGCCGAGCGGCCGGAGCTCGGGGCGGCTGGGAGCTCGACCAGCTTCATCGATCCCGGCGTCGGCCAGGAGGAGCCGAGTTGGAACCCCCCTCCGCCTACCGGTTTCGCCACGGTTGACGCCGGGTCCGCGTCCGGCGGCCACTCGGCGGACGGTACCGACGACCGGCGGGGGACCGCCGGTCCGGCGACAGGTGAGTCGGGCCCGGCCCGGACGGCAGGCGGTTCCGGAGGGTCGCCTGCGGAACGGGCGACCTTTGGTCGCGCGCCGGGCGCGGTCGGCCCCATCGACGCGAGCGGCGGTCTGGCGGACCCGGGTTCGGGACCCGCCGCCGCCTCCCGGCCGGGGGCCGCCGGTCCGGTGGCGGCTGACGAGTCGGGTTCCGCCGGGATGTTCGTCGGCTCGGCAGGACCGGCTGCGGATCACACGACCTCCGGTCGCGCGCCGAATGCGGTCGGCCCCATCGACCCCGGCGTGGGTCAGGCGGACCCGGGTTCGGGGCCCGGCGCCGCCTCCCGGCGTGGGGCCACCGGCTCGGCAGGAGGTGCCGACGACCCGAGGATGGCCCCGCAGGAGTCGGGTACGGGGTTGGGCTTCGCCCCAGCTCCGCCGGCTGCGACCGGTTCCGCCGGTCAGGAGGTGGTGGCAGGTGCGGTTGCCGGCTCGCTCGGCTCGGGCTACCCGGCCGTGGGCATGTCGGATTCTCGTACGGGGTCGGGTTCGGTGGCGGCTGATGAGTCGGGCTTTGACCGGGCGGTCGTCGGCTCGGGACCGGTTGCGGATCGTTCGACCGGTGCGACGGCCGAGACCCACCGCTCCGGCGACTCGGGCGTAGGCCTGGCGGAGTCCGGTACGGCGTCGGGCTCCGCCCGCGTGGTCGTCGGTTCGGCAGGACCGGTTGCGGATCCTTCGGCCGGTGCGAGGGTCGAGACCGACCGCTCCGGCGACTCGGGCGTAGGCCTGGCGGAGTCCGGTACGGCGTCGGGCTCCGCCCGCGTGGTCGTCGGTTCGGCAGGACCGGTTGCGGATCCTTCGGCCGGTGCGACGGTCGGGGCCCACCGTTCCGGCAACCCGGGCGGAGGCGTGGCGGACTCCGGTACCGCGTTGGGCTTCACCCACCCGCTGGCGGCCGCCGGTCCGGTGTCGGGGCTCGCTTCCCGGCCGGGGGAAGGCGGGGCAACCGGCTTCACCGACGCCGGCGCCGGTCTCGCGGACCCCAGCGCGGGGTCGGGCCCGGCCCCCGTTCCTACGGCAGGCGGCGCAAGCCGCTCGAACGGATCGGGTAGCCCGGCCGCCGATGGACACCACCCGAACGGATCGGCCGGTCCCGCCTCCGCCGTTAACCCCGGGGCGGCGCCCGCCCCTGCCGCTGCCGAGCATCGCTCGAACGGATCGGCCGGTCCCACCTCCGGCGAAACCTCTGGGGCCGCCTCCGCCCCGGCCTCCAGCGCGAACCGGTTGAACGGATCCACCGGCCCCGCCCCCGCCCCAAACCCCGCCCCCGTCCCCGCCCGATGGGACAGCTCCGCCGCCACCCCGAGCCACGTGAAGCGCGTACCCGGCTCGCCCCACTCCCCCACACCCCCCACCGCCCAACCGCCCGTCGGAGCCACCCGGCTCACCGGGATCGCCGCGACGCATCCCGGGGCCCGGCGGCTTCCCGCCAAGGCAGCTGGGGCGCGGCCAGCGCCCAGTGCTGACCCGGGATTGGCCGAGCGGCCCGGGCCCGTGTTGCCAGGGTGGGCCGCCGCGGTGGTCGGGGGCGTCGCGCTTGTGGCGTGTGCCGCCGTGTTGTGGTGGGCCGGGGCCGTGCCGGAGGCGTTGACCGGGATGCTTCGGCTGCCGGCCCGGGCGTACCACGGCATCCACATCGGACAGTGGGCGCTCCTCGCCTTCGGGACCATCGTCGCGCTGTTCGCGCTCGGTGGTCTGGGCCGCGGCCGGGTCGGATACGCCCTGGTGCTCACGCTCTTCGGCGAGTACCGCGGCAGCGTCCGCCGCGCCGGTCTGCTCTGGATCAGCCCGCTCCTCCTGCGCCGCCGGGTCGACGTACGCCTGCGGCACTGGCGCAGCGAGGCGCTGCCCGCCGTCGACGCGAAGGGCACGGCCCTGCGCGTGGTCGTGCTCGTCGTGTGGCGCGTCCGCGACACCGTCCGCGCCGCGCTCGGCGTCGAGGCGCACGAGGACTACCTGCGCGAGCAGGTCGAGGCGGCGATGGCGCGTGTCCTCTCGCAGTTGCCCGCCGACGCGTTCCACGAGGACGCGCCCACCCTGCGCGACGCGGAGGCGGTCGGCGAGGCGCTCACCCGGATGCTCTCGGCGGAGTGCGTACCGGTCGGGATCGAGGTGTTCTCGGCACAGCCGACGCGGATCGAGTACGCCCCCGAGATCGCGGCCGCGATGCAGCGCCGCCGGATCGCCGCGATCGACGCCAAGCACCGGGACAGCGTGCTGACCTCCGTCGTGGACGCGGTCGACGACATGGTCCACCGTCTGACCACGCGTGGTCTGGTCGAACTCGACGACTACGAGCGCAAGGCCCTGGTGAAAGACCTGACCGTGGCGTTCTACACCGGCCGCGGCACCCCCGCGGAGACCCCGTGATTGGTCTGGACATGCCCAACCGCCGTTTATACATTGGAACTTGGTCTAGACCGGAATCAGTACCACCGCACCACGGATCCCACCCGCACCACCCATCCCCAACGCACGCGTGCAGCACAGCCGTCAGAACTCCCCCACGTTCCCTGGAGCGGACAGCATGCGACACAAGATAGGTACGGCGGTGGTGGCCCTCGGCGTCGCCGGGGCGTCACTGCTCGCCACCGGTAGCGCCGGAAGTCATGGGTACACCGACTCCCCGATCAGCCGTCAGAAACTCTGTGCCAACGGCACGGTGACCAACTGTGGCTCGATCCAGTGGGAGCCCCAGTCCGTCGAGGGCCCCAAGGGCTTCCCCTCCGCGGGGCCCGCCGACGGAAAGATCTGCTCCGCCGGACTCAGCCAGTTCGCGCAGCTCGACGACCCGCGCGGCGGCGCTTGGCCCACGACCAGGGTGGCCGGCGGCCAGAGCCACACCTTCCGCTGGCAGTTCACCGCCCGGCACCGCACCACCGACTTCAAGTACTACATCACCAAGAACGGCTGGAACCCCAGCCAGAAGCTCACCCGGGCGGCGCTCGACCCCCAGCCGTTCCTGACCGTCCCGTACAACAGCCAGCAGCCGCCGGCCACGCTCTCGCACTCCGGGACCATCCCGGCGGGCAAGAGCGGCAGGCATCTGATCCTGGCCGTCTGGACGATCGCGGACACGGCGAACGCGTTCTACGCCTGCTCGGACGTTCAGTTCTGACAGTTCGTCAGCTATGGTCCGCGGCGTGTACACCGTGGCGGAGCTCGTACAGCGTCAATGGGGCGACCACAGGACAGGGTTGCGCGAGAGCGACCTCACCCTGAGCCGGCACCAGGTCGCCGCGGGCGCCGCCGCCCGCGCCGCGCTCCTCGCCGACCTGCTGCCCCGGGGCGCTGAGCCGCACCTCGGGGTACTGCTCGACAACACACCGGAATACCCGCTGTGGCTGAGCGCGGCGGCCCTCGCCGGGGCCGCCGTCGCCGGCCTCAACCCCACCCGGCGCGGCGCCGAACTGGCCCGCGACATCCTCCACACCGACTGCCGGATCCTGGTGACCGAGCGGGCCCACCTTCCCCTCCTCGACGGGCTCGACCTGCCCGGCGTACGACTGCTGGTCACCGACACCGAGGCGTACGAGCGGCTGCTCGCGCCGTACGCCGCCGCGAAGCCGGGCGAGGCGGTGGTGCGCCCGGTCACGCCCGGCACCCGGCTGCTCCTCTACTTCACTTCCGGGTCGACCGGCGCGCCCAAGGCCGCCCTCTGCGGCCAGGGGCGGCTCGCCGCCGCCGGAGCCTCGCTCGTCGCGCACTTCCGGCTGAGCGCGCAGGACACCCACTACATCTGCATGCCGATGTTCCACGGCAACGCGGTGATCGCCAACTGGGCGCCCGCGCTGGTGGCCGGAGCCCCGGTCGCGCTGCGCCGCCGCTTCTCCGCCTCCGGGTTCCTGCCGGACGTAAAGGAGTTCGGGGCGACGTACTTCACCTACGTCGGCCGGGCGGTGCAGTACCTGCTGGCCACGCCGGAATCCCCGGACGACCGGTCGCACGCGCTGCGGCTCGGCTTCGGCACGGAGGCGGGCACGGTGGACGCGGCGCGCTTCGAGGCGCGCTTCGCGGTGCGGCTGGTGGAGGGGTACGGATCCTCCGAGGGCGGCGCGGCGATCCAGCGGACACGGGGCACCCCGGCGGGCGCGATAGGGCGGGCCGCGCCGGGGGACGACCTCGCGGTCGTGGACCGGGCGACGGGTCAGGAGTGCCCGCCCGCCGTCTTCTCCGCCTCCGGCGGCCTGAGCAACGCCTCGGCGGCGATCGGAGAGCTGGTCAACCGCGGCCGCAGCCCCTTCGAGGGCTACTGGCGCAACCCCGAGGCGGACGCCGAGCGGCTGCGGAACGGCTGGTACTGGACCGGGGACCTCTTCTACCGGGACGCGGAAGGCTTCCTCTACTTCGCGGGGCGCGACGACGACCGGCTGAGGGTGGACAGCGAGAACCTCGCCGCCGCGATGATCGAGAACATCCTCGCCCGGTGGGACGCGGCGGCGGCCGTGGCGGTCTACGCGGTCCCCGACCCGGTCGCCGGCGACCAGGTCATGGCGGCGCTGGCCCTGCGGGAGGGCGCGGACTTCGACCCCGCGGCCTTCGCGGACTTCCTCTCGGCCCAGCCGGACCTCGGCACGAAGATGGCGCCGAGGTTCGTCCGGGTGGTCCCGGCGATGCCCACGACGGCCACGAACAAGATCCACCGCGTGGCGCTGCGCCGGGCGTCCTTCCACACCCCGGACCCGGTCTGGTGGACCCCGGCGCCCGGCGCCCCGTACCAGCTCCTGACCCCCGCCTCCCGCGCAGCGCTCCTGGAGCAGTACGCCGACCACGGCCGCTCCCCGGTGCCGGAGGCCTGAGCCCGGGGGTACGCCCTGCCCTGCTCTGCCCGCACCCCTTTGCCCCGGGGCCGCCGCCCCCACGGCCGCTCCCCGGTGCCGGAGGCCTGAGCCGAGAGGGGAGGGCCCGCCCCACCACGGCCGGTCTCCTGTGCCCGAGGCCTGAACCCGGGGGTATGGCCCGCCCTACCCTCCCCGCACCCCCTGGACCCATGGCCGCCCCCCGCCCCGCCCGCCTACCGTGTCGGCCATGGAAGCCCGTACCCCCTGGCAGGCCCTGACCAGGAGCGACTACCTCCGCACCGGCTGGCCGTGGCGCTCGGCCGCGTATCTGGCGAGCGGTGTGCTCACCGGCGTCCCCCTGCTCCTCGTCCTGCTCGTGCTTCTCGGCTTCTCCGCCGTCCTCATCGGGCTGCCCCTCCTGCTCCTGGCCGGCGTCGCCCTCGGCGGTCTCGAACGCCGACGGCTCCGGCTCGTCGACCGGGAACCCGCCGCCGACCCGCACCGCGTCCCGGACGCACCCGGCCTCGGCGCCTGGCTGAAAACGCGCGTACAGGAACAAGCCACGTGGCGGGAGCTCGGCTACGCCGTTCTGCACGCCACCGTCCTGTGGCCGCTCGACCTGCTCGCCCTGGCGGCCGGGATCGGGCTGCCCCTCGCCGTGGCCGCCGCCCCCGTCCAGCTCGCCGTCGACGGACACGAGGCCCGGGTGGCCAAGACCTTCCTCGTCACCACCTATCCGCAGGCCTTCGGCGCCGCCCTCGCCGGGCTCCTCCTGCTCGCCGTGCTCCTGCACCCCCTCGCAGCGCTCGCCGGGGCCAGGGCCGCCCTCACCCGGGCCCTCCTCGCTCCCCGCGACGCCGAACTCCGGGACCGTATCGGCGAAGTCACCCGCTCCCGGGCCCGGCTCGTCGCCGCCTTCGAGGCCGAGCGGCGCCGCATCGAACGCGATCTCCACGACGGCGCCCAGCAGCGCCTGGTCGCCCTCACCATGACCCTCGGCCTCGCCCGGCTCGACGTCCCACCCGGCGGACCTCTCGCCGCGCAGCTCGCCAAGGCCCACGACCAGGCCGGTCACGCCCTCACCGAGCTCCGCGAACTCATCCACGGCATCCACCCCCAGGTCCTCACCGACTACGGCCTCGCCGCCGCCCTCGCCGACGCCGCCGACCGCTCCGCCGTCCCCGTCGAGACGGACATCGACATCCCGCGCCTGGAGCGGCCGGTGGAGAGCGCCGCCTACTTCGCGGCCGGTGAGGCCCTCGCCAACATCGGCAAGCACAGCGGCGCCCGCACCGCACGCCTCACCGCCCGCCACACCGGCGACCTGCTCCGCATCGACGTCCACGACGACGGGTGCGGCGGCGCCGACGCCGCCCGTGGCACCGGTCTCACCGGCCTCGCCGACCGTGTCGCCGTCCTCGATGGCACACTGACGATCACCAGCCCGCCCGGCGGGCCGACCCTCGTGCGAGTGGAGATCCCGTGCAGCGCTCTGGCCGCCGCCCCCTGCGCATAGTCCTGGCCGAGGACAGCGTGCTCCTGCGCGAAGGCCTGGTCGGGCTGCTCGGCCGCTTCGGCCACCAGGTCGTCGCGGCGGCCGGCGACGCGGACGGCCTGGCCACCGCCGTCGACACGCACGACCCGGACATCGTCGTCACCGACGTCCGGATGCCGCCGGCATTCCAGGACGAGGGCCTGCGCGCCGCGGTCGCCCTGCGCGCGCGGCGGCCGGGGCTGCCGGTCCTCGTCCTGAGCCAGTACGTCCAGCGCAGCTACGCCACCGAGCTCCTCGACTCGGGCGACGGCACCGGGGTCGGCTACCTCCTCAAGGACCGGGTCGGCCAGATCGAGGAGTTCGTCGAGGCGGTGGACCGGGTCGCGGCCGGCGGCACCGTCGTCGACCCCGAGGTCGTACGGCAGATGCTGCGCCGCCGACGCGACCCGCTCGCCGCGCTCACCCCACGCGAACGGGAGGTCCTCGGGCTGGTCGCCGAGGGCCATTCGAACAGAGAGATCGCCCGCCGGCTCGTCGTCACCGAGGCCGCAGTCGGCAAGCACATCGGCAACATCCTCGCCAAGCTCGACCTGCCGCCCGCCGAGGACACCCACCGCCGGGTGCTGGCCGTCCTCGCCTTCCTCCGCGCGTGACCGTGCATGAGGGCGCGGGGCGCACGAAAAAGCCCCCCGCTTCCGCGAGGGGCTTTTCCCGTCTGTGCGCCGCCAGGGACTCGAACCCCGGACCCGCTGATTAAGAGTCAGCTGCTCTAACCAACTGAGCTAGCG
>NZ_BMQQ01000006.1:123814-126904 GCF_014648195.1 Streptomyces purpureus
AGAGTTAATACTACCTGGTCCCCAGAGGTGCTCCTGACCACCCTGGTCCACCTGGTCCCAGGGGCTCAGATCGCCAGTGAGAGCACCACCGGCGCCGCCCTGCGGTTCAGCGCGTCGGCCGCCTGGCGCAGCCGGTGGGCGTGCTCGATCGGGAGCGACAGGGCCAGGCATCCGACCGACGATCCCGCCGTCAGCGGCACCGCGGCGCAGACCGTGCCCACCGCGTACTCCTGCAGGTCCAGCACCGGGACCGTCGGCGGCTGGCTGTCCAGCTTGGAGAAGAGCACCTTCTCGTTGGTGATCGTCCGGGACGTGAGGCGGGCGATCTTGTGGCGTGAGAGGTGGTCCCGGCGGCCGTTCTGGTCCAGCTGGGTCAGCAGGCACTTGCCCACCGCGCTGGCGTGCGCGGCCGAGCGGAAGTCGACCCACTCGTTGACCTTGGGGGTGCGGGGGCCGTCGGCGACCTGGGTGATCTTGACCTCGCCGTCGATGTACCGGCTGATGTAGACCGCCGCCCCGACCGAGTCGCGCAGCTCCGTGAGGGTCTCCTGGAGCTTGCTCTCCAGTGCCTCACGGCGGGTGCTGCCCGAACCGAGCAGGACGAGCGAGTCACCGATGACGTAGGCGCCGTCGGCGACCTGCTCCACGTACCCTTCACGGCGCAGAATCAGCAGGAGCGACGACAGATGGCCGACGGGCAGACCGGTTTCGCGAGCGATCTGGACGTCGGTCACCCCACCACCGTGCCGTGAGACCGTCTCGAGGACGCGCAGGGCGTATTGCACCGAGTGGAACGGCGCGGTGGGCTCGGGCTTCAGCGCCACGGTTTCCCCCTAGCAGGTTGTGACCGCAAGCTTCGTTACCACGATAGCCGCCAAGAACCGTTTCGGGGGCGGCTGTTGGCGAGATTGATGCGGCGCCCCGGCGCCATACGCTGGGGCGCACCACCATGGCATATGCCCTCGGCAAACTTGAGCCGTAGACCCTCAGGTCAGAGCACCGCGCCGAGGAACTCGCGCGTGCGTTCGTGCCCCGGATCGCCAAAGATTTTTTCTGGCGAACCGGACTCGATCACCTTCCCGGAGTCGAACATCAGCACTTCGTCCGAGATGTCGCGGGCGAATCCCATCTCGTGCGTGACACAGAGCATGGTGATGTCCGTCGTCCGCGCGATGTCCCGGAGCAGATCGAGGACACCGGCCACCAGCTCGGGGTCGAGGGCCGAGGTGACCTCGTCGAGAAGGAGCACTTTCGGCCGCATCGCGAGCGCCCGTGCGATGGCCACCCGCTGCTGCTGGCCGCCGGACAGCTGCGCGGGTCTGGCATGCGCCTTGTCGGAGAGCCCGACGAGCTCCAGCAGATCCCGGCCGCGCTGCTCGGCCTCGTCCCGGTCCAGGCCGAGGACCCGTACCGGAGCCTCGGTGAGATTTCGCAGAACGTCCATGTGAGGGAAGAGGTTGAAGTGCTGGAAGACCATCCCGATCTTCTTGCGGACCTCGCGGCGGTGCTTCTCGTCGGCCGGATGCAGCTTGCCGCCGTTCACCCGGATCGTGCCCGCGTCGGGCCGCTCCAAGGTCATCAGGAGCCGCAGGATCGTCGTCTTGCCGGAACCGGAAGGTCCTATGAGGGTGACGTGCCGGCCCGGCCGGACCGAGAAGCAGAGATCGTCCAGGACGGTGGTGTCCCCGAAGCGCTTGGTGACGTTCTCGAAACGGATCAGGTCATGGGTCTCGGTCGGTTCAGTGGGCAAGGCGGCGCTCCAGGGTTCGTACGAGCAGGGAAGCCGGGTAGGCGATCAGGACGAAGGCGACACCGACGACCGTGAGCGGCTCGGTGTACTGGAAGGTCTCCGCCGACTCCAGACGGGACTGCTGGAGCATTTCCAGCACGCTGATCCCGGCGAGCAGCGGAGTGTCCTTGAGCATGGCGATCACGTAGTTGCCGAGCGCGGGCGCGATCCGGCGCAGCGCCTGCGGCAGGATCACGGTCAGCCAGGTGCGGTGGGCGGGCAGGCTGAGCGCGGTCGCCGCCTCCCACTGCCCGGCCGGTACGGCGTCGATGCCGGCCCGGTAGACCTGTGCCGTGTACGTCGAGTAGTGCAGGCCGATCGCGAGTGTGCCGGTGGTCAGGGCGGAGAACTGCACCCCCCACTCCGGCAGCACGAAGAAGAGGAAGAACAGCTGCACCAGCAGCGGGGTGGTGCGGATGAACTCGGTGACGACATGAACCGGCCACCGCACGAGCCGCGACCCGGCCCGGAAACCGGCTGCCCAGACGAGCCCCAGCGTGAACGCGATCAGCGAGCCGAGGACCAGCACCTGAAGGGTGACCAGCAGGCCGTCCCAGAAACGTGGCGTGAAGTCCGCCACCGCGGACCAGTCCCAGTTCACTTGACCCCCACCCCCAGTCCGGCCTTGGCCTTCTTCTCCCAGGCCTTCATCGAGCGGGTGACCACCAGCGCCAGCAGGGCGTAGATCACCAGCGTCACGGTGTAGATCCCGGCGCTCTGCTGGGTGGCCAGCCGCACCAGATAGGCGGCGAAGGAGACGTCGCCCACACCCAGCAGCGACACCAGCGCCGTGCCCTTGAGCAGCTCGATCAGCAGATTGCAGAAGCTCGGGATCATCTCGGGCACAGCCTGCGGCAGCATCACGTGCCGCATCCGCTGCCAGGGCGTGAAGCTCAGGGCCACACCCGCCTCGCGCTGCGCCACCGGCACGGCGTTCAGCCCGCCGCGCACGATCTCGGCGCCGTACGCGCCGTACGACAGGCCGAGCGCGAGGATCGCCGCCCACATCGGGACCAGCTGCCAGCCGATCAGCGGGGGCAGCACGAAGAACAGCCAGAACATCAGGATCAGCGCCGAGACCCCGCGGAAGACCTCGGTGTAGAGCCCGGCGAGGAAGCGGACCGCGGGGGAGCGGTGGGTGCGGGCCATGCCGACGGTGAAGGCGACGAGCGCGCCGAGCGCGGCGCTGCCCGCGAGCAGCTGAATCGTGATCCAGATGCCGGGCAGGATCCAGTTCTGCCAGAGTCCGGCGGTCATCGGCACAGCTCCTCGGCGGTCAGCGTGGTCATCTCGGCCTCGGT
>NZ_BMQQ01000006.1:126931-134581 GCF_014648195.1 Streptomyces purpureus
GAAGCCGAACCGCCGCAGGATCCGGAAGAGTTCGCCGCTCTTCTTCATCCGGTGGATCTCGGTGTTGAACGCGTCACGCAGGTCGGTGTCGGTGGGGCGGAAGGCGAAACCGCCGCCGTCGATCTTCTTCTTGCCGTCGACCACCGCGGCGAAGGGCTCGGTGGCCTCGGCGCGGCTGCTCTTCCTCACCACCTCGCGGGTGGTGAGCGCGGTGCCGGCGAAGACGTCGACGCGGCCGGACTCGACCGCGTTCAGGCCGGCGACCTGGTCCTGGAGGATCACGATGTCCCGCTCGGGGTAGCCGGCGGCGATGGCGTAGCCGATCTCCGCGTAGCCGCTGCCGGTGGCGAAGCGGGCCTTGGTCCGCACCACGTCCTCGTACGAGCGCAGATTCTTGGGGTTGCCCTTGCGGACGATGAAGGAGTCGAGCATCTGGTATTCGGGGTCGGAGAAGACGACCTGCTCACAGCGCTGTTTGTTGATGTACATCCCGGCCGAGACCACGTCGAACTGCTGGGAGTTGAGGCCGGGTATCAGGGACGCGAAGTCGGTGGCGACGGGCTGCACCCGGCCGATGCCGAGCCGCTGGAAGACGACCTTGGCCAGCTCGGGGGCCTCGCCGGTGAACTCGCCCTGCTCGTCGACGTATCCGTAGGGCACCTCGCCCGCGATGCCCAGGCGCACGGTGCCCTGGGATCTGAGCCGGTCGAGGGTGGCGCCTGAGGCAACCCGGCTGCATCCGGCCATTCCGGCCGCGGCGGCCGCCGTACCCAGGAGCACCGTGCGACGTTTTATCCGTTCTGTCCTTCTCGTCTGCGCTGTTCGAGCCATGGGCGCGCGGCTACCCGGAGCCGAGCAGGCCATTCCCGTCAGTTTCGCGGGAATAACCGGAGACACCCTCCTGTTCGTCCCGGTGTACGTATTCCCCGCGCAGGAGGGTCATCACCGGTGATCGACGCGATTCACGGCACGGCACACGGGACCGCGCCCGTTCCCCTGTCCGTACTGGACCTGGTCACCGTCGGTACCGGCCGGACCGCCACCCAGGCGCTGGCCACCAGCGTCGAGATCGCCCGGCTCGCCGAGCGCCGCGGCTACCACCGCCACTGGGTGGCCGAACACCACTCCATGCCGGGCGTCGCCTCCTCGTCCCCGGCCGTGATCCTCGCCCATCTCGCCGCCCACACCGAGCGCATCCGGCTCGGCTCCGGCGGTGTGATGCTCCCCAACCACGCCCCGCTCGTCATCGCCGAGCAGTTCGGCACGCTGGAGGCGCTCGCCCCGGGCCGGATCGACCTGGGTCTGGGCCGCGCCCCCGGCGCCGACGGCGCCGCCGCCGCCGCCCTGCGCCGCACCGACCGGTTGAACGAGGGCGCCGACGACTTCCCCGAGCAACTCGCCGAGCTCACCCGCTTCCTGGACGACGACTTTCCCGACGGCCACCCGTACGCCAAGATCCACGCGGTACCGGGCCCCGTGCAGGGCCCGTCCGGGCGGCCGCCGATCTGGCTGCTCGGCTCCTCCGGCTTCAGCGCCCGGCTCGCCGGGCTGCTGGGCCTGCCGTTCGCCTTCGCCCACCACTTCTCCGCGCAGAACACCGTGCCCGCGCTCGACCTCTACCGCGACTCCTTCCGCCCGTCCGCGGTCCTCGACGCGCCGTACGCCCTGATCGGCGTCTCGGTCCTGGCGAGCGACGACGAGAAGGAGGCCCACCGGCAGGTGATGACCGGCGCGCTGTCGATGATCCGGCTGCGCACCGGCCGGCCGGGTCTCGTGCCCTCCCCGGAGGAGACGGAGGCGTACTCCTTCACCTCCCTGGAACGGGAGTTCGTCGACGGCTGGCTGAAGAACATCGTGTACGGAACGGCCGACGAGGTCTGCTCAGGACTGGACGAGCTGCGGAAGCGGACCGGGGCGGACGAGCTGATGCTCACGGCGAACGCGCATGGCGCCGAGGCGCGTGTACGTTCCTACGAACTCATCGCCGACGCCTACGGGATGCCCGGAGTGGTTCATTCCTGAATCGTCCGCGCCAGGAGCCCTAAGGGAGTCTTAAACCGCTCGTCACCGATGGTGGCGGGCGGTCTCCTTTTGTGCTGCGGCATGTCTGACGAGCACTTTCTTCCTCAGATTGGTCTAGTCCTCAGTTTGGTTCAGACCATTGACGCGGTGTTCACGCGGCGGCTATCACTTCTCCAACTCCCGTACCGCGGAACCCCCTCGGAGGCGTACGTGCACCCCCGCAGACCCTTGCTCGCAGCGCTGGCCACCGCCACGCTCGCCGCCGGCGCGCTCGCCGGCTTCGCCGGGATCGGATCCGCCCAGGCGGCCGACGCGGCGCCCTCGTCCGGGGGCGTGAAGATCGCGTACTACGACCAGTGGAGCGTGTACGGCAACGCCTTCTACCCCAAGCACCTCGACACCCGTGGCATCGCGAGCAAGCTCGACATCATCAACTACTCGTTCGGCAACATCCACCCGACCGAGCTGACCTGCTTCGAGGCGAACAAGGCCGCCGGCGACGACAACAACCCCAACGCCGGTGACGGCGCGGGCGACTCGTACGCCGACTACCAGAAGTCCTTCTCCGCGGCCGACAGCGTCGACGGCGTCGCCGACAAGTGGGACCAGCCGATCGTGGGCGTCTTCAACCAGTTCAAGGAGCTGAAGGCGAAGTACCCCCACCTGAAGATCAACATCTCGCTGGGCGGCTGGACCTACTCCAAGTACTTCCACGACGCGGCGAAGACCGACGCCAGCCGCAAGAAGCTCGTCGCCTCCTGCATCAAGCAGTACATCCAGGGTGACCTGCCCGTCGAAGGCGGCTTCGGCGGCCCGGGCACCGCGGCCGGCATCTTCGACGGCATCGACATCGACTGGGAGTACCCCGGCTCGCCCGACGGCCACCTCGGCAACCACTACGGCCCCGAGGACAAGGCCAACTTCACCCTGCTCCTCGCCGAGTTCCGCAAGCAGCTCGACGCGTACGGCACGGCACACGGCGGCAAGAAGTACCTGCTCACCGCGGCCCTCCCGGCCGGCCAGGACAAGATCAAGCACATCGAGACCGACAAGATCGGCGCGTACCTCGACTACGCGAACATCATGACGTACGACATGCACGGCGCCTGGGACGGCGACGGGCCGACGTACCACCAGTCGCCGCTGTACTCGGGCGCCAACGACCCGACGGACCCGATCAAGCCGGGCACCGAGAAGTACTCGATCGACAACGCCATCGACGCCTGGATCGACGGCAAGCCGGCGTACGGAATCGCGGGCGGCTTCCCCGCCGACAAGCTGACCCTCGGCTACGAGTTCTACTACCGCGGCTGGAAGGGCGTCCCCGCCACCGGCAACGGCCTCGCCCAGCCCGCGACGGGCGCGTCCGGTGCCCGCCCGGTCAGCCAGCAGGCCGGCATCGCCCACTACAAGGAGCTCGGCGGCGTCGTCGACAACGCCGCCACCACCTTCTGGGACGACCAGGCCAAGGCCTCCTACTTCTACAAGGACGGCGAGTTCTTCACCGGCCTCGACAAGCGGGCCGTCCAGGCCCGGGTCGACTACGGCAAGCAGCGCGGCCTGGCCGGCGCGATGATGTACTCCCTGCTCGGCCTGGACAACAACACCACGCTGCTGAACCACATCTCGGACGCCCTCGGCGGAGCCACTCAGCCGCCGGTCACCACGCCTCCGACGACCACCCCGCCCACCACCACCCCGCCGACGACCCAGCCGCCGACCACGCCGCCCACGGGCTGCGGCTCGCTCCCGGCCTACGTCGCGGGCACCGTCTACACCCAGGGCAACGAGGTCTCCCACAACGGCCGTAAGTGGAAGGCCAAGTGGTGGACCCAGAACGAAGCCCCCGGCACCACCGGTGAATGGGGGGTCTGGCAGGACCTGGGCGCCTGCTGACCTCCGCCCCCTGAGCACTGCCCCCGCCCGGACGCACCCTCCGGCCGGGGGCAGTTCCATGCCAACGGAGACGCCGGGCCGTCAGACGGACAGCGAACTGGCCCCGATCATCTGCCCGATCCGGTCCGGCGCCACCGCCCGCGAGTACAGCCAGCCCTGGCCCGTGTCGCAGCCGATGCGGCGCAGCCGGGTCGCCTGGCCCGCCGTCTCGACGCACTCGGCGGTCACCGTCAGGCCCAGCCGGTGGGCGAGTTGCACCAGCGCCTCGACGATCAGCTCGTCGGCCGGGTTGGCATGGGCCTCGTCCTGGAAGCCGCGGACGAAGGAGCCGTCCAGCTTCAGCACCGAGACGGGCAGCCGGCTCAGATAGGCGAGGTTGGAGTAGCCGGTGCCGAAGTCGTCGATCGCGATCCGCACACCCATGTCGCTCAGCGCCTGAAGGGCCTGGAGGGGACGGCCCGCCGAGCCCATCACCGCGGACTCGGTCAGCTCCAACTGGAGCAGATGCGGCGCGAGTCCGGTCTCCGCGAGGATCCCGGCGACATCCGCCACCAGGTCGGAGTCCCACACCTGCCGTACGGCAACGTTGACACTCACGAAAATCGGGCGGTCACCCGGATGGTCCTTCTGCCACTGACGGGCCTGACGGCATGCTGTACGCAGAACCCAGCGGCCGAGTTCGACGATCGACCCGTCCTCCTCGGCGATCCCGACGAACCGATTCGGCGCAAGTGTCCCGAACTGTGGGTGATTCCACCGAACAAGTGCTTCGACGCCCCGCACGGATCCGTCCTCCATGCCGACCAGCGGTTGGTACTCCAGCGCGAACTCCCCGCGCTCGACCGCCGGCCGGAGGGTGGAGGAGAGCGCCTGCCGGGTCATCCGGTGTGCGTTGCGCTCGGGGTCGAAGAGGGTCCAGCGGGCCTTGCCGTCGGCCTTGGCCCAGTACAGCGTGGTGTCGGCGGCCTGCATCAGGCCCGTCGCGGTCGTCCCCCGGGCCGCCCGCTCCACCACGCCGATGGACGCGGAGACCGACAGGCGCTGCCCGCCCAGGTCGAACGGCTGCTGGAGCGAGCAGAGGACAGACTGGGCGAGATCGGCGAGGTGTTCGGTGCCGGTCGGGTCCTCGACCATGATGGCGAACTCGTCGCCGCCGAGCCGTGCGACCAGATGTCCGCCGCTGCGGGTGTAGCCGTCGCTGTCGGCGCACTCGGTGAGCCGGGCGGCCACGGCGGCGAGGAGCCGGTCGCCGACGCGGTGCCCGAGCGTGTCGTTGACCGCCTTGAAGCCGTCCAGGTCGAGGTAGAGAAGCCCGATCCGCCCTGATCCGCCATGCCGGTACGGCTCGTACGCCCCATGGGGCCCAGGGGTTTCGTGGGCCGGACTGGGCGGGCGGACGTCGTCCTGCGCGGCGGACTCCAGCGCCGTCGCCAGCCGTTCGAAGAACAGGGTCCGGTTCGGCAGCCGGGTCACCGGATCATGCATCTGCAGATGCCGCAGCCTCGCTTGGAGTTCGCGCCGGTCGCTGATGTCCGCGATGGACAGCAGCACCCTCCGGCTCTCCGGCACCGGGGCCACCGTGACCTCCGCCCACAGCGACCGCCCGTCGGGATGTTTCAGCCGCCGCGTACATCGGAAGCGGGAGCGGCGGCCGCGCAGCACCTCGCGGTACGCGTGCCAGGTGCGGCCGTCCGATGCCAGATCGACCAGATCGGCGGCGGCCTGCTCGTGCAGGGAGGCCGGATCTGTGCCGAGGAGGCTGGCGAGGGCGTCGTTCGCGGCGACGACGACACCGTCCTGGTCGACGACGGCCATGGCGAGCTGCGCGGCACGGAACGCGGCTCGGTAGTCGCGGAGTTCGGCGGCGCCGCGGCCGATGCCCGTACGGCCTCCGGAAGTTCCCCGCATGTGACGCTCCGTAACCGAAGAAGGGGCTGTTCCGTGCGGTGTTGAGGGCGGTGCTCCGGCCGTCACGGCCGCGGGTCCCGGTCCTTCGAAGGTTCCGCTCACCGCTCGCTCCCGTGGTCAGTCGGGTCCGTACAGATGTGGTCGGGATGGTCGGGCCAAGGAAAGTGTGCCGATCATAGAGGCAGGCCCGGCGGCCATTCCAGCTCTGCGGGAGTGGGGAAGCGGCGTGAGCGGTCCGAGAGACCCCGTGCGCCGGTCCCGGCCGATCGTTTCTGCGCGGGTGTGGCGCGGCGACCGCACCGACCTGACCGATTGTGACTTTCCGTGAGCCGATGCTGTGTGTCGTCGTGTCGCCGTCTCACCCATGTGGGGCACTGGAACAGGGCATATGGCAAGAAACCGGCACAAGGTGGGTGAGGTGTTCCGCATTCCGTAGCCGGAGGTCCACGTGGAGGGTCAGCAGACACCCGAGGGGGTGGAACGACCACGGCTGCGCGCCGGGGCGGCCGCGTTCACCTCCCTCGCCGCACTCGCCGCCACGGGTCTGGTGGCCGGCCCCGCCGTCGGCGCGCCGACCGCGGGGCCGTGCACCCTGCCCCGTACGGCCGCACACCACTCCCTCGGCCTGGACAGCTGGAACGCCGCCTACCCACGGCCCGTCCGCACGCTGAACGCGGTCATGATCTTCCTGTCCTTCCCGGACTCCACACCGCTGCTGCGCCCCGCCGACCTGGCCGCCGACCACTTCCCCGCCACCAGCGAGTTCTTCCACCGCGCCTCCTACGGGCGGTTCGCGCTGCGCCCGCATCCCCAGCGGGCCTGGACGCGGATGCCGAAGGATTCCACCGCGTACCGCATACAGCGCGACTGGTCGCTGGAGCGGCGCACGGCCTATCTGCGGGACGCCGTCGCGGCGGCCGACGAGCGGGTCGACTTCTCGCGCTACGACGTCGTCTACCTGGTCGCCGACCCGGACGCCCCCGGTGTCGACTCGGACGCCACGAAGGTCGTCAACCTGGACCGGCCCATCGAGGCCGACGGCCGGCAGATCCGGCGGGTCGTCACGGTGTTCGAGCGTCACCCCCCGGACCGCAATGTGCTGGCCCACGAGACCGGGCACGTCTTCGACCTGCCGGACCTGTACCACCGGCCGACGGACGGCAAGGGCGACTGGGACACGCACGTCGGTGACTGGGACGTCATGGGCAGCCAGTTCGGGCTCGCCCCGGACCTCTTCGGCTGGCACAAGTGGAAGCTGGGCTGGCTTGACCGGCGCCAGGTGCACTGCGTCTCGGCGGGCACCACGCTGCTGAGCCTGGAGCCGCTGGCCGCCGCGCCGCCGCCCGGCGGCTCGCTCGGCACCCGGCTCGCCGTCGTACGGACCGGCCAGGACACGGCGCTCGCGATCGAGGCCCGCGGTTCCACCGGCAACGACCACGGCACCTGCCGGGAGGGCGTACTGATCTACCGGGTCCGCAACGGCGCGGCCTCCGGCGACGGCCCGGTCCAGGTGGTGGACGCCCACCCGCGCACCGAGGCGTGCTGGGACCGGTCCGTCTACCCGGCGCTCGCCGACGCGCCTCTCGCCGAGGGCGAGACCTTCACGGTCCCCGGCTCGGACACCCGCGTGGAGGTGACCGACCGCACGCCCTCCGGGGTCTGGACGGTCAAGATCACGGTGGGGGAGGGGACGTCCGAGGGGTGACGGGCATACGAAAAGGCCCCCCGCTTTCGCGAGGGGCCTTTTCCGTCTGTGCGCCGCCAGGGACTCGAACCCCGGACCCGCTGATTAAGAGTCAGCTGCTCTAACCAACTGAGCTAGCG
>NZ_BMQQ01000006.1:134640-262624 GCF_014648195.1 Streptomyces purpureus
CGTAGACATTAGCATCCTGATCCGGCGGAGGAAAAATCGATATCCGCACGTCGGCGGCGGAGGCCGAGCGGGCGGCCCGGACGCAGGCCCAGAGCATCACCTCGGGGCCGGGCAGCCAGGGGTGCCGGGTGTCGGGCGCGACCAGCCAGCGCGGCCCGGTCGGCGTCGCGGGGGGCGTCAGCGGCGGGATGGTCACCGCGTCCCCGGTCCCATGGCAGAGCAGGGGCGGTACGGCGTCGTGCGCCTCCTCCCAGTCGAGCAGGGACGGTAACCGGTGGGCCGTGCCGGGGGCGGCGAACAGCAGCGTCCTTCCGCGGTGGACGGCGACCGGCCCGGAGCCGGGGCCCTGGGACCAGAGCCGGTCCAGCATCCGCCGCCCGAAGATCGACGGCACGTTCACCACGTCGAAGGCGGTCCCGCAGGGCAGCACGGCGGGCGCGGTGGGCCGGGCCTCCCAGAGGGCGAGCATGGAGCGCGGATAGGCCGCGGCGGAGGCGAGCCAGTCGGCCCCCGCGGCGGTCACATGCGCGGTGTGGTGCTCGTCCGCGTCGCGCAGGAGGGCGAAGATGTCCCGCCGTCGCTCGTCGGTGTCGCCGTGGGCGGGGCTCAGGGGGGATTCGTCTCGCAGCCATGCGGTCATGGCGCCTACATCTACTCGGAGTGTCCGTTCCGTTTCCGAGGGTTGCCGGAAATCCGGACACGGCGGGGCGGGAAGGGGTATCTTGCGCCTCGGCATATGCCAGGGACGCTCGCGGTGACGCGGGGGTCGCGTGGGACGGGTGGGGTAGTACGGCTCGGTCGTACGGTCGTACCGGACCGGGCTGTACGCGCGGCGGGCCGACGGGCGGACGGTGCGGGCCGGACGTACCCGACTGTGCTGTACGGGCGGTACACGGTCGGGCCGGCGTGCGGGCGGGGCGTGCGGGTGGGGCGTGCGGAGGGTGCGGGCGGCGGGCCGGGCCCGCTCGGGGCGCCGGCCCGGTTTGGACGTGGCCGGCTCAGACGTCGTAGACGCGGCCGTTGTTCCGCAGCAGGTCCTCGCCGAACTCGATCATCTTCCGGGCGTAGTCCTCGGTCCACTCCGCCCGCTCGGCGATGTCCGCCGGGGTCAGCCGGTCGAACCGGCGCGGATCGCCCAGCTGGGCCGCCGCGATCGCCTGGAACTCGATCGCCCGGTCGGTCGCCGACCGGAAGGCGAGCGTGAGCTCGGTGGCCCTGGCCAGCAGCTCCCGGGGATCTTCGATGGACTCCAGGTCGAAGAAGTGCTCGGGGTCGGCGGCGGCCTCGGCAGGCTCGAAGATCAGCGGCGCGGGCTTGAGCCGTCGCCGCTCGCTCCGCTCGGGTTCCGCCATGTCCAGCCCCTCCTCGCGCGTGGTGGCCCGCGTTTTCGGACCACCTTCCATTCTCCCTTGCCCCGCAAGGGCGTCTCCTCAGGGCGCCCAGGCCACGCGGTGTTCCGCCAGGTGCGAGAGCACCGCGTGGTTCGCCTCCCACCCATCGGGGAACTTCACGGTCACGCCCAGCTGGACCGGCTCCGTCGAGGGGTGCTCGTCCAGGAGGTCCGCGACGCCCGCGCGGCAGACCACGATGCAGGCGTGCCGGTGCCGGGAGGCCAGGACGCACAGGCGGCCCGTCTCCAGGTGGAACGCGGTCGCGTCCGGGCGGCCCGACAGGGGGTGCAGGACCACCGTCACGTCGTACTCCCGGCCCTGGAGGCGGTTCGCCGTGTCCACCGTCACGCCCGTCACGGCGAGCTCCGCCAGCGCCGCCCGGACCGCCGCGGCCTGGTCGCGGTGCGCGGTGCCGACCGCGATCCGGTCCGGGGTGAGCGGGACCGGCGCGTCCGACCGCTCGCTCACCGCGGCCCCGCCGCGGTCCAAGAGCCGCCGGACCACCAGCGCGACCGCCCGTACCGCCTCCGGGTCCGTACGCGGCGTGTGGCGTGCGGGCAGCTCCAGGAGGCCCCAGCCCGACTCGGCCGCCTCGTCCAGGACACGGTCCGGGCCCGAGCCGTCCGACGGCACCCCGAAGGAGAGCCGTCGTTCCCCGGGGCCCGTACCGCTGCGGAAGGGCGTGTACGGATAGAACGCGTCGGAGACCAGCGGCGCCGCCGACGCCGGCAGCCGCCAGGACACCGGCAGCCGGTGCTGCGGCAGCTCGGGGTTGTGCGCGAGCAGCGTGGAGACCGCGCTGGCCGACGGGTCGTACGACAGCCCCGCCCACTGTTCGGCGCCCACCACCGAGAACGGGTCCAGCTGTCCGGGATCGCCCACGAACAGTGCACGCTCGAACAGCCCCGCCACCGCGAGCAGCGCGTCCGAGCGCATTTGGTAGGCCTCGTCCACGATGGCGTGCGCCCAGGGCTCGACGTTCTTCACGTGCGCCCACTTCGCGGCCGTGGAGACCACCACCGGCAGCCCGGCGAGATCGCCCGCCTTCGACGACGTCCGGACCTGCTCCAGCTCGTCGAGCGCCTTGTCGTACGGATCCGAGTCGCTGCTGTGCAGCCGCCCGACCTGGAGCTCCGGCTCCTTCTCCGCGAGCCGCAGCACGAGGTCGTCCACCTGCGCGTTGGTCTGCGCGACCACCATGAGGGGGCGCCCCGCACCGGCCAGTTCGATCGCGGCCCGCACCACCAGCGTCGACTTGCCGGCGCCCGGTGGCGAGTCCACGACGACGCCCCGCGCCTGCCCGTGCAGGGTGTCGGCGAGGATGTTCCGGGTCGCCCGCGCCGCCTCCGCCGCGGGGTCGAAGCTCACAGCAGGTCCTCCGAGGTGACGGGGTCAGGGGTTTCGGCGGTGTCGGCGTGCGGAGGTCCGCCGTGCGTCCACGGCGTCTCCTCGGGGTCGGGCAGCTTCGGGCCGCCGCGCTGATCGTGTTCGAACAGTGTCCAGGCGATCCGCTCGCCCTTCTCCGGAACGGACCCCTCGGCAGGGTCCTTCGCCCGCCCCATCCGGTCGAGCACCCGCAGCACCAGCGAACCGTCCTCTTCCCCGCGGACGAACTCCGCCGTCTGCGGCTTGCCGTCCAGCGAGCGGAAGACCTTCGCCCGCTCCGCCAGATGGGGCAGATCGTCCGTACGGACGGTCAGCAAAGGACGCGGCGAGGGTCGCTTCGACTCCGACCACGCCATCGTCACCTCCACCACCTCCGCCACGAACGCCTCACCGGAGAGCCGGCGCCCGGCGAGCACCAGCGGATCGTCCAGCGCCTCCTGGGCCTCCAGTTGGGCCTGTGCCGTCTCCCGGGCCGCCAGCTTCTGTGCCGCGGTCACCGCGTCGTCGCGGCGCGGCTGCGGCGGCTCACCCGCCCGCACCCGGTCCCGGTGCCCGGTGAAGGACCAGCGGTCCCGGGTCCATCGGTCGGCCACCCGCGCCCCGGCGGGCAGTCCACGCAGCAGCTCCACCGACCGCCACACCGCGTCCCACGTGGGCTTCATCTGTGCGAGGAGCAGCCGCCGGATCTCCCGCTCGGCCCGGTGCAGTTCGGCCAGCCGCTCGTCGGCCGCCTCGCCGTCCTCGGCCGCGGCCAGCTCCAGCCGGGCCCGGTCGTACCGCTCGATCGCGGGCGCCAGCACGCGGTTGTCGAACGCCGGGTCGGTCGCCGGGCCGGCCGGCGGGCACAGCAGCTGACCGTCCCGGTCCCGCCCCAGCTCGGCCCGGAGCGCCGCCTCCGCCCCCGACTCTCCGTCCGGGGCATCGATCCAGGCCAGCAGCGCGCCCAGGTGCTGGTCCTCCAGCGAGGACTGCCCGGTCGCCCAGTGCCGGTTCAGCAGATCCGTCGCCGACAGCAGCAACGACGAGCCGGGCACCCTCGCCCGCTCCCCGAAGTGCGTCAGCCACCGCCCCAGCAGCGGCACCCGCGGCGGAGCCGGGTACGGCGTCTGCGGGTCCTGCTCGGCGGTCCGCCGGAACCGCATCGACCGCCCGAGCAGCCGTACGTACTCGATGCCCGCCCGGCTCGGAACGATCAACTGCGGTGCGTCGGCGCAGAGTTCGACCTCTACCTTGATCTTCTTGCCGGTCTCCGGGTCCGTCTCGGACTTCTCGGCGGCCTCCACCTCGTCGCCGAACCCGTCGACGTACGGCAGCACCGCCTCGGCCAGATCGGCGAGGAACGCGAACCGCAGATCCCGGTCGCGGGGCTGCGCCACCACTAGCAGCCGGGGCTCCTCGGGATCCGTCCCGACCAGCGCCCCCAGCGGCGCCCCCGCCTCACCGGCGGTCGTCAGCGGTACGAGCACCATGGGGCGCGCCGACAGATGGCGGTGCCGGACCGTGGCCAGCGGCTGGGCGCGCCCGGACTCGACCGCCTCGAGCCGCGCCAGGGTGGAGATCAGCGACATACGGCCGCCTCCCGCTCGGCCAGGGCCTGCGCCCGCAGCGCCGCCGCCCGCCGCAGCGCCGCCACGGCCGGGTCGTCCGGATCGCCCGCCTCGCCGCGCGCCGCCGCGAGCACCGCGTCCACCGTCGTCAGACCGCCCAGCTCGCCCCGGACCGACCGGCCGAGCGCCTCGACCGCCCCCGCCTCCCGCGCCCGCTCCCGGCAGTGGAAGGCCAGCTCACAGGCGGACAGGCACTCCGGGGCGTAGGCGTGCGGAACGGCGTCGACCGCGGCCCGCAGCTCGTCCGCCGAGCAGGCCTCCACGTCGAACGTCATGCCCTCCGGCAGCGCGGCCGCGATCTCCTCGACCCGGGTCAGCCGCGCCAGCTGCCGCCGGGTCACCGAGAGCTGCTTGCGTACGTCGACGGCCGACGCCGTCGGCAGGTTGGAGAAGTCCTTCGGGCACACCAGCAGCACCGAGTGCGCCACCCGCGCGCCCTCCGTGACCGCCGCGACCCGCTCAAGCGCCAGGACGTACACGGCGGCCTGGCGCGCGGCCGCCCCGACCTTCGAGGCGTCCGCCGCGCCGTCGATCATCGGGAACGACTTGATCTCGACGACCGTCCACCGCCCGTCGGGGTGCACGACCACCGCGTCCGGCTCCAGATACGCCGGTGAGCCGGCCACCTCCAGCGCCAGCATCGGATGGTCCAGCAGCGTCCACCCGCCGGCTCGGGTCGCCTCCCGCAGCGCCAGCGCCGTACGCGCCGCGCGGCCCGCGGGCCCGGCCGCCGCCAGGTCCGGTACGGACACCTCGTGCGGCTCCTCGGGGCCGAGCAGCCGCAGCAGCTCCCGGCCGCCGTCCGCCTTGACCCGGGCCTCGAAGGCGTGGCCCCTCATGAACGCGAACTGGGACTGCCCGAACGCCGCCGGCGTACCGAGCGCGGTGGCCAGGACCGTCTTGTCCACCCCGGCGCCGTCGAGGAGCGCCCGCCGCCGGCAGCCGGGGTTCGCGGCAAGAGCCGCGAGCGCCCGCGCGTCCAGCGGATGCGGCGCGGCCGGACCGCGCAGCTCAGCGAGGCTTCCCCGCACCGGCCGCTGCGCCGGAGCCGGGGATGCCCCCTGCCGGAGTGTCGTCTGCGGAGTCGGGAGAGGTCCGCTGTCCAGGGATTCGCTCACCCGCGGAAGTCTCGCATCCGCCACTGACAATCGGGGACTTCACCGGAGCGGACGTTCCGGTCAGCAGCTCCCTCACCCGGTCCGTCAGCCGCATCGAAGGCCTGGTCAGCACCAGCCCGAGCCCCATCACGGCGGCCCCCGCCACCGCGTCCAGGAAGTAGTGGTTGGCCGTGCCCATGACGACGATCACGGTCAGCAGCGGGTAGGCCACCCCGAGGGCCTTCAGCAGCGGCGAGCGCCCGTACTTCCACAGCATCACCCCGCACCACAGCGCCCAGCCGACGTGGAGGCTGGGCATCGCCGCGTACTGGTTGGTCATGCCGCCCATGCCTCGCGGCGCGCTCGCCTCGCCGCCCCACCAGCCGTACGCGCTGAACTGCGCCATGGTGTCGACGAAGCCGTGGCCGGCGTCGAGCAGCCGGGGCGGGCAGGTCGGCAGCAGCGTGAAGCCGACCAGGCCGCAGAGGGTGGAGACCATCAGCCAGGTGCGGGCGGCCCGGTAGCGGGCGGGGCGGCGGCGGAAGAGCCAGACCAGGATCGCCGGGGTGACCAGGTAGTGCAGCGAGGCGTAGGCGAAGTCGGCGGGTATGCCGATCGCCGGGGTGCTCGTGAAGAGACGATTCAGCGGATGCTCGGCGTTGAGATGGAGGCTCTGCTCGAGACGCAGGATGGCCAGACCGTTGTCCACGGCCGTGGACACGTCGCCGCGGGCCAGCAGCCGGCCGCAGGAGTACGCCACGTACACCACGGCGATCAGGGCGAGCTCGGTCCACCAGCGCGGCCGCGGGCGCCCGGGTCCTGGAGCGGTGGCAGCAGGCTGTGGCATCCGGGCGTTCCCCCACATGTGACGCTGGTGATGACTGGCCCCTAGAGGGACGTCGATATCGCCGTGCGGGTTGCCCCGTCGTTGGCCCCAGTTCACGTGCGAGATGATGAGTGGGCACCGACTGTGAACCTTCAGGGAGAGCCTCCATGGCACCGCGCATCCTGCTCGCCCGGCACGGCCAGACCGAATGGTCGCTCCTCGGCCGGCACACCGGCAGGACCGACATCCAGCTCCTCGACGAGGGCCGCCGCGGCGCCAAGCTCCTCGGGGAGCGGCTGCACCGGGCGCCCTGGAACGGTCTCGCCGACGCCGAGATCCGCACCAGCCCCCTCTCACGCGCGCGTGAGACCTGCGAACTGGCCGGATTCGGCGACCGCGCCCAGGAGTGGGACACCCTCATGGAGTGGGACTACGGCGCGTACGAGGGCATGACCCCGGCCGAGATCCACGCCGTCCGCCCCGGCTGGGTGGTCTGGCGCGACGGCGTCCCCGAGGGCGAGACCCGGGCCGAGGTGTCGGCCCGCGCGGACGAGGTCGTCGAATGGGCCCGCTCGGCCGACCGCGACGTCCTCGTCTTCGCCCACGGCCACATCCTGCGCTCCATCGGCGCCCGCTGGCTCGGCGAGGACGTCTCCTTCGGTGCCCGGATCTACCTGAGCCCGACGAGCCTGTCGGTCCTCGGCTGGGCGTACGGCGCCCCGGCGATCCAGCGCTGGAACGACACCGGCCACCTCGACTAGCCCCGCCAGCCGGGCGCAGCGGAACGTTTGGCCACGACGATCAGCGGCGGCCGGTCAGACGTACGCGCCCCGGCGGGCCAGCAGCTCCGGCACCCCGGGGGCGTCGCGGCGTGCGGAGAGCACCTCGGCGGTCTGCGCCAGCAGACTGCGGATGCGGTTCGACTGGACGTCGTCGAGGACGTCCAGGACCTGCAGGGCCGCCTCCGCGGCCTCCTCGGGGCGCCCGCCGCGGGCCAGATCCGCGGCCAGCTGCGCCCGGTACAGCGCGAGGTTCCGCGCGAAGTGGGGACTCTGCAGGACCGTCGCCCGGTGCGCGTGCCGCGCCGCCCGGCCCCACTCGCCCAGCGCCGACCAGCACTGCGCCTCCAGGGCCTCCAGCTCCGGTTCGCCGAAGAACGACATCCACTCAGGGTCGGTGGCCGAGGGGCCCTGGCCGAACAGGCTGTGCGCCCGCCCCAACGCCTGCTCGCAGCCGCCGCGGTCACCGAGCCCCGCCCACGCCCCGGCCTCCCGCAGGGCCAGCAGCGACCGCAGCCGGGCTGACGGCACATGCCGCGCGGCCCGCTGCCCGGCCTGCGCGGCGCGGACCGCCTCGCGGTACCGGCCCGCGTCCCTGGCCAGGAACGACGTGTTGCAGAAAGCATGCGCCTCAAGGCCCGGATCCCCCGCCACGCGCGCGGTGGCCAGCGCCTCCGCGTAGTGCGAGCGGGCATCGTCCAGCCGCCCTGAGTCATGGGCCAGCCAGCCCACGGAGATGGCCAGTTCACCCGCGCCCGCGTGCAGCCGGTCGGCGGTCGAGCCGCGCGCCGTGGTGCCGGCGTCCAGCAGTGCGTACGCGGCCCGCAGCGGCTCGGCCGCCCTGCGGTAGAGACCGTCCGCGCCATGCCGGTCGTCGAGCAACCGGATCTGCCGTACGGCCTCCTCGACCGCGGTCACCTCCGCCTCGCCGATCCGGCGCTGGCTCGGGATCCGCGGGATGGCCTGGGCCGGGACGGACCCCAGCCCCAGCGAGACGGCCGCCACCGTGGCGCCACCGCTCGTCATGAATGCGCGACGCAGCACGTCGCTCTCCTCATCGTTCCGGATCAAAGTGGGTGGCGCGGGCGCACCGGCCGTGGTGCGCGCACTGCGGCCGCGTACGGTCTCCCGCGCCGAGAAGCCCAGGTCCGCGAGGGTCAGACCGGGGAACATGTGCAGGAACACCCGCTCGTACGCGTAGTTGGGGCAGCGGATCTCGCCCGCCTCCACCCGCCCGACGTACCGGGCGTCGCAGGCCACCTGCTCGCCGATCTCCCGGGCGGCCCGGCGGACCATGGCGGCGAACTCCCCCGGCGAGTGCTGCCCGCGCAGTCTGCGGAAGGCGTGATTGGGAACTGCCCGTGACATCGCCATGGCCGAGCCCTCTCGTGTGCTGCCGTTGTTCCGGCGGGGATGAACGTACCTGCTGTGACCAGGTGCTCACGCATTGTTTGGCTACAAACGGGATATCTCACCCGCGATCTGCCATGAACTGCCATCCTTTGCGGCGGCGTGCCGCCGTAGCCGTTGACGCGCGAGGGCGTTGAACCATGCGGAGAGACGGAACGTGTCTCCACTGGCGAGGAGGGGATCCCTTGTTGGAGGTCGGCATGGAGACCAGCCCGCGGATCGAGGGCGGATCGCGTACGACGGCGCAGCACTGGCCCACCCCGGACGCCAGCGCCCCTCCCGGAGAGTCCCCCGACGGTGTTGTGGAGCCCTGCGACCTGGTGACCGTGCCCGCCCGGCAGGGCCTGGAGGCCGTCGACATCCTCCGCCGCGGCGGCGCCCCCGCCGTCGGACCGGTCCTCCATGACGGCACCTGCGACACCCTCGGCTTTCTGGTGCCGCCCGGCACGGCCGAGGCCTGGGACGTGCCCGGCAGCGCCTGCACCCAGACCGCGGGGGGCGGCCTGCGGATCCCCGGGGTGCACACCGAGCCCCCGGTCTCCGGCACGGGCTGGCTCCTGCCGCCCGACGCCACCGGCCCGGTCACCGACCCGGTCGTCCTGCGCGAGGCCCTGGGGGAGGCGGCCCGCATGATCGAGGCCGCCGACAACTGCCGCTGACCGACAACTGCCGCTGACCGGCAAAAGCCGTCGGCCGACGACTGCCGCCGCCGACCGAAGTCGGCCGGACGGCGCTGACCGATAATGGGCGGGTGGCAAGGAACAAGCAGCGTGCACGGGCGACGGCCGTGGCGGCGGTGGTCGAGACCGTGGACGGCGGGCTCGCCGAACTCATACCCGACCGGGAGCGGGCCCGCGGCTGGACCCTGCTGATAGACGGCGCCCCGCAGTCCCACGTCGACCTGGACGACCCGGCCCATCTGGACTTCGCCTACCAGCGCCGGCTCGGCCACATCGCCGACCTCGTCGCACCCGCCGGGCGGCCCCTGCACGTCGTCCACCTCGGCGGCGGAGCCTTCACCCTCGCCCGCTACATCGCCGCCACCCGCCCGCGCTCCACCCAGCAGATCGTCGAGGTGGACGCGCCCCTGGTCCAGCTGGTCCGCCGGGAACTGCCGCTGGACTCCGCCGCCCGCGTCCGGGTCCGTTCGGGCGACGCACGCGAGGGCCTCGGCCGGATCCCGGACGGCTGGGCGGACCTGATCATCGCGGACGTGTTCAGCGGGGCCCGTACCCCGGCCCATCTGACCAGTACGGAGTTCCTCGCCGAGGTCCGCCGTGTCCTGGGGCCCGGCGGCCACTACGCCGCGAACCTCGCCGACGGTCCGCCTCTGGCCCATCTGCGGGGCCAGATCGCCACCGCGGCCACCGTCTTCCCCGAACTTGCCCTCGCCGCCGACCCGGCGGTGCTGCGCGGCCGGCGCTTCGGCAACGCGGTCCTGCTCGCCTCCGAGCTGCCGCTGCCCGTCGCCGAACTCACCCGCCGGGTCGCGAGCGACCCGCACGCGGGCCGGGTCGAACACGGCCGGTCGCTGAAGGACTTCACGGGCGGCGCGGCCGTCGTCACCGACGCGAGCGCCAAGCCCTCGCCCGTACCGCCCCCGTCAGCCTTCGGCTGACCCCCCGGGCCGGCCGCCGTCAGCGCTCGTCGATCTCGACCCGTGGCGCGGTGTCATGCCAGACGCAGAACACCGAGATCTCCCGGCCGCCCTGGGTGAAGGTCACCCGGATCCACGTCGGCTGCTTCCAGAGCTGCATCTGCCAGCCCGACGCGGGCGTCGCCGAGACCAGTTCGGCCGAGTCGGGGCCGATGTCGAAGACGACCCGGCCGCCCGCGACGGACGTGCTCTTGATCTTCCCCTGGTGGGACGGCGGTGTGGCCGGGGTGTCCTGGGAGGCGGACGGCGTACGGGACGGCGCCGGCCTGCGGCTGGGGCCCGGAGCGGTCCCCGGTGAGCCGGAAGGCGACGTGGAGGCGGAGGGCCCGGCGCTCCCGGGGCCGTCCGGGGTGGCGGACGAGGAGCCGCCGGTGGCCGGGACGAGCGGGGTGTCCGCCGTGATGGGGAGCGCGCGCGGAGGGTCGTACGCGGTGCCGGCCATCACCGTGTGCACACCCCACCACGACAGCGTGACCGCCGCGCCCGTGGCGAGCGACCACGCCAAGACGTGAAGAAGTCCTCTACGCATCCGGGCCATACTGCACCACCCGTCACAGTGGTGACCCACGGGGTTCCCACGGGCCGCGCCGTCCCCCGAATGGCGTACGGTGCCGCCCATGGCAAGTGTGCTCGTGGTCGAGGACGACCAGTTCGTGCGCTCCGCCCTCATCCGGCACCTGACCGAGGCCTCCCACACCGTACGGAGCGTCGGCACGGCCCTGGAGGCGCTGCGCGAAGTGGCCCATTTCCGCTTCGACGTGGTCATTCTCGACCTCGGACTGCCCGATCTGGACGGGTCCGAGGCGCTCAAGATGCTGCGCGGCATCACCGACGTGCCGGTGATCATCGCGACGGCCCGGGACGACGAGACGGAGATCGTGCGGCTCCTCAACGACGGCGCCGACGACTACCTCACCAAGCCGTTCTCCGTGGAACACCTCTCCGCGCGGATGACGGCCGTGCTGCGGCGCTCCCGGGCGAGCACCGGGGACGCGCCGCCGTCGCGGGTCATCCAGGTCGGCGGGCTCTCCATCGACCCGCTGCGGCGCCAGGCCGAGCTGGACGGCGCCCAGCTGGACCTCACCCGCCGGGAGTTCGACCTGCTCGCCTTCCTGGCCGGCCGACCCGGGGTGGTCGTCCCCCGCAAGGAACTGCTCGCCGAGGTGTGGCAGCAGTCGTACGGCGACGACCAGACCATCGACGTCCATCTGTCCTGGTTGCGCCGGAAATTGGGGGAGACCGCCGCCAAACCCCGCTATCTGCACACCCTTCGGGGTGTCGGGGTGAAGCTGGAGCCGCCGCGATGAGCGTCGCACGCGCGGCCGCCGGGCCGCGGACGACCGCGATGCCCGCACCTCCGCGCCGCGTGGGCGGAGAAGCGGAGAGACAGAGATGAGGTGGGCGCTGGTCAAGGTGTCCCTCGCCGTCACCGTGATGGTCGTGGTCGCCTTCGCCGTGCCGCTGGGCCTCGTCATCAAGGAGATGGCCCGCGACCGGGCCTTCTCCAACGCCGAGCGGCAGGCCGCCGCCATCGGGCCCAGCCTCTCCATCACCACCGACCGCGCCCAGCTGGACCGGGCCGTCGCCTCCACCCAGGCGGGAGCGGCGGGCCGGATGGCCGTCCACATTCCGGCTGCCGAGGGCGACGGCGGCCGGGCGCTCGAGATTGGCACGGGCCGGGCCGCGGCCAAGGACCTGGAGACCGTACGGGCCACCCCGCGCGCCTCGATCACCGATGTCGAGGGCGGCTCCGCGCTGCTCCAGCCGATCGCGCTGAGCAGCGGGCAGATCGCGATCGTCGAGGTCTTCGTACCGGAGGGCGAGGTCTCCAACGGCGTCGCCACCGCCTGGCTGGTCCTCTCCGGCGTCGGCGCCGCCCTGATCGTCGGTTCGGTCGCGGTCGCCGACCGGCTCGGCGTACGGATGGTGCGCCCCGCCCAGCGGCTGGCGCGGGCCGCCCACGACCTGGGCGAGGGCAAGCTCGGCGCACGCGTGCCCGAGGAGGGCCCGCCCGAACTGCGGTCGGCCGCCGTCGCCTTCAACTCGATGGCCGACCAGGTCGTCCAGCTCCTCGCCAACGAGCGGGAGCTGGCCGCCGACCTCTCGCACCGGCTGCGTACCCCGCTGACCGTGCTGCGCCTGAACGCCGCCTCGCTCGGTGAGGGGCCGGCCGCCGACCAGACCCGGGCCGCGGTGGAGCAGCTGGAGCGCGAGGTCGACACAATCATCCGTACGGCCCGTGAGGCCAAACCGCAGACCCAGGCGACCGGTCCCGGCGCGGGCTGCGACGCATCGGAGGTCGTACGGGAACGGATGGACTTCTGGTCGGCGCTCGCGGAGGACGAGGGCCGGAAGGTGCGGGTCGCCGGCATCGACCGGCCCGTACGCATCCCGGTCGCCCGGCCCGAACTGGTCGCCGCGCTCGATGCGTTGCTCGGCAACGTCTTCCGGCACACGCCCGAGGGCACCGCCTTCTCCGTCGACGTGCACAACGGCGACGACGCCGTCATCGTCCTCGTCTCGGACGCGGGGCCCGGTATCGCGGATCCGGCTGCGGCGCTGGCCCGGGGCAACAGCGGTGCGCGGGACGGGTCGACGGGGCTGGGCCTGGACATCGTGCGCCGGGTCGCGGAGTCGACCGGCGGGGACGTGCGGATCGGGCACTCGGTGCTGGGCGGCACGGAGGTCCGGATCTGGATCGGGCTCGACGGGCGGCGGGCCGGCGCCGGCGCGGGGCGGCGCGGGCACCGGGTGGGACGGCGCAAGCGGAGCTGATGGCCGAGGGCCCCGATGGCCCCTGCCCCCGGGGCAGGAGAGGTCTGAACCTTTAGCCCTCCCGATGGCTTCCTTAAGCGGATCCTAAGCTTCCCAACGCCCGCCCCGTTCAAGACCTTTGTCCGTTTCGGGCCCGCTAGCGTGCTGCCGCACCCCCACCCCCGTAAGGCAGCACAGGCAGCAGAGGCAGGCACGCGAATGGGCACCAGTGCGCCCCGGCGCAAGGCGAGCGGCAGGACGAAGGCGGTCGGCGCGGTCGTGGCGGCCGCGGTGATCGGCGGCGCGGCGTTCGCGTTCGGCGGCACCGCGCAGGCCGCCGCGGTCGGCGCCGTCTACACCAAGACCAGCTCGTGGACCGGCGGCTACACCGGCCAGTACGTCGTGACGAACAAGACGGACAAGGCCCAGTCGGACTGGACGCTGGAGTTCGACCTGCCCGCCGGGACGACCATCGGTTCCCTCTGGAACGGCGACCACACGGTCTCCGGGCGGCACGTCACGGTCAAGCCCGCGAGCTGGAACAAGCAGCTGGCGCCCGGCGCCTCGGTCACCGTCGGCTTCGTGACCTCCGCGAGCGGCACGGCCGGCGACCCGACCGGCTGCCTCATCAACAAGGCCACCTGCTCGGTCGACGGGGGTGCGACGCCGCAGCCCAGCGGCCGCCCCACGCAGCCGCCGTCGCCGACCTCGGCCCCCACCGGCACGCCGACGGCCAAGCCGACGGTGAAGCCCACCCCGACCGCCACTCCCTCCCCCACAGCCACGACCACCACGCCGCCGCCGTCCACCGGTGCCGCGCGGTACGCCCCGTACATCGACACCTCGCTGTACCCGGCGTACGACATGGTCGCCACCGCCGACGCCACCGGGGTCAAGGAGTTCAACCTCGCCTTCATCACCTCCGGCGGCGCCTGCGCCCCGCTCTGGGGCGGGGTAACCGACCTGGCGAGCGACAAGGTCGCGGCGCAGATCGGTGCCCTGCGGGCCAAGGGCGGTGACGTACGGGTCTCCTTCGGCGGCGCGGCCGGTCATGAGCTGGCGCTGAACTGCGCGTCCGCCGGTGAACTGGCCAAGGCGTACGGCAAGGTCGTCGACCAGTACAAGCTCACCAAGGTCGACTTCGACATCGAGGGCGCCGCCCTGCCGGACACCGCCGCCAACACCCGCCGCGCCCAGGCGATCGCCCAGCTCCAGAAGTCCCACCCGGGGCTCAACGTCTCCTTCACCCTGCCGGTGATGCCCGAGGGCCTGACCCAGCCGGGCGTGGACCTGCTCGCCGACGCCAGGAAGAACGGCGTCCGGATCGACGCCGTCAACATCATGGCGATGGACTACGGGCCGGCGTACAGCGGCGACATGGGGACGTACGCCATCCAGGCCGCGACCGCCACGCAGGCGCGGATCAAGGGCGTGCTCGGGCTGTCGGACGCGGCCGCGTGGAAGACCGTGGCCGTCACCCCGATGATCGGTGTCAACGACGTCACGACCGAGATCTTCAAGGTCGAGGACGCGACCCAGCTGGTGGAGTTCGCCCGGCAGAAGGGGCTCGGCTGGCTGTCGATGTGGTCCTCGACCCGTGACAAGCAGTGCGCCGCGGGCGCCGTGAACCGGGCCGAGCCGACGTGCAGTTCGATCCTCCAGCAGCCGCTGGCCTTCACCAAGGCGTTCGCCGCCTACAAGTAGGCATCTGAACCACAGTGCCCCCCACCCGCATGCCCCGGCCGGGCTTCCCCTCTCCGGCCGGGGCATGCCCCTGTCCTTGCGGCCCCGGGTCAGGCCGCCACCTCGTCGAGGAAGGTGGTGATGAGCGCGGCCCAGGCGTCCGGCGTCTCGACGACCGGCAGATGGCCGGTGGCCAGTTCGGCCACGCGCGCGTGGGGGAGCCGGGCGGCCAGGTCCCGCTGGAGGTGCGGCGGGACGAGCCGGTCCTCGGTTGTGACGATCACCAGGGTGGGCACCTCGAGCCCGGCCAGGTCCTCGCGTACGTCGGCCCGGACCACCAGGTCGGCGTGGTCGGCGCTGCCGGGCGGCGTGGTCTCGCCGGTCGCCCGCACGGCGGCCGTCAGCTCCTCGTCCGACAGCGCGTTCAGAGCGCCGGGGCTGAGGCAGACCGGGAGCATCAGACGGCCCAGGAGCTCGTACTGACCGGTGGCGTGCAGCTCCCGCCAGAGGATCGCGGTCTGGCGCGTGGCGTGGTCGGCGTACGCGAATCCGGCGGTGAGGACGAGCGCGGTGACCCGCCCGGGGTGGCGGGCGGCGGCGCGGACGGCGACGGCGGTGCCGAGGGAGTAGCCGCACAGCGCGAACCGGTCGAGGCCGGCCGCGTCCGCCTCGGCGATCAACCGGTCGGCAAGGTCGTCCAGTTCGAGAGGCGCGTCGGAGCGGGGCGTGTCTCCGGCGCCCGGGTAGTCGGCGCCGAGGACGCGGCGGCCGGTGGAGAGCGCGCCGAGGACCGGCCCGAAGTTCGCGGCGATGCCGCCGCCCGCGCCATGGGCGAGCAGGAGGGCGGGTGTGGTGGTCATGGATTCCCCGAGGTTCTGTAGTGGGCGTTACGGAATGACCGTATCAGATTCTCTAACGTCCATTACGGAATTCGGGGGAGCGTCGAAACCTGGCCGGGGCGGCCCGCTCTGGCACCTTGTCTACGCTGTGCGAATGCCCGCCCGGACGGCGGTGCGTCCAGGCTTTCTCCAGGGCTGGAGCCAGAGCGGGGGTATTGGGGCCCCGGCCGACCTCGGGGGCGCCAGCCGGGGCGGTCAGTGGGCCGACATTCAGGGGCCTGTCAACGCCCAGGTCGGGCCGTGCGGCCACCAGCGTCGTGACGGAGCTGTTGCTCTTCTTGCACCGGTGCTTAGGCGTGGCCATGGGAGGTCCCTTCCGGTCAGTTCACGAGGCAAGTGCCGGTCCACAGTCGGCCGATCGCCGACGTGCGCGCGAGGTAGGCGTTCCTCTCGGTCCAGGAGGGACGGGCGGGCAGCGGATCGAGGCCGAGGGAGATGCGGACCCGCCGGGAGCACAGGCGATGGCCTGCCAATCCGGGCTGGGCCAGGGGATGCGCATGAGATGGTCGGTGTGGCCGTAATCGAGGGCAACGAGCATCGTGGACATGTAGACGTGCCATCCCGCGTACGTCGACGGTTCCGTCGCCGGCGTGAGGTGGAGCCCGTGCGCCAGGGCGAGCAGCGCTGGGAGCATCCGGTCGTGCGACACTCCCGGCCGGAGCGGATCGAGGGTGATGAGCATGCAGCTTCGTGGTACGAGTGTGGTGTCAACCCACGTCGAGACCGCGAGGCGCTCAAGGGTCAGTTCGTCCAGGAGACGGACTGAGTGACGCGTGGTCACGTGGGCCTCCTTCCACGGCAGGAGTGCGCGTAGGGGTGTCAGTTCGGGGTCTTCAGCTCTGTCGCTGCGGCAGGCGTCGAGGAGGAGCACGGGGCGGGTGGTGGGGGAACGCTCATGTGTCCGCCTTGAGTACCGCCCACACGGTCTTGCCGTTCGTTTGGCGGGTGACGCCCCAGGAGGTGGCGAGCGCTTCGACCAGGAACAGGCCTCGTCCGGACTCGTCGCTGTCGCCCGCACGGCGTTTCACGCTGCGGTCTTTGTAGCTGTCCAGGACCTCCACTCGGACCGTGTCCGGGGCGGGGCGCTCGACCGTGAGGCGGCAGCGGGCCGGGAACTCCGGGTCGCTACTGGCGGCGTGCTTGACGGCGTTGGTCACCAGCTCGCTCGCGATCAGTGTGAGGTCTTCGGTCAGCTCCTCGGGCAGGCCCCAGCACTGCGCGGTGGTCCGCGTGGCCATCCGGGCCAGGGCCGCACTCGGTGGCAGGCATGACAGACCCACGGTGTATCCGGCGTGGCCAGGGGAGCAGGGCGCCAACTGGGATGCTGCGGGTCGTGCGGCTGTCATCGTCATCGTCGCGGCCTCATCGCTCGCGGTCGGGTGGGAGACCCCGGCTGCGCCGATAGGGAGAGGGGGCAGCAGGGGTCGTACACATCACCTAACTGCCCGTCACCGCCCGTCGGCCATGACGAAGTTCGGCGAAGCGCTCGCAGCGAGACTGACGAATTGACCCTCCCTTTACTTTCCGTGATGGCGTGTGCGCTCTACCGTGATCGCATGGCGGAGACCAAGAACGAGGCCCTGGCCGCCTGGATGAACGATCACCAGATGTCGGCCGCTGAGTTGGCCAAGGCTGTTAACCACGCCATCCGGGACCTCACGGGCAAGGCCGGTAGCACTTCGGAGAGAACCGCATTCAGGTGGCTGTCCGGCGAGAACCAGTGGCCTCAAGGGCGCCAGCGACGAGCCTTGGAGACGGTGACCGGCCGCACGGCCGGCGACCTAGGGTTCGTGCCTCGGGGTATCGGAGGACCGCCCCATCGCAGGAGGACCTCTCAGTGCACCGCCGTCGGTTCGTCGGCGCGGCCACCGGCACTGCCGTCGCCGTATCCGTACCTTTGATAGTCGCTCCCTCCCGTCCCAGTCGCGTCGGAACCGCCGATGTGATCCGGCTCCGGGACCATGTTGAGACCCTCGTCGCCATGGACGCCGAACGCGGCGGGCACGGCGCCCTGGAACAGGCCGCCCTCGCCGGGGCCTCAGAAGCCCTCGACCTCCAGAAGCGATCCACGACCCAGCGCGTACGGCAACGGCTATTCGCCCTCGCCTCGGACTTCACTGCGACTGCCGCATGGTCACTGATTGATGCCGGACGGCTCGACAGTGCCGGCAGGCATCTCGACCGTGCTCTGACCCTCGCAGGCCTGGCGCAGGACCCCGAGACGACCATGCAAGTCTGGAATCTGCGAGCGATGCTCGCCCGGCAGGGCAAGCGTTACGCGGAAGCGGTGGCCGCCGCACAGGCTGCGCGGGCTACTGCCGCCGCACGGCGTAGTCCACTGCACGCCTCACTCGCGCACGGCCGGACCGCTATCGGACTCGCCTATCAGGGTGACCAGCGTGGCGCCCTGCGGTCCCTGGGGCGCGCCGAGGAGACTTTGAGCAGGGCTGACGTGACGGCGCCGCGACCGTCCTGGATCGCTTTCTACGGACCGGCTGAGCTGTACTCCCTGACGGCGATCGTCCGCGACGTGGTCGGCAATCCCGCAGAAGCAGAGGCGGCCGCGTACCGGGCGCTGGCCGCTCTCCCCGCCTCCTTCCGCCGCAACCGCGCGCACACCACCGCGCGCCTGGCGCTCGCACAGCTACACCAAGGCGAGGTTGAACAGGCGTGCGTCACCAGCGGCGAAGTCTTCACGATCATGAATGGGGCGCCGCTATCCGGCCGGACGCGGCAGATGCTCGGCGACTTCCAACGCGACCTGATCACCTTGGCGCCGTCCGCCCGTATCGCGCACGAGTGGATGGACCGCTACCGGACCGAATGGAGCACTCTGTGAGCACGGCAACCCTTGAACTACGACACTTCGGCCATGACGATCTCCCGAAGATCCGGCAGACGCTGCTGGACGTGCACGCGGACGCCTACGCGGACGCAATGGATGACGAGTTCACGCAGCGGTTCCCCTGGTTCGTCGACCACTGGGGCGGCAACGCAGGCTTCGCGTGCGTCATCGGCTACGACCAGAGTAAGCCTGTCGGGTTTGCGTACGGGGCCCCGGCGGCTCCGGGCCGCGAGTGGTGGCGCGAGCACGTGAGCGAACCGCCACCGGATGACTCCACCTTCTCCGTCTCCGAGCTGATGGTCCGGCCTAGGTGGCGCAAGACCGGCGCCGGCGAGCGGCTGCACCGAGCACTGATCGAGGCACGCCCCGAGGCCCTGGCCGTACTCCTCGTCGACCCTGACCACCCGAAGGTGCAGATGTTGTACGAGGCGTGGGGATACCGGAAGGTTGGAAACCGGCAGCCGTTCCCCGACTCGCCGAACTTCGCGGTCATGATCCGTCAGCTGAAAGCGTCTTGATCGCCCGAGGGTATGGGGGACTGCGGTGGCGATCGCGTGTAGGGCCTGCTCGCGGCCTGTGTTCCCGTCGTGATCCCGAGATACGGGAACGATCAAGGGCTGACCTGTCTTCACAGGTCAGCCCTTGATCGTTCAGGGTGAGTAACGGGACTCGAACCCGCGACATCCTGGACCACAACCAGGTGCTCTACCAGCTGAGCTATACCCACCACGACCGGCGGTTTCCCCGAAGGTTTTCCCGACCGGCCGAGAAAAAGTGTACAGGGTCCGAGAGGGTGCTCGCGCCCGCATTGATGCGGGGCGTACGCGGACGCGAGCGGGGCCTCATGCGGAGGTCACTCCGAGGCCAGGACGTGCTTGGCCGCGATGGCCTTCGCGGTGTCGGAGTCGGGGCCGGGCTGGGGGACGAAGATCGCCTCCCGGTAGTAGCGCAGCTCGGCGATGGACTCGCGGATGTCGGCGAGCGCCCGGTGGTTGCCGTTCTTCTCCGGACTGTTGAAATACGCCCTCGGGTACCAGCGGCGGGCCAGCTCCTTGACCGAGGAGACATCGACGATCCGGTAGTGGAGGTACATCTCCAGGGCCGACATGTCACGCGCGAGGAAGCCGCGGTCGGTGGAGACCGAGTTCCCGCACAGCGGTGCCCGGCCGGGTTCCTTGACGTGCTCGCGTACGTACGCGAGTACCTGGGCCTCGGCGTCGGCGAGGGTGGTGCCGTTCGCGAGCTCGTCGAGGAGGCCGGAGGCGGTGTGCATCTGGCGCACCACGTCGGGCATCGTCTCCAGGGCCCGCTCGGGCGGGCGGATCACGATGTCCACCCCTTCGCCGAGCACGTTCAGTTCCGAGTCGGTGACCAGCGCGGCCACCTCGATGAGTGCGTCGTCCGTCAGCGAGAGCCCGGTCATCTCGCAGTCGATCCACACCATGCGATCGTTCATGCGTCCTACCTTAGGCCGACCGGCGACCAGGGGCGTCGCCCCGATCGCCGGTCGGTTCAGTGGGTGCCGGTGCCCGCTAGGGCGCGCCGCGCTGGCCGGGGAACCCGGCCCGTCCCGAGACGTACGCCTCAGGGTGCGGCTTGCCCAGCTCCAGCGGGGCTCCCGCGCCCGCCGGCGCACGCCGCGCCATCGACGACACCTGGGGAGGGATGACCGGCTCGCTGAGCACGGCCACGGTCGGCTCGCCCTGCGGACGGCGGGCCCGGTAGGCGGCCCGGTACGCCGCCGGGGACGAGCCCAGCTGGCGCCGGAAGTGCCCGCGAAGGGCGACCGGGGAGCGGAACCCGCAGCGGCCGGCGACCTCGTCGACGGAGTAGTCGGAGGTCTCCAGCAGGCGCTGCGCCTGCAGCACCCGCTGGGTGATCAGCCACTGGAGCGGCGCGGACCCCGTCAGCGAACGGAAACGTCGGTCGAACGTCCGTCGTGACATGTACGCGCGCGCTGCCAGGGTCTCCACGTCGAACTGCTCGTGGAGGTGCTCCAGCGCCCAGGCGACGACCTCGGCCAGCGGGTCGGCGCCGATCTCCTCCGGTAAAGATCGATCGAGATAGCGCTCCTGACCGCCACTGCGCCGCGGCGGGACGACCAGCCGGCGCGCCAGGGCGCCCGCGGCCTCCGTGCCGTGGTCCGTCCGCACGATGTGCAGACAGAGATCGATTCCGGCCGCGGTGCCGGCGGAGGTCAGTACGTCGCCGTCGTCGACGAAGAGCTCCCGCGGGTCCACATGGACCGACGGATAGCGCTTGGCGAGCGTCGGCGCGTACATCCAGTGGGTGGTCGCCGGGCGGCCGTCGAGCAGACCGGCGGCGGCGAGCACGAACGCCCCGGTGCACAGCCCGACGATCCGGGCGCCCTCCTCATGGGCCCGGCGCAGCGCGTCGAGCGCCTCCGGCGGTGGCGGCGAGGTGATCGACCGCCACGCCGGCACGACGACGGTGCCGGCCCTGCCTATGGCCTCCAGGCCGTACGGCGCGGTGAGTTCGAGCCCCCCTGTGGTCCGCAGTGGGCCCTCTTCACCGGCGCACACCAGCAGCCGGTAGCGCGGAACTCCCGCGTCCTGTCGGTCGATTCCGAACACCGAGAGCGGAATGGAGCTCTCGAAGATGGGGCCGCCGCTGAACAGCAGCACTGCGACGACTTCGCGACGGCGGCGCCCGGACAATTTACGGGCTGCCTCCGGTGCGGCGGAGTCTTGGCTCATGACGCTAAGCCCCCCTCGGTGTTCGCGTCTCCCTGGTCCTGTCGCTCCTGCACGTTTCCCCTCGGTTTTGCACGAGACCCCAGTCTTCGATACCCATGATCGAATCTACTGCGTCCTATGGCGCCGGCGTGACAAGTTCTGCATCCGGCACATTGTCGACAAGGCAACTTGGCGCGAAGCATTCGATCACGAAGCGTTCCACTCGCGGGGCGCCCAGGGAAGTGGGCGTTTCGTGCATGGCCCGTCCCCGTAGGGTGCAAAACCGCGCGCCGAGGCTTTCTTGCCTGGTGACACGGGGGTTGACAGGGCATATTGGCAAGGACTCGCCGATGGCGGGAAGTTGGCTGAAAACATATGGGTCCGTGTGTGCGAGTTCGTCAGTCCCGGACCGTACGGGAGTGCCTGCCGCGGGGGCCGGCGGCCTCCTCCGCCCGTAGCCGGGCCGCGCCCCGCTCCGAGCGGCGCAGCAGGATCCGGCAGGCGGCGGTGACGGCGGCGAGCCCGAGCGCGGTCACCGCCGCGCCGCCGACCGAGGTGCCGTAGACGACGAGGGCGACCGGGACCACCCCGCAGCTGAAGGCGGCCCAGCGCACGACATCGCCCGCCGACTCGGACGCGGCGTACGCGGACGGGGGGCGGGCGGTCGATGATGCGGGCATGGAACAGCTCCTTCGCAACGGTGCGCGCACGGATGCATGGACCCATGGGCAACGAGGGGCGAAACGTTCCGGTCACTGACCTCTGGGGCCTTTGGCCAGGGCTGCGAGGAATGTCGGGGATTTTCAGCTTCTCGGTACCGTACCCGGGTCCGGGACCCCTGGGGCCACCCGTGGGGGGCCCTTATGAACCCGTACGGACGCCTGTAGGGCGCAACCGGCATTGCCAAGCGGGACGGGCTCGTGCATGCTCCCTTGAACGCCCTGTGCGGGCGAGGAGTGGCGCCGTACCCTTGGGGGTATGGGGTTGGGAAGATGATTCCCGGACACAGCTCCGCCGCTCGTCGTTCCTTGTTCCTTCGTTCCCTCCCACGAGGACCTCTTCGCCGAGACACCGATGGCCGGTCACGAATTCCACGAACCCGCGGACCGCAAGCAGGTCGCCGACTCCACGGTCGACCCCCTCGCGGCGGAACAGACGCGTCACCCCTGCGACCCCGCCTTCATGCACGGCGTCGTCGTCGGCTTCGACGGCTCCACGTCCAGTGAGCGCGCGCTGGCGTACGCCATCGGCATGGCCCGCCGGTCCGGTTCGGGCCTGATCATCGTGCACGTCGCCAACCGGCTGCCCACCACGGTCTGGGCCGGGTGCGAGCCGCCGGTCTTCGTCGACGTTCCCGATCACCGCACCGAGGTGCTCGGCCTCGAACTGGCCTGCGCCGACTATCTCTCCGAGGTGCCCTGGATCCTCGTCGAGCGCGGTGGGGACATCTGCCACGAGCTGGAGGAGGTCGGCCGGGAGTACTCCGCCGACGCGATCGTGGTGGGCTCCACGCACGGCATCGTCGGCCGGATCTTCGGCTCGGTGGCCGGCCGTCTCGCCAAGCGGGCCAAGCGGCCCGTCGTCGTCATTCCGTAGCTCCCGGGCGGGCGCGCCCGAAGCCCTCGTCGCGCCCTTCCGTGACGCACTTCCGCGACCCCCTCGTAGCCCCTTCGTAGCCCTTCCGTTGTCCGTCCCGGGTTTGGAATCCCGCGAGGCGACGCACCGTCATATTCCTTGCTGCGGCGGGAAATTGACTGGCTGAAACAGGTGGATTGTGTGCTTGTGAAGGGTACATAAAGGTTGCTGGAGACAGCACGACGTGAAGCGGCACCACTGGCAGACGAAGGGAGCCCGCCGTGGACAAAGACGTCTCTGCGGGGAGCACCACCTCCACCCTCGGCAATCTCGCACTCGGACTGACACTGCTGGCGTTCGGCATCGGCGGCACCGGTGTCCTCGACGGCGTCGGGGCCGGGGACGCGGCGGCCCTCGCGACCTGGGTCGGCGGGGTCGCGCTGTTCATGGCCGGACTCCTGGAGTTCCGCGCGGGCAACGGCGGCTCGGGCACGGCCTTCGCCGGTCTCGGCGCCTTCTGGTTCACCTGGGGCACCTCGGCCGGTACGGAAGCCTCGGCCGGCGCCACCGGAATGTTCCTGCTGCTGTGGGCGCTGCTCGCGCTCACGCTGACCGCCGCCGCCAAGGGCAGCGGACTGTTCGGGCAGGGCGTGTACGGGCTGCTGTTCGTCGCGCTGCTGCTGGACGGCGTCGGGTCGCTCGCCGAGAACGGCGGACTGGCCAAGGCGGGCGGCTGGGTCGCCGCCGTGGCGGGCCTCGCGGCCTGGTACGGCGCGACGGCGGCGGTCGCCAAGTGGCCGATGTCCCTGAGCCGGGCCGGCCGGGGAGCGGCGGCCACGGGCTGACCGGTCGCCGTCCGGAGGAACCACGGAGGCCGGCGCGATTGGGCGGCGCCGGCCGCACGGAAAAGCGGTCCCTGTGCGTAGGTGGCACGCACAGGGACCGCTTGTGTGTCCCGCCGGGTCCTCCGGGGACAGGCCGGAGGACGCGCGGACCGTCCGGGGACAGGCCGGAGGGGCCGCCCGGCTCCCCGGGGACAGGCCGGGGAGCCGCCGGTGGTCGGTCGGGGCCGGACCTACTCGACCGTGACGGACTTCGCCAGGTTGCGCGGCTTGTCGATGTCCCGGCCCAGGGCCAGCGCGGTGTGGTACGCCAGCAGCTGGAGCGGGATGCCCATCAGGATCGGGTCCAGCTCGTCCTCGTTCTTCGGGACGATGATGGTGTGGTCGGCCTTCTCCTGGGCCTGGTGCGCGACGGCGAGGATCCGGCCGCTGCGGGCCTTGATCTCCTCCATGGCGGCGCGGTTCTTCTCCAGCAGGCCGTCGCTGGGGACGATCGCCACGGTCGGCATGGCCGGCTCGATCAGCGCCAGCGGGCCGTGCTTGAGCTCGGAGGCGGGGTAGGCCTCGGCGTGGATGTAGGAGATCTCCTTCAGCTTGAGGGAGGCCTCCAGCGCCACCGGGTAGCCCCGGACGCGGCCGATGAACATCATCGACTTGGCGTCGGCGTACTCGGCCGCCAGCTTCTTGATGTCCTCCTCGCCCTCGAGGATCTCCTGAATCTGCTCGGGCAGCTTGCGCAGGCCCTCGATGATCCGCTTGCCGTCGGCGACGGACAGGTCGCGGATGCGGCCCAGGTGCAGGGCGAGCAGCGCGAACGCCACGACCGTGTTGGTGAAGCACTTGGTGGAGACGACGCAGACCTCGGGGCCGGCGTGCACGTAGACACCGCCGTCGGCCTCACGGGCGATCGCGGAGCCGACCACGTTCACCACGCCGAGGACGCGCGCGCCCTTGCGCTTGAGCTCCTGGACGGCGGCCAGGACGTCGTACGTCTCACCGGACTGGGAGACGGCGATGTAGAGGGTGTCGGGGTCCACGACCGGGTTGCGGTAGCGGAACTCGGAGGCCGGCTCGGCGTCGGCGGGGATCCGGGCCAGGCCCTCGATGAGCGAGGCGCCGATCATGCCCGCGTGGTACGAGGTGCCGCAGCCGAGGATCTTGACCCGGCGGATGCCGCGGGCCTCGCGGGCGTCCAGGTTGAGACCGCCCAGGTGCACGGTGGAGAACTTCTCGTCGATGCGGCCGCGCAGGACGCGGTCCACCGCGTCGGCCTGCTCCGAGATCTCCTTGTGCATGTACGTGTCGTGGCCACCCATGTCGTAGGAGGCGGCCTCCCACTCCACGGTCTCCGGGGTGGCGGTGGTGCGCGTACCGGAGGTGGTGTAGGTGCGGAAGTCGTCGGCCTTGAGGGTGGCCATCTCGCCGTCGTCGAGGGTGACGACCTGGCGGGTGTGGGAGATCAGCGCGGCGACGTCGGAGGCGACGAACATCTCCTTCTCGCCGATGCCGAGGACGACCGGGGAGCCGTTGCGGGCCACCACGATGCGGTCGTTGAAGTCGGCGTGCATGACGGCGATGCCGTACGTGCCCTCGATCAGCTTGAGGGCGTCGCGGACCTTCTCCTCAAGGGTCTCGGCCTGGGAGCGCGCGATGAGGTGGGTGATGACCTCGGTGTCCGTCTCGGAGGCGAAGACGACCCCGTCGGCCTCCAGCTTGGCGCGCAGCTCGGCGGCGTTGTCGACGATGCCGTTGTGGACGACGGCGACCTTGTTCTCGGGGTCGAGGTGCGGGTGCGAGTTGATGTCGCTCGGGGCGCCGTGCGTGGCCCAGCGGGTGTGGGCGATGCCGGTGGTGCCGGCGAAGCGCTTGGGGACGCGGGCCTCGAGTTCGCGGACGCGGCCCTTGGCCTTGACCATCTTCAGCGCCGCGGCCTTCGGGCTGTTGACCACGATGCCCGCGGAGTCGTACCCGCGGTACTCGAGGCGCTGCAGGCCCTCCAGGAGCAGCGGAGCCACATCACGCTTGCCGATATAACCGACGATTCCGCACATAAAGTCTGAACCCCTCCATCAACGATCAGGTGTGTGCCCGGCGGGCCGTATCAGCCGTAGACGATGCGGCGCAGCTGCCGGAGCGAGAGCTCCGGTGGCGCCACGGCGCGGTGCGGCAGTTCCGCCGCGATGCGCTCGAAGATCTCGGAGTTCACCGCGCCGCCGGACTGCAGTTCGCGGTGGCGGCGGCGGACGAACTCCTCGGTCGTCTCGTCGAAGTACGCCAGCACGTCGAGCACCACCCGGGCGGCCTCACCACGCGGCAGCGCGGTGCTGCGCACCAGGTGGTCGATGAGGTCGTCGTGTGACGAGCGGCGTTCGAGCACCCGTAGATATTGCGGGCTACCGACCGTACAACGCAAGAATCCTGCCCGGATTCGGGCAGGACCCCTCGTGATCACGGATTGTTGTGGTGTGGATACGCCTCAGAGGCGCTTGAGGACGGCCTGCTTCGCCGTGGCGAACTCCTCGTCGGTCAGTATTCCGGCGCCGTGGAGCTCGCCGAGCTCCCGCAGCCGGCGCAGCAGCGCGTCATGGTCCGCGCCGTCGGCGGCCGGGGCGGCCGGCACCGCAGGGAGGGCGGGGATGTCTGCCGGTGTGGCGCGCGGGTGCGGCATCCGGGCCACCACTGCGGCGGCGACCAGCGCCATCAGCGGATCCTTGCGGAAGCCCCACAGCTCGACGGCGTGCGGGTCGTACTTCGCCGGGGGAGTGGCGGTGGCCTTGGCGACCCGGAAGCGGAGGTAGCCGTTCTCCAGGCCCGCGGCGGGCAGCCACTCCACGGCGTCCACATCGGCGAGGGCGATCGTGCGGGCACCCCCGGCCGACTTCGACTCCTCGGTCTTCCAGTTCCACTCCAGGCGGATCCGCTCACCGTCGAAGGTGACCGTGCCGTCCCCGGCGCCGATGGTGATGGGCAGGGCGGGGCCGGGAAGCAGATAGTGGTCGGCCGGGCCGGCCGCCACCTGGTCGAGCAGCAGGGCGTTGCGGACCTCGTCCACGAAGTACTCGGCGACGCCGGAGCGGTCGTTCGCCACGGAGAGCTGGTACGGGTCCGAGCCGTCCTCCAGCTTGCCGCCGGTTATCTGCATCAGAGGGTCGGCGCCGTCGCGCAGCCGCAGCCGCAGTCGCCCCGCCTTCTTGCCCGCCTCGAAGGAGATTCCGGCCAACGCCGCGAGGGGGACCGCCACTTCACCGAGCGTCCTGCGGAGCAGGCTGACCCCCTTGTCGCTGCCGGGCACGATCCGCACCGTGTCCCCGTCGAAGGTCCAGGTCCCGTCCTTCTGGATGATTTCCGCCATGGGTGGATTGTTCCATCGCGAGATCAGGAAGCGGAGAAGAGGCCCTAGCGGAATTGGTCTACACCTTGACCGGGCCGGAGGCACGCGGTACGCATGGTGACCGTTCGGTTGCCCGCACCACAGTCGCGAACCCCCGTCGAAAGGGACCCAGCCCTGTGAGACAGCACAGAACGTTCCCCCGGCTCTTCGGCTCCCTGCTCCTCGTCGTGGCGGCCGGCGTCGCCGGAGTGGGAGCCGCCCCGGGCGGTGGCGGCGCCGCACCCCAAGCCGAGCCCGCCCTCCGCCCCCTCGGCCAGATCGTGCCCGTGCCCGCCGCCGTCCGCCCCGGCGGCGAACCGTACGCCCTCACTCCGTCGACCCGGATCCGCGTCGACGACGACAGCCGGGAGTCGCGTGCCATCGGCGGCTATCTCGCCCAGCTGCTGAGGCCCTCCACCGGTTACGCCCTGCCGGTCACCGACGACGACGGCCGCGGCGGGATCCGGCTGCGGCTGAGCCCCCGGGAGAAGGCGCTCGGCGAGGAGGGCTACCGCCTGGAGTCCCGCCCCGGCGGGGTGACCATCACGGCGCACCGGCCCGCCGGGCTCTTCCACGGCGTCCAGACCCTGCGCCAGCAGCTGCCCGCGGCAGTCGAGAAGAAGAGCCGCCAGCCGGGGCCCTGGCAGATCGCGGGCGGCACCATCACCGACGTACCGCGCTACGGCTACCGCGGCGCGATGCTCGACGTCTCCCGGCACTTCTTCACCGTCGACCAGGTCAAGCGCTACATCGACCAGCTGGCCCTCTACAAGATCAACAAGCTGCATCTGCATCTCTCCGACGACCAGGGCTGGCGCATCGCCATCGACTCCTGGCCCCGGCTCGCCACCTACGGCGGCTCCACCCAGGTCGGGGGCGGCCCCGGCGGCCACTACACCAAGGACCAGTACAAGGAGATCGTCCGGTACGCCGCCTCCCGGTACCTGGAGGTGGTCCCCGAGATCGACCTGCCCGGCCACACCAACGCCGCGCTCGCCTCGTACGCCGAGCTGAACTGCGACGGCGTCGCCCCGCCGCTCTACACCGGCACCGACGTCGGCTTCAGCTCCCTGTGCGTGCCCAAGGCGGTCACGTACGACTTCGTCGACGACGTCATCCGCGAGCTGGCCGCGCTGACTCCGGGGAAATACCTCCACATCGGCGGCGACGAGGCCCACTCCACCAGCCATGAGGACTACGTCGCCTTCATGGACCGGGTCCAGCCGATCGTCGCCAAGTACGGCAAGACCGTCGTCGGCTGGCACCAGCTGGCCGGGGCGACCCCGGCCAAGGGCGCCCTCGTCCAGTACTGGGGCCTGGACCGTACGAGCGACGCGGAGAAGGCGGAGGTCGCCCAGGCCGCGCGGAACGGCGCCGGGCTGGTCCTGTCACCCGCCGACCGGATCTACCTCGACATGAAGTACGACCGGAACACCAAGCTCGGCCTGGCCTGGGCCGGCTACGTCGAGGTCCAGCGCTCCTACGACTGGGACCCGGGCGCCTACCTGCCCGGCGCGCCCGCCTCCGCGGTCCGCGGTGTTGAGGCGCCGCTGTGGACCGAGACCATCTCCGAGACCGCGCACATCGACCAGATGGCCTTCCCGCGCCTGCCGGGTGTCGCGGAACTCGGCTGGTCGCCGGCCGCCACCCACGACTGGGAGACGTACAAGCTGCGGCTCGCCGCGCAGGGACCCCGGATGACGGCGCTCGGCATCGACTACTACCGCTCGCCGCAGGTGCCCTGGCCGTAGACGGAGGTCAGCCGACTGGCGGGCTCTGAGTGCGTGTCGGCCTCGCGGCACGGAGACTGACGGCATGTCCGTGCCGCGAGGGGAGCCGCCGCCCCGGCCCGTCCCCGAGCCCGCCCCGGAGCCCGAGCCCCGGTCGGCGCCCCCGCCGCCGACGGGGACGTTCTTCGACAAGGCGGCGTACGTGGTGGCGCCGGGGACCGCCGTCATCGGCCTGCTGTACTACTTCGGCAGCGTGTACACCGACTCCTACTACGCCGGCTTCGGTGTGCCGTCGGCCGACCTCCAGCTCTCCGTCCAGGCCTACCTGGCCAAGGGCCCTGACGCGGTCTTCGGCCCCGTGTGGTTCCTGCTGGTCTGCGGGCTGGTCGTGCTGCTGGTGCTCGGCCGGATCGGCCACGTGCTGGCCCGTTCCGGGAACGAGCTTCGGCGCCGCGCGGTGAGCCGGTGGTTCCTGGCGGTCGGCATCCTCATGGTGCTGCTGGGATTTCCGCTCTACTTCGGAGAGGCCTCCCTGCTCCTCCCCGCGAGCTGGTGGGGGACCCGGATCGTCCCCTCGTTCGTGGTGGCGCTGGGCGCGACACTGGCGTTCTTCGCGGTGCAGCAGCGTCTTCAGCGGAGCGCGGAGAACCAGGAGCGTCACGACGAGACCGCCGACCGGATGTGGTCGGCGGGCGGCGCGCTGCTGATCGGGCTGCTGGCCCTGAGCCTGTTCTTCGGCATGACCCGGTACGTGGACATGCAGGGGGGCAGTCACGCCTGGGACGAAATCCAAGGGGGCCATGAGGGGAGCCTGCCGGTGGTGGTCTATTCGCGTATCCCGATCGTCCACCACGCGGACGGCATCAAGCATGAGGACATGGGCATCGGCAAGGGCCCGTACCGGCACCAGTACCGCGGATTCCGCCTGCTTGTGAAGTCTCCGTCCCGCTTCTACCTGGTCACCCATGCCTCGCGGGTCATGGGCTACCCTCTGGCGGTCGTGCTGCCCGACAACGACACCGTCCGCGTGGAGCTGACCTCGCCCGTCAGCTGAGGTAAGGCTCGGGCTCCGTGGTTTCGACGTCCGGCGTCTCGGTCTCGGTCGGCCCGGTGGGGTCCGTGGTCCCCGGCGTCGGTGACGAGGTGTCCGTGGCGTCGTCTCCGACCGCCTCCCCCGAGTAGGGCACGGTGATCGTTTCCCCGTCCGAGGTCTCGATGGTCACCACTCCGGAGTAGGGCCCCGCCACGTACGCCGTGTGCCCGACGGTCATCTCACATTCCTCGCCGGCAGGCAGCGGATCGGGGCAGTTACCGCGACTCGCGAACGTCTGCCCCTTGCCGGGTTCGTCGGGCTTCGCCTGCGGATCCCCCATGCTCACGTCTCCGTCGGTGTCATTGCGGAACTTCAGCTTCCCGCCCGTCCGCTCGTTCACCTTGGCCGTCGGCACGCGCACCGGGGCGGCCTGACCGCCGCCGCCCTTCCCCGGGAAAATGGTCCCCAGCGTGTCGCCCCTGGCCGGATCGGTCTCCGTGTCCGTCGTCTCCGGGGTCGCCGTCGTGCGGTTCGGTTCCGGGCCGTCGCCCCCGCCTCCGCAGGCGGCCGACGCCGCGAGGGTCACGACCATGGCCGCTCCGGCCAGTCCACGGGAGATTCGAATCATCACGGCGTCAGCACCTCCGCTCCCGGCCGGAGGACCCGGCCGTGGCCAACCTTCCACAGACACGATGGGTTATCGATCCGATTCGAGTCGTGACACAGGGTGATCGCCTGAATGGACCCCGGGGCGTACCTACGGGATGCGTGAGGGCGGGCGCACCCCCGAGGACCGTCTCGGGAAGGTGCGCCCGCCCTGGCTGCTGCCGGCCGACGAGGGCCTGGTGACGTCGGCCGGCGGTCTCAGCGGCGCGCGAAGCGCGCGATCGGGTTCACCAGGTCGCCTACGAGCTGGAGCGCGCCGGAGGGGTCGGCCAGGTCCACCATCTGCTTGTTGTTGCGCAGCTGGAGGCGGTTGAGGCAGGAGAGCGCGAACTCCTCGGTGAACATGTCGTACTGCCTGAACTTCTCCGCGAGCTCCGGCTTCGCGTCCTGGTAGGCGGTGACGCACTCGGCGACCGTCTGCCAGAAGCCGTCCTCGTCGAGGGTGCCCTCGGCGGCGAGCGTCGCCGCCAGGAAGCGGAAGAAGCAGTCGAAGACGTCCGTGAAGATCGACAGCAGCTTCATGTGCTCGGGGACCTCGGCGCGGATCCGCTCCACGGCCGGCGGGAGGACCGCGTCCGGGTCCATGACGCAGATCTCCTCGGCAATGTCCTTGAAGATCGCCCGGGAGACGGCACCCGTCTCGTCGAGGACCAGGATCACGTTCTCGCCGTGCGGCATGTAGACCAGGTCGTACGCGTAGAAGCTGTGCAGCAGCGGCAGCAGGTACGCGTCCAGGTACTGCCGCAGCCAGGTCCTGGCCGGCAGACCGGACTGCCGGATCAGCGCGGCGGCGAAGGACGCGCCCTCGTGGTCGACATGGAGCATCGAGGCCATGGTGGCGAGCCGCTCGCCGCCCTGGAGCGTGGGCACCGGGCTCTCGCGCCAGAGCGCGGCGAGCATCTTGCGGTACGGCGAGAAGCGGTCGGTGGCGGCCTCGTACTCGAGGTGGCGGTAGCCGATCGCCGCCCGCTCGCGGATGATCGAGAAGCGGGCGGCCGCGAAGAAGCCGTCGGCCTCGATGAGGCCGGCCAGCCAGTCGTTGATGGCCGGGGTCGCCTCCATGTATGCGGCCGAGAGCCCCCGCATGAAGCCCATGTTCAGGACGGACATGGCCGTCTTGACGTAGTGCTTGGCCGGGTCGCTCGTGTTGAAGAACGTACGGATCGACTGCTGGGCCAGGTAGTCGTCCTCGCCCTCGCCCAGATAGACCAGGCGCTCCTGGGCGATCTCGGCGGCGAAGGTGACGGACAGCTTGTTCCACCACTGCCAGGGGTGGGCCGGCATCAGGAGGTAGTCGGCGAAGTCCAGGCCCCGCTCGGCCAGTGTCGCGGCGAAGCCGTCCACCGTCTTGTCGCCGAGCTCGGCACGGATGAAGGAGTCGTACGCGAGGTCCGAGCCGGCCGTGAACGTGGCGCGGTCGCGCCGGGCGGCCAGCCAGATCAGCCGGATCCCGGTCGCGGCCTCGGGGGCGTAGGCGTGGTACTCGTCGATGCCGAAGCCGAGCCGGCCGTTGTTGGCGACGAAGCAGGGGTGGCCCTCGGTCATCCCGGTCTCGATCGCCTGGAAGTCCGCCTTCGCCAGCTCGGCGGCGGTGATCCGCGGCTTGGTGGACTTGTAGGCCGTGCCGGAGAGGGTGGAGGAGATCTCCTCCAGGTAGACCGGCAGGATCTCGTCGCTCAGGCCGAGCGTGCCGCGCAGCTCGGTGATGAACTGAAGAGCGTCCAGGGGGAGCCGCTCGCCGTCCCGCAGGCGGGTGATGGACTCGGCGTGGACCTGCCAGTGGTCCAGGGCGTACCGGTCGGCGGTGAAGCCGTACGCGGTGGTGCCGTCGTCGCTCAGGACCTGGTAGCGGCCCTCGCCGAGGGACTCGGGGGCGAGCAGTCGCTCATGGGCGAACTCGGCGAGTCCCTTGCGGATGAGGGCGCGGTTGGCGTCGGCCCAGCGTTCGGGGGTGAGGTGGGAGACGGGGTTCACCGGGCACCTCCGACGGCTGCCTCGAACTGGGCGCGGGTGCAGAAGCTCAGCAGTGCCTTCTTCTCCGGCTTCTGGATCTCCCGCTCGGGGACGAAGCCGACGGCTTCGTTGAGCGCGTGGACCGCGGAGTTGCGGACGTCCGGCTCGACGACGACCCGGGCGGTCGCCGGGTCGTCGAAGAGCTCGGTCATCACGGCGGTGATGACCTTGCGGGTGAAGCCGTGCACGGGGGTGTCGGTGGGCGCGACGAGGAAGTGCATGCCGACATCGCCCGGCTGCGGCTCGTACAGCCCCACCAGCTCCAGCCGGGAGGGGTCGTAGCGCTCCATCAGGACGGCGGGCTCGTCGTCCACCAGGCCGATGAAGGCCTGGTGATGCGGGTTCGCGGCGAACGCCATGTACTCGCGCTCGACGTCCTCCAGTTTCGCGTCCTGCATCATCCAGAAGGCGGCCTTGGGGTGCGTCACCCAGGGGTGGATCAGCTCGGCGTCCGCGAGCGGTTCGAGGGGGCGGAAGCGGATGCTCATACGGCGAACTCCTGGAACGCGATGGTCTTCTCCACCGGGTAGTACGCGCTGCCCAGCAGCTCGCCGATGATGTAGGCGTTGCGGTACGCGCCCATGCCCAGGTCGGGCGAGGTGATGGAGTGCGTGTGGACACCGGCGTTCTGCAGGAAGATTCCCCGGCCGGTGTGGTCGATCGAGTAGTTGCGGGCGACGTCGAAGCGGCCCTGGCCGTCCCAGCGGATGCGGTCGCGGACCGGCTCCAGGAAGGCGGGGGTGGCGTACTTGTAGCCGGTGGCGAGGATCAGGCCCTCGGTCTCGATCGTGAAGTCCTTCTCCTGCTCCTCCTGGCGCAGCCCCAGGGTGTACGTGCCGTGCTCGTACGAGGCCGTGTGCAGGGCGGAGTTGGTCAGCAGCCGGGTCTGGACCGGGCCGCCGAGGTTCTTCTGGTAGAGCAGGTCGAAGATGGCGTCGATCAGCTCGCCGTCGATGCCCTTGAAGAGGTTCTTCTGCTGGGACTCCAGGCGGTAGCGGGTGGCCTCGGGCAGCGCGTGGAAGTAGTCCACGTACTCGGGCGAGGTCATCTCCAGGGTCAGCTTGGTGTACTCCAGCGGGAAGAACCGCGGGGAGCGGGTGACCCAGTTCAGCCGGTAGCCGTGCACGTCGATCTCGGAGAGGAGGTCGTAGTAGATCTCCGCCGCGCTCTGGCCGCTGCCGACCAGGGTGATCGACTTCTTGCGCTGGAGGGCTTCCTTGGACTGGAGGTAGCGGGAGTTGTGGATGAAGTCGCCACCGAGGTCCTGGCAGGAGTCAGGGATGTACGGCGGGGTGCCGGTGCCCAGCACCAGACGCCGGGACCGGAACGTTTCCCCGCCGTCGGTGTGGACGGTGTAGAGCTCGTCCCGCTCGTCGTACGCCACCTTCGTCACGGTGGTGGAGAAGCGGATGCTGCTCAGCTTGGCGGCGGCCCAGCGGCAGTAGTCGTTGTACTCGGTCCGCAGCGGGTAGAAGTTCTCGCGGATGTAGAACGAGTAGAGCCGGCCCTTCTCCTTCAGGTAGTTCAGGAAGGAGTACGGCGACGTCGGGTCGGCGAGGGTGACCAGGTCCGACATGAACGGCGTCTGGAGGTGGGCGCCTTCGAGGAACATGCCCGAGTGCCATTCGAAGTCCGGCTTGGACTCGATGAACAGGCCGTCGAGCTCGTCGATCGGCTCGGTCAGGCAGGCCAGGCCGAGATTGAACGGACCGAGCCCGATGCCGATGAAATCGTGGATGTGAGCCATCTCAGGCGTGGACAAGGTTCTCTCCCAGGTACTGCTCGGCGTGGCCGGCTATCAGATCGAGGACCGCGGCGATGTCGTGCACGGTCGTCTCGGGGTTGAGCAAGGTGAACTTGAGGTACTGGCGGCCGTCGACCTTCGTCCCGGCGACCACGGCCTCGCCGGAGGCGAAGAGGGCCTTGCGGGCGTAGAGGTTGGCGCGGTCGATCTCGGCGGGCGAGGTGACGGCGGTGGGGATGTAGCGGAAGACCAGGGTGGACAGCTGCGGCTGGACCACGACGTCGTAGCGCGGGTCGGCGGCGAGGACGTCCCAGCCGGCCGCGGCCAGGTCGCAGACCTCGTCGAAGAGGCCGCCGACACCGTCGGCGCCCATCACTCGCAGCGTCATCCACAGCTTGAGGGCGTCGAAGCGGCGGGTGGTCTGGAGGGACTTGTCGACCTGGTTGGGGATCCTCTCCTCGACCGTGCGCCGGGGGTTGAGGTAGTCCGCGTGGTACGTCGCGTGGCGCAGGGTGGCCCGGTCGCGGACCAGCAGGGCGGAGGAGCTGACCGGCTGGAAGAACGACTTGTGGAAGTCGACCGTGACCGAGTCGGCCCGCTCGATGCCGTCCAGGAGGTGGCGGCGGGTGGGGGAGGCGAGCAGACCGCAGCCGTAGGCGGCGTCGACGTGCATCCAGGCGCCGTACTCGTCGGCCAGCGCGGCGATCTCGGGCAGCGGGTCGATGGAGCCGAAGTCGGTGGTGCCGGCGGTGGCGACGATCGCCATCGGGACCAGGCCCTCGGCGCGGCAGCGCTCCAGCTCGGCGGCGAGGACGACGGACTGCATCTTCTTGTCGCGGCCGCACGGGATGGACACGACGGCGCTGCTGCCGAGGCCGAGCAGGGTGGCCGACTTCTGGACGCTGAAGTGGCTGCACTCGGAGGAGAAGATTCGCAGACGCGACAGATCGTCGGTCTTTGCCTCCTCGCGGGCCAGCAGCAGCGCCTGGAGGTTGGACTGCGTCCCGCCGCTGGTGAACACGCCGTCGGCGGCCGGGCCGAGGCCGATACGGCCGGTGGTCCAGTCGATCAGCTTGCGCTCGATGAGGGTGGCGCCGGCGCTCTGGTCCCAGGTGTCCAGGGAGGAGTTGACGGCGGAGAGGACGGCCTCGCCGAGCACGGCCGGGATGACGACCGGGCAGTTGAGGTGGCCCAGGTAGCGGGGGTGGTGGAAGTAGACGGCGTCGCGCAGGTAGACCTGCTCCAGCTCGTCGAGGACGGCGGAGGCGTCGCCGAGCGGCTTGTCGAGGTCGACGGCGTCGACGGCCGGGGCCAGCTCGTCGGGGCTGATGCCGGTGAACGGCCGTCGGGTCGCGGCGAGTTTGTTCGCCACCCGCTCGACTCCTTCGGTGACGGAGCGCCGGTAGCTCTCCGCCGTGGTGTCGTTGAGCAGGTGCGAGCGCATGGGCTGGGCCTCCCGGGACGGGGATGTGTCGTGCCCTCAGGACAGGAAAAAGGGGGGCGAGGGGCGACGGTGTGAAGATAGGTTAGCCTAACCTAACTTCACTCGCAAACGCTCTCGCCCCCCTCGGGACGCGGGAGTTACCTCGGGACTACGACTCGTCCTCGGGCGTCTCGCGCAGAGCGTCCTCGCTCAGCCCCAGACGCCAGTAGCCGACGAACGTCACCCGACGGCGGTCGAGACCGCGCTCGCCCACGAAATGACGGCGCAGGGCCTTCACCGAGCCCGACTCGCCCGCGATCCAGACGTACGGCGCCGTGCCGGGCAGCTCGGCGGCGCGCACCGCGTCCACGGCCGACGGCGCCCCCTCCTCCCGTACGAGCCAGGTGACGGTGGCGTCCGCCTCGGTGGCGAGCTCCATGCGGTCCTCGGAGAAGGGCACTTCGAGGAAGACCTGGGCGCGCGTCTCGGCCGGCAGCCACTCCAGGATCGCGGAGGCGGCGGGCAGCGCCGTCTCGTCGGCCCAGATAACCACCGAGTCGGCGTCCTGCGGCAGCTGGAAGCGCACACCGGTGTTCTGCGCGACCGCCGGGCCGAGCACGACGACCCGGTCACCGGCCGACGCCTGCTGCGCCCAGCGGCAGGCGGGCCCGCCGTCCTCGTGCAGCGCGAAGTCGATGTCGACCTCGTCGGGGTTCCGGCGCTGCTCCCGCACGGTGTACGAGCGCATCACGGCCCGCTCGTCGTCCGGCATGGCACGCCAGGCGCCCAGCACGCCGTACATGTCGTCGTAGTCGATCGGCGGCAGCACCGGCTCGGGCTGGCCCGGGTGCGGCAGGAAGAGCGACAGGCTCTGGTCGCGGCCCCCGGAGGTGAAGTCCTTGAGGGACTCCCCGGTGAAGGTGACGCGGACCAGCGACGGCCCGAGCCGCCTTGTCCGGTCGACCTGCAGGGCGAAGAAGCGGAACGGGACGGTCTCGGCGGTCGTCATCGGGTCAGGCCACCTTCTTGGCGGTCTCGATCGCCTTGGCGAGGTCCTCGAGGACCACGGCGCACTTGTCGTACGAGTAGATGGGCTCGGTCACGCGCGGGACGACCTGGCCGGCCTTGACGGCGGGCAGCTGGGCCCAGGTGGGCTTGGAGCCCAGATCCTTGGGCTGGACGGCGACGCTGCGGTTGTCCATCATGATGATGTCCGCCGGGTACTTGTCGAGGTTCTCCCAGCTCAGCTCCTCGAAGTAGCCCTGCGCGTTCACCTTCGGCTGGACGAACTTCACACCGAGCTCGGCGAAGTACTTGGTGTCCGCGGACATCTTGTCGAGGGAGACGTAGAAGAGCTGCGGGCTGGCCGAGCCGATCATGACCTTGATCTCCGGCTTCGACTTCGCGGCGGCCCGCAGGCGCGCGGCGGCCTTCTCGAAGCGCGCCTTGGCGTCCGTCACCTTCTTGGCCTTCAGGTCCGCGCCCAGGGACGCGGCGAGCTCGGCGTGGCGCTCAAGGGCCTTGGGGATGGTGGCCTGGGAGACCTCGATGCCGACGCTCGGCGCGAGCTTGAGGATCTTGTCGGCGGAGGCGTCCGGCACGTACCAGAGCTTGTTGGGCTCCCAGATCGCGGAGATCAGAAGCTCGGGCTCGAGCTTCACGTACTCCTCGATGTTGAACTGGCCGTGGACGTTGCCCAGGATCTTGACCTTCTTGACGTCGAGGTCACCAGCCTGGATATCGGGCTTCTCGGCGCCGGTCTTCGGGTCCTTGGCGATCGTGGGGCCGAAGACGCCCTTGACCTCGATGCCGTAGTCGTGGAGCGCGGCGGCGGTACCGGTGAAGGCGACGATGTTCTTCGGGACCGACGTGGTCTCGACGGTCTTGCCGCGGTCGTCCTTGAACTTCCAGGGGCCGGACTTCTCACCCGCCGCGCCCGAGCCCTTCTTGCCGCCTGTGCCGCCACAGGCGGTCAGCGCCGCGCCGAGCCCGAGGGCGCCGGCGGCGGCGAGGATGCCGCGGCGGGTGAGAGAGGAAGCGGGGGAGTGCGACATGGGACGGTCTGCTTTCGTGAGTTCCAGCCAGGTGTACGGATCATTGGTGAGGTTAGCCTAACCTCAGATCCTCTCCCTCACGTGCTGGCGGACTTAGCGGAACAGCCGCTTGGGGGGGGCGTTCCGCCCAGTCGATACCGACCTGTGATCAAAAGGTCCCGGGTGAAGTGATCCAATTGCCCGCGTTGGGGCCGCGGGGGGCGGTCGCCGCCGGAGGGGCCCCCTGCCGCCCGTTGCATCGCAGACCGATGAGTTGCAGTTCATGGGGGAATGGGTTCGTTGCACGCCTCTCTTTCGAGAGTTTCACTCTGCAGGTCCGCGGTCTTCGTGGTGGCCATCTCCGTCGGTGTGATTTCCTGTACCGGTGGGGGTACTGACGCGCCGTCATCGGATGGCAGTTCTGCGGCCGCCGGTAACGGGCCGACCAATTGGACCCTTCCGCTCCAGGCGTACATGCCGGACCAGGGTCAGCAGGAATTGATACGGGACGCCCGGGAATCCCTCGTCGCCTCCTGCATGAAGCGCCATGGATTCGCGTACAAGCCCGCGCAGAAACTGCCTCAGTACGGACCGAAGTCCCTGACCGACCTCCGATACGGCATCCATGACGCCACGGTGGCCGCACGGTACGGGTACAAGCCCGCGGTCGATCTGGCCGCGGTCGCGGAGCAGGAGCGCAGGGCGATGCAGAGCAGCGTGCTCCCGCCCGAGCAGGAAGCCGTGCTGACCGGTCAGGCCGGAGCGAAGGCGGCGCCTCCCGGAGGCTGCCTCGGCGAGGCGCACCGCAAGATCGTCGGAACTGGCGAGGCGGAGTCCACCTTGCCGCAGGACCTGGCCAACCAGGCTTATATCAAGTCCAAGGAGAGCGCCGCCGTAAGGAAGGCCTTCAGTGGCTGGTCGGCCTGCATGAAGTCCCAGGGCTACCAGTACGCCGAGCCGATGGACGCGGTCAACGACCGCCGGTTCGCGAGCAGGAAGGCCGGTCCCCTGGAGCTGGCGACGGCGAAGGCCGACATCGGCTGCCGCGAGCAGAATTCCGTGATCAAGGCCTGGTACGCGGCCGAGGCCGAACTCCAGAAGGGCGCTGTCGAGCGCAACGCCGAACGTCTGCGGACGGTCAAGTCCGACCTCGCGCAGGCCGTCAAGAACGCTGCTCGGGTGCTGGGCAAGAGCGGCTGACGATACCGCCGCCCGTTCGGGCGTGTGGAGTTTTTTCCGATGTGGCCAGGGGGTAATTCGGCAGCCCCTGGCGCCGGTTGACCATTTCTTGCTGCCGAATTACAGGGGGGAATCCCATGAAGAAGCGTACGGTTTTGCGGGGTGCCCTGATCGCCTCCGTGTGTGCTGGCGCACTGCTGTCGTCGACGATGACGGCCAACGCCTACAACTGGCAGGAGGACTCCAACTACGGGTCTCCCTCCGCATGTTCGGGCACCGAATTCAAGTTCACCTTCTACTTCAACTCGAACCAGCAGGGTGCTCGCCGGAACCTCGGCTACAACCACGCCAACCTCGCCGCGACGGACATGTACCACGTACCCGGCACCGCGGACCCGGACCTTGAGTACCCGCTGAAGTTCTGCCCCGGCACGGGCAACGGCGCCGGCCAGGGCCTCAAGAACAACGCGGCCTCGGTCGTCAACCGGCACACCTCGTACGGCGGTTACGTCTACTACAGCAGCTGGTGGCAGGGCGCCTTCGACGCGGTGGCCCCGGCTGTTCCACTGCCGCGCTCGCGCAACTTGGCGAACACGTACAACGAGAACGCCTCTTTCAAGTGGCAGTAAAGCTCCACCGCTGAACGACGGTCGCCCCGCCCCGCCGGCACGGCATCTCGGCACACGCATGCCGTGCCGAGCGGGCGAGGCCGCGTCCACCGGTGTGGAGACCGTGTCCGTACCCGTGTCAGCCGTGTTCGCCGGAGCGGACGGCAGGACGTCGGTCATGGTCCTCGGAGCGGGCGGCGCCCAGACCCGTATCGAGGTCACCACCGGTGCCACCGGCGACGGCTATGTGGAGATCCGCCCCCGCACCGCCGGTCAGGTGACCGAGGGCACCCGGGTGATCACCGGCGTACGGACCGACGCCTCGCTCGCCGGGCAATCCGGCACGGGGGAGAGCGCCCCGTGACACCCGAACGCGGGAGACCTCCCGTGGTGGAACTGCGCGGAGCGGGTCTCACCTATCCCGGCCCGCCCCCGGTGAGGGCACTCGCCGCCTGCGACCTGACCGTGGATCAGGGCGAGTTCGTGACTGTCGTGGGCCCGTCCGGAGCGGGAAAGTCGACCTTCCTAAACATCGTCGGACTGCTCGACGCCCCGACCGAAGGGGTCTGCCTCCTCGACGGCATCGACACCGGTGCGCTGAAGGACCGGGAGCGGACCTCGCTGCGCGGTCGGCGGATCGGCTTCGTCTTCCAGTCGTTCCACCTGCTGCCCCACCGCGCGGCATGGGAGAACGTCGCTCTCGGCCTGCTCTACCGGGGCGTCGGCCACGACGAACGCAGGGAGCTGGCTCGCGAGACGCTGGTGCGCGTCGGGCTCGGCCACCGGCTCGACGCGCTGCCGAGCACGCTCTCGGGCGGTGAGCGGCAGCGGGTGGCCGTCGCCCGGGCACTCGTCGGCGACCCCTCGCTGCTGCTCTGCGACGAACCCACCGGGAGCCTGGACTCGGCCACTGCCGCGTCGATCCTGGATCTCCTGGCGGAACTCCACAGGGGTGGAATGACCCTCATGGTCATCACCCACGACCCGGCCGTCGCCGCGCGCGGTAGCCGGACAGTGGCCATCCACGACGGCGTCATGTCCGAACTGGAGCCGGTATGAAGCCGCTCCGCCGCGCCCCGGGCCGGCGCCGGCCGGATCTGGACGACGACCGACCCGTGGTCCTCTCCCAGCTGCGCTGGCGGGACCTGCTCTCCGAAGCCCTCGCGGGTACCCTCCAGCGGCCGGCCCGCTCTGCGCTCACCTCGCTCGGCACCGTACTCGGCGTGGGCACGTTCGTAGCGATCCTCGGGCTGACGGCGACGGCCTCGTCCCAGATCGACGACCGCTTCAACGCGCTCAGCGCGACCGAGGTCACTGTCGAGGACATCGCCCGCGAGCATGACGAGTTCCTGGAGCTGTCCTTCCCCGCCGATGCCGACGCACGGGTGGGTCGCCTCAACGGCGTACGCCACGCGGGCGTGTTCTGGTCCGTCCGGCTGGACGAAGACACGACCGTACGGTCCGCGCCCGTCGGTGCCTCTGGCGACGGTCGTCAGATCCAGGTGGTGGCGGCCTCGTCCGGTGTCCTGCGCGCCGCGGTGCCGACGCTCACCGAGGGACGGATCTTCGACGCCTGGCACGACACGGCCCACCAGCGCGTCGCCGTCATCGGTGCCGGGGTGGCCGCCCGGCTCGGCATCACCACGCTGGAGGCACGCCCCGCCGTCTTCATCGGCGACGAGGCGTTCACAGTGATCGGGATCGTCGGAGACGTCCGGCGCAAGGCCGACCTGCTGCTCTCCGTCGTCGTTCCCCGCACAACCGCGCAGCAGGTGTGGGGAGCCCCGGACGGCGGTGCCAAGATGCTGATCGAGACCCAGGCGGGCGCCGCGGCCCAGGTTGCCTCCGAGGCGGCAGTGGCCCTCGACCCGGCGCACCCGCAGTACTTCAAGGCCGTACCGCCGCTCGACCCCAAGGAGCTGCGGACCGAGGTCACCGGTGATCTCGATCAGCTCTTCCTGCTCCTCGCCGCCATCTGCCTGTTCATCGGCACTGTCGGCATCGCCAACACGACGCTGGTGGCCGTGCTCGAGCGCACCGGCGAGATCGGGCTGCGCCGGGCGCTCGGAGCCCACGGCAGGCACATCACCGCGCAGTTCCTGGCCGAGTCGGGCGCGCTCGGCACCCTCGGCGGACAGCGACGAGGCCTCCGCCTCCGTCAACGCACCGGGCTCGCCCATCGATGCGTTCCTTTCCTTCGTCGCCCAGATTCAGAGCATGGCCTACCTGCACGGCGGCAAGGACCAGGACGAGCTGGTCATGGAGTACTTCCGCGCGAGGGAATACAACAACGAGCAGTGGAAGCAACTGATCGGTGAGGCGAGCCCGAGCTTCGTCAATTACGTCGCCGGCCGGAACGTCACCCGGATGAACCACTTCGTCGACCCGTCCACCGGCCTCCAGCCGGGCACGGCGCACCTGTTCGCGGCGGCCAACGGTCACCTCGTCAAGGGCAACCCCGGCGGGACGGACGTCAACCGCGGCGACGTCGCGGGCTGGGGCGGCGACATCATCACCTTCTACGCGGAGTGGCGCCGGGACTCCGATGCCAACGCCTCCGGGTACACCTTCGTCAAGAACCGCCTCGGAAAGATCAACGTCGTCTCGACGTTCGGTCTCGCGGACCTCATCGAAGACGCCGACGGGTTCAACATCGCCATGGCGGTGAAGGGCGGACTGAGCGTCCAGCAGGCCGTCCGGGACTACTACACGACGGGTGAGCTCACCAAGGGCGGTCACCTGCGCCGGTTCCGGAACTACTACAACGACCGGTTCAAGGGCAGCCAGGCGAGCGCCATCGAGATCATCCGCGAGATGCTGACCGACGCGGGCGACGGGATCATCGTGGGCGGACGGCTGTACCTGATCGAAATGCAGATCGACGGCGGCTCAAAGCTCCTTCCCTCGATGCTGCCCTACAACCGGCTGACCGAGTTCTGCAAGGGATTCGCCGAGCTGCTCCAGGAGAAGGCCGGCCAGGAGTAGGCCCGTACGCCCAAGATGGCCGCCGCGCGGTGTGCGCGGAGCCCGTAAGGAGAAGCCCATCCTCATTCTGTCCGCTCTACTGAGCCTTCCCGCCGTCGTGTTCCTCGCCGTCAAGGTCGTTCACCTGGCGGTGACTCGTCGGCCTGCCATGGCGCGGAGTGCCGGCGGCGCATGGGCCGAAGGAGCCTGGCTGTGCCTCGCCGTGGCCGTCCTCACCTACACCCTGGGCGGTCTCAGCGGATTCGACACCCGCCCCGCACGGGCCTGCGCGGAGGAGCGAACAGGGCGGGCCGACCCACAGGCCCACAGGGACATCGAGCAGGCGGACGTTGTCGTCACCTCGGAGTCCTTCCCGCTGTCCCACCTCTGCACCTGGCCGGACGGAACGCGCGTAGAACTCGTTCCGGGCTGGGCCAACCCCCTGCTGATCGCCTCCCTGGTCGGCGCCGTCGTGTGCGCGGGCACCGCGGTCCGTGCCGGAGCCAAGGCAAGACCACCTCATCCACCGAAGGATCAATCATGAAAGAAACCCTCACCTCGCACCCCAACCGTCGTTCGGTGCTGACGACCGGTCTGGGAGTGGCGGGTGGTGTCGCGCTGTGGGCCGGCGGCGCTGCCGTAGCCGCACCGGCGTCCGCCGCGCCGAAGGACAGGCAATGGCGGAAGAACAGGTCGGCGAACGGCTGGCCGGTCCTGGAGGCCGCCACGACGTACGGCGTCGAGGGCAGCCCCGTGGACGTGGCTCTCGCGCCGGGTGCCGCGGCCACCGTGCTGCTGTACGTGGCGCGGCGCTTCCATTACGAAGTGGCCGCGCTGAAGGCCGGCGAGATCACGGGCCACACACGTCGCACGGCAGTCACCGCGGCCTATGAGTCGAACCACCTCTCCGGGACCGCTATAGCAATCAAGCCGGGGGCGTATCCGACCGGAGCGGGCGGCTGTCTGTTCCCTCACGAGCTCGCGGTGGTACGCGACATCCTCACAGAGTGCGAGGGTGTCGTGCGCTGGGGAGGCGACGACAGGCGGAGCCCGAAGGAGGGGCACTTCCAGATCGACGTCGCGCCCGGCTCCGCGGCGCTGCACGGCGTGGCCCGGAAGATCGGTGGCTGGGAGGAGCAGCCCGACCAGGGGGCAGGGGTCCCCACCGATGTGTTCGACCGCGGACGCCGCTCGGCGGCCAAGCGCCTGGCCGACCGGCAGCGGGCGACGTCCTGACGCGCTGAGACGCCGGGGCGCGGGTCGGGGGATACGCCCCCCGACCCGCGCCCCGGACCCAGGCTCAGGCCGTGAAGCCCAACTCCCTGGCGATCAGCATCCGCTGGACCTCGCTGGTCCCCTCGCCGATCTCCAGGATCTTGGAGTCCCGCCACATGCGGGCCACGGGATACTCGTTCATGAAGCCGTAGCCGCCGTGGATCTGGGTGGCCTCGCGGGCGTTGTCGACGGCCACCGTCGAGGAGTACAGCTTCGCCAGCGCCGCCTCCTTCTTGAACGGCTCACCCAGCACCAGCCGGGACGCCGCGTCCCGCCAGCCCACCCGGGCCATGTGCGCGCGCATCTCCATGTCGGCGATCTTGAACTGGATGGCCTGGTTGTCGCCGATCGGCCGGCCGAAGGCGTGGCGCTCCTTCGCGTACTTCACCGACTCGTCCACACAGCCTTGCGCGAGCCCGGTCGCCAGCGCCGAGATCGCGATCCGCCCCTCGTCGAGGATCCGCAGGAACTGGGCGTACCCGCGGCCCTCCTCGCCGAGCAGGTTCGCCAGCGGCACCCGCACGTCGTCGAAGGCCAGCTCACGCGTGTCGGAGGCGTTCCACCCCACCTTGGAGTAGGGCGCCGCGACCGTGAACCCGGGGGTCCCGGACGGCACGATGATCGAGGAGATCAGCGGGCGGCCGTCCGGCTTGCGGCCGGTCACGGCCGTGACCGTGACCAGACCCGTGATGTCCGTACCGGAGTTGGTGATGAAGCACTTCGAGCCGTTGATGACCCACTCGCCGGTCGCCTCGTCGCGGACCGCCGTCGTCTTCGTGCCGCCCGCGTCCGAGCCGCCCTCCGGCTCGGTCAGCCCGAAGGCGCCCAGGATCTCGCCCGAGCACATCCGGGGCAGCCACTCGCGCTTCTGCTCCTCGGTACCGAAGCGGTAGACCGGCATCGCGCCGAGCGAGACACCCGCCTCCAGCGTGATGGCGACGGAGGAGTCGACCCGGGCCAGCTCCTCCAGGGCGATCCCCAGGGCGAGGTAGTCGCCGCCCATGCCGCCGTACTCCTCCGGGAACGGCAGCCCGAACAGGCCCATACGGCCCATCTCCCGGACGATCTCGTACGGGAACTCATGGCGTTCGTAGTAGTCGCCGATCTTCGGCGCGACCACGTCGTGGGCGAACTCCTCGACGGTGCGGCGCAGTTCCTCGTGCTCAGGGGCGAGACGGTGATCCATCGTGTTCAGTCCTTGTGGGAGAGGGCGCGGACGGTACGGGACGGGCTGGGGCGGCCCAGCTGTTCGGCCAGCCACACGCTTGTGGCGGTCAGCAGGCCGAGGTCGACGCCGGTTTTGATGCCGAGGCCCTGGAGCATCCACACGAGGTCCTCGGTGGCGAGGTTCCCCGTCGCGCTCTTCGCGTACGGGCAGCCTCCGAGGCCGCCCGCGGAGGCGTCCACCGTCGTCACGCCGTGCTGGAGCGCGGCGAGCGTGTTGGACAGGGCCTGGCCGTACGTGTCGTGGAAGTGCACGGCGAGCCGGGAGGTGGGCACCCCGGCCTCGTTCAACGCGGTGAGCAGCCGCCCGACATGGCCGGGAGTGGCGACCCCGATCGTGTCGCCGAGGCTCAGCTCGTCGCAGCCCATGTCGGCGAGCGCCTTGGTCACCCGGACCACCTGCTCGACGGGGACCGGGCCCTCCCAGGGGTCGCCGAAACACATCGACAGATAGCCCCGGACGCCCACGCCCTGCTCTATGGCGCGGGTGACGACCGGCTCGAACATGGCCAGCGCCTCGTCGACCGTCCGGTTGAGATTGGCCTTGGCGAAGGACTCCGTGGCGCTCGCGAACACGGCGACCTCACGGGCGCCGAGGGCCAGCGCCCGGTCCAGGCCGCGCTCGTTGGGCACGAGCACCGGCAGCCGCACACCGGTCTCGCGGACCAGCGGGAACAGCTGCTCGGCGTCGGCGAGCTGAGGCACCCACTTCGGGTGCACGAAGCTCGTCGCCTCGATCGTGGAGAGCCCCGCCCCGGCCAGGCGCCGGATGAACTCGGCCTTGACCTCCGTCGGGACGACGGCCTTCTCGTTCTGCAGCCCGTCGCGGGCCCCGACCTCGTGGATCCGGACGCGGGCGGGCAGTCCCTCGGCGGGGACGGTCATGGGCAGGGTCACTGCTGCTCCTCCCTCGGCGTCACCACGGCCAGGATCTGGTCCATGGCGACGGTGGAACCGGGCGTCACGTCCAGCTCGGTGACCGTGCCGGCGTGCGGGGCGGAGATGACGTGCTCCATCTTCATCGCCTCCACCACCAGCAGGCTCTGCCCGGCGTCGACCTCGTCCCCGACGGCCACCTTCACGACGGTGACGGTGCCGGGCATGGGCGCGGCCAGCGTGTCGGCCCCGGCGTGCGCGGCCCCGGAGAGCGAGGCCTCGACGGGGTCGTGGTCCAGGACGTGCCAGGTGTCGGCGTCCCGGCCGAGCCATACCCCCTCCGGGGAGGCGGTATGGGTGAAGCGGTGGGTCACCCCTTCCAGTTCGACCGTGAGGGTGTCCGCGGTGAGCTCGACGAGCCGGACCTCCGCGCGCGGCTCGGGGGCCGCGCCCTCGGACTCCGACGGGGCGGCCGGGGCGAGCAGGAGCTCGTACGACGCGCCGCGCGCGCGGGTGCGCAGCCCCACCGGGTCCTGGCCCGGGACCCGGAAGTGGTGGACCGTCCAGGCGGGGGTGCCGCCCAGGCGCCAGCCGTCGGCGGCCCCGAAGGGATCGGTCCAGTAGCCGGGGGCCTCCGCCGCCGGAGGGGTCTTCAGCAGCGCCGCCGCCGCGTACACCTCCGCAGGGACCCCGGCGGGCAGGAGGGAGTCGAGCTCCCGCTCGACGAGACCGGTGTCGAGGTCGCCGGACACGACCTGAGGGTGCGACAGCAGGCGCCGCAGGAAGCCCGCGTTCGTCTGGACGCCCAGGATCACCGTCTCCGCCAGCGCCCCGCGCAGCACCCGGAGGGCCGCCGCACGGTCGGGGCCGTAGGCGATGACCTTCGACAGCATCGGGTCGTACGTGCTTCCGACCGGCACCCCGGCCAGCAGGCCGGAGTCGGTCCGGACGGAGCCGGAGGAAGGCTCCGACAGTGCCAGGACCGTACCGCCCGAGGGCAGGAAGCCCCGCGAGGGGTCCTCCGCGCAGATCCGCGCCTCGACCGCGTGGCCCGTCAGCGTGATGCCGTCCTGGCCGAAGGGCAGCGCCTCGCCGGAGGCGACCCGCAGCTGCCACTCCACCAGGTCCAGGCCCGTGATCAGCTCCGTGACCGGGTGCTCGACCTGGAGGCGGGTGTTCATCTCCATGAAGTAGTACGAGGACGGGTCGCCACCCGGGACGATGAACTCGACCGTGCCCGCGCCCACATAGCCGCACGAGCGTGCCGCGTTCACCGCGGCCTCGCCCATCGCCGCCCGGATCCCGGGCGTCAGCAGGACCGAGGGCGCCTCCTCGATGATCTTCTGGTGGCGGCGCTGCAGCGAGCACTCGCGCTCGCCGAGGTGGACCACGTTTCCATGGCCGTCCGCGAGGACCTGGATCTCGATGTGGCGGGGCCGGTCGATCCACCGCTCCACGAGCAGCGTGTCGTCGCCGAACGACGCCCGCGCCTCGCGCCGCGCCGCCGCGATCTCCTCCATGAGGGCCGACTCCACGCGGGTGAGCCGCATGCCCTTGCCGCCGCCGCCCGCCGAGGGCTTCAGCAGCACCGGCATCCCGATCTCGCGCGCCGCCTCGGCCAGCTGGTCGTCGGTCAGGCCGGAGCCCGAAGAGCCGGGCACGACCGGCACTCCGGCCGCCTTGACCGTCTCCTTGGCCCGGATCTTGTCGCCCATCAGCGAGATCGCCGAAGCGGGCGGCCCGATGAACGCGAGCCCCGCCTCCGCACAGGCCTGCGCGAAGCCGGCGTTCTCTGCCAGGAAGCCGTATCCGGGGTGGACCGCCTGCGCGCCGGTCCGGGCCGCCGCCTCCAGCAGCCGCTCCACCGAGAGGTAGCTCTCGGCGGCGGGCGCCGGGCCGATCCGTACGGCCGTGTCCGCCTCCCGCACGTGCCGGGCGTCGGCGTCCGCGTCGCTGAAGACGGCCACCGAACGCACGCCCAGCGCGCGCAGGGTGCGGATGACCCGGACCGCGATCTCGCCTCGGTTGGCCACCAGAACGGTGTCGAACATGGACTCCCTCACATCCGGAAGACGCCGAACTGGGGGTCACCCAGGGGCGCGTTGGCACAGGCGGTCAGGGCCAGACCCAGCACCTGCCGGGTCTCCAGAGGGTCGATGACCCCGTCGTCCCACAGCCGGGCGGTCGCGTAATAGGCGTTGCCCTGCTGCTCGTACTGCGCGCGGATCGGGTCCTTGAAGGACTCTTCCTCCTCCGCGGGCCAGCTCTCGCCGCGCGCCTCCAGCTGATCGCGCTTGACCGTCGCGAGGACCGAGGCGGCCTGCTCGCCGCCCATCACGGAGATCTTGGCGTTGGGCCACATCCACAGGAAGCGGGGGGAGTAGGCCCGGCCGCACATCGAGTAGTTGCCGGCGCCGTACGAACCGCCCACCACCACCGTCAGCTTGGGCACGCGCGTGCACGCCACGGCGGTCACCATCTTGGCGCCGTGCTTGGCGATGCCGCCCGCCTCGTAGTCCCGGCCGACCATGAAGCCGGAGATGTTCTGCAGGAAGAGCAGCGGGATGCCCCGCTGGTCGCACAGCTCGATGAAGTGCGCGCCCTTCTGGGCGGACTCGGAGAACAGGATGCCGTTGTTGGCGACGATCCCGACCGGGTGGCCGTGGATCCGGGCGAAGCCCGTGACCAGAGTCTGGCCGTACTCCGCCTTGAACTCCTGGAAGCGGGAGCCGTCCGTGATCCGGGCGATGACCTCCCGGACGTCGTACGGAGTACGGGAGTCCACCGGCACCGCGCCGTACAGCCCCGCGGGGTCGACCTTCGGCTCCTCGACCGGCTCCACCGACCAGGGCAGCTCCCCGCGCGCGGGAAGCGTCGCCACGATGTTCCGCACGATCCGCAGGGCGTGGGCGTCGTCCTCGGCGAGATGGTCGGTGACCCCGGACGTACGGGAGTGGACCTCGCCGCCGCCCAGCTCCTCGGCGGTGACGACCTCGCCGGTGGCCGCCTTCACCAGCGGCGGGCCGCCGAGGAAGATCGTGCCCTGATTGCGCACGATCACGGCCTCGTCGCTCATCGCCGGGACGTACGCGCCGCCGGCCGTGCAGGAGCCGAGGACCGCCGCGATCTGCGGGATGCCCGCCCCGGACATCCTCGCCTGGTTGTAGAAGATCCGGCCGAAGTGCTCCCGGTCGGGGAAGACCTCGTCCTGCATCGGCAGGAACGCGCCGCCGGAGTCCACGAGATAGACGCAGGGGAGGCGGTTCTCCAGCGCCACCTCCTGGGCCCGCAGGTGCTTCTTGACCGTCATTGGGTAGTACGTGCCGCCCTTGACGGTGGCGTCGTTGGCGACGACCACCACCTCGCGGCCGCTGACCCGCCCGATGCCGGCGATCACCCCGGCGGCCGGGGCCTGGCCGTCGTACATCCCCTCCGCGGCGAGCGGCGCCAGCTCCAGGAAGGGGGAGCCCGGGTCGAGGAGCGTGTCCACGCGGTCGCGAGGCAGCAGCTTGCCGCGGGCGGTGTGCCGGGCGCGGGCCTTCTCGCCACCGCCGAGGCGGGCGGCGGCGAGCTTGCCGCGCAGCGTCTCGGTGAGGTCCTGGTGCGCCGCCTCGTTGGCCTGCCAGGCCTCGGAGGCGGGGTCCGCCGCGCTCGCAAGGACAGGTGCCTGCCGCATGGCCTGAGCTCCGTTCTTGTTAATGAGCGTTAACGTCATTTCGTTCAGGTTAACGACCGCTAACCGCGTTGTCTAGAATCTCTTCCATGAGCACCCGCACCGACGCCCCCACCCGCCGCGAACAGATCCTCAAGGAGGCCGCGCGCCTCTTCGCCGAGCGCGGCTTCCACGGCGTCGGCGTCGACGAGATAGGGGCGGCGGTCGGTATCAGCGGCCCCGGCCTGTACCGCCACTTCCCCGGCAAGGACGCGATGCTCGCCGAGCTGCTCGTCGGCATCAGCGAACGCCTCCTCGACGGCGGCCGGCGCCGCGCCGAGGAGGCCGCCGGGGACCCCCGGGCCGTCCTCGCCTCCCTGATCGACGGGCACATCGACTTCGCCCTCGACGACCGGCCGCTGATCACCCTCCACGACCGCGAGCTGGACCGGCTCCGCGACGCCGACCGCAAGCGGGTGCGGCAGCTCCAGCGGCAGTACGTGGAGCTGTGGGTGGTGGTCGTGCGCGAGCTGTACCCCGTACCCACCGAGGCGGAGGCGCGAGCGGCGGTACACGCCGTCTTCGGCCTGCTGAACTCCACACCCCACCTGGGCCCCGGAGCGGGCCGCACGGTCACTGAAGGGGTGCTCCAGCGGCTCGCACACGGCGCGTTCGGCGCGCTCGCCTGATCCGGGGCTCGGTTCACCTCCGGGCGCCTTTCAGCGTGCGCCGACGGTCGATCGTGCTCGGTCCCTCGTCCCTCGGGACCTCCGCGCGTTCTCCCTTTCGGCGCCCGCGGCGCCCTTCGGCTCACTCGCCGGGCATAAGTGCCTTCCGTCCGCCCCCCGAAACGATTGCCCACAACCGCATGGCCCCCGGCAGAATGGGGGCCATGCCGATACCCAGCCGCGCCGCCCTCGTCGAGCACCTCGTCCGTACGCGTATCGCCGGCGACGTCGCCACCCCCCGGGACAACAACCTCTCCCACTACCGCAAGCTCGCCAACGGCGACCGCCACTACTGGCTGGGTCTGGAGCTCGGTGACCGCTGGACCGACGAGCAGGACGTGCTCGCGGTCATGGCCGAGCGGTGCGGGGTGAACGACGACCCCGCGCACCGGGCGGGGCAGGACACCATCGACCCCGAGCTCACCGTCGACGCCCTGGACCGGGTGGCCGCCCGGCTCCGCAAGGCCGCCGCGGGGCGCCAGCGGGTGCTCTTCGCTACCGGGCACCCCGGCTCGCTGATCGACGTGCACAGCCGCACCGCCGCCGCGCTGCGGGCCGCCGGCTGCGAGATCGTACGGATCCCCGGCGGGCTCGTCGCCGACGAGGGGTACGTCGTCCAGTTCGCCGACGTCGCGCTGTTCGAGCGGGGAGCCAGCCTCTGGCACACCCATTCGCCCGAGCCGATGAACGCCATCCTGGACGCCATGGAGGCCGAGGGCAGCCCGCTGCCCGACCTGGTCGTCGCCGACCACGGCTGGGCCGGGCGCGCCGGACAGCGCGGCATCGACGCCGTCGGGTACGCGGACTGCAACGACCCGGCGCTCTTCATCGGCGAGGCCGAAGGAACCCTCCAGGTGACGATTCCGCTGGACGACCATGTCGTGGATCCGCGCTACTACGAGCCGATGACCGACTACCTGCTGGACGCGGCCGGGCTGCTCTGACCCCGGCCGCCCAGCCCCGGCGTCGGATCCAGATAGACCCTCCGCACTGCCGGGAAACGTTCGCGCAGCTGTTCGTCCGCCTCCTCGCACGCCCACTCCACCTGCTCGGCCGAGGCCACGTCCCGGAAGTCGACCTTCGCCGCGACGAGGACCTCGTCCGGGCCCTGGATCAGCGTCGTCAGCTCCAGGACGTCCGTGATGTGCGGCACGGACAGGATCTCCTCGACCATCGCCGCCCGCATCGGCTCCGGTACCGGGCGGCCGATCAGGAGCTGCGCGTTCGACCGGCCCAGCACCCACGCCACGTACACCAGCAGCACACCGATCAGGATCGACGCGACGCCGTCCCAGACGCCCGAGCCGGTGATCTGGGCACCGGCGAGGCCGCCGGCGGCCAGCATCAGGCCCGCCAGGGCCGCCGAGTCCTCCATGACGACGGCCTTGACCGCCGTGTCCGGGGTCAGTCGCAGATAGTGGCCGACCGGGGCGTCGAACCGCGCGGCGTCGGCGCGGATCTGACGGATGCCGGTCCGCAGCGAATAGCCCTCAAGGACGAAGGCGACGGCGAGCACGAGATACGCCACGAGCGGGTCGCCGGGCTCCTCGCCCCGCACGAGGGTGTGGACTCCTTCGTAGACGGAGAAGACCGCGCCGCCGACGAAGGTGGCGACCGACGCCAGCAGCGCCCACAGGTAGCGCTCACCGCCGTAACCCAGCGGATGCCGCGTGTCGGCCGGCTTCGCGCCGCGCTTGAGGGAGGTGAGCAGCAGCACCTCGGTGATGGTGTCGGCGACCGAGTGCGCCGCCTCCGAGAGCATCGCGCTCGATCCGCTGACGACGCCCGCGACGGCTTTGGCGGTGGCGATCCCGAGGTTCGCCACCGCCGCCACGATCACCGTGAAGGTGCTTTCTCCGCTCTCCGCCATGTATCGGACGGTATGTCCGATCGGAGTGGTGCGCATCAGTGCGGGACGCGCACGACCCCTTCCTGGATGACGGAGATGGCCAGCTGCCCGTCCTGGGTGTAGATACGGGCCTGGCCGAGCCCCCGTCCACCGGAGGTGGAGGGGGATTCCTGGTCGTACAGCAGCCATTCGTCCGCGCGGAACGGCCGGTGGAACCACATGGCGTGGTCCAGCGACGCGCCGACCACGTCCCCGACGGCCCAGCCGCCCCGGCCGTGGGCCAGCAGCACCGAGTCCAGCAGCGTCATGTCGGAGACATAGGTGGCCAGGCAGACGTGGAGCAAGGGATCGTCGGCCAGCTTGCCGTTGGTGCGGAACCACACCTGGGAGCGTGGCTCGCGCGGCTCCCCGACGCTGCCCCACGGCGGCACCTCGGCGTACCGCAGGTCCACCGCCGCCCGTGCCTCGACCAGCCGCTCGGCGACCTCGGCCGGCAGGTGGCGCGGCAGCATCTCGGCGGCCGTCGGCAGCGACTCCGGGTCCGGCGCCCCGGGCATCGCCGCCTGGTGCTCCAGCCCCTCCTCGTACGCCTGGAAGGACGCGGAGAGGTGGAAGATCGGCTGGCCGTGCTGGACGGCGACCACCCGGCGGGTGGTGAAGGAGCGGCCGTCGCGGATCCGGTCGACCGTGTACACGATCGGCGCGCCCGGGTCCCCCGCACGCAGGAAGTACGCGTGCAGGGAGTGGGCGAGCCGGTCCGAGGGCACGGTCCGCCCGGCCGCCACCAGTGCCTGGGCGGCCACCTGGCCGCCGAAGACGCGGGGAACGACGGACGAGCGGGACCGCCCCCGGAAGATGTCCCGCTCGATCCGCTCGAGGTCGAGCAGATCGAGCAGGGAGTCGAGCGCCTCGGTCACAGGGCCTACAGGCCCATCGACTTGGCGATGATCGTCTTCATGATCTCGCTGGTGCCGCCGTAGATGCGGTTGACGCGGTTGTCGGCGTACAGGCGCGCGATCGGGTACTCGTTCATGTAGCCGTAGCCGCCGTGCAGCTGGAGGCAGCGGTCGATGACGCGGTGGGCGACCTCGGTGCAGAAGAGCTTGGCGCTGGCGGCCTCGGCCGGGGTCAGCTCGCCCGCGTCCAGGGCCTCCAGGGCGCGGTCCGCGACGGCCTCGGCGGCGTCGACCTCGGCCTGGCAGGCGGCCAGCTCGAACTTGGTGTTCTGGAAGTGCGCGACCGGCTTGCCGAAGACCGTGCGCTCGGTGACGTACTGCTGGGCGAACCGGACGGCGGCCTTGGCCTGCGCGTAGGCGCCGAAGGCGATGCCCCAGCGCTCGGAGGCCAGGTTGTGGCCCAGGTAGTAGAAGCCCTTGCCCTCCTCGCCCAGCAGGTCCTCGACCGGGACCTTGACGTCGACGAAGGCCAGCTCCGCGGTGTCGGAGGTGCGCAGGCCGAGCTTGTCGAGCTTGCGGCCGATGGAGTAGCCCTCGGACTTGGTGTCCACGGCGAACAGCGAGATGCCGAAGCGGCGGTCCTGCTCGCTCGGGGCGGAGGTGCGGGCGCAGACGATCACGCGGTCGGCGTGGACGCCACCGGTGATGAAGGTCTTGGCGCCGTTGAGGACGTAGTGGGTGCCGTCGTCGGAGAGCTTGGCGGTGGTCTTCATGCCCGCGACGTCGGAGCCGGTGCCCGGCTCGGTCATCGCCAGCGCCCACATCTCCTCGCCGCTGACGAAGTTCGGCAGGTAGCGCTTCTTCTGCTCGTCGGTGGCGAGCATCTTGATGTACGGCAGGGCGAGCAGGACGTGCACGCCGGAGCCGCCGAAGTTGACGCCCGCGCGGGAGGTCTCCTCGTAGAGGACGGCCTCGAACTTGTGGGTGTCCAGGCCGGCGCCGCCGAACTCCTCGGGGACGTTGATGCCGAAGACACCCAGCTCGCCGAGCTTGTTGTAGAAGTCGCGCGGCGCCTGGCCGGCCGCGAACCACTCGTCGTAGACCGGGACGACCTCGGCCTCGATGAAGGCGCGGATGGTCTCCCGGAACGCCTCGTGGTCCTCGTTGAATACGGTACGGCGCACGAGCCGCCTCCTTCGGGTGTCCTGTCTCACAGCTGTCTAAGCGCTTGCTCAGTTGACAGAACAAGTTACCCACGAGTCAATCGGCCTGTCCAGAGTCAATCGGCATGGCCGGAGTCACTCGGCCGGTGCGGGGCCGACCGGTCTGCGGGGGCTCGGTCGGCCCGCGCGGCATCGGCCGGCAGCCACCGCAGCGCGAACCACAGCTCCATCCGTACGTCCGCGTCGTCCAGGTCCCGCCCCAGCACCGCCGCGCACCGGGCGATCCGCTGCCGGACCGTGTTGCGGTGCACGCCCAGGGCGGTGGCCGTCCGGTCCCAGCTGCCGTGCAGCGAGAGCCAGGTGCGCAGGGTCTCGGTGAGCGGCTCCGTCAGCGGCTCCAGGAGCGTACGGGCGTAGGCGGCGCCCTCGTCCGGACCGACCAGGCCCGCGATCCCCGCCTCGCGGTGGCGGGCCAGCGGGACGTGCGTGGCCTCCGCGCGGCGGACCGCGCGGGCCGCCTGGAGATCGGCCGCCGCGAGCCGGTCCGCCGTCGCCGGGGCGCTCACGCCGATGACCCAGCCGGGGTGCGGGGCCACCTCGCGGCCCGCCGGCAGCAGAGCCCGTACGCCGTCGTCGCGCACATCCCTCAGCGGGGTCCCCAGGGGCGGCGGAGTGCCCTCACCGCGCGCGTGGACCACGATCCACCGCTCCTCGCCCAGGAGCGGGGCCACCTCGGCGGGGGCCGCGCCCAGCAGGAGCCGGACCAGTGCGGCCGACCGGGCTGCCTCGTCGGCCCCCTGGTGCGGGGCCGTGAGCAGGGAGAGCAGGACGACCGCGACCCCGGCGATCGTGTGGTCACCGGGCTCGCGGCCCGCGGCGGCCAGGCCCAGCGTCAGCCGTCCCTCGCCCCCGAGCGCGTACGCCGCGAGACGGGCGCCGCCCGCGGTGTCGGTGGCGGAGGACGGGCGGGCCGACGCGGCCGCTCCGGCCGCCGGGCCGTTGTCGTCGGCGGTTTCCATCGAGCTTCCGGCGCCCTTGGGGTGCAGCACCTCCAGCAGCCGCGCCAGAGCCGCCCGGGCCTCCGGCTCCACGGGGCGGCCGGCCGCGGCGTACTCCGTGCCGTCCGGCTCGTACAGCGCCGCTCGCCCGCCCAGCCGCGCGGCGAGCGCCTTCAGCACCGCCGGGACCGGATCCGGCCGGGCCGCCGCCGTCGCCAGGGAGCGCTGCGCCTCGGTCACCCGGCGCAGCTCGTAGTGGCGGGCCTGGGCCATCAGCCGCCACACCGCCCGCGCCACCGCCGTGAACGGCGTCTTCGGCGGCACCTCCAGCAGCGTCAGACCGTGCCGCGCGCAGGCGGCGACCAGCTCCTCGGGCACGGTGTCGTACACCGGCGCGACCCCGAAGCCGAGCGCCGCCGCGCCCGCCGCCACCACCCGCTCGACATAGCGGTCGGCGTCGGTGAGCTGCACCCCGGCCGACATCAGCAGCTCACCGCCGAGCAGATATGGATACGGATCGGCCATCTCGGAGGTGTGCACCCAGTGGATGTCGATGTCGGCCGGGCCCGTGATCAGCCGCAGCCCCAGATCCTCCTGGGCGAGCAGCGCTTCCAGCGGGATGGGCGGCGTCGGAGGGACCGGCGTGCGCTCGGGCATGGACACTCCATCCATCCATCGCATGAACTATGGATGAAACGTACACTTCAGCGCCGCCCGGCGGCCACCTAGGGTCGTGCCGCCGGACGTTCGAGACGACCGCCGAACCAGCTCCCGTCGGCAATTAGACTCAAACAGCAGCGAAACGCAGGAAAGTAGGCATTCACATGAGCAGCAACGAGACGCCGCGCGGCCCCATCGACTCGTCCCGCATCCCGCGGTACGCCGGACCCGCGACGTTCGCGCGGCTGCCGCGCCTCGACGAGGTCGGCACCGCCGATGTCGCCGTCGTCGGCGTGCCCTTCGACTCGGGCGTCTCCTACCGGCCCGGCGCCCGCTTCGGCGGCAACGCCATCCGCGAGGCGTCCCGCCTGCTGCGCCCCTACAACCCGGCCCAGGACGCCTCGCCGTTCGCCCTCGCCCAGGTCGCGGACGGCGGCGACATCGCCGTGAACCCGTTCAACATCAACGAGGCCGTGGACACCATCGAAGCCGCCGCCGACGACCTCCTCGGCACCGGCGCCCGGCTGATGACCCTCGGTGGCGACCACACCATCGCCCTGCCGCTGCTGCGCTCGGTCGCCAAGAAGCACGGCCCGGTCGCGCTGCTCCACTTCGACGCGCACCTCGACACCTGGGACACCTACTTCGGCGCCGAGTACACCCACGGCACGCCGTTCCGCCGCGCCGTCGAGGAGGGCATCCTCGACACCGAGGCGCTCTCCCACGTCGGCACCCGCGGCCCGCTCTACGGCAAGCAGGACCTCACCGACGACGAGAAGATGGGCTTCGGCATCGTCACCTCCGCCGACGTCTACCGCCGCGGCGCCGACGAGATCGCCGACCAGCTGCGCCAGCGCATCGGCGACCGCCCGCTCTACATCTCCATCGACATCGACTGCCTCGACCCGGCCCATGCGCCCGGCACCGGCACCCCCGAGGCCGGCGGCATGACCTCCCGCGAGCTTCTTGAGATCCTGCGCGGGCTCGCCTCCTGCAACCTGGTCTCCGCCGACGTCGTCGAGGTCGCCCCCGCGTACGACCACGCCGAGATCACCTCGGTCGCCGCCTCGCACACCGCGTACGAGCTGACCACGATCATGTCCCGGCAGATCGCGGCGGGCCGCGCCTCCGGCGCGGAGCAGAGCGCGAGGTAGGCCACCGCGGCCGCCACCGGAACCGGCACGCCCGGCCGGTGACGGCGTGGCGCGGCGGGCGTACAGCGCCGCCGCGCCCGGGAGGCCCACGCCGACGGCCGGCCCGCGCCCGGAAGGCCCACGCCGTCCCCACGCCGGCGGCCGGCTCGTCCGGGCAGGTCGCAGAACCGATCCGACGGCGCTCCCGCGGCACACGCGGCCGCGACGGTCGTCGAGAATCGACCGCACCCGACCGACCAAGCCATCCCGAGGGGACGCCATGACCCACGACCACGACCTCGTCCTGCGCCCGACGGAGGCGCAGACCGCGGCCGCGCTCAATCCGCCGCCCGGGCGCAACGGCGGGGACGTGGTCGTCGAGACCCTCTCCGGCCTCGGCGCGACGACCGTCTTCGGTCTGCCCGGGCAGCACGCGCTCGGCATGTTCGACGCGCTGCGCCGCTCGTCGCTGACGTACGTCGGGCTGCGGATGGAGAACAACGCGGGCTTCGCCGCCGACGCGTACGGCCGGATCACCGGCGAGGCGGCGCCGCTGCTGCTCTCCACCGGCCCCGGCGCGCTGATGTCGCTCGCCGCGCTCCAGGAGGCGGCGGCCGCCTCGGCGCCGGTCCTGGCGATCGGCAGCCAGGTGCCGGTGGCCGGCCTCGGCGGCGGCCGCCACGGCTATCTGCACGAACTGCGCGACCAGCAGGCGTCGTTCCGGGACATCGTGAAGTCCGTCCACACGGTCCGTACGCAGTCCCAGATCCCGTCCGCGATCGCGGCGGCCTGGGAGTCGGCGCTGACCGCGCCGCACGGTCCGGTGTGGGTGGAGATCCCGCAGGACGTGCTGCTCGCCGAGACGTCCCTGCCGGTGGTGACGGCGATGGACGCCACCCCGGAGGACATCGCGCCGCGCCCCGAGCTGACCGCCGTCGCGGCCGATCTGCTCTCCCGCGCGGCCCGTCCGCTGATCATCGCGGGCGGCGGGGTCGTACGTTCCGACGCGTCCGGCAAGCTGCGGGCGCTGGCGGAGCGGATCCAGGCGCCGGTCGTGACGACCTTCGGCGGCAAAGGGGCGTTCCCCTGGGAGCACCCGCTGTCGCTCCAGTCCTGGCTGGAGGACCGGCACACCACCGACTTCCTGGAGGACGCGGACGTCCTGCTGGTGGTCGGCTCCGGTCTCGGCGAACTCTCCTCGAACTACCACACGTTCAAGCCGCGCGGCCGGGTGATCCAGATCGAGGCGGACGCGGGCAAGCTGGAGTCGAACCATCCGGCGCTCGGCATCCACGCCGACGCCCGCCTCGGCCTCCAGGCCCTCCTGGAGACGGTCTCCCCGCGCGAGGACGCCTCGGCGCCCGAGCGGGTGGCCGAGGTCCTCTCCCGCGTACGGTCCCGGATCGCCGCCCAGGACCTGGCCCTGGAGCAGGACGTCGTGGCGTCGGTCCGGGCGGCCCTGCCGGACGACTCGCCCAGCTTCTGGGACATGACGATCCTCGCCTACTGGGCGTGGTCCGCCTTCGACGCCCGCCACCCGAACACCATGCACTCCGCCCAGGGCGCGGGCGGCCTCGGCTACGCCTTCCCCGCCGCCCTCGGCGCGGCCTCGGCCGACCCCACCCGCCCGGTGCTCGCGGTCTCGGGCGACGGCGGCGCGATGTACTCGATCGCGGAACTGGCCACGGCCAAGCAGTACGGACTCCCGGTGACGTGGCTGATCGTCGACGACGGCGGCTACGGCATCCTGCGCGAGTACATGACGGACGCCTTCGGCGAGGCGACGGCGACCGACCTCACCCGGCCGGACTTCGTCGCCCTCGCGTCCTCCTTCGGCGTCCCGGCGGTCCGTACGACCCCCGAGACCCTGACGGAGGACCTCAAGCAGGCCCTGTCGAGCGACGGCCCGTCGGTGGTCGTCCTCCCGGCCCTCCTGCGGATGTTCGAACCGACGCACCTCTGACCGGCTCCCGAAGGCGCCCCGGGCATCGGAGGATGCGCGGGGCGCCTTCGGCGTGCGGAGGGGCCCCGGTCTCCGTGTGGAACACTCCCTGATCGTCGCCGCGCCAGGGAGGGTGCGGTGGGGAGGGCAAGCGGAATGGCCGGTTTCGTACAACCATTCGTCGAGCGAGGAGTCGATGGATGTGTGATCGAACATTCCGTCTCCCGGCGCGGCCGCGCCGCCCTCGGTGTCGCCGTCGCCGCCGGGGTCCTGCTGCCCACCGCCGTCACCGCGACCCCCGCGGCCGCCGCGGACCCCGTAGTGACCTGCACATCCGTCACGCCCGGGCTGGCCGCCAAGCTCAGCAAGGACCTCGGGGTCGCCCTCCGCGGGCGGGCGTCCTCGGTCGCCGTGTCGCTGTACGACCGGAAGACCGGCACCAGCTGTGCCTACCGCGCCGCGTCGAAGTACGACTCCGCCAGCGTCGTGAAGGTGACCGTCCTCGGCGCCCTGCTGTACGACGCGCAGAAGCAGCGCCGCACGCTCACGGCGACCGAGAAGAACCTCGCCAGCGCCATGATCACGAAGTCGGACAACGACTCCACCACCAAGCTCTGGCGGCAGCTCGGCGTCACCAAGGTCAAGGCCTTCCTCACCGCCACCAAGATGACGCAGACCGTTCCCGGCTCCGGCGGCTACTGGGGACTCACCCAGATCACCGCCCGCGACCAGGCCCGCCTGCTCTCCATGCTGATCACCGCCAACAACGGCGTGCTCACCGAGGCGAACCGCCAGTACGTGCTGTACCTGATGCGGGCCGTCGTGCCCTCGCAGCGCTGGGGCGTACCCGCCGGCGCGCCCTCCGGCATCGGCGTACAGGTCAAGAACGGCTGGCTGCCCCGCGCCACCCACGCCTGGCGCGTGCACAGCATCGGCGCCTTCATCGGCGGCGGCCGCAGCTACACCCTCACCGTCCTCAGCCAGGACAACGCCACCATGAACGACGGCGTCAACACCATCCAGTCGATCGCCAGGATCGTCCACCGCGACCTGAACCCGGGCGTCGCCCTCTCCGACACCGTCCAGCCGCCCGCCGCCCCGCAGGAAGCGGTCCCCGCCGTGCCCGAGGCGCCCGGCAAGGCGCTGGTCACGGCCGCCACCCGGTCCTAGGACCACAGACCGTAGTTTCGTCACGGCGGGATGAAATCCGCTCGTGACCGCGTTGGTGCCTTCCGGTAGAGCAGCGGAAACGGGAGGCACCACGTGGCGGCGGACGAACAAGGCTGGGCACGCAGGCTCGCCGGTTACGCGTGGCGGTACCGGCGCAATGTGGTGCTCGCGCTCGGTTCCTCCCTGGCGGGCATGGCCGTCATGGCGCTCGTCCCGCTCATCATCAAGGTCGTCATCGACGATGTGGTCGGCGCCGGCACCCGGTCCCTGGCCACCTGGACCGGCCTGCTGATCGCCGCCGCGCTCGTCGTCTACGCGCTCACCTACGTACGCCGGTACTACGGCGGCCGGCTCGCCCTTGACGTCCAGCACGATCTGCGTACCGAGATGTACGGCACCATCACCCGGCTCGACGGACGCCGTCAGGACGAGCTGTCCACAGGCCAGGTCGTCGGCCGCGCCACCAGCGACCTCCAGCTCATCCAAGGTCTGCTCTTCATGTTGCCGATGACCATCGGCAACATCCTGCTCTTCCTCATCTCCCTCGTGGTCATGGCGTGGCTCTCCCTGCCGCTCACCCTGATCGCCCTCGCGGTCGCCCCGGCCCTCTGGTTCATCGCCAAACGCAGCCGCACCCGCCTCCACCCCGCCACCTGGTACGCCCAGCAGCAGGCCGGCACGGTCGCCGGAGTCGTCGACGGCTCCGTCACCGGCGTCCGGGTCGTCAAGGGCTTCGGGCAGGAGGCGCAGGAGACCGGCAAGATCCGCGACGCCAGCCGCAAGCTCTTCGCCGGCCGGCTGCGCACGATCCGGCTCAACTCGAGGTACACCCCCGCCCTCCAGGCCGTGCCCGCCCTCGGCCAGGTCGCCATGCTGGCGCTCGGCGGCTGGCTTGCCACCCGCGGCCAGATCACCCTCGGCACCTTCGTCGCCTTCTCCACCTACCTCGCCCAGCTCGTCGGACCCGTCCGCATGCTCGCCATGGTGCTGACCGTCGGCCAGCAGGCCCGCGCCGGCGTCGAGCGGGTCCTCGAACTCATCGACACCGAACCGGTCATCGCCGACGGCACGAAGGAACTCCCCGCCGACGCCCCCGCGGGCGTCGAGTTCGACGACGTCTCCTTCGCGTACGAGGACGGCCGACCCGTCCTGGACGGCTTCTCGCTGGAGATCCGGCCCGGCGAGACCGTCGCCGTCGTCGGCGCCTCCGGCAGCGGCAAGTCGACCGTCTCCCTCCTGCTGCCCCGCTTCTACGACGTGACCCACGGCGCCGTCCTCGTCGGCGGCCACGACGTCCGCGAGCTCACCCTCGACTCCCTGCGCGCCGCCATCGGCCTCGTCCCGGAGGACTCCTTCCTCTTCTCCGACACCGTCCGCGCGAACATCGCGTACGGCAGGCCGGACGCCACCGACGAGCAGATCGAGCAGGCCGCCCGCGCCGCCCGGGCCGACCGCTTCATCGCCGAGCTGCCCGACGGCTACGACACGACCGTCGGCGAACACGGCCTGACGCTCTCCGGCGGCCAGCGCCAGCGCATCGCGCTCGCCCGGGCGATCCTCACCGACCCGCGGCTGCTCCTGCTCGACGACGCCACTTCCGCCGTCGACGCGCGCGTGGAGCACGAGATCCACGAGGCGCTGCGGCAGGTCATGGAGGGCCGCACCACCCTCCTCATCGCCCACCGGCGCTCCACTCTCGGCCTCGCCGACCGGATCGCCGTCCTCGACGAGGGCCGGCTCTCCGACATCGGCACCCACGAGGAGCTGGAGAAGCGCTCGGCGCTCTACCGCCGGCTGCTCACGGACCCTGACGAGCTGGGCGCCGTGTCGCCCGGCCACACCGTGCCCCTCGAACTGCCCGAGGACCGGACCGTACGGGAGGAGCTCGACGCCGAGTTCGACGCCGAGCGCGGCATCACCCCCGCCCTGTGGGTCCGCGGCGAGGAGGAGCGGGAGGACAAGGTCGCCGGCGCCACCCCGGAGCTGCTCGCCCAGGTCGCCGCGCTGCCCCCGGCCACCGACGCGCCCCAGGTCGACGAGGCCGCGGCGCGCCCCGAGGAGTCGTACGGCCTGCGCCGGCTGCTGCGCGGCTTCGGACTGCCGCTCCTGGTCAGCCTGCTGCTCGTCGCCGTCGACGCGGGCATGGGCCTGCTGCTGCCGGTCCTGATCCGGCACGGCATCGACGAGGGCGTCACCCAGCTGGCGCTCGGCGCCGTCTGGGCCGCGTCCGGCCTCGCGCTGCTGACCGTGATCGTGCAGTGGGTGGCGCAGACCGGGGAGATCCGGATGACCGGCCGCACCGGCGAGCGGGTGCTCTACGCCCTGCGGCTGAAGATCTTCGCCCAGCTCCAGCGGCTGGGTCTCGACTACTACGAGCGCGAACTCACCGGCCGCATCATGACCCGGATGACCACGGACGTGGACGCGCTCTCCACGTTCCTGCAGACCGGCCTGGTCACCGCGTTCGTCTCGGTCGTCACCTTCTTCGGCATCATGGCCGCCCTGGTCGTCATCGACGTCCAGCTGGCGCTGGTGGTCTTCGCGACCCTGCCGGTGCTGATCATCGGCACGTACTTCTTCCGCCGCTCCAGCGTGAAGGCGTACGAACTGGCCCGCGAACGCATCAGCGTGGTCAACGCCGACCTCCAGGAGTCCGTCTCCGGACTGCGCATCGTCCAGGCCTTCCGCCGCGAGCACTCCGGCGCCGCCCGGTTCGCCGAGCGCAGCTCCAGCTACCGCGAGGCCCGCGTCCGCGGCCAGTGGCTGATCTCCGTCTACTTCCCGTTCGTACAGCTGCTGTCGTCGGTGGCCGCGGCCGCCGTGCTGATCGTCGGCGCCGGCCGGGTCGAGGCGGGCACGCTCACCACCGGCGCGCTCGTCGCCTACCTCCTCTACATCGATCTGTTCTTCGCGCCCGTGCAGCAGCTCTCCCAGGTCTTCGACGGCTACCAGCAGGCCGCCGTCTCCCTCAAGCGGATGCAGGAGCTGCTCCAGGAGCCGACCTCCACCAAGGAGGCGGCCAAGCCGCTCGACGTGCGCGCGCTGCGCGGCGAGATCGTCTTCGAGGACGTCGACTTCTCCTACGGGGACGAGGAGGCCGCGCTCGACGGCATCGACCTGCGCATCCCGGCCGGGCAGACCGTCGCCTTCGTCGGCGAGACCGGCGCGGGCAAGTCCACGCTGGTCAAGCTGGTCGCGCGGTTCTACGACCCGACGTCCGGGCGGGTCACCGTCGACGGCACCGACCTGCGCGACCTGGACCTGACGGCGTACCGGCACCGGCTCGGGGTCGTCCCCCAGGAGGCGTACCTCTTCGCCGGTACGGTCCGGGACGCCATCGCCTACGGGCGGCCCGACGCCACCGACGCCGACGTCGAGGCGGCCGCCCGCGCGGTCGGGGCCCACGACATGATCGCCACCCTCGACGGCGGCTATCTCCACGAGGTCGCCGAGCGCGGCCGCAACCTCTCCGCCGGGCAGCGGCAGCTGATCGCCCTCGCCCGCGCCGAGCTCGTCGGTCCGGACATCCTGCTGCTCGACGAGGCGACGGCAGCGCTCGACCTCGCCACCGAGGCCCAGGTCAACGCCGCCACCGACCGGCTCGCCGGGCGGCGCACGACCCTGGTCGTCGCACACCGCCTCACCACGGCGGCCCGCGCGGACCGGGTGGTCGTGATGGACGGCGGCCGGGTCGCCGAGGACGGCACCCACGACGAGCTGCTGGCTCTCGGCGGGCGGTACGCGACCCTGTGGCGCACCTTCATCGGTGAGGAGGAGCCGGCCGCCGCCTGAGCCCGCCGGGGGGAGGCGCAACCGAACAGGCGCCTGATGCGTCGTACGCATGTACGCGCCGATGGGGTCCAAGGGAAACGGGGGGCACAGGTGTCCAGGATGAGCCGACTGCTGACGCACTGTCTGGCGGTAATCGTCGCTGCCGGAGCCCTCACCCTCGCCGGGCCCGGCACGGCCCGGGCCGAGGCCGCCTCGCTCTGCAACGGGCGGCCCACCAAGACCCTCAAGTTCGCCACCGGCGAGCTGCGCCTCTACAAGAGCCGGCAGTACGTCTGCGCGCTCACCCTCGCCAAGGGCCCGGGCCCCCGGCGCGACATGTCCGTCTCGCTCCAGCCGCGCGGCGGCCGGGCCGTCGTCGACAGCGGCCGGTTCACCCGGCAGGCCGGGCCGGTGACCGTCCACGCGCTCAACCGCTGCGTACGTGCCTCCGGGACCGTCTCGGGCCGCACCATCTCCACGGGGTGGATCCTCTGCTGACCAACTGGGTCTGGCGGCGGGTGCGTTGATCCCGCTAGGTTCGCGGCGCGACCGTCGCGAACCGAAGGGGAGGGCGCATGCGCAAGGCGCTGAGATGGCTGCTGTCATTCGTGGTGCTCATAGGCACCGTGAGTGCTGCCAGTGCGGCTACCGCCGCCGAACCGGCCACCGGCAACACCACCGGCAACACCGGCAGTACCTCCGCGGAAGCGTCCGCGGACATCAAGGACCGCATCCTGGCGATCCCCGGGATGACCCTGGTCGAGGAGAAGCCGTACCCCGGCTACCGCTTCTTCGTGCTCACGTACACGCAGCCGGTGGACCACCGCCGCCCCTCTGCGGGAACGTTCCAGCAGCGGATCACCCTGCTGCACAAGGACGTCACGCGCCCCACGGTGTTCTTCACCTCGGGCTACCACGTCAACACCAACCCGCGCCGCAGTGAGCCGACGGCCATCGTCGACGGCAACCAGGTCTCCATGGAGTACCGGTTCTTCACCCCGTCCCGGCCCCAGCCGGCCGACTGGTCGAAGCTGAACATCTGGCAGGCCGCCACCGACCAGCACCGCATCTTCACGGCGCTGAAGAAGATCTACACCAAGAAGTGGATCTCCACCGGCGGCTCCAAGGGCGGCATGACCGCCACGTACTACGAGCGCTTCTACCCGCGTGACATGGACGGTGTCGTCGCCTACGTGGCACCCAACGACGTCGTCAACAAGGAGGACGCGGCCTACGACCGGTTCTTCGAGAAGGTCGGCACCCAGGAGTGCCGCGACCGGCTGAACGCCGTCCAGCGCGAGGCGCTCGTCCGCCGTGAGCCGCTCCAGGCCAAGTACGCGCAGTACGCCGCCGACAACGGCTACACCTTCACCACCGTCGGCAGCCTCGACAAGGCCTACGAGGCCGTCGTCCTCGACTACGTCTGGGCGTTCTGGCAGTACAGCCTGCTCGCCGACTGCGAGGCCGTCCCGGCCGCCGCCACCGCCACCGACCAGGAGATCTGGGACAGCGTCGACGCCATCTCCGGCTTCTCGTTCTACACCGACCAGGGCCTGGACCCGTACACGCCGTACTACTACCAGGCCGGCACCGAGCTGGGCTCGCCCAGCATCAAGCTCCCGCACCTCGCCGGTCTGAGCCGCTACGGCTACCAGCCGCCGCGGAACTTCGTCCCGGCCTCCATCCCCATGAAGGCCAAGCCGCAGGCCATGCGGGACGTCGACAGCTGGGTCCGGCACAACGCCCGCCGGATGCTGTTCGTCTACGGCGAGAACGACCCATGGGGCGCGGAGCCGTTCCGCCTGGGCAAGGGCGCCCGTGACAGCTACGTCTACGCCGCCCCCGGCGCCAACCACGGTGCGAACGTGGCCGGCCTGGTCCCCGCCGAGCGCGCCCACGCCACCGCGCGGATCCTCGCCTGGGCCGGCGTCGCCCCGGCCGCCGTCCAGACCGACCCGAAGCGGGCCAAGCCGCTGGCGCCGTTCGACAAGCGCCTGGACAAGCGGGAAGTGGAGCGGGCCCAGACCCTGCGCCCGTAGCCGACCCGCTCATCGGAAACCCTGTGCGCGCCGGTCACATCCGGCGCGCACAGCCCACCGGTTGCCTGCCACCCAGGGAGACGTAGAGCGCGGTGGACGCCGGGCACCGCTCGCGTCCCGGTACCGCCGCCACCACCTCGTACTGCGGCCGCTTCCCGCCCGAGCCGTCGCAGGCCGTCTCCTTCACCTGCCCCTTCCGGGAGGTGTAGAGGCAGTCCCCGACCAGGGTGTGCGGACCGCCGCCCCCGCCCGGGTCGCCCGGATGCGGCGGCTCCAGATTGCGCATGCAGGCGTACCCACGCGGCACGGCCCCGTCGCCGTCCTCGTCCACGGCCGGCCGCAGCTCCGAGACGTGCAGCACGAAGTCCGTACGGTCCGGACAGTCCGGTCCGCGCGCGGCCGGCCCGTCGTACCGGCTCAGCACCCGGGCCGCCGCCTTCTCACTGGCGCACGGCACCTCCCGGTGCTCCGGCCCGCGCGTCCCGCAGTCGCCGGGCCCCAGGAACACCGCCCCGTACCCCTGCGGCGAGGCCGTCGCCGTCGCCAGCGCGCCGCTCGGCGCGGGCGCGGCCCGGCACCCGGCCAGCAGGGCGGCGAGAAGCGTGAACAGTGCGGTGACCGTGACAGTGACGACCGGCGCCATTCCCGGACGAGAACGCATGAAACCCCCCGATGCTCCACCCAGCGTGGCCCGCCGTGGCGGGCACACGCCAGATGAACCGGGGGTTTGCGTACGGCTAGTACGTCAGGCCGTAGCCGATCGGGTACAGCACCTGAGCCGGGTCGTCCGCACGCTGCACGGGCACCGGAAGCCGCCCGCGTGGCTCGGCCCGCCCCGCGATCACCCGCGCGGCGGCGCGGAGTTCGACATCCGTCCAGGAGTACGTGGCCACGGTCGCCGCCTGCCCGGTGAGCTGGGCGATGTCGTACGGATTGCGCAGCGCGACCGTGACCACCGGCACCCCGGTGGCGACGAGCCGGGCCACCAGCACGCGTTGGGCGCTGCCGGCCGTGACGTTGTACGTGCCGACGACGACCACGTCCTTTCCGGCCGAGGCGGCCACCGCCTGGTCGATCTTGGCGGTGCCGGGCGCGGTGCCGGTGGACAGCGCCGTGGCCGTGAAGCCCAGGTCGGTGAAGGCCTGGGCGAGGGTGGCGGTGGGCGGGCCCGTCGTCCCGGACGGCGAGGCCGGGTCGGCGCCGACGACCAGCAGGTTGGGCTGCCGGCGCCGGTCGAGCGGCAGCAGTCCGCCGTCGTTGCGCAGCAGGGTCGTGGTGGACTCGGCGATCCGGTCGGCGGCGGCCAGATGCGCCCGGGTGCCGACCGTACGGTCGACGTCCCTGTCGGAGACGTACGGATCGCGGAAGAGACCCAGCTTCGCCTTCAGCCGCAGAATCCGCAGGATCGATTCGTCAAGGCGTTCCTCGGTGATCTCGCCGTCCTTGACGGCCTTGAGGACCGCGTTCCAGGCGATGTCCAGATGCGGCGGGTTGAGCAGCTGGTCGACGCCGGCCTTCAGGGCCAGGACGGGGACGCGGTCGTCGCCGTACTTCGTCCGGACCCCCTGCATGCCGAGCGAGTCCGTCACCACCACCCCGTCGTAGCCCAGCTGCTCGCGCAGGATGCCGGTGAGGATCGGACGGGAGAGCGTGGCCGGGTCCTCGCTCGGGTCGAGCGCGGGCACGACGATGTGCGCCGTCATGATCGAGTCGATACCGGCGGCGATGGCGCTCTCGAACGGCGGCGCGTCCAGCTCCGCCCACTGCTCCCGGGTGTGGCCGATCTTCGGCAGCCCGTAGTGGCTGTCGGTCTCGGTGTCGCCGTGGCCGGGGAAGTGCTTGGACGTGGCGGCGACCCCCGCGCTCTGATACCCCCTCACCTGCGCGGCGACCAGACCGGCGACGGCCCGCGGATCCGCTCCGAAGGAGCGGACGCCGATGACCGGGTTGGCGGGGTTGACGTTCACATCGGCGACGGGCGCGTAGTTCTGCCGGATGCCCAGGGCGGCGAGCTCGGCCCCCGCGATCCGGGCCGCCTTGCGGGCGTCCGCGTGCGAGCCGCCGGCACCGAGCGCCATCGCCCCCGGCACCAGCGTCGCCGGCTCACCGACCCGGGCCACGATGCCGTGTTCCTGGTCCGTGGAGATGAGCAGGGGGAGTGGGGTGGGCTGGGCGAGGCCGGCGCGCTGGATGCCGTTGGAGAGCGCCGCGATCTGGTGCGGATCGCGGGTGTTGTGGGCCCACGCGAAGTAGATGATCCCGCCGACGTGGTAGCGGGCGACGAGCTCGGCGGCCGTACGGACCCCGATCTCCTTGAGGTTGGCGTCGATGTCGGCCTGGTCGGGTGCGGTGGCGGAATGCCCGTACACCCGCATGACGAAGAGCTGGCCGACCTTCTCCTCCAGGCTCATCCGGGAGAGAAGGCGGCGGAGGCGGTCGTGGTCGATGGCCGCCGTGGCGGGGGTGACGGCTCCGGTGGTGGCGGCTGCCGCGAGGGCGGCGGTGGCGGTGAGAAGGGTGCGTCTGGAGGGGGCGCGGTCGTGCACTGGTGCTCCTTCCGGCCGTACATGAGTGACGGGGGTGGTGAAGGAAACTTCCAAGGTGTCACGGATAGTCGGAAAGTAACTGCCAGGTCAAGGGTGTGCACAAGAAACACCACCCGATGAGATGCCCGGTCGCGCGCCTTGGCGGGGGAGAGGGGCTCCGCCACCGGCGCCGGAGGGGCGCCGCGCCGGTGGCGGACGTGCGCTGCCGGCCGCGGACGGCCGGGAGGTCGTCGCCGCGGGGGACTCGCCGACAGGGCGGCGCTTGGACGGCGCGGGGCGCGCCGCGGTTCCGGGGCCCGCGAGCCGCACGCGCGCGTGCGCTCAGCGCAGGACGGCCTGGAGGCTGGGCGCCGTCTCGGCGGTCGCCCCCGGGGCGCGGACGCCGACCGCGATCCGCGCCACCGCGTTGGTCAGTGCGATCGACATGACGAGGGCGATGACCCCGCGCGTCCCGAGGAGGCGTTCGGCCTCGTCGTACAACTCGTCGGGCACCCCTCCCGTTTCGAGGACGGTGAGGGACTCGGTCAGCGCGAGCGCGGCGCGCTCCTCGGGTGCGAACAGCACGGACGTGCGCCAGGCGCTCAGCTCGCGCAGCCGCTCCGGGCGCTCGCCCAGCGCCAGGGCCACCTCGAGCTGGGCCGACCAGGTGCGTGCGCAGCGGGCGAGCTGGACCGCGCGGAGGGCCGTCAGCAGCCGCAGCCGGTCGTCGAGCGCGGTGTCCCAGCGGACGGAGTCCTCGAGTGCGGTCAACGCCTCGTAGGTACGCGGCGTCGCCGTGCTGACCATGACGCGTTGGCGGAAGTTCACCGGCATCCTCGTCTCGTAGCGCGGGGTTCGCCGCCGGGGATCTCCGGCGGCGGAACTGGACTGTACAGGCCAGTACAACTGGACTCAACCGTACAGTTCATGCTTGGCTACGGATGTGATGAGCCAGAGTCCCCGCCGCCCCCCGTCCGGCGAACGCGCCGCCAAGAAGCGGGCGGCCATCGTGCGCGCGGCCCGTCAGGAGTTCCTGAACCACGGCTTCAACATCGGCATGGACGCGATCGCCGCCGAAGCGGGCGTGTCGAAGATGACCGTCTACAACCACTTCGCCGGCAAGGAGGAGTTGTTCGCCGAGGTCATCAGCGACGCGCTCGACCGGGCGTTCGAGGAGACCCTGCGGATGATGGAGTCGCGCCGGAGCGAGGCCGAGGACCTGCGCGAGCTCCTCGTCTCCACCGCCCACGGCTGGGTGGACGGCATCGCCCAGCCGGACGTCCTGGCCCTGCGGGCCCTGATCGCCGGCGAGGGCCGCCGCTTCCCGGAGCTGGGCCGGGCCTGGCGCGAACAGGGACCGGAGCGGTTCTCGTCGATCCTGTCGTCCACCCTGCGGGAACAGGAAGACCTCACGATCCCGGACATGGACCTGGCGGTGACCCAGTTCTACGCCCTGGTGCTGTACCCGCACATCGTCCGGTACGCCTACGGCGACCGCATCGACGAGCGCATGACGGAGAAACTGATCAACTCCGGCGTCGACATGTTCCTCGGGTACTACCGCTCCTGACGCCGCCGCGGCCGGGACGCGCGACCTAGGCGTCCCGGTGGGCCGCCACCGACGGCCACAGCTCCTGGAGCGTCCGTACGGTCTCGGTGATCGCCGGACGGCGGGCCGCGCCCGCACGCCACAGCGCCGACAGCCGCCGCACCGGCACCGGTTCGAGCCGTACGGCCGCCACCTGTGCCGGCAGCGCTCCCCGCCCCAGGCGCGGGACGAGCGCGATGCCCAGACCGGCGGCGACCAGCGCGACCTGGGTGTGGTTCTCCTCGGCCTGGTGGGCGATGTGCGGCTCGCAGCCGGCGGCCCGCAGCGTCCGCATCAGCCAGTCGTGGCAGACCGTCCCCGGCGGCTGGGAGATCCACCGCTCGTCCTTCAGGTCCGCCCGGCTCACGGACGGGGCGGCGGCCAGCGGGTGACCGGCCGGTACGAGGACGTCGCAGAGGTCCTCGCCGATGAGGGCCTGCTCCACCCCGGGCGGAGCCGGCATGGGCGCGATGTCCCAGTCGTGGGCCACGGCGAGATCGATCACACCCCGCGCGACGAGATCCACGGACACATGCGGGTCGATCTCCGACAGCCGGGCGTCGAGCGCCGGATGGCGGCGTGCCAGCTCGGCCAGGGCCCGGGGCATCAGCCCCCGGGCGGCGCTGGCGAAACAGCCGATGGCCAGCCGTCCCGCAGGCAGCCCCCGACGCTCTTCGAGTCGTACCTCCGCCTCCTCGACCAGGGACATCAACTGCTCGGCCGTACGCGCCAGTTGACGCGCCTCGTCGGTGAGCCGGACGCCCCTGCCCTGGCGTTCGAGGAGGGTCGTGCGGGTCTCCCGCTCCAGCTTGGCGATCTGCTGGGAGACCGCCGACGGGGTGTAGCCGAGCGCGGCCGCGGCGGCGTTGACCGAGCCGTGCACGGCCACGGCGTGCAGGGCACGAAGCCGCCCGAGATCCAGCATGCCGCCTCCGGCCCGTCGTCATTCGGTAGCGATGCTTCATCCAACCATGAAGAAACCTGCGCTGGTGCTACATGGTGTTGGGCGGTGATCCTCGATCACATGCGCCCCGCCCACCTCGCCCTCGCCACCCTGGTCGCCGCCGTCTGGGGAATCAACTTCGTCGTCATCGAGATCGGTCTCGACCACTTCCCGCCGCTGCTCTTCTCGGCGCTCCGCTTCCTCGCGGCGGCGCTTCCCGCCGTGTTCTTCGTGGGCCGCCCGAAGGTGGCGTGGAAGTGGATCGTGGGCGTGGGTCTTGTGCTCGGGGTGGCGAAGTTCGGCCTGCTCTTCACCGGCATGGACCGGGGCGCCCCGGCCGGCCTGTCCTCCCTCGTCCTCCAGGTCCAGGCGGTCTTCACGGCCCTCTTCGCCTTCGTGGCCCTGCGCGAACGCCCCGGCAGGACACGGGTGGTGGGCATGGCCGTCGCCCTGGCCGGGATCGGGGTGGCGGCGTTCGACGAGGGCGCGTCCGGCCCGCTGCTCGGCTTCACCCTCTGCGTCGCCGCGGCGGCCTGCTGGGGCGTCTCCAACGTCCTGACCCGCAAGGCGGCCCCGCCGGACATGCTCAACTTCATGGTCTGGGTCAGCACCGTGCCCGTACTCCCGCTGCTCGCCCTCTCCCTGCTCCTGGAAGGCCCCGAGCGCGACCTCGCCGCACTGCGCTCCCTGGACTGGACCGGCGCCGGCGTCATCCTCTACGTCGCCTGGGTCACCACCATCTTCGGCTTCGGCGCCTGGGGTTACCTCCTGCGCCACCACCCAGCCTCCTCGGTGGCCCCCTTCTCCCTGCTCGTCCCGGTCTTCGGGATGTCCTCGGCCGCCCTCGTCCTGGACGAGTCGGTCTCGGGGCTGCGGTGGTGCGCGGCGGCGCTGCTGGTGGGCGGGGTGGCCCTGACCTCACTGGCCGCCCCGGCTACTCGTCCCGGAGCGCCAGACGCCAGTCCTGGAGGAGGAGATCCGCGCCGTGAGCACGCTGCGGCTTCTCCTGGACCAGTGTGAAACCGGCCCGGCGGTAGATCCGCCCGGCCGCGGCGAGGACGTCGTACGTCCACAGCACCAGATCCCGGTACCCCGCGCCCCGGGCGAAGTCCACGACCGTACGGACGAGGAGCTCCCCCACACCGCGCCCCCGGGCCTCCGGCTCGACGAGGAACAGCCGGAGCCGGGCGGTCGCGGGCGCGTCGTCCCGGACGCACATCACCGAACCGACCGGCCGTCCGTCGAGCTCGGCGATCCACAGGTTTTCGAGGTGCGGGTCGTGGTCCTCGGTGAAGTCGGCGACCACGCGCGCGACAAGGCCCTCGAACTCGCTGTTCCAGCCGTACTCGGCGGCGTACAACGCGCCGTGCCGCTGTACGACCCACCCGAGCTCCCCGGCCAGAGGCTCCCGCAGCCGTACGCCCCGGTCCGTGGTCATCGCGGCTCCCGGGCGCCGGGAGTGTCCAAGGTGCTGGTCATGGGCCCCTCCATAGGCGGGTGTTGTCCACGATAGCGCCGCGCACGGCGGCGGCACGCGCGCGTGGCGGGGGCGTACGGAGACGGACGCGGCACGCGCGCGTCGCGGGCCGTCGGGCGCGACGTCCGCACATCGACCGTTCAGGGCCGGGCGCGCGGCCCCGCCGTCGACCCGCGCACCATCAGCTCCGCGGCGATCGTGGCGACGCCGCCCGGCGGCGGCTCCTCCGTCCCCATCGCCAGGCGCCCCGCGCGCGCTCCCGCCTCGTACAGCGGCAGCCGTACGGTCGTCAGGCCCGGCACCGCGTCCACCGAAAAGGGGAGGTCGTCGAAGCCCGCGACCGAGACGTCGTCCGGGACGCGCAGGCCCTGGTCGCGCAGGGCCGCGCAGGCGCCGAGCGCGATCGTGTCGTTGGCGGCGACGATCGCGGTCAGTTCCGGGTCGCGGCGCAGGAGTTCGAGGGCCGCGTCGTATCCGCAGCGGCGGTCGTACGGGCCGTGCAGGGTGGCCCGCTCCTGGCCCTCGGCGTCGCCGGCGAGCCCGGCCGCGGCCATCGCCTCGCGGTGCCCCTCCAGGCGGTGCCGGGTGGTGGTGCGGTCCGCGGGCCCGGCGATGTAGCCGATGCGGCGGTGGCCGAGGGCGAGGAGGTGCTCGGTGAGACGGCGGGCGCCGCTGCGGTTGTCGAAGGCGAGGGCCGCCACGCTCGCGTCGCCCGGCAGGGCCGGGCGCCCGCAGAGCACGATCCGGCTGCCCGCCTCCGCGAGCCGGGCCAGCTTGGCGGCGACCGCCGCGATGTGGCCGGGGTCCTCCAGTGCGCCGCCCGTCAGCACAACCGCCGCGGCGCGCTGGCGCTGCAGGAGCGTCAGATAGGTCAGTTCACGCTCGGCCGAGCCGCCGGTGTTGCAGACGACGGCGAGCTTCTCACCGCCCGCCCGGCCCGACGCGCTCTCGCAGATGGCGCCCTGCGCGGCCCCGGCCATGATGCCGAAGAAGGGGTCGGCGATGTCGTTGACGAGGATGCCGACCAGGTCGGAGGTGGCGGCGGCGAGCGAGCTCGCGGTGGCGTTCAGGACGTAGTCGAGTTCGTCGACGGCCTTCAGGACCCGTTCCCGAGTGGCCGCGGCGACCGGGTAGTTGCCGTTCAGGACGCGGGAGACGGTGGCCGGGGAGACCCGTGCCCGTGCGGCCACATCCGCCAGCGTGACGGTCATCGCGTTCCTCCGGGGAGAGTCGGTCGAGCCCCTTGTCCGGGCCTCTTTCGGCAGGCTAGCGTCAGAGAACGTAGAAAGCGCTTACTGACGTCGTACTGCCTCTCGCCACCGTGCACTGCCTCTCGCCACCCGCGCGCCGCCGCTCGCTGCCAGCCACTGCCGCGACCACCGCGCGCCGCCGCGTACTTCTCGCCGTACGGAGGGACCCCCGTGACACGCAGGACAGTCCGGATCGCCATGAACGGCGTCACCGGCCGGATGGGACACCGCCAGCACCTCGTCCGCTCCCTCCTCGCCCTCCGCGCGCAGGGCGGCCTCGACCTCGGCGACGGGGAGACCCTGTGGCCCGAGCCCGTACTCGTCGGCCGCCGCGCGCACGCCCTGCGGGCCCTCGCCGAACGCCACGGGCTCACCGAATGGTCCATCGACCTCGATGCCGTACTCGCCGACGAGACGGTGGAGGTGTACTTCGACGCGCAGGCCACCTCCGCCCGCGTCGACGCGCTCACCCGCGCGATCGCCGCCGGCAAGCACGTCTACACCGAGAAGCCCACCGCCCCCGATCTCGCCGGCGCCCTGGCCCTCGCCCGGCTCGCCCGCGACGCGGGCATCAAGCACGGCGTCGTCCAGGACAAGCTGTTCCTGCCGGGGCTGCGCAAGCTCAAACGCCTCGTCGACGGCGGCTTCTTCGGCGAGATCCTGTCCGTGCGGGGCGAGTTCGGCTACTGGGTCTTCGAGGGCGACTGGCAGCCCGCCCAGCGCCCGAGCTGGAACTACCGCGCCGAGGACGGCGGCGGCATCGTCCTCGACATGTTCCCGCACTGGGAGTACGTCCTGCACGACCTCTTCGGCCGGGTGACCGCCGTCAACGCCCATGTCACCACCCACATCCGGGAACGCCGGGACGAGCAGGGCAAGCCCTACACGGCGACCGCCGAAGACGCCGCGTACGGCATCTTCGAGCTGGCCGGCGGAGCCGTCGCCCAGATCAACTCCTCCTGGGCGGTCCGCGTCCACCGCGACGAACTGGTCGAGTTCCAGGTCGACGGCGCTCATGGCTCGGCCGTCGCCGGGCTGCGTGGCTGCCGTGTCCAGCACCGCTCCATGACCCCCAAACCGGTGTGGAACCCCGACCTCCCGGTCACCCACTCCTTCCGCGACCAGTGGCAGGAGGTCCCCGACAACACCGAGTTCGACAACGGCTTCAAGGCCCAGTGGGAGCTCTTCCTGCGCCACATCGCGCGCGAGGAGCCCTATCACTGGGACCTGCTCGCCGGTGCGCGCGGAGTCCAGCTCGCCGAGCTCGGCCTCAAATCATCAGCGGAGGGCCGCCGTTACGACGTACCGGAGCTGGCGCTGTGACGATCCGCCTGCCCCAGGGGCCCTACGAACCCCGCACCGCGCGCGTGATGGCCGCTGCCGGCCCGGCACCGGTCTCCCGTACGGTCTTCGCCGCCGCGCACGTCGTCGCCGACCCGTACGCGTACACCGGCCCGGACGGGCCCGCCGCGGTCGACTGGGACGCCACGCTCGCCTTCCGCCGCCATCTGTGGTCCCACGGGCTCGGTGTCGCCGAGGCCATGGACACCGCACAGCGCGGCATGGGTCTCGACTGGCCCCACGCCGCCGAGCTGATCCGCCGTTCGGCTGCCGAGGCCAGGGCGGTGGGCGGGCGGATCGTCTGCGGGGCCGGCACGGAGCAACTGACCGGCCCGGCCGGGCTGCCGGCGGTCCGGGCGGCGTACGAGGAGCAGCTGACGCTCGTCGAGGAGGCCGGGGCACGGGCCGTCGTCATGGCCTCGCGCGCGTTGGCGGGCGCGGCGCGCTCGGCGGACGACTACCTGGCCGTGTACGGGCCCCTGCTGCGGCAGGCGTCGGAGCCGGTGATCCTGCACTGGCTCGGCCCGATGTTCGACCCGGCGCTCGCCGGGTACTGGGGATCGGCCGACCTCGACACCGCCACCGAGACCCTCCTCCAGATCGTCGCCGCCCACCCGGACAAGGTCGACGGCGTGAAGGTCTCCCTCCTGGACGCCCGGCGCGAGACCGAGCTGCGCCGCCGGCTCCCCGAGGGCGTGCGCTGCTACACCGGCGACGACTTCCACTACCCCGAGCTGATCGCGGGCGACGAACAGGGCTTCAGCCACGCCCTCCTCGGCGCCCTCGACCCCCTGGCACCGCTGGCCGCCCGCGCCCTGCGCGCCCTGGACGCCGGCGACACGACCGGATTCCGTACGCTCCTCGACCCGACCGTCCCTCTTGCCCGGCACCTCTTCGAGGCCCCGACCCGCTTCTACAAGACGGGCGTGGTGTTCCTGGCGTGGCTGGCCGGCCACCAGAGCCACTTCACGATGGTCGGCGGCCTCCAGTCCGCGCGCTCGCTGCCGCACCTGGTGCGGGCGTACGAACTCGCCGACGGCATCGGCCTTTTCCCGGACCCGGAACTCGCCGAGGCACGGATGAGGGCCCTGCTCACGGTGCACGGAGTGACGGGATGACGGGGGACCTCGCGCGCTTCAGCGTCAACCAGATGACGCTCCGGCAGCTTTCGCTGCCGGAGCTGACGGCGGCCTGTGTCCGCCTCGGTGTCCCGGCCGTCGGGCTGTGGCGTGAACCGGTGCGGGCATACGGCGTCGAGGCCGCGGCGGCGCTCGTACGGGACGCGGGGCTGACCGTGTCGAGCCTGTGCCGGGGCGGCTTCTTCACGACGCGGACGTCACCGGACGACAACCGCGCGGCGGTCGACGAGGCCGCGGCCCTCGGCACGGACACCCTGGTCCTGGTCTCCGGGGGCCTCCCGCCCGGCAGCCGCGACCTCGCGGGGGCGCGGGCCCGTATCGCCGAGGCGATCGCCGAGCTGGTGCCGTACGCCGCGAGCCGGAACGTACGTCTGGCCGTCGAACCGCTCCACCCGATGTACGCGGCCGACCGCTGCGCGATCTCCACCCTCGACCAGGCCCTCACGATCGCCGAGGCGTTCCCCGCCGACCGGGTCGGCGTCGTCGTGGACACGTACCACGTCTGGTGGGACGAGCGCGCCCCGGCGGCGGCCATCCGCGCGGCCATGGCGGGCCGCCTGCACTCCTTCCAGCTCGCGGACTGGACGACCCCCCTGCCCGCCGGTGTCCTCAACGGGCGCGCGCAGCTGGGCGACGGCGTGATCGACCTTTCGGCGTGGTGCTCCCTGCTCGACGGGGCCGGGTACCACGGTCCGGTCGAAGTGGAGCTGTTCAACGACGCGTTGTGGGCCCGCGAGGGCCTGGTGGTCCTGGCGGAGACGGTGGCCCGCTACCGCCGGATCCGGGAATCCGGGATTCCGGAAAAATAACCGCGCGCAGTCGTACAACCCTTGGTGGGTGACGCGTGTCTATCTGGTGTCGGGGCTTCCGGGGAGGGATCTGGGGGGATTCGGGGAGCCGCGACGGGAGGGGAACACGCGGGGCCCGGTCGCAGGACCGGGCCCCCAGTAGTTCCCCCGGCCGCCGGCGGTGACTTGGCCCGGCGGGCCGGACCGGGCGGAGTTGTCCACAGGCCGGCCGCGCTGTCCGAGGGCGGCGCTACCGTCGGATCATGTCGAATCAGACAGTGGTCGAAGGTGTGCTGGAGCGAATCACCTACGCCAACGAGGAGAGCGGCTACACAGTCGCCCGCGTCGACACCGGCCGCGGCGCCGGAGACCTCCTCACGGTCGTCGGGTCGCTGCTCGGCGCCCAGCCGGGCGAGTCGCTGCGCATGGAGGGCCGCTGGGGCTCCCACCCGCAGTACGGAAAGCAGTTCACGGTGGAGAACTACACGACCGTGCTGCCGGCCACCATCCAGGGCATCCGCCGCTACCTCGGCTCCGGCCTGATCAAGGGCATCGGCCCCCGGATCGCCGAGCGGATCGTCGACCACTTCGGCACCGACACCCTCGACGTCATCGAGCGGGAGCCCGGGCGGCTCATCGAGGTCTCCGGCCTCGGGCCCAAGCGCACCAAGCTCATCGGGGTCGCCTGGGAGGAACAGAAGGCCATCAAGGAGGTCATGGTCTTCCTCCAGGGCGTCGGCGTCTCCACCTCCATCGCCGTGCGGATCTACAAGAAGTACGGCGACGCCTCGATCTCCGTCGTCAAGAACCAGCCCTACCGGCTGGCCGCCGACGTCTGGGGCATCGGCTTCCTCACCGCCGACCGCATCGCCCAGGCCGTCGGCATCCCCCACGACAGCCCCGAGCGGGTCAAGGCCGGGCTGCAGTACGCCCTGTCGCAGTCCACCGACCAAGGACACTGCTTCCTGCCCGAGGAGCAGCTCATCGCCGACGCGGTGAAGCTCCTCCAGGTCGACACCGGCCTTGTCATCGAGTGCCTCGCCGAGCTCGCCACCCCCGGCGAGGACGGCGAGAGCGGGGTCGTACGCGAGCGGGTGCCAGGGCCCGAGGGACAGTCGCTGACGGCCGTCTACCTCGTGCCCTTCCACCGCGCCGAGCTCTCCCTGGCCGCCCAGCTCCAGCGGCTGCTGCGGACCGGCGAGGACCGGATGCCGGCCTTCCAGGACGTGGCCTGGGACAAGGCGCTGGCCTGGCTCGCGGAGCGTACGGGCGCCGAACTCGCCCCCGAGCAGGAGGAGGCGGTCCGGCTGGCGCTCACCCGCAAGGTCGCCGTGCTCACCGGCGGCCCCGGCTGCGGCAAGTCCTTCACGGTCCGGTCCGTCGTGGAGCTCGCCCGCGCCAAGAAGGCCAAGGTGGTCCTCGCCGCGCCCACGGGCCGGGCCGCCAAGCGGCTCGCGGAGCTCACCGGCGCCGAGGCCTCCACCGTCCACCGTCTCCTGGAGCTGAAGCCGGGCGGGGACGCCGCGTACGACCGGGAGCGGCCACTGGACGCCGACCTGGTCGTGGTCGACGAGGCGTCCATGCTGGATCTGCTGCTCGCCAACAAGCTGGTCAAGGCCGTCGCGCCGGGCGCGCATCTGCTGCTCGTCGGGGACGTGGACCAGCTCCCGTCGGTGGGCGCGGGGGAGGTGCTCGGCGATCTCCTCGCCCCGGACAGCCCGGTGCCGGCCGTCCGGCTCACCCGGATCTTCCGGCAGGCCCAGCAGTCGGGCGTGGTGACCAACGCCCACCGGATCAACGCCGGCGAGTACCCGATCACCTCCGGTCTGCCCGACTTCTTCCTCTTCGTCGAGGAGGAGACCGAGGACGCGGGCCGGCTGGCCGTTGATGTCGCCGCACGGCGGATTCCCGCCAAATTCGGCCTTGATCCACGGCGGGACATCCAGGTCCTGGCCCCGATGCACCGCGGCCCGGCCGGCGCGGGCACGCTGAACGGTCTGCTCCAGCAGGCCGTCACCCCGGCCCGCCCGGACCTCCCCGAGAAGAGATTCGGCGGCCGGGTCTTCCGCGTCGGGGACAAAGTCACGCAGATTCGCAACAATTATGACAAGGGGCGGAACGGCGTCTTCAACGGCACGGTCGGCGTGGTCACCTCACTCAGCCTTGATGATCAGCGGCTGACGGTGCTGACGGACGAGGACGAGGAGGTGGCCTACGACTTCGACGAACTCGACGAGCTGGCTCACGCGTACGCCGTGACGATCCACCGTTCGCAGGGCAGCGAGTACCCCGCGGTGGTGATCCCCGTCACCACGGGGGCCTGGATGATGCTGCAGCGGAACCTGCTCTACACGGCCGTCACAAGAGCGCGGAAACTGGTCGTCCTGGTCGGCTCCCGCAGGGCGATCGGCCAGGCAGTACGTACTGTTTCCGCAGGCAGGCGCTTTACGGCGCTCGCCCATCGGCTCACCGGACGAGACCGGGCGGACGAGGGGTTCCAAGGGCGCGGTTCGCGGCCCCCGGCCGTGTGAAACGCTCCGCAGGACTTTCCGGAACCGGGGCGAAGGGGGCAGGATGTGCAGGTTGGCGGCACTCAGTGCCGCCGATTGGCCCAATGGTCGACCCCGAGTGCACTCTCCTGAGCCAAATGGGGGATGGTAGAGACAGTCAGGGCACCTCGAAGAAGAGGCACTACGTCGGTGAGGGATGACGTGAGCGACAACTCTGTAGTACTGCGGTACGCGGACGGTGAATACACCTACCCGGTGGTCGAGAGCACCGTCGGTGACAAGGGCTTCGACATCGGGAAGCTCCGAGCCCAGACCGGTCTGGTCACCCTGGACAGCGGATACGGCAACACCGCCGCCTATAAATCCGCCATCACCTACCTCGACGGTGAGCAGGGCATTCTGCGGTACCGCGGCTACCCCATCGAGCAGCTCGCCGAGCGCTCCACCTTCCTCGAGGTGGCGTACCTGCTGATCAACGGTGAGCTTCCCAAGGTCGACGAGCTGTCGGCCTTCAAGAACGAGATCACCCAGCACACGCTGCTGCACGAGGACGTCAAGCGGTTCTTCGACGGCTTCCCGCGCGACGCCCACCCGATGGCCATGCTGTCCTCCGTGGTCAGCGCGCTGTCGACGTTCTACCAGGACAGCCACAACCCGTTCGACGAGAAGCAGCGCCACATCTCCACGATCCGGCTGCTGGCCAAGCTGCCGACGATCGCGGCGTACGCGTACAAGAAGTCGATCGGTCACCCGTTCGTCTACCCGCGCAACGACCTCGGGTACGTCGAGAACTTCCTGCGCATGACCTTCTCGGTCCCGGCGCAGGAGTACGAGCTCGACCCGGTCGTGGTCTCCGCGCTCGACAAGCTGCTGATCCTGCACGCGGACCACGAGCAGAACTGCTCGACCTCCACCGTGCGTCTGGTCGGCTCCTCGCAGGCGAACATGTTCGCCTCGATCTCCGCCGGCATCTCGGCCCTGTGGGGTCCGCTGCACGGTGGCGCCAACCAGTCGGTCCTGGAGATGCTGGAGGGCATCCAGGCCAACGGCGGCGACGTCGACTCCTTCATCAACAAGGTGAAGAACAAGGAGGACGGTGTCCGCCTGATGGGCTTCGGCCACCGGGTGTACAAGTCCTTCGACCCCCGCGCCAAGATCATCAAGGCCGCGGCGCACGATGTGCTCTCCGCGCTCGGCAAGTCCGACGAGCTGCTGGACATCGCGCTGAAGCTGGAGGAGCACGCGCTCTCCGACGACTACTTCGTCTCGCGCAACCTCTACCCGAACGTCGACTTCTACACGGGTCTGATCTACCGGGCGATGGGCTTCCCGACCGAGATGTTCACCGTGCTCTTCGCGCTCGGCCGGCTGCCCGGCTGGATCGCCCAGTGGCACGAGATGATCAAGGAGCCCGGCTCCCGCATCGGCCGCCCCCGCCAGATCTACACGGGTGAGGTCCTGCGCGACTTCGTGCCGGTCGAGGCCCGCTGAGGCCGCTGACGCCTTCGGTGCCTGACGGCGCCTGAACGAAAAGCGCCCCGCCGCCGATCCCCCCACGGGTCGACGAGCGGGGCGCTTCCCATATCCCCGGTGCGGATTCCCCCCACGGGATCCGGGCCGGGCGTCTGCAGGTGTTACCCAGCAGAAGCTTCCGCGGTCTGCCGGGGTACGTACGTACGGGAGGGCCGCTCAAAGCTCCCCGGTGCACGTGCCCCGGCCAACGCTTGCCTGGGACGTCCCCCAAGACATCCCATGAACGTCCCCCAAGACGTTCTTGGCATCGCCCACTTAGACTCGCGAAGGGCCCGAATGGTTACCCCCAAATATCTGTGATCTAGGTCTCTTTGTGAAGGTCCTGTGCGTCACGTGAACGTGAATTCACGTGAACGTCTTCAGTCGCAGGCTGTTCGTCACCACAAATACGGACGAAAGGGCCATCGCCAGTCCGGCGATCATGGGGTTGAGGAGACCGGCCGCGGCGAGCGGCAGCGCGGCGACGTTGTAGCCGAACGCCCAGCCGAGGTTGCCCTTGATCGTGGCGAGGGTCCGCCGGGAGAGCCGGATGGCGTCCGCCGCGACCCGCAGGTCCCCGCGAACGAGGGTGAGGTCGCCGGCCTCGATCGCCGCGTCCGTACCCGTACCCATCGCCAGGCCCAGATCGGCCTGGGCGAGCGCGGCCGCGTCGTTGACGCCGTCGCCGACCATCGCGACCACCCGCCCCTCGCCCTGGAGCCGCTTGACCACGTCGACCTTGTCCTGCGGCAGCACCTCGGCGATCACCTCGTCGATGCCGACCTCCGCCGCCACCCGCTCCGCGACGGACCTGCTGTCGCCGGTGAGCAGCACCGGACGCAGGCCCACGCCGCGCAGCCGGGCCACCGCCTCCGAGCTGGTCTCCTTGACCGCGTCGGCGACCTTCAGAGTGCCGCGGGCCCGCCCGTCCCAGGCGACGTGCACGACTCCCGGCTCCTGGGCGCCCGGTACCTCGATCTCCTCGGCGGCGAGCAGGGCCGCGCGTCCGACGAGCACGCGGTGGCCGTCGACCGAGCCGCGTACCCCGAGGCCGGGCACGTTCTCGAAGGACTTCGGTACGGGGAGCTCGCCGACCCGCGCGGCCGCGCCGGCCGCCACGGCGCGGGCGACCGGGTGCTCGGAGGAGTGCTCCAGGGCGCCCGCGAGGCGCAGCAGCTCCTCCTCGCCGGTGCGCTCGGCGCCGTATACGCCTCCGTAGACGCGCACCCCCACCAGCTCCATGTGGCCCGTGGTGACCGTTCCGGTCTTGTCGAGGACGACGGTGTCCACGCGGCGGGTGGATTCCAGCACCTCGGGTCCCTTGATCAGGATGCCGAGCTGGGCGCCCCGGCCGGTGCCGACCATGAGCGCGGTCGGGGTCGCGAGACCGAGGGCGCACGGGCAGGCGATGATCAGTACGGCGACGGCGGCGGTGAAGGAGGCCGTCGTGTCCCCGGTGGCCAGCAGCCAGGCGGCGAGGGTGCCGAGCGCGAGCAGCAGCACGACGGGGACGAAGACCGCGGAGATCCGGTCGGCGAGCCGCTGTACCTGCGCCTTGCCGTTCTGGGCGTCCTCGACCAGCCGTGCCATCCGGGCCAGTTGGGTGTCGGAGCCGACCCGGGTGGCCCGGACGACCAGACGCCCGGAGGTGTTGACGCAGCCGCCGGTGACGGGGTCGCCGGTGCTCACGTCCACAGGCAGGGACTCGCCGGTGAGCAGGGACGCGTCGATGGCGGAGGCGCCCTCGGCGACCGTGCCGTCGGTGGCGATCTTCTCCCCGGGGCGTACGACGAAGAGGTCCCCGGCGCGCAGTTCGGCGACCGGTATCCGTACCTCCGTACCGGCCCGCAGGACCGCGACGTCCTTCGCGCCGAGCTCCATCAGCGCGCGCAGCGCCGCGCCCGCGGTCCGTTTGGCGCGGGCTTCCAGGTAGCGGCCGAGGAGGATGAACGTGATCACGCCGGCGGCGACTTCGAGGTAGATCGTGGCGGCGCCGTCGGCGCGGGTGACGGTCAGGTCGAAGCCGTGGCGCATGCCGGGCAGGCCCGCGTGTCCGAAGAACAGGGCCCACAGGGACCAGCCGAAGGCGGCCAGCGTGCCGACCGAGACGAGGGTGTCCATGGTCGCGGCGCCGTGCCGGAGGTTGGTCCAGGCGGCGCGGTGGAAGGGGAGGCCGCCCCAGACGACCACGGGAGAGGCGAGGGTGAGGGAGAGCCACTGCCAGTTGTCGAACTGGAGGGCCGGGATCATCGCCCACAGTACGACCGGGGTGGCCAGCACCGCGCTGACGAGGAGCCGTTGGCGCAGGGCGTCCGCGGCCTCCGGCTCCCGGCTGTCGGCATCCTTGCCCTCCTTGGAGGGCTCGGGCTGCGGGGGCGGGGGTTCTTCGGCGGAGTAGCCGGTCTTGACGACCGTAGCGATCAGATCGGCGACCTCGATGCCCTGCGCGTAGGAGATTTTCGCCTTCTCCGTGGCGTAGTTGACGGTCGCGGTCACGCCGTCCATCCGGTTGAGCTTCTTCTCGACGCGGGCCGCGCAGGAGGCGCAGGTCATTCCGCCGATGGTGAGCTCGGTGGTGAGGGTGGCAGTCATGTGCGTTCCAAAACGGGAGCGGGGCCGTACCGTCGTGGCAACGGTACGGCCCTGCCGGGGCGCGAGTGGTGCGGGGTTCGGTCGGTCGGAGCGGCCGCGACGGCCGCGGTGGACCGCGGTGGCTCAGGCCTGGCCGACGAGCTCGTAACCGGCCTCGTCCACGGCGGCACGGACCGCGGCCTCGTCAAGCGGGGCGGCCGAGACGACGGTGACCTGACCGGTGGCGGCGACGGCCTTGACGGAGGTGACGCCGGCGATCTCGGAGATCTCCTCGGAGACGGCGCCCTCGCAGTGCCCGCACGTCATGCCCTTGACCTGATAGACCGTGGTGACACCGGCGGCCGTGGCGTCGGCGGCGCTGTCGTGGCAGGACCCGGTGGGCGAGCAGCAGGAGCCGGTGGCCTGGGGCAGCTCGGTCTTGGTCTCGGTCGTCATGACGGACTCTCCTCTTCGAGGCAGTGCGTGTGTCGCTGATGAGGGACGCTGCCACCTTATACCCCTAGGGGGTATGGATGCCACTCTCTGCCGGGTGAGCCGCGTCTCCGATCAGCGGGTCGAGATAGCGGAACAGCGCCCGCTTCAGCTCGGTGACGTACGCGTCGCGCTCGGCGCCCTCGTGGGTCATCACGAGGTCGAGACCGGCCTTGAACAGCGCGAACGTCATCTCGGCGACCTGGTGGCGTTCGGCGGCCGGCGTGTCCGGAAGGTAGTGGCCGAGCAGGCTCTCGACCCGCGTCAGCAGCGAGGCGTGCAGTGCGTCGTGCTCCTCCGCTATCTGGCCCGGGATCGGCTCCGAGCCGTGCATCAGGGCGAGGAAGGCCGGGTTCTCGACGTTGAAGGCGATGAAGGGGTCGAGGACGGCGTCCAGCATCCGGTCGAGGGGGAGGGCGAGGTTGGCCGGGGTGAAGGCCTGGCCGTGGGTCTCGCGCATCTGATGCAGCAGCCGCTCGCTCAACTCGACCGCGATGGCTTCCTTGTTCGGGAAGTACTGGTAGAGCGTGCCCGGCGAGACGCTCGCCTCGCGGGCGATGGCGTTGGTGCTCGCCGCGGTGTAGCCGCTGGTGCAGAAGACGTTCGCGGCGGCCTGGAGCAGCGATGCGATACGGCGTTCGCCGCGGGCCTGGCGGCGGCGTGGCTTCGGTTCCTCCGACGGCACGGTGTTTCCCCAGCTTTCGGGATCGGTTGACAAACGCGAGTGGTCGCTCGCATTCTTGAAAAACGCGAGTGGTCGCTCGTGTTTGCCAGTCTATGGCAGCGGACGGCTCCTGTGGGCTGCCCTGATGTCCCTCCGAGTATGTCCCCGGACATGGTCCCGGGCGGGCGTCAGCAGGTCTCACGGAAGCCATGGTGAAGGGGGAACACCGCGTCATGCCCGAAGTCAACCGTCCGGCGGAAGGCCGCTGGACGCGCCTGGTCACCGCACGGCCACGGCTCTCGCTCCTGGTCGCGCTGGTGCTCACCGCCCTCGCGGTCCTCGCCGGCGGCGGAGTGGGCGACCGGCTGGCCGCCGGGGGCTGGGAGGCCCCCGACGCGGAGTCCGCGTACGCGACGAAGGTGCTGGAGCGGGAGTTCCCGGCCTCGCAGCCCAACCTCCTGCTGCTGATCGACGCCGGCCGGGCCGGGGTCGACGATCCGGCCGTTGCCGCCGAGGCCCGGCGGCTTGGCGAGCGGCTCGGCGCGGAGGAGGGCGTCACCGGCGTCGGGTCGTACTGGGCGACCGGGGCACCCGCCCTCCGCTCCAAGGACGGCAGCCAGGCGCTGATCGCCGCCCGGATCGAAGGGGACGAGAAGACCGCCGCCGAGGTGCTCACCCGCATCTCGCCTGCGTACCGCGGCACGCACGGGCCGGTGCGGGTGACCGTCGGCGGTCCGGTCGCCGTGCAGCACGAGATGGAGACGGTCATCCAGGAGGATCTGCTACGGGCCGAGCTGATCGCCCTGCCGGTCACGCTCCTCCTGCTCGTCATGGTCTTCGGCAGCGCCGTCGCCGCCCTGCTGCCGCTCGCCGTCGGCATCGTCGCCATCCTCGGCACCAACGCCGTCCTGCGCGTCCTTACCGAATTCACCGACGTCTCGGTCTTCGCGCTCAACCTCACCACCGCGCTCGGCCTCGGCCTCGCCATCGACTACGCGCTGTTCGTCGTACGTCGCTTCCGCGAGGAGGTCGCCGACGGCGCGGACACCCGCACAGCCGTCGCCGTCACCCTGCGCACCGCCGGCCGGACCGTCCTGTTCTCCGCCCTCACCGTCGCCGTCTCGCTCGCCGCGATGCTGGTCTTCCCGCAGTACTTCCTCCGGTCCTTCGCCTACGCGGGCATCGCGGTCGTCCTGCTCGCCGCGGCCGCCGCGCTGGTCCTGCTGCCGGCCGCGCTGATGCTGCTCGGGGACCGGGTCAACGCGTTCGACCTGCGGCGGCTGTTCACCCGCCGCGCGCCGGGCGCCGGTAGTGAGCCAGGCGCGGGCTGGGCACGCACCGCCGACCTGGTCATGCGCCATGCCCCGCTCTTCGCCGTCGCCACGGTCACCGGCCTGGTCCTGCTCGGACTGCCCTTCCTGGGGGTCACGTTCGGTACCGCCGACGACCGGCAGCTGCCGCGGGGCGCCGAGTCCCATGTCGTCCAGCAGCACATCCGCGACGGCTTCCCCGGCAGCCCCGGCGGCGGCCTGGAAGTCCTCGCGGAGGGCCCGGCCACACCCGCCCAGTACGCCGAGTACCGCGACCGGCTCGCGGCCGTGCCGGGCGTGGTCAGGGTCGACGGGCCGGTCACCTCCCAGGGCCACGCGGTCTTCTCCGTCCTGCCCGAAGGCGAGGCGGTCGACCAGGAGACACAGGACCTCGTCGGCGAACTGCGCGCCCTGGAAGCCCCCTTCGGGACGTCCGTCACCGGCGCGGCCGCCGTGCTCGTCGACACGAAGAACGCGCTCGCCGACCGGCTGCCATGGGCCGGCGCGATCATCGCCGTGGTGACGCTGCTGCTGGTCTTCCTGCTCACCGGCAGCGTGCTGATCCCGCTCCAGGCCGTGGTGCTCAACGCGCTCAGCCTCACCGCCATGTTCGGCGCCGTCGTCTGGGTCTTCCAGGAGGGGAACCTCTCCGGGCTCCTCTCCTTCACCGCCACCGGAGCCATCGAAACCACGCTCCCGGTGCTCATGTTCTGCGTCGCCTTCGGACTCTCCATGGACTACGGCGTCTTCCTCCTCTCCCGGATCAAGGAGGAGTACGACGCCACCGGCGACCACGAGCACGCCGTCCGGTTCGGGCTGCGGCGCACCGGCGGGCTGATCACCGCCGCCGCCGTGATCCTCGCCGTGGTGATGGTCGCCATCGGAGCCTCCCGGGTGACGAACATCAAGATGCTCGGTCTCGGGATCGCCCTGGCCGTCGTCATGGACGCCATGGTCGTGCGCAGCCTGCTTGTGCCGTCGGTAATGAAGCTGACCGGCCGCGCCACCTGGTGGGCCCCGGGGCCCCTGCGCCGCTTCCACGCGCGGTTCGGGATCAGCGAGGCGGGTGACTCCATACCCGCGCCCGGCCCGGCACCGGACCCGCCTGCGAAGGGCGGGGAAGCCGGGGCGTCGGACAGGAGGGACACGAGCCGGGTCGGCGGCTAGGTTCGGTGCCGTCACGGACGGGACGGAGAGGCGGGACGGTCGGATGAGGGCTGTGGTGTTCGAGCAGTACGGACAGGACGCGCGCATACAAGAGGTGCCCGACCCGGCGCCTTCGCCGCACGGCGTCGTCGTCCGCGTGGAGGCCACCGGCCTCTGCCGCAGCGACTGGCACGGCTGGATGGGGCACGACCCCGGCATCACCCTGCCGCACGTCCCCGGCCATGAACTCGCCGGCGTGGTCGAGGCCGTCGGTGCCGACGTCGCCAACTGGCGGCCCGGCGACCGGGTCACCGTGCCGTTCATCTGCGCCTGCGGCAGCTGCCCCTCCTGCGCCGCCGGTGACCAGCAGGTCTGCGAGCGGCAGACCCAGCCCGGGTTCACCCACTGGGGGTCCTTCGCCGAGTACGTGGCCCTGGAGCACGCCGACATCAATCTGGTCGCCGTGCCCGAGGAACTCTCGTACACCACGGCCGCCGGGCTGGGCTGCCGGTTCGCCACGGCCTTCCGTGCCGTGGTGGCCCAGGGGCGGGTGGCGCCCGGGGAGTGGGTGGCCGTCCACGGCTGCGGCGGGGTCGGGCTCTCGGCGGTGATGATCGCGGCGGCCTGCGGGGCGCGGGTGGTCGCCGTCGACGTGGCCCCCCGCGCCCTGGAGCTGGCCCGGACCTTCGGCGCCGACCAGTGCGTCGATGCCTCCGCCTTCCCGGGCGGCGACACGGCCGCGGCGATCCGCGAACTGACCGGCGGCGGCGCGCATCTGTCCCTGGACGCGCTCGGCTCCCCGGTCACCTGCGCCGCCTCGGTGGCGAGCCTGCGGCGCCGCGGCCGCCACGTCCAGGTCGGGCTGCTGCCCGCGGCGGCCGGGGACCCGGTGGTCCCGATGGACCGGGTGATCGGGTTCGAGCTGGAGATACGCGGCAGCCATGGCATGGCCGCGCACGCCTACGGGCCGATGATGGAGCTCGTCCGCTCCGGGGCGCTGCGACCGGATCTGCTGGTCACCTCCCAGATACCGCTGGCCGCGGCCTCGGAGGCGCTGGCGGCGATGGGGGCGGCCCCCGGCGCGGGGGTGACCGTGATACGCCCGCAGAGCTGACCCGCGGAGCGGCACCGGGCCGGAGCGGACCCGGTGCGGAGCCCGCACCCGGCACCGGGCACCGGACCTCGCACCGGCCCCGGTCGGACCCCGCACCGGCACCATCGCAGTCACCGGCCCGGAAGCGCCCCGGCAGCGGTACGCGGGCCGTGGCCCCCCTCGAAAGCCACGGCCCGCGCGCCTGGGGATCGTGCCGCTACGCGCGCTGCCAGAGGGCCGGGACGTTCGGCGGCTCCCAGCCGGTCTGAGCCTGGTGGCCCTGGAGGCAGCGGTAGGTCGCTCCGCCGTAGGTGACGCTGTCACCGGCGCTGTAGACCTTGCCGGCCGCCCATGTGCCGCCGGGCTCGCCAGGATCACCGGGGTCACCCGGGTCGCCGGGGTCCGTGTGGGTCTTGAGGGTGAGCCCGTAGTTCTGCAGAAGCGGGTTGAGCGGCTGGAAGAAGGTGGTGCCGCCGCTGGAGCAGTTGCCGGAGCCGCCCGAGGTGACCCCCTGGGCCTGGCTGCCGGAGATGTACGCGCCGCCGGAGTCGCCCGGCTCCGCGCAGACCGTCGTCCGGGTCACACCCGAGATGGTGCCCTCGGGGTAGGTGACGCTGGTGTTGTGCTGCTGGATGGTGCCGCAGTGCCAGCCGGTGGTGGAGCCGGAACGGCAGACGGAGGAGCCGACCGGCTGCAGGACGGATCCGGTGACCCGCACATTGGCGCCGCCGGAGCCCTTCACATACGGCGTGGCGGTCCAGTTGGCGTTGGTCGCGACCCACGCCATGTCGTTGCCCGGGAAGACCGAACCCTGGAAGGAGCCCTGAGCGACCTGGTTGAAGCCTCTGGTGGTGGTGCCGGCGCGGCCGCAGTGGCCGGCGGTGGCGAAGCCCTGGGTGGTGCCCCGGGTGACGGCGAAGCCGACCGAGCAACGGCCGCCGGAACCCATGTAGTACGCGTCACCGCCGCGTATGTCGTAGAGGGCGCGGGGCTGTTCGCCGCTGCGGACCACCTTGACCAGGGACCGGTCGACGCCGGCGGCGGCGATCAGGGAGCGGGCGGCCGAGGGCTCGTTGGCCCGTACGACGACGGTGTTGGAGCGGACGTCGACGTACCAGACGGGCACGGCGGTCGAGGAGTTGCGGACGGCGGCCCGGTCCAGGGCGGCCTTGGCGGTGTCCAGCTCGGCGAGGCTGTGCGGGACGACCGTGGCGCGGGCACCGGCGGCTCGGATCGCGGCGGCGTCGGCGGCCCGGCTGGTGGCGACGGTGAGGGTGGCGGAGTCGGCGCCGTCGACCCAGGCCCCGGCGAAGGCGCCGGCGAGCTTCTGCTGGAGCAGCCCGGCGGTGGCGCCCGCCCGGGCCTCGTGGGCCAGCCGGGTCTCGGCCTGGCCGCGGGTGAGGCCCAGGTCGCGCTGCATGGCGGTCAGCACCTCGGGCGCGACGGCCCGGGTGCCCAGGGTGTCGGCGGCGGACCGGGCGGGGGTGTCGGCGGCGGGACGCGCGCTCGCTGTGCCCTGGACCAGGGTGAGCCCCAAGGCGGCGGCGGTGAGCGCGGTGCCAGCTGCCGCGAGGGGCCGGTGGTGCCGCTTGCGGTGTCGGTGGAGCACGGGTGATCTCCTCGGTTCGGTGGGGGTGTGCCGAAACCGTAGGGAGCCCGAAGCCGCTTGTGGCAGATGTCAGTTGACCCCTGCCACGGCGTTATGGCCCAGAGGGTCGAGGGCGCCGGCGCTGCGGGTGACGGCGTCCGCGTGGGCCGCGCGGGCGTGCGCGGTGACGGTGGGCGCGTGGACGGCCGCGCGGGCCGCCGGGTGCCAGCCGAGGAGGTGGCGCCAGACCAGCGGGGTCCCCGCGAGGGGCCGGGTGACCAGGCCCGGCGTGGCGGGGAAGGTGGCCCGGCACAGTCCGACGGCCCGGCCCACCTGGACCAGATGGACGCAGGACGCGGTATCCGTCTCGTACACCGAGGCCGGGGTGAACCCGGCCCGTACGCACGCGGCGGCGAAACAGTCGCCGAAACAGCCGTCGCCCGGGACGTCGGTCCAGGCCTCGGCGGCCAGTTCGGCGAGGTCGATCTCGGGACGGGAGGCGAGGGGATGGCGGTCGGCGAGCATCACGAGGACCGGGTCGCGGGCGACCTCGGCCCAGGCGAGACGGCCCGGCTCGGGCGGTGGGCTCTCGCCGCAGGCCCCGATCAGGGCGTAGTCGAGCCGCCCTTCGGCGGCCGAGGCGGCCAGTTCCCGTTCCGACCAGGAGGTGTGGGTGGTGACCGGCGCGCCGGGCGCCGAGGCCATGAGCCGGTCGACCAGGCCCCCGAGCAGGGGCCCATGGGTGGCCCCGAGCCGGAAGCCGGGTCTCGGCTCGCGCCGCGTCCGGGCGAACCGTACGGCTTCCTCCTGGAGTTCGCTGACCGCCGGCAGCACCACCCGGGCCCGCTCCAGGACGAGGTCCCCGAGCGCGGTGGCCCGTACGCCGTCCCTGCCGCGGTCGAAGAGAGGTCCGCCCAGCGCCCGTTCGATGCGCTTGAGCTGCGCGCTGAGTGCGGGCTGGGCGAGCCCCAGGGCGGTGGCCGCCCTGGTGAGGCTGCCGGCGTCGGCTATCGCGCGGATCGTCTTGAGGTGCCTCAACTCCAAGTCCATGTCCCGAGCTTGAGGCCCGTACCGCCGGGCGGCAATGGTCTGGTCCAACTGTCCCTCCGGGGCCGTCACTCGCGACGGCTGCGGTTGCCGGGGCGGTTGGCCACCCAGGTGAGGATGGTGTCCGCGTACCAGTACGGCTTGGTGCCCTCCACATGGTCGGGCGGCGGCAGCAGGCCGTGCTTGCGGTAGGAACGGACGGTGTCGGGCTGGACCCGGATGTGGGCGGCAATGTCCTTGTACGACCAGAGCCTTCTGTCGGCCATCTGTGGCACCTCCGCTGGCGATCACGTCACGATCACTGGACCTGTGCCCCGGGGAACGACCTCTGGTGACAGTGCGCGAGGGCTTGTTGACCTTCTGTGACGGAAGGCCCGCGTAACCGAGAAGTGCGTGACAGAGGAGGGACGGATGTGACGAGAGCAGCACAGCGGGAAGAAGGCGGGACCGAAGAACCGAGGGGGCGTCAGGCGCCGCAGGAGCGCAGGAAGCGGCGGGTGCGTTCCGCGATCGGGTACGGCTTGTCCGGCGGGCACGGATACATGTCCTGCTCCACGATCGCGAACAGATCCACGTCCAGCGCCCGCGCGGCGGCGAGCACGGGCTCGAGGGCGGGCACACCGCCCGGCGGTTCGCACATCACACCCTGGGCGACGGCGGGCCCGAACGGCGTCCCCCGCGCCACGACATCGGCGAGGATCTCCGGGTCGACCTGCTTGAGGTGGAGGTAGCCGATCCGCTCCCCGTAGGTCTCGATCAGCTTGACGCTGTCGCCGCCGCAGTACGCGTAGTGCCCGGTGTCGAGGCAGAGCTGGACCAGGTCCGGGTCGGTGGCGTCGAGGAAGCGGGTGACGTTCTTCTCGCTGTCGATGTGCGTGTCCGCGTGCGGATGGACCACGATCCGCAGCCCGTACCGCTCGCGCACCTCACGCCCCAGCCGTTCGGTCTGGGTGGTGAGATCGCGCCATTGTGCCGGGGTCAGCACGGAATCCTCCAGGACCGCACCGGTCTTGTCGTCGCGCCAGAAGGAGGGGATGACGACGAGATGGTCCGCGCCCATGGCCTGCGCGAGAGCGGCGTTGTCGGCGACATGCGCCCAGGTCTTCTCCCAGACGCCCGGGCCCTGGTGCAGCCCGGTGAAGACGGTCCCCGCCGACACCTTCAGCCCCCGCCGTGCCGTCTCCTCGGTGAGCCGGACGGGATCGGTGGGCAGATAGCCGTACGGGCCGAGCTCGATCCACTCGTATCCGGCGCGGGCCACCTCGTCGAGGAAGCGTTCCCAGGGGACCTGCCGGGGATCGTCGGGGAACCACACGCCCCAGGAGTCGGGGGCGGAACCGATCCGGATGCGGGAAGGCGCTGTCATGCGAGCCAGCTTGGCCAGCCCTGCGAAGAAGCGTCAAGACTACGTCCGAATGTAAGGACAAAATGTTGACAGGGCTCGGGGGAGCGGGCTAGACCTGGGGCGCGGGCAGCGTGGCCACCGACGCGAAGGGACGTGGGATGGAGACCGGCGCAGGGACCGACCCGTACGACCTCCCGTACGACAGCCCCCCGTACGACCTGATCACCATGGGGCGGCTCGGGGTGGATCTCTACCCGCTCCAGACCGGTGTCCGGCTGGCCGACGTCGACACCTTCGGCAAGTTCCTCGGCGGCTCACCATCCAACGTCGCCGTGGCGGCCGCCCGGCTCGGCCGGCGTACGGCGCTGATCAGCCGGACCGGCGCCGATCCCTTCGGCGGCTACCTCCGCCGCGAGCTGCGGACGTTCGGCGTCGACGAGCGCTGGGTGACCACCGTCCCCGCCTACCCCACCCCCGTCACCTTCTGCGAGATCTTCCCGCCCGACGACTTCCCGCTCTACTTCTACCGGCAGCCCAAGGCGCCCGACCTGGAGATCCACGCCGCCGAGCTGGACCTCGACGCCGTCCGGGCCGCGCGGATCTTCTGGATGACCGGCACCGGACTGTGCGCGGAGCCGAGCCGTACGGCGACGCTCACCGCGCTCGCCGCCCGCTCCGCCGACCACGGCGGTCCGAGCGCGTTCACCGTCTTCGACCTCGACTGGCGGCCGATGTTCTGGGACGACCCGCAGGCCGCCCGCCCGCACTACCGGGCGGCGCTGCGCCACGCCACGGTCGCCGTCGGCAATGTCGACGAGTGCGAGATCGCCACCGGGCAGCGGGAGCCGTACGCGGCCGCCCGCGCCCTCCTCGACGCCGGGGTCGCCCTCGCCGTCGTCAAGCAGGGCCCCAAGGGCGTCCTCGCCCTGACCGCCGACGGCCGCAGCGCCGAGGTGCCGCCCGTCCCCGTCGACGTCGTCAACGGCCTCGGCGCGGGCGACGCGTTCGGCGGGGCCCTGTGCCACGGGCTGCTGGCAGGCTGGGAACTGGACCGGACGATCCGGTTCGCCAACGCCGCCGGCGCGATCGTCGCGGGCAGGCTCGCCTGCTCCCCGGCGATGCCGTACGAGCCCGAGGTGGACGAGGTGCTGGCGGTGGGAGAAGTACGCCTCCCGGGAGCCACGTCATGACCCCTCACGCACCGGCCCCGCGGCCGGACCCGACCGCCCCGCCCCGGCAGGAGCTCCGCCAGGAGCCCCGTCTGAATCCCGGCCCGCAGCCCCGGACGGGCCCGAAGCCCCGGACGGATCCGGCCCCCGCCCCCGCCGTCTCCGTCGAAGCCCTGGTCCGGGTCCGCAGCCACCACCCCGAGGCCGTCGCCGAGGCCGCCGCCCGCCGCACCCGGCGCGAGTCGCTCCTCGGCGAGCGCGGCCGGCTGATGATCGTGGCCGCCGACCACCCCGGGCGCGGCGCGCTCGGCGTCGGCGACCGGCCGCTGGCCATGGCCGACCGGCGCGACCTCCTGGAACGGCTCTGCCTCGCCCTCTCCCGCCCCGGCGTCGACGGCGTCCTCGCCACCGCCGACATCCTCGACGACCTGCTGCTCCTCGGCGCACTTGAGGAGAAGGCCGTCATCGGCTCCATGAACCGCGGGGGGCTCGCCGGATCCGCCTTCGAACTCGACGACCGGTTCACCGGACACCGGGCCGAGGACCTGCACCGTCTGCGGTTCGACGCCGGGAAGCTGCTGCTGCGCATCGACTACGACGACCCCGGCTCCCTCGCCACGCTGCACTCCGCGGCCCGCGCCGTCGACGCGATGGCCGCCCACCATCTGCCGGTCTTCGTCGAGCCGTTCCTCTGCCACCGCGGTCCCGACGGACGGCTCCACAACGACCTCTCCGCCGAGGCGGTCACCACCTCGCTCGCCGTCGCCTCCGGGCTCGGCGGCACCTCCGCGTACACCTGGCTCAAGGTCCCCGTCACCGACGACCCGGACGACATGGCGCGGGTGATGGCCGCCTCCACCCTCCCGGCCGTGATCCTCGGCGGGGACGTGGGCTCCGACCCGGACCGTACGTACGAGAAGTGGCGCGGCGCCCTGCGACTGCCGACCGTCCACGGACTGGTGGCGGGCCGGTCGCTGCTCTATCCGGCCGACGGGGACGTGGCCGGAGCGGTCGACACGGCCGTGGGGCTCCTGTGAGCGGACGCCGGAAAGGGTAGGGACGGGACATGACCGACGACCTTCATCTGGCGGCCGGCCGCGCGGCCCTGGGCCCGTACGCCGTCCACATCGACCCCAAGCGCGCGGGCTGGAGCCACAGCGCGCTACGGGTCGTCGAGCTCGGCCCGGGGGAGAGCCACGAGTTCGTCACCGGTGAGTTCGAATGGATCGTGCTTCCGCTGAGCGGCGCCTGTAACGTTCGGGTGGACGGCGAGTCCTATGAACTGCTGGGCAGGACAAGCGTGTTCGACGGGGTCTCGGACTTCGTCTACGCGCCACGCGACGCCCAGGCACAGATCACCTCCGGCGCGGGAGGCCGCTTCGCCCTGGCAGGAGCGAGGTGCGGGCGACGACTCCCCGCTCGCTACGGCCCCGCGCCGGAGGTTCCCGTCGAGGCCCGCGGTACGGGCGCCCAGGCCCGGCAGGTCCGCAACTTCGCGGCGGCCGACGTCTTCGACTGCGACCGGCTGATCGCCGTCGAGGTGATCACCCCCGGTGGCCACTGGTCCTCCTACCCGCCGCACAAGCACGACGAGCACGTGCCGGGCGAGGAGGCCGAACTGGAGGAGATCTACTACTTCGAGATCGAGGGCGGCGGGCTCGGCTACCAGCGTGTCTCCCCGTCCCGCCCCGGCGGCGCCCACGTCCTCGCCGAGGTCAGGACCGGTGACGCCGTGCTCGTACCGAACGGCTGGCACGGCCCGTCCATCGCCGAGCCGCACCACGCCATGTACTACCTGAACGTGATGGCGGGCCCGGGCCCGGACCGGGAGTGGCGGATCCGGTTCCACCCGGACCACGCGGAGGGATACCGATGACCAGACTGACCGCGGCCCAGGCGCTGGTGCGGTTCCTCGCCCGCCAGTACACCGAGCGGGACGGGCGGCGTCAGCGGCTGATCGGCGCGACCTGGGGCATCTTCGGCCACGGCAACGTCGCCGGGATCGGCCAGGCCCTCGTCGAGCACGGGGAAGAGATGCCCTACTTCCAGGGCCGCAACGAGCAGTCCATGGTCCACGCGGCCGTCGGATACGCCCGGCAGTCGAACCGGCTCTCCGCGCACGCCGTCACCACCTCCATCGGCCCCGGCGCCACCAACCTCGTCACCGGAGCCGCCCTCGCCACCGTCAACCGCCTGCCCGTCCTCCTCCTGCCCGGCGACGTCTTCGCGACCCGCCCCGCCGACCCGGTCCTCCAGCAGCTCGAAGTCCCCTACGCCGGCGAGATGTCGGTCAACGACTGCCTGCGGCCGGTGTCGAAGTACTTCGACCGGATCCACCGCCCCGAGGCGCTCGTCCCGGCCGCGCTCGCCGCGATGCGGGTCCTCACCGACCCCGCGGAGACGGGTGCGGTCACGCTCGCCCTGCCGCAGGACGTCCAGGCGGAGGCGTACGACTGGCCGGAGGAGTTCTTCGCCGAGCGGGTCTGGCGGGTGCGGCGCCCCTCACCGGACGAGGGCGAGCTGGACGCGGCGGCCGCGGTGATCGGCCGGGCCGCCCGGCCGCTGATCGTCGCGGGCGGCGGGGTCAAGTACAGCGGCGCCCAGGAGGCGCTCGCCTCCCTCGCCTCCCTCACCGGCATCCCGGTCGCCTCCACCCAGGCCGGCAAGGGTTCGCTCCGCCACGACCACCCGCAGGACGTCGGCGCCATCGGCCACACCGGCACTGCCGTCGCCGACCACCTGGCGCGCACGGCCGACGTGGTGCTCGGGGTCGGCACCCGCTGGACCGACTTCACCACCGCGTCCGGGACCCTGTTCACCCACCCCGGCGTGCGGTTCGTCAACCTCAACATCGCGGCCTTCGACAGCCACAAGCTGGCGGCGCTGCCGCTGGTCACGGACGCCCGCGAGGGCCTGGAACAGCTCCATGCGCTGCTGGACCCGCACCACGTCACCGACGACTACGCGCGCGAGTACGCCGAGGAGAAGCTGCGCTGGGAGGCCCGGGTCACCGCCGCCTACGCCGCGCCCGACGAAGCCGTCCCCACCCAGGCCCAGGTCCTCGGCGTGCTCGACACCCTGGTCACCGGGGACGACATCCTGATCAACGCCGCCGGCTCGCTCCCCGGCGACCTGCACAAGCTGTGGCGGACCCGCTCCGGCGACCAGTACCACGTCGAGTACGGCTACTCCTGCATGGGCTACGAGATCCCGGCGGCGCTCGGCGTCTGCCTCGCCGCACCCGGCCGGCCGGTCTGGGCGCTCGTCGGCGACGGTACGTACCTGATGAATCCCACTGAAATCGTCACCGCCGTGCAGGAGCGGATTCCACTCAAGCTGGTGATTCTGCAGAACCACGGGTACGCCTCCATCGGAGGGCTTTCCGAGTCCGTCGGCGGTGAGCGGTACGGCACCGACTACCGCTTCCGGGCCCCGGACGGCACCTTCACCGGCGCGCCCCTGCCGGTGGACCTCGCGGCCAACGCGGAGTCCCTCGGGATGCGGGTGCTCCGCGCCCGTACCATCCGTGACCTGCGAGAAGCCCTCGCCGAGGCCCGGGCGGCGACCGTCCCCACATGTGTCTACACCGAGACCAAAACGGCAGACACTGTGTCGGGCCCGCCCCCGGCCCAGGCGTGGTGGGATGTGCCCGTGGCCGAGACTTCGACCCGCCCGTCGGCGGTCAAGGCCCGGGAGGAGTACGACCGGCACGTCACCGCCCGACGCCGCCATCTCTGAAGGAGCATTCCGGAATGACGAACACCGAGAAGACGGTCCACCACTGGATCGGTGGCAAGCCCGTCGAGGGCACGTCGGGCAACTGGGGCCCGGTCACCGACCCGGCCACCGGAGCCGTCACCACGCGGGTGGCGCTGGCCTCGGTCGAGGAGGTCGACGCGGCCGTGGCCGCGGCCAAGGCCGCCTTCGAGACCTGGGGCACGGCGTCGCTGGCGCAGCGCACCACGGTCCTGTTCAAGTTCCGCGCGCTGCTCGACGCCAACCGTGACGCCATCGCCGAGCTGATCACCGCCGAGCACGGCAAGGTGCACTCGGACGCGCTGGGCGAGGTCGCCCGCGGCCTGGAGATCGTGGACCTGGCCTGCGGGATCACCACCCAGCTCAAGGGCGAGCTGTCCACCCAGGTCTCGAACCGGGTCGACGTCGCCGCGATCCGCCAGCCGGTGGGTGTCGTGGCCGGCATCACGCCGTTCAACTTCCCGGCGATGGTGCCGATGTGGATGTTCCCGCTCGCCATCGCGTGCGGCAACACCTTCATCCTCAAGCCGAGCGAGAAGGACCCCTCGCCGTCGCTGAAGATCGCCGAGCTGCTCGCCGAGGCGGGGCTGCCCGAGGGTGTCTTCAACGTCCTCCAGGGCGACAAGGTGGCGGTCGACCGGCTCCTGGAGCACCCGGACGTCGCCGCGGTCTCCTTCGTCGGCTCCACGCCGATCGCCCGGCACATCCACACCACCGCCTCGGCCAACGGCAAGCGTGTCCAGGCCCTGGGCGGCGCCAAGAACCACATGCTGGTCCTGCCGGACGCGGACCTGGACGCGGCGGCGGACGCGGCGGTCTCGGCGGCGTACGGCTCGGCCGGTGAGCGCTGCATGGCGATCTCCGCGGTCGTGGCGGTCGGCGCGATCGGCGACGAGCTGGTCGACAAGATCCGCGAGCGCGCCGAGAAGATCAAGATCGGTCCGGGCAACGACCCGGCCTCCGAGATGGGCCCGCTGATCACCGCGGCCCACCGCGACAAGGTCGCGTCCTATGTGAAGGGCGCGGCGGACGAGGGCTGCGAGGTCGTCCTCGACGGCACCGGCTATACGGTCGACGGCTTCGAGAACGGCCACTGGATCGGTCTGTCGCTCCTCGACCGGGTTCCGACCAGCGCGAAGGCGTACCAGGACGAGATCTTCGGCCCGGTGCTCTGCGTCCTGCGCGCGGACACCTACGAGGAGGGTGTCGCCCTCATCAACGCCTCCCCGTTCGGCAACGGCACCGCGATCTTCACCCGTGACGGCGGGGCGGCCCGCCGCTTCCAGCTGGAGATCGAGGCGGGCATGGTCGGCGTGAACGTGCCGATCCCGGTGCCGGTGGGCTACCACTCCTTCGGTGGCTGGAAGGACTCGCTCTTCGGCGACCACCACATCTACGGCAACGACGGCGTCCACTTCTACACCCGCGGCAAGGTCGTCACCACCCGCTGGCCGGACCCCTCCGAGGCCCCGGCCGGCGTGGACCTGGGCTTCCCCCGCAACCACTGACGCCCGCCCCAGAACTCGACGGCCCGACCGGATCCCTCATCCGGCCGGGCCGTCGGCGTGAGGTCGTTCGACCCGGTGACAAGCTTGGGCCCATGCATGACGTTCCGAAGTTCCAGATCCGCGCGGCCCACACGGACTCCACCGTCACCGTCTACCAGGCGTACGCCCCCGCCCTCGGCCTGCCCGCCGCGCGGGACGGCCGCTTCCCGGAGGCGTGGAAGCGGGAGCGGATGACGTGGATCAAGCCGTCGTTCCTCTGGATGATGTACCGGTGCGGATGGGGGACCAAGCCGGACCAGGAGACCGTGCTCGCGATCGAGATCAGCCGGGACGGATTCGAGTGGGCCCTGCGCCACGCCTGTCTGTCGCACCACACCCGCGGACTCCACCCCGACCAGGCCACCTGGAAGCGGGAGTTGCGCCACGCGCCCGCGCGGGTGCAGTGGGATCCCGAGCGCGATCTGCACCTGGCCGCCCTGCCGTACCGGTCGCTGCAGCTCGGGCTCTCCGGGGACGCCTCGCGCAGGTACGCGGACGAGTGGACGGTCTCGATCAGGGACGTGACGCCGCTCGCCCACGAGATCCATGGGCTTGTGCGGGCCGGGGAACTGGAGGCCGCGCGCACGCTGTTGCCCGAGGAGCGGGTCTACCCGGCGGGGGAGTCGCTCCTCGGGCGTCTGGTGCCCTGACGGGCCGCCAGGGTCAGAACAGCGAGTGCAGCAGGCGGTTCGGGGAGCCCGTGCGCGGGTCCGTCACCTTGTTCGCGGTGGCGTTGTTCACCAGCGCGTCACGGACCTGGGCCGGCGTGGCCGCCGGGTTCGCCGCGAGGTAGAGGGCCGCGACGCCCGCCGTGTGCGGGGCCGCCATCGACGTGCCCGAGATGGTGCTGGTGGCGGTGTCGTTGTCCTTCCAGGCGGAGGTGACGCTCACGCCCGGCGCGAAGATGTCCAGGCAGGTGCCGTAGTTGGAGAAGGACGCGCGGCGGTCGGAGCTGTCCGTCGCGCCGACCGTGATCGCCTCGGGGACCCGCGCCGGGGAGTAGTTGCACGCGTTCGCGGGCCAGCCGAGGAAGTTGCCGTTGCCCGCGGCGACCGCGTAGCTGACGCCCTTGGCGATCGAGCGCTTCACGGCGTCGTCCAGGGAGGCGTTGGCGCCGCCGCCGAGGCTCATGTTGGCGACGGCCGGCTTGACCGCGTTGGCGGTCACCCAGTCGACACCCGCGATGACGCCCGCCGTCGTACCGGAGCCGTTGCAGTCCAGGACCCGTACGGCCACCAGCTTGACGCCCTTGGCGACGCCGTACGTCTTGCCGCCGACCGTGCCGGCCACGTGCGTGCCGTGGCCCTGGCAGTCCTGGCCGTTCTGGCCGCCGCCGACGGTGTCCGTGCCGACGGTCGCCCGGCCGCCGAACTCGCTGTGCGAGGTGCGGATGCCGGTGTCGATGATGTACGCGGTCACATTGGACGCGGTGGTGTTGTACGTGTACGTCTTCGACAGCGGCAGGTTGCGCTGGTCGATCCGGTCGATGCCCCAGGTCGCGTTCGCCTGGGTCTCACTGATCCGGACGGTGGTGTTCTGCTCCACGTACGCGACCCGCGGGTCCTTGGCCAGGGCCGCGGCCTTCGCCTTGGACATGCTCGTGGAGAAGCCCTTGAGGGCGCTGCGGTAGACGTGCTTCGGCGACACGCCCAGATCACCGGCGCGTGTCGAGCCGTCCTTGAGGACGACGATCCAGCTGTTGTCGATCGCGGTGGCCGCGGGCGCGAGGCGGAGGTCACCGGTGGGGGCGCTCTGCGCGGTGGGGGAGGCGGCGAACTGGAGGCCGGTCGCGAGGGCGACGACGGGTATGAGCGCTCCGAGGCGGCGCGTGGTGGCTCTCATCTGGTGGGGCACCTGACCTTTCGTTGTCCGGGTCACGGGGGTGCAGATGTGAGGCACAGCGTGGCGTGTTGGCATGTTCAATACAAGAGTTTGTTCGGGTCTTGTTGTCGCCGGGGCGGACGGACCGGACGGGAGCGGACGGACCGGACCGCGGCATGTACCGCGCCTGCGGTACGGGGCCACCACCGCGTACTCCTTGAGAAGGCCTTCGAATTCCGCCCGGCGGCAGCCGCGGCGGCGCGGGGCGTCCGCTTAGGGTTCTGGGTATGGAGATCCGACTTCCCCGGCGTTGGCCGGCCCTCGCAGCGGCCGCCGCGCTGCTGGTGGGCGCAGGCACCTGGACCGCCGTCGCCTCGGACGGCCCGGCCCCCGTGCACCGCGAGGACCGGGTGATGGAGATGCCGGGCGCCCGGATCGACACCTCGTACTTCACCTCCGGCTCCGGTGACGAGCGCAGGCCCGCCGTCCTGCTCGGGCACGGCTTCGGCGGCAGCAAGGACGACGTCCGCGCGCAGGCCGAGCAGCTCGCCCGGGACGGGTACGCCGTGCTGACCTGGTCCGCCCGCGGCTTCGGCAGCTCCACCGGCCGGATCGGGCTGAACGACCCGGCCCACGAGGTCAAGGACGTCCAGCGGCTCGTCGACTGGCTCGCGAAGCGGCCCGAGGTGCGGCTCGACAAGGCGGGCGACCCCCGCGTCGGCATCAGCGGAGCCTCGTACGGCGGCGCGATCTCCCTCCTCGCGGCCGGACACGACCCCCGCGTCGACGCCATCGCGCCCCAGATCACCTACTGGAACCTCGCCGACGCCCTCTTCCCGGACGGCGTCTTCAAGAAGCTCTGGGCCGGGCTCTTCTTCACCGCCGGAGCGCAGGCCGGAGGACAGCCAGGCGACCGGACCGGCGCGCCGACCGACCCACCGGCCGACCGGCCGACCGGAGCACCGGCCGACCCACAGGCCGACAAGACGGATACCAAGACCGGTACGAAGCCGGACACCAAGACCGGTACGCCACCCGGCGCACGTCCCACCGCCACCCCGGCCGGCCAGGGCTCCTGCGGACGGTTCACCGAACAGCTCTGCGCCATGTACGAGCGGGTCGCCGTCTCCGGCACCCCCGACCCCGCGGCCCGCACGCTCCTCGAAGCCCGCAGCCCCTCCGCCGTCGCGGGCCGCATCAAGGTCCCCACCCTGATCGTCCAGGGCCAGTCGGACTCCCTCTTCCCGCTCTCCCACGCCGACGCCATGGCCAAGGCCATCGCCGCCAACCGCGCACCCGTCGCCGTCGACTGGATCGCCGGCGGCCACGACGGCGGCGACCGCGAGACCGAACGGGTCGAGGCCCGGATCGGGGCCTGGTTCGACCGGTACCTCAAGGACGACACCGCCGCCGACACCGGCCCGGTCTTCCGGGTCAGCCGCGCGGGCGGCGTCGACTCCACCGACGGCCAGGCCCAGCTGCGCGGCGCCACCGGCGACACGTACCCCGGGCTGACCAGCGGCACCACCTCCGTACCCCTCACCGCCCGGACCACGTCCTTCCGCAACCCGGCCGGCAGCGCCCCGCCCGCCATCTCCGCCGTCCCCGGCCTCGGCGGCGGCCTCTCCCAGCTCTCCTCGCTCGGCGTCGGCGGGCTCTCCCTCGACTTCCCCGGCCAGTACGCCTCCTTCGAGTCGGCACCGCTCACCGAGACCGTACGGATCACCGGTTCGCCGACCGTCCGCGTCACCGTCACCTCCGACACCGGCGAGGCCGTCCTCTTCGGCAAGGTGTACGACGTCGGGCCTGACGGGCGGCAGCAGGTGCTGCCCGCGCAGCTCGTCGCCCCCTTCCGGATCAAGAGCGGCGCGACCACCCGGCTGACCCTGCCCGCCGTCGACCACGAGGTCGAGGCCGGGCACCGGCTGCGGCTCGTCCTCTCCGCCACCGACCTCGGCTACGCCTCACCCGCCGCCCCCGCCACCTACACCGCGGCCGTCGACGGCGGCCTCACCCTCCCCACCGCGCCCGCCGTGCGGACCCAGGCGGCCGGCTGGCCCTGGTGGGTCTGGGGCCTGCCCGCCGCCGGAGCGCTGATCGCGGCCGCCCTGCTGCTGACCGCCCGCCGCCGGACCGCCGCGCCCGCACCCGGCCCGGACCTCGCCGACGTCCCGCTCCAGATCAGCGGACTCACCAAGCGGTACGCCAAGTCCGGCGACCGGTACGCCGTACGGGACCTCTCCTTCCGCGTCGAGCAGGGACAGGTCCTCGGCCTGCTCGGACCCAACGGCGCCGGCAAGACCACCACCCTGCGCATGCTCATGGGGCTCATCACGCCCGACGGCGGCGAGATCCGCGTCTTCGGACACGCCATCCGGCCCGGCGCGCCCGTCCTGTCACGGGTCGGCGCGTTCGTCGAAGGCGCCGGCTTCCTGCCGCACCTGTCCGGGCGGGAGAACCTGGAGCTCTACTGGGCCGCCACCGGCCGCCCCGCCGAAGACGCCCACATCGCCGAGGCGCTGGAGATCGCGGGGCTCGGCGACGCGCTCGCCCGCGCCGTCCGCACCTACTCCCAGGGCATGCGCCAGCGCCTCGCCATCGCCCAGGCCATGCTCGGCCTGCCGGATCTGCTCATCCTCGACGAACCGACCAACGGACTCGACCCGCCACAGATCCGGGAGATGCGGGACGTGATGATCCGGTACGCCGCCGGAGGCCGGACCGTCATCGTCTCCAGCCACCTCCTCTCGGAGGTCGAACAGTCCTGCACCGATCTCGTGGTCATGGACCGCGGCCGGCTGGTGCAGGCAGGACCGGTCGCGGAGATCACCGGCTCCGGCGACACCCTGCTCGTCACCGTCGACGGCGAGCTCTCCGAACCGCTCGTCGAGAAGATCGGCACGCTGCCGGGGGTGGGCTCGGCCGTCCGGACCGACGGCGGCGTCCTCGTCCGGCTCGACGGCGCCACCAGCACCGCACTGATCACCGAACTCGTCCGGCTCGACGTGCCGTTGACCGGTGTGGGACCGCACCGGCGCCTGGAGGACGCGTTCCTCACCCTGATCGGAGGAGGATCCGCATGACCGCGCTGCTGGAGAGCGCGCCCGGCTACCGGGCCCGGCACACCCTGCCGCTGCGCGTGGAGTTCGTACGCCAGCTGCGCCGCCGCCGCACCCTCGTCATGGGCGGCGTCCTGGCCGCCCTGCCGTTCGTGCTGATCGCGGCCTTCGCGATCGGCGGCACCCCGGACGGCCGGGACAACGGCCGCATCACCCTGATGGACACGGCGACCGCGTCCGGCGCCAACTTCGCCGCGACCTGCCTCTTCGTCTCCGCCGGGTTCCTCCTCGTCGTGCCGGTGGCGCTGTTCTGCGGCGACACCGTCGCCTCGGAGGCGTCCTGGTCCTCCCTGCGCTACCTGCTCGCCGCGCCCGTGCCACGCGCCCGGCTGCTGTGGTCGAAGCTGGCCGTGGGACTCGGCCTGAGCGCCGCGGCGATGGCGCTGCTGCCGCTGGTCGCTCTCGCGGCGGGCACGGTCGCCTACGGCTGGGGGCCGCTGCGGCTGCCGACCGGAGGCACGCTCGCCACCGCGGACACCGTGCCGCGGCTCGCGCTGGTCGTCGCGTTCATCTTCGTCTCCCAGCTGGTCACCGCCGGCCTCGCGTTCTGGCTGTCGACCCGCACGGACGCACCGCTCGGCGCGGTCGGCGGAGCCGTCGGCCTGACGATCATCGGCAACGTCCTGGACGCGGTCACCGCCCTCGGCGACTGGCGGGAGTTCCTCCCCGCCCACTGGCAGTTCGCCTGGGTCGACGCGCTCCAGCCCCAGCTGGAATGGGGCGGCATGGTGAAGGGCGCGGCGATCTCGGTCACGTACGCCCTGATCCTCTTCGCCCTCGCCTTCCGCCACTTCACCAAGAAGGACATCGTCAGCTGACGGCTCAGACCCAGCCGCGGCGGGCCGCTTCCGCTCCCGCTCGGAAGCGGCTCGTCGTGCCCAGGGCCGCGAACAGTTCGCCGACCCGGCGGCTGTACGTGCGGCCCGACATGCCGAGGCGGGAGGCCGCCGTCTCGTCCGTCAGGCCCGCCAGGAGCGCGTCGAGCACCGGACGCAGCCGCTCGGGGAGCGCGTCCGGTGCCCGATGGTCCGGGGTCAGCTCCTCGCCCGCGTCCCAGCACGTGTGATGGGTGCGGACCAGGGCCTGGACGACCACCGGGTCACGGATGAGCAGCATGCCGTTGTAGAGGAGTTCGAGATCGAGGGGGACGGCGGCGACCGTACGGTCGACGACGATCATCTTGAACGGGATCGCGTCGGCCAGCCGGGCCTGGCCGGGGGCGCGCGGAGCCCCCGTGATGTGTGGCAGGGCATGGCGGGGGACGATCCGCCGCACCGCGCCGGCGCGCTCGGCCGCCGCCCGGACGCAGGCGCCGGCCAGTTCGAGGAAGGGTTCAGGGATGGCCCGGCCCGCGCAGCCGGAGGGATCGTCGAAGGTGAGCAGTTCATGACGGGCGGAGGCGGCGAGGCCGGCCAGCGCCGCGCCCACCTGCCGGGGACCGCGCACGGGACAGCCGGGGGGCCGTCTCATGTCGGGTACGGGCGCGTGCGGGTCGCCCCTGCCCTCCCTCCGGGACGTACTGAGCCGGTCGCTCGGTCCCTCCGTCGTGTCCGACCAGCCGATCACAGAGCCCGCGAAGTCCGCCACGGCTGACCACCCCCGCCATCTCGTGCGCAACTCAATGTACGCACGTGGCTCCACTCCGTGACAAGAGGGGGGTGGCCGGGATGGCGAGACCATGCCACCGGGCGCGGTGGTTCACCCCCCGTGCGCCGTTGCCGCATTGGGCCGGGCGCCTCCGGGGCGCCATACGGGCGGTGGCGTGAACGCGTCGGTGAAAGAACGCCGTGGCGGCCGCGTGCCGCGGCCATGATGGGCCCATGCCCACCACCTTCCTCGCCCTCGCCATCGGCTTCACCGGCCTCTACGCCGGCTTCATGCTCATCTTCCTGACCGGCATCATGCCCGCGCTCGCCAGACTGACCGACGGCGAATTCGTCACCGTCATGAGACGCATCAACGAGTACGTTCCCAAGGCCGTGTTCATGGTCGTCTTCATCGGCTTGGTCGTCTTCCCCGCGCTGGCGCTCGCCGTGCCCGTCGAGGGCCGCTCGGACACACAGTTCTGGCTCGTGCTCGCGGGACTGGTGTGCGCGGTGCTCAACCACCTGGTGACCATGGGCGGGAACGTTCCGCTCAACAACGCGCTGGCCGCCTCCGAGGGGCAGCCCGCGAGCGCCGTGCGGGCCGCGTTCGAGGCGAGGTGGAACCGCCTCCACCTGGTCCGTACGGTGCTCGTCACCGCCGCCTTCGGCCTGCTGATCGCCGCGGCCCTGACCTGAGCGGGCGCGGGGCGGTCAGGCCCCGGGCGTGGCCGGCAGGTCCGCCACCTCGACGACCGAGGTGAAGACGGTGTCGTCGCCCTGCCGTCCGGTGACCAGGACCAGACCGCCCCGCTCACCGGGGCCCACCGCGGGCTCGGTCGCTATCCAGCAGGGGCTGCCGAACTCCGCGTACCGGTGGAAGGTGCTGTCCATGGCGACCGGCAGGACCGTGCGGCCCCGCGGAGCCATGGTATGCACCGCCTGGCGGGCCGCCTCCAGGAGCACCATGCCGGGGATGTGGTCGCCGGGGTGGTCGAAGAGGACCGGGTGGCGGGTGTCCGCGCGCAACTGCCAGCGGTTCGGCTGTCCGGTGGGGGCGAGTACGACGTCGAAGTCGCTGAGACGGCCCACCCGCGCGGGCGCCACCGGCGGGGCTGGCGGTTCGGGGTCGGCGGCGGCCAGGGCGGCCAGCTGGGGCGCGCGCACCCGGCGGTAGACGTCGGGACTGGTGCAGGTGTAGCGGGCGCTGCCGGTGGCGACGGTGTGGCCGTCGGCGCTGACCACGACCTCGTAGCTCAGGCCGGCCAGCCGGCCGCCGCGCCGCCTGACGTCGGTGCAGACGATGTCGAGCCGGAGGTCGGCCGGGGCGCCGCCGATGGTGAGACGTTCCCGCCGGACGCTGTAGTTGAGCTCCCACATCAGGAACTGGTGGCCGAGCGGGACGTCGAAGCCCGCGTGGGCCAGCCAGGCCCCCACCTGGCGGATCGTTTCAGCGGCCATCAGCGGGTCGTAGTGGACCCCGCCGACGGCCGCGTAGAAGCTGTGGGCGCGGGGCCATTGGGCGGTGAGCGTGAAGCGCTCCTCGCCGTGCCGGGACCACTCGTCCGTCAGGAACACCTCCGCGACCGCCGCCCGGTGCACGTACTCCCGCGGGGCCGTCGTCGTCAGCCGCAGGCTCTCGCGCGGTGTGCCGTCCGGCGTCGGGGAGGTGCTGGGCGCAACGGTCGTCTGCAGCATGGGCTCCTCAAGGAACGGGCCGGCGAGAGCGAGAGTGCGGCGCGGGTCGGAAGAAAACGGACGGGACTCGCGGAAGATACGAACCCCGAGGTCGGTTTCGCAAGACGTACGTGGCCGAATTCTGGCTGGTTTGTCATGTCGGGATCGGTGGGAGGCGGCCGCGTTCACCATGCTCCAGGGCGGAGTTCAGTCTGCTCGGCGCGGTCTACGGCCCAACAGCGGGCAGCGGAACGGCAGATGTCCGATCTGTGAGACCCGGGGGTTCACCGGCGCTGATGCGTCAGGTATCTTCCAGCTGCCGGAAAATCTGTACCGCCAGGTCTGTTTCGCGGATGTCCGAGACGCCGGTTCGGGGCGCACACCACACCCAGGTGGGCACGGCCCGATACGCCATGGATCGTGGCCGCCCTTGGAGAACCCGTGGAACCCCTGCGACATCTACGCCTCGCCGCCGTGAACATCGACGGCGTCCTGCTGAACGACACCTTCAGCCCGGTCATCCACCACTTCGTCACCAGCCGCGGCGGGCGCTACGACGCCGAGGTCGAGCGGGAGATCTTCTCCCAGACCCAGCTCACCGCCGCGGCCGCCCTGGGCGCCGCCGCCGGAGTCGACCTCACGCCGCAGGAGGTCGTCACCGCCTACTTCGAGGAGCGCGCCGCCTACCTCGCGGCGCACCCGGTGCGGGTTCTCGACGGCGCCACCGAACTGCTCACCCTGCTGCGCGCCCTGGGCCTGCGTACGGTCTGCTACGGCGGCCTCGACAAGGCCCACTTCGACCACCACCTGCGGGCGCAGGCCGGGCTCTTCGACGACCCCGGCTATGTGTGCACCAACGACTTCCGGCCCGGTCTGCACGAGATCACCGGGATCTTCGGGCTCCGCCACGACCAGGTGCTGTTCATCGACGACGTGGCCCGGGTCGGCGAGGCGGCCAAGGAGCTCGGGACCGCCTTCGTCGGGCACCCCAGCGACTTCGCGCACGGTTTCCAGGGCGAGCTGATGCGCCGGGCGGGCGTCCGTCATGTCGTGGGTAAGCTCGGCGAGATCGACGAGCCGCTGCTGCGCCGGATCGACGCCGAGGCCGCCGCCGGCCGCAGCTGGACCGGCTGACCGGCCGTGCCCCGCCACGCCGCCGCCACCCGGCCGAGGCCCGCCGCACACCCGCCCCATCTGCCGAGGGAGACATCCGTCCCATGAGTGCCGACCACCGCCTGCTGACCGGCAAGGTTGCCCTGATCACCGGAGCCAGCAGCGGCATCGGAGCCGCCGCCGCCCGGGTGTTCGCCCGGGAAGGCGCCACCGTGGTGCTCGCCGCGCGCCGCGAGGAGAAGCTGAAGGCCGTCGTGAGCGAGCTGCGCGAGCAGGGCGCCGAGGCCGAGTACGTGGTGGCCGACGTGACCCGCGCCGAGGACACCGCTGCCGCCGTGGGCCGCGCGGTGGAGCGGTACGGCCGCCTGGACGTGGCCTTCAACAACGCCGGCTGGGGCGCCGGCCGCGAGCCGCTGCACACCATGGGCGACGAACTGTTCGACCAGATCATGGACGTGAACGTGCGCGGGGTCTGGAACTGCCTGCGGGACGAGATCTCCGCGATGCTGGCGACCGGCGGCGGGGCGATCGTCAACAACAGCAGCGTCGGCGGCCTGCTCGCCACCCCCGTCGCCGCGCCCTACGTGGCCGCGAAGCACGCCGTCGTGGGGCTCACCAAGGCCGCCGCCGCCGAGTACGCGGCCCAGGGCATCCGGGTCAACTCGGTGGCGCCCGGCACCACCCGTACCGAGGTCGTCACCGAGTGGTTCGCCGCCGTCCCGGGCGTGGAGGAGGCGCTGCACGCCGCGACGCCGCAGCCCCGTACCGCGGAGCCCGAGGAGATAGCGGAGGCGGCCGCGTGGCTGCTCAGCGACCGCGCCTCCTTCGTGACGGGTGCGATCATGCCGGTGGACGGCGGCTTCACCATGGTGTGAGGCCGGACCGGGGGACGGACGTGACGGAGGCGGGCAGAGGGACGGAGAGCCGCCGCGGGGACCAGGGGGAAGCCCCGCGCACAACTCTTGTGCCCTCTGCACGTATCCATCCATACTTGCTGTTTTCGACTGTGAAGTGCGAGCAGGCACGGAGCGCGCGCGAGGCCCCGACCGGGTATCGGGCTATGAGAGGGACGTGACCCCCAATGGCGAAGCAGGATCGCGCGATTCGAACGCGCCAGGCGATCTTGGAAGCGGCCGCCACCGTCTTCGACGAGCGCGGCTACGAGGCCGCGAAGCTCACCGACATCCTGCAGCTGGCCCAGGTCACCAAGGGCGCGCTCTACTTCCACTTCCACTCCAAGGAAGACCTGGCCCACGCGGTGATCGACGCGCAGGTCTCGGCCGTCCCCGTCCCCATGCCACAGGTCTCCAAGCTGCAGGAGTTCGTCGACATCGGCATGGTCTTCGCCCACCGGCTGACCACGGACAGGGTGCTGCGCGGCAGTGTCCGGCTCACGCTCGACCAGGGCGGCAACGAGCTCAGCCGCAGCGGCCCGTACCGCGAGTGGACCGAGCTCAACCTCCGGGTCCTCAACGAGGCCAAGGAGCGCGGCGAGCTGCTGCCGCACGCGGACACCGAGGAGGTCGCCCCGCTCGTCGTGGGCGCGTACGCCGGGCTCAACCTGATGTCCCAGGCGCTCAACAACCCGGCGGACATGGACCGCTGGGCGTCGTCGCTGTACCGGCACCTCCTGCCGAGCATCGCCGTGCCGGCCGTCCTCGCCATGCTCGACATGGAACAGGGTCGGGGCGCACGGGCGTTGGCGGCAGCCGAGGCCGCGACCACCACCGCGTAGGCCGATTTGAGCCCACACGTGGGCTCAAAAAACATACCCGGCTCCCCGTTTTCTGAGGATGCTACGAACTCTTCATCCGCCGTACGCCCGCCATTGAGGTTCCAAAGCGTACCCGCCGGTCCACAATCTGGACCGGCGGGTACGCTTCATTGAGGCTCTGACGCAGACTTGATGGCTTGATACCCGGTCAAAACAGTCATATGCCCCCGGAGTTCGGTGCCGCTAATCCATACCTCCGGGTTTCTTATTGACATGCCTCCGGGTCTGCTTTTCTAATCGAACGTGGGCCGAGCCGCGCCAAGACTGAGGGGGCAGAGTGGACGTCCGGATCCTGGGGGGACTGTCAGTGCAGGAGAACGGGGTCTCGGTGACACCGACGGCCGCCGCTCCACAACAGGTCCTGGCGCTGCTGGCGGCCAAGGCGGACCAGGTCGTCCCCGTGGCCGTCCTCGTCGAGGAGCTGTGGCCCTCCGTCCCGCCCCGCGGCGCACGGGCCCTGCTCCAGGGGTACGTCCAGGAGTTGCGCGCCCTGATCACCACCGCGCTGCGCTCCGGTGAACCGCCCGAACCGGGCTCCTCGTGGCTGGAGCGCCGCACCGCCGACGCCGTCCTGGTCTCCCTGCCCGGCGGCTACCGGCTCGACACAGGTGGCGGCACCATCGACTCCTCGCAGTTCGAGCGGGCCACCGGCGCCGGGTACCGCGCCATGGAAGCCGGTGATTTACAGCGCGCCGCGCGCAGGCTCGGCGAGGGCCTGGCCCTCTGGCACGGTGAGGCCTTCGCGGGGGTGGCCGCCGGACCCCATCTGCGCGAGGAGATATCCCGCCTGGAGAAGTCCCGGCTCAGCGCCCTCGACCAGTGGGTGGAGGCGCAGCTGCGGCTCGGCCGCCACTTCGAGATGATCTCGGACCTCTCCGAACTGGTCGCCCAGTACCGCACCCACGAGCCGCTGCACGGCCAGTTCATGGTGGCGCTGCTGCGCTGCGGCCGCCGCGACGAGGCCCTGGAGGTCTACCAGCGGCTCAGCAACGGCCTGAAGAAGGAATCCGGCGTCGAGCCGTCCGCGCGGCTGCGCAGGCTCCAGCGGTCCATCCTGACCCTCCGCGACGTGGCCCGGCCCAGGAGCCGGCCCACGCTGCCGGTACGGGTCCCGGCGGCGTCGTTCCTCCCGGCCGGCTCGTTCGTCTGACAGCCCGACCCCGGCGGCAATTGGGAACAGCACGCAAGAGGGCGGGGCAGGACTTGTGGTCCTGCCCCGCCCTCTGTTTCCCCCTCGGCCCTCGGCCTGGTTCCGTAGTGATCATCTCCGCGACGGCCAGGCCGATCCACACCGGCGCCGGAAGTCCGTCAAGTCATCCCTTCCGGGCGAAGAACCGCAGCAGCTCCCGCTCGTCCTCGTCGGTGAGCGCCACCGCGAACAGCTCCCGCAGAGCCAGCACCGTGTCCGCCGCGGACAGCTCCTGCCGCTCCTCGCGGCCGTCCGGGTACTCGGTCACCAGCACCTTGTCCTGAAGCAGCCGGCGCTCCTTCTCGCTCTCGCGCTGGGCCACCAGCTGCCCAACGAACGGCGACCCGGGCCGGGTCGAGCTGAGGTAGTGCGCGGCCTCGAAGTCGATGCGGAACTGCGGCTCCTGCCGGAAGGCGTACATGTCGAACCAGTCGCCCCGCCGGGCACACTGCACGATCCAGTCGGGGCCGTCGGCGACCAGCCGCCACGTCCACTCGGCCACCGTCACCGTCGCCCCGTCCTCCAGCGGCATCGGGTCGATCAGCCCGCTGTGGCCGTAGCCGGCGTCCGCCAGCCAGATCCGGCCCTCCGCCCGCACCAGCAGCACGGTGTGGGTGCGGAAACGGCGCCGGGTCTCGCCCTGGCGGATCCGGGCGAGCAGCCGGGTGACCGGGAAGCCGAGGCGGTCGAGGGCGGCGGCGAGCAGGAGGTTGTTCTCGTAGCAGTAGCCGCCGCGGCCGGCTCGTACCAGCTTGTCCTGGATCCGGTCGAGGTCGAGCGAGACCGGGCGGCCCAGCGCGATGTCGACGTTCTCGAAGGTGATGGTGGACATGTGCCCGCGGTGCACGCGGGCCAGCGTGTCCGCGGTGGGCGTGCGCGCGCCGGTGAAGCCGATCCGGTCGAGATACGCGTCGAGGTCGAGGCGGTCGCTCTGCCACTCCTGCGCGGTCTCCACCTCGGTGGGCAGGCCGTACGTTCCCAACATGGCGTCCGTTCCCAACATGCCGTGCTCTCCTCAGGGTTCGTGCCGGTTCGGGTACCGGTCGGATTTCGGGTACCGGTCAGATGCGGTAGGGCTCTTCGGGGCGGTGCGGGTCGGGGCGGAACATCTCCGGCGGGATCGTGTCCGGGCACACCGCGTCCGGGTCGATGGCGGTGACGGCGAAACCGTCGCCTCTCCACGCCTCAGGCCCGGCCGGGGCGGGCACCGTAGGTCCCGGCGCCGTAGCTCCCGGCTCCGCCGGCAGCTTCAGCGCGGCCGCGAGGCCGGCCGCCAGCGCCGCGCCGAGGACGGGCCCGACGAGATAGGCCACCAGGAAGCCGGTGTTGCCGGACATCAGCGCGGGCCCGAACTGGCGGGCCGGATTGACCGAGCCGCCCGACACCGGGCCCAGGACGGCGATGAAGCCGGTGATGCACAGCCCCACCGCGCCTGGGATCAGCCACTCCCAGCGCGGCCTGATCAGCAGCGCGGCCACGATCGTCATGCACACCAGCTGCGCGACGGTCTCGGCGGCGAGCACGCCCCAGAACCCCCAGCCGGGCGACGGCGCCACCGCCGCGTACCCGACCTGCGGCAGGCCGACCGTGGGGCCCCAGACCAGGCCCGCGAGCCAGGTCCCGGCGACCGCGCCGGTCATCTGCGCCACGCAGAAGGGCAGCACGTCCCGGCCGGGGAAGACCCGCAGCATCCACAGCCCGATGCTCACCGAAGGGTTCATGTGCCCCGCGGTCTTCCGGCTCATCGAGTAATGGATGATCGCGGTGTTGACGACGCCGAAGAACACGCCCATCGCCACGAACGCCGCCTGCCCCCTCAGTACGGAGCCGAGCGGCGCGTCCGGGGCGAAGATCCAGCGGGCGCTGGTGACGATGAGGAACAGGATCCCCGCGGTGATCAGGAACTCCAGGAGCACCGTGCGCCCCCGGGGCGGGAGGTAGCGCCCGATCGCCGCCCTGGACGGCTTCCGGTGGCTGCCTGGCAGGCGGTGGTTGTCCATCGTTCGTACTCCGTGTGTCCGGTGGGGCGGGTGATACGTGGCCCTGGAACGCCGGTACGCCGGGCACCGCCCGGAGGCGGTACCCGGCGCCTGGCAGGGCAGCGGTCTGCTCAGAGCTCCACGCGGACGTCGTACTCGGCGACCCAGGCGTTGAACTCGACCAGGCGCTCCATCACGGCGCGGGTACCCCACAGACCGCCGAGCGCCGAGTACTCCTCCAGCGGCTTGTCCAGCAGCTTCTGGATCCCCTCACGGGAGACCAGGCGCAGCACCGGCGAGCCGTCGTACAGCAGCTCCTCGACCTTGGCGCGCAGGGCGCGGACGTACTCCAGGTCCTGGGTGGAGGGGTACGGGCTCTTCTTGCGCTCCAGCACCGACTCGGGCAGGACGTGCGCGGCGGCCGCGCGCAGAAGGCTCTTCTCCCGGCCGTCGAAGTTCTTCATCTCCCACGGCACGTTGTAGACGTACTCGACGAGCCGGTGGTCGGTGAAGGGGACGCGGACCTCGAGGCTCGCGGACATCGAGATCCGGTCCTTGCGGTCGAGCAGGAACTTCTCCCAGTGGGTGATGTTGAGCCAGGTCAGTTCCTTCATCCTGGTCTCGTGGGCGGAGTCGCCGGGCAGGCGGGGCACGGCCTCCAGGGTCTCGGCGTAGCGCCGCTTGACGTACTCCTCCAGGCCGAGCCGGTCCCAGAGGCCGATCTCCTTGATCGTGCCGAGGCCGCCGAGCCGGCGCCAGGCGTCGTACCACGGGAAGGTGTCGCCGTTCACCGCCTCCTCGTCGAAGAACCAGTTGTAGCCGCCGAAGATCTCGTCGGCCGCCTCGCCCGAGAGGGCCACCGTGACGCGCTCCTTGAGCGCCTTGCACAGGTGGTAGAGGGAGTGCTCCATGTCGCCGGTGGAGACCGGCAGGTCCTGGGCGCGCAGCACCCGGGCGCGGACGGACTCGTCGAGGATGTCGGTGTTCTCCAGCTCCACGATGACGTGGTCGGCGCCCGCGTGCCCCGCGACGTCGACGGCGTACGGCGTGTCCGGGTCCATCCAGATGCCGTTGTCCCGGAACGTCTCGCCGTGGTCCTTGAAGTCCACGGAGAACGCCGTGATGCGCTCCGTCTTGCCCTGGTCGCGCAGGACCTTGGCGGCGAGCGCGGTCACCGCGCTGGAGTCCAGGCCGCCGGAGAGCAGCGTGCCCACCTTCACGTCGGCGATCAGCTGCCGCTCGATGATGTCCTCGAGGAGGCCGCGGACCGTCCCGATCGTGGTGTCGAGGTCGTCGGTGTGCTCGCGCGCCTCGAGCCGCCAGTACGTACGGACCGTGTGCCCGTCGCGGGAGAAGCGGACGGAGGTGCCGGGGACGACCTCGTGCATGCCCTTGAAGACGGCGTGCCCGGGGGTGTTGATGATGGCGAAGATCTCCGCCAGGCCCTCGGCGTCGACGACCGCCTCGGCCTCAGGGTGCGCCAGGATCGACTTGGCCTCGGAGCCGAACAGCACACCGTCGGCGGTGGGGTAGTAGTAGAGCGGCTTGACGCCCATCCGGTCGCGCACGAGCAGGAGTTCCTCGGTGCGCGGGTCCCAGATCGCCAGCGCGTACATGCCGTTGAGCCGCTCGGCGAACGCGTCGCCCCACTCCAGGTAGGCGTGCAGGACCACCTCGGTGTCGCTGTGGGTGCGGAACCGGTGGCCGAGGCTGGTCAGTTCCTCCTTCAGCTCCAGGAAGTTGTAGACCTCGCCGGTGTAGACGAGGACGGGCTGCCCGTCGTCGCTGCCGTCGACGTGCATCGGCTGACGGCCGTTCTCCAGGTCGATGATGGAGAGCCGGCGGTGGCCGAGGGCGGCGTGCCGCGACAGCCAGATGCCGCCGTCGTCCGGGCCGCGGCACTCCAGGGTCCGGGTCATGGCCGAGGCCGTGTCCCCGGCGAGCGTCAGATCACGGTCGTAACCGACCCAGCCGGTGAGTCCGCACATGGCGCCTCAGTTCCTTTCTCGGGCTCCCCGGGGTTCGCCCGGGGCAGTGGTGAGCGGGGGGTACGCCGTCAGGGGCGCGGGACCGGGACCCAGCCGGCGGTGTCCCAGTGGGCGAGCTGGCGCAGCGCGGACGGCGTGCCCACGCGGGCCACGTTCTCGCCGCCGAGGAGCAGCGTGCTGGGCCGGTCCGGTGAGAAGACCGGCCAGTGCGGTGCGTTCGGGCTGCTGGGGGCCTTGCCCCGGGCGAACGAGGCGATCAGGTCGATGAAGGTGTCCGACACCAGACGCTCCAGCGGGCCGTCGCCGTAGTGCGGGGCGTTGACCGGGATGCCGTACGTGCCGAACAGGAACTTCGACGTGGCCTCGTGCGGGGTGCCGGTCAGCGGCGGGGCGACCGGGTGCGCGAACTCCATCAGATAGCTGGGGACGTCCGGCCGCTCGCGGGCCTGCCGCTCGGCGAGCCGGGTGATCTGGTAGCGGAAGAGGCTGTCGCCCCAGATCGCGCCCCAGATGGAGACCGGGTCCTGGGGGAGGCCGTCGATGGTGGCGGCCCTGCGGTAGGCGGAGATCGTCGCGTCGACCTCGGTCTGGGCGACATGGACCGCGCCCTTGTCGAGCACGGCACGGATCGCGTCCCGCAGCTCGGCGTCGTTGGTGGGGTGCGGGCCGGGGAAGGGGTAGCCGGGGCCGGTGGTGAAGAACGACCCTTCGGTGCGCCCGTAGACGGCCAGCGTCGGCAGGGCGGGGGTGGGCATGGCGTGGTCGTGGCCGAGCATCCAGCGGCCGTCGACGACCGGGCCGCGGTACTCCCGCCAGGTGTCGACCTCACGCTGGGTCGGACTGCCGGAGAAGAGCTGCTCCCAGGTGTCCTTCAGCCGGTCGGCGGGGACCTGGCGCAGCCCCTTGACGGTGGTGCCGAGCTTGCGCGCGATCAGCTCGAAGACCTCGTGGGAGTCCTCGGGGGTGAGCGTGCTGGCCGGCTCCCACACATGCTTGACGCTGATCGGCACGATCCGCTGGATGATGCCCCGGAATTCGGGGAGCTGGGCGAGCTGCCAGGTGGAGGAGCCGCCCGCGGAGGTGCCGGTCAGGGTGATGTTGTCCGGGTCGCCGCCGAACGCGGCGGCGTTGCGCCGGACCCAGTGCACCAGGGCCGCCTGGTCCTGCAGGCCCCAGTTCGAGTACGCGCGGGTGCGCGGGTCGGCCAGGTCCTCGTGCAGACCCCAGCCCAGCACGCCCAGGCGGTAGTTGAAGGTGATGACGACCATGTCGCCGCGGGCGGCCGGGCGGGCGCCGTCGAAGTCGGGCTCGCTGCCGGCGCCGAGGAACCAGCCACCGCCGTGGATGTAGATCACCACCGGGCGGGAGCCCTTGGTGTCCGGGGTCCAGACGTTGGCGTAGAGGCTGTCCTCGCTGGAGCCCGGCAGATACGTCTGGTACGAGACCGGCGCGAAGCGGGTGGCGTCGCGTACCCCGCTCCAGGGGGTGACCGACCGTGGTGAGCAGTAGCGCAGCGCGCCGACCGGGGGAGCGGCGTACGGCACCCCGCGGAAGACCGAAAGACCGCCGCCGCGCTCGCCGGCTATGAGTCCGCCGCTGATTCTGGTGACGACCGGCCCGGAGGCGCCGTCGCCCTCCTGGTCCGTACGCTCGCGGGCCTGGGCCGCGGTGGGTACGGTCACGGCCGCCGCCAGCGCGGCAGCGGCCGCCACGACAGAACGTCTCCGAGGCTCATGAGCAACTCCCGACTGGGACATATACAAACTCCCCGTGCGTACGGTGCGTACGAATGCCGAATGAGGCGACGATCGTGATGCTGCCTCAGCGGCTCGGAGGGGCCAATGCCGGTCGGCGTACTCAGTCAGGTCCCCGAAGACCTGACGGATTCACGCCGGGGCCTTTGAGCGGGCCCCACGGCATCGGCAGGATCTAGCCATGACAACGTCGATTCTGGAGTCTCGCCCCCTATTCGAGCTGGGCGCCGAGATTCACATCGCAGCCTCGGCCGACAAGATCTACTCGATCGTCAGCGACATGAAGCGCCATTCCGAGTGGAGCTCGGAACTCCAGGACGGCAAGTGGCTGTCCGGTGAGCCCGGAGCAGTCGGCTCCGTATTCCTCGGGGAGAACTTCCGCAGCGACGACATCGTCACCTGGGCGCCGCTCATCCGCGGAATCTGGCACACGAAGTCGGAAGTCGTGGAGACCTCTCCCGGTCAGGCATTCCGCTGGAAGATCCATTCAAAGACCGGAGAGCCCCAGGACCTCGTCTGGTCGTTCGTGCTCACCCCGGGCGAGGACGGCACCACGCTCTCCCAGACCTTCCGGATGGGATACGCCTCGCCCGGAATCCACGAGATCACCAAGGACATGGACGAGCCCGACAAGCGGAAGTTCATCGCCGACTGGACCGTGAAGATGACCCGGGACATCCAGGAGACCCTGGAGAAGATCAAGGTCGTCGTCGAGAAGGCCTGACCAGCCTCCCGCTCGGTCCGGGCCGGCCGGTGGCCCGCGGTGTGCACACCGCGGCCCCGGCCGGCTCTTTCATGCCTCCCCCCACGCACCACCACCCCCACGTTCCCCCCATGCACGGCTCCCCCCCCATGCACGGCTCCGAGCGCGCAGACGGGCGCGCCCAGAAACGAGGGGAATCCCCGACCCATGCTCAGCAGACGACGGTTCATAGGCGCCTCCCTCGCCGCAGGAGGCACCCTCGCCACCGGTGCCGCTCTCTCGCCGCTGATCGGCGCGCGGGCCCTGGCCGAGGCGGACACCGCCGCAACCTCCAGCCCCTTCTCCTTCTTCACCCAGCCCATGCCGATGCCGCAGGTCATCGCGCCGAGCTCGACCACGGGGGGCATCGACACCTACAACGTGTCGATCAAGAAGGCGATCAAGGAGATCGTGCCCGGGGTGCTCACCGAGGTGTTCAGCTTCAACAACGCCTTCCCCGGGCTGATCCGGGCCACCACCGGCCGCCCGGTGGTCATCAACCAGTACAACAAGCTGGACATGCCGGTCGCCATCCACCTCCACGGCGGCCATGTGGCACCCGAGCACGACGGCGACCCCATGGACACCATCGCGCCGGCGGGCGTACGGCAGTACCACTACCCCAACGACCAGCCGCACGCCCCGCTCTGGTTCCACGACCACGCCCACCACATGGAGTCCGAGCACGTCTACCGCGGCCTGTCCGCGTTCTACCTGCTCACCGACCCCACCGAGCAGGCGCTGCCGCTGCCCTCGGGCGTGTACGACGTGCCGATCATGCTGCGCGAGGCCGACATCGACCCGTCCGGGAAGCTCGTCTACACCATGGACGACTTCATGGGCCGCGACACCATCCTCGCGAACGGCAAGGCGTGGCCCTACTTCCAGGTCGCGGCCCGTAAGTACCGCTTCCGGCTGCTCAACTCGACCAACCTTCGGTTCTTCACCCTCAAGACCTCCGACGGCTCTCCGGTCATCCAGATCGGCTCCGACGGCGGCCTCCTGGAGAAACCTTTCACCACCGACACGGTGGCCCTCTCGCCCGGCGAGCGCGCGGACGTCGTCATCGACTTCTCCCGCTACCGCGTCGGCACCGGAATCGTCCTGGAGAACACCGAGGGCCCCGGCCCCGCCGAGCGCACCGGCAAGGTGCTCCGCTTCGACGTGGTCAAGACGACCGACGACCCCAGCTCCGTCCCGGCGACCCTGCGCACCCTGCCCCCGCTGCCCGCCGTCACCGGCCGGCGCACGGTGGTGATGAGCATGGACGAGGACAGCCGGCCGAACCCGCAGGGCTATATGGACGGCAAGGTCTACGACCACCGCCGGATCGACAACACCGTGCCGTGGGGCGGTTCCGAAATCTGGACCGTGACCAATGCGAATCTCGGTATTCCGCACAACTTCCATATCCATCTCGTGCAGTTCCGCATCCTCACCCGCAACGGCAACCCACCGGGTCCCGCCGAGGCCGGTCTCAAGGACACCATACGCGTGATGCCGGGCGAAACAGTCACGTTCCAGGCCAACTTCGACAGCTTCCGGGGGAAGTATCTGTACCACTGCCACATGCTCGATCACGCCGCCATGGGAATGATGGCGCAGATGGAAATCGTCTGACCGAGCGCGGAACGCCCGGTCGCGATGTGACCGGGCTCACCGTCGACTTGATGGATTATCGGGCCACTTGACGGAGTGCGGCCGAGCGCATTGGCCGCACCTCGTCGCCCAATGGATGATTCCCGGGAATTACGCGCCGTCGGGCCGTTCATCCACTTCAGCGGAGTTTCTCTCATGACGAATGTTGCCGTCATCTACTACTCGTCGACCGGAAATGTTCACCTGCTCGCCCAGGCCGCGGCCGACGCGGCGGAGAAGGCCGGCGCCGAGGTCCGGCTGCGGAAGGTGGCGGAACTGGCCCCGCAAGCCGTCATCGACGCCAAGCCGGAGTGGGCCGAACACGCCCAGGCCACCCGCGACATCGAGATCGCCGCCCTCGACGACCTGGAGTGGGCCGACGTCATCCTGCTCGGCACGCCCACCCGGTTCGGGCAGTGCGCGGCCCAGCTGAAGCAGTTCATCGACACCACCGGCGGGCTGTGGGCGCAGGGCAAGCTCGTGAACAAGGTGACCTCCGCGTTCACCTCCACGTCGACCACCCACGGCGGCCAGGAGTCGACCCTCCTCGCCCTCAACAACACCTTCTACCACTGGGGTTCGATCATCGTGCCGCCCGGCTACGCCGACGCGGTCCAGTTCGCCCCCGCCAACGGCAACCCGTACGGCACCTCCAGCGTGTCCAACAACCAGGCGGCCGCCGTGGCCGAGGAGAACCTCGCCGCCATCGACTTCCAGACCCGCCGCGCCGTAGAGATCGCCACCGCCCTCAACAAGGGCCTGCGCGGCGCCTGAGGCACCGGGGGCGAACCGCCCCCGCCTCCCGGCCGCCGTCCCCGGCCGGAGCCCCAGCCCTTCCCTGTCGCCATAGGAGACACCACCGTGGACAACACTCTGCTCGACATACGGCTCAAGCCGGCCCTGCAACAGCCCACATGGGAGGACGAATCGCAGGTGGAGCGGGTGCGGGAGGAGCTGCGCGTCCGGCCCGCGCTGGTCAGCGCCACCGACGTGGACACCCTGCGGTCGCTGCTCGCCAAGGCGGCCGCGGGTGAGGCGGTCGTCGTGCAGTCCGGCGACTGCTCCGAGGACCCCGACGAATCGACCGCCCACCACGTCGCCCGCAAGGCGGCCGTCCTCGACCTGCTCGCCGGCACCATGAAGATGATCACCCACAAGCCGGTGATCCGGGTCGGCCGCATGGCGGGCCAGTTCGGCAAGCCCCGCTCCAACGACACCGAGAAGGTCGGCGACCTCGAACTCCCCGTCTACCGAGGCCACATGGTCAACGGCCCCGAGCCCGACGAGGAGAGCCGCCGCCCCGACCCGCTGCGCCTGCTCACCGGCTACATGGCCGCCAACGACATCATGGGTCACCTCGGCTGGCGCAAGCCCGTCGGCCGCCCGGTCATCGACCCGCCCGTCTGGACCAGCCACGAGGCGCTGCTCCTCGACTACGAGGTCCCGATGCTGCGCCGCGACGACGAGGGCCGGCTGCTCCTCGCCTCCACCCACTGGCCGTGGATCGGCGAACGCACCCGCCAGGTCGACGGCGCTCATGTCGCCCTGCTCGCCGAGGTCACCAACCCGGTCGCCTGCAAGGTCGGGCCGTCCATGACCACCGACACGCTGCTCGCCCTGTGCGAGCGCCTCGACCCCGAGCGCGAGCCCGGCCGGCTCACCCTGATCGCCCGTATGGGCGCCGGGAAGGTCACCGAGAAGCTCCCGCCGCTCGTCGAGGCGGTACGCGCCGCCGGCCACCCGGTCATCTGGCTCACCGACCCGATGCACGGCAACACCGTCACCGCCCCCGGCGGACTCAAGACCCGCCTCACCACCACCGTCGAACGCGAGATCTCCGGATTCCAGCTCGCCGTGCGCTCCAGCGGCGGCATAGCGGGCGGCGTCCACCTGGAGACCACCCCCGACGACGTCACCGAGTGCGTCCGCGACGAGGACCAGCTGGGCCGCTGCGGCGAGCACTACACCAGCTTCTGCGACCCCCGGCTCAACCCGGCCCAGGCGATGTCGGTCCTCGCCGCCTGGCGCGCCTGACCCACCAAGACCCACGTCACGGAGGTAAGGACATGCAGCAGAAGATCGCCCTCGTCACCGGGGCGGCGGGCGGGATCGGCGCCGCGGTCGTCCGGGCCCTGGCCACGCGCGGCGCCACCGTCGCCGCCGTCGACCGGGACGAGACCCTGCTCAAGCAGCGCGTCACCGAACTCGCCGACGCCGGTCTGAAGGTCGAGGCGTTCCCCGCCGACGTCACCGACGGCGCCCAGGTCACCGCCCTCGTCGATGAGGCCGAACGGCGCCTGGGTCCCATCGACTTCCTCGTCAACGCCGCCGGTGTGCTCCGCCTCGGAGAGGTACGCACCTTCAGCGACGAGGACTGGGCGGCCACCTTCGCCGTCAACGCCACCGGCGTCTTCCGGGTCTCCCGGACCGTCGTCGACCGCATGATCCCGCGCGGCGGCGGCGCCATCGTCACCGTCGCCTCCAACGCCGCCAACACCCCCCGCAGCGAGATGGCCGCGTACGCCGCCTCCAAGGCCGCCGCGTCCCTGTTCACCAAGTCGCTCGGCCTGGAGGTAGCCAAGTACGGCATCCGCTGCAACCTGGTCGCCCCCGGCTCCACGGACACCCCGATGCTCTCGTCCATGTGGCACGACGAGTCGGGCGCCAAGGGCACCATCGAGGGCCGCCCCGACGCCTACCGGGTCGGCATCCCCCTGAAGAAGCTGGCCCAGCCGCAGGACGTCGCCGACGCCGTCGTCTTCCTCCTGTCCGACCAGGCCTCGCACATCACGCTGCACGACCTCACGGTCGACGGCGGCGCCTCGCTCGGCGCCTGACCCCACCAGCCGCACCCACCACCCGCACCCCACCACCCGTACGAGTCACGAGAGGACGGTCATGGCCGGGATACCGCCCATCGAGGCCTATCCGTTGCCGACGGCGGGCGCCCTGCCGCCCAACACCCCCACGTGGTCCATCGACCCGGACCGCGCGGTGCTGCTCGTCCACGACATGCAGCGCTACTTCCTCGGCCCCTTCCCGCAGCCCCTGCGCGACCAGCTGGTGGCCAACGCCGCCCAGCTCCGCGACCGCTGCGCCGCGCACGGCGTCCCCGTCGCGTACACGGCGCAGCCCGGCGGCATGACCCCCGAACAGCGCGGTCTGCTGGCGGACTTCTGGGGCCCTGGCATGAAGGTCGACCCGGCCGACCGCGAGGTGGTCGCCCCGCTCGCGCCCACCGCCGCGGACTGGCTGCTCACCAAATGGCGCTACAGCGCCTTCTTCAAGACCGACCTGCTGGAGCGGATGCGCTTCCACGGCCGCGACCAGCTGATCATCTGCGGCGTCTACGCCCATGTCGGCGTCCTCGCCAGCGCCGTCGAGGCGTTCACCAACGACATCGAGACGTTCCTCGTCGCCGACGCCGTCGGCGACTTCTCCGAGGCCGAACACTGGCAGGCCGTCGACTACGCCGCCAAGCGCTGCGCCGTCGTCACCACCACCAAGGAGGTCCTCGCATGAGCCCCACCGACCGCGACCTCCTCTCCCGGATCCTCGGCCCCACCCCGCCGCCCGCCTTCGCGGTGCTGCACCGACCCGAGGCCACCGGCCCGCACGGGCTCGACATCCTCCTCGGTGAGGTCGGCGAGCCGGCGACGCTCGCCGACATCCCGCTGCCCGACCAGGCCACGGAACCCGGCGTCGCCCGGCACGAAGTCCTCGCCGTCGTCCCGTACCGCCAGATCGGCGAGCGCGGCTTCGCCTGCGCCGACGACGGCTCCCCGCTCATCGCACTGACCGTCACCGACCAGGAGACCGTCGCCCTCGACGCGGCCCTGTCGCGGATCCCCGACGTGCCGATCAAGCTGACCGGCGGGCACTTCGACGTCGACGACGCCGACTACGCCGAGATCGTGCGCCGGGTCATCGCCGACGAGATCGGCACCGGCGAGGGCGCCAACTTCGTCATCCGCCGCTCCTTCACCGCCGACATCACCGACTACGGGCTGCCCAGCGCGCTCGCCTTCTTCCGCCGCCTCGTGGAGCGGGAGTCGGGGGCGTACTGGACCTTCCTCGTCCACACCGGCGAGCGGACCTTCGTCGGCGCCTCCCCCGAGCGGCACGTCTCGCTCCAGGACGGCACCGCCGTCATGAACCCCATCAGCGGCACCTACCGCTACCCGGCCACCGGCCCCACCCTGCCCGGCGTCCTGGACTTCCTCGCCGACCGCAAGGAGGCCGACGAGCTCTACATGGTCGTCGACGAAGAGCTCAAGATGATGGCCCGGATCTGCGACGCGGGCGGCCGGGTCGTCGGCCCGTACCTCAAGGAGATGGCCCGCCTCGCCCACACCGAGTACTTCATCGAGGGCCGCACCACCCGCGACCCCCGCGAGATCCTGCGCGAGACCATGTTCGCGCCGACCGTCACCGGCTCCCCGCTGGAGAGCGCCTGCCGGGTCATCGGCAAGTACGAACCCGAAGGCCGCGGCTACTACAGCGGCGTCGTCGCCCTCATCGGCCGCGACGAGCACGGCGGCCGCGCCATGGACTCCGCCATTCTCATCCGGACCGCCGACATCGATCGCACGGGACGGGTGCGCATCGGTGTCGGCGCCACACTCGTACGCCACTCCGACCCGGAGTCCGAGGTCGCCGAGACCCGGGCCAAGGCCGCCGGACTGCTCGCCGCGCTGGAGAACGACGGGACCTCCCGCTTCCACGCCCACCCGAGCGTCCGCGCCGCCCTGGAGCAGCGCAACGAGACCATCGCGGGCTTCTGGCTCGCCGAGGACGCGGCCCGCGGCCGCCCGGACCCCGTCCTGGCCGGGCAGCGCATCCTGATCGTCGACGCGGAGGACACCTTCACCTCGATGATCGGCCAGCAGGTCCGCTCCATGGGCCCGCGGGTGACGGTCCGCCGCTTCGACGAGGACTACTCCTTCGACGGCTACGACCTCGTCATCATGGGGCCCGGCCCCGGCGACCCGCGCGAGGCCGACCACCCCAAGATCGCCCATCTGCGGGCGGCCGTCTCCACACTCCTGGAGCAGCGGCGGCCGTTCCTCGCCGTCTGCCTCAGCCACCAGGTCCTCAGCATGCGCCTCGGCCTGGACCTCGCCCGCCGGGACGTCCCCAACCAAGGCGTCCAGAAGGAGATCGACCTCTTCGGCAGCCGCGAACGCGTCGGCTTCTACAACACCTTCGCCGCCCGCAGCGACACCGACACCCTCCACGCCCCCGGCATCGGCACCGTGGAGGTGAGCCGCGACCCGGCCACCGGAGAGGTCCACGCCCTGCGCGGACCGTACTTCGCCTCCATGCAGTTCCACGCCGAGTCCGTCCTCACCCAGGACGGGCCGCGGATCGTCGGCGGACTGCTCGGCCAACTGGCCACCGGCATCCCGGCGGCCCCGGCCGCCCCGGTCGTCCCCGTCGGATGAGCCCCCGATGAACGGGCCCCTCGTCGTCCTCGTCGGGCCGATGGGCTCCGGCAAGTCCACGGTGGGCGCGCTCCTCGCCGAACGGCTCGGCGCGCCCTACCGGGACACCGACGACGACGTCGTCTCCGCCGAAGGCCGCCCGATCCCCGAGATCTTCGCGGCCGACGGCGAGGCGTACTTCCGCGAACGCGAACACCTCGCCGTGCGCACCGCCGTCGCCGGGCACCCCGGCGTCCTCGCCCTCGGCGGCGGCGCCGTGGTCGACCCGCGCACCCGGCGGATCCTCGCCGGGCAGCCGGTCGTCCACCTCTCGCTCGGCGTCGACGAGGCGCTGCGCAGGGTCGGTCCCGGCTCCGGCCGGCCCCTGCTCACCGGCGACCCCCGCGCCCGCTGGCGGGCCCTCGCGGACGCCCGCCGCCCGCTGTACGACGAGGTCGCCCGCGCAGTCGTCGCCACCGACGGCCGCACCCCCGAAGAGGTCGCCCGAGCGGTCCTCCAGGAACTGAAGCTGAGGGACGAATGACGGACCAGAGCGTGACCCGTATCCATGTGGCGGGCAGCGCGGGCACCGACCCGTACGACGTACTGGTCGGCCGCGGGCTGCTCGGCGAGCTGCCCGGGCTCGTCGGCGACCGGGCGCGCCGCGTGGCCCTGATCCACCCGGTGACGCTCGCCACGCACGCCGAGGCCCTGCGGGAGGACCTCGACGCCCACGGCTACGCCACCACGGTCCTGCCGGTCCCCGACGCGGAGGGCGCCAAGTCCGCCCAGGTCGCCGCCGACTGCTGGGAGGCCCTCGGCCGGGCCGGGTTCACCCGCACCGACGTCGTCGTCGGCGTCGGCGGCGGAGCCACCTCCGACCTCGCCGGGTTCGTCGCCGCGAGCTGGCTGCGCGGGGTGCGCTGGATCGCCGTACCCACCACCGTCCTCGGCATGGTCGACGCGGCCGTCGGCGGCAAGACCGGCATCAACACCGGCGCCGGGAAGAACCTCGTCGGCGCCTTCCACCCGCCCGCCGGGGTGCTGTGCGACCTCACCACCCTCGACACCCTGCCGGTCCACGACTACGCCGGCGGACTCGCCGAGATCATCAAGGCCGGTTTCATCGCCGACCCGGTCATCCTCGACCTGATCGAGACCGACCCGCGGGCCGCCCGCAGCCCGCACGGCCCGCATACCGCCCAGCTCGTCGAACGCTCCATCCGCGTCAAGGCCGACGTCGTCTCCTGCGACCTGAAGGAGTCCGGCCTCCGCGAGATCCTCAACTACGGCCACACCCTGGCCCACGCCATCGAGAAGAACGAGCGCTACACCTGGCGGCACGGCGCCGCCGTCTCCGTGGGCATGGTCTTCGCCGCCCAACTCGGCCTGCTCACCGGCCACCTGGACGAGCGGACCGTACGGCGCCACAGCAGCGTCCTCGGCTCGGTCGGCCTGCCCCTCAGCTACCGCGGCGACCAGTGGCCGAAGCTCCTGGACACCATGAAGGTCGACAAGAAGTCCCGGGGCGACCTGCTGCGGTTCATCGTCCTCGACGGACTCGCCAGGCCGACCGTCCTGGAAGGCCCCGACCCGGACGTCCTGGCCGCCGCCTACCGTGAGGTGTCCGCATGAGCCCGCTGCCCACCCGCCGGGTGCTCGTCCTCAACGGCCCCAACATCGGCCGGCTCGGCTCCCGCGAACCCGCCGTCTACGGCACCACCAGCTACGCCGGACTCGTCAAGGCCTGCGAGGAACTGGGCGCCGCCCTCGGCCTCGATGTGCAGGTCCGCGAGACCAACCACGAAGGCGTGCTCGTCGAATGGCTCCACGAGGCCGCCGACGGCGAGATCCCCGTCGTCCTCAACCCCGGCGCCTTCACGCACTACTCGTACGCCGTCCGGGACGCGGCCGCCCAGCGCACCGCGCCGCTGATCGAAGTACACCTCTCCAACCCGCACGCCCGCGAGGAGTTCCGGCACCACTCCGTGGTCTCACCCGTCGCCAGCGGTACCGTCGCCGGACTCGGCATCGGCTCCTACCGGCTGGCCCTGCGGGCGCTCGCCGACGCGGAGATAAGCCCCATCGACCAGGAGCGCCGCCCATGACCCGGACCACCACGAGCCCCGGGCGCACCGCCCGTATCCCCGGCTCCAAGAGCATCACCAACCGTGCCGCGCTGCTCGCCGCTGCCGCCCAGGGCACCTCCCGGCTACGGGCGCCCCTCGTCAGCGACGACACCCTCGCCTTCCGCACCGCGCTCACCGGCCTCGGTGTCCCCGTCCGGGCCACGGACGACGACACCAGCTGGGAGATCACCGGCGGCGGCCGAGGCCCCACCGGCGACGCCGACGTGTGGTGCAACGACGCCGGGACCGCCGCCCGCTTCCTGCCGCCGTTCGCCGCGACCGGCACCGGCCGGTTCACCTTCGACGGGTCCCCGCAGCTGCGCGCCCGCCCCCTGCGGCCGCTCGCCGACGCCCTCACCCGGCTCGGCGCCGACGTCCGTACGGAATCCGGCGCGTCGCTGCCGCTGACGGTGCGGGCGAGCGGCCTCGACGGCGGCCGGATCGAGCTGGACTCCTCGCTCAGCAGCCAGTACCTCACCGGGCTGCTGATGGCCGCGCCCCTGATGCGGACCCCGCTGGAGGTCGGCGCGCGCGACCTCGTCTCGCGCCCGTACATCGACATGACCATCGCCCTGATGCGGCGGTTCGGCGCCGAGGTGAGCGAGAGCGACGGCACGCTCAGGGTCGGCACCCGCCCCTACCGGGCCACGGACCTCCACATCGAGCCGGACGCCTCCACCGCCTCGTACGTCTTCGCCGCCGCCGCGGTCACCGGCACCACGATCACCGTCCCCGGCCTCGGTCGCGACAGCCTCCAGGGCGACCTGCGGTTCGTCGAGGCCCTGCGCAAGGCCGGCGCGGACGTCGAGATCGGCGCGGACGCCACGACCGTCACCGGCACCGGGCGGCTGCGTGGCGGATTCGACCTCGACATGGGCGAGATCTCCGACACCTTCATGACGCTGGCCGCGATCGCCCCGCTCGCCGACGCGCCGGTCACCATCCGCGGCATCGGCCACGCCCGGCTCAAGGAGTCGGACCGGATCGCCGCCGTCGCCAAGAACCTCGTGGCGGCCGGGATCCGTGTCGAGGAGGGCCGCGACCGGATCACCGTGCACCCCGGCGTCCCCGCCCCGACCAGGATCGCCTGCCACCGGGACCACCGGATCGCCATGGCCTTCACGGTCCTGGGCCTCGCCGCCGCGCCGGGCACGATCACCCTGGACGACCCCGCGTGCGTCGGCAAGACGTTCCCCGGATTCCACACCGAGCTGCGCCGGCTCTTCCCGGCGTACGAACCACAGGAGGAGCACCGTTGAGCAGGTTGCGCTGGCTGACGGCGGGGGAGTCCCACGGACCCGCGCTGGTCGCGACGCTGGAGGGTCTTCCCGCCGGTGTCCCGGTCACGACGGAGATGGTGGCGGACCACCTCGCGCGGCGGCGCCTCGGCTATGGGCGCGGGGCGCGGATGAAGTTCGAGCAGGACGAGGTGACGTTCCTGGGCGGTGTCCGGCACGGTCTCTCCATGGGCTCCCCGGTGGCCGTGATGGTGGGCAACACCGAGTGGCCCAAGTGGGAGAAGGTGATGTCGGCCGACCCGGTGGACCCTGCGGAACTGGCCACCTCGGCCCGTAACGCGCCCCTCACCCGCCCCCGCCCCGGCCACGCCGACCTGGCGGGCATGCAGAAGTACGGTTTCGACGAGGCGCGCCCGGTGCTTGAGCGGGC